>NZ_JAPEPX010000001.1:4987500-6187500 GCF_026339935.1 Streptomyces sp. NBC_01551
CCGCGGGAGCGGAGTGAAATAGTACCTGAAACCGTGTGCCTACAAGCCGTGGGAGCGTCGCCGTTGTTCTTCGGAACAACGGTCGTGACTGCGTGCCTTTTGAAGAATGAGCCTGCGAGTTAGCGGTGTGTAGCGAGGTTAACCCGTGTGGGGAAGCCGTAGCGAAAGCGAGTCCGAATAGGGCGTTTGAGTTGCACGCTCTAGACCCGAAGCGGAGTGATCTAGCCATGGGCAGGTTGAAGCGGAGGTAAGACTTCGTGGAGGACCGAACCCACCAGGGTTGAAAACCTGGGGGATGACCTGTGGTTAGGGGTGAAAGGCCAATCAAACTCCGTGATAGCTGGTTCTCCCCGAAATGCATTTAGGTGCAGCGTCGTGTGTTTCTTGCCGGAGGTAGAGCACTGGATAGGCGATGGGCCCTACCGGGTTACTGACCTTAGCCAAACTCCGAATGCCGGTAAGTGAGAGCACGGCAGTGAGACTGTGGGGGATAAGCTCCATGGTCGAGAGGGAAACAGCCCAGAGCATCGACTAAGGCCCCTAAGCGTACGCTAAGTGGGAAAGGATGTGGAGTCGCAGAGACAACCAGGAGGTTGGCTTAGAAGCAGCCACCCTTGAAAGAGTGCGTAATAGCTCACTGGTCAAGTGATTCCGCGCCGACAATGTAGCGGGGCTCAAGCGTACCGCCGAAGTCGTGTCATTGCAGCAATAGGGCCAACGCCCGCTGTGATGGGTAGGGGAGCGTCGTGTGCCGGGTGAAGCAGCAGCGGAAGCTAGTTGTGGACGGTTCACGAGTGAGAATGCAGGCATGAGTAGCGATACACACGTGAGAAACGTGTGCGCCGATTGACTAAGGGTTCCTGGGTCAAGCTGATCTGCCCAGGGTAAGTCGGGACCTAAGGCGAGGCCGACAGGCGTAGTCGATGGACAACCGGTTGATATTCCGGTACCCGCTTTGAAACGCCCAATATCGAATCAGGCGATGCTAAGTCCGTGAAGCCGTTCCGGACCCTTCGGGGAAAGGAAAGTGGTGGAGCCGACGAACCAGACTTGTAGTAGGTAAGCGATGGGGTGACGCAGGAAGGTAGTCCAGCCCGGGCGGTGGTAGTCCCGGGGTAAGGGTGTAGGCCGAGGGGTAGGCAAATCCGTCCCTCATTAAGGCTGAGACCTGATGCCGAGCCGATTGTGGTGAAGTGGATGATCCTATGCTGTCGAGAAAAGCCTCTAGCGAGTTTCATGGCGGCCCGTACCCTAAACCGACTCAGGTGGTCAGGTAGAGAATACCGAGGCGTTCGGGTGAACTATGGTTAAGGAACTCGGCAAAATGCCCCCGTAACTTCGGGAGAAGGGGGCCATCACTGGTGATCGGACTTGCTCCGTGAGCTGGGGGTGGCCGCAGAGACCAGCGAGAAGCGACTGTTTACTAAAAACACAGGTCCGTGCGAAGCCGTAAGGCGATGTATACGGACTGACGCCTGCCCGGTGCTGGAACGTTAAGGGGACCGGTTAGTGCGCTTTCGGGCGTGCGAAGCTGAGAACTTAAGCGCCAGTAAACGGCGGTGGTAACTATAACCATCCTAAGGTAGCGAAATTCCTTGTCGGGTAAGTTCCGACCTGCACGAATGGCGTAACGACTTCTCGACTGTCTCAACCATAGGCCCGGTGAAATTGCACTACGAGTAAAGATGCTCGTTTCGCGCAGCAGGACGGAAAGACCCCGGGACCTTTACTACAGTTTGATATTGGTGTTCGGTTCGGCTTGTGTAGGATAGGTGGGAGACTTTGAAGCGGCCACGCCAGTGGTTGTGGAGTCGTCGTTGAAATACCACTCTGGTCGTGCTGGATGTCTAACCTCGGTCCGTGATCCGGATCAGGGACAGTGTCTGATGGGTAGTTTAACTGGGGCGGTTGCCTCCCAAAGGGTAACGGAGGCGCCCAAAGGTTCCCTCAGCCTGGTTGGCAATCAGGTGTTGAGTGTAAGTGCACAAGGGAGCTTGACTGTGAGACCGACGGGTCGAGCAGGGACGAAAGTCGGGACTAGTGATCCGGCGGTGGCTTGTGGAAGCGCCGTCGCTCAACGGATAAAAGGTACCCCGGGGATAACAGGCTGATCTTCCCCAAGAGTCCATATCGACGGGATGGTTTGGCACCTCGATGTCGGCTCGTCGCATCCTGGGGCTGGAGTCGGTCCCAAGGGTTGGGCTGTTCGCCCATTAAAGCGGTACGCGAGCTGGGTTTAGAACGTCGTGAGACAGTTCGGTCCCTATCCGCTGTGCGCGTAGGAATATTGAGAAGGGCTGTCCCTAGTACGAGAGGACCGGGACGGACGAACCTCTGGTGTGCCAGTTGTCCTGCCAAGGGCATGGCTGGTTGGCTACGTTCGGGAGGGATAACCGCTGAAAGCATCTAAGCGGGAAGCCTGCTTCAAGATGAGTATTCCCACCTCCTTGAGAGGGTAAGGCTCCCAGTAGACGACTGGGTTGATAGGCCAGATGTGGAAGCCCGGTAACGGGTGGAGCTGACTGGTACTAATAGGCCGAGGGCTTGTCCTCAGTTGCTCGCGTCCACTGTGTTAGTTCTGAAGTAACGACCGTGTTGTCATCCGGTTGATATCTTCATAGTGTTTCGGTGGTCATAGCGTTAGGGAAACGCCCGGTTACATTCCGAACCCGGAAGCTAAGCCTTTCAGCGCCGATGGTACTGCAGGGGGGACCCTGTGGGAGAGTAGGACGCCGCCGAACAACCCGCCCTTTTAGCTCAGTCGGTAGAGCGTCTCCATGGTAAGGAGAAGGTCAACGGTTCGATTCCGTTAAAGGGCTCACAATGAAAAGGCCCCCGCCTCTTGGCGGGGGCCTTTTTTTGTTTTCAGCGCAGATGCCGGCCCGCGGCGTCCAGGAAGGTTTCCACGGCCGCCTCGAATTGGGCTTCGACGGTGATGAGGGCCTGGCGGTCCGCCGCGCGCTCGATCTCGCCGAGTTTGGTGGATATCGCTTCGGTGAGGGGCCGTAGGGCCGGGTCGTTCGCGACGAGGCGGAGGCGGAAGACGGCAGTCTCGGCGGCCGCGCCGAGGCGGTCGCTGTCCAGCTGGGCGGCCTGGAGGGTCTCCTCGTCGCGTGGGAGCCGGCGTCGGCGGAACCAGAGGGTGATCAGGGCCCGTTTGAGGTCGCTGACCGCGCCGGCGTAGCCGCTGTAGGCCGCCAGGCGCTCCTGGCGCAGCCGTTCCTCCCGGTTGGCCGCGTCTGCTCGTGCCGCGGTGCGTCGCTGGAACACGTAGGTGCTCCAGGAGCCGATGAGTGTGCCGATCACGGCGACCACGCTCGTCAGAACAGTGTTCATGCGGTGAGTCGACCACAGCCCGCGGGACGGAAGAAGGCCCCCGACCGTCCGGGGGCCTTCCTTGGGCGCTAGAAGTAGCCGGTCTCGCCGTCGAGGAGTTCGCGGATCGTGTCGAGGTGGCCGGCGTGCCGGGCGGTCTCTTCGATCATGTGGAGGAGCATCCAGCGCAGGGAGGCCGCTCCGGACTTGAAGTCGCGGTTGAGGCCGGTCTGGTCGAGGGCGTGGGCCGCGGTGATCTCGTTGGAGGCCGCGCACTGGGCGTCGTACTCCTCCAGGAGCCGGGCGAGCGGGACGCCTTCGACCTTGAAGTCGAGGTCCTCCTCGTCACCGAACTGAGGGTTCTCCGGGGCCTGCTGGTTCAGGAAGAGGACCTGGAACCAGCAGTGTTCCGTCCAGCGCATGTGGGAGATGAGCCCGGCGACGGTCATCAGAGGGGAGTCGGGCAGGACGACCCGGTGGGCGTCCTCTTCGGAGATCCCCTCACATTTCCACCGGACGATCGAGCGCTGGAGGTCGAGCCAGCCAACGAGCTGAGTGCGTTCGTCTGCCGTGAAGTCCGGCCGGGTGCGAGGTAGGGGCATGGGCGCCGAGGCTAGTGCGGGTCGGGGGCACGCGCATCGGGTTTTCCGCGGCGCCCCGTGGCGTCAGTCGCCCTCGCGTTGCTGGGGGACGCGGAAGGCGAGGATGGCCATGTCGTCCGAGGCGGGTTCCGCCGCGAAGCGTTCCACGGCGCGCAGGACGCGGGAGGCCACGGCGCCGGCGGTGAGGCCGGTGCAGGTGGTGAGGACCTCCGTGAGGCCGTCGTCGCCGAGCATGCGGGTGCCCTCGCGGCGTTCCGTGACGCCGTCGGTGACGCAGAGGAGGACGTCGCCCGGGTCCAGGGTGAGGGTCTGCTCGTAGAGGTCGAGGTCGTCGATCACGCCGAGCAGGGGCTGGGGCTCCGCCGCCGGGACGACCTCGCCGTTCGGGCGCAGGCGGAGGGGGAGCGGGTGGCCCGCGCAGACGACCTTCATCAGGGCGCTGCCGTCCGGCTGGGGGTGGAGCTCGCCGTACAGGAGGGTGAGGAAGCGGCTGCGGGCGCCCTCGTCGAGGATCGCCGCGTTGAGGCGCTCCAGGACCGCCGGGCCGCCCAGGCCCTCGCGGGCCAGGAGGCGCAGGGCGTGGCGGGCCAGGCCCGTGACGGCGGCCGCCTCGGGGCCCGTACCGCAGACGTCGCCGATGGCGAAGCCGTACGCGCCGTCGCGGATCGGGAAGACGTCGTAGAAGTCGCCGCCGACCTCGTTGCCCTCGCCGGCCGCGCGGTAGATGACCTCGACCTCCATGCCGGGGATGGCGGGGGAGCCGGGCGGCAGCAGGCTGCGCTGGAGAGAGCGGCTGATGGCGGTGCGCTCGGAGTAGAGACGGGCGTTGTCCAGGGCGAGCGCGGCCCGGCGGGAGAGGTCCTCGGCGAGTTCGAGGATCTCCTGGCGGAAGTGCTCCTCGGACGGCTTGCCGAGGGTGAGCAGGCCGATGACGCGGTTGCGGGCGAGGAGCGGCAGGACCACGGTCTCGCCGCCGACGGCGAGCGCCGTCTCGGGCCAGGGGCGGGCGCCGGCCTCGCGGACCGGCTCGGGCGGGCTGACCCGGGAGAGCAGGGCCTTGAGGCCGTCGATGCGCTCCTCGTCCTCGTGCAGGACGTAGGAGAGGAACGGGTCGGAGGACTGGTCGGCGATGGTGTAGACGGCGCACCAGGTGGCGAGGGTCGGGACGGTCATCTGGGCCATGAGGGCCAGGGTCTGGTCCCGGTCGAGGGTGCCGGCGAGCAGGTCGGACGCCTCGACGAGGAAGGACAGGGAGCCGCGGCGCAGCCGTTCCAGCTCGCCGAGGCGGGCGGACTCGACGGCGAGGGCGATGCGGTCGGCGGCGAACTGGAGGCGCAGGGCCTCGGCGTTGGAGTAGCGCCCGGGGTTCTCGGTGGCGACGCCGAGCGAACCGGTGAGGCGGCCCTCGACCTTGAGGGGGACGGTGATCACCGAGCGCATGCCGGTGGCCTCCAGCAGCGGTACGGCTCCGGGGACGGCGGCGAGGTCGTCGTGGACGGCGGGCATGCGGGCGGAGCCGTAGCGGTTGGTGCCGGCCTCGACGGGGACGCGGGCGAAGCGCTGGCGGGTGGAGGGCAGGCCGGTGGTGGCGCGTACCTCCAGCTCCGTTTCGTCGTCGGTGGCCAGGAGGAGGAAGGCGGCGTCCGCGTCGAGCATGTCGCGGGCCCGTTCCACGGTGCGCTGGAGCAGGCCGTCGAGGTCGTCGGGGGCGGGGGAGCCGATGAACACCTCGAAGGGGTCCGCGGGGCGGGGCTCGGTGAGCCCGGCGTCGGACGTGGCGACGCGTACGGGGGTCTGGAGCAGGGCACGTTCGTCGTCGTGGACCAGGAGGCAGACGATGGACGGTTCGCCGTGTGCGTCGCGGACCCGCAGGTGCGAGGCGTAGACGGGGATGACGCGGCCGTCGGCGCCGCGGATGCCGTAGCTGCCCTCCCAGCGGGACAGGCGCAGGGCCTCGGCGATGCCGGTGCCGGTGCCGGGGGTCTGGGGCCAGGCGGCGAGTTCGGCGAGGGGGCGGCCGAGGACCTTGTCGGCGGAGTACCCGAAGACGTGCTCGGCGTCCTCGTTCCAGGCGGAGATGCAGTCGGCGGCGTCGATCTGGAGGACGGCGACGCGGACGCGGCTGTCGGCGAGGGGGAGGAGCTGGTCGGGGACGACGGGGCCGGCGGACCGGGTACCGACCGGTCGGTCGGGCAGGTCGAGGCGGAACCAGACGTGTTTGTGCGTGGCCGTGTACTCGACGCCCCAGCGGGTGGCGAGCGCGGCGCACAGCATCAGGCCGCGGCCGCTCTCCCGGTCGGGGTCGGCGTAGGGGCGCTCGTCGGGGTGGCGCAGGGGGAGCTCGCGTTCGGGGTACCGGTCGGCGACCTCGACGCGCACGCCGTCCTCGGCCCGCAGGCACAGCACCTCGGCGCGGGTTCCGGCGTGGACCACGGCGTTGGTGACCAGCTCGCTCGTGAGGACCACCGCGTCGTCGACGATGTCGGCGAAGCCCCAGCCCTGGAGGGTGTCGCGGACGAACGCGCGGGCGGCGGCGACCGACCGCCCGAGAGGGTCGAAACTGGCAGCCGCCCGAGCCGTGATCACAAATCTCCTTCGACGCGGTTGGACATCGGATGCCAGGTTACTTACCTTCGCGGTCGGCGTGGTGCGGTCGTCCGGGATTCCACCCGCGGGGTAAGGCGGGTGTGCGATGGTGCCGAAGTGTTATGGCCGGGTTCGGCCAGGGTGAAACACTGGGCAGGCTTGGAGAGCCGGGCTGTGGAGTGTCGGGCCTTGGAGTGGTGTCCGGCCTTCGTGGCCGGAAGTCCGGTGGAACAGCGGTCGACCCTTTCGGGAGGGACACGGTGGAGTCTGGCGCAGCGGTGCGGCGTACGGGAACGCGCCCGAAGGGCGGGCGTTCCCGGCGGAACGGGACGACGGAAGTCGATACCGCCGCCCTGAACCGGCTGCTCGCGGCCCTGGTGTCGATGCGGGACGGGAATTTCCGCAAGCGGCTGACGGTGTCCGGCGACGGTGTGATGGCGGAGATCGCCGCCGTCTACAACGAGGTCGCCGACCGCAATCTCCACCTCACGGGGGAGCTGTCCCGGGTCCGGCGGATGGTGGGCCGCGAGGGCAAGCTGAGCGAGCGGCTGGAGACGGGGGCCTGCGAGGGCTCCTGGGCGGCCGCGATCGACGCCTCGAACCAGCTGGTGGACGATCTGGCCCGGCCGGTGTCCGAGGTGGGCCGCGTCCTGTCGGCGGTGGCCGAGGGCGACCTGGACCAGCGCATGGACCTGCGGACGCAGACGGCCGACGGTGCCGGGCACCCGCTGCGCGGTGAGTTCCTCAAGGTCGGCCGTACGGTCAACAACCTGGTCGACCAGCTGTCCGCGTTCACCGACGAGGTGACGCGGGTGGCGCTGGAGGTCGGTACCGAGGGCAAGCTCGGCGGCCAGGCCCAGGTGCGCGGAATGTCCGGTTCCTGGAAGGACCTGACCGACTCCGTCAACACCATGGCGTACCGGCTCACCGCTCAGGTGCGTGACATCGCTCTCGTCACCACGGCGGTGGCCAAGGGCGATCTGTCGCGCAAGGTCACGGTGCACGTGGCCGGCGAGATGCTCCAGCTGAAGAACACCGTCAACACGATGGTGGACCAGCTGTCGTCGTTCTCCTCGGAGGTGACGAGGGTCGCCCGCGAGGTGGGTACGGAGGGCGAGCTCGGTGGTCAGGCCAAGGTGCCCGGGGTCGCGGGCGTGTGGAAGGACCTGACCGACTCCGTCAATACGATGGCGGGCAACCTGACCGCCCAGGTGCGCGGGATCGCACAGGTCACGACGGCCGTCGCCAACGGTGACCTGTCGCAGAAGGTACGGGTCAGCGCGCGCGGCGAGGTGGCGCAGCTGGCCGAAACGATCAACCAGATGACCGAGACGCTGCGGACCTTCGCGGACGAGGTCACGCGCGTGGCCAGCGAGGTCGGTGCGAAGGGCCTGCTGGGCGGGCAGGCGCAGGTGCCGGGCGCGGCGGGTACGTGGAAGGACCTCACCGACTCGGTGAACACGGTCTTCCGCAACCTGACCACCCAGGTGCGGGACATCGCGCAGGTCACCACCGCCGTCGCCAACGGCGATCTGTCGCAGAAGGTCACCGTCGACGTGGCCGGCGAGATGCTGGAGCTGAAGAACACCGTCAACACGATGGTGGACCAGCTCCAGTCGTTCGGCGCCGAGGTGACGCGGGTGGCCCGCGAGGTCGGCGTCGAAGGCGAGCTGGGCGGGCAGGCGCAGGTGCCGGGCGCGGCGGGTACGTGGAAGGACCTCACCGACTCGGTGAACACCGCCTTCCGCAACCTGACCGGGCAGGTGCGCAACATCGCCCAGGTGACGACGGCGGTGGCCAACGGCGACCTGTCGCAGAAGGTCACCGTGGACGTCTCCGGCGAGATGCTCCAGCTGAAGAACACCGTGAACACGATGGTGGACCAGCTGTCCTCGTTCGCCGACCAGGTCACGCGGATGGCGCGGGACGTGGGTACGGAGGGCCGTCTCGGCGGCCAGGCACGGGTGGAGGGGGTCTCCGGCACGTGGAAGGAGCTCACCGACTCCGTCAACTTCATGGCCGGCAACCTGACCTCCCAGGTGCGCCAGATCGCCCAGGTGACCACGGCGGTGGCGCGCGGTGACCTGTCCCAGAAGATCGACGTGGACGCGCGCGGCGAGATCCTGGAGCTGAAGAACACCATCAACACGATGGTCGACCAGCTCTCGGCGTTCGCCGAGCAGGTGACGCGGGTGGCCCGGGACGTGGGTACGGAGGGCCGTCTCGGCGGCCAGGCGCAGGTGCCCGGCGTGGCCGGGGTGTGGCGCGACCTGACCGACTCGGTGAACGGCATGGCCGGGAACCTGACCTCGCAGGTGCGCAACATCGCGCAGGTCGCGACGGCGGTGGCGCGCGGTGACCTGTCCCAGAAGATCGACGTGGACGCGCGCGGCGAGATCCTGGAGCTGAAGAACACCCTCAACACCATGGTCGACCAGCTCTCGAACTTCGCGGAGCAGGTGACCCGCGTCGCCCGCGAGGTGGGTACCGAGGGCATCCTGGGCGGCCAGGCGGAGGTGAAGGGCGTCTCCGGCACCTGGAAGGACCTCACCCAGTCCGTCAACTTCATGGCGAACAACCTGACCTCGCAGGTGCGCAACATCGCCGAGGTGACGACGGCGGTCGCGATGGGCGACCTTTCCAAGAAGATCACCGTCGACGCCAAGGGCGAGATCCTCGAACTCGTCACGACCGTCAACACGATGGTCGACCAGCTGTCGTCGTTCGCGGAGCAGGTGACCCGGGTGGCCCGCGAGGTGGGCTCCGAGGGCATCCTCGGCGGGCAGGCCCGGGTGCGCGGGGTGACCGGCATCTGGAAGGACCTGACCGACAACGTCAACCTGATGGCCAACAACCTGACCTCGCAGGTGCGCAACATCTCGCAGGTCTCGGCGGCGGTCGCCAACGGTGACCTGACGAAGAAGGTCACCGTAGAGGCGCGCGGCGAGGTCGCCCAGCTCGCCGACACCGTGAACACGATGGTGAAGACCCTGTCCTCGTTCGCCGACGAGGTGACGCGCGTGGCCCGCGAGGTGGGTACGGAGGGCCGGCTCGGCGGCCAGGCGCACGTGCCGGGGGTCTCCGGGACGTGGAAGGACCTCACCGACTCGGTGAACTTCATGGCCTCCAACCTCACCGGCCAGGTGCGGCAGATCGCCATGGTCACGACCGCCATCGCCAAGGGCGACATGACCAAGAAGATCGACATCGACGCGCGCGGCGAGATCCTGGAGCTCAAGACGACCATCAACACGATGGTCGACCAGCTGTCCTCGTTCGCCGACCAGGTGACCCGCGTGGCCCGCGAGGTGGGCACGGAGGGCATCCTCGGCGGCCAGGCCCGGGTGCGCGACGTGGACGGCACCTGGCGGGACCTCACGGAGTCCGTGAACGAGATGGCCGGGAACCTGACCCGGCAGGTGCGCGCCATCGCGGCCGTGGCCACGGCCGTGACCCGGGGCGACCTGAGCCTCAAGGTCGACGTGGACGCGGCGGGCGAGATCCAGGTGCTCCAGGACAACATCAACACGATGATCGTCAACCTGCGCGACACCACCCTGGCCAACAAGGAGCAGGACTGGCTCAAGGGCAACCTGGCCCGGATCTCCGCCCTGATGCAGGGGCGCCGGGAACTGGACGACGTGGCCTCGCTGATCATGAGCGAGCTCACCCCGGTGGTCTCGGCGCAGCACGGGGCGTTCTACCTCGCCCTGCCGGCCGGCGGCAGCACCGAGATCGGGACGGACGGCGGCGCGGACGGCCCGTACGAGCTGCGGATGCGCGGCAGTTACGCGTACGCCGGGAGCCAGATGCCCACGTCCTTCCGGCCGGGGGAGGGGCTGATCGGGACGGTCGCCGAGGAGAAGCGGACGATCCTCGTCGAGAACACCCCGCCCGGCTACCTGAAGATCTCCTCGGGCCTGGGCGAGGCCCCGCCGGCGCACGTGATCGTGCTGCCGGTGCTGTTCGAGGGCACGGTGCTCGGGGTCATCGAGCTGGCGTCCTTCACGCCGTTCACGCAGATCCAGAAGGACTTCCTCAGCCAGATCGCCGAGATGATCGGTACGAGCGTCAACACCATCTCCGTCAACTCCAAGACGGAGATGCTGCTCAAGCAGTCGCAGGAGATGACCGAGCAGCTGCGCGAGCGCTCCGACGAGCTGGAGAACCGGCAGAAGGCGCTCCAGGCCGCCAACGCGGAACTGGAGGAGAAGGCCGAGCTGCTGGCCCAGCAGAACCGGGACATCGAGGTGAAGAACACCGAGATCGAGGAGGCCCGGCAGGTCCTGGAGGAGCGCGCCGAGCAGCTCGCGGTCTCCATGCGCTACAAGTCCGAGTTCCTGGCGAACATGTCGCACGAGCTGCGCACGCCGCTGAACTCGCTGCTGATCCTGGCCAAGTTGCTGGCCGACAACGCGGACGAGAACCTGTCGCCGAAGCAGGTGGAGTTCGCCGAGACCATCCACGGGGCGGGCTCGGACCTGCTCCAGCTGATCAACGACATCCTCGACCTGTCGAAGGTCGAGGCCGGGAAGATGGACGTCTCGCCGACCCGGATCGCCCTGGTCCAGCTCGTGGACTACGTGGAGGCGACCTTCCGGCCGCTGACCGCGGAGAAGGGGCTGGACTTCTCGGTACGGGTCTCCCCGGAGCTCCCTGCGACCCTGCACACCGACGAGCAGCGCCTGCTCCAGGTGTTGCGCAACCTGCTGTCGAACGCGGTGAAGTTCACCGACACCGGGGCGGTGGAGCTGGTGATCCGGCCCGCCGGTACGGACGTGCCGCCGGCGATCCGGGAGCAGCTGCTGGAGGCCGGTTCGCTGCGCGAGGCGGACGGGGACCTGATCGCCTTCTCGGTGACGGACACCGGGATCGGGATCGCGGCGAGCAAGATGCTGGTGATCTTCGAGGCGTTCAAGCAGGCCGACGGGACCACCAGCCGCAAGTACGGCGGCACCGGGCTCGGACTGTCGATCAGCCGGGAGATCGCCCGGCTGTTGGGCGGGGAGATCCACGCGGCCAGTGAGCCGGGCCGCGGGTCCACCTTCACGCTGTACCTGCCGCTGCACCCGAGCGAGCTGCCCCCGCAGGGGTACGCGCCGCCGGCGCCCGGCGGCGGCCGCGGCGAGCTGTACCGCAGGCCCGCCGATGAGGCGCGGCCCGCGCTGCCGGCGGCGCCGGCGCCCGTGTCCGTACCGCCCGCGCAGGCCCAGCCGGCCCGGTCCGGGCCGTCGGCCCCGGAGCCGGCCGGGCAGGGGCAGGGCGGCGCGGCCGCGCTGTTCCGGCGGCGGCGCAAGTCGCTGAGCGATCTGGAGCCGCGTACGGCGGTGCCGGGGCAGCCGACGACGCACGGGGCCGAGGGCGGCTGGGGCGGGGCGGACGAGGAACTTCCGGCGTCGCGGCGGACGTACGACTTCCACGGCGAGAAGGTCCTCATCGTGGACGACGACGTGCGCAACGTCTTCGCGCTGACCAGCGTGCTGGAGCAGCACGGACTGGCGGTGCTGTACGCGGAGAACGGCCGGGAGGGCATCGAAGTCCTGGAGCAGCACGACGATGTGACGGTCGTGCTGATGGACATCATGATGCCGGAGATGGACGGATACGCGACGACCTCGGCGATCCGGCGGATGCCGCAGTTCGCGGGGCTGCCGATCATCGCGCTGACGGCGAAGGCGATGAAGGGCGACCGGGAGAAGGCCATCGATTCCGGCGCTTCCGACTATGTCACCAAACCGGTCGAACCCGACTACCTGCTGTCGGTGATGGAGCAGTGGATGCGCGGGAAGTGATCGCCGCCGGGCGGTAATGACGTCAATCGCTGACACAGTGTGGCGAAGGCGGTGTGGGAGGGCGGTATCCGGGGAACCTTCTGCTCTCCCACACCGTTTCTGCTTCGTGCACAGTGACATCTTGGTGACAGGGTGTGGCGATCTCGGGACTGGGGCTACGATGACCGGCACAAGGACGGACGGCGCAAGGATGCCGTCCTCTGGGGCGGGGCCCGGCGCACAGGCCGGAGCCTGGAGCCGGGGAGGCCCCATGCCGGGGCGAGGAGGACAGGGCATGGTGCAGAAGGCCAAGATCCTCCTGGTCGACGACCGGCCGGAGAATCTGCTGGCGCTGGAGGCCATCCTCTCCGCGCTCGATCAGACACTGGTCCGGGCGTCGTCGGGGGAGGAAGCGCTCAAGGCGCTGCTGACGGACGATTTCGCGGTCATCCTGCTGGATGTGCAGATGCCGGGAATGGACGGATTCGAGACCGCCGCGCACATCAAGCGGCGGGAGCGGACCCGGGACATCCCGATCATCTTCCTCACCGCGATCAACCACGGTCCCCACCACACCTTCCGCGGCTACGCGGCCGGAGCGGTGGACTACATCTCCAAGCCCTTCGACCCGTGGGTGCTGCGGGCCAAGGTCTCGGTGTTCGTCGAGCTCTACACGAAGAACTGCCAACTGCGGGAGCAGGCCGCGCTGCTGCGGCTCCAGCTGGAGGGCGGCGGCTCCAGCGGCACCGAGGGCTCCAAGGAGACGGCCGGGCTGCTGGCCGAGCTCTCCGCGCGGCTCGCGGCGGTCGAGGAGCAGGCCGAGGCACTGACCAAGCAGCTCGGCGAGGAGTCGGCCGACGCGGCGGTGGTGGCGACGGCGGCCCATCTGGAGCGCAAGCTGACCGGACTGCGGCGGGCGCTGGACGCGCTGGAGCCCGGGACCGGCGCCGGCGGCGCGCCCGTACTGCCCGCACAGGGCTGAGCCTCCCGCGCGAGTGCCCGGCCGCTGCCCGCGAGGGCGCCCGGTCTGGCGGTCCGTCAAAGAGGCCACCGGTGCGGCGACACGAACGGGTGAAGGGGTGGGCACGCGTGTCCACCGGCGTGGACACCGGTAATCTCGGGCGCATGGCCTCAAGTACGTCCGGCAAGGGTTCCCAGAGCACCGCGGGTACCGCGAAGGGCCGCACCGGCCGTACGACGGCGCCGGCGAAGAAGGCGGCTCCCGCGCGCAAGGCTCCCGCGAAGAAGACCGCGGCCGCCAAGCGCGCCCCGGCCAAGAAGGTCGCGGCCCAGCCCGCGCCGTCGCCGACCGGGGGAGTCGTACGGCTGGTACGGGCGTGCTGGCTCGGGCTCGCGCACGCGGTCGGAGCGGTGCTGCGCGGCATCGGGAAGGGGGCGAAGAACCTGGACCCCGCCCACCGCAAGGACGGCGTCGCGCTGCTGCTGCTCGCGCTCGCCCTGATCGTCGCCGCCGGAACCTGGTCGAACCTGCGCGGTCCCGTGGGCGATCTGGTCACGATGCTGGTCACCGGCGCCTTCGGACGACTGGATCTGCTCGTGCCGATCCTGCTCGGCGTCATGGCGGCACGTTTCATCCGCCACCCCGAGCAGACCGACGCCAACGGGCGCATCGGCATCGGCCTGTCCGCGTTCGTCATCGGCGTCCTCGGGCTCGTCCACATCGCCTGCGGGGCGCCCGGCCGGGACGAGGGCACGACCGCGATGCAGAACGCGGGCGGGCTCATCGGCTGGGGCGCCTCGAAGCCGCTGATCTTCACCATGGGTGCGCCGCTGGCCGTGCCGATGCTGGTGCTGCTGACGATCTTCGGCCTGCTCGTCGTCACCGCCACCCCGGTCAACGCGATCCCGCAGCGGCTGCGGGCGCTGGGGATCCGGCTGGGGATCATCGCGCCGAACGAGTACGACGAGCAGGAGGCGGCGGGCGAGAGTCGGGGCCGGCGCGACCGGCACGACCCCGAGCAGTGGCGGGCCCGGTCCGGGGACCAGGACGACCCCGCCGACAACGCCGACGCCGCCGAGGAGGAGGCGCTGGCCCGGCGCCGGCGCCCGCGCCGGAGCGCCGGCGGGCCCGCGATGGGCCGGGAGATGGACGCCGTGGACGTCGCCGCCGCGGCCGCCGCCGCACTGGACGGGGCCGTGTACGGAGGAATGCCGCCCTCGGCGCTGGTCGCCGACCTCACCCAGGGGATCTCCGTCGAGCGCGAGGGCGCGGAGTTCACCGCTCCGGTGCCGCCGGCGCGCGAGGCCAAGCCCGGGCCGGCGTCTGCGGCCCCGGCCCCGGGGCCGGCCCGGGCCCCGGCCCCGGCCCCGCAGGCTTCCCCGGCCGCCGAGGGCGCGGCGGCGCCCCACGACAGCACCGCCGCGGCCTCCGGGACGCTGGCCGTGCCGGACCTGACCAAGGCCCCGCCGCAGACCCAGGCCCTGCCGCCGCGCGCCGAGCAGTTGCAGCTGCGCGGGGACATCACGTACGCCCTGCCCTCGCTGGACCTGCTGGAGCGCGGCGGACCCGGCAAGACCCGCAGCGCCGCCAACGACGCGGTCGTGGCCTCGCTGACCAACGTGTTCACCGAGTTCAAGGTCGACGCGCAGGTCACCGGCTTCACCCGGGGCCCGACGGTCACCCGCTACGAGGTCACCCTCGGCGCGGCGGTCAAGGTCGAGCGGATCACGGCACTGGCGAAGAACATCGCCTACGCCGTGGCCTCCCCGGACGTCCGGATCATCAGCCCGATCCCGGGCAAGTCGGCGGTCGGCATCGAGATCCCGAACACCGACCGCGAGATGGTCAACCTGGGGGACGTGCTCAGGCTGGCGGACGCCGCCGAGGACGACCACCCGATGCTGGTCGCGCTCGGCAAGGACGTCGAGGGCGGCTACGTCATGGCCAACCTCGCGAAGATGCCGCACGTGCTGGTCGCCGGCGCCACCGGCTCCGGCAAGTCCTCCTGCATCAACTGCCTGATCACCTCGGTCATGGTGCGGGCCACCCCGGAGGACGTCCGGATGGTGCTCGTGGACCCCAAGCGCGTCGAGCTGACCGCGTACGAGGGCATCCCGCACCTGATCACGCCGATCATCACCAACCCCAAGCGGGCCGCCGAGGCGCTCCAGTGGGTCGTGCGCGAGATGGACCTGCGCTACGACGACCTGGCCGCCTTCGGCTACCGGCACATCGACGACTTCAACCGGGCGATCCGGGACGGCAAGATCAAACTGCCGCCGGGCAGCGAGCGGGAGCTGAGCCCGTACCCGTACCTGCTGGTGATCGTCGACGAGCTCGCGGACCTGATGATGGTGGCGCCGCGCGACGTGGAGGACTCGATCGTCCGCATCACCCAGCTGGCCCGCGCGGCCGGCATCCACCTGGTGCTCGCCACCCAGCGGCCGTCGGTGGACGTCGTCACCGGCCTGATCAAGGCGAACGTCCCCTCGCGGCTCGCGTTCGCCACCTCCTCGCTCGCCGACAGCCGGGTCATCCTCGACCAGCCCGGCGCCGAGAAGCTCATCGGAAAGGGTGACGGACTGTTCCTGCCGATGGGCGCGAACAAGCCGGTCCGCCTGCAGGGCGCGTTCGTCACCGAGGACGAGATCGCCGGGATCGTCCAGCACTGCAAGGACCAGATGGCGCCCGTCTTCCGGGACGACGTCACCGTCGGGCAGAAGCAGACCAAGGAGATCGACGAGGAGATCGGCGACGACCTGGACCTGCTGTGCCAGGCGGCGGAGCTGGTGGTCACCACCCAGTTCGGCTCCACCTCGATGCTCCAGCGCAAGCTGCGCGTGGGCTTCGCCAAGGCCGGCCGGCTCATGGACCTGATGGAATCGCGCTCCATCGTCGGCCCGAGCGAGGGTTCGAAGGCGCGCGACGTCCTGGTGAAGCCCGACGAGCTGGACGCGGTGCTGGCGGTCATCCGGGGAGAGACCCAACCGTAATTCGTGGGCGGGCAACCGTTTCCCTTGGGTCCGCGTCAAGTTGAGGGAGGTGGCGGCACCGTGCCCGGTGCCGGGCCGCCGCAGCGCCCGGACTTCCCGCACTGTTCGGATTGCCATTCGAATGGCGTAGGAAGTCCACCCTCCGGTTGCTCCACCCTTTCGTCACCCCCCTAGACTGGACATCCAGCAGGTGGCTACACGCTCGAAAGGCGCCCTCGTGTCCATCGGCAACGCCAACTCCCCCGAAGAAGAGCAGCCTTCGACCGACGACCGGTCCGAGGACCGGCTCGTCGAACGCTCCGTCGAAGGCCCGTCCATCGGGGCGGCCCTCAAGAAGGCCCGCATCGCCGCCGGGCTCACCGTCGACGAGGTCAGCTCCACCACCCGCGTGCGCATCCCGATCGTGCACGCGATCGAAGAGGACGACTTCACGCGGTGCGGCGGCGACGTCTACGCCCGCGGTCACATCCGAACGCTCGCCCGCGCCGTCAACCTCGATCCGACCCCCCTGATCGACAGCTACGACGCGGCCCACGGCGGCCGGCCGGCCCCCACGCCCGCCGCGCCGAGGTTCGAAGCCGAGCGCATCCGCCCCGAACGGCAGCGGCCCAACTGGACCGCGGCCATGGTCGCCGCCATCGTCGCCGTGATCGGCTTCGTCGGCTTCACCGCCTTCAACGACGGCGACACCGCCAAGCGGCCGGTGGCGGACGGATCCGCCTCCCCCAAGCCCGCCCCCAAGCAGCCCGCCGGGAAGCCCGCCGCCCAGCCCCAGACCCCGCAGGCGCCCAAGCCGGAGCCCTCGGACAGCGCCATCGCCGCCGCGCCCAAGGACCTCGTCACGGTCGTCCTGACGGCCAACGACGGCGACAGCTGGATCTCCGCGAAGGACCACAGCGGCCGACTGCTGTTCGACGGGACCCTCCAGGTGGGTGAGTCGAAGACCTTCACCGACAAGGAATCCATCGACCTCGTCCTCGGTGACGCGGGCGCCGTCAACCTGTTCGTGAACGGCAAGGAGATCAAGGACGATTTCCAGCCGGGCCAGGTGGAACGCCTCACATACACCAAGGACGATCCGCGTCAGGGCCAGGCCCAGGCGGGCTGACCCCGCCCCGGCCACCTGCTGAACAGGCAATTCCGGATCCCCGGGGCACAGCGCCGCGCCCCGGGGATCCTGCTGTACCCGGACGTGCGGCGGGGGCCCG
This sequence comes from Streptomyces sp. NBC_01551, assembly GCF_026339935.1. Lineage (NCBI taxonomy): Bacteria > Bacillati > Actinomycetota > Actinomycetes > Kitasatosporales > Streptomycetaceae > Streptomyces > Streptomyces sp. NBC_01551. The sequence goes on from NZ_JAPEPX010000001.1 coordinate 5,004,937, forward strand.
CGCCGGGACGAAGTAGTCTTGAGTCCATGCCCGAACGCCGTACCGTCGCCCTTGTCACTCTTGGCTGCGCCCGTAACGAGGTGGACTCGGAGGAGCTCGCAGGCCGCTTGGCGGCGGATGGCTGGGAGCTCGTCGAGGACGCCGCCGACGCGGACGTAGCCGTCGTCAACACCTGTGGCTTCGTCGAAGCCGCCAAAAAGGACTCCGTAGACGCCCTCCTGGAAGCCAACGATCTCAAGGATCACGGCAAGACCCAGGCCGTCGTCGCCGTCGGCTGCATGGCCGAGCGCTACGGCAAGGAGCTCGCCGAGGCGCTTCCCGAAGCCGACGGCGTGCTCGGCTTCGACGACTACGCCGACATCTCCGACCGCCTCCAGACCATCCTGAACGGCGGCATCCACGCCTCCCACACCCCGCGCGACCGGCGCAAGCTGCTGCCGATCAGCCCGGCGGCCCGCCAGGACGCCGAGGTGGCCCTGCCCGGCCACGCGCAGGGTGTGTCCGCCGAGTCGACCGCGGCGGCGGCCGAGGCCGCCCCCGCGGACCTGCCCGAGGGCGTCGCGCCCGCTTCCGGGCCGCGCGCGCCGCTGCGCCGCCGCCTGGACAAGAGCCCGGTGGCCTCGGTCAAGCTGGCCTCCGGCTGCGACCGGCGCTGCTCCTTCTGCGCCATCCCGTCCTTCCGCGGCTCCTTCATCTCGCGCCGCCCCAGCGACGTGCTGGGCGAGACGCGCTGGCTCGCCGAGCAGGGCGTCAAGGAGATCATGCTGGTCTCCGAGAACAACACCTCGTACGGCAAGGACCTGGGCGACATCCGCCTGCTGGAGACCCTGCTGCCGGAGCTGGCCGAGGTGGAGGGCATCGAGCGCGTCCGCGTCAGCTACCTCCAGCCCGCAGAGATGCGGCCCGGCCTGATCGACGTACTCACCTCGACCCCCAAGGTCGTGCCGTACTTCGACCTGTCCTTCCAGCACTCGGCCCCCGACGTGCTGCGCTCCATGCGCCGCTTCGGTGACACCGACCGCTTCCTGGAGCTGCTGGACACCATCCGCTCCAAGGCCCCGCAGGCCGGTGTCCGGTCCAACTTCATCGTCGGCTTCCCCGGCGAGACGGAGTCGGACTTCAAGGAGCTGGAGCGCTTCCTCACCCACGCGCGGCTCGACGCGATCGGCGTCTTCGGCTACTCGGACGAGGACGGCACCGAGGCCGTCACGTACGAGAACAAGCTGGACGAGGACACCATCGCCGAGCGCCTCGCGCACATGCAGCGCCTCGCCGAGGAGCTCACCTCGCAGCGCGCGGAGGAGCGGATCGGGGAGACCCTGGAGGTGCTCGTCGAGTCCGTGGAGTCGGTGGACGAGGACGGCGAGGGCGCCTACGGGCGCGCCGCCCACCAGGCCCCCGAGACCGACGGTCAGGTCGTCTTCACCGACGGCACGGGCCTGGTTCCGGGGCGTATCGTCACGGCGAAGGTGGTCGGCACCCTCGGTGTGGACCTGGTGGCCGAGCCCCTGGGCATGGATCTTGAGGAGGCGGCCGGATGACCGGAGTCCCGGCATCTGCGGCGGGCGGGACCGGCCGCCGGCCCGTGCCCGGCGCGAAGCTCGGGGCCGCGGCCGTCAATCAGGCCAGCCTGTGGAACATCGCCAACATCCTGACGATGGTCCGGCTCGTGCTCGTGCCGGGATTCGTCCTGCTGCTGCTCGCCAACGGGGGCTATGACCCCGTCTGGCGGGCGTGGGCGTGGGCGGCTTTCGCCGTCGCCATGATCACGGACATCTTCGACGGGCACCTCGCCCGCACGTACAACCTGGTCACGGACTTCGGGAAGATCGCCGACCCCATCGCCGACAAGGCGATCATGGGGTCGGCTTTGGTCGTTCTCTCCTGGCTCGGCGATCTGCCCTGGTGGGTCACCGGGGTGATCCTCGGACGGGAACTCGGGATCACTCTGCTGCGTTTCTGGGTCATCCGGTACGGGGTGATTCCGGCCAGCCGGGGCGGCAAGATGAAGACCCTGGCCCAGGGCACGGCGGTGGGCATGTACGTCCTCGCCCTGACCGGGGCGCTGGCGACCATGCGCTTCTGGGTGATGGCGGTCGCCGTCGTGCTGACCGTGGTCACCGGGTTGGACTACATCCGGCAGGCCGTCGTGCTGCGCCGCAAGGGCATTGAAGCGGAGCGGGCGGCGGCGTGACGCGCGGGGCGGGGGATTCGCCGGACAGCGAAACCGCTGGTGTCGCGGTGACTGGTGCCGCTGGGGTGGCCGGGGACGTACTGCGGATGCTCGCGGAGAGTGACCAGACGGTCGCGGTCGCGGAGTCGCTGACCGGCGGTCTGGTGGCCGCCCAACTCACGGAGGTGCCCGGGGCCTCCCGCTCCTTCCGCGGCTCGGTCACGGCGTACGCGACCGAGCTGAAGCACCGGGTCCTCGGGGTGGACGCGGAGCTGCTGGCGGCACACGGTGCGGTGAACGCGCAGGTCGCCGAGGAGATGGCGGCCGGGGTGCGGCGCGTACTGGGGGCCTCGTGGGGGATCGCCACCACCGGAGTGGCCGGTCCGGACCCGCAGGACGGGCAGCCGGTGGGCACGGTTTTCATCGCCGTCGCCGGTCCGGCGGGCAGGAAATCGTCCCGTCTGCGGTTGAACGGCTCCCGTGGGGAAATCCGTAGGGAGAGTGCACGGACAGTGCTCGAACTCCTCTCGAGCGAACTCCGCGAGAATCTGCGGGGGCAGGATACGGAACAGAACGGGGGGATTTGATGTTTGCAGCCCTGAGTGAACACGACATCGCTCCCCGCACGGCCGCGGCGCGAGGCGGTACGGTGGGGCGTGAAGGTTACGGCTACACGGTCAGAGGAGGGAGCCACCGATGATTCTGCTCCGTCGCCTGCTGGGTGACGTGCTGCGTCGGCAGCGCCAGCGCCAGGGCCGTACTCTGCGCGAAGTCTCCTCGTCCGCCCGAGTTTCGCTCGGCTATCTCTCCGAGGTGGAGCGGGGGCAGAAGGAGGCATCCTCCGAGCTGCTCTCCGCGATCTGCGACGCGTTGGACGTACGGATGTCCGAGCTGATGCGAGAAGTCAGCGACGAGCTGTCGCTGGCCGAGCTGGCACAGTCGGCCGCGGCGAGCGAACCGGTGCCGGCACCGGTACGCCCGATGCTCAATTCGGTCTCCGTGACCTCGGTCACGGGTGGCCCGCCGGAACGGGTGACCATCAAGGCGCCCGTGGAAGCGGTGAATGTCGTAGCCGCGTGAGCGTGTGAGTGCGCCCCAGGTGTGGCCGGAGCCCCGGTCGGTGCGATGCACCGGCCGGGGCTCCCGGCTGTTTGGGGTGCGGGCGCGCAAGGGGTGCGGGAGGATGGGGCCGTCCGGGTCCCCGGTCCTGGGAGGCGGCCGTGCGGCGGTTCCTGCGCATACGTCCGGTGTCGGCTCTCGCGCTGGCGGTGGGCGCGCTGTGGTGGTGGGCCGTGCTGCGGCTGGCGTTCGCGCCGGCGGACGCCGGGCCCGTGGAGGGCGCGGTGGCCGTGGGCGGCTGGGGGCTGGGCCTGCTGCCGGTGCACTGCGCGCCCGGTCCCGTACGGCGCAGGGCGCGGCGGGCGGACACCGCCGACGCGGAAGCCGCGGCGGCGGCGACTACCAGGGCATCGACACTCCACCGTTCGGGCGAAGAATCTGTCCGGTCATGAAGGACGAGGCGTCCGAGGCCAGGTAGAGCACGGCCTGCGCGATGTCCTCGGGCTCGCCGACGCGGCGCAGCGGGGACATCCGGACCATCGCGGCCTCGGTCTGCTCCTGGACCTCGGGGGAGTGGCGGCCGGTCATCGGCGTGCGGATCCAGCCCGGCGCGACGGCGTTGACGCGGATGCCGTGCGGGCCGGTCTCGGTGGCCAGGGTCTTCGTCAGCTGGACCACGGCGGCCTTGGCGGCGCTGTAGCAGAGCAGGCCCGGCTGGGCGGCGTCCACGGCGCCGGAGGCCATCGTGACGATCGACCCCGGACGGCCGGCGGAGATCATGGCGCGGGCCGCCTCCTGGCAGGTGCGCAGGACCCCCTTGAAGTTGATGTCCAGCACCCGGTCGAGGTCCTCGTCGGTGGTCTCCAGGACGGTGCTGGTGTGCATGACGCCGGCGATGGCGGCGGTGATGTCGAGGGGGCCGGCGGCCGCGACGGCGGCGCGGATCGCGGTGCGGTCGGTGACGTCGAGGGGGTGGACGGCGGCGGCGCCGCCCGCTTTGGCGATGAGGGCCGCCGTCTCGGTGAGGCCCCGTTCGTCGCGGTCCGCGCAGTGCACGGTCGCGCCCGCCTCGGCGAGGAGCAGGGCGGTGGCGCGGCCGATGCCGCTGGCGGCGCCGGTGACCAGGGCGGTGCGGCCGGTGAGGTCGTACGCGGGTATGGGCATGCGGGGACGGTACGACCGGATCTGACGGAGCGTCAACTGGTGGGCGGGAACTGTCGCGAGGCCGGGGTTACGGCGTGGGACCTCTCTGGCAGCGGGGGCACCAGTACGAGGGGCGGTCGTCCTGCTGGGCCTCGCGGACCGGGGTGCCGCAGCGCAGGCAGGGCCGGTGGGCGCGGCCGTAGACGAACAGGTCCTGGCCGGGGCGGCGGCTGCCGGTGGTGTTGCGACGGCGGTCCTTGTTGGCGGCGAGCAGCCGCTGGGCGGCCGCGGCCAGCCGGGGGATGTCGGCCTCTGGGAGCGCGCCGACGGGGCTCCAGGGGGTGACCTGTGCCAGGAAGCAGAGCTCGGACTTGTAGATGTTGCCGATCCCGGCCAGGTTGCGCTGGTCCAGGAGGGCCTCGCCGAGGGGGCGCTGTGGGGCGGCCAGCAGATTGGCGGCGGCCTTGGCGGGGTCCCAGTCCGGGCCGAGCAGGTCGGGACCGAGGTGGCCGACCACGCGCTCCTCGTCGCAGGTGCGCAGCAGTTCGAGGACCGGGAGGCGGTAGCCGACGGCGGTGTCGGTGGCGGTGCCCAGGATGGCGCGGATCTCGTGGGCGGGGCCGCCGCGCCACTTCTCCCCGGCGGCGAAGATCCGCCAGGCGCCGTCCATCCGGAGGTGGCTGTGCAGGGTGAGGCCGCCTTCGAGGCGGGTGAGGAGGTGTTTGCCCCGGGGGGTGACGTCGAGGGTGGTGCGGCCGGTGAGGTCGACGGTGGCGAGCCGGGGGACGCGCAGGTCGCTGCGCACCAGTTCCCGGCCCGCGAACGTGGCGTGCAGGCGGGCGGCCAGGCGCCAGATGCTGTCACCTTCGGGCATGACCCCATTGTGACGGGCGGGGCGGTGGCGGGGCGGGTGGTGGCGATGCGAGCGGTGGCGGGGCGAGTGGTGGCGGGGCAGGTGGTGACGGGGGTCGTGGCGGGGCGGGTGGCCGCGGGGCGGGACACGGGGCGAGCCCCTGCGGCGGGGTGCCGTCGCAGGGGCTCGGTGATCGGGAGTCGCGGAGGCCGGTCGGCCCGCCGACTACTTCCAGTACAGGGGCTTGCTGTCGTTCAGGTTGTTGTACGGGTCGCCCCAGTACTCGGCGCCGACGACCTTCGTCTCCGCCGACGGGGCCAGGGCTATCGCGCAGTTGGTCTGCGTCTTGCCGCCCGTGAAGCCCTTCGGGAGCGAGTCGTCCTTGCACTTCTCGAACTTGCCGATGACCGACACGCCCTGCGCCTCGCTGCCGTCCGGGAGCAGGCCCTTGATGTGGCCGACCGAGGCGTACGCCAGGTCCGTCGTGCCGACGTTCTTGACGGTGTAGCGGATGTAGTAGGGGACCATCCCCTTCACCTTGTCGCCGAGCTTGAGCGGCTCCAGGTCGGCGGCCTGGCCCTGCTCCACCGCGGTGACGGTGAGGGCGATGGTTCCGTTGGTGGTGGTGCCGTACTTGAACGGGACCGTGGCGCTCTCGCCGATCTTGAAGGTCTGGCCCGGCTTCGCCGCGCCGGCCGGCGCCCCGCCGGGAGCCTCGCCGCCGCCACCCGTGCCGGTGCTCGGGCTGGCCGGGGCGCTGGGCTGCTCCGACGGGGCGGTCTGGGACGGCTGCGTGGCCGGGGAGCCGCTCTGTACCGGGCCCGCCTCCTCGTTGCCGTTCTTGCAGCCCGTCAGGGACAGGGTTCCGGCGACCGCCAGGCCGATGGCGCCGAGCGTGGTTCGCTTCATACGGTTGGTGCTCACTCTCTTCCCCCCATGATGTGCATCGTCATGAATGTGCATCGTCAATTCGATGCCTTCGTGGATCTTGATAGTCCACAACCGGGGGGCGCTGCCAGGCCGGAGGGGGCCGGGCGGCCTTTCGTGACGTGCTCCGTACATAAGCGCGACATAAGTGGAACAGTGGAGCCTGGGGTCAGGAACGCATGCGCAGTCCCCGGGGCGTCGCGTGGAACCCCGCCGATTCCAGGGCTCGGCCCAGCGGCGAGGTCAGCGCGGGCGCCGCGTTGACCCGCTCCACCGTGAGGTCCGGGACGGTGCCCGCGCGGGAGGCCGCGGCCAGGGCCGCCGTGGCCGCCGCGAGCCGCGGATCGTCCGCCGGGGGCCAGGCGAGCAGGGTCTTGCCGCCGCGCTCCAGGTAGAGCGTGAGCTCGCCGTCGACCAGGACCACCAGCGAACCCGCCTTGCGGCCCGGCTTGTGGGTCGCACCCGTCGGGGGCTCCGGCCAGGGCAGGGCCGCGCCGTACGCGTTCGCCGGGTCGGCGGCCGCCAGGACCACGGCCGCCAGCGGGGGCGGAGTGCGCTCGGCCGCCCGGAGCCGGTCCACCGCGCCGTCCATCGCGAACTGGGCCGCGCCCAGGCCCTCGACGACATAGCCGCGCCGGGCCTGGCCGCTGTCCTCGAAGGCGGACAGCACGCGGTAGACCGCGCTGAAGCCGCCCTCCACCCCCTCCGCGGCGACCGCGCCCCGGGTGACCACCCCGTGCCGGTCCAGGAGGGTACGGGCCAGGGCGTGGGCCCGGTGCGTCGGATCCGGGGCGTGGGTCGGGAGCAGGGACCAGCGCCCGGTGACCGTGGGCGGGCCGGTACGGGAGACCGTGGCGCTGAGCGTGCCGTACCGGCCGCGCGGGATGGTGCGCCGGGCCCGGTGGGCGGTCGCGCCCGCCGTACGGCCGGAGCCGAGCAGCGAGCGCAGCGGAGCCAGCGTGTCGTTCGTCAGCCTGCCGGACCAGGCCAGGTCCCAGACGGCCGAGGCCAGCTCCGGTTCGGTGGTCTCGGGGTGGCGGGCCCGGGCCGCCTCCGCGAGCTGGCGGAAGAACAGGCCGTACCCGCCGGAGAGGGTGTCGAGGACCGTCTGGTGGAGCTCGGTCAGCTCCAACGGGTGCGGCGGCGGCAGCAGGAGGGGGGCCGCCTCCGCCAGGTAGAGGGAGATCCAGCCGTCCTTGCCCGGCAGGGCTCCCGCTCCGGCCCAGACCACCTCGCCGGTGGTGGTGAGCTCGTCCAGCAGCGTCGGGGAGTACCCCGAGACCCGGGACGGGAGGATCAGGCGCTCCAGCGCCGAGGCCGGGACCGGCGCCCCCTGGAGCTGCTCGACGGCGCGGGCCAGCCCGTCGATGCCGCGCAGGGCGCCGCCCAGGTGCTGCCACTGCGGCAGGAACGTCGCCAGGGAGGTCGGCGGTACCGGCTCCAGCTCCTGCCGCAGCGCGGCCAGCGAGCGGCGCCGCAGCCGGCGCAGCACCGTCGCGTCGCACCACTCCTGGCCGATGCCCGCCGGGTGGAACTCGCCCTGGACCACGCGGCCGGCCGCCGCCAGCCGGTGCAGGGCGCCCTCGGTGACCGCCGCGCCCAGGCCGAAGCGGGCCGCCACGACGGCCGTGGTGAACGGACCGTGCGTGCGGGCGTAGCGGGCCAGGAGATCGCCGAGCGGGTCCTTGACCGGCTCGGTGAACGCCTCCGGGACCCCGACCGGCAGGGCGGTGCCCAGCGCGTCGCGCAGCCGGCCGGCGTCCTCGATCGCCGCCCAGTGGTCCACGCCGCCGATCCGGACGCCGATCGCCCGGCGGGCGGCGGAGAGCTCGACGGCCCAAGCCGGCTCCGCCCCGCGCGCGGTGAGCTCGGCGTCCGTCAACGGGCCCAGCAGCCGCAGCAGATCGGCCACCGACTCGGGATCCTTGGCCCGGCGGTCCTGCGTCAGCCACTGGAGCTCCCGCTCCAGCTCCTCCAGGACCTCCGCGTCCAGCAGTTCGCGCAGCTCCGCCTGGCCGAGCAGCTCGGACAGCAGCCGGGAGTCCAGCGACAGCGCGGCCGCCCTGCGCTCGGCGAGGGGCGAGTCGCCCTCGTAGAGGAACTGGGCGACGTACCCGAACAGGAGCGAGCGGGCGAAGGGGGACGGCTCGGCGGTGGTGACCTCGACCAGGCGGACCCGGCGCGCCTCGACATCGCCCATCAGCTCCGTCAGCCCAGGCACGTCGAAGACGTCCTGGAGGCATTCCCGTACGGCCTCCAGCACGATCGGGAAGGAACCGAACTCGGACGCCACCTGGAGCAGTTGGGAGGCCCGCTGGCGCTGCTGCCACAGCGGGGTGCGCTTGCCCGGACTGCGGCGCGGCAGCAGCAGGGCGCGGGCCGCGCACTCGCGGAACCGGGACGCGAACAGCGCGGAGCCGCCCACCTGGTCGGTGACGATCTGGTTGATCTCGCCCTGGTCGAAGGCGACGTCCGCCGCGCCCAGCGGGGCCTGCTCGTCGTCGTACTCGAACGCCCGGTCCGGCGCGGGGTCGTGGTCGAGGAGGTCCATGGAGAGCAGGTCCGCGTCCGGCAGGCGCAGCACGATCCCGTCGTCGGCGTGCATCACCTGCGCGTCCATCCCGTACCGCTCGGCGAGGCGGGCGCCGAGGGCCAGCGCCCACGGGGCGTGCACCTGCGCGCCGAAGGGGGAGTGGACCACGACCCGCCAGTCGCCCAGCTCGTCACGGAACCGCTCGACCACGATGGTCCGGTCGTCCGGGACGTGGCCGCACGCCTCGCGCTGCTCCGCGAGGTAGGCCAGCACGTTCTCCGCGGCCCAGGCGTCCAGCCCGGCCGCCAGCAGCCGCAGCCGCGCGTCCTCGTCGCCGAGACCCCCGAGTTCGCGCAGGAACGCGCCGACCGCACGGCCCAGTTCGAGCGGACGGCCCAGCTGGTCGCCCTTCCAGAACGGCAGCCGGCCCGGCACCCCGGGCGCGGGGGAGACCAGCACCCGGTCCCGCGTGATGTCCTCGATGCGCCAGGAGGTGGTGCCGAGGGTGAACACGTCCCCGACGCGGGACTCGTAGACCATCTCCTCGTCGAGCTCGCCGACCCGGCCGCCGCCCTTCTTCGGGTCGGCGCCCGCCAGGAACACCCCGAACAGCCCGCGGTCGGGGATGGTGCCGCCGGAGGTCACCGCGAGCCGCTGGGCGCCCGGCCGGCCGGTGATCGTACCGGCCACCCGGTCCCACACCACGCGCGGCCTGAGCTCCGCGAAAGCGTCCGACGGATAGCGGCCGGCCAGCATGTCCAGCACCGCCGTGAACGCCGAATCGGGCAGCGCCGCGAAGGGCGCCGCCCGCCGCACCAGGGCCAGCAGGTCGTCCAGCTGCCAGGTGTCCATCGCCGTCATCGCGACCAACTGCTGCGCCAGCACGTCCAGCGGGTTGGAGGGGATGCGCAGGGACTCGATCGAGCCGGTGCGCATCCGCTCGGTGACCACCGCCGCCTGCACCAGATCGCCCCGGTACTTGGGGAACACCACGCCCGTGGAGACCGCGCCGACCTGGTGTCCCGCCCGGCCGACGCGCTGGAGCCCGGAGGCCACCGACGGCGGCGACTCCACCTGCACCACCAGGTCCACGGCGCCCATGTCGATGCCCAGCTCCAGGCTGGAGGTCGCCACCACGGCGGGCAGCCGGCCCGCCTTCAGGTCCTCCTCCACCAGCGCCCGCTGCTCCTTGGAGACCGAACCGTGGTGCGCGCGGGCCAGCAGCGGCGGGGCGCCCCGCGCGGCGCCCGACTGGGCCATGATCTCGGCCGGCGGAGCTCCCTGCGGCAGCTTCTCGCCCATCGCCCGCTCGTAGGCGATCTCGTTGAGCCGGTTGCACAGCCGCTCCGCCAGCCGCCTGGAGTTGGCGAACACGATCGTCGAGCGGTGCGCCTGCACCAGATCGGCGATCCGCTCCTCCACGTGCGGCCAGATCGACGGCTTGTCACCGCCCTCGCGGCCCTCGGTCGCGGGAGAGCCGCCCAACTCGCCCATGTCCTCGACCGGGACGACCACCGACAGGTCGAACTCCTTCGCCGACGGCGGCTGGACGATCTCCACCCGGCCGCGCGGCGCGAGGTAGCGGGCCACCTCCTCCACCGGCCGGACCGTCGCCGACAGGCCGATCCGGCGGGCCGGACGCGGCAGCAGCTCGTCCAGCCGCTCCAGGGAGAGCGCCAGGTGCGCGCCGCGCTTCGTCCCCGCGACCGCGTGCACCTCGTCCAGGATCACCGTCTCGATCCCGGCCAGCGCCTCGCGGGCGGCCGAGGTCAGCATCAGGAACAGCGACTCGGGCGTCGTGATCAGGATGTCCGGCGGCCGGGTCGACAGCGCCCGCCGCTCGGCGGGCGGGGTGTCACCGGACCGGATCCCGACCCGGATCTCCGGCTCGGGCAGCCCCAGCCGCACCGACTCCTGGCGGATCCCGGTCAGGGGGCTGCGCAGGTTCCTCTCCACATCGACGGCGAGGGCCTTCAGTGGCGACACGTACAGCACCCGGCAGCGCTTCTTCGGATCGGCCGGCGGCGGGACCGAGGCGAGCCGGTCCAGGGCGGCGAGGAAGGCGGCCAGGGTCTTCCCGGAGCCGGTGGGCGCCACGACCAGCACGTCCGAGCCCTCCCCGATGGCCCGCCAGGCGCCCTCCTGGGCGGAGGTGGGCGTACGGAAGGCCCCCGTGAACCAGGAGCGGGTCGCGGGGGAGAACGAATCGAGCGCGGCAGTGGCCATGCCCCCATCGTGCACCCGGGCACTGACAGGGGGTCGGACCTGCGCGAACACGGCCTGGAGACGGGGCGCAGAATGGGGGGATGGGAGCGGACGAGGGCGGCCGGACGGAGTGGGCCCGCCACTGGCAGTACGCGGAGCTGCCCGGGCTGGACCTGCTGCGCGCCCACTACGTACGCCACACCTTCCCGCGCCACGCGCACGACGGCTACGTCATCGCGGCCGTCACCGGCGGCATCGAGCAGATCGGCATGCCCGGCGGCACCCTGCGGGCCGGCCCGGGCAGCGTGGTCCTGATCAACCCGGAGGTGCCCCACAGCGCCCGCGCCGGGGTGCCCGAAGGCTGGGCGTACGCCACCCTCTACCCCTCCCGGGCGCTGATCACCGAGGTCGCCGCCGAGATCGGCACCCTGCGCGGGACCCCCGGGTTCACCACCGACATGGTCACCGACCCGCAGACCTCCCAGGTGATCACCGAGGTGCACCGGGCCGCCGAGGCCGGCAACGCGCTGGCCGCCGACACCCTGCTGCGCGGCGCGGTGGCGCGGATGCTCAGCCGGCACGCGGGCCCGCTGCCCGCCCGTACGGTACGCCGCGCGGGCGCCGCCGACGCCGAACGGGCCCGGGCCGTCCTGGCGGGGCGGATGAGCGACCCGCCCTCCCTGGAACAGCTCGCGGCGGAGATCGGGACGAGCCCGTTCGCGCTGCTGCGGGCCTTCCGCGAGCGGTACGGGATGCCGCCGCACACCTGGCTCACCGACGCCCGGGTCCGCCAGGCGCGCCGGCTGCTCGACGCCGGGACCCCGCCCGCGGAGGCGGCCGTCGCCGTCGGGTTCACCGACCAGCCGCACCTGAACCGCCACTTCACCCGGATCGTGGGGGTGCCACCGGGTGCGTACCGGCGCGAGCGCGCCGGTTAGGCTCCGGCCCGCCCCGCCGCACCGGGGACCGCCGCGCGCGAGCCGCGGCGGCCGTGGGAGCCGCGCGCGCAAGAACGTACAAGACCCGACCGCCCCGTCCTGCGTACGTTCGCGGGGTGGGAGAACATCAGATGGTGATACAGGAGACCCCCGAGGGGGTCGCCGGGCGGCCGCGCGCCGCCGTCGTACGGGACGCGCTCGGGGTCGGGGTGGCCGTCGGGCTGTCCGGATTCGCGTTCGGGGTGACCGCCGCCGGGGCCGGCATCAGCACCCTTCAGGCCTGCGTGCTGAGCCTGCTCGTCTTCACCGGGGCCTCGCAGTTCGCCCTGGTGGGAGCGCTGGCCGCGGGCGGCAACCCGTTCACGGCCGCCGCCGGGGCCTTCTTCCTCGGCACCCGCAACGCCTTCTACGGGCTGCGGCTGTCCCAGCTGCTCGCGCTGCCCCGGGCCGTACGGCCGCTCGCCGCGCACTGGGTCATCGACGAGACCACCGCCGTCGCCCTGGCCCAGCCCGACCGGAAGTCGGCCCGCCTCGGCTTCACCGTGACCGGGCTGGCCCTCTACGTCCTGTGGAACCTCACCACCCTGCTCGGTGCGCTCGGCGCCGAGGCCATCGGGGACACCAACGCCTGGGGCCTCGACGCCGCGGGCCCCGCCGTCTTCCTCGCCCTGCTCGCGCCGATGCTGAAGACCTCCACCGAGCGGGCCGTCGCCGCGCTCGCGCTGATCCTCGGGCTGGGCCTGCTGCCGGTGCTGCCCGCCGGGGTGCCCGTGCTCGTCGCCGCCCTCGCCGCCCCCGTGGTGCTCTGGATGAAGGGACGCCGCTCGTGAACGTCTGGATCGCCATCGGCATCACCGTCGTCGGCTGCTACGCCGTCAAGCTCGCCGGGCTGCTCGTGCCCGCCGGGGCCCTGGAGCGGCCGATGGTGCGCAAGCTCGCCGCGCTGCTGCCGGTGGCCCTGCTCGCCGCGCTCACCGCCCAGCAGACCTTCAGCACCGGGGACGCGCTCGTGATCGACGCCCGCGCCGCCGGCCTCGCCGCCGCCGGGGTGGCGCTGCTGCTGCGGGCCCCCTTCCTCGTCGTGGTCGCGGCCGCCGTCGTGGTCACCGCGGGGGTACGGGCGCTGGGCGGTTAGCCCCGCCGGGCAGCCGGCCGTACGCCCGCAGGGTCAGCAGCGACTCCAGGGTGGCGATCGGGCGCCGCTCCAGGGAGCTGCCCGGCGCCCAGTCCCGCCGGTGCACCGGCCAGCCGCCGTCCGGGGCCTGCTCGGCGGCCAGGAACGCCAGCGCGCCGGACATCTCCGCGTCGGTGAACCAGCCCCGGGCCAGCGACTCCGGCCGGCGCGCGAAGTCGTACGGGAACAGCTGCTCGCCCGGCGCGTACCCGGGGAACACCGGGTACTCCTCGCGCCGCCCCGGGTCCAGCACCGCGAGGCCCCGCTCGCGCACCAGCCGCCCCAGCCGGTCCGCGGCCTCCGCCGCCCGGGCCCGGTCCGGGGCGCCGTCGAGGAAGGCCACCGCGCTCTGGATCTCGTACGGGTGCGAGTGGCGCAGGTTCTCGACCCGCTCCCAGCAGAACTCCGTGGCGCGGAACAGCCACGCGTGCCAGACCCGGTTGCGGTGCAGCACCCCGACGACCGGGCCCGTGGCCAGCAGCTCGCCCGGCGGGTCGTCCCGCACCGGGTGGTACGGGGCCGCCGGATAGTCGGCCGGGGCCGGGAAGACCACCGGAAGCGCCCCTTCCGGGGTGGAGACCCGGGTCAGGTGACGGCAGAGGCGCTCGATCCGCTGCCCGGCGCAGCGGCCGAGGCTGTCCAGGACCCGCAGGGCGTGCGCCGTGTGCAGGGGCTGACTCAGCGGACCGCGCAGATCCGGATCGAGCGCGTGTCCGTACCCGCCGTCGCCGCCCAGGTACGCGCCGAGGGCGGCGTCCACCGGGTCGGCGTCCCCGCCGAGGAAGTGGAACGCGAACCGTCGCTGCTCCAGTACACGGGCCGTGAGCCAGATGAACCGCTCGGCGCGGGCCAGCACGGCCCCGTCGTCGGTCGGCCGGCTCAGCGCGGAAGCTTCGTCTCCAGGCATGCGTGAAACCGTAGGACGCCGTCGCGCGGACAGGGGGCGGGAACGGGGCCGGTGCACTCTCCGGGGCGGGATACTGGAGGCATGCGGTTGACGATTTTCTGGGAACGGATGGCCGAACACTTCGGCGCGGCCTACGCGGACTCCTTCGCGCGGGACCACGTCATGACGGAACTCGGCGGGCGCACCGTCCACCAGGCGCTGGACGCCGGCTGGGAGGCCAAGGACGTGTGGCGCGCGGTGTGTTCGGCGATGGACGTGCCGGCCTCGCTGCGCTGACGCCGCGCACCGACTGCCTCGAACGGGTGGCGGGTGGGACAGACTGGGGTCGTGGCAGCGACTGAAGACACGACCGACCAGGCAGACGGGGCAGGCGCGGCAGCCCGTGTGGGGCCGCCCCGCCAGGAGCCCGCCGGCAGCCCCGGACCCGCCGCGAGCCCCGAGCCCGCCGGGGTCCACGGGCCCCCCGACCCGCCCGACCGGGGAGGAGCCGCGGCGGCGGCCCGGATGCCGCGCTGGCTGCCGCGCGCGGTGATCCTCGTACTGGCCCTCTACGCCTGCTTCCAGCTCGGCAGCTGGGCTTTCCACCAGCTCGTCGGGCTGCTCGTCAACATCCTGATCGCGTTCTTCCTCGCCCTCGCGGTCGAGCCCGCCGTGGCCAGGATGGCGGCCCGCGGGATGCGGCGCGGGCTCGCCACCTTCCTGGTCTTCCTCGGGGTGTTCGCCGCGGCCGTCGGCTTCGTCGTCCTGCTCGGCTCGATGCTCGCCGGGCAGATCGTCGCCATGGTGGGCGGCTTCCCGGGCTACCTCGACTCGGTGATCAGCACGATCAACGAGACCTTCCACACCAAGCTGTCCCGGCTGGCGATCCAGGACAGCCTGCTGCACTCGGACTGGCTGCAGAAGTACGTGCAGAACAGCGCGACCGGCGTGCTCGACGTGTCCGCCACCGTGCTCGGCGGGCTCTTCAAGCTCCTGACGATCGGCCTGTTCTCCTTCTACTTCGCCGCCGACGGGCCGCGGCTGCGGCGCGCGCTGTGCTCCGTCCTGCCGCCCTCCAAGCAGTCCGAGGTGCTGCGCGCCTGGGAGATCGCCGTCGCGAAGACGGGCGGGTACCTGTACTCGCGCGGGCTGATGGCGCTGATCTCCGGCGTCGCGCACTACGTCGTGTTCGTCGTCCTGCAGGTGCCGTACGCGCCCGCGCTCGCGGTGTGGGTGGGGCTGGTCTCCCAGTTCATCCCCACCATCGGCACCTACCTGGCGGGCGCGCTGCCGATGCTGATCGCGTTCCCGGACTCGCCCTGGTACGCGCTGTACGTGCTCGGCTTCGTGGTGATCTACCAGCAGTTCGAGAACTACGTCCTGCAGCCGAAGCTGACCTCGAAGACGGTCGACATCCACCCGGCGGTGGCCTTCGGGTCCGTCATCGCGGGCACGGCCCTCCTGGGCGCGGTCGGGGCGCTGATCGCGATCCCGGCCGTCGCCACGCTGCAGGCGTTCCTCGGGGCGTACGTGAAGCGGTACGAGCTGACGGAACGCGCGGCCGGGGAGCCCGCGACTACTGCTTCTTCTCCTCGGCTGCGGCGAGGAAGGCTGCCAGGGCCTCGTTGACGGTCGCCTCGGCGGCGGCCTTGTCGACGCCGAGGCCGCTGAACACGCCCTCGCCGTTCTCGAGTTCGAGGAGGGCGAGCAGGATGTGCTCGGTGCCGACGTAGTTGTGGCCCAGGCGCAGGGCCTCGCGGAAGGTGAGCTCCAGGGCCTTCTTGGCGGAGGCGTCGAAGGGGACGAGGTCGGGGACCTCCCCGGAGGCCGGGGGCAGGGCGGCGGTCGCCGCGGCGCGGATGTCCTGCGGCGCGATCCGCTGGGCGCTCAGGGCGAGCGCGGCGAGGCCCTCGTCCTCGGCGAGCAGGCCGAGGACGAGGTGCTCGGTGCGGATCTCGGGGTTGCCGGCCGCGCGGGCCTCGTTCTGCGCGGTCACGACGACGTTGCGGGCGCGGGGGGTGAAGCGGCCGAAGCCCTGGTTGGGGTCGATGCCGCCCTCGCCCTCCTTGTCGGCCTTGGGGACGAAGCGCTTCTGGGCGGCCTGGCGGGTGACGCCCATGCTGCGGCCGATGTCGGTCCAGGAGGCGCCGGAGCGGCGGGCCTGGTCCACGAAGTGGCCGATGAGGTGGTCCGCGACGTCACCGAGGGACTCGGCGACGACGACGGCGCCGCTGAGCTGTTCGAGGGTGTCGGAGTGGACCTTCTTGATGGCCTCGATCAAGTCGTCGAGGCGTACCGGGTTGGTCATGCGAACGGGTTCCACCGAAGGGTTCGTCATAGGCGCAACCGTAGGTTGACAGTCGAGAGGGTGTCAACCCTGGGTTGTCAGGTGGCGTGGTGGTGGACTTGCCGTATGGCGGCGCTCCCGGGTCTGGTGTGGCGCGCTTGACAGGGAAATCGAACATCTATTCTCATGAGTTATCCACAGCCGAACCGGGCGTGGAAGCGCATTGTCAGTGGCAGGCGTTAGCGTCAATGGCGTGAAGCGATCGACTCAAGCAAATCGGGTGGAACCCATGGCAGGCACCGACCGTGAGAAGGCTCTCGACGCCGCTCTCGCACAGATTGAACGGCAATTCGGCAAGGGTGCGGTCATGCGCCTCGGCGACAAGCCGAACGACCCCATCGAGGTCATCCCCACCGGGTCGACCGCGCTGGACATCGCCCTCGGCGTCGGCGGGCTGCCCCGCGGCCGTGTGATCGAGGTGTACGGCCCGGAGTCCTCCGGTAAGACGACCCTGACCCTGCACGCCGTGGCCAACGCCCAGAAGGCCGGCGGCACCGTCGCCTTCGTGGACGCCGAGCACGCGCTCGACCCCGAGTACGCGAAGGCCCTCGGCGTCGACACCGACAACCTCATCCTGTCGCAGCCGGACACCGGCGAGCAGGCGCTGGAGATCGTGGACATGCTCGTCCGCTCCGGCGCGCTCGACCTGATCGTCATCGACTCCGTCGCGGCGCTCGTGCCGCGCGCGGAGATCGAGGGCGAGATGGGCGACTCGCACGTGGGTCTCCAGGCCCGACTGATGAGCCAGGCGCTCCGCAAGATCACCGGTGCGCTCAACCAGTCCAAGACCACCGCGATCTTCATCAACCAGCTCCGCGAGAAGATCGGTGTGATGTTCGGCTCGCCGGAGACCACCACCGGTGGCCGCGCGCTGAAGTTCTACGCCTCCGTGCGCCTCGACATCCGCCGTATCGAGACCCTCAAGGACGGCACCGACGCGGTCGGCAACCGCACCCGCGTCAAGGTCGTCAAGAACAAGGTCGCGCCGCCGTTCAAGCAGGCCGAGTTCGACATCCTCTACGGCCAGGGCATCAGCCGCGAGGGCGGCCTGATCGACATGGGCGTGGAGCACGGCTTCGTGCGCAAGGCCGGCGCCTGGTACACGTACGAGGGCGACCAGCTCGGTCAGGGCAAGGAGAACGCCCGCAACTTCCTCAAGGACAACCCCGACCTCGCCAACGAGATCGAGCGGAAGATCAAGGAGAAGCTGGGCGTGGGTGTCCGCAAGGACGCCGCCGCCGACGAGGCGGGCGCCGCTGCCCCCGCCGATGCCGCGGCCGTGCCCGCCCCGGCATCGAAGGCCAAGACGACGGCCAAGGCCGCCGTGGCCAAGAGCTGATCCGTGCGGGAGCAGGAAAGGGGCGGCGGGGGCGGCCGTGAAGGCCGTCGCGAAGGTGGCCGGGAGGGCCGCCGGGAAGGCGGTCGCGAAGGCCGCCAGGAACTGCCGCCCCAGAGTCCCGAGGAGCAGGCGCGGGCGATCTGCCTGCGCCTGCTCACCGGGATGCCGCGTACCCGGCGGCAGCTCGCGGACGCCCTGGAGAAGCGGGGCATCCCCGAGGAGGTGTCGCAGGCGGTCCTCTCCCGGTACGAGGAAGTGGGCCTGATCGACGACGCCGCCTTCGCCGGGGCCTGGGTCGAGTCCCGGCACCGTGGCAGGGGCCTCGCCCGCCGGGCGCTCGCGCAGGAGCTGCGTACCAAGGGGGTGCACGCCACCCTCGTACAGGAGGCGCTGGAACAGCTGGACTCCGAGCAGGAGGAGCAGACCGCCCGGGAGCTCGTGGAGCGCAAGCTCCGCTCGACCCGGGGCCTGGAGCGTGACAAGCGGCTCCGGCGCCTCGCCGGGATGCTCGCCCGCAAGGGGTACCCGGAGGGCATGGCCCTGCGGGTGGTCCGGCGTGCCCTGGAGGAGGAAGGCGAGGACGCCGACGACCTGGGGTACCAGGGGTTCTGAACCGCTGAATCGCTGACGTGCCGACCGGGGGTGGGGGTAGCCCCCCGGTGCGGACGCCGGGGTGCTCCAATGTCAGGAGCCGTCCCTGGCAGCAGAGTTGATCACATGATGCTGCGTTACGCCCTCCAGACCGTCCGGCACCGCAAAGCCGGGTTCCTCGGCGCCTTCGTCACCCTCCTGTGCGCGGCGGCCCTGATCACCGCCTGCGGCACCCTCCTGGAAACGGGACTCCGCGGAAAGATCGCCACCGAGCGTTACGCGGCCGCGCCGGTCGTGGTCTCCGCCGACCAGAACGTCCACGAGACGACGGTCAAGGAGAAGAAGGGCAAGACCAAGACGAAGCACAAGGCCAAGCCCGTCGCCGAACGGGCCTGGCTGCCGGCCGCCACCCTGGACACCGTCCGCGCCGTGCCCGGCGTCGAGCGGGCCGTGCCGGAACTCACCTTCCAGGCCGTCCCCCTGGTCAAGGCCCCGCTCGACGGGAAGCTCTCGTACGGGCACGCCTGGACCTCGGCGGTCCTCACCCCCTTCACGCTCGGCGAGGGCCGCGCGCCGCGCGGCGGCGACGAGATCGTCGTCGACCGTGAACTCGCCGCCCGGGCCGGGCTCAAGACGGGCGACCGGCTGACCGTCCAGGCCACGGGCGAGCCGAAGACGTACCTGGTGAGCGGGGTCGCGGGCACCGGTGACGGTGGCGGGGGCAGTGGAGGCGGCGCCCTCGGCGGCCTCGGCCGGCAGCACTCGCTGTTCTTCGCCGACGCCGAGGCCCAGCGGCTGGCCGCCCGCGAAGGGCAGGTCAGCGCCATCGGGGTACTGCCCGCGCCCGGCGTCGACGCGGGCGAGCTGGCCGGACGGGTCGGGCGGGCCCTCAAGGGCACCACCGCGCTGGTCGCCCACGGCGACGGGCGGGGGCCCGTCGAATTCCTCGACGCGGCCGGAGCCCGGGTCAAGCTGGTCTCCATGGGCGGTGCGATGGGCGGCACCTCGCTGCTCGTGGCGATCCTGGTCGTCGTCGGCACGTTCGCCCTCTCCGTCCAGCAGCGCCACCGCGAACTCGCCCTGCTGCGCGCCATCGCCGCCACCCCCCGGCAGCTGCGGCGCCTGATCGGCCGGGAGGCGCTGCTCGTCGGCCTGGCCGCCGGGGTCGCGGGCGCCGTCGCCGGACTGCCGCTCGCCGCCTGGCTGCACGGCCGGTTCATCGAGACCGGGGCCATCCCCGCCACCTTGGAGCGCACCGCCGGGATCTTCCCGATGTTCGCCGCCGTCGGCGCCAGTCTGCTCGGCGCCTGGGCGGCGGCCCGGATCACCGCGCGGCGCATCGCCCGGATCCGCCCGGCCGAGGCGCTGGCCGAAGCCGCCGTCGAGCGCGGGCGGCCCGGCTGGATCCGGCTCGCCGTCGGCGGGCTGCTGCTGGCCGGCGGGGCGGTGCTGGTCGTCGTACTCGGCTCGCTGCGCACCGAGCCGGCGTCGACCCCGGTGACGTTCCTCGCCGTGGTGGTCCTGGCGGGCGCCGTCTGCCTGCTCGGCCCGCTGCTGGTCCGGGCCGCGACCGCGCTGCTCGCCGGACCGCTGCGGCTGGCCGGCGCGGGCGGCCACCTGGCCACCGCGAACCTGCGTGGCAACGCGACCCGGATGGCCTCCGCCGTCACCCCGCTCACCCTGCTGATCGGGATGACCTGCACGGTGCTCTTCGTCACGCCGACGCTCGGCGGCGCGGCCCGGGCGCAGGCGCGCGAGGGCATCCGGGCCGAGTGGGTGCTCGCCGCGCAGGGGCCGGGGGTGAGCGGGGCCGCCGCCGAGAAGATCCGGCGGACCCCCGGGGTCACCGCCGCGACCGAGATCACGCACACCTCGGTACGGGTGGGGCTGGCCAAGTACGCGGCGCAGGGCGTCACCCCGGCCGGGCTGGAGCGGACGTGGGACCCGGCGGTGACGAGCGGGAGCCTGACCGGGTTCGGGGAGCGCAGCGCGGCGGTGAGCGAACTGGCCGCCGACCAGCTGGGGCTCAAGCCGGGGAGCTCGCTGAAGCTGACGCTGGGGGACGGGACGCCGGTGACGCTGACGGTGGCCGCCGTGTACGCGCGGGGGCTGGGCTTCGGGGATCTGACGCTGCCGCACGGGCTGGTCGCCGGGCATGTCGACAATCCGCTGGCGGGCAGCGTGCTGGTGGCGGCGGAGCCGGGGGTCGGACGGGAGCGCCTGGCCGCCGCGGTGGCGGGGTTCGCCGGGGTCGCGGTGCTGTCGGCGGCGGAGGCGGACGGGGCGCGGGCCGAGCGGCAGGCCGCCGGGGCGGAGATCAACCTGCTGGCGATGGGGCTGGTGCTGGCGTTCACCGCCATCGCGGTCGTCAACACGCTGGCGATGTCGACCGCCGAGCGGCTGCGGGAGTTCGCGATGCTGCGGCTGGCCGGGGCGAAGCGGAGGCAGGTGCGGGGGATGCTGCGGGCGGAGGCGGTGGCGGTGCTGCTGATCGGGGTGGTGCTGGGGTCGGGGATCGCGCTGGCCGTACTGACCGCGTTCAGTGTCGGCATGACGGGCGTGGCGGCGCCGGCGGTGCGGCCGGTCGCCTACGCGGTGGTCGTGGGCGTGGCGGGGCTGCTGGCGCTGGGCGCGACCGGGGTTCCGGGGCGGCTCGCCCTGCGGGTACCTCCGGTGGGGGTGGCGATGTCCAAGGCCTAGCCGAGGCCGGTACGGGGCCTCCCGCCCGCGTCCGCCCCGGACCCCGTGTCCGGGGCTGCTTCACCGCTGGGTGGGGGCGGGCCCCGGGCGGGGGCTGTTCCGCCGTCGGGTGGGTGGTGTGCGCACCGGGCCGGGGTTGCTGCGCCGTTGGGCGGGGGTGGGGCTGGCCACGGGGCTGGCGTTCCTTCGACGCTGGGTCGTGGCGGGTGGCGGGTGGCAGGTGGCAGGTGGCAGGTGGCGGGCCCGGCCGGGCGGGGTGGGGCGGGCCTGCGGCGCTGCTCCCCGCCCCGCCCTTTCTCCGTTTCCCGGGCTCTGCCCGGACCCGCCCTGGGGCTCCGCCCCAGCCCCCGCGCCCCAGCCCCCGCGCCTCAGCCCCCGCGCCTCAAACGCCGGCGGGGCTGGGGGTCCCCTGGCGGGGCTGGGGCGGAGCACCCAGGGGGTTCAGGGCGTCCGGGGTTTGAGGAGGACCGGGAGGCCGGTGGATTTCCAGGACTGGAAGCCGCCCTCCAGGTCCGTTGCCCGGTGGAGGCCCAGGGCGTGGAGGGAAGCAGCGGCCAGCGTAGAGGCGTAGCCCTCGTTGCAGATGACGATCACCTGGAGGTCGTGGCTCGTCGCCTGCGGGGTGCGGTGGGAGCCCTGCGGGTCCAGGCGCCATTCGAGTTCGTTGCGCTCGATCACCAGCGCGCCCGGGATCAGCCCGTCCCGCTCGCGCAGCGCCTGGTAGCGGATGTCCACCAGGAGCGCGCCCCGGCGGGAAGCGGCGTACGCGGCTTGCGCGTCGACGCGGGTGTACGTCTCGCGGACCCGGTCGATCAGGGCGTCGATGCCGGTCGGCGCGGCGGCGGCGCTCACTGCCAGTCCGCCGGGCGCTCGACGTGCTCCAGGGTGAGCACCGGGCCGCTGCGGCTGTAGCGGCGGATCAGCGGGAGCGGCGGGTAGTACGCGTGCACCGAGACCGCGTGCTCGGTCGGGGACTCGTTGAGCACCTCGTGCACGTGGTGCTCGGAGAAGCCGCGGGCCGCCCCCTGCGGCAGGCTCCGCTCCCGGTCCACGTCGGCGGCGAGCACCAGGCTGCGCCAGCCCTCCGAGGGCAGCCGCACGGCCAGCGAGTGCTCGGTGAGCCGGCCCCGGGCGGTCGCGAACGCGCCCCGCGACTCGGCGTGGTCGTGCCAGCCGGTGCCGGTGCCCGGCGGCCAGCCGATCAGCCAGGCCTCGCTGCCGCCGGGCCCGTCGAGCCGGATCCACGTGCGGCCCTCCGGGTCGAGGGGCAGCGAGTCCACGATCTCGGGGTCCGCGGCGGTGCGCAGGGCGAAGGAGAGGAGTTCGGCGGTGGTGGGGCCCGCGGAGACACGGGTGGGCGCAGGGGCAACAGACATGGAATGACCGTCCTGGGGGTTCGCGAAGGTGCGCGCGGGCCCGGCAGAGCAGTGCAGGGCAGCGGTGCGGGGCACGGGGCGCGCGGAGGAGAGGGCGAATCAGCAGGAAGGGCGACACACGCAGCCCGCGTAGCGGAGCAGGTCCATGTGAACCCTCCGCCACAGGCGTACGTCGTTGCCGGTCATGTCCGCGAGTGAAGCACGAGGACGGGATACGGGTCAATCGATCAAGCGGGTGGAGCAATCGCGGAGGTGGCAGGAGCCGCCGGAGTGGCGGGAGTGGCTGGAGTTGACGATGTGGCCGAGGCCGGCGCGCCCGCGCGGACGGTGTCCGCCGCCTCGTAGAGCTCGGCCGGCCGCACCCCGGCGAAGGTCGCCGCCAGGTGGCCGTCCGGCCGTACGAGGAGCACGGTGTGCGCCGGCGCCCCCGGGTAGCTGTCGGCGACCAGCAGTTCGGCCCTGACCGGCAGCGCACTGACCGCCGCCGCCAGCCGGGGCATCAGCCCGGCGCCCAGCCAGTGCCGCCGGTCCCACACCCCGGTGCCCGGGGCGACCAGGAGCACCAGCAGCCGGCCCCGCCCCAGCAGGTCGCGCAGCGGCACCGTGGACCCGTCGGGCGCGGTCACGGGAACGTTCGCCACCGGGCCGCCCGGCTCGGTGGCGGTCGGCACCTCGCGCACCGCGACCGGCGGGCCGTACGTCGGGGCCGCGCCGAGCGGGCCGCGCCCCAAGTGGCCGTCGGTGAGCAGGGATTCCGCGGAGCGTGCGGCTCCGGGGAGGTAGGTGCGCAGTCCACCGCCGCTGCGCAGGGCCGGCATCGCCTGGTCGGCGGCGCGCAGCCGGGCCGCGACCGCCCTGCGCCGCTCGTCCTCGTACCCGTCGAGCAGCGCCTCGGAGGCCCCCTGGTGCCAGGCCAGCGCCAGCTTCCAGGCCAGGTTCTCGGCGTCCCGCAGCCCCTCCTCGACGCCCTGGGTGCCGAGCGCGCCGAGCAGGTGCGCCGCGTCCCCGGCGAGGAAGGCCCGGCCGTCGCGCCAGCGCCGGGCGAGCCGGTGGTGCAGGGTGTGGACGCCGGTGTCGATCAGTTCGTACGGGGGCGTCGTGCCACCGCACCACGTCGCCAGGGTGTCGCGGATGAGGGTGACCAGCGCGTCGGGGGTGACGAGCTCGCCGCGCGGCGGAAGCAGCCAGTCCAGCCGCCACACCCCGTCGGGCAGCGGCCGCGCGGTGACCTCGTCGGGGGCGCGGCGGTGCAGCAGGGCCTCGCCGGGCCACGGCAGCTCGGTGCGCAGCGCGGCCACGGCGTGCCGCTCGACGGCGGTGCGGCCCGGGAAGCGGATGCCGAGCAGCTTGCGCACGGTGGAGCGGGCGCCGTCGCAGCCGACCAGGTAGCTCCCGCGCCACCAGGTGGTCTCGGCGCCCTTGGTGTGCGCGGTGACGCCCCGGCCGTCCTGCTCCAGGGAGTCGAGTTTGCTGTCGGGGACCAGCTGGACGAGGGGGTGCGCGGCGGCGGCGTCGCGCAGCCCGCGCGTGAGGGCGTGCTGCGGCAGGTGCAGCGGCGCCGGGTGGTCCTCGAAGGTGACGCGCTGGGTGTCACGCCCGCGCCGCAGGGTGCGCCAGGCGGCGTAGTACGCGCCCTCGTCGCGCAGTGTCGTACAGCCCAGCCGGTGGGCCATGGCCGCGGTGTCGGAGTGCAGCACGACGGTTCGGGCGGGCCGGGGCTCGTCCTTGCCGGGGCCTTCGTCGAGCACGACGCAGGGCACGCCCGAGCCGGCCAGGGCCAGGGACAGGGAGAGTCCGACGGGCCCTGCGCCGACGACGATCACCGGGTCCATGACGCGGCTCCCGATGTCCGGTATGTGATCACAGAAGGTATGCAACCGACTGGAGGTGCCTGCGTCAAGTGACGCCGGTCGCGACAATGCCGTGTGGTGCGACGGAAGAGATCCGCCGCACCACACGTGTCACGCCAGTGTACTGACCGGGTGTCAGAGAGCTGGGATCAGGGAGCCTCGCCCACACCCGCGGCGCCGCCCGCGTCGACTTCGGCCACGTCGCCGCCGACGACCGCGCCGGTGGTCTTCTGCGACTTGCGCTGACGGCTCTCCAGGAAGGAGGCCACGGAGGTGAGCGCGAAGTTCACCACGATGTAGATCAGCGCGATGACCGTGAACGTCGCGATGGTGTTGCTGTAGTTCGCGGAGATCTGCCGGGCCATCGAGAGCAGTTCGGCGAGCCCGAGCAGGGTGCCGCCGAGCGCCGTGTCCTTCAGGATCACCACGAGCTGGCTGACCAGGGCCGGCAGCATCGCGGTGACCGCCTGCGGGATCAGGACGTGGACCATGACCTGGCCCTTGCGCATGCCGATCGCCTTGGCCGCGTCCGTCTGGCCGCGCGGCAGGGACAGCACGCCCGCCCGGACGATCTCGGCGATGACCGCGGAGTTGTACAGCACCAGGCCGGTGACCACCGCGTACAGCGGCCGGACGTCGGAGGAGACCGTCGAGAACTGCACGTACAGGGCGCTGCCGAAGAGCATCAGCATCAGCACCGGGATGGCGCGGAAGAACTCGACGAACGCGCCGACCGGGACGCGCACCCAGGCGTGGTCGGACAGCCGGCCGATGCCGAGCAGCGCGCCCAGCGGGAGGGCGATCACGACGGCGATCACACCGGCCTTGAGCGTCTCCAGCAGGCCGGGGATCAGGAACGTCGTCCAGATCTGGCTGTCGGTGAGGAAGGGGCTCCACTTGTCGGCTTCGAGCTGGCCCTTCTCCGACATCAGGCCCAGGGCCCACCACAGGACGAGCGCGAACGCGACGACGAAGACACCGGAGTAGATCCAGTTGCGGATCTTGGCCTTGGGGCCCGGGGTGTCGTACAGAACGGAGCTCATCGCTTCACCGCCACTCGCTTGGCCACCCAGCCCAGCAGGAGGCCGGTGGGCAGGGTCAGCAGGACGAAGCCGAGGGCGAAGACCCCGAAGACGGCGAAGAGCGCGTCCGCCTCGTTCTCGATCATTTCCTTCATCAGCAGGGCCGCCTCGGCCACGCCGATGGTCGCCGCCACCGTGGTGTTCTTGGTGAGGGCGATCAGTACGTTGGTGAGCGGCGCGATGACCGCCCGGAAGGCCTGGGGGAGCACGATCAGCGTGAGCACCTGGAAGAAGCTCAGGCCCAGCGCGCGCGCCGCCTCCGCCTGTCCCACGGGCACGGTGTTGATGCCCGAGCGCAGTGCCTCGCAGACGAAGGTGCCGGTGTAGGCCGTCAATCCGAGAACGGCCAGCCGGAAGCCGGTCTCCTTGAACGTGCCGCCGCCCAGCGTGATGCCGAGGGTCTCGCTCAGACCGAGCGAGCACGCGATGACCAGCAGGGTCAGCGGGGTGTTGCGCACCACGTTGACGTAGGCGGTGCCGAAGCCGCGCATGAGCGGGACCGGGCTGACCCGCATCCCGGCGAGGACGGTGCCCCAGATCAGGGATCCGGCCGCCGAGTAGAGGGTGAGCTGAACCGTCACCCAGAAGGCTCCGAGCACGTCGTACTGCCCAGAATCAAGAAAATCGAACACGATGCCCTGCGCTCTCCCCAGGATGGCCGGCGAGGGGCGCCGCCGCCCGTGACAGGCGGGCGGCGACGCTCCTCACCGAGGAATCAGCTGCCTTCGGTGATCTGCGGGGCAGGCTCGTTCTTGTAGTTGGCCGGGCCGAAGTTCTTCTTCACGGCCGCCTCCCAGGCGCCGTCCGCGACCATCTTCTTGAGCGCGGCGTTGATCTTGGTCTGGAGCTCCTTGTCGCCCTTCTTCAGACCGATGCCGTAGTTCTCGTTGCTCAGGCTCAGCCCGACCAGCTTGAACTTGCCCTTGTTCTTGTCCTGCGCGGCGTAACCGGCCAGGATCGAGTTGTCCGTGGTCAGCGCGTCCATGGACTTGCTCTCCAGGCCGGTGAGGCACTCGGAGTAGCCCGCGGACTCCTTCAGGTCGGCGTCGGGCGCCAGCTTGGTCTTGACGTTCTGCGCGGAGGTGGAACCGGCGACCGAGCAGAGCTTCTTCTTGTTGAGGTCCTCGGCCTTGGTGATGCTGTTGTCGTCGGCGCGGACCAGCAGGTCCTGGTGCGCGAGGAAGTACGGGCCGGCGAAGTCGACCTTCTCCTTGCGCTTGTCGTTGATCGAGTAGCTCGCGACGACGAACTTCACGTCGCCGTTGGAGATGAGGTTCTCGCGCTCGGCGCTGATGGCCTGCTTGAACTCGATCTGGTTGGGCTCGTAACCGAGCTCCTTGGCCACGTACGTCGCGACGTCGACGTCGAAACCGGTGAACTTGCCGTCCGGGGTCTTCAGGCCCAGACCGGGCTGGTCGAACTTGATGCCGATGACGACCTTGTTCCCCTTGGCGCCACCGGACGCGCCGCCGTCACTGGCCTTGTCGCTGCTGCCGCCGCACGCGGTGGCCGTCAGTGCGAGGACGACGGACACGGCCGCGGCCGCACCGGCCTTGAAGAGCTTCATGATGAACTTCCCTCGGATGAGACGTAGTTGAAGGATGAGGCGAGTGCGACGGGTGCACCGCCGACCGCATCGCTGCGGCAGTGATCCGCCAACGGATTCACTACCAGACGAAACCGTCAGTGGTGCAGGATCTTCGACAGGAAGTCCTTGGCGCGGTCACTGCGCGGGTTGCTGAAGAACTGCTCGGGCGCGGCCTCTTCGACGATCTTTCCGTCGGCCATGAAGACGACCCGGTTGGCCGCAGAGCGGGCGAAGCCCATCTCGTGCGTGACGACCACCATCGTCATGCCCTCGGCGGCGAGCTGCTGCATGACCTCCAGCACCTCGTTGATCATCTCCGGGTCGAGGGCCGAAGTCGGCTCGTCGAAGAGCATCACCTTCGGCTCCATGGCCAGCGCGCGGGCGATCGCCACGCGCTGCTGCTGGCCGCCGGAGAGCTGCGCCGGGTACTTGTCGGCCTGCGAGCCGACGCCCACCCGGTCCAGCAGCGCCTGCGCCTTCGCGTGGGCGGTCGACTGCTCCGTCCCGCGGACCTTCAGCTGGCCCAGCATGACGTTCTGCAGCACCGTCTTGTGCGCGAACAGGTTGAACGACTGGAAGACCATGCCGACATCGGCGCGCAGCCGGGCCAGTTCCTTGCCCTCGGCGGGCAGTTCCTTGCCGTCGAGCGTGATGGTGCCCGAGTCGATGGTCTCCAGTCGGTTGATGGTCCGGCACAGTGTGGACTTGCCCGATCCCGAGGGACCGATCACCACGACGACCTCACCGCGGGCAATGCTCAGATCGATGTCCTGAAGCACGTGCAGCGCGCCGAAGTGCTTGTTGACGTTGCTCAGTACGACCAGGTCGTCCGCGGCGCCGGCCGCGTCCTGCACGTCCTTGGTCACTGATACTCCGCTCATCGGCTCTTGCTCCGTCCTCCTCGGTTGGGAGGACAGTAGTGAGAGGTCGCGCACAGCGTCATCACATCTGAGGGAGAATTGAGCATAACGATACGGCCTCGCCCGGATACGCTCCGTGGGCACGCCCGGCCGTGGAGCCGCGCGGGGAGTACCGGGTGCGTAACGGAAGGCGCGCCGGACCGGAACCCCCTTGACGTGGGACTCTCCATCGGTATGGATGCAGGGTGGCCTGTGAACGGAACGTGAACGGGCCGCAGCGACACACTCGCGGATCCCGACGACCTCGAAGATCCTCAGACCTCGAAGAAGACCACGGAAGGGGGACGCAGTGAGACTGCTGCTCGTCGAGGACGACGACCACGTCGCCGCCGCCCTGTCCGCGATCCTGGCCCGGCACGGCTTCCGGGTGACGCACGCCCGCAACGGCGAGGAGGCCCTCCAGGCCCTGCTCCCCGCCGACGCCCCGCCCTTCGGTGTCGTCCTGCTCGACCTCGGCCTGCCCGACCAGGACGGCTACGAGGTCTGCGGCAAGATCCGCAAGCGCACCAGCACACCCGTGATCATGGTGACCGCGCGCGCCGACGTGCGCTCCCGGATCCACGGCCTCAACATGGGCGCCGACGACTACGTGGTCAAGCCCTACGACACCGGCGAGCTCCTCGCCCGGATCCACGCCGTCGCCCGGCGCACCGGAGCCTCCGAGGACGCCGCCGCCGGGACGGCCGGGGCCGGCGAACCCGGCGTGGTCCGGCTCGGGCCCGTCAGCATCGAGCTGCCCACCCGCCGCGTCAGCGTGGACGGCGCCGACGTACCCCTCACCCGCAAGGAATTCGACCTGCTGGCCCTGCTCGCGCAGCGCCCCGGCGTCGTCTTCCGCCGCGAGCAGATCATCAGCGAGGTGTGGCGCACCAGCTGGGAGGGCACCGGGCGGACCCTGGAGGTCCACGTCGCCTCGCTGCGCTCCAAGCTGCGCATGCCCGCGCTCATCGAGACCGTCCGAGGGGTGGGCTACCGGCTCGTCACCCCGGCCGCCTCCTAGCGGCCCCTGCCGTGCGCGCCAGGCTGCTCCCGCTGCTCGTCATCCTCATGGCGGGCGTCCTGGTCGCGCTCGGATTCCCGCTCGCCGTCGCCCTCGCCGCCGGACAGCAGCAGCGCGTCGTCGTCGACCGGATCGACGACAGCGCCCGCTTCGCCGCACTCGCCCAGTTCGTCATCGACGCGGAGGGCTCCGGCGCCTCCGGCGCCGACGAACGCCGCAAGACCCTCCAGCAGGAACTCGCCCGCTACCAGGAGCTGTACGGCATCCGGGTGGGCGTCTTCTACCGCGACGACAACGCCATGGCCCGGTCGCCCGGCTGGTGGCAGCTGCCCTCCTCCAAAGACGGGCGGCGGGCCTTCGAGGAGGCCCTCGCCGGACGCCGCAGCCACGACCCCGGCCAGGTGTGGCCCTGGCAGACGCACGGCAAACTCCTCGTCGTCTCCCCGGTCGTCCTCGACGGGGACGTCGTCGCCGTCGTCGCCACCGAATCACCCACCGACCAGATGCGCGCCCGCATCCTGAACGGCTGGCTGCTCATCGTCGCCGGTCTCGGCGCCGCCATGCTCCTCGCCTTCGGCGCCGCCCTGCGGCTGACCACCTGGGTGCTCAAGCCCGTACAGACCCTGGACGCCGCCGCCCACGGCATCGCCACCGGGCGGATGAACTCCCGCGTCGCCGCGGCCGGCGGGCCTCCGGAACTCAGGCGCCTGGCCCGCTCGTTCAACGAGATGGCCGACAACGTCGAAGAGGTACTGGAACAGCAGCGGGCGTTCGTCGCCGACGCCTCCCACCAGCTGCGCAACCCGCTCGCCGCCCTGCTGCTGCGCATCGAGCTGCTCGCCCTCGAACTCCCCGAGGGCAACGAGGAGATCGCCTCCGTACGCACCGAGGGCAAACGCCTCGCCCAGGTCCTCGACGACCTGCTCGACCTCGCGCTCGCCGAGCACGCCTCCGCCGAGATCAGCCTGACCGACATCGGCGCCCTGACCGCCGAGCGGGTCGCCGCCTGGCGGCCCTTCGCCGAGGAGAAGGGCGTACGGCTCACCGAGACGGGCCGGGCCGCCGTCACCGGCTGGGCCGACCCCATCGCCCTGTCCAGCGCGCTCGACGCCGTCATCGACAACGCCCTCAAGTTCACCCCTGAGGGTGAGGAGGTCGAGGTGTCGGTCGCCGGCGAAGGACGCTCGGTGCTCGTCGTGGTCGCCGACCGGGGCCCCGGGCTGACCGAGGAGGAGCTGCTGCGCGTCGGCGACCGCTTCTGGCGCAGCGGCCGCCACCAGAACATCAAGGGCTCCGGGCTCGGCCTGTCCATCTCCCGCGCGCTGCTCGCCGCCGGCGGCGGATCCCTCTCCTACGAGAAGAACCCGCCGCACGGGCTGCGGGTGACGGTGTCGGTGCCGCGCACCGACCCGCACCCCACCTGAGCGACCGAGCGCCCGCCCGCCCCGCTGTCAGGTCCAGGCGAGGGTGGTGGCGGACGGGGCGGAGAGGGCGTACAGCTCGTCCACCGCGCGGACCTCGAAGGCGGCCGCCGTTTCCCCGGACGCGCGGTCGACGGCGGGGAGGTGGAGCGCGGCGGCGCAGGTGCCGCCGAGGAAGCGGCGGGTGCCGTCGGGGAGGACGCGGGACACCTCGTAGTGGCGGACCGGCCCGGGGGAGCGGTGCCAGGCCAGCCGGAGCGAGGCCCTGCCGTTCTCCTGGGCCGAGGCGGTCACCGTCAGGGCACCTGGCGGGGCCGGTTGCCGCCGGGCGGGCGCGTCGTGCAGCGACAGGGCTCCGAGCCGCCATGACACCGGTGTGTTCCCGGCCGGGGTGATCCGTACGGCCAGGGCGTGGGCGGTGGTGCCGGGTGGGGAGGAGATCCGGAACCGGGAGGTCTGCCAGCCGTTCGTGGTGCCGGACGCCTCCGGTTTCCGCCAGGCGTACGGGACGGGGGCGCCCGGTGCGGACGGCTCGCGGGTGGCCACGCCGATCTCCACGGTCACCGCGCCCGACTCCGTCGCGTGGACCAGCTCCAGCACCGTGGCGCCGGTCAGCGGGACGCGGGTGCGGTGCAGCCCGACGACGGCAGGCGCGGTGAGCCGGCCCGCCACCAGCAGGCTGGAGCCGCCGCGCCAGGCCCGCGCGAAGTCGAGGGTGACGGAGGGGCGTTCCCCGGCCGTGTCCACCACCCAGCGCCGCCCCGGCAGGCGGTCCTGGAGCCCGAGGTGGTTCCACGGGGCGTCGGAGGTGATCTCGCCGCCCTCGTACCAGCGCTCCCCGTGCCCGGTGTTGAAGGCGCAGGCGAACGGGAGCGCGGTGACCGTCGAGCGGTCGGCGACGGCGGTGGCGGGTGCCCGCCAGGCCGCCCCGGGCGCGGGCCGGGCCGGGTCCAGGGACTCGCCCGTCCAGAACCGGTCGTCGGCGCGGTGGAAGGCGCCCGGGGAGCGGTCGGTGAGGTGGTTGCGGGTCCACTCGGGACGGTAGAAGCCGAAGCTGACCACGTGCCGGCGATCGCGCGGGACGAAGGCGTCCCAACGGACACTGGAGTCCCAGCCGTTGGACTCCGTGTCCACGGCCGCCCACAGCTCGTACCGGCTCCGGCCGAGGCGGTCGGCGAGCGCGCCCGAGGCGGCCAGCGACCGGGGCGTCCAGCGGAAGTCCACGAACACGCTGTCCGCGACCCGGCCCGCCCGGTCCTCGAAGAACTCCTGGTTCAGGGCGTTGAGCGCGCCCTGCCAACCGACGCGCCCGGTGCTGTTCATGGCGTCGTACCAGGTGATGCGCAGGCCGTGCGGGGCGCCGGCCGCCCGCAGGGCGCGCAGGAACTCCCGCATCCGGGTGGCGAGGGCGCTGTCCCCGCCGTCGGTCTCGGCGTTGACGAACCAGCCGTCGAACCCGTACGTCCGCGCCACCTGTACGAGCTTCTCGGCGACGGGGAACCGGCCGAGCGCGTCCCGCTGGACCAGGTCCCGCGTCCAGCGGAGGTCGCCCCCGTACGCGACGGGCGGCAGGAAGACGTTGCCGAGCACCGGGACCCCGTTGCGGTGCGCGGCGTCGACCACGGGCGCGTTCGGGGCGAGCACGATGCCCTCGCCGGAGGAGCCGCCCCAGAACACCAGCTCGTCGAGGTACGCCCAGTGCGTGAGCGCGTAGTAGTCGGCGGTCGGGGAACCCTGGGAGGGGTTGCGCGAGGTCGGCCCGAAGGAGACGAGCGAGGCGATGCGAGCCTGCCCGGCGCGGGCGCCGGGGTGCGCGGGCACGGGCGTGAAGCGCGGCGCGAGCGGGACGGTCGCGGTGTTGTGGGCGAGGTCCGGGTCCGACTCCGGACTCCAGCGCAGCAGCGAGCGCCACACGATGCCGGGGCCGGGGGTCCCGCTCGGGAGCGAGTCGGGGAACCAGTAGGAGGCGTACGGGGCCAGGTCGGGCAGGGCGGCCGGAGCCACCGGGGTGACCTCGGGCGGGGCCGGGGCCGGGGCTGCTGTGGCGGGGGCTGCGGTGGCAGGGGCCGCGGAGGCGGTGGCCGCGCCCGTCGCGCCGAGGAGTGCGGCGGCCCCCGCCCCGGCCGCGGCGGCGAGCACCCCGCGCCGGGTCTGCGGTGCGGGGGGTGCCGGGGGCACCAGGCCGGCCGGGCTCGTCGGTCTCGTCGGGCTCGGGCTCGGGCTCGGCGGGTTCGGCGGGTTCGTTCTGCTCGGCGTACTGCGGGGCGGGCGTATCGAGCGGGCGGTGCGAGGTTCGGCGCCGTTGCCGGTCTCGGACATGCGGGCTCCTCGATGAGGGGTGCGGGTCGGGGTGCGGGTGGGGGTTCGCGATCGGGGTGCGGGTCGGGTGCGGGGTGCGGGGTGCGGGTCCGGGTCGGGGCGAGGGGTGGAAGGGACCGGTCAGGTGACGTCGGGCACGCGCAGCACCTCGGTGATGCCCCGCGCGGACAGGTGGGCGCGGTCCTCGGCCAGCTCGGCCAGCACCACCGCCGGGCGGACCCCCTCGGCGGTCAGCGCCGCCCAGGCCTCGAAGAACGCCCCGCCCGGCGCGCACACCGAGCGCCGCGGCGCCGTCTGCGCCCCGCCGACGTCGACGGCGAGCGCGGTGGTCCGTACGGCGGGGCGGTGCTCCCGGCCCCGCCACTCCCCGGCGACGCGGGCGACGGCCGCCCCGGCGGGCTTGACCGCGCGGCCGTTGGTGAGCAGGCCGAGCCCGTACTCCAGCTCGGGGAAGTCCGCGAGGTCCCGCGACACGTCGTGCGAGCACCACCAGGTCACGCCCCACAGGTCCGCGCAGTCCAGCGCGCCCGCCAGGGTGGCCCGGGTGAACTCCGCCGCGTGCTCCGCCGGGATCAGCGGCGCGGGCGCCCCGACCTCCTGGAGCCACACCGGCCGGTGCGGGTCGCGCGCCCAGGCCTTGGAGAGTTCGATCAGGTACGCGGCATGGTGCTCGGTCGCCGTCCCGGTGCGGCCGTGGCGCTGGGCGGTGCCGTTGAACACCCAGGAGTGCACGGCGGTCGCGGCCCCGAGCCGGGCGGCCTGGGCGACGGTGAACGGGTGCCCGTCCTGGTACCAGGCGGCGTCGTACGCGGCGTGCAGGTGGAACCGCCCCGGGGCGCCCTTCTCGCAGGCGGCGAGCATCCTTTCGAGCCACCGGCCGGCCTGGTCCGGGGTGATCCGGTCGGGGGAGGGGTGCGGGGCGTCGGAGAACTGGTTGACCTCGTTCCCGACGGTCATGCCGAGGAAGTTGGGCCGGTCCGCGAGGGCGGCGGCCAGCGTGCGCAGGTACTCCTCCTGACCGGCGATCACGTCCGGGTCGGTGAAGAGGTTCCGGCGGTGCCAGGTCGTGGTCCACGCGGGCAGGAAGTCGAAGCTCGACAGGTGCCCCTGGAGGCCGTCCGCGGCGACGTCGAGGCCGCGTTCGGCGGCCGCGTCGGCCAGCGCCACGAGCTGCTCGACGGCGCGCGGCCGGATCAGCGCGCGGTTCGGCTGGAACACCGGCCACAGCGGAAAGACCCGGACGTGGTCCAGGCCGAGCGCGGCGATCGAGTCGAGGTCGGCCCGCACCTCGTCGAGGTCGAAGTCGAGCCAGTGGTGGAACCAGCCGCGGGTCGGGGTGTAGTTGGCGCCGAAGCGGAGCGGACGAGGGGTGACTTCGTCGTGCATAAGGCGTCCTGGAGTTCTGGAGTTCTGGGACTCTCGGGTTCGGAGACTCTCGGGTTCTGGGACTCTCGGGTTCTGGGACTCTCGGGTTCTGGGACTCTGGGGAATTCGCCGGGTGACGCACAACCTGCCGGGTGCCACGAGGTAAGTCAACAGGGCCTCAGAAGGCGGAACTTATGCGCTTCAGCGCCGTTGACAGCAGGGCTCATGGCCTCTCAAGCTGAGAGAGCTAATGCGGTTTAGTTTTGCTGCCACGAGAAAGTGTGCGGAATTGGACAGCGGTATTTCGGTCACGGCGGTCACCACGCCCGCCCTCTTTACCGGCTCCGCGGAATCCCCCGCGCAGGTGGTCCGCGTGCGGATCCGCAGGGAGCGCCCGGCCGGCCCGCTGTACGTGACCGTGCACGGCCCCGGGATCACCACCCCGCACCCGCGCATCATGCGGGCCGAGGCCGTCGAGGCCGGGGCAGAGGCCGGGGCTGAGGCGGGGGCTGAGGCGGGGGCGGGGCCGGGTACCGGCGCCGCGGAGTCCACCGTCGAGGTGGCCGTCCGTACCGGCGACGCCGAACCGGGGGCGCTGCTCCCCGCCACCGTCCGGGTCGCCACCCCCGACGGCCGCCCCCTGGCCGAGCTGCCGTTCCGCCTGACCGTCGCCGAGCCCGGCTGGACCGTCCGGCTCGTCCCGCACTTCCACTACGACCCCATGTGGTGGAACACCCAGGCCGCCTACACCGCCCTGTGGGACGCCCCGCCGAAACCCGGCGAGCCGGAGCGAGGCTGGGAGTACACCGGGGTCCCCGCCTTCACCCTGATCCCGCTCCACCTCCAGCAGGCGCGCGAGGACCCCGCGTACCGCTTCGTGCTCTCGGAGGTCGACTACCTCAAGCCGTACTGGGACAGCCACCCCGCCGACCGCGCCGAGCTGCGCGCGCTGATCGCCGAGGGCCGCGTCGAGATCGTCGGCGGCACCTACAACGAGCCCTCCACCAACCTCACCTCGGCCGAGAGCACCGTCCGCAGCGCGGTCCACGGCCTGGCCCTGCACCGCGGCACCCTCGGCGCCGACCCGCGCACCGCCTGGCAGCTCGACGTCTTCGGCCACGACCCCTCGTTCCCCGCCCTGATGGCCGGCGCCGGACTCGACTCCGCCGTCCTCGCCCGAGGCCCGCACCACCAGTGGGGCCCGATGGCGGACCGCTGGGGCGACCCCCTCCGGGCTCCCACCGCCATGCAACTGCCCTCCGAGTACGAGTGGATCGCGCCCGACGGCACCGGACTGCTGCTGCACTACCTGCCCGCGCACTACTCCGCGGGCTGGTTCTCGCACCGGGCCCCGGACGCGGAGAGGGCCGCCGAGCAGTTGCTGGAGCTGTACGAGCTGCTGCGCACCCGGGCCGCGACGCGGAACGTCCTGATTCCGATGGGCACCGACTTCTCGTGGCCGCACCGCTGGGGCCTGGACGTGCAGCACGCCTGGAACCGCCGCTACCGCTGGCCGCGCATGGAGCACTCCGGCCCGCGCGGCCACTTCGACGCCGTCCGGGCCGAGCTGGCGGCGCGCGGGGAGCGGCCGCTGCCGGTGACGCGGGAGATGGGCCCGGTGTACACCGGCAAGGACGTCTCGTACATCGACGTGAAGCAGGCCCACCGCGCCGCCGAGAACCTCCTGGAGCAGGCCGAGACGTTCGCCGCGCTGGCCTGCGCGGAGGGGCTGCTGGACTACCCCGCGCAGACCCTCGCCAAGGCCTGGCGGCACCTGCTGCACGCCGCGCACCACGACGCCGTCACCGGGACCTTCTCCGACCAGGTGTACCTGGACCTGCTGCCGACCTGGCGCGAGGCGCACGACCTGGCGGACGCCGTACGGGAGGAGGCGCTGCGGGCGCTGACGGCCGCGGCCGACACCCGGAGCCCGGCGGCGGCCCCGCCGTGCCTGCTCGCGGTGACCGTGTTCAACCCGGTGTCGTGGACGCGGACCGACCTGGTCCGTACGACGGTGGACCTGGCGGCCCTCGGGATCCGGGGCGGGGGCGGAGACAGGGACGGGGACGGGGGCGGAGGACGGGGCCGGGACGTGGGCCCGTACCCGTACCTGGACCCGTACCCGGACCCACGGCGTGTCACCCTGCGTGATGACACCGGCCGGGACGCGCCCGTCCACGTCGAGGCCGTGAGCGGCGGGGTGGCCGAGGTGGTGTTCCTGGCCCGGGAGGTCCCGCCGCTCGGCCACCGCACGTACTGGCTGCACGCCTCCGGCCGGCCGGTTTCGGGCGGCTGGGAGCCCGCCGACGGCCTCGTCGCCGAGAACGCCCGCTTCCGGGCCGAGGCCGACCCGGCGCGCGGCGGCGGCCTCGCCCGGCTGCGGGACCTGCGCACCGGGCAGGAGCTGTTCACCCCGGGGCAGGTGGACGAGCTCGTCGTGCAGGAGGAGTACGACCGGCACCCCTTCTTCGAGGAGGGCCCCTGGCACCTGCTGCCCAAGGGCCCGGGCACCGGTTCGGGCGACGCGCCCGCCGAGTCCTGCCGCGTCGAACGGGGACCGCTCGGCGCGCGGATCGTGGCCACCGGGCGCACCGGCGCGGTCCGCTGGATCCGCACCACCACCCTGTGGGACGGCCTGGACCGTGTGGAACTGACCACGACCGTGCGGGAGTTCCAAGGGCGCGACCAGCTGCTGCGGCTGCGGATCCCGGCCGATGTGCCGGGGGCGCTGCCGGTGGCCGAGACGGCCGCGGCCGCCGTGGGGCGCGGCTTCGCGTTCCCCGAGGCGGACGCGGGGGCGGATCACACCCGGGCCCCGTGGACGCTGGACAGCCCCTGCCTCAACTGGTTCGCGCTGTCGGCGCCGCTGTGCGTGGGCGGCCGGGCGGTCGGCGCGGCCGAGATCGTGCTCCCGGACTCCGGAACTCCGCCGGGCCTGCGGGAGTTGGTGACCGCGCTCGGCCGTCGCGGGGTCACCGCCACCCCGACCCGGCCCGGCGGGCCGCGCTGGGGCGACCTGGCGGTGGACAGCAGCCTCCCGGACCTGCGGATCGCGCTGGGCGGGCCCGAGCGGAACGCCTTCACGGCGGAGGTCCTGGCGACGGCCGACCCCGCCTACGCCCAAGCCGTACGAGAGCACGCGCGGGTCTGGATCCCGGCCCGGGCCCCTCTTCGCGAGCTCTGGGAGCCCGGCTGTGACCTGACCGGCTTCCGTGACCTGCCGGTCCTGGTGATCCCCGGGTCACCCGAAGACCTCGCCCCGGCCCTCGCCTGCGACGGCCCGCTCGAAGCGGTGGATCCGCTGCCCGGTCCCGCCGCGCGCGGGGAGACGTACGCGGGCCGGACCGTCGGGATCCTGGTCAAGGGCACGCCCGGCTTCGCGGTGGACACCTCGGGCCGGCTTCACGGCAACCTGATGCGCTCCTGCACCGGCCGTCCCGCCGGGGCGTGGATGGACCCGCCCCGGCGCACCGCCCCGGACGGCAGCTCCTTCCAGCTCCAGCACTGGACCCACGTCTTCGAGCACGCCCTGGTCGCGGGAGCCGGGGACTGGCGGGAGGCCGATCTGGTCCGCCGGGGGCGGGAGTTCAACAAGCCCCTCACCGCCGTGGTCGCCGTGCCGGGGGCGGGCCCGAGGCCGGGCGCCCGCTCGCTGCTGGCGGTGGAGCCGGCCGACCGGGTGCTGATCGAGGCGGTGAAACGGGCCGAGGGAACGCGTGGTGACGCTGCCCTGGCGGTCCGGCTGCGCGAGACGCACGGCCGTCCCGCCGCCGCCCGGGTCTCGCCGGCATGGCCGACCGCGGGAGCCGCCGCCGTCGGAGCCGCTGCCGCTGCCGTCGGAGCCGCCGGATCTGCTGGAGCCGTCGGAGCCGTCGAGGCCGACCTGC
Organism: Streptomyces sp. NBC_01551; assembly: GCF_026339935.1. Taxonomy (NCBI): domain Bacteria; kingdom Bacillati; phylum Actinomycetota; class Actinomycetes; order Kitasatosporales; family Streptomycetaceae; genus Streptomyces; species Streptomyces sp. NBC_01551. The sequence continues at coordinate 5,042,613 of NZ_JAPEPX010000001.1, forward strand.
TGGACCGCCCGCGCGGCCCCTTCGCGGGCGGTGTCGGCGCCGCCGCCACGACCACGCTGCTGCTGCCCACGCCCTCCGGCATGCCGCTCCGCACGGACGAACGGGAGCCCGGCCGACCGGTGTTCAGCCGCTACTGGCTGCACAACACGGGCACGGCCCCGCTCGGCGACGCCCCGTACACGGTGATGTGCGATGGCACGCCTTCGGAGGTGGTGGTCACCCTCGCAGCCCACGGCGGCGCGACCCCGCCGGCCGGCGGCCCGGTCAGGCTGGAGGTGCGGGTGCCCGGGGGGTGGCGGGCCTCCTGGACCCACCGCACCGCCGATCTGCCGCCCGGCGGCCATCTGCGGCTGCCGCTGGCCGTCGTACCCGCCGCCGGCGCCGAGCCCGGTGAGCACCTGGTCCGGGTCGTCGCCGCCACCCCGGCCGGGGAGTTCGAGGACGTGCTCGCGGTGACCGTCCCGGGCGACCCCGCCGCGGCGGAGGTCCCCGCGCTGTGGGTCGAGGCGGACCCCGGGGTCGAAGTCGCCCCCGGGGCGCGGGCCTTCGTACGGGTCCGGGTCGGCAGCACCGGCATCCGGAGCCCGCTCACGGGTACGGCGTACGCGCTCTCCCCGTACGGCAGCTGGCAGCTGGTGGGGCCCGCCGCCCAGCCCCTGCACGTCCCGGCGGACCGCCCGGCCGAACTGGAATTCGTCCTCGCCCCGCCGCCCGGCACCCCTCCCGGGAGCTACTGGACGGCGGTCAAGGCGGTCTGCCAGGGCAGGATCGCGTACGGTCCCGCCATCGCAGTCCGCGTCACCGAGGGATGAGGCAGGCATGGCCCGCAGACCCACCATCAAGGACATCGCCCGGCAGGCCGGGGTGTCGGAGAGCGCCGTGTCCTTCGCGCTCAACGACCGCCCGGGCGTCTCCCAGGACACCCGCGCCCGGATCCGCCGGGTCGCCGAGGAACTCGGCTGGCAGCCCAACAGCGCCGCCCGCGCCCTGTCCGGGGAGCGCTCCGGGGCGGTCGGCCTCGTCCTCGCCCGGCCCGCCCACACCCTCGGTGTCGAGTCCTTCTTCCTCCGACTGGTCTCCGGCATACAGGAGGTGCTCGCGGCCGGCCGGATCGCCCTGCTCTTCCAGGTGGTGGAGGACATCGACGCCGAATGCGCGGTCTACCGGCGCTGGTGGGCCGAACGCCGCGTGGACGGAGTCCTCGTCGTCGACCCGCGTACGGATGACCCGCGCCCTGCCCTGCTCGAACAGCTGGCGCTGCCCGCGGTGCTGGTCGGCGGCGCGGGCGGCGGCGCGCACTCCTCGGTCTGGGCGGACGACGCCCGGGCCATGACCCGGGTCCTGGAACACCTCCACGCGCTCGGCCACCGCCGGATCACCCACATCGCCGGCCTGCCCGGCCTCGCCCACACCGCCCGCCGGATGGCCTCGCTGCGCACCGAGGCGGCGCGGCTCGGCCTCGGCCCCGACCGGGTGCGCTCCGTCGTCACCGACTACTCCGACGCGGAGGGCGCCGCGGCCACCCGCCGGGTCCTGGCCGAGCCCGAGCCGCCCACGGCCCTCGTCTACGACAACGACGTGATGGCGGTGGCCGGCAGCGCCGTCGCCGCCGAGCTGGCCATCCCCGTCCCCGACCGGCTCTCGATCGTGGCCTGGGACGACTCCGCGCTCTGCCGCGTCACCCACCCCCGGCTCACCGCCCTGGTCCGGGACACCGCCGCCTTCGGTCGGCTCGCCGCCGAGGAACTGCTCTCGGTGCTCGCCGGGGGCCCGCCCCGGGTCCGGGAGGCCGAACAGCCGCGACTGGAACCCCGCGAGAGTACGGCGCCGCCGACGGCCGCATACTGAGTTCCGTCCCTCATCTGGAGCGCCTCCGTGACCCCTTCCACCTCCGCCGTCCCCGACGTCCCGGGCTCCGCCCCGGCCGAGGGCCTGACGGTGGCGATCGACATCGGCGGCACGAAGATCGCCGGTGCGCTGGTGCACCCCGACGGCACGATGACGGCCACCACCCGCCGCCCGACCCCCCGGGGCGTGGACGGCGACGGGGTGTTCGCCGCCGTCGCGGAGGTCGTCGCGGAGCTGGCGCGATCCCCACTCTGGGTCTCGGCGGTCCGCTGCGGTGTCGGCAGCGCGGGCCCGGTCGACACCTCGCGCGGCACTGTGAGCCCGGTGAACATCGGGGCGTGGCGCGACTTCCCGGTCCAGGAGCGGGTCTCGGCCGAACTGGCCCGGCACGGCGCCGCCGTTCCCACGGTCCTGGCCGGGGACGGAGTGGCGATGACCGCGGCCGAGCACTGGCTGGGCGCGGCCCGGGGCCACGCGAACGCCCTGTGCATGGTGGTCTCCACCGGCGTCGGCGGCGGGCTGATCCTGAACAACCAGCTCCACCCCGGCCCCACGGGCAACGCGGGCCACATCGGCCACATCAGCGTCGCCTTCGACGGGGAGCGCTGCGTCTGCGGCGGGCACGGCTGCGTCGAGTCGATCGCCTCGGGCACCGCCATCGCCCGCTGGGCCCTCGCCCAGGGCTGGACCCCGGCCGCGGACGCCACGGCGGCGGGCGTGGCGGCCGCTGCCGAAGCCGGGGACCCGGTCGCGCTGGCCGCCTTCGACCGCGCGGGCCGCGCGCTGGCCGCCGCCATCGCGGCCACCGCGACCCTGGTCGAGACGGACATCGCCGTCATCGGCGGAGGGGTCGCGGCCTCGGGGGAGACCCTGTTCGGTCCGATCCGGGCGCACCTGGGCTCGTACGCCACGCTGTCGTTCGTGCGGGACGTCCGGGTGGTACCGGCCTCGCTCGGCACCCACGCGGGGCTGATCGGGGCGGCGGCCGCGGCCCTGAGCCTGTTGCCGGGATAGTTGGCGGGATAGAGGCCCGGCCTGGCCTCAGCCCTACGGCTTGACGGAGCGGTAGTACCGCCCGGCGCCCTCGTGCAGGTCCAGCGGGTCCGTGTAGATCGCCGTCCGGAGGTCCACCAGCTGCGCCGCGTGCACCTCGTGCCCGATGCGGTCCCGGCTCAGGATCACCGTGCGGGTGAACTGCTCCGTCAGCTTCGGGTCGGTCGCGGCCGTCGTGACCAGCAGGTTCGGCACGGCCACCGTCGCCACCGCCGAGGTGTTGCGGGCCCGGCCGTAAGCGTCCTGCGGCATCACCGCCGCCCGGTAGTACCGGGCCGGGCTGCCGCCCGCCTGAAGCCGCTCCACCAGGTCGCCCAGCTGCACGAGGCGGATGTCGAACCGCTCCGACAGCTCCCGCACGGCGTTCGTGGGAAGCCCGCCGGACCAGAAGAACGCGTCGATCCGGCCCGCCTCCAGCTCCGCGGGCATGGTGTCGATGCCGATGGACACCGGCTTGATGTCCCGCGCCGGGTTCAGCTTGGCCGCCGTGAGCAGCCGGTCCGCGATGAGCCGCACCCCGGAGCCGCTCTGGCCGACCGCGACCCGCTTGCCCTTGAGGTCCGCCGTCGACTGCACCGGCGACCCGGCGGGCACCACAAGCTGCACGTAGTCGTCGTAGAGCCGCGCGCAGCCGCGCAGCGCCTCCGCGCCCGGCTTCCCGTCGGCCCGGTACTTGGCGACCGCGTCCGCCGTCGCCACCGTGAAGTCCGCCTGCCCGGCGGCGACCCGCTGGAGGTTCTGCTGCGAGCCCTCGCTCGGCTCCAGCCGTACGTTCACCCCGGGCATGTCCGTCGCGAGTGCCTGCTGGAGCAGTTCGCCGTAGAGGTGGTAAACGCCGGTACGGACGCCCGTGCTGAGGGTGAGATCGCCCTTCAGCTCCGGCTCACCGAAGGGTTTCAGCCACCACAGCAGCGCTGCGAGGACGGCCAGCACGACGACCAGACCCCGCAGGACGCGGCGCCTGCTGATCCGGGGCAGTACGAGGTGCATGGCCGCGATCCTGCCAGCCCCCCGCCGTCCTGTCACGGCCAGCCCCACCCGGCCCCCGCCCCCAGCGCCCTGGCACGGGCTGTGGGGCCCCGCCCCGAGCGCTCCGGTCGGGGCTGCGGGGGCGCGGAGCTCGTTGGGCTTGCTGTCCCGGCGGAGATGCCCGTTTCGGTCGGCTGGCAGGGGCCTCTGGTGCCCGGGCGCGGGGGGCCGGGTCAGGGGTGCCGGCCCGCCGCATCCGCCCGGTCCGGCCCGGGGGCGGCGCCCGCGCTCCGTGTGCGGAGTCGGGTGAGCAGGGTTCGGGCGGCCGGGCCCGACGGGCCGTCCGTGCGCCAGGCCAGTGCGACCCGGGCGCTCAGGGCGGGCTCGGTGATCCGTAGCGCTCGTAGGTCCGCGCCCGCCGCGGACTCGGCGCCAGCGGGGACGACCGCGACCCCGAGCCCCCGCGCGGCCAGCCGCACCAGCACCGCGGGCGCGGCCGCCTCGAAGTCCACCCGGGGGCCGAATCCGGCCTCCGCGCACGCGCGCTCCAGGACCCCGCGCAGCCCGGTCCCGCGCGGCAGGCAGATCAGCGGGCGCCCGCTCAGCGCCGTCAGCGCAATCTCCCCGTCCAGGGACGCCCGTACGAGCGGATCGTCCGGCCGCACCGCCGCGACCAAGGGCTCGGCGAGCACGACCTGCACGGAGATCCCGGCCGGCGGCTCCCCGTCCAGCCCGATCACCGCCAGATCCAGTTCGCCCCGCCGCAGCCCGGCCAGCATCCGCTCCGAGGTGTCCTCGGCCAGCGCGATCTCCACCTCGGGGTGCGCGTCATGGAAGTCGCCGAGCACCCCGATCACGTCCAGGCCGTCCACCACCGCCCCGGCCGCCCCCGGGATCAGCCCGACGGACACCCGCCCCCGCAACAGGCCGGACACCTCCTCGGCCGTCCGCCGGATCCCCTCCACCGCCGCCAGCGCGGCCCGCGCGTACGACAGCACCGCCTCGCCCGCCTCCGTCGGCGTCACCCGCCGCCCGGACCGGTCCAGCAGCCGCAGCCCCAGCTCCCGCTCCAGCCGCCGCACCTGGGCGCTCACCCCCGGCTGCGACACGTGCAACCGGGCCCCGGCCCTGGTGAAGCCGCCCTCCTCGACCACCGTCACGAAATACCGCAGCTGGGCCAGTTCCATAATCAGAAATTCTAGATCGGAGAAGAACCCGCTCTTGGACTTATGCCCCTCGCCCCGCACACCCTGGGCCCATGACCGACATCGCCGCCGCCACCGCCGCCGAGCGCCGCGAACTGGCCGACGTACTCGACGCCCTCACCCCCGAGCAGTGGGACGCCCCGTCGCTCTGCGCGGGCTGGCGGGTGCGCGAGGTCGCCGCGCACCAGTCGATGGGCTTCCGCTGCTCCCTGCCCCGCCTCGCCGCCGAACTCGTCAGGGCCCGCGGCAGCCTGCACCGCATGACCGACCGCACCGCCCGCCGCGACGCGGCCGCCCTCACCCCGCGCGAGCTGGCCGCCCTGTTGCGGGACAACGCCGGCCACCCGTGGAAGCCCCCGGCCGGCGGCCCCACCGCGGGCCTCGCCCACGACGTCGTCCACGGCCTCGACGTCACCGTCGCCCTCGGCCACCCGCGCCGCGTCCCCGAGGACCGGCTCAGCCCCCTCCTCGCCGCCGTGAACCCGCGTGGCCTGCGGTTCTTCGGCGTGGACCTGACCGGCATCCGGCTGTGCGCCGACGACCTCGACTGGTCGTACGGCAGCGGCGTGACGGCCGGCGACCCGACGGCCGTCACCGTCCACGGACAGGCCCAGGACCTGCTGCTCGTCCTGTTCGGCCGCCGCCTCCCCGCGGGCCGGCTGCACGGGGGACCGGAGGGCTCCCGGGTACCACCTACCCTTGTTGCATGACCAGCAGCAGTGACCGGAGCCCGGCAGTGGACGTGGACGACGCGGACGTCGACGTCAAGGGAACATACGAGGTACGCACCTACGGGTGCCAGATGAACGTGCACGACTCCGAGCGACTCTCCGGTCTGCTGGAGGGCGCGGGCTACGTGCGCGCCCCCGAGGGCTCCGACGGCGACGCCGACGTCGTGGTGTTCAACACCTGCGCCGTCCGCGAGAACGCCGACAACAAGCTGTACGGGAACCTCGGCCGTCTCGCCCCGATGAAGACCAAGCGCCCCGGCATGCAGATCGCCGTCGGCGGCTGCCTCGCGCAGAAGGACCGCGACACGATCGTGAAGCGGGCCCCCTGGGTCGACGTCGTCTTCGGCACGCACAACATCGGCAAGCTGCCGGTCCTGCTGGAGCGCGCCCGTGTCCAGGAAGAGGCGCAGGTCGAGATCGCAGAGTCGCTGGAGGCGTTCCCCTCCACGCTCCCGACCCGCCGCGAGTCCGCGTACGCCGCGTGGGTGTCGATCTCCGTCGGCTGCAACAACACCTGCACCTTCTGCATCGTCCCGGCGCTGCGCGGCAAGGAGGAGGACCGCCGTCCCGGCGACATCCTCGCCGAGGTGGAGGCCCTGGTCGCCGAGGGCGTCTCCGAGATCACCCTGCTGGGCCAGAACGTGAACGCGTACGGCTCCGACCTGGGTGACCGCGAGGCGTTCTCGAAGCTGCTGCGCGCGTGCGGGCAGATCGAGGGTCTGGAGCGGGTCCGCTTCACCTCCCCGCACCCGCGCGACTTCACGGACGACGTGATCGCGGCGATGGCCGAGACCCCGAACGTGATGCCGCAGCTGCACATGCCGCTGCAGTCCGGCTCGGACCCCATCCTGCGCGCGATGCGCCGCTCGTACCGGCAGGAGCGCTTCCTCGGCATCATCGAGAAGGTCCGCGCCGCCATTCCGCACGCGGCGATCTCCACCGACATCATCGTGGGCTTCCCCGGTGAGACGGAGGAGGACTTCCAGCAGACGATGCACACGGTGCGCGAGGCGCGCTTCGCGAACGCGTTCACCTTCCAGTACTCCAAGCGTCCCGGCACGCCGGCGGCGGACATGGAGGGGCAGATCCCGAAGGAGGTCGTCCAGGACCGCTACATGCGGCTGGTCGCGCTCCAGGAGGAGATCTCCTGGGAGGAGAACAAGAAGCAGGTCGGCCGCACGCTGGAGGTCATGGTCGCGGAGGGCGAGGGCCGCAAGGACGGCGCCACCGACCGCCTCTCGGGGCGCGCCCCGGACAACCGCCTGGTCCACTTCACGAAGCCGGAGCAGGACGTCCGCCCGGGCGACGTCGTCACCGTGGACATCACCTACGCGGCTCCGCACCACCTGCTGGCGGAGGGCCCGACGCTGTCCGTGCGGCGGACGCGGGCGGGGGACGCGTGGGAGAAGCGCAACGCCGCTCCGGCGCAGCCGGCGGGCGTCATGCTGGGCATCCCCACCCTGGGCGTCCCGGCCCCCCTCCCTCCGACCACCTCGGGCTGCGCCATCCCGTCCTGACCACGCCGCTCGCCACGGGCGGAGAGCCGGGGCTGCGGGGTTGGGTCGGGTGGTGTGGGAGGCGGGCTCGGGATTTGGGTGGTGGCGGATAGGCTGCGGATCATGCTCGTAGCCGCCGCCGTCTGCCCCGCCCCGCCGCTCCTCGTACCGGAGGTCGCCGCCGGCGCCGCCCCCGAACTCGCGGACGCCCGCACCGCCTGCTCCGACGCCCTCGCCGTCCTGGCCGCCTCCCGCCCCGACCTCCTGGTCGTCGTCGGCGCCGCCGACCAGGACCACCGCGGCCCCTACCCCCAGGGCTCCCGCGGCAGCTTCCACGGCTTCGGGGTCGAGGCCGACGTACAGCTCGGGGAGGGCGAGGAGGGGCCGCGCCTGCTGCCCCCGTCCCTGGCCGTCGGCGCCTGGCTGCTCCGGCATGCCCGCTGGGGCGCCGCCCCGGTCGAGGGGCTCGGTGTCGGGGAGCCCCTCGAAGCCGAGCAGTGCATGCTGACCGGCCGCGGCCTCGCCGCCCGCGAGGAGCGCGTGGCCCTGCTCGTCATGGGCGACGGCAGCGCCTGCCGCACCGTGAAGGCCCCCGGGTACCTCGACGAGCGCGCCGCCGCGTTCGACGCCGCCGCGGCCCGCGCGCTCGCCACGGCCGACACCACCGCGCTGGCCGGCCTCGACGCCGGGCTCGCGCACGAGCTCAAGGCCGCCGGACGCGCCCCCTGGCAGGTGCTCGCGGGCGCCGCCGAGGGCGCGGGGCTCGACGGCCGCCTGCTCTACGAGGACGCCCCGTACGGCGTCGGCTACTTCGTCGCCACCTGGTCCTGAAACCCCTGGTCCTGAACCCCTGGTCCTGAAGCCCCGCGGTCCCCGGACATGCCGAAGGGGCGCGAGGGCACCCGGCCCCCGCGCCCCTTCCGGGACCGCCTAGGACGCCGCCGGCGGCGTCGGTCCGCCGGGGCTGTCCTTGTGCGCGATCTTGCCCAGGGCGTCCTTCGCCTTGCTCGTGCCGGTCTCGATGTGGCCGTGGTACTTGCCCTTGGTCTTCGAGTCCACGGCCTGGGCCACCTTGTCCAGATTTTGGCCGATCTTGCCCTCGTGCTGCTGCGCGAGGTCGCCGACCTTCTCCTTCGCCGGAGCGAGCTTGGCCTTCAGAGTGTCCAGCAGGCCCATGGGTCACCTTCCAGTGGCGGTAGCTACGTGCGGGCGCCCTCGCCGGTCTCGCTGTCCGCCGCGACCTCCGCCGACTGCTGCTTCGGGATCTCGACGGCTTCCGCCGCCGGAGCCTCCGCCGCAGCCGTCCCGGCCTCCGTCTCCTCGGACGCGGCCGTCAGGTCCTCGGCCGCGACCTCCTCGGTCGAAACCTGCTCCTTGCGGCCAAAAAACCGGCCAAAAACGCCCATGTCTACTCCCGTAACGTTACTCGTGTGAGTGAAGTTCCGCCCGGTTCGAACCTGCTTGCGCCGGTCCGCTCCGAGCCCGCTCCAGGCCCGCCCTCCGGGCGTGCGCCCGGCCGGAACCACGCAAGGGCAACGACGCCGTACCGACCCCGTCACGTAACTCGATCGGGTACATGGCGAGGCGTTTGCGAGGGGTTTGCGAGACTGGGGCGGTGAGGAATGCAGCCCCCGCCCCGCGGGTCATCGCCGTCGTCGGTCCCACCGCGGCCGGAAAGTCCGACCTGGGCGTAGCCCTGGCCCGCCATTTCGACGGCGAGGTCGTCAACGCCGACTCGATGCAGCTGTACCGGGGGATGGACATCGGCACCGCCAAGCTGACGACCGAGGAGCGCGGCGGAGTCCCGCACCACCTCCTCGACGTCTGGGACGTGACCGAGACGGCCAACGTCGCCGAGTACCAGCGGCTGGCCCGCATCGAGATCGACAAACTCCTCGCCGAGGGCCGCACGCCGGTGCTCGTCGGCGGCTCCGGGCTGTACGTCCGCGGCGCCCTCGACGCCATGGAGTTCCCCGGCACCGACCCCGAGGTCCGGGCCCGGCTGGAGGAGGAGCTCACCCTGCGCGGCTCCGGAGCCCTGCACGCCCGGCTCGCCGCCGCCGACCCCGCCGCCGGCGCGGCCATCCTGCCCAGCAACGGCCGCCGGATCGTCCGGGCCCTCGAAGTGATCGAGATCACGGGCCGCCCCTTCACCGCGAACCTGCCCGGCCACGAGTCGGTCTACAACACCGTCCAGATCGGCGTCGACGTCGGCCGGCCCGAGCTCGACGAGCGGATCGCCCGGCGCGTCGACCGGATGTGGGAGGACGGGCTGGTCGACGAGGTCCGCGCCCTGGAGGCCCGTGGCCTGCGCGACGGAATCACCGCCTCCCGCGCCCTCGGCTACCAGCAGGTGCTGTCCGCTCTCGCGGGTGAATGCACCGAGGACGAGGCCAGGGCCGAGACCGTGCGCGCCACCAAGCGCTTCGCGCGGCGCCAGGACTCCTGGTTCCGCCGCGACCCGCGCGTGCACTGGCTCAGCGGGGCCGTCGCGGACCGCGGGGAACTCCCGGGGCTCGCGCAGTCGTTGGTCGAACGAGCGGTTACAGCCTGATCACGTGATGGCATCGGGACGCCCCGTGCGCCAGTCGGCACCCCCGGAGCGTGCCATCATCAAACTTCTGAACAGCGGCGTACGAAGTCCGAGTGGGGAGGGCGCGTGGCTATGGAGGCCGGCCCTCGAGACACTGGGCGGGACGACACCCGGCGAGAAGCCGACCCGACGCGTCTCGATGGGTCCGACGAAACCGCCCAGGCGGCCGGGCAAGCCGATGTGCTCGGGCTGCCCGCCGGTCCCGTGCGGCTGAGCCCGGACGGCCCGGACGCGCCGGACTCCGCCGAGGCGGAGGCCGCGTCCGGTCCCGAGTTCGAGGTGGAGCTGCGCCCGCAGCGCCGCCTGCGCATCTGGCAGATCGCCCCCATCGTGATGCTGGCCCTGGCCGGCTCGCTGATGTTCGCGTTCCCGCTCGCGTTCGAATTCGGTGACGGCGGCGCCGTGGTCGCCATGCTGGGCTTCCTCATCAGCTCCTGCGCGGCCGGCTGGGGCATGATGGCCGCCCGCCGCGTGGGATACACCTGGCCCGGGCTGCCACCCCGGGGATCGGGACGCCGTCCCGACTGGCGCATGGCCGCGCTGTACGCGCTGGCCGCGCTGGCCGTCGTAGCACTCGCGGTGTACCGGGTGGCCCGGCTGCGGTAGGGCGGGGCCGCGCCCCGTCCGGCCCTCGGACCGCTCCGGGCTCCTGAGCTGCGGCTCGGTACCATGGGCCCGTGACGCAGACCAGCCTCTCCTTCCTCAAGGGCCACGGCACCGAGAACGACTTCGTGATCGTCCCGGACCCGGACAACGCCATCGAGCTGCCCGCGACCGCCGTCGCGAAGCTGTGCGACCGGCGGGCCGGCATCGGCGCCGACGGTGTGCTGCACGTCGTGCGGTCCGCCGCGCACCCCGAGGCACGGGCCATGGCCGGTGAGGCCGAGTGGTTCATGGACTACCGCAACAGCGACGGCTCCATCGCCGAGATGTGCGGCAACGGCGTCCGCGTCTTCGCCCGCTACCTCCAGTACGCCGGGCACGTCGAGCCCGGTGACCTCGCCATCGCCACCCGGGGCGGCGTCAAGCGCGTCCACCTCGACAAGAGCGGCGACGTGACGGTCTCCATGGGACGCGCCGAGTTCCCCGAGGGTGAGGTGACCGTCTCCGTGGGCGACCGGTCCTGGCCCGCGCGCAACGTCAACATGGGGAACCCGCACGCGGTGGCGTTCGTTGACAGCCTCGACGACGCCGGGAACCTGTTCACCGCCCCGCCGTTCAGCCCGGCGTCCGCCTACCCGGCGGGTGTCAACGTCGAATTCGTCGTCGACCGCGGCCCCCGGCACGTCGCCATGCGCGTCCACGAGCGCGGCTCCGGCGAGACCCGCTCCTGCGGCACCGGCGCCTGCGCCGTCGCCGTGGCCGCCATCCGCCGCGACGGCGCCGACCCCGCCGAGACCGGCGAACAGGTCACGTACACCGTCGACCTCCCCGGCGGCACCCTCGTCATCACCGAGCACCCCGACGGCCGGATCGACATGACCGGATCCGCCGTCATCGTCGGCTCGGGCGAGTTCGACGCGACCTGGCTCACCGAAACTGCCTTCGCCTGAAGCTTCCCTCTAATGGGTGATCCGTTTCACGCTGAGCGAGAGGTGGACTGCGCCACGTGGTGGGGTCGGTAGCATCAGGCACCGGCCCTGAGGGCTCACCCCATGCCCGCCACCGCCGGTCGAAGCCGCCGGAGGTGCCCATGAGTGCAGAGGCCACGAACCCCGAAGCACGTCCCGAAGCGCGCCCCGAGCTCCGCAGACGTGGCCGGACCAGGCTTGATCTGCGACGACTCGGACGCGCGGCCCTGCTCGGGCCGACATCCCGCGACCGGCTGCCCGACGCCATCGGGCACGTCGCGGAGGCGCATCGCGCCCATCATCCGGACGCCGATCTGTCCATCCTGCGGCGCGCTTACCTGCTCGCGGAGACCTCCCACCGCGGTCAGATGCGAAAAAGTGGTGAGCCGTACATCACACATCCGCTCGCCGTGACCCTGATCCTGGCCGAACTCGGCGCCGAGACAACGACCTTGACGGCCTCCCTCCTCCACGACACCGTCGAGGACACCGAGGTGACCCTCGAACAGGTCCGTGAGGAGTTCGGCGACGAGGTCTGCTTCATCGTCGACGGCGTCACCAAGGTCGAGAAGATCGACTACGGTGCCGCCGCCGAGCCCGAGACCTTCCGCAAGATGCTCGTCGCCACCGGCAACGACGTCCGCGTGATGTCCATCAAACTCGCCGACCGCCTCCACAACATGCGCACCCTCGGCGTGATGCGCCCCGACAAACAGGCGCGCATCGCCAAGGTCACCCGCGACGTCCTCATCCCGCTCGCCGAACGCCTCGGCGTCCAGGCCCTCAAGACCGAGCTGGAAGACCTCGTCTTCGCGATCCTGCACCCCGAGGAGTACGAGCACACCCGCGCGCTGATCGCCGCCCACGCCGGGGAGCGCGACCCGCTGCCCGCCATCGCGGAGTCCGTGCGCGTCGTCCTGCGCGAGGCCGGCATCGCCGCCGAAGTGGCCGTACGGCCCCGGCACTTCGTCTCCGTGCACCGCATCTCCCGCAAGCGCGGGGAGCTGCGCGGCTCCGACTTCGGCCGGCTGCTCATCCTGGTCGGCGAGAACGCCGACTGCTACGCCGTGCTGGGGGAGCTGCACACCTGCTTCACGCCGGTGGTCTCGGAGTTCAAGGACTTCATCGCCGTCCCGAAGTTCAACCTCTACCAGTCGCTGCACACCGCCGTCGCCACCCCCGACGGGCACGTGGCCGAGGTCATCGTCCGGACCCGGCAGATGCACCGGGTCGCGGAGGCCGGCGTCGTCGCGCTCGGCAACCCGTACGCCACCGCCGCCCCCACGCCCGCCGCGGGCTCCGCCGAAGCCTGCGCGGACCCGTACGAGGAGCGGGTCGACCCGACGCGGCCCGGCTGGCTGTCACGGCTGCTGGACTGGCAGCAGTCCGCGCCCGACCCCGACACCTTCTGGAGCGTGCTGCGCGCCGAGCTGGCCCAGGACCGGGAGATCACCGTCTTCCGCGCGGACGGCGGAACCCTGGGGTTGCCGGGTGGAGCCTGCTGTATCGACGCCGCCTACGCGCAGTACGGCGAGGCGGCCCACGGCTGTATCGGCGCCCGGGTCAACGGGCGCCTCACCTCCCTGGCCTCCCGGCTCTCCGACGGGGACACCGTGCAGCTGCTGCTCGCGCACGACGCCGCGTCCGGGCCGTCCCCCGACTGGCTGGAGCACGCGCGGACCCCGGCCGCCCGGATCGCCATCAGCAGCTGGCTCAAGGCCCACCCGGACGGCGCCGCCGCCACCACCACGGCCGCGCGGGCGCCGCTGTCGGTGGTCGGGGCCCGCGGCGGCGGCGGCAACGCGGTCGCCGACCTGCCGGACGCCACCGTGCGGCTCGCGGGCTGCTGCACCCCCGTGCCGCCGGACGCGGTCGCGGGATTCGTCGTACGGGGCGGGGCCGTCACCGTGCACCGGGTCGAGTGCGCCGCCGTCGCGCAGATGCGCTCGCTGGGCCGTACCTCCGTCGCCGTGCACTGGCGGGCCACCGCCGACTGCCGGGTCACGCTGCTTGCCGAATCGTTCGGCCGCCCGCACCTGCTGGCCGACCTGACCGAGGCGATCGCCCGCCAGGGCGTCGAGGTCGTGTCCGCGACCGTGGAACCGCCCGTCGAGCAGCGGGTCCGGCACAGCTACACGCTCCAGCTGCCCGACGCGACCGGCCTTCCGGCGCTGATGCGGGCCATGCGGGACGTGCCGGGGGTCTACGACGTGAGCCGCGCGTAAGGCGGCCCGACGGGGGGTGACGGGACCGTCGCGCGGTGGGGAGCCGCGGCGCCGGGTAAGGCCCTTCCCAGGGGCATGTCGGGCCCGCGGCCCTGCCGGAGGATCCCGTTCGGGTGGACTCGTCGCGCGTCGTGTGCGGCCGGGTGGCGGGCGCTGGTAACCCGTGGTGGATGCAGCTCACCTCCCCGCGCCTGCGCGCCGCCCTGCTCGCCGCGGCCTCCCTCACCCTCGTTGCCGCCGTGCTGCCCCCGCCACCCAAGGCCCTCGGTATCGGAGACCCGCTGTTCCCGGAGCTCGGGAACCCCGGGTACGACGTGCTCTCGTACGACCTCTCCTTCGCGTACAAGGACAACCTGAGCCCGCTCGACGCCGTCACCGTCATCGAGGCCCGCGCCGAGGAGCCGCTGGAGCGGATCAACCTGGACTTCACGAACGGGACGGTCGCGTCGGCCGAGGTCAACGGGGAGCCGGCCCGGTTCGAGAGCGTCGCGGAGGACCTCGTGCTGACGCCCGCGCGGCCGGTGGCGGCCCACGTGCCGCTGCGCATCGAGATCCACCACACCAGCGACCCGCGGGGCCGTAGCGACGGCGGCTGGGTGCCCACCGACGACGGCCTGGCCATGGCCAACCAGGCGGACGCCGCGCACCGGGTCTTCCCCTGCAACGACCACCCCGCCGACAAGGCGTACTTCACCTTCCGCATCACCGCCCCCGAGGGGCTCACGGCCGTCGCCAACGGGGTGCCGGGCGCGCTCCCGGCCCGCCGGGCGGCCGGCGCGACGACCTGGACGTACCGGACCCTGCACCCGATGGCCACCGAGCTGGCGCAGGTCTCGGTCGGCGACTCGGCGGTGGTGCACGGCACCGGCCCCCACGGGCTGCCGCTGCGCGACGTCGTGCCGTCCGCAGACCGGCAGAAGCTGGAGCGCTGGCTGAAGAAGACGCCGGGCCACATCGAGTGGATGGAGAAGCGGGTCGGCCCGTACCCCTTCGAGAACTACGGGGTGCTCATCGCCCGGGCGAAGACGGGCTTCGAGCTGGAGACGCAGACCCTCTCGCTCTTCGAGCACGGCCTGTTCTCGGACGACGGCTATCCGGAGTGGTACGTCGAGGCCGTCATGGTCCACGAGCTCGCCCACCAGTGGTTCGGCGACAGCGTCACGCCGCGGGCCTGGTCCGACCTGTGGCTGAACGAGGGGCACGCCACCTGGTACGAGGCCCTGTACGCGGACGGGCTCGGCAAGTACTCCCTGGAGCGGCGCATGCGCGAGGCGTACCAGCGCTCGGACCAGTGGCGCGCGGCCGGCGGCGCCCCGGCCGCGCCGAAGCCGGCCGGCCCGGGGGAGAAGATCGGGCTGTTCCGGCCGGCGGTCTACGACGGGGCCGCGCTGATCCTGTACGCCCTGCGGCAGGAGATCGGCGCCGAGGCCTTCGACCGGGTGGAGCGGCGCTGGGTGCGCGAGCACCGGGACGCGGTGGCGGGCACGGAGGACTTCGTACGGCTGGCCTCCCAGGAGGCGGGACGCGACCTCGGGGAGTTCCTGAAGCCGTGGCTGTACGGGAAGACGACCCCGCCGATGCCGGGGCACCCGGATTGGAGCGGGAAAAGGGTGTGACCCGCGGGGAACGGGCATGTCACCATCGACGGGCCGCACGGCATCGACGGGCCGCTCTGTACCGGCGGGCCGCACGGCCGGGGAATCTCCCGGCGATGTGACACGTTGGACGTGACAGTGTTAGGTCACTGTCACACGTGAGCGCCATGCGTGGCCGCGGCCTCATCCGATATCGACGTAAGGATCCAATGACCTCCTCTTCTTCCCCTTCCCAGGACGCGCGGGACGCACAGGACGTGCCGGACTCGCAGAGCTTCACCGAGAGCCTTCGGGCCGACGCCCTGATGGAAGAGGACGTCGCCTGGAGCCACGCGATCGACGGAGACCGGGACGGCGACCAGTTCGAGCGCTCCGAGCGCGCGGCCCTGCGCCGCGTGGCCGGCCTCTCCACCGAACTCGAAGACGTCACCGAGGTCGAGTACCGCCAGCTGCGCCTTGAGCGCGTGGTGCTCGTCGGCGTCTGGACCTCCGGCACGGTCAACGACGCGGAGAACTCCCTCGCGGAGCTCGCCGCCCTCGCCGAGACCGCCGGCGCCCTCGTCCTCGACGGTGTCATCCAGCGCCGTGACAAGCCCGACCCGGCCACCTTCATCGGCTCCGGCAAGGCGCGCGAGCTGCGCGACATCGTGCTGGAGAGCGGCGCCGACACGGTGGTCTGCGACGGTGAGCTCAGCCCCGGCCAGCTCATCGCCCTCGAAGACGTCGTCAAGGTCAAGGTGGTCGACCGGACCGCCCTGATCCTCGACATCTTCGCCCAGCACGCCAAGTCCCGAGAGGGCAAGGCGCAGGTCGCGCTCGCGCAGATGCAGTACATGCTGCCGCGACTGCGAGGCTGGGGTCAGTCGCTGTCGCGTCAGATGGGTGGCGGCGGCGGTGGCGGCATGGCCACCCGAGGCCCCGGTGAGACCAAGATCGAGACCGACCGGCGCCGGATCCGCGAGAAGATGGCGAAGATGCGCCGGGAGATCGCGGAGATGAAGACCGGCCGCGAGATCAAGCGGCAGGAACGGCGCCGCAACAAGGTGCCCTCGGTCGCCATCGCCGGCTACACCAACGCCGGGAAGTCCTCCCTCCTCAACCGCCTCACGGGCGCGGGCGTGCTGGTGGAGAACGCGCTGTTCGCCACCCTCGACCCGACCGTGCGCCGGGCCGAGACGCCGAGCGGCCGGATCTACACCCTGGCCGACACCGTCGGCTTCGTCCGGCACCTGCCCCACCACCTGGTCGAGGCGTTCCGCTCCACGATGGAGGAGGTCGGCGACTCCGACCTCATCCTGCACATCGTGGACGGCTCGCACCCGGCCCCGGAGGAGCAGCTGGCGGCGGTCCGCGAGGTCATCCGCGAGGTCGGCGCGGTCAACGTGCCCGAGATCGTGGTGATCAACAAGGCGGACGCCGCGGACCCGCTGGTCCTGCAGCGGCTGCTGCGCATCGAGCGGCACTCCATCGCCGTCTCGGCCCGCACCGGCATGGGCATCACCGAGCTGCTCGCGCTCATCGACACCGAGCTGCCGCGGCCCGAGGTCGAGGTGGAGGCCCTGGTGCCGTACACCCGCGGCTCGCTGATCGCCCGGGCGCACGCCGAGGGCGAGGTCATCTCCGAGGAGCACATCCCGGAGGGCACCCTGCTCAAGGCGCGGGTCCACCAGGAACTGGCGGCGGACCTGGCTCCGTACGTACCGGCGAAGCGGTAGCGGTAATGGTTGCCGTGGCGGTTCGGGTGCCGATCCTCCGGTAGGCAGCACGTGACATGACTGAGGGCCCTCGCGATCGCGAGGGCCCTCAGTCATCTCATGGCCGCGGGTTGACGCCCGCCCGGCCCGCTCCTACTTACTGCTTGCGGAACTTGCCGCTGACGCCCTCGAAGAGCTTCTTGGCCTCCGGGCCCAGCTTGGGGCCGGCCAGCCAGCCCGCCTTGGCGGGGCCGATCGAGGTGTTCGACACGAGCGCCGGCTTGCCGTCGCTGCCCGCCGCGATCCAGCCGCCGCCGGAGGAACCGCCGGTCATGGTGCAGCCGATGCGGTACATCACCGGGTCCGCCGCGACCAGCGAAAGCCGGCCCGGCTTGTCCGTGCACTGGTACGCCTTCTGGCCGTCGAACGGGCGCGCCGCCGGGTAGCCCGTGGCCGTCATGTTCGCGATCTTCGGCACCGCCGGAGCGTTGAACTCCACCGGGAGCGCCGAACCGACCGTCTCCTCCAGGGACTTGCCCGTGCCCTTCTCCGGGGTCACGTGCAGCATCGCGAAGTCGTACGGGGCGCCCGCGCCGCCGGTGGGACCGCCGCTCGCGATCCACTGGTCCGAGGTCTGGGCCCAGTCGCTCCACCAGACGCCGAACGGAGCCACCTGCTCGCGGGGCGCGCCCTTGAGCGAGGCCGCCGGCTTGCCGGCGTTGTTGTACGACGGGACGAAGGCGATGTTCCGGTACCAGCCGCCGGCCTTGCCCGCGTGCACGCAGTGGCCCGCCGTCCAGACCATGTTGGACTTGCCCGGGTGGGCGGGGTCCTTGACCACGGTCGCCGAGCAGACCATCGAGCCCTCGGGGCCGTCGAAGAAGACCTTGCCGGCCTCCGGGACGTTCGCGTGGTACGGGGCGGCGGCGGGCTTGGCCGACACCGGAGCCGGGGTCGGGTCCGTCACGCCCTGGTCCTTGCCGGCGTCCGGGTCGACGGACGGGGCCTTCGGCTCCTCGGCGTCGCGCATCCGGTCCGGGTCCCACAGGTCCTCGATGATCGGGTTGACGTAGTCACCCGCCTCGCGGAGCCAGTCATCCTTGTTCCAGTTCTTCCACGCACCGCCCTTCCACTTCTCCAGGTCGATGCCGTGCTCCTTGAGCTTGTCCTTGAGCTGGTCCGGGATCTTGATCCCGTCGGCCCCGGACGGAAGGCTCGCCGCCACGGTCGGCTTGGCGTCGCCGCCGGCCTCCCCGTCGCCCGGGCCGCAGGCCGCGGCGGTCAGCGCGAGCGCGGCCGCGCACAGGACCGCGGTGAACGGTCGGTTCGGTCGCATGTCGTAAGTCCCCCTGGTGGGTCGAGGCGTTGGTTGCAGTGGAGCGCAGCCCCCCACTATGCCGCTGCCGTTGGGGACGGCACAGGCCGGGGCGTGGTTCCTGACGGGCGGTGCCCGCCTGCGCCGGGAGGCACAGGGTAGGGCAAGGATCTTGGGTCCACCCGTGATCCGTGACCGTTCCCGTCGTTGGTACGTACGGGGGAAAGGGCGGGAGCGTTCATGTTCGAGACGCAATCCGGAAGAGAAACCGGCAGCGCATTCCGTGCGGGAGGTCCGACACTCGTGGCTTTGACCGAACAGGCCGCGGCCGCGGCGACCGTACCGACGCAGGGGATCAGGGGATCCGCGGCCGGCGCGGAGGGGATCCTGCGCAGGCAGGCCCAACGGGAGTCGGCCGCCCGGACGTACGCGCGCTCCCTCCCGATCGTTCCGGTACGGGCCCGGGGAATGACGATCGAGGGCGCGGACGGACGCCGCTACCTGGACTGCCTCTCGGGTGCCGGCACCCTCGCCCTCGGGCACAACCACCCGGTGGTGCTCGAAGCGATCCGGGGCGTGCTCGACTCGGGTGCCCCGCTGCACGTCCTGGACCTGGCGACCCCGGTCAAGGACGCCTTCACCAGCGAGCTGTTCGCGAACCTCCCGCCGGCGCTGGCGGCCGACGCCCGCATCCAGTTCTGCGGGCCGGCCGGGACCGACGCCGTCGAGGCCGCACTGAAGCTGGTGCGCACCGCCACCGGGCGCTCGGGGCTGCTGGCCTTCACCGGGGCGTACCACGGCATGACCGCCGGGGCGCTCGCCGCTTCCGGGGGCGCGTCCGAGGTACGGGTGACCCGGCTGCCGTATCCGCGGGACTACCGCTGCCCGTTCGGTGTCGGCGGGGCCGAGGGTGCGCGGCTCGCCGCCACCTGGACGGAGAGTCTGCTGGACGACCCCAAGGGCGGAGTGCCCTCGCCCGCCGCGATGATCGTCGAACCGGTGCAGGGTGAGGGCGGGGTCATTCCCTCGCCCGACGCGTGGCTCCGCCGGATGCGGGAGATCACCGCGGATCGGGGCATCCCGCTGATCGCGGACGAGGTGCAGAGCGGGGTCGGGCGCACCGGCGCCTTCTGGGGCGTCGACCACGCCGGGGTGGTGCCGGACGTGATGGTCCTGTCCAAGGCGATCGGTGGCAGCCTGCCGCTGGCGGTGATCGTGTACCGGGCCGAACTGGACGTGTGGGCCCCCGGCGCCCACGCCGGCACCTTCCGCGGCAACCAGCTGGCGATGGCGGCCGGCACCGCGACCCTGGCCCACGTCCGCCAGAACGGCCTCGCCGAGCGCGCGGCGACGCTGGGCGACCGGATGCTCGCGGCCCTGCGCGGGCTGATCCCGGCCCACCCGTGCGTCGGGGACGTGCGGGGCCGGGGCCTGATGATCGGCGTCGAACTCATCGACCCCGACACCGGCTCCGCCGCCCCGGCCCTCGCGGCGGCCGTCCGCCAGGAGTGCCTGGACCGCGGCCTGATCGTGGAACTCGGCGGCCGCCACTCCAGCGTCGTCCGCCTGCTGCCCCCGCTGACCGTGACGGACGACCAGGCCACCGCCGTCCTCGACCGCCTGGCCGACGCCATCCCCGCCGCCGCCGGCCGGCCCCACTGACCCCGAAGGACCCACGATGCCCGACCCCTCCCTCCACCCGAACACGCCGGAGCCTCCCCCGGCACCCACCGGCCGCCCGCCCCTCCCATCGAGCCCGTCATCCCCCCACCGCGCCCCCGCCCCAACTCCACCGCAGACCATGCCGGACTCCCACCGCGCCCCCGCCTCAACGCCGCCGCAGGCCACACCGGACTCCCACCCGGCCCCACCCCGCTGGCCGGCGCCCACCCCGACACCCCCGGTGTCGGTCGAGCCCGCCAGGCGGGACCTTCACCAGCCCCCGCCCCGCTGGCCGGCCCCCGCCGAGCCGCCGCTGCCAACCACTCCGGAGCCCCAGGCAGCGCCGTCCCGCTGGCCGGCCCCTGCCCCGACGGCTCCGCAGGCCGCCGAGCCGGGCACGCGGGAGCCTCACCAGGCGCCGTCCCGCATCGCTGACGGCCCTGCCCCGGCAGCCTTGACGGCCCCCGAGCCGGGCACGCTGGAGACCCACGCGGCGCCGGCCACCCACCCGGCGCCCTCCGAGCCCCCGCTGGCCACGCCGCCGGGGCCCCACGCAGGGCCGTCTCGCTGGCCGGCCCTCGCCCCGACCGCTCCGCAGGGCGCCGAGCCGGGCACGCGGGAGCCCCGCCAGGCGCCGCCCCGCATCGCTGACGACCCTGCCCCGGCAGCCCCGACGACCCCCGAGCCGGGCCTGCTGGAGACCCACGCGGCGCCGGCCACCCAGCCGGCTCCCGCCGCACCGCCAGAGCCCCACGCGGCGCTGACCCGCTGGCCGGCTCCCGCCGTGCGCCCGCCGGGATCAGTGGCTGCGCCGGCCCCCCTGTCCCTCCCGGGCGCGGAGACTTCGGAAGCGCGCCCCGGCCAGACGCCCCTTCCTGCGTCAGGCATGCCGGTCGCGCACGGCGCATCCACCCCGCAGCCTGGCCCGACCCTCCCGACGGCCCTCCCGACGGCCGGCACGCCGTGGTACGCAGCGGAGCGGGCTCCCGCGCCGCACGCGGACCAGGAGCCCCTCCCGGCGTCGGGAACACCGACCGCGCAAGCGGGCGAAGGGGCTACCACCCCGCAGCCTGACCGCACGCCCCTGACAACGCGCGGGACTGCCGATTCGGAGCCCGGGCCGTCGTCTCCGTCGGCATCGGGAACGCCTGAGGAGGAGCAGGGGGTTCCCATGCCGCAGCCCGGCAACCCGGTCGCCTACCCGGCGTTGGGCATGCCGGGCGGGCCGGCGGATGCCCCGCAGCCCTCGGCCCGGGGCGAGGATGCCGCTCCCGGCTCCGGGGCCGGGGATCCGCAGACGGGCACACCCGGAGCCCGGCCGGCAGCGGCCGCCCCAGCGGCGCCGTGGGGGGCTTCCGGTGCCCTGGCCGGAGGTAAGCCGGGGGCTCCGGGCGGGCGCTCCGAAGGCGGCGTCGGGTCCGTCCCGGACGTGGCGGGCGAGGTGCCCGGGCAGGAGGGCTCCGCAGGGGCTGGCCCCGTACCCGCGCCGGCTCCGTACGGCGAACCGGTGCAGTATCCGGCGGCCAGCGTGCCCCGGCAGAAGGACGGCATGGCCAGACCCCGGGTCGGCGGGTCCGGACCCGTCGGGCCCGAACCGGCCGCGCTGCCCGACCTCCTGGACCACCCCGACCCGGCCGTCGCCGCAGAGGCCGCCGCGGTGGAGAACCTGCTGCGGTGCTGGGTCCGCGAGAACGGCATCGGCCGGCCCGACGGCCCGGTCGGCACCCTGCTGCGCATCCCCCTCCCCGCATCCGGCGCGGCCCTGCTCGTCCCCGTCCGGTACTGGTCCCCGGCCGGCTGGCACCGCTTCTCCCCGCCCCGGTTCGAAGGCGCGCCCTCCCACGCCCCCGCCCTGGACGCCGTCACCCTCGCCGCCCTGATCGCCCGCGAGGGCAACCCCGCCGGCCGCGGCGGCGCCGACCTCGTCGGCCGGGTCGCCGACTCGGTGCAGCGCACCGCCGAGTTCATCGCCGACCGGCGCGAACACCCTGCCCCACCCGCGCCCGTAGCCGGGGACCTCTTCCTCACCTCCGAACAGTCGCTTCTCCTCGGACACCCGCTGCACCCCACCCCGAAGAGCCGCGAAGGCCTCTCCGAAGCGGAAGTGCGCCCCTACTCACCCGAACTCCACGGCTCCTTCCCCCTCCACTGGCTGGCGGTCGCCCCCGCCGCCCTCGCCACCGACTCCGCCTGGACCGAACGCGGACGCCTCGTCTCCGCCGCGCAACTCCTCGGCCGGCTCGCCCCCGGACTCCGGATGCCCGACGGCGCCACCCCCCTTCCCCTGCACCCCTGGCAGGCCCGCGACCTGCTGCGGCGCCCCGCCGTCACCGCCCTCCGCGACGCGGGACTCCTGACCGACCTCGGCCCGCACGGCGAGCCCTGGCACCCCACCTCCTCCGTCCGCACCGTCCACCGCCCCGGCGCACCCGCGATGCTCAAGCTCTCCCTGGGCCTGCGCATCACCAACTCCCGCCGCGAGAACCTCCGCAAGGAACTCCACCGCGGTGTCGAGGTGCACCGACTGCTCCGCACCGGCCTGGCGGAGCAGTGGCAGTCGGCCCACCCCGGCTTCGACATCGTCCGCGACCCCGCCTGGGTCGCCGTCGACGCCCCGGACGGCACCCCCGTCCAAGGACTCGACGTCCTGCTGCGCCACAACCCCTTCCGCTCCGCCGACGACGCCCTCTGCATCGCCGCGCTCACCGCACCCCGCCCCCTGCCCGGCGCTCGGACCGCCATGCGCTCCCGTCTCGCCGAGATCGTGTCCCGTCTCGCCGTCGCCACCGGGCGCTCCACCTCCGCCGTCGCCGCCGAGTGGTTCCTGCGCTACCTGGACCACGTCGTCCTGCCGGTGCTCGCGTTCGACGCGCTCGCCGGGATCGCCCTCGAAGCGCACCAGCAGAACACCCTGGTCGTCCTCGACGCTGTCGGCTGGCCCATCGGCGGCCGCTACCGCGACAACCAGGGCTACTACTTCCGCGCCTCCCGCCGCGCGGAACTGGAGCGCCGGCTCCCCGGCATCGGCAGCGTCAGCGACACCTTCGTCTCCGACGCCGTCACCGACGAACGCTTCGCGTACTACCTCGGCATCAACAACGTGCTCGGCCTCATCGGGGCCTTCGGATCCCAACGGCTCGCCGATGAGCGCGTGCTCCTCGCCGCCTTCCGCCGCTTCCTCGGCAAGGCCGCCGGCCTCGGCCCGCTCCCGGCACGGCTGCTCGACTCACCCACCCTGCGCTGCAAGGCGAATCTGCTCACCCGCCTGGGCGGCCTCGACGAACTCGTCGGTCCCGTCGACACCCAATCCGTCTACGTCACCATCGCCAACCCCCTTCACGATTGACGCGCCACCACCGATGCGGAGAAGAGCACCGATGCCCTCCACCGACGACACCGTCGAACTGCGCCTCACCGCCGAGCTGTTGCCCCGGCTCGCCGAGGCCGACCTGTTGGACTCCCCGGCCGCGTGGGGGGCCGCCACCACTCCGGTAGGAGCCTTCCGCCTCGAACCCGTACGGCTCGACCGCGACCTGGAACTCCTCACCCGCTGGATGAACGACCCCGAGGTGGCCGCCTACTGGGAACTCGCCGGGCCCGCCACCGCCACAGCCGCCCACCTGCGGGCGCAGCTCGACGGCGACGGCCGCAGCATCCCCTGCCTCGGCCTCCTCGACGGCACGCCGATGAGCTACTGGGAGATCTACCGGGCCGACCTCGACCCGCTGTCCCGCCATTACCCGGCGCGCCCCCACGACACGGGTATCCACCTGCTCATCGGAGACGGCACGAACCGCGGCCGCGGCCTGGGCACCGCACTGCTGCGCGCCGTCGCCGACCTGGTCTTCGACAACCGGCCTCGCTGCACACGCGTCATCGCCGAACCGGACATCCGCAACACCCCCTCCGTAACTGCCTTCCTGAACTCCGGTTTCCGCTCTCCCGCGGAAATCGAGCTCCCCGACAAGCGCGCCGCGCTGATGATCCGGGAACGGGCGCTGCGCAATCTCCTCTGACTGCCGCCCTGATCCCCGACCCCCTTCGCGCGTCCCGCTTCAGGCTCTCCCTTCGAAAACTCTGCGTCGCGCAGCAAAGTTCCCGATCTCCGAGGAGTCCCGTGCCGAATTTCCCCGCAGCCCCCGACTCCACAGAGCCGCCCCTGCCGCCGTCGCCGCAACACCCCTGCACCCCGCCCGAACTCAACCCCGTGACCTGGGACTCCGCCGGCCGCGCGCTCCTCGCCAAGATGCTCGGCGAATTCGCGTACGAGGAGATCGTCAGCCCCGTCCCCGCCCCGGCCGCCGCCGGTGACGCCTGGACCCTGACCCTCGACGACGGCAGCAGCCTCGGCTTCCGGGCCCGCCGCCGCTCGTACGGGAGCTGGCAGGTGGCCCCCGACACCATCACCCTCACCCCGGCGCCGCCCTCCACCGCGCACCCGACCGCCTTCGGCGACCCGTACGCCTTCCTCGTCCGCGCCCGCACCCTCCTCGGCCTCGACGGCGCGACCCTCGGCCACCTCATCCGCGAGCTCAGCGCCACCCTCACCGCCGACGCCCGCATCGCCCACACCGCGCTCACGGCCGACGTCCTCGCCGACCTCGACTACGCCGACCTCGAAGGCCACCAGACCGGGCACCCCTGGCTCGTCCTCAACAAGGGCCGCATCGGACTCTCCGCCGCCGACACCGCCGCCTGGGCTCCCGAGGCCCGCACCCGCCAGCGGCTGCCCTGGCTCGCCGCCCACACCTCACTCGCCGAGTACCGCGGCACGGCCGGCCTCGAAGACCCCGCACGCCTCTACTCCGCCGAACTCGACCCCGTCACCCGCGCCGCCTTCGACCAGGCCCTGCGCAGCCGAGGCCTCGACCCCCGCGGCTACCTCTACCTCCCCGTCCACCCCTGGCAGTGGGACGAGGTCGTGCTGCCCCTCTTCGCCCCGGCCCTCGCCTCCAGTGCGCTGGTCCCGCTGCCCGCCGATCCCGACGTACGCCTGCCCCAGCAGTCCATCCGTACCTTCCTCAACCTCACCCGCCCCGACCGGCACAGCGTCAAGCTGCCACTCTCCGTCTTCAACACGATGGTCTGGCGCGGCCTGCCCTCCGACCTCGCCCTCGCCGCCCCCGCCGTCACCGCCTGGATCCACTCCCTCCGCGACGCCGACCCCTTCCTGCGCGAGGAATGCGGGGTCGTCCTCCTCGGCGAGGTCGCCTCCGTCACCGTCCGCCACCCGGTCTACGAGCAGCTCCCCGAGGTCCCGTACCAGTACAAGGAGCTCCTCGGAGCGATCTGGCGCGAGCCCCTGGCCGGCCACCTCGCCCCCGGCGAGCGCGCCCGCACCCTCGCCTCGCTCCTCCACACCGACCCGCGCGGCCGCTCCTTCACCGCCGAACTCGTCGCCCGGTCCGGACTCACCCCCACCGTCTGGCTCCAACGGCTCTTCGCCGCCCTGCTGCCCCCGCTGCTCCGCTTCCTCTACCGCTACGGCACCGTCTTCTCCCCGCACGGCGAGAACGCGATCGTGATCTTCGACGAGCAGGACGTCCCCGTCCGCCTCGCCGTCAAGGACTTCGTGGACGACGTCAACATCAGCCGCGAGCCGCTGCCCGAGCACGCCTCCATGCCCGACGAGGTCCGAGCCGCCCTGCTCACCGAGCCGCCCGCCTACCTCACCCAGTTCATCCACTCCGGGCTCTTCATCGGCGTCTTCCGCTACCTCGCCGCCCTCTGCGAAGACCGGCTCGGCGTCCCGGAGACCGAGTTCTGGTCCCTCGTACGGGCCGAGATCATCCGCCACCAGGCGCGCTTCCCGGAGCTGAAGGACCGCTACGAGCTCTTCGACCTGCTCACCGAGCGGCTCGACCGGCTCTGCCCGAACCGGAACCGGCTCCACAAGGACGGATACCGCGACCGCCCCGACCGCCCGCACGTCGTCACCCACGGCACCGTGGCCAACCCCCTGTACCGCCCGTGATCGCTCTCCGATGCGGTCGCTGTCAGTGCGGCCCCGTAGGGTTGGCGGTGCTATGACGAAGCCCTCCCTCCCCGACCTGCTGCACGCCGCCGTCTCCGCCGTCGGCGGCACGGAGCGGCCCGGCCAGGTAGCCATGGCCGAAGCCGTCGGCGAAGCGATCGACGACAACTCCCACCGGCTGATCCAGGCCGGCACCGGCACCGGAAAGTCCCTCGGCTACCTGGTGCCGGCCCTCGCGCACGGCGAACGCGTGGTCGTGGCGACCGCGACGCTGGCCCTGCAGCGGCAGCTCGTCGAGCGCGACCTGCCGCGCACGGTGGAGGCGCTGCACCCGCAGCTGCGCCGCCGCCCGCAGTTCGCCATGCTCAAGGGCCGCTCCAACTACCTGTGCCTGCACCGGCTGCACGAGGGAGCCCCGCAGGACGAGGAGGAGGGCCTCTTCGACCAGTTCGAGGCGGCCACCCCCACCAGCAAGCTCGGCAAGGACCTGCTGCGCCTGCGCGACTGGGCGGACGAGACCGAGACCGGTGACCGGGACGACCTGACCCCGGGCGTCTCCGACAAGGCCTGGAGTCAGATCTCGGTCTCCTCCCGGGAGTGCCTGGGCGCCACGAAGTGCGCGTACGGAGCCGAGTGCTTCGCGGAGGCGGCCCGCGAGCGGGCCAAGCTCGCCGACGTCGTCGTCACCAACCACGCCCTCCTCGCCATCGACGCCATCGAGGGCGCCCCCGTGCTCCCGCAGCACGAGGTGCTGATCGTGGACGAGGCGCACGAGCTGGTCTCCCGGGTGACCGGCGTCGCCACCGGCGAGCTCACCCCCGGCCAGGTCAACCGCGCCGTGAAGCGGGCGGCCAAGCTGGTCGACGAGAAGACCGCGGACTCCCTGCAGACCGCCTCCGAGTCCTTCGAGCGGGTCATGGAGCTGGCGCTCCCGGGCCGGCTGGAGGAGGTCCCGGAGGACCTCGGCTACGCGCTGATGGCCCTGCGGGATGCCGCGCGCAACGTGATCTCGGCGATCGGGTCAACCCGCGACAAGTCCGTCCACGACGAGGACGCAGTCCGCAAGCAGGCCCTCGCCGCGGTGGAGAGCATCCACTCCGTGGCCGAGCGGATCACCAACGGCTCCGAGTACGACGTCGTCTGGTACGAGCGCCACGACCGCTTCGGCGCCACCCTCCGGGTCGCCCCGCTCTCGGTGTCCGGGCTGCTCCGGGAGAAGCTGTTCGAGGACCGCTCGGTGGTCCTCACCTCCGCCACCCTCAAGCTCGGCGGTGACTTCAACGGGGTCGCGGCCTCGCTGGGCCTGTCCCCGGAAGGGGTCGAGGGGGACGACGCACCCGTCTGGAAGGGCTTGGACGTCGGCTCCCCGTTCGACTACCCGAAGCAGGGGATCCTGTACGTCGCCAAGCACCTGGCCACGCCGGGCCGCGAGGGCACCCGCGGCGACATGATGGACGAGCTCGCCGAGCTGATCGAGGCGGCCGGCGGCCGCACCCTCGGGCTGTTCTCCTCGATGCGCGGCGCCAAGGCGGCGGCCGAGGAGCTGCGCGGCCGGCTCGACAACCCGATCCTGCTCCAAGGCGAGGAGACGCTGGGCGAGCTGATCAAGGCCTTCGCCTCGGATCCGAAGACCTGTCTGTTCGGCACGCTCTCGCTCTGGCAGGGCGTGGACGTGCCCGGCCCCAGCTGCCAGCTCGTCGTCATGGACCGGATCCCGTTCCCGCGCCCCGACGACCCGCTGATGAGCGCCCGGCAGAAGTCGGTCGAGGAGCACGGAGGCAACGGCTTCATGGCCGTCGCGGCGACCCACGCGGCGCTGCTGATGGCGCAGGGCGCGGGCCGGCTGGTACGGGCCTCCGGTGACCGGGGCGTCGTCGCGGTCCTGGACCCCCGGCTGGCCACGGCCCGGTACGGGAGCTTCCTGCGGGCCACGCTGCCGGACTTCTGGTACACCACGGACCGCAACCAGGCCCGCCGCTCGCTGGCCGCCATCGACGCCGCCGCGCAGGCGGAGGGCAAGTAGGGGGCGAGTGGCTCAGCCGTCTGTCCGGGGCATCTGTCCGGGGCAGGGGCGGGCGGAGGTACAAGACAGCTCCGGGACCGGCGCAGTAGGTCCCGGAGCTGGATGGGGGCGCGGGCTCAGACCCGGCGCAGTACCGCGACGACCTTGCCGAGGATGGTCGCCTCGTCGCCGGGGATCGGCTGGTACGCGGCGTTGTGCGGGAGAAGCCAGACGTGGCCGTCCTCGCGCTTGAATCGCTTGACCGTTGCCTCGCCGTCCAGCATCGCGGCGACGATGTCGCCGTTCTCGGCGACGGGCTGGCGACGGACCGTGACCCAGTCGCCGTCACAGATGGCGGCCTCGATCATCGAGTCGCCGACGACCTTGAGGACGAAGAGCTCGCCGTCACCGACCAGCTGGCGGGGGAGCGGGAACACGTCCTCCACCGACTCCTCGGCGAGGATCGGTCCGCCGGCCGCGATCCGGCCGACCAGGGGAACGTACGAGGCGGCGGGCTTGCCGGTGGTGTCCGTGGGCTGCGAGCTCGGCTGGTCGGAGCCGCGCACCTCGTAGGCGCGGGGGCGGTGCGGGTCGCGACGCAGGAAGCCCTTGCGCTCCAGGGCCATCAGCTGGTGCGCGACCGAGGACGTGCTCGACAGGCCGACCGCCTGACCGATCTCCCGCATCGACGGCGGGTAGCCCCGTCGCTGCACCGAGTCACGGATGACCTCGATGACCCTCCGCTGCCGGTCCGTGAGCCCCGAGCTGTCGGCGCGGATGCCTGGAGGGCGACCTGGCAGCGAGCGTGCGGGGCGTACGGGCTCCGCCTCCGGGTTCAGGCTTGCGTCATTCATGGCATGCACCGGCTCGAGTCGGCTCTGGGAGCGGTTCTGGGCAGTGATGGTGGCACTGTCTGCGGTGGTGGTCACGTCGGCCCCTCTCGAAATGTTCTCCCTAGCTGGACAACGGTAGTTGCTTTCGAAAGGTTGCGCCAAACACACGTTCGAGTGAAAAATCGCGGATCGCCCATCGTGGATATGGCGAGAGGTGTAAGGGCGATCGGTCCGCCGAACGCGGGTTCGGCCCGGGCTCCGCTGCTTACGGTACCCTTCCGGGTCGGGTCGCCACCGTGCGGGCCAGTGCCCAGTGTGGCACCGGAAGGCCGCGGATCCGGCCATCGGGCGCCGCGACACGCGGTGTGCCAGAAATCCACCACAACCCAAGATCTAGTGGTTGGATGAGCGCTGCCACCCAGAAGTTGTGGTCCTCGGTCGATCGGGGGCTACGACATCGCATATGCTTGTGGCTGCTTCACGAGTCCCCGGCAGAGCCTCGCTCCGCCGTTCAGGGACTCCGTGGGGTGATTCAGTCGTGCCAAGAGGGAGGGTGAGGGAACCATGCACTGCCCCTTCTGCAGGCACCCCGACAGCCGCGTCGTCGACAGCCGCACCACGGACGACGGCACGTCGATTCGTCGGCGCCGTCAGTGCCCCGACTGCTCCCGTCGTTTCACGACGGTGGAGACGGCCTCGCTGATGGTGATCAAGCGCAGTGGGGTCACCGAACCCTTCAGCCGTACCAAGGTCATCTCTGGCGTCCGCAAGGCGTGCCAGGGGCGGCCGGTCACCGAGGACGCCCTCGCCAAACTCGGCCAGCGGGTCGAGGAAGCGGTGCGCGCCACCGGGAGTGCCGAGCTGACCACCCACGACGTGGGTCTGGCCATACTCGGCCCGTTGCAGGAGCTCGACCTCGTCGCGTACCTGCGCTTCGCATCCGTGTACAAAGCGTTCGACACCCTTGAAGACTTCGAGACCGCCATCGCGGAACTCCGCGTGCCGCGGGCTCACCCCGAAGAGTGCGAGCAGGGGGGGACCGGTCAGGTCCCCGTGCCCGCCTCCGCCGCCGACTGACCGGACGGCCGCAGCGCAGCGCGGCCCGTCTGCTCCGCCAGGCGAAGAGACGTAGATACAGACACAGCACCGTGCCGCGGAATAACGCTGGCACTTTAGGGCGTTTTTGCCCGCATATGGGAGGCGGCATGACAGAGACGGCGAGCGGCTCGGCACGAGGTTCCCGCGCCAAGGGGACCAAGGCTGCCAAGGGCGGCCTTCGGATCGAGCGCATCCACACCACCCCGGGCGTGCACCCTTACGACGAGGTGAGCTGGGAGCGCCGTGACGTCGTCATGACCAACTGGCGCGACGGCTCGGTCAACTTCGAGCAGCGTGGCGTCGAGTTCCCCGACTTCTGGTCGGTGAACGCGGTCAACATCGTCACCAGCAAGTACTTCCGCGGCGCGGTCGGCACCCCGCAGCGCGAGACCGGTCTCAAGCAGCTGATCGACCGGATCGTGAAGACGTACACGAAGGCCGGCGAG
This sequence comes from Streptomyces sp. NBC_01551, assembly GCF_026339935.1. Lineage (NCBI taxonomy): Bacteria > Bacillati > Actinomycetota > Actinomycetes > Kitasatosporales > Streptomycetaceae > Streptomyces > Streptomyces sp. NBC_01551. Next base: position 5,072,923 of record NZ_JAPEPX010000001.1, read on the forward strand.
GACTTCGACTACTTCTCCTCGCCCGCCGACGTGGAGATCTTCGAGCACGAGCTGACGTACGCCCTCCTGCACCAGATCTTCAGCTTCAACTCGCCGGTGTGGTTCAACGTCGGCACGCCCCAGCCGCAGCAGGTCTCCGCCTGCTTCATCCTGGCCGTCGACGACTCCATGGAGTCGATCCTCGACTGGTACAAGGAAGAGGGCATGATCTTCAAGGGCGGCTCCGGCGCCGGCCTGAACCTCTCCCGCATCCGCTCCTCCAAGGAGCTCCTCTCCTCCGGCGGCAACGCCTCCGGTCCGGTCTCCTTCATGCGCGGCGCCGACGCGTCCGCCGGAACGATCAAGTCGGGCGGCGCCACCCGCCGCGCGGCCAAGATGGTCGTCCTGGACGTGGACCACCCGGACGTCGAGGCCTTCATCGAGACCAAGGTGAAGGAAGAGGAGAAGATCCGCGCCCTGCGCGACGCGGGCTTCGACATGGACCTGGGCGGGGACGACATCACGTCCGTCCAGTACCAGAACGCCAACAACTCCGTCCGCGTGAACGACGAGTTCATGACGGCCGTCGAGAATGGCACCAAGTTCGGCCTGCGCGCCCGCATGACCGGCGAGGTCATCGAAGAGGTCGACGCCAAGGCGCTCTTCCGCAAGCTCGCCGAGGCCGCGTGGGCCTGCGCCGACCCGGGCATCCAGTACGACGGTGTGATCAACAACTGGCACACCTGCCCCGAGTCCGGCCGCATCACCGCGTCCAACCCGTGCAGCGAGTACATGCACCTGGACAACACGTCCTGCAACCTCGCCTCGCTGAACCTGATGAAGTTCCTCGACGACGACGGCAAGGGCAACCAGTCCTTCGACGCCGAGCGCTTCGCCAAGGTCGTCGAGCTCGTCATCACCGCGATGGACATCTCCATCTGCTTCGCGGACTTCCCGACGCAGAAGATCGGCGAGAACACCCGCGCCTTCCGCCAGCTGGGCATCGGCTACGCCAACCTCGGCGCCCTGCTGATGGCGACCGGCCACGCGTACGACTCGGACGGCGGCCGCACCCTCGCCGCGTCGATCACCTCGCTGATGACCGGTACGGCGTACAAGCGCTCCGCCGAGCTGGCCGCGATCGTCGGCCCGTACGACGGCTACGCCCGCAACGCCGAGTCGCACAAGCGCGTCATGAGGCAGCACGCCGACGCCAACGCCGTCGCGCCGCGCACCGAGGACCTGGACAACTCGATCTGGGCCGCGGCCACCGAGGCCTGGCAGGACGTTCTGCGCCTCGGCGAGAAGAACGGCTTCCGCAACTCCCAGGCCTCCGTCCTGGCCCCGACCGGCACCATCGGTCTCGCGATGTCCTGCGACACCACCGGTGTCGAGCCGGACCTGGCCCTGGTCAAGTTCAAGAAGCTCGTCGGCGGCGGCTCGATGCAGATCGTCAACGGCACCGTCCCGCAGGCCCTGCGCCGCCTGGGTTACCAGGAGGAGCAGATCGAGGCGATCGTCGCCCACATCGCCGAGCACGGCGTGGTCGTCGACGCCCCGGGCCTGAAGGCCGAGCACTACTCGGTGTTCGACTGCGCCATGGGCGAGCGCTCCATCTCCGCGATGGGCCACGTCCGCATGATGGCCGCGATCCAGCCCTGGATCTCCGGCGCGATCTCGAAGACGGTCAACATGCCGGAGACGGCGACCGTCGAGGAGATCGAGGAGATCTACTTCGAGGCGTGGAAGATGGGCGTGAAGGCGCTCGCGATCTACCGCGACAACTGCAAGGTCGGCCAGCCCCTCTCCGCGAAGAAGAAGGAAGAGGAGAAGGAGGAGGTCACCGCCAAGGCGGAGGACACCATCCGTGCGGCCGTCGAGAAGGTCATCGAGTACCGCCCGGTCCGCAAGCGCCTCCCGAAGGGCCGCCCGGGCATCACCACCTCCTTCACCGTGGGTGGCGCCGAGGGCTACATGACCGCCAACTCCTACCCGGACGACGGTCTGGGCGAGGTCTTCCTGAAGATGTCCAAGCAGGGCTCGACCCTCGCGGGCATGATGGACGCCTTCTCCATCGCCGTCTCGGTGGGCCTGCAGTACGGCGTGCCGCTGGAGACCTACGTCTCGAAGTTCACGAACATGCGCTTCGAGCCGGCCGGCATGACGGACGACCCGGACGTGCGGATGGCGCAGTCGATCGTCGACTACATCTTCCGTCGCCTGGCGCTGGACTTCCTGCCCTTCGAGACCCGCTCGGCGCTCGGCATCCACACCGCCGAGGAGCGTCAGCGCCACCTGGAGACCGGTTCGTACGAGCCGCTCGAGGAGGAGATCGACACGGAGGCCCTGAGCCAGTCGGCTCCGCTGGCCGCGGTCCCGTCCGCCCCGAAGCCGGTGGCGGTCGTCGAGGTCCCGGCCCCGAAGACGGCGCACTCGAACGCCGAACTGGTCGAGATGCAGCTCGGCGTCTCCGCCGACGCCCCGCTCTGCTTCTCCTGCGGTACGAAGATGCAGCGCGCCGGCTCCTGCTACATCTGCGAGGGCTGCGGCTCGACCAGTGGCTGCAGCTGAGGCACTGAGCCACCGAGGCGCTGGGCCACTGAGGCACTGAGCGACTGACGAAGCGGGGACCGGCGATGCGCCGGTCCCCGCTTCGGCGTTCGCTCGGGCCTCGGCGGGACCGCACAAGGCCTTGTGCCTGCGGGTGCGGCTCCGGCACGCTCGCCCGGGACGCGAACGGCACGGGTGGGGGACATGACGGACGAAAGCGGCGGATCCAAGAAGGACATCAACGCGGGGGCCCAGGCGGTCGCGGCGGTGGTGGTGGTCGGGGGCCTGATCGGGGGCGGGTGGGGACTGGGCGAAGTCTCCGAACGGAGCATGGGCGAGGACAAGCCGGCCGTCTGCTCCGTCACGAACGACGAGCTGCCGGAGCGGTACGCCTCCGGAGCGGCGCTGTGCGCGGCGCTGAACCGTCCCGATCTGCCGGCGCTCCTCGGGACACCGGAGGATCAGGCGTGGAACGCCAGGGGCAGCGGTAGGTGGATCACCCTGCTCGGCACCGATATCGCCACACCCGAGGCCGAGATCCAGCTGAAGACCTACACCGTGAACCTCTCCGCGTCCTACGACGATCCCGAGTTCGACCGCACGGTCACCGGCCTGGGCCCGACCGCGCAGCGGCAGACGGTGCTGGGGCATCCGGCGGTCCTGTACTCGGACCGGACCATCGCGATCACCTTCGACCTCAAGGGCGGCAAGGGCAGCTCCGGCCCCGGCGGCATCGCCCGCCACGTGCTGGTCGCCGCCGACACGAAGGACGGCGGCACCTCCTTCGACCTCACCATCTGGCGCGAGGACGGCAGGGCGCCCGACGACGCGGCGTTGCTCCGCATCGCCGAGCACGTGCTGCCGAACCTGCCGGGGTGGAGCGGCTAGGCCGGTGCGGGATTCGGCGTGCCGGGCGGGTGGTCGTCTCCTCCGGGCGGAAAGCGGGTTGGTGCGCAGGGCTGTCTTGGTGATCATTGCTCGCAGGGACGATCGGGCGCTCGTGGAGCGCGGGTGGGAGCGGGGGAGTCATGTGGAGCGGTGACGAGCTGGACCTGGCGGCCTATCTGGCGCGGATCGGGTACGAAGGGCCGGTCGGGGACGACGGGGAACTCAAGGCGGACCTCCCGACGTTGTACGCAGTGCACCGGGCGCACACCGCCGCCATCACCTTCGAGAGCCTGGACGTTCTGCTCGGCCGCCCCGTCGAGCTGGAGGTCAAGGCGCTTCAGGACAAGCTCGTGCACGGCCGTCGCGGCGGCTACTGCTACGAGCAGAACTCGCTGCTGGCCGCTGCCCTGGAGCGAATCGGCTTCGAGGTCTCCGGGCGCGGTGCCCGCAACCGCACCCGCGGGGACTCCCTGCTCGCGGTGACGCACGCCGTCCTCGTCGTCACCGTCGACGGGGAACCCTGGCTGTGCGATGCAGGGTTCGGTGCCATGGGACCGTGCGAGCCCGTGCCGCTGGCGCGCCCTGGCGTCGAGGTGCGCCAGGGGGAGTGGACGTACACGATCCGCGAGGAGGACGGCGGTGTCCACGCGCTGTGCCTGCTGCGCGAGGGAACCTGGCGGGACCTGTACGCGTTCTCCCCACAGCACTACAACCCCGTCGACTACGTGGTCCTGAACCACTACAGCTCCTCGCACCCCCGCTCCGCCTTCGTCGGGCAGGTGATCGTCCAGCGTCCGGGCGACGCCGTCCGGCTGGCACTCGTAGGGCGAGAGCTCACCCGTGTGTATCCCGACGGGCGGGTCGAGAGGCGGCCGGTGGCCCCGGATGAGCTGCCGTCGCTGCTCGCCCGGGAGTTCGGCCTTCGGCTGTCCGAGCGGGATGCGGGCGAACTGGTACGGCTCAACCGCGCCGAGGACTGACCGGGGCCGCGTCGGGCCCGTACGATGGCGCGGTGCTGGTCAAGTGGATTCGCTGCACGGTGACGGACCGACGCGGGTTCGAGCGCGGGCAGCGCAAATGGGCGGGGTTGCCTGGCGAGCCGGGATTCCGGGGACAGGGCGGCGGCTGGAGCCGAGGGCGACAGGGGGTGGCGCATGTATTCGCGTTCTGGGAGAGCCGTTCCTTCTACGACTCGTTCATGGCTCGCTCGCACGACCGCCTGGCCGCGTCCCAGAACGGCACCTACACCGATCTGCGGGTCACGCTCTTCGACCACCGCTTCGATGTGAAGACGGGCTTCGAGCCGCGCTTCACCGACGCCGACGTGGTCCGCGTCGCGCACACCCGGGTACGGGAGGGGCGCCTGGACCACTTCGCCCACATGCAGGAAAAGGTGTGGAACCCGGCGATGGCGGGATCGCCCGGAATGATCCGCGGCCTCTTCGGGGAGGCCCCGGGCCGGGAGTTCCTCGTCCTGTCGATGTGGCGCGCGGCGGCGGAGCACGGCAAGTACCGGCCGGAGCGGGTCGAGCGGCTCTCGCTGCGCGCCCAGACCGAGGCCGACGTGGAGGCCCTCACGGGCGACGTCGTCGACCTCGAACCCGCCTGGACGGTATGACCGTACGACGGTACGCACCGGGCCGCCCCGACCGGCGTGCCCCGGGTGTTCGCCCTGCCGGCGGCCGCATAGGGTCGTGGAATGGCACGACCACGGCGCATCGTCCTTGTCCGGCACGGGGAATCGGAGGGCAACGTCGATGACACCGTCTACGAACGGGAACCCGATCACGCCCTGCGGCTCACCAGGACCGGGCGCGAGCAGGCCGCGGAGACCGGCGTACGGCTGCGCGAGCTGTTCGGCGACGAGAGCATCAGCGCGTACGTCTCCCCGTACCGCCGGACCCTGCAGACCTTCCGGGAACTGCGCCTGGACCCGGCGCGGGTCCGGATGCGCGAGGAGCCGCGGCTGCGTGAGCAGGACTGGGGCAACTGGCAGGACCGCGACGACGTGCGGCTTCAAAAGGCGTACCGCGACGCGTACGGCCACTTCTTCTACCGGTTCGCGCAGGGGGAGTCGGGGGCGGACGTGTACGACCGGGTCGGGTCGTTCCTGGAGAGCCTCTACCGCAGTTTCGAGGCCCCGGACCATCCACAGAACGTGCTGATGGTGACGCACGGGCTGACGATGCGGCTGTTCTGCATGCGGTGGTTCCACTGGTCGGTGGCCGAGTTCGAGGCCCTCTCCAATCCGGGGAACGGCGAATACCGGGTGCTCCAGCTGGGTCCGGACGGCCGGTACCGGATGGACCGCCCGTTTGAGCGCTGGACCACACCCGAGCCTTATGACCTGGACGGCTAGAGTGACGCGGGATGACCTCTGACTCCTCTTCCGAAAGGCGCTACGCACGCGCCATGGCCAGCCTCCGAGGGCTGGCTCTGGGTGACGCCCTGGGCTCCCAGTACTTCGTCCCCGTGAACTACCCCCTGCTCAAGCGGCGCGAAGTGCCCGCCGGCGCCGACGCGTGGCAGTGGACCGACGACACCGAGATGGCCTGCTCCGTCGTGGCCGTCCTCGCCGAGCACGGGCGCGTCGACCAGGACGCCCTCGCGCTGTCCTTCGCCCACCACCACGACTTCGACCGGGGCTACGGGCCCGCCGTGAACCGGATGCTCCGTCTGGTCCGGGAGGGCGCGGACTGGCGCACGCTGGCCGCCGAGCTCTTCAACGGGCAGGGCTCGTGGGGCAACGGCGCCGCCATGCGGATCGCACCGCTGGGCGCCTGGTACGCGGACGACCCCGAGCAGGCCACCCACCAGGCGGAGATCTCCGCCTACACCACCCACCAGCACCGCGAGGCGGTGTGCGGGGCGATGGCCGTCGCCGCGGCGGCCGCGCTCGCGGCGAATCCGGCGGGCCCGCCGACCGCCGCCGACCTTCTGGACGGCGTCGTCGCCCTGGTGCCGCGCAGCGCGGTGGGCGCGGGGCTGCGGCGGGCGCGGGACATGCTGGACTACGGCGACGCCAACACGGTCGCGGCGGTGCTGGGCTGCGGGCGGCGCACCAGCGCGCACGACACCGTGCCGTTCGCCCTGTGGTCGGCGGCGCGGTCGCTCGACGACTACGAGCGGGCGTTCTGGACCACCGCGCAGGTGGGCGGGGACGTCGACACGACCTGCGCGATCGTGGGCGGGGTGCTGGGCGCGCGCGGGGACGCGGTGCTGCCGGCGGCCTGGCTTGCCCGGACCGAGGCGCTGCCCGCGTGGCTGCCGGAGGCCGCGCGCGGCTAGTGCTGTGACCGGAAAGGTTCACCGGGTCGCGGCGCCCGGCACGGCACCTCGCGGCGTTGTCGGACCGCGCGAGTACGTCCAGTACGAGCCGCGGCCCTCCGCCTTGCGATGTACCGCACCGGACGCCGCGACCCGGCAAACCTTTCCGGTCACAGCACTGGCAGGGCGTCCGGGCCGGGGTCACGCGCCCGGTTCGGTTTGTCACGGTCCTGCCACAGGGGCGCCGCCCGGCTGGCCAAAACCGCATGTCACGGGCCTACTCTGTCCGCTTCGCCGCCTCCAGTGGAACCAGTGGGGCGGCCGACAGGGGAGGGAACCCGATGTCAGAGAACGCCGAGGGGGCTGGCGCCGAACCGAGGAAGCCGGGTCCGGCGACGCCGGGCGCGGAGACAGGGCCGGGCACGGCCGCGACGCCCGCCGCAGGCGCGGCGCCCGCTCCGGCTGACGCCACGCCCGCGGCTCCGGCGTCAGCCGCCGCGCCCGCGCCTGCCGCTTCCGCTGCGCCCGCTCCGGCTGACGCCGCGCCCGCGGCTCCGGCGCCCGGGGCCGCTTCCGCTCCAGGGGCTCCGACCACTGCTGCCGCGCCTGCCGCTTCGGCGTCTGCTGCCGCTCCGGGTGTCGCGGCTCCCGGTTCCGCCACCGCGCCAACTGCTGCGGCTCCCGGTTCTGCCAGCGCGTCGGCTGCTCCTGCGGTCGGGGGCGCGGCCGCCGTTTCCGGTTCGGGCGCGGCGGCCGCTGGTCCTGCCGCGGCGGCCGGAGCCGGGGCTGTTGCTCCTGTGGTCGGAGTTGCTCCGGGGGCGGCCTCCGGTGGTGTGGGTGCTGTTCCCGGGGCAGGGGCAGGGGCAGGGGCAGGGGCAGGGGCCTGGGGCGGGCCGGCTGCGGGGGCCTTTGACGCCTCCGCCCGGCAGCGCGCGCAGGCTTCCGCGCCGGCGGCATGGGCGGTGCGGATCCGCCCCGCCGAGGCTGCGCCGATCCTGACCGCCACGCTCGTCGCCGTCATGGTCTCAGGCCTCGCCGCCGCCCTGCTGCTGGGCGACGGCATGGGCCCCGGCCTGCTGGTCGCCGTACTGCCCGCGATCGCCGCCGCGTACTTCGCCGCCCGCGCGGCAGGCCGTAAAGCCCGCCCCTGGACCACGGCGTGGGCCATCGGGTGCGTGGCCCTCCTCGCCGTACCGGCGCTGCGCGACTCCGCCTGGCCGGCCACGCTGGCGATCCTCTCCGCCGTCTCCCTCGCCTCGCTCGCCCTGCACGGCGTCCGCACCTGGCCCGGCGTGCTGTTCAGCCCGTTCGGCTTCGTCGACGCCGCCGTCACCGGCGTCGGCTGGGCCTGGACCGGCCTGCGCTCCCGTGGAGGCGGGTTCGGACGCGAGCGCTGGCTGCCCGTGGCCAAGGCGGCCGCCGTGGCCGTCGGCCTGCTCGTGGTCTTCGGCACGCTCTTCGCCTCCGCCGACGCCGCGTTCGCCGATCTGCTCGGCGATCTGACGCCCGAGGTCTCCGTCGGCGACGGCCCGGTCCGCACCCTGCTCTTCGTCCTCGGCGCCGTCCTCGCGCTCGCCGGCGCCCGCACCGCCGCGGCCCCGCTGCGCTGGGACCGGATCCAGATCACCCCCGGCAAGGCCCGCTCCCGCGTCGAATGGGCGCTTCCGCTGATCGTCTTGAACCTGCTCTTCGCCGGCTTCAACGCCGTTCAGCTGGCCGTCCTGTTCGGCGGCTACGACAAGGTCCTCAAGAGCACCGGCCTCAGCTACGCCGAATACGCCCAACAGGGTTTCTGGCAGCTGCTCTGGGCCACCCTGCTCACCCTCGCCGTGATCGCGCTCGCCCTGCGCTGGGCGCCGCGCGCCGGCGCCGGCGACCGCCGCTTCGTCCGGGCCGTCCTCGGCACCCTGTGCGTGCTGACCCTGGTCGTGGTCGCCTCCGCGCTGCGCCGGATGGACCTCTACGTGGACGCGTACGGGCTCACCCGGCTGCGGGTGTCGGTGGCCGCGATGGAACTGTGGCTCGGGCTGGTCCTCGTACTGATCATGGCCGCCGGGGTGTTCGGCGCCCGCTGGCTCCCGCGCGCGGTCGCGGGCAGCGCCGCGGCCGCCGTCCTGGCCTTCGGGCTGATGTCCCCGGACGGGATGGTGGCCGAACGGAACGTGACCCGCTTCCAACAGGACGCCAAGATCGACCTGGCCTACTTCCAGTCCCTGTCGGCGGACGCGGCCCCCGCCCTGGACCGGCTGCCCGAGCCGAGGCGCTCCTGCGCCCTGCGAGGGATCAACGACGATCTGGCCAAGGCCGGTGACGTGCCCTGGTACGCCATGAGCCTCGGCGAGTACCGGGCCCGGAAGATCCTGCGCGAGCGGCCGGTGAAGGCCTCGTACGAGGAGTGCTCGCGCCTCGGCACGTTCAGCGACCGAGTCGAGCCGTAGGCGGCGCCCCTGCGAGGGCCCGGGCGCGGGGTGCTTCCCCGTGCCCGGGCCCTCTCGTACGTCGGGCAGGGCTCAGGCCGCCGGACCGGGCTTCGCGGCGGCCCCGTTGAGGGCGTCCAGGTCGCTCGCGCGCACCCGGACCACCAGCAGCGCGGTCGCCAGGGCGAGGCCCGCCATGGCGACGGCGGCGACGAACGCGGTGGAGATGCCCTGGGTGAGTACGTAGTCGCCCCAGGGGTCGGGCAGCCGCCCGGTCTCCTTGAACGCGGCCAGCTGCCCGGTGTCGGCGTGGGCCATGAAGGCGGGCGCCTGCTTCTCGGTCTCGTCGCGCGCAGCCGTGCCGAAGACGGTGACCAGGATGGACAGCCCGAGCGAACCCCCGACCTGCTGGCTGGCGTTGAGCAGCCCCGAGGCCGCGCCCGCCTCGTGCGGCGCGACGCCCGAGACGGCGGTCAGGGTGAGGGTGACGAAGTTGAGGCCCATGCCGAAGCCGAACAGCAGCATCGGGCCGAGCACCCCGGACAGGTACGTACTGCCGGTGCCGATGAAGGTCAGCCAGGTCAGTCCGGCCCCGGTGAGGGCGGATCCGGTGACCATGAACGGCTTGGGCCCGAAGCGCGGAAGGAAGCGCTGCGAGAGCCCGACGGCGGTGACGATCGCGAGGGTCACGGGCAGGAAGCCGAGTCCGGAGCGGATCGGTGAGAAGCCCAGTACGTTCTGCACGAACTGGACGATGAAGAAGAACATGCCGAACATCGCGGCGGCGAGCCCCAGCATGATCAGGTACGCGCCGGCGCGATTGCGGTCGGCGAACATCCGCAGCGGGATGATCGGCTCGCGGGCCCTGGACTCGACGGCGACGAACAGGCCGAGCAGGACGAGCGCGGCGGCGAAGGAGCCGATGGTGAGCGGGTCCCGCCAGCCGTCCTCGGAGGCGCGGATGAACCCGTAGACGAGCGAGGCCATGCCGCCGGTGGAGGTGAACGCTCCGGCGATGTCGAAGCGGCCGGGGTGGCGCTCGGACTCGCGGACGCAGAGCGGGGCGAGGACCGTGATCAGGACGCCGATCGGCACGTTGACGAAGAGGACCCAGCGCCAGTCGAGCCACTCGGTCAGCATGCCGCCGGTCAGCAGGCCGATCGCGCCGCCGCCCGCGGAGACGCCGGCGAACACCCCGAAGGCCCGGTTCCGTTCGGGCCCTTCGGCGAAGGTGGTGGTGATCAGGGCCAGCGAGGTCGGCGAGGCGATGGCGCCGCCGACGCCCTGGAGCGCGCGGGCGGCGAGCAGCTGCCAGGGCTCCTGGGCGAATCCGCCGAGCAGCGAGGCCAGGGTGAACAGCAGGATTCCGGCCGTGAAGACGCGGCGCCGGCCGAGGATGTCGCCGGCCCGGCCGCCGAGCAGCAGCAGGCCGCCGAAGGTCAGGGTGTACGCGCTCAGCACCCAGGACAGGCCGGTGGTGGAGAAGGCGAGGGCCGTCTGGATGTGCGGGAGGGCGATGTTCACGATCGTCGCGTCGAGGACGACCATGAGCTGGCAGGCGGCGATGACGAGAAGGGCCATTCCGCTACGCCCGTCCCGCCGGGCCGTGTCAGGTATCGGGGATGTGGCGAGTCGCGAGCTTGTCACTTGTGGATCCCCCCAAAGTGAAATAGTGAACGCATCCGTTCACTGCCGTCCAACGTAGGAGCCGCGCTTAGTGAACGCAAGCGTTCACTAAGGCTGGAAATACGTGCGGGGGACGCACGTGCGGGTCGGAGGTGTGGGTCATGGTGGATCCGGGTTGGCCGATGGCGTCACCGGGGCGCAGGCGGGGCGCCGAACTCGAACGAGCGATTCTCGACGCTGCTTTGGAGCAGCTCGGCACGGTCGGCTGGAACGCGCTCACCATGGAAGGTGTCGCGGCCGGCGCCCACACGGGCAAGGCGGCGCTCTACCGGCGCTGGGCGTCGAAGTCCGACCTCGTGGCCGAGGTGTTGCGCACCCGGCTGCCCGCGATCGGCGAGATCCCCGATTCCGGATCGATCCGCGACGAGCTCCACGAGCTGTGCGTGCGGATGCGGGGCGCCATGGACACGCGGGCTGGCCAGGCCCTGCGCGCGGTGCTTCACGAATGCGACCACGCCGACGCGGACCGGTTCCGGGAGGTCATCCGGGACGGTCTGCACGAGCCCGCGCGCCGACTGATCGAGGAGCTCATCGAGCGCGGAATCAGGCGGGGTGATGTCCGGCCGGATGCGGACAGCCCGCTGGTTTCCGACGTCATTCCGGCGATGCTCATGTATCGCGCCAAGGTGTGCGGCAGCGAATGGCCGGACACCGAGATCGCGGAACTGATCGACCAGGTGATGGTGCCGCTGCTGAGGCCCGGAGGCCGGGCCTGACGCGGACCCGGACCCGGGGTGCCCATCCGCTTGCGGGCTTGCCCCGGGCCGGGGTGTGCAGGCGGCGCGCGGCGGCGTAACCTTGCTGGCGCCATGCCGTACGAAGCACCCACCCACACCGTCGAACGCTCCCTCCGTGCAACCACTGGCGCCAAGATCATCGCCGGGGTCGACGAAGTCGGGCGAGGGGCCTGGGCCGGTCCCGTCACCGTGTGCGCGGCGATCACCGGTCTACGCCGGCCGCCCGCAGGGCTGACCGACTCCAAACTGCTCACACCCAAGCGCCGTGACGCGCTCCTCGACGTCCTGGAAGCCTGGGTCACCGCGCACGCCCTGGGGCACGCCTCCCCGGAGGAGATCGACGAGCTGGGCATGACCGCCGCCCTGCGCCTCGCGGCGGTACGCGCCCTGGAGGCGCTGCCGGTGCGGCCCGACGCGGTGATCCTCGACGGCAAACACGACTACCTCGGCGCGCCCTGGCAGGTGCGCACGGTGATCAAGGGCGACCAGTCCTGCGTCGCCGTCGCCGCCGCCTCGGTGATCGCCAAGGTCCGGCGCGACCGGATGATGGCGGAGATCGGTGAACAGGGCGGCGGAATCGAGGGTTTCGCCTTCGCCGCCAACGCCGGATACCCCTCGCCCGTGCACCGGGCCGCGCTGGAGCAGCTGGGACCCACCCCGTACCACCGGCTCTCGTGGTCGTACCTCGACGCGCTGCCGCAGTGGCGGCACCTCAAGAAGGTGCGGCGCAGCGAGGAAGCGATGGAGCTGGAAAACGGAGGCCAACTCGGCTTCGATTTCTGATCGCACCCACGTGCCCCCCACCGGTACGTTTCGTACCGGTGTTTGATAGACATCAACTCATGCCTCTCACCCCCGAGGAGCCTCAGATTCACGAGAGTGCCCAGGGTCCCCGCGTCACCCCGGCCGCGAGCCGCACCGCGCAGACCCCCCGTCCCGTACCTGGTCCGCGTCCCGCCGCCGTGCCCCGGCCCGGACGCCCCGGTCCCTCCCCCCGGCCCGCCCCGCCCGCGCAGCGTGCGCCGCAGGCCACCCCCGGACCCGTTCCCGCAGCTCCCGCTGCCCCCACCGCTCCGTCCGTCTCGGCGTCGGTGCCGCAGGTCCAGCTGATCCCGGCCTCCGTCGAGGGTGCGCTGGACGCGGCAGAGGAGGCCGTGGACCTGCTGCTCGAAACCGGGCGCGCGCCCGGCGACATCCTGGTTCTGACCACCGGCGACCCGCACCCGTGGGCCGCGCACGAGCTGTCCTTCGGCGAGGAGTCCTACTGGGCTCAGCACGACGCCCGGGACGACGTCTTCTACGCGGACGCGGCGCAGATCCAGCGCGCCGCCGGCCGTCCCGTCGTGGTGTTCGCCGCCAACGGCGGATCGCCCGAGGCCGCCGCCGGCGCGCTGCCGGTCGCGCTCGCGCGGGCCGGTGCGCTCCTGATCGTGTGCGGCGACGCGCAGCAGATCAACTCCGTGCTGGGCGCGGGCGTCTGACGCCCCGTGTCCCGGCGCGGGCGAGGGGCGGGGCGGGCCGGGAGCCGGCCCCGCTGAAGTCCGAGGCCTGACCCGCCGTACGCCCGGTTCCGGGTGTGCGGCTGATCGGCCTGCCCGCTCTACGGAGCCCGTACGCCCGTGTCCCTACGCCCGCCTGCGCCCGTACGCCCGTCCGCGTACGCACGCGCGGCCGGGAACACCGTCGCGGCCCGGGGCCGTACGGGGATCCGCGCGCGGGATGCCGAGGCCCGCAGCGGCGCGGCGGTACGCAGGTCAGCGGGCGGCGGTCCGGCGCAGGGCCTCGGTCGCGCCGCCGCCGGTGCGCAGGGTCATCGGCGCGAACTCGGACGTGATCTCATCGAGGCGCTCGGGCCGCGAGTCCGAGCTGGGCCGCCGGCCGCCCCGGCCCTCGCCGAGCACCTGCCAGCCCTCGCGGGTCAGCGTGATGTACGCGCCGCAGCGCAGCCCGTGCAGGGTGCAGGCATCGCGGAGCCCCCACATCCAGGCCCCGTCCTCCTCGGTCCACCGGTCGTCGCCGTCGCGGCAGTACATCAGCACCGCCGTCCGCACCGGGGTCCGGCGCCGCAGGTCGTGCGGGATCACCCGGCGCAGCCGCGACAGCAGCGCGTTGCGGTACTCCCAGCCGTCGGCGGAGGCGGAGCGCTGCACGAAGGAGGCGCTCGCCACCAGCTCTTCCCCCGGGCCGAGGACGGCGATGACCGCGGTCGACGGCACGGGGCTGTGCCGGGAGTGCAGACCGCTGACGACCTCGCGCGGATTGCGCAGCAGGGGCACCCCGGCCGCGGTCCACTCGGCGGGTTCCAGTAGGCGGCCGTGGCGGCTGGCGCCGCCGGTGGCCGTGGTCAGGGACGTGGTCGAGGGCGGGGCGAATCCGAAGGTCACGGTCCTCCCTTCGGGTTCACGCCCGCGAAACGGGCACGGCTGGGCAGAGGGCGCGCCGCGGCGCGGCCCTGGAGGGTGCCGTCGAGCCGAACGGGAGCGCTCCAATTCTCGCGTGGCCCGTGAGGATGCGGCAACGAGCAATTGGCGCAGCCGACCGGAATTCGCCGGTATGCCGTTCATATCCTTGCCCCGTTTGGCCGCCGATGACGCATCGGGCTCCGGCCGGAGCGCGAGTACCAGGGGAAACACCGCTTCGAGCCTGCCCGCCGAAGCGGTCGTAGGGACCGGAGGGCGGCCGCCGACGGGTAATTCGACACCGGCTCGCGCGACGTCGACCGGAATCGGACCGTGCGCGAGAGTGTCCTCACGCTGGGTGAGTTCGCCCTTTGTCAGTGCCATCGGGTTGCATGGGGGCATGGACAACCTGGAGCTCCGCGCTGAAGCCGACGCCATCCTCGCCGAGCTCGTCGGCGCCCCGGAGGGCACGGCGCGGCTGCGGGAGGACCAGTGGCAGGCGGTCGCGGCCCTCGTGGAAGAGCGGCGCCGGGCGCTGGTCGTGCAGCGCACCGGCTGGGGCAAGTCGGCGGTGTACTTCGTCGCCACCGCCCTGCTGCGCCGCCGCGGTTCCGGCCCCACCGTGATCATCTCCCCGCTGCTGGCCCTGATGCGCAACCAGGTCGAGGCGGCGGCGCGCGCCGGGATCCAGGCGCGCACGATCAACTCCGCCAACCCGGAGGAGTGGGACACCATCTACGAGGAGGTCGAGCGCGGCGAGACCGACGTCCTCCTGGTCAGCCCGGAGCGCCTCAATTCCGTGGACTTCCGCGAGCAGGTGCTTCCCAAGCTCGCGGCCACGACCGGCCTGCTCGTGGTCGACGAGGCGCACTGCATCTCCGACTGGGGTCACGACTTCCGCCCCGACTACCGACGGCTGCGGGCGATGCTCGCCGAGCTCGCCCCCGGCGTGCCGGTGCTGGCCACCACCGCGACCGCCAACGCGCGGGTCACGGCCGATGTCGCCGAGCAGCTGGGCACCGGTGCGGGGGAGGCCCTGGTGCTGCGCGGCCCGCTGGAGCGGGAGAGCCTGCGGCTGGGCGTGATCCGGCTGCCGGACGCCGCGCACCGGCTGGCCTGGCTCGCCGAGCACCTCGACGAGCTCCAGGGCTCCGGGATCATCTACACCCTGACCGTCGCCGCGGCCGAGGAGGCCACGGCCTTCCTGCGCCAGCGCGGCTTCAACGTGGCCTCGTACACGGGGCGCACGGAGAACGCCGACCGGCTGCAGGCCGAGATCGACCTCCAGGAGAACCGGGTCAAGGCGCTCGTCGCGACTTCCGCCCTCGGTATGGGCTTCGACAAGCCCGACCTGGGCTTCGTGATCCACCTCGGCTCGCCGTCCTCGCCGATCGCCTACTACCAGCAGGTCGGCCGCGCCGGCCGCGGCGTCGAGCACGCCGACGTGCTGCTGCTGCCGGGCAAGGAGGACGAGGCCATCTGGCGCTACTTCGCCGACACCGCCTTCCCGCCCGAGGCCCAGGTCCGGCAGACCCTCTCGGCCCTCGCCGATGCGGGCCGACCGCTGTCCGTACCGGCCCTGGAGGCGGCGGTGGACCTCCGGCGCACCCGGCTGGAGACCATGCTCAAGGTGCTCGACGTGGACGGGGCCGTCAAGCGGGTCAAGGGCGGCTGGACCTCCACCGGCCAACAGTGGAGCTACGACTCCGAGCGGTACGCCTGGGTCGCCCGGCAGCGGGCCGCCGAACAGCAGGCCATGCGCGACTACGTGAGCACCACCGGGTGCCGGATGGAGTTCCTGCGCCGGCAGCTGGACGACGAGGGCGCGACCCCCTGCGGCCGGTGCGACAACTGCGCGGGCACCTGGGCCGATTCCGCCGTGTCGGCGGAGACGCTGACGGGGGCGGCGAAGGAGCTCGACCGCCCGGGCGTGGAGGTCGAGCCGCGCCGGATGTGGCCGACGGGAATGGCCGCGCTGGGCATCAGCCTCAAGGGGCGGATCCCGGCCGGCGAGCAGTGCTCGACCGGGCGCGCGCTGGGCCGGCTCTCCGACATCGGCTGGGGCAACCGGCTGCGCCCGCTGCTGGCCGACAATGCGCCCGACGCCCCCGTGCCCGACGACGTCCTGCGGGCGGCCGTGGCCGTCCTGGCCGACTGGGCACGCTCTCCGGGCGGCTGGGCGCCGAACGTCCCGGACGCCACGGCCCGGCCGGTGGGAGTCGTCGCCGTACCGTCGCTGACCCGCCCCCAGCTGGTCGGCTCCCTCGCCCAGGGGATCGCGACCATCGGCCGCCTCCCGTTCCTGGGCACCCTGACGTACACCGGGCCGGACGGCGTGCACGTGGCGCGCCGCAGCAACTCCGCCCAACGCCTCAGGACGCTCTCCGGTGCCTTCGCCGTCCCCGCGGACCTGGCCGAGGCCCTGGCCGGCTCACCCGGCCCCGTCCTGCTCGTGGACGACTACACCGACTCCGGCTGGACCCTGGCGGTCGCCGCCCGGCTGCTCCGCCAGGGAGGCGCCGGCCAGGTGCTTCCGCTGGTCCTCGCGGCGGCGGGCTGAGCCTCCCGGAGCCTCGACCCGGGGCGGGCAGGTCAACCGCCGTGTGCCAGTTCCCGTTCGGCGACCTGGCGGAAGCCGTGCGGCGGGCGGCCCGTGATGCGCCGCACGGTGTCGGTGGTGCGGTCCTCGGCGCCGTCGGCGATGGCGCGGTCCATGTCGGCGAGCATGGTGGCGAACTCGGGCGGCATCAGCGGGGCCAGCCGGTCGCGCAGGCCGTCGTGGGTCAGTCGGCGGTGGGCCACCGGGCGGCCGGTCACCTCCGAGAGGATGCGGGCGATGTCGTCGTGGCCGAGCGCCTCGGGCCCGGTCAGGACCAGGTCCGTGTTGGGTGCGCGGTCGTCGGTCAGGGCGTGCGCGGCGACGGCGGCGATGTCGTCGGCGTCGACGAACCCGATCCGGCCGCTCCCGGTCGCGGTCAGGATGACCCCGTCGTCGCGGATGCTGTCGGCGTGGACGTGCGTGCCGGTGAAGTTCTGCATGAACCACGAAGGCCGGAGCACCGCCCAGTGGTCGAACAGGCCGGGCAGCGCCCGGTGCACCGCCCCCACCGCCGGACCCCCTTCGGGGACGGCCGAGGAGCTGAGGAGCACCGCGCGGTGTACGCCGCCGTCGCGAGCCTGCCGGAGGAAGGGCGCCATGACGGCGACCGGGTCCGGATCGCCCACGGGCGGGACGAGGTAGAGGCGGTCGACCCCGGCGAGGGCGTCGCCGAAGGTGGCGGGCTCGTACCAGTCGAAGCGGACCGGTTCCGTACCGGGGAGCGTGGCGGAGGCGCGACGGCTGCCGGCCTTCACTCGGTGGCCCGCAGCGACCAGCCGCGCGGCGGTACGGCTTCCGGTGGTGCCGGTGGCGCCGATGACCAGGGTGGTGCCGGTGACGGTCATCGGACGCCGCTCCCGGCGAAGTCCAGGCCGGGCTCGTAGACCGCGAGGGGGTTCCAGTAGTCGCGGTAGGAGGTGAAGCGTCCGTCCTGGACGGTCACGACGGCGATGTACGTCATGTCGAAGGGGTCGCCCGTCTCGACCACCCGGCCCACGCCGCGCATCTCGACCACGATGGTGGCGGGGTCGGCGGTCCGGTGGATGCGCAGGGCGGGGAAGTCGTGCAGTTCGACGTGGTCCGGGTAGTCGCGCATGTACGCGGCGATGGCCGCCTTGCCCTCCAGGCGCCCGGGCCAGCCAGGGGGAGCGAAGGGGAACTCCATGAGACCGTGCTCGGCCCACAGGTCGACCCAGGCGGGAATGTCCTTGTCGAGCAGGAGGCGCAGGCTGTGGCGGTACAGGTCCTCGGGTGAGGTGTCGGGCGAGGTGTCTTGAGGCATGGGTGTCTCCGTCCTGTACGATACGGACCAGCGGTCCGCTTCGATTGAAGATACGGACCGCCGGTCCGGATTGCAACTGGAGGAACCGCATGACCGAGCGCAAGCCACGCAAGGACGCGGCCCGCAACAGGGAGGCCGTCCTCGCCGCCGCGGACACGCTCTTCGCCGAGTGCCGCAGCCCCGAGGAGGTGACGATGGCCGACGTCGCGACAGCGGCCGGCGTCGGCAAGGGGACGCTCTTTCGGGCCTTCGGCGATCGCGCCGGCCTGATCCGCGCGTTGTACGAGGCGCGCCTCGAACCGGTCCGGGGCGCCGTCGAAGCGGGGCCGCCGCCGCTGGGGCCCGACACCCCGCCGCTGCGGCGGGTGCCCGCGCTGCTGGATGCCGTCCTGTGCTTCAAGCTCGACCACCGCCACCTCGCGCTGGCCCTGGAGGGAACCGGGGCGGACAGCCCCTACCGGGCGGACCATTACGAGCGATGGCACAGCCTGCTCCGGGGCTTGCTGGAGCAGATTCCGGGCCTGGCCGACAGCGGTTTCACCGCCCACGCGCTGCTCGCCGCCACCCGGGCCGACCTGGTCGAGTACCTGGCGGGAGACAAGGGCGTGCCCCGCGAGGAGATGCGAGCGCAACTGGCGGGCTTCACCGCCGCGATCCTCGGCCGCAGCACGTGAAGTGCACGTGAAGGGCACGTGGGGCGCTCGTGAGGCGTGGCGGGACGCGCGTCAGGCGGTGTGTCCGGTGTGTTCGGCGTGTTCGGCATGTTCGGCGCACAGGCACCCGACGCCCCGCTCGATCCACTCCTGGCCGGCCCATTGCGGATGCCGCTCGATCAGCAGGGCGCGCACCTCGGCGACGATCTCGGGCTCGCCCATCGCGGAGTCGCGCCGCCGCCAGGTCTCGTCGCGCAACTCGCGCAGGTAGTCGCGGACGTCGCTGAGCAGCCCCGGGCCGCCGACGTCGCCGTGACCCGGTACGACCACTCGGGGACCGCCGGCGGCCAGCCGGTCCATCACCGCCATCCACCGCAGGCCGGAGACGTCCGTGTCGTGCGGCGGGAACCAGGGGAAGATGGCGAACTGCCCGGTCTCGACCAGGTCTCCGGCGAACAGCACGCCGGCGTCCGGGACCTCCACCACCTGGTCCCCCTTCGTGTGGCCCCGGCCGGTGGGCCGCAGCCGTACGGTCCGGCCGCCGAGGTCCAGGTCGTACGCGCCGTCGTAGACCACGTCCGGGGTGGGCACCCGAGCGCCGTCGAGGCGGCCGGCGACCGCCCCGCCCAGGCCCCGGAACATCTCCAGGTACCCGGGCCCCTTCGTCTTCAGGTCGTCCGCCTGGGCGCGGTTGACCAGGTACGTGGCCTCGCCGGCGAACGCCTGGGCGCCGAAGGCGTGCTCGGGGTGGAAGTGCGTCGTGGTCAGGTACATGCGGCGGCCGTTGGCCGCCTCGGACGCGAACGCGAGGACCTGCTCGGCGTTGGCGGTGCCGATGCCCGTCTCGACGACCAGCACGGCTCGCGTGCCGCCGATGATGCCGATGTTGGGTACGAGACCGACGTGTTGGTTGGGGATCACGAGCAGGTCGGCGGCGATGTCGTGGGCGCCGGAGACCCGTACGGCGGGGTCGGGGATCTGTCCGTTGGTCATGGTCCGATTGCACCGTCCGGGCCCCGCGGCCGTCCAAGACCGATCTGGTGGCGCTGATACCGCACGGGTATCGTCACCGGTCATGGAGCTGCGCACGCTGCGCTATTTCGTGGCCGTCGCCGAAGAACTCCACTTCGGCCGGGCCGCCGCCCGGCTGCACATGAGCCAGCCGCCGCTGAGCCGCGCGATCAAGCGGCTGGAGGCCGGCCTCGGAGCCGTTCTGCTGCTCCGCTCCGCCGCGGGCGTCGCGCTCACCCCGGCCGGGACGGCGCTGTTGGAGGAGGCGCGTACGCTCCTCGACCAGGCCGACCGGGTCCGCGTACGGGTGCTCGCGGCGGCCGGCGCGGCGACCCTCACCGTCGGCATTCTGGGCGACAGCACGGACCCGGGCGCCATGCGGTTGGCCGCCACCCACCGCCGCCTGCACCCGGGCGTCGAAGTCCGCGTCCGCGAGACCGGCCTCACCGATCCGACCTGCGGGCTGCGGGCCGGACTGGTCGACATCGCCCTGACCCGCGCGCCGTTCGACGAGAGCGGCCTGACGGTGCGCGAGCTGCGCGCCGATCCGGTGGGCGCGGTGCTGCGCGCCGACGATCCGCTGGCCCGCCGCGACCGCCTGGAGCTGGCCGACCTGGCCGGGCGGCGCTGGTTCCAGTTCCCGGAAGGCACCGACCCGCTCTGGCAGTCGTACTGGAACGGTGGCGAAGACCGCGAGGGTCCCGTGGTGCGTGCCGTCCAGGAGTGCCTGCAGGCCGTGCTCTGGAACGGCACGGTCGGCATGACCCCGCTCGGGCGCCACCCGCTCGGGCATCACCGGCTCGGACACCACCTGCCCGGGGAGCAGCTGGCCGTGGTACCGCTGACCGACATGCCGCCGAGTCGCGTCGTGGTGGCGTGGAACGAGGGCGACGCGAACCCCCTGCTCCGCTCGTTCGCCGGGATCGCGGCGGCCGCGTACCGCGGGTGAGCGAGGCCCGGCCACGGGTCGGGGGTCGGGCTGGTGGCGGGGGCGCACTGCCCCTTCGCCTACGGTCCTACGGTCTGGACCGCTGCGCACGGGCCGGCAGGAGTGGGCGGCCGAGGCGGACGGGTACGCCCGGGGAGTAGAGCACGCTGACGGGCGGGGCGGTCGGCGGGCTCAGCCCCGCCGACGTGAGGAGGTTCTCCTCGCAGCTGATCAGCTCGGCCCGGTGAAGCGGCCAGCGCGGGTGGTCGTTGGGCAGGTAGGCGGGCCCGCCGGGGAACGCGTTGTGCATGCCCCAGCGGGCGGTGAGGAAGTACTCCAACTCCGTCGGCTCGGCTATGCGTTCACCCGGACTCAGGGAGATGCGGCTGTGCGCGCCGCGCGGTCCGGGCCAGCGCCGGGAGCTCGCGTACGTGATGGTGGCCCCCGCGGTGCGCACACTCATCCGGGACCACAGGTACGGCAGCCGGAAGCCCAGGCGGCCGAACACCACCGGGAGCAGCCGGGCGGCGTCCATCGACCGGAAGACGACGCCGCGGCGCCCCTGTTCGTCCACCGAGTACAGGCGGACGTTGGTCTCGGGGAACGAACCGAGGTAAGGCACGCCGGGCAGCCGGAACCAGCCGACCTTGTGCATGCGGAAGGCGACGAGACCGACGTAGGTGGCACCGTCATGCGTGTCCGGGACGGTGCCGCGCGGCAGGAGCCCCGCCACGGCGCCCGGCTCCACGGCCCAGTGGATGAAGGCGAGGTCGAGCCACTGCTGCGTGAGGAGCGGCTCGCGTATCGGCTCGGGGGCGTCGGGAGTGACCGGCGTCGGCATCGGCATCGGCTTCCGGATTTCGTTCATGCCCTCATGCAACCCGATGACTCTGACACCGCGTCAAGGTCGCACGGAACCTGTGGATATTGAAACTTGGATGAGTTATCCACAGGGGTTTCCGGAACGGATCACGCACGGGACCGTCGACGCATGACGAACAACCACGAATCACGCACCCCGTCCGGCCAGGCCTCCATCAGCCCCGCCGGATCCGCCGCCGGACCGCAGATCACCCTGCGCAGCCCGGCCGAACTCGCCGACGCGCTGCCCTACATGCTCGGCTTCCATCCGACCGATTCCCTCGTCATGGTCGCCGTACACGGCGAGGGCGGGCGCTTCGGCGGCCGGCTCCGGGTCGGCATCCCGACGGCGCCCGCCGAATGGGAGGACACCGCCCGCCAGGTCGCCGACACCCTGGTCCGGGGGAGCGAACGGCGCGGCGGCAAGCCCGACGGCATCGTCGTCTTCCTCTGCCAGGACCCGCGGCGCGGTGAGAGTGCGCAGCGGGTGATGACCCGGCTGCGGCCGCTCGCCCAGCGGGTCAGGCTGGCCTGTGGCGCGCTGGACGTGCCCGTGCTGGAGGCCCTGTGCCTCTCCGACGGCCGCTACTGGTCCTACGTCTGCCCGGACGAGCACTGCTGCCCAGCCGAGGGGCATCCGCTCGTCGAGCCCGGCACCTCGGTGATGGCGGCCGCGGCCACCTTCGCCGGACTCCAGGTCAGGGGTTCCCTGAGCGAGATCGAAGGCCGGCTGACACCGCTGGGCGGGGCGCTGGCCCGCGAACAGGAGCCGGCCCTGGACCGGGCGGCCGCCGCCCTCGTCCCGAAGATCCTCGACGGGGCCACCCGGGAGGAGGTCGGCGCCGAGACCATCTCCCTCGCCCGGACCCTGATGCGGCGCCTGACCCTCGCCCCGCCCCCGGAAGGCGGACCCGGCGCCGATGAATGGGACGACGCGCTGCTCGGCCACGACGAGGCCGCGTCGATGATCCTCGGCCTTCAGGACCGCGAGATCCGGGACATCGCCGCCGAGTGGATGGAGAACGAGGAAGCCGCCCCCGCGCTGCGGCTCTGGCGGGCCCTGGCCCGGCGCTGCGTCGGGGCCTACGCAGAGCACGCTGCGGCCCCGCTGACCCTCGCCGGCTGGGTCTGCTGGTCCACCGGGGACGAGCCCACCGCCCGCATCGCCCTCGCACTGGCCCTGCGGGCCGACGCCGACTACCGCTTCGCCCAGCTGCTCCACCACGCCTGCAACGAGGGCATCGACCCCGAAGGGCTGCGGCAGTGCCTGCGGGAGGAGCGTCGGCGCCGGGAACCCCGGCGCAAGCGCCCGGCGGGCGCCACCCGCCCGCCGGGGCGACGGGCCCGCTCGGCCGGCCCGGTGCGCCCGGCCGGCACGGTCCGGCCCGAGAACCGTCGCACCTCGGGGAGCGAGCAGTGAGCCGGGGCCTGGGGAGTCGTGCGCACCGGCTCCGGACCGCCGTGAGCGCGGCCGTTCGGCGCTGGCATCACCCCCGACGCGCCCAGCCGCCGCCGCGGCCCGTGACCCGGGCGGGGTCGGGGGCGTTCAGCTGGGGGGTGGTGGGGGACCGGCCGCGCCGCCGCCCCGCGAAACCGACCGGAGCGCAGACAAGGCGACCTATGTCTCACCCCGTACCTCCCGCCCGCAGGCCCGAGCTGCCGCCCGTGCACGGCGCGGTCATCTGCGTCGCCGCGCCCAGCCTGGTCATCTCGCCCGAACACGGCCAGCTGACCGGGCGGGGGATCGAAGGGATCTACCGCGCCGGGCGCAGGCTGCTCTCCCGCTGCGTGCTGCGCGTCGGCGGCCGGGACCCGGTCGCCGTCCAGGGGCGCAGCCTCGGCGCCGACCGGGCGGCCTTCACCGCCACCGTCCGCACGGGGGCCGAGGTGGGTCCCGACCCGGACATCGGCGTGGAGCGCGTCCGGCACGCGGACGGCACCGAGCGGATCACCCTGCGCAGTTTCGCGGCCCGCCCGGTACGTCTGCCCGTGGAGGTCACGCTCGGCACCGACCTCGCCCAGCTGGCGTCGGTGGCCGCCGGGCGGGGCGGGCCCGAGCTGCCCGCCGCGGTGCATGCCGCCGGGCTGCGCTGGAGCAGCGGGGAGGCACAGGCCGTCACCGCGGCCGACCCGGCCCCCGACGACGCGCTGGCCTCGGCGGGACTGCTGCGCTGGCAGCTGGAGCTGGGCCCCGGCGAGTCCCGCACCATCGAGCTGCGGACCACGCAGAACCGGGTCACGCGCGCCCCTGCCGGGCAGGCGATCAACCCGCTGGCCGACGCCCGGGCCGAGGGCGACGACCCCAGGGCCGAACTCTGGCTCCGCACCAGCGTCGAGGACCTGCGCGCGCTGCTGCTGCGGGATCCCGATGAGCCGGGTGACGCCTTCCTGGCCGCCGGGGTGCCCTGGCGGCTCGGGCTGGCCCCGGCCGAGTCCCTGTGGGCCGCCAGAATGGCACTGCCGCTCGGCACCGGGCTCGCCGCCGCCACCCTGCGCACCCTGGCCCGGACCCAGTCCGCCGGGCCGGGCCCCGAGGGCGGGAAGATCCCGGGGCCGCTGCGCGGGGCGGGCCCGCAGCTGCCGCCGGGGTGCACCGGGACGGAGGCCACCCTCGCCTTCCCGGCCGTACTCGCCGAAGCCCGGCGCTGGGGGCTGCCCGAGGCGGAAGTGGCCCGGCTGCTCCCGGCCGCGGAGCGGTGCCTGGACTGGCTGCGCGGCGCCCTGGGGGAGGACGGCTTCCTGGCCGACCCAGACCCGGGACCGCGGCGCTGCGAGACCCAGGCCCACGCCCACCGTGCCGCGCTGCTCGGCGCCGACCTGCTAGCCGGGTGCGGCCGCCCCGGCGCCGACGCCTGGCGGGAATGGGCCGCCGCGCTGCGGGAGAGGTTCCGTGACCGGTTCTGGATCGACGGCCCGGACGGCGGGCGCCCCGCCGCCGCCCTGCATCCCGACGGGCGGCCGCTGCCCCGGCTGACCGGAGCCGCCGCGCACCTGCTGGACACCGGGCTCCTGGGCGGCGGTCGGCTCGCCCCGGGCCTCCTGGATTCGGTCCGGGCCGAACAGCTCGCCCGGCTGCTCGGGGCCCCGGCCATGGACTCGGGCTGGGGGCTGCGGAGCATGGCCTCCCGCGAGCCCGGACACAACCCCTTCGGCCACCGCTCGGGCGCCGTGCGGGCGTACGAGAGCGCCGTCGCGGTCGCGGGCCTCGCTCAGGCGGGCTTCGAGAAGGAGGCCGCCGGCCTGCTCCGGGGCTTGCTGGACGCGGCCGAGACCTTCGGATACCGGCTCCCGGAGATGTACGCGGCCGAGCAGCGCACCGCCGGCAGCGCGCCCCTGCCGCATCCGGCGGCCTGCCGTCCGGCCGCGGTCGCCGCGGCCGCCGGGGTCCACGCGCTCACCGCCCTCGCGGGAATCCGCCCCGACGCCCCGGCGGGCACGGTCACGCTGGCCCCGCTCCCCGGTGCCCCCCTCGGCGCCTTCCGGCTCTCGGGCCTGCGGGTATCCGGAGAACCCTTCGCCGTGCGGATCAGCAGGCTCGGCCTCGGCATGGTGGAGGAGGCGGCCGATGCGCTCCAACTGGGCGGCCGGTGAAAGCCCTTCGCGGTGGTCCACGCTCCTCGGTCGCGTACGGAGGACACCCGCCGGATTTCGGATCGCCGTCTTCGGGATCACCAAAGCTCTGTTTATCGTCAGGCAGACGACTATGATCGCGGCATGTCGCCCTACGACCCGTCGGCCTTTCCGCCCTTCGCCGTCACCGTCGACCTGGTCGTGCTCACCGTGCGGCGCCACGCGCTCTGCGCGCTGGTCGTCCGACGGGGTGAGCAGCCGTTCCAGGGGCGCTGGGCGCTGCCCGGCGGTTTCGTCCGCGGTGACGAGGACCTGGCCGCGGCCGCGGCCCGCGAGCTCTCCGAGGAAACCGGGCTGTGCGCCCACGACCCGGCCGACCCCGGCCTGGGCAACGGAGCGCACCTGGAACAGCTCGCCACCTACGGCGACCCGAAGCGGGACCCCCGGATGCGGGTGGTCAGCGTGGCGCACCTGGTGCTCGCCCCCGACCTGCCCGCGCCCCGGGCCGGCGGGGACGCGAACAGCGCGCGCTGGGCCCCCGTCGACGAGCTCCTGCCGGTCGGCGACCAGGCGTCCGAGGGGCTTGCCTTCGACCACGCCACGATCCTCGCCGACGGGGTGGAGCGGGCCCGCTCGAAGATCGAGTACTCCTCCCTGGCCACCGCCTTCTGCCCGCCCGAGTTCACCGTCGGCGAGCTGCGCCGGGTGTACGAGGCCGTGTGGGGCGTGGCCCTGGACCCGCGCAACTTCCACCGCAAGGTCACCGGGACCCCCGGGTTCCTGGTCCCGGCCGGGGGGACGACGACCCGTCAGGGCGGGCGTCCGGCGCAGTTGTTCCGGGCGGGCGGGGCCACCCTGCTCAACCCGCCGATGCTGCGTCCGGAAGTCTGACGCCCCGGCAGCCGAGGGAACGCCGCCGTCACCGCCTCGGAGCGGCTACGCAGAAAATCGGACATATCGCGTTATCTTGTTTGCGGTATTTACCCTGCCGCAGAGCGGTCTCACCCCCCGCGAGAGAAGCGATGCTCCAGGCCATCGGACTCACCAGCACACCCCGTCGAGAACTCCCGCCCCTCGTGGACGACCTCACCTTCGAGGCCCGCCCCGGGTGCGTGACCGCCCTGCTCGGCGAGCCGGGCTCGGGCAAGACCACCGCCCTGCGGCTCATGCTCGAACTCGAACCGGGCCGCGGCGTCACCTACTTCCGCGGTCGCCCCCTGCACCGGATCCCACACCCCGGCCGTGAGGTCGGCGTCCTGCTCGGCGACGTCCCCGGCAACCCGTCGCGGACCGTACGCAACCAGCTGCGGATGCTCTGCGCCGCCGCCGGGGTGCCGGCCTCCCGGGCCGACACCATGCTGGAGGTCGTCGGCATCGCCGGCCTGCGCGACCAGCGCCTGGGCTCCCTCTCCCTCGGCATGGAACGCCGGGTGGGGCTGGCCGCGGCGCTGCTCGCCGATCCCTGCACCCTGCTCCTCGACGAGCCCGCCGCCGGGCTCTCACCCCGCGAAGGCGCCTGGCTGCACGCGCTGCTGCGCGCTCACGCCTCCCTCGGCGGCGCGGTGCTCTTCACCACCGCCGACGCGAAGGAGGCCGCCCGCAGCGCCGACCGGGTCGTATCCATCGAGTCGGGCCGGCTCGTCGCCGACCAGGACGCCGCCGAGTTCGCCCGCACCCGGTTGCGCCCGCGCGTCGCCGTGCGCACCCCGCACGCGGCGCGACTGGCCGACGTACTGGGACGCGAGGCCCGCGCCGCCAAGCGCGCGGTGGAGATCGTCGAGGAGAGCGGCAGCCGCCTGTCGGTGTACGGCAGCAACTGCGCCGAGGTCGGCGAGGCCGCCTTCCGCAACGGCGTGCTGGTCCACCAGCTCGCCGACGAGACCGGCGACGCCGGGGCGCCGGCCGCGCCGGTGCCGCAGGCCCGCACCGAGGCGGGAGCCGCCACCGCACCTGCCACCGCGCCCGCCACCACGCCCGACGCGACGCCCCGCGAGACCCCGGCGGGCCGGCCCCGGCGGGCCCTCTCCGAGCGGCCCGCCTCCACCGTGCGCAAGGTCGGCGGCCCGCTGCGTCCGCTGCGCTACGAACTGTGCCGGGTCTTCGGCACCGCCACCCCCGTCCTGACGGCGGCCCTGGTCGTCGCCGCCTCCGCCCTCACGGCCCTGGTGCTCACCCGGACCGGTCAGACGTCGCAGAACCGGCTGCTCGCCGCCTGGCCCGAGTTGCTGCCGCTGCCGCCCGCCGCCCTCGGCGCCGGACTGCTGGGCGCCCTGGCCTTCGGTGAGGAGTACCGCTACCCCGCGCTCGCCGCCGACCGCGGCACCGTTGCGCGCCGGATGGGACTGCTCGCCGCCAAGCTCGGGGTCGCCGCCGTCCTCGCCCTGCTGCTCGGCACGCTCGCGGTGGCCGCGGACGCCGCCGTCCTGAGGCTCGTCTTCGGCAGCGGCCCGCTCAGCTCCCCGGCCGAGCGGATCTCCCCGGCCGCGAGTTGGGCCGGGCTTCTCATCGGCTGCGCCTGGGCCGGGGTCCTCGCCTCCGGTGTCTTCCGGTCGGCGGCGGCGGGCCTGGCGGCCGTGCTCGCCGTACCGGTGATGGTGGTTCCGCTGGTGCGCAAGGTGCTGGACGGGCCGTCCTCGTACCCGGCCACCGGACTCGCGGCCCGGCTGCGGGGCCTGGCCTGGGCGCAATGGCCCCCAGAGGCGGACCGGCTGGTCCACGGGGCCCTCCGGGTGATGGCCCAACCCGTGGGAACCGCTCTGGTGTTGTCGCTGATGGTCCTGTTGTGCGCCTATGGGTTCACAGGACTGCGCGGCCGCGTCCGCTGGTAAGGGACCGTTGGTGATCGTTCCGGCACCGGAGAAGGTGGCAACGGGACCGTTGAAGTCCGCATCACACGACCCGGATCGCAACTCCCCGCAAAAGGCCCGGTTCTTTACGATAAGTCGTCAATTGCGTAGGTGGCACCGATCACCCTTTCGTGTGCTTTTCACCAAAGACCTCAAGGGTGATGGAGGCGAGGCCGACAAAGGATGCGTGAGTACCCTTGCGCACACCATGATGACCACCGCCCGCCATGCCGAATCCGGCCTCGCCGGCCCGGGCGAACTCGACCGCTACCCCTACGCGGACACCCCCGGGGCCGAACGCGTCGGAGCGCCCCACTGGGACGGAGGCGACGTCGAGTTGAGCCGGGTCGGGCGCCGCGCGGCAGGCAGCCGCGGCCGCGGACTCCACGGCCAACTCGTCCAGCAGCTCGGCCAGATGATCGTTTCCGGCGACCTCGGCGCGGACCGTCCGCTGGTCCCCGAGGAGATCGGGCAGCGCTTCGAGGTTTCCCGTACGGTCGTCCGCGAATCGCTTCGGGTCCTGGAGGCCAAGGGCCTCGTCAGCGCCCGGCCCAACGTCGGCACCCGGGTCCGCCCGGTCGCCGACTGGAACCTGCTCGACCCCGACATCATCGAGTGGCGGGCCTTCGGCCCGCAGCGCGACGACCAGCGCCGCGAGCTCAACGAGCTCCGCTGGACCATCGAGCCGCTCGCCGCCCGGCTCGCCGCCGGACACGGCCGCCCGGACATCCAGCAGCGGCTCGCCGACATGGTCGAGATCATGGGCCACGCCCTCGGCCAGGGCGACTCGATCACCTTCGCGCGCGCGGACAACGAGTTCCACGCGCTGCTCATCCAGGTCGCCGGGAACCGCATGCTGGAGCACCTCTCCGGCATCGTCTCCTCGGCCCTCCAGGTCTCGGGCAGCCCCATCACCGCATGTGACCGCCCCAGCGAGACCTGCGTCGCGCACCACGCGCGGATGGTCGAGGCCCTCGCCGCGGGTGACGCCACGGGCGCCGAGAACGCCATGCGTCAGCTGCTGACGGTGCACCCGGAGGTCGAGCGCGTGGTCCCCGCCCCGCGCGAGCACTGACGGGCGAAACGCGCGGGCGCATGGGGTGGCACCAGCTGTCGCCGGGTCCCGGACACCCCCCGGACCGAGTCCGGTGGGGCACCACCCGGCGGTGGCCCGGGGCGCGGGCCCGGCGACACGAGCGTGCGGCACCGGCAGCCCCTGCCGACACGCGGGAACACGGGGCCAAAGGGCCGTTCGGATCGCGTGGTGGACCGTAGGACCGGCATGGCGGCACACGAGATGTGACTCGGGCCACGAAGATTGGGCGTAACGCTCCGCGACGTCACGCGATGACTTAGGTGGTGATGGCCGACGGAGGGAATACAGCAGCCCTTGGGGGTGCTGTGCAGCTCCCCGGCCCCTGCCCGCGCCCCCGGCCCATCCCCAGTCGGTGGTCGTCGGCTCCGGTCCAGCACCAGGCCGGGGTCGGAAGCCGTTTCCATCGTTCCGAGAGGTTGTTCGTGTCGGCCAGCACATCCCGTACGCTCCCGCCGGAGATCGCCGATTCCGAGTCTGTGATGGCGCTCATCGAGCGGGGCAAGGCCGAGGGGCAGATCGCCGGCGATGACGTGCGTCGGGCCTTCGAGGCTGACCAGATTCCTGCGACCCAGTGGAAGAATGTTCTGCGCAGCCTCAACCAGATCCTCGAGGAAGAGGGTGTGACGCTGATGGTCAGTGCCGCGGAGTCGCCCAAGCGCACCCCCCGCAAGAGCGTCGCAGCGAAGAGCCCGGCGAAGCGGACGGCCACGAAGACCGTGGCGGCGAAGACGGCGGCGGCAGCGCCGGCCTCGGCCACCTCGGTCCCGGAGGCCGACCCGGCCGAACCGGACACGGCGGCCGCCTCGGCGGAGGAGCCCGGAACCGAAGCGCCCGCCAAGAAGACGGCGGCGAAGAAGACGGCGGCAAAGAAGACCGCCGCGAAGAAGACCACCGCCAAGAAGACGGCGGCGAAGAAGACCGCGTCCAAGAAGGACGCCGACGAGGCGGGCGACGAAGAGTCCGCCGAGGACCTGCCCGCCGCGGCCAAGGCCGAGGGCGAAGAGGAAGAGGACGGCGCCGAGAGCAAGGGCTTCGTCATCTCGGACGACGAGGACGACGCCCCCGCCCAGCAGGTCGCCGTCGCCGGTGCCACCGCCGACCCGGTCAAGGACTACCTCAAGCAGATCGGCAAGGTCCCGCTCCTCAACGCCGAGCAGGAGGTCGAGCTCGCCAAGCGCATCGAGGCGGGCCTGTTCGCCGAGGACAAGCTGGCGAACTCCGACAAGCTGGCGCCCAAGCTCAAGCGCGAGCTGGAGATCATCGCCGAGGACGGCCGGCGCGCCAAGAACCACCTGCTGGAGGCCAACCTCCGCCTCGTGGTCTCGCTGGCCAAGCGCTACACCGGTCGCGGCATGCTCTTCCTGGACCTGATCCAGGAGGGCAACCTGGGCCTGATCCGCGCGGTCGAGAAGTTCGACTACACCAAGGGCTACAAGTTCTCCACGTACGCGACCTGGTGGATCCGGCAGGCGATCACGCGCGCCATGGCCGACCAGGCCCGCACCATCCGCATCCCCGTGCACATGGTCGAGGTCATCAACAAGCTCGCCCGCGTGCAGCGCCAGATGCTCCAGGACCTGGGCCGCGAGCCCACCCCGGAGGAGCTGGCCAAGGAACTCGACATGACCCCCGAGAAGGTCATCGAGGTCCAGAAGTACGGCCGCGAGCCGATCTCCCTGCACACCCCGCTCGGCGAGGACGGCGACAGCGAGTTCGGCGACCTCATCGAGGACTCCGAGGCGGTCGTCCCGGCCGACGCGGTCTCCTTCACGCTGCTCCAGGAGCAGCTGCACTCGGTCCTCGACACCCTCAGCGAGCGCGAGGCCGGCGTGGTCTCGATGCGCTTCGGCCTCACCGACGGCCAGCCCAAGACGCTCGACGAGATCGGCAAGGTCTACGGCGTCACCCGTGAGCGCATCCGGCAGATCGAGTCCAAGACCATGTCGAAGCTGCGACACCCGTCGCGCTCGCAGGTGCTGCGCGACTACCTCGACTGAGGTTCGGCCGAGGACGACCCGAGGGCTTCGGGCCGTACGCCGGTGGCCGCGCGCGGGTGCGCACGGCCACCGGGCATCCCACTCTGGGTGGAGTCATACACACTCAGAGTCAGGAGCCCACATGCGTCGTCCCTTTGCCCGTGCTCTGGCGGGCGCGCTGACCCTGGTGGCGGGTGCGGCCGCGGCACCGCTGTCCCAGGCGCCGAAGGCGGCCGCGGACAGCGTGGTCATAGGCGGGAAGCCGGTCAAGGTCGCCGACACCCCCTGGGTCGTCGCGCTCGCCAGCCGTGACCGGTTCGGAGGTACGCGGGGCGGGCAGTTCTGCGGGGGTGTCCTCGTCGCCCCGACCAAGGTGCTCACCGCCGCCCACTGCCTCGGCGACCAGGTGCTCGGCGGTCCCGTCGAATCCCTCCCCGACTTCCGGGTGATCACCGGGCGTACGGAGCTGCGCGCGACCGACGGCAGGGAGATCGCGGTGCGCGCGGCCCGGGTGAACCCGGCCTACGACCCTGGGAGCAACGCGGGGGACCTCGCCGTACTGGAGCTGGCGGAGGCCGTGCCGGCGGATCACGTACTCCCGATGGCCGCTGCCGGGCATCCCGGATACGAGGCCGGCGCCGAGGCGTCCGTGTACGGCTGGGGCGACACGAGCGGGTTCGGCGACTACGCCTACGGGCTGCGCGCCGCGAGCGTGACGGTGCTGGAGGACGAGGTCTGCCAGAGCGCCTACCCCGGGGACCGTGACGGGCGGTACCAGGCCGACTCCATGGTGTGCGCGGGCGACCGGGACGGCGGCAAGGACGCCTGCCAGGGCGACAGCGGGGGTCCGCTGGTGGCCCAGGGGCGGCTCATCGGGCTGGTGTCCTGGGGGCGGGGCTGCGGGCGCGCCGACAGCCCCGGGGTCTACACGAGGGTCGCCCCGCTGACCGACTTCGCCAGCGCGGACTTCACGAAGGCCGACTCCTTGCGCGCCGACTCGTCGGGCGCCGGCTCCGTGAGCGGCGCTGAGACGGGCTCGCGGACGGAACCCGGCCTGGACACCCTCCGCGACGCCCGCCGGGCCTCCGGGCCCGCCGCACGGCCCGGCAAGGGGTCATAGCGGGCGGCGGGCGGGACCTCGAACGTTCTCGAACATGAGGACGGGCGGCATCCCTGGGTCTCAGAGATGCCGCCCGTCGACCGGCCTGGCCGGTCCTGGCTCGTCGGATGCGAGGTGCAGGCCTGTGTCAGCGGTCCTCGGTGTCGGCGTTTACAGCCGGAGCGGACGTAAGCCGCTCGGTCTCATCCTGTATTTCCGCGGCGATCTTCTTGAGTTCCGGCTCGAACTTGCGTCCGTGGTGGGCGCAGAAGAGCAGTTCACCGCCGCTCAGCAGGACGACGCGCAGATATGCCTGGGCGCCGCAACGGTCGCATCGGTCAGCGGCCGTCAGCGGGGTCGCGGGTGTCAGAACAGTAGTCACGTCGCCTCTTCTCTAGCTCGACGAGCTGTCGTACCAGGGTCAACATCCAACCAGGCCGAAAACGTTCCCGCTCGCGGCTTTTCCTCGAAACTTCCTTCCGAAGCTGGCCGGCTGCTGCCGGTTGGCGGCGAAGGAGCCGTATTGCGTTGCTTTACGGTTTCGCGTTGTCAGTCGTTCGCTTGTAGCAGTTCCCGTCCTCCCCGGCGTGAGTGCCGGTTGTTCATGAGGACGTGCCCGAACCCTAAATGGTTCATGCGCGGAAGGGAACGTGATGTTTGCTTCACCCGCCCGGGGGATCGAACAGGCGTGCGGACCTGCACTAGGCTGATGAAGGGCGAGGGTGGCGTTGCATCGGCTCTACCAGGCCTCGGTACCCTCTGACGGGGCCCCAGCCACCCCTGCGCCCAACCGGGCCAGAAAAGAAATTCAGCGAGGAGCGAACTGCGTGACCGCCGACACGTCCGTGCCTTCCAGCGCACTGCTGACCGGAGCAGACCGGGACGGCTCCAACTACACCGCGCGGCACCTGCTCGTCCTCGAAGGCCTCGAGGCCGTCCGCAAGCGCCCCGGCATGTACATCGGCTCCACCGACAGCCGTGGCCTGATGCACTGCCTCTGGGAGATCATCGACAACTCCGTCGATGAGGCCCTGGGTGGCTACTGCGACCACATCGAGGTGATCCTCCACGAGGACTCCTCCGTGGAGGTCCGCGACAACGGCCGCGGCATCCCCGTCGACGTGGAGCCCAAGACCGGCCTGTCCGGTGTCGAGGTCGTCATGACCAAGCTGCACGCCGGCGGCAAGTTCGGCGGTGGCTCGTACGCCGCCTCCGGCGGCCTGCACGGCGTCGGCGCCTCCGTGGTCAACGCCCTCTCCGCCCGCCTCGACGTCGAGGTCGACCGCGGCAGCTCGACGCACGCCATCAGCTTCCGCCGCGGCGTCCCGGGCATGTTCACCGAGCAGGGTCCCGACAGCCCCTTCGACCCCGCCAACGGCCTGCGCAAGGTCAAGCGGATCACCAAGGGCAAGACCGGCACCCGGGTCCGCTACTGGGCCGACCGCCAGATCTTCCTCAAGGACGCCCGGCTCTCCCTGGAGACGCTCTACCAGCGCGCCCGCCAGACCGCCTTCCTCGTCCCGGGCCTGACCCTGGTCGTCCGCGACGAGCGGGCCATCGACGGCGCCGGCAAGACCGAGGAGACGTTCCGCTTCGATGGCGGCATCAGCGAGTTCTGCGAGTACCTGGCGCAGGACAAGGCCGTCTGCGACGTGCTGCGCCTGACCGGCACCGGCACCTTCAAGGAGACGGTCCCGGTCCTCGACGACCGCGGCCACATGACCCCCACCGAGGTCACCCGCGAGCTGGGCGTCGACATCGCCCTGCGCTGGGGCACGGGCTACGAGACCAACGTCAAGTCGTTCGTGAACATCATCGCCACCCCCAAGGGCGGCACCCACGTCTCCGGCTTCGAGCGCTCGGTCGCCAAGACCGTGAACGAGGTGCTGCGCTCCGCGAAGCTGCTGCGCGTCGCCGAGGACGACGTGGTCAAGGACGACGCGATGGAGGGCATGACGGCCGTCGTCACCGTCCGCCTCGCCGAGCCGCAGTTCGAGGGCCAGACCAAGGAGGTGCTCGGCACCTCGGCGGCCACCCGGATCGTCGCCGCCGTCGTCGCCAAGGAGCTCAAGGCGTTCCTGACCTCCACCAAGCGGGACGACAAGCAGCAGGCCCGCTCCGTGATGGAGAAGATCGTCGCGGCCGCCCGGACCCGTATCGCGGCCCGCCAGCACAAGGAGGCGCAGCGCCGCAAGACCGCGCTGGAGTCCTCCTCGCTGCCCGCGAAGCTGGCCGACTGCCGCAGCGACGACGTGGACCGCAGCGAGCTCTTCATCGTCGAGGGCGATTCCGCCCTCGGTACCGCCAAACTCGCTCGGAACTCGGAATTCCAGGCACTTCTGCCGATCCGCGGCAAGATTCTGAACGTCCAGAAGTCGTCGGTCTCGGACATGCTCAAGAATGCCGAGTGCGGCGCGATCATCCAGGTCATAGGAGCCGGCTCGGGCCGGACCTTCGACATCGACGCGGCCCGCTACGGGAAGATCGTCCTGCTCGTCGACGCCGATGTCGACGGCGCGCACATCCGCTGCCTGCTGCTCACGCTCTTCCAGCGCTACATGCGGCCGATGGTCGAGGCGGGCCGGGTCTTCGCGGCCGTTCCGCCGCTGCACCGGATCGAGCTGGTCCAGCCCAAGAAGGGCCAGGACAAGTACGTCTACACGTACTCGGACAACGAACTGCGCCAGACCCTGCTGGAGTACCAGCGCAAGAACATTCGCTACAAGGACTCGATCCAGCGCTACAAGGGCCTTGGCGAGATGGACGCCGACCAGCTGGCGGAGACCACCATGGATCCCCGCTTCCGCACCCTGCGGCGGATCAACATCGGCGACCTGGACTCGGCCGAGCAGGTCTTCGACCTGCTGATGGGCAACGAGGTGGCCCCGCGCAAGGAGTTCATCACCGGCTCCGCGGCGACCCTCGACCGCTCGCGCATCGACGCCTGAGGCGACGGGCGGGCGGATGCCCCCGGCACACCGGCGCTCTTCACTCCATCACCTGAAGGAGTGAAGAGCGCCGGTACATCAGTCCGGAAAGGGACCATTGCGCACATCCTTGTGGACACGCGGCCAATGCGGCGGCGGACAAGGAGAGTTCGGTGGACAAGCACGAAGGTCGTGATGCCGGAACGATCCGGCTGGACGACCCCTGGTACGACGCGCTGGCCGTCGGCTGGGGCGAGGGCGAGGACACGGCCCCGCCGCGTCCGGCCCCCGGTGGCCGCCCCGCGCCCGGCGCATCCGACATCTACCTCGAAGTGCAGCGCAGCGCCGCCTTCCAGGAGGTCCGCAGCCGATACCGCAGGTTCGTCGTCCCCGCGACCGTCGGCTTCTTCCTCTGGTACGTCGCCTACGTGATCGCCGCGACGGCGGCGCCCGGGCTGATGGCCCGGCCCGTGGTCGGGGCGGTCAACGTGGCCCTGCTGGCGGGACTCGGGCAGTTCCTCAGCACCTTCCTGCTGACCTGGGCCTACGCCCGCCACGCGCGACTGCGCCGGGACCGGGCGGCGCTGGACCTGCGCTGGACGGTGTTCGAGCAGGAGCGAGGCCAGGAGCGGGCCCGCAGCCGGGGGGTCGGCCGGTGACCACCGAACACCAGACCCTCGCGCTGATCCTGTTCAGCCTCTTCATCGCGGTCACCCTGGGCATCACCACCTGGGTCAGCCGCAACCGGCACGGCTCGGCCGAGGAGTTCTACGCGGGCGGGCGGTTGTTCTCCCCGCTGGAGAACGGTTTCGCCATCGCCGGCGACTACATGTCCGCCGCCTCCTTCCTGGGCATCTCCGGCCTGATCGCGCTGTTCGGGTACGACGGCCTGCTGTACTCGGTCGGCTTCCTCGTCGCCTGGCTCGTCGTCCTGTTCCTGGTCGCCGAACTGGTCCGCAACTGCGGCCGGTTCACGCTGGCCGACGTGGTTGCCGCGCGGATGAGCGAGCGTCCGGTGCGGATCGCGGCCGGAGCCTCTTCGGTCACCGTCTCGGTGCTCTACCTCGTCGCGCAGATGGTCGGCGCGGGAAGTCTGGTCGGCCTGCTGCTCGGAGACTCCGGCACGGCGGCGCGGACGCTGACGGTGATCGGGGTCGGCGCGCTGATGGTGGTGTACGTGTCCTTCGGCGGGATGCGGGCCACCACCTGGATCCAGATCGTGAAGGCCGTCCTGCTGATGGGCGGGGCGATCACGCTGACCGTGCTCGTACTGCTGCGCTTCCACGGGAACTTCGACCAGCTGCTGACGAGCGCCGCCGAACGCAGCGGGCACGGGACCCGGTTCCTAAGCCCCGGGCTCAAGTACGGCGGGGGCTGGACCGCCCGGGTCGACTTCATGAGCCTCGGGCTCGCGCTGGTGCTGGGCACCGCCGGGCTGCCGCACATCCTGTCGCGCTTCTACACGGTGCCCACCGCGCGGGCCGCCCGCCGGTCGGTGGTGTGGGCGATCGGGCTGATCGGCGGCTTCTACCTGATGACGATCGTGCTCGGATTCGGGGCGGCCGCGCTGGTGGGCCCGGACGCGGTCCGCGCCTCCAACGCCTCGGGGAACACGGCGGTTCCGCTGCTCGCCGCGTTCCTGGGCGGAGGCGCCGGCTCCACCGGCGGCGCGGTGTTGTTCGCCTTCGTGGCGGCCATCGCCTTCGCCACGATCCTGGCGGTCGTCGCGGGCATCACCCTGGCCTCGTCGGCCTCGGTCGCGCACGACCTGTACGCCTCGCTGAAGCGCCGGCACGCGCGCCAGCGCAGCGAGGTGACCGTGGCCAGGACCGCGGCCGTCGGTATCGGCGCGGTGGCGATCGCGCTTGGGCTGCTCGCCCAGGACCTGAACGTGGCGTTCCTGGTGGGGCTGGCCTTCGCGGTGGCGGCCTCGGCGAACCTTCCGGTGCTGCTGTACTCGCTGTTCTGGCGCGACTTCACGACCCGGGGCGCCGTCTGGTCGGTGTACGGGGGACTGGTGCCGGCCGTGTTGCTGGTGGTGCTGTCGCCGGTGGTCTCCGGCAGCCCGGAATCCCTGTTCCCGGGCGTGGACTTCCAGTACTTCCCGTTGCAGAACCCGGGGATCGTCTCGATCCCGCTGGGGTTCCTGGCGGGCTGGCTGGGGACGGTCACCTCCGCCGAGGAAGCGGACGAGCGCAAGCACGCGGAGACCGAGGTGCGGTCGCTGACGGGGGCGGGGGCCGTCTGAGCCGTCAGGTTCCGTCGGCGCGGCGGTCGGACGGGCGCCAGGAGTAGCGGTGTTCCGGCCGGCCCGTCTCGCCGTAGCGCAGGGCGAGGGTGACCCGGCCGGTGCGGTCGAGGAGCTTGAGGTAGCGCTGGGCGGTCTGGCGGCTGATGCCCGCGAGATCGGCGATCTGCTGGGTGGAGAGCGGGCCGTCGGCGGTGCGCAGCACCTGGCGGACCAGCTCGGCGGTGGTGGCGGAGTGGCCCTTGGGGAGCTCGTGGGGGGTGCCGGCCGAGGCGAGGGTGCCGAAGATGCGGTCCACCTCGGCCTGTTCGGCCTCGCCGCCGCTCTCCAGGGTGCGGCGCAGTGATGCGTACGCCTCCAGGCGGGTCCGCAGGGCGCCGAAGGTGAAGGGTTTGACCAGGTACTGGAGCGCGCCGAGCCGCATCGCGGCCTGGACGGTGGCCAGGTCACGGGCGGCGGTGACCATGATCACGTCGGTCAGGTCGCCGCGTTGGCGCAGGCGGCGCACCAGGTCCAGGCCGTTCTCGTCCGGGAGGTAATGGTCGAGGAGGATCAGGTCGACCGGGCGGGCGGAGAGCAGCTCCAGGGCCGCGGCCGCGGAGTGGGCCCGGGCCGTCACCTCGAATCCGGGAACCTTGGCCACGTACGCCGCGTTGATCAGGGCAACCCGCATGTCGTCGTCGACGACCAATACGGAGAACACCCGGCTCGGGATCGCGTCCCTCGCGCCCATGGGGTCGCCCGTGGGATCCATCGCGTTCATCGCAGGGCCTCCGGGAGTACGACGGAGAACTCCGCCCCTCCGTCCGCTGCTGCACCGGCCCAGGCGCTGCCTCCCTGCCGCTCCGCGAGCCGGCGGACGAGCGCGAGACCGAGCCCGCGCTCGCGATGGCGGCTGGGCTGCTTGGTCGACCAGCCTTCGGTGAAGATCTCCTCGCGCCGCGCGGCGGGGACGCCGGGGCCGCTGTCGCGGACGCGCAGGACCGCGGTTCGGCCCTCCGCGTGGATGTCGACCTCCACGAGGGGCGCCGCGGAGCCCGCCGCCGCGTCCAGGGCGTTGTCGACCAGGTTCCCGACGATGGTGACGAGGCCGCCGGGATCGACCAGACGGTCGGGGAGGAGGGTGGAGTCGGCTAGGCGCAGTGGCACGCCGCGCTCGGCGGCGACCGTGGTCTTGCCCACGAGGAGTGCGGCCAGCAGCGGGTCCCGGACCTTCTCGGTGACCTGCTCGGCGGTGCTGCGATGGACCCCGACCACCTCGGTGACGAACTCCGCCGCCTCCTCGTGCAGGCCCAGCTCCAGCAGGCCGAGGACGGTGTGGAGGCGGTTGGCGTGCTCGTGGTCCTGCGCGCGCAGGGCGTCGATCAGGCCCCGGGTGGAGTCGAGCTCGCGGCTCAGGTGCTCCAGCTCGGTGCGGTCACGCAGGGTGGCGACGGCGCCGCCGTCCTGCGTGGGCATCCGGTTCGCGACCAGGATCCGCGGGCCCTGCACGGTGAGCAGGTCCCGGCCCGTGACCCGGCCGGCCAGGACGTCGGTGGTCCGGCCCGTGCCGAGTACGTCGTCCAGCGGACGCCCGGCGAGGGCTTCGGCGGAGTCGGGGGCGAGGCCCAGCAGCCGGGCGGCCTCGTCGTTGACCAGGCGGATCCGGCCGCCGCGGTCGAGGGCGATCACGCCTTCGCGGATGGAGTGCAGCATGGCCTCGCGCTCCGCGAGCAGCCCCGCGATGTCGGAGAAGGCCAGGTCGCGGGTCTGGCGCTGGATCCGGCGGGAGAGCAGGTAGGCGGCGAGCGCTCCCGCCGCCAGGGCGCCGCCCGCGTAGGCGAGCAGGCCGGGGATGGCGCCGATCAGCCGGTCGCGGACGCTGTCGTAGGCGATCCCGACCGAGACGGCGCCGACGATCTCCCCGTCCGCCGCGACCAGCGGGACCTTGCCGCGGGCGGAGCGGCCGAGGGTGCCGTCGTCGATCTCCATGATCTCGCGGCCGGCCAGGGCGTCGCTGGGGTCGGTGGAGACGGGCAGTCCGATCCGGCCGGAGCTGGGGTGGGAGTGGCGGATCCCGTCCAGGTCCATGACGACCACGTACTCGGCGCCGGTGGCCCGGCGGATCCGCTCGGCCGAGGCCTGTACGGGGCTGTCCGCCGACGGCCTCCCGGCCGGAGGTCGCGAGGCCAGCAGGTCCGCGGCGAGCGACGGGTCGGCGGCCGCGCTCTGCGCGATGGCCAGGGCGCGCCGCATCGCCTGGTCGTCGAGCTGCGCGCTCAGCGGGGCCAGGAAGAGTCCCGTGGCCAGCACGACGACCCCGGCCGCGATGGCCAGCTGGGTCAGCAGGATCTGGGAGACGGCCCGTCTGGGCAGCCCGAGGCGCCGAGCGCTGAAGAGGGGGAAGCGCATGACAAGAACCGTAGGTCGGCTTCGGCGCCGGCGGTATGCCCGGGGCCTGCGGATCAGACGGCGGAGGGTGTGATTCCGCTCCCGCCGCGGGCTGCCGCCGAGGGGCGCTCGCGCAGCAGCAGGGCGGCGGTGAGTGCCACGGCGGCAGCGGTCGCGCCGTGGATGCCGTACGCCGTGGCGGCGGGTCCGCCCGCGCTCAGGACGATGACCATGTCACCCAGCGGTACGAAGGCGAGTGCCGCCATGGTCCAGCCCAGTGCCCGGCGGTGCCCGGTGACCAGCAGGACCAGGACGATCAGGCCGCTCACGATGTCCCGGACCCCCTTGACGGCGAGGAAGGCCGTCCCGTCCTGCCGGGGCCAGGTCGGGACGCCGAACTGGGAGGCGGAGGCCTGCGGGGCGATCAGGTAGCTGAAGCCGATGTAGAGGATGAAGGCGACGCCGAGGGCGGCCAGGGCGGTGGCGAGGTGCTTGACGGTCATGGCGGTCTCCTGAAGTGGTTCCGGGGGCATGGGGGGGGGTGCGGGGGCGGGGCGGGTTCGTGCGGGGCGCGGTCAGCGGCCGGTGCGGCGGATGGCGCGCACCTTGAGGGCGTAGGCCGGGCGGCCGACGGCATGCCAGATCAGGCGGGCCGGGAGCGGCAGGCCCGAGAGCATGGACCTGCGCTCGGCCCGGTCCGCCTCCTCCAGGGCCATGCCGAGGAAGAACAGCAGCTTGGCCTTGGACGCGCTCGCCGCGAAGTGCTCGCCCATCGCGGCCCACTCGTGGGTGGTCAGATGCCGGCCGACAAGCGGAAGAAGAGACTCTTCCTCCTCGTCGAGGTGCTCGACCAGGACGGCACGGTGCTCGGCCAGTACGGCGGCGAGACGGTCGCGCTCCGCCTCGGCGGCGGTGGCCTCCCAGGCGGGCAGGGCGGCATCGGCCGCCGCGAGGGTGGCGGCCACCCGCTCGTGCTGCTCTTCCATGCGCAGGACCACGTCGGCTTCGAGATCGACGCGGGCCAGCAGCGCCGGCCAGAGGTGCTCGTCTTCTCCCGTGTGGTGGTTGTGGAGGCCGAGGCGGTAGGTGCGGAAGTGCTCCGCCAGGACCCTGGCCCGTGCGGTGTCCCCGGGTGCCGTGGCGGTGACCAGATCGATCAGCAGGCGTGCCTCGCGACGGATGCCGCGGTGGATGACGACCATCTGGTGGGTGTCCGGCCGGGTGTCGGTCTGCGTCTGACGCGTTGTCGTCGTCTTCATGGGAAGAGACTCGCCCCGGGCTCATGGAAGGTTCTTGGAACTCACTTGGAAGGCCGCGGGGATGCCATGTGAGCCAATTCCGGCCGGAGTTGATCGATCGCGTCTACGTTGTACAGCGTCATGGTGCACATACGCGTACTCGGCTCCTTCGCGGCCGAACGGAACGGCGAGCCGCTGCCGCTGGGCGGCCACCGGCAGCGCTCCGTCCTGGCCCTGCTGGTGTCGGCGCGCGGCCGGGTCGTCTCGGCCGACCGGATGATCGAGGAGCTGTGGCAGGGCGCCGCGCCCGCCCGGGCGGTGGCCTCGCTCCAGGCTTATGTGTCCAACCTGCGCCGGCTCCTCGAACCGGGCCGGGCCCCGCGGGCGGCGGCGCGGCTGCTGGTGAGTTCCCCGCCCGGGTACGCGCTGCGGCTGCCCGAGGACGCGGTCGACGCGTGGCGCTTCGAGCGGCTCCTCGGGGACGCCCGCGGGCTGCTCGACCGCGAACCGGACCGTGCCCGCGGGCTGCTCCGGGAAGCGCTGGCGCTCTGGCGGGGCCCGGCTTACGCCGAGACGGCCGACGAGCCGTGGAGCCACGCCGAGATCACCCGGCTGGACGAGCTGCGGCTGGCCGCGAGGGAGCTGTACCTGGCCGCCGGGCTGCGGACCGCGGACATCGCCGAGGTCGTCTCGGAAGCCGCGCTCCTGACCCGTGACGAGCCCCTGCGCGAGGAGGGCTGGCGGCTGCACGCGCTCGCGCTGTGGGCCTCGGGACGGCAGGCCGACGCCCTGTCGGCGCTCCGCCGGGCGCGGGCGGTGCTGGCCGAGGAGGTGGGGCTGGACCCCGGGGCCGCCCTGGTCGGGCTGGAGCGGGCGATCCTGGCGCAGGACGACCGCGTGCTGCGCCGGGCGACGGCGGGACCGGGGGTTCCGGAACCGCCCGTGCCCGTACCCGTACCCGTGACTGCCGCAGCCGTGCCTGCGCCGCAGCAGCCGCAGGTTGGGCCGGTGGCCGGAGAGCCAGGCGCCGACGATGCCCTGTTCGTCGGCCGGGAGGCCGAGCTCGCCCTGCTGGAAGGCGCCGCGGACCGGGTGCGCACGGCCGGGCCGGGGATCGCCCTGGTCAGCGGTGAGGCGGGGCTCGGCAAGTCGGCCCTGCTGCACCGGTTCTGCGACCGGCTCCGCACCGCGGGCTGGCTCGTCGCCGTCGGACGCAACGCCGACGCCGAGGGCGCCCCGCCCGCGTGGGCCTGGGCCGAAGCGCTGCGCGCCGTAGCCGCCACCGCGCCGCCGGGTCCCGCGGCTGATGCCGTGGCTCCGCTGCTCTGCGACGGCCCGCCCCGGGCCGCCGCTGGCGCGGGCGAGGACACCGCCGCGGGGCGGTTCCGGATGCACCGCGCGGTCGGGCAGTGGCTCGCGGCGGCGGCGCGGCAGCAGCCCGTCTGCGTCGTGCTGGACGACCTGCACTGGGCGGACGGCGAGACGCTCGCCCTGCTGGGTGCGACGGCGGAGCTGCCACCGAGTGCGCCCCTGCTCCTGGTCGGCGCGTTCCGGCCCGACGAGGTGCCGCCCCGGCTCGCCGACGCCCTGGCCGTGCTGGCCCGCCACTCGCCGACGCGGGTGGCGCTGGGCGGACTGCCCGAGGTGGCCGTCGCCGAGGTGGTACGGGCGCTGGCCGGCCCGGAGCCGGACGCCGGGACGGTGGCCGCGCTCGCCGAACGGACCGGCGGCAACCCGTTCTACGTTCGCGAGAGCGCCCGCCTGCTGAGAAGCGAGGGGGCGCTCGTCGCCCTGTCCGAGGTGCCCGAGGGGGTGCGGGACGTGCTGCGGCGCCGTCTCGGCCGGCTTCCGGAGGCGGTGGTCTCCGTACTGCGGCTGGCGGCCGTCGCGGGCCGGGAGCCCGGTGTCGAGGTGCTGGTCGACGCGGCGGACGCGGGGGAGGACGCCGTACTCGACGCGCTGGAGGCGGGGCTCCTCGCCGGGCTGCTGGTCGAACCCGCGCCGGGGCGGGTGCGGTTCGCGCACGCGCTGGTGCGGGACACGCTGCTCGCCGACCTGAGCCGGCTGCGCGCCGCGCGGATGCACGGGCGGATCGGCGGGAGCCTGGAGCGGCTCGGCCCGGACGACGTCTCGGGGCTGGCCCACCACTTCGTGCGGGCGGCCTCCTCGGCGACGGCGGCGAAGGCCGTGGAGTACTGCGTACGGGCCGCCGCCCTCGCCGACCGGCGCTTCGCCCACGACACCGCGGCCGCACTGCTCGCTGAGGCGGTGGCCTGTTTCGAGCGCGTCCCCGCCGGGGCGGGGGCCGTGGGCGACCGGGAGGCCGAACACGTCGAGCTGCTGGGCCGTCTGGTACGGGCCCGGGTGCGGGCGGGGGCGGTCATGGCGGCCCGCGAGGCGCGGGGCGCGGCGATCGACCGGGCGGTCGCCGCGGGGCGGGAGTCCCTGCTGATCAGGGCGTTCACCGCATGGACGGAGCCCAGCCCGTGGCAGACGCGGCCGTACGGAACGGTCGACCAGCCGGTGGTGGCGCTGCTCGAACGTCTGCTGGAGCGGCCGGGTCCGGAGCCCTCCGTACGGTGCCGGCTGCTCGGGGCGTACGCGGCCGAGCTCTCGGACGCCCGGATTCCGAAGGTGCTGGCCGCCGCGCGGGAGGCGCTCGCCCTCGCCGAGGACCTCGGGGATCCTCCGCTGCGGGCGGCGGCGCTCGTGACGCTGATCCGGGAGCTGGACCCCGATCTGGAGTGGCGGGAGCGGGACGCGCTGGGACGGCGGCTGGAACGGCTGGCCGCTGCCCACGAGCTGCCGGCCCACCGCTGGTCCGGGCTGTTCACGCGGGCCACGGCGCGGGCGGCCGCGGGGGACGTTCCGGGCACGCACCGCTTCCTGGGGGAGGCCGCGGAGGTCGCCCGGAGCTACCGGATGCCCGAGGCGTCGGCGGTCTCCGACTGCGTGGCGGCGACGCTGGCCCATGTCGAGGGGCGGATGGCGCAGGCCGAGCTGCTGTACGCGCGGGCGGCCGCCGAGATGGCCAGGCAGGGCTCGCCGCATGCCCAGGGGTACTTGGCGGTCGCGGTCGCGACCCTGCGGGCGAGCGAGGGGCGCCTCGCGCAGACGCTGCCCGGGGCGCGCCGGGCGTACACGGAGTACGGTCCGGACGTGGGCGATCTGCTCGCCGTCGCGCTGGCCGCGGCGGGGGAGCACGACGAGGCCCGCTCCGTCCTGGAGCGCTGCGGGCCGCTGCGGCCGGACTACCTGTTCAGGGTGTTCGGGACGTTCCGGGCGATGACCCTGGTGGCACTCGGCGAACAGCGCGGCGCGGCGGAGCTGTACGCGGACCTGCTGCCCTACCGCGACGCCCCTCCGCCCGCCGCGGGGCTCAGCCTGGCGACCCGGCCGGTCGCCGCCACGCTCGCCGAACTGGCCGCGCTGCTGGGCCGGAGTAGCGATGCCGCGGCCCACGCGGCGGTCGCGGCACGGATCCGCGCCCAGTGGCGCGGCCGGTAGCGGCCGGCTGCCGCCGGGCCGACGGAGGCGCGGCCGTCACGGCAGGGGCTGGGGTGGGCGGGGGCCCTGGTACTGGCCGGTGGGGCGCATGCGGAGCGGGCGTTCCTGGTACTCCTCCAGGGCGTGCGCGATCCAGCCCGCCGTGCGGGACACCGCGAAGACCGTCTCGCCGGCCTCCGCCGGCATCCCGCAGGACACCGTCAGCACCGCCAGTGCCAGGTCCACGTTGGCGTGCAGCCCGGGCCGCCGGGCGGCGGTCGTGGCGACCACCTCACGGGCCGCCGCCAGGGCCGGCGCCGCCTGGGGCAGGGTCTCCAGC
The DNA here is from genome assembly GCF_026339935.1 of Streptomyces sp. NBC_01551. Taxonomy (NCBI): domain Bacteria; kingdom Bacillati; phylum Actinomycetota; class Actinomycetes; order Kitasatosporales; family Streptomycetaceae; genus Streptomyces; species Streptomyces sp. NBC_01551. The sequence continues at coordinate 5,117,376 of NZ_JAPEPX010000001.1, forward strand.
CGCGCGAACAGGGCCCGGGCCCTCGGGTCCTCGCCCGCGTACAGCCGGTGGCCGAGCCCCGGAACCCGGCGCCCCGCCCGCAGGTGGTCGGCGACCACGGGAGCGGCGCCGCCCCGCTCCAGGGCTTCGGCCAGCATCCGGTGCGCCAGCCGCCCGGCCGCTCCGTGCAGCGGGCCTTCGAGCGCGCCGAGCCCGGCCGAGACCGCCGCGTACGGATGGGCGCGCGCCGAGGCGGCCACCCGTACGGCCAGGGTCGAGGCGGCCAGGTCGTGGTCGATGAGCAGGGCGAGTGCCAGGTCCAGCGCGGCCAGCGCGTCCGGGTCCGGCTCGCGCGCCGTCAGGCGGGTCCACAGCTGCCGGGACAGCCGGCCGTCCCCGCGCCAGCCGGACGGGCCCACCTCGGGCAGCGCGCCGACCAGGGTCGGGATCAGGCAGCGCGCGGAGCCCAGGACGGCTTCCGCGGACAGGTCGAACCTCAGGGGGTCCGCCACGGCCGCGGCGGCGGTGGCCACGCGCAGCCGGTCGAGGGGGCCGCTGTGCTCGGGGAGCGCCGCCACGGCCCGGCGTGCCGCCGCGAGGGGTTCCGGAGGAGCGGTGAACCGGGCTCCGCGCACCAGGGTGCCCGTCCAGAGCCACTCGGCGACTTCCTCGTACGGGTGGCGCGAGGCCAGCTCGACGGCGTCCACGCCCCGGAAGTAGTACCGGTCGGGCTCGATGAGGGTGAGGGAGGTCCGTACCGCGAGCTCTCCGGCGGAACCGGCGGGGGCAGCGGCCTCGCGCCGGTTGCGCCGGGCCAGTGACTCCACCTCGGCGGCGTCGAAGCTGCTGCCCCGGCCGACGGCGTCGCGGCGGCTCGTGAGCTGGCCGCGGCTGACGTACGCGTACACGGTCGCCGGCTTCACGCCGAGCAGTTCGGCTGCCTGCCGGGTGCTGAGCCTGTCGTTCATGACGTACACCCTACATATGTTGATTCAATCAATATTGACAAGTATTGAGTCAAGCATGGATGGTCGATCCATGAATACCAGCGCCCTGCACACCAGCGTCGAAGTACCCCGCGGCCTCGCGGGAGTCGTGGTCACCGAGACTGAACTCGGTGACGTCCGTGGCCGGGAGGGCTTCTACCACTACCGCCAGTACTCGGCCGTCGAGCTCGCCGGGAGCCGCAGCTTCGAAGACGTCTGGCACCTGATGTTCCGCGGCGCCCTGCCCGCCGACGCCGCCGAGCTCGCCGCGTTCGCCGCGGAGATCGCCCCGCTGCGCCGGCTCCCCGCCGAGGTACGGGACGCCCTGCCCGCCCTCGCCCGGGCCACCGCCCTGTCCGGGCCGCTCGCCGGGCTGCGCACCGCGCTCTCCCTGCTCGGCGCCTCGGCAGGGTTCCGCCCCGTCTACGACCTCGACCCCGGGCGCCGGGCCGCCGACGCACTCGCCGCCTGCGCCGCCGTACCGACCCTGCTCACCGCCCTCCACCGGCTCGGACAGGGCCTGGAGCCGGTGGAGCCGCGCGAGGATCTCCCGTACGCCGCCAACTACCTGTACATGCTGACGGGGCAGGAGCCCGACCCGGTCAAGGCCCGCGCCGTCGAGCGGTACCTGATCTCCACCATCGACCACGGGTTCAACGCCTCGACCTTCACCGCCCGCGTCATCGCCTCCACCGGCGCCGATGTCGCGGCCTGCCTGACCGGGGCGATAGGCGCGCTCTCCGGCCCGCTGCACGGCGGCGCCCCCAGCCGGGCCCTGGACACGCTCGACGCCATCGGCACGGCGGACCGCATCGACGGGTGGATCCGCGAACGGGTCCTCGCCGGGGACCGGATCATGGGCTTCGGACACCCCGTCTACCGCACCGAGGACCCGCGTTCGCGCATGCTGCGCGACACGGCCCAGGAGTTCGGGGGCCCGCTCGTGGACTTCGCGGTCGAGGTCGAGCGGCACGTCGAGCGGATCCTCGCCGAGCTCAAGCCGGGCCGCGAACTGCACACCAACGTGGAGTTCTACGCGGGCGTGGTCATGGAGCTGTGCGGGCTGCCGCGCGAGATGTTCACCCCGACCTTCTGCGCGGCGCGCGTGGTCGGCTGGAGCGCGAACATCCTGGAGCAGGCCGCCGACTCGAAGATCATCCGACCGGCCGCCCGGTACACCGGCCCGACCCCGCCGCAGCCGGTACCCGTGCTCGGCTGACACCGGGCTGGCTACGATCGACCGGGTGAACAGCAGGCAGCCCATCCCCGTCGTCGTCCTCACCGGATTCCTCGGATCCGGCAAGACCACCGTGCTCAACCACCTCCTGGCCAACCGGGGAGGCACCCGGATCGGGGTCGTCGTCAACGACTTCGGGTCCATCGAGATCGACGCGATGTCGGTGGCCGGCCAGGTCGGTGACTCGATGGTCTCGCTCGGCGGCGGCTGCCTGTGCTGCGCGGTCGACGGCAGCGAACTGGACGCGTACCTGGAGAAGCTCGCCGCTCCCGTCCACCGCATCGACGTGATCGTCATCGAGGCGAGCGGTCTGGCCGAGCCGCAGGAGATGATCCGGATGCTCATGGCCAGCGAGAACCCGGCGATCCGCTACGGCGGCATGGTGCAGATCGTGGACGCGGCGGAGTTCGACGCCACCCGCGCCCGGCACCCCGAGACGGACCGCCATCTCGCCGTCGCGGACCTGGTGGTGCTCAACAAGACCGACCGGGTGGACGCCGCCGAACGGGCCCGGATCGAGGGCGTGCTCGGCATGCTCCGCGGCCCCGGGACCCCGGTCGTCGGGGCCGACCACGGGCGGATCGACCCGGAGCTGCTCTTCGACCGCCGGCCCTGGACCGAGACCCGCGGCCAGCTCTCCTTCGAGGACCTGCTCGCGGAGGCCGGCCACCACGCCGACGGCGACGGCGACGGCGACGCCGACGGTCCCGGTCCCGGCCACGATCACTGCGGGCACGCCCACGCGGCGTACGAGAGCACCGAGTTCGTGTCCGAGCAGGCGATGAACCCGCGCCGGTTCATCGACTTCCTCGACCGCCGCCCCGCCGGGCTCTACCGGATCAAGGGCTTCGTCCACTTCGGTGTCCCGGGGCACGAGGAGCGCTACGAGGTCCATGCCGTCGGCCGCTTCCTCCGCTTCGCCCCCGGTCCCTGGGGGCGGGGCGAGCCGCGCCTGACCCGGCTCGTCCTGATCGGCTCCGGCACGGACGGCCCCGGCCTGCTCCGCGAATTGGAGGCATGCCGCGAACCGGACCCGCGCGGTGTGAGCCCGGAGAGCATGTGGGGCATCCTGCGCTACGTGGCCAGGCCCGCTCAGCCGCCCGCCGGCGACCCGGCGGAAGCCCAGGGCTAGGGCCTGGGGTCGCCCGCCGCGGCGTCAGGCGACCTCGACCCCGTACTCGCCCAGCAGGACCTCCAGGCCGCCGCGGTAGCCCTTGCCGCCGATCACGAAGTCCCAGTCGCCGTTGGAGCGGCGCCGGAACGAGCCGAGGACCAGGGCGGTCTCGCCGGCCCGCCCGTCCGAGACGTCCAGCCGGCCGAGTTCCTCGCCACCGGCGGACAGCAGCCGGATGTGCGCGTCGGTGAACCCGGCGAGGTCGGCGTGCGGGTCGACCTCCGGGTCGATCGCGGCCACGAGGACCAGGCGGTCGGCGGGCTCGGGCAGGGCGTCGAAGGAGACCTCCAGCGCCGCCCTGTCGGGCGCCGGGTGCGTGCGGGCCCGTACCGAACCGTCCGGCGTCCGCGGGTTGTTGTAGAAGACGAAGTGCTCCTCGCTCAGCACCCGGCCGCCCTCGCAGACGAGCGCGCACACGTCCAGCGCGACGGACCCCGACCAGGACATGCCGAGCACGTTGTGGTCCGCCGGGGGAGCGGGCTCGGGCGTCCGCCGGGCGGTCGCCGCCGGGGCCGCGTCCGGGGTCGCGCGCGGGGCGGGAGCCGGAGCCGCGCTCGGGGCCGTGGGCGCGCCGCCGAGCCGGCCGCGCAGCCCGTACTGGTGGAGCAGATCGACCAGGTCCGCCCCGGGAACCAACTCCAGCGGCTTGCCGTTGGCAAAGGTGTACGACCCGGGCCCGAAGGACGCGGTGGTGACGAGCACCCCCTTGTTCGCCCCCTTGTCCTGGACCGTGCCGTACAGATCACGCACGGCCGTCGGCGGCACCGTGTTCCGGTAGCGCTTGACCTGTACGACGATCCGCCCGCCCCGGATCGGCGCCGGGTCCACCGCCTCCACGTCCACGCCGCCGTCGCCCGACCGCTGCGTGGTCACCGCCTCCATGCCCATCGCCCGGAACAGCTCGGCGACCAGGTTCTCGAAGGCGATCGGGTCCATCGCGAAGAGGTCCGGCTCGTCCTCGTCGCCCGCGTGCCCGCCGTGGCTGACGACGTCCCCGCCGACCTCGTCCGGCCGGCGTCCGGGGCGCACCGCCGTCAGCTGGTCGGGGCGCGCCGAGAGCTGCCCTCGCAGGCCCTCCACCAGGCACTCCACCGCGCTGACCTGCTCCAGCCGCAGTCCCTCGAAGGCGGACCGCTCCGCCGATACGGTGGCAAGGACGATGTGTGCCTCCCGGCCCGTCGCCGGATCGTGGTCGTCCACGAAGCCGTTGACGACCACCGAGTCAAGCGCGCCGAACTCGTCGGCGGCGTAGAGCTCGCGCACCACCAGGAGTACGCACTGCGCCAGCAGGTCCCGGTACAGCGCCCGTCGCTGCGTGACCGGGCGGACGGTCTCCTTGTCCTGGTCCGTACTCGGCAGGTACCGCACGGACTTGGCCTCGGGCACCACCCCGTAGGGGGGCAGCTCCCAGTCGAGCACCAACTGCCTCGGCGCCTGGTCGTAGGCGGCGGAAACCTGCCTCGGCAGCTCCTCGGGCCAGGCCGTGGAGGCGTACAGGGCGGCTGAGAAGTACTCCACCACAGCCTCCGCCTCGCCGGCGCGCAGCCTCCCGGCCAGCTCGCTCAGCCCGCGGTTGTGTGCGCGGATTCCCGCGAGCTGCTCAGTGGCCCACCGGTCGTACTGCTGCCGGTGCTCGGCGAGCTGCTGTTGACGCCGTGTCTCCGCGGCTTTCGCCTTTTGATGAGCCCGTGCGTGCTGGGCCTGTGCCTCGCGCTCCGCCTGAGCCCGCCGGTAGGAGCCCAGAGCCATCCCGCTGCTCTGCTGCAGGAACTGCTCGATGTGGGGCATGGCCACGGGATGTGCCAAGGACCCAGGACGGAAGGGTTCGAGCTCTTCGTCCCGCACGAGCGAGGCCATTCGGAACGCCGCTGCCCCGCAGCCCGCGACCAAGAGGTTCTGGAGGGTCGCGACCTCGGCCTCTATGCTCTCCGTGCGGCGCCGAGCCTCGTCGTCGCGACGCTGCCGGTATGCGGCCTGCTGCTCGCGCTCTCCCCGGGCCACGTCCCGGTCCCAGGCCCGCCGGCGGCGCTCCGCCTCGCGCTGCTGGATCAGCTGCGTCCGCTGCTGCCTGCGCTGAGCCTCGGCCCAGTCACCGATCATCCCGCTCGACTGACGGCTCATCAGTTTTCCCCCGCCCCCACCACAAGCACCAACGGGAAAACACTAGTCGGCATTCGGGTGGTACGTCCCCCTGGTCGCACCACCCGAACGCCCTCGTACGTCCTACAGCGCGGGCCCCGCCAGCGCCGCGACGACGGCGGGCAGCGCGGCCCCCGATCCGTCCCGCCGCGGGTCTACGGGCGGCAGCTCGGCCGGAGCGCCGTTCGCCGCGGCGGCCCGGACCGGGGCGTTGCCCGCCCAGGCCAGCACCAGGACGTCCTCACCCTTGAGGAACCGCTGGCAGCGCACGCCACCGGTGGCCCGCCCCTTGCGCGGGTACTGGTCGAACGGGGTCAGCTTCCCGGACAGCACCGAGTCGTCGAGCGTCCCGTGCGAGCCCGCCACCGTGAACACCAGCGCGTCCCGGGCCGGGTCCACCGCCGAGAAGTGGATCACCTTGGCGTTGTCGGCGAGCTTGATGCCCGCCATGCCGCCCGCCGGGCGGCCCTGCGGGCGCACCTGGCTCGCGGGGTAGCGCAGCAGCTGCGTGTCGTCCGTGATGAAGACCAGGTCCTCCTCGCCGGTCCGCAGCTCGACCGCGCCGACGATCCGGTCGCCCTCCTTGAGGGTGATGACCTCCAGCTCGTCCTTGTTCGCCGGATAGTCCGGCACGACGCGCTTGACCACGCCCTGTTCGGTGCCCAGCGCCAGGCCCTGCGAGGACTCGTCCAGCGAGGTCAGGCAGATCACCTTCTCGTCCGCCTCCAGCCCGGACAGGAACTCCGAGACGGGGGCGCCGCCGGCCAGGTTCGGCGCGGCGTGGGTGTCCGGCAGCTGCGGCAGGTCGATGACCGGGAGCCGCAGCAGCCGCCCGTACGAGGTGACCACGCCGACGTCCGCCCGGGCCGTCGCCGCGACCTGCGAGGCGATCAAGTCGTGCTTCGCGCGGGCGCCGCCCTCCTCCTCCGGCAGCGGATCGCCGTTCGCGGTGCGCGCCAGCAGACCCGTCGACGACAGCAGCACCCGGCAGGGGGTGTCCGCGACCTCCAGCGGAACCGCCGCGACCGCCGTCCCCGCCGACTCCAGCAGGACCGTACGCCGCTCGGTGCCGAACTTCTTCGCGACCGCCGCCAGTTCCGCGGAGACCAGCTTGCGCAGCTCGCTGTCGGACTCCAGGATCCCGGTCAGCTCGTCGATCTCGCCGTTCAGCCGGTCGCGCTCGGACTCCAGCTCGATCCGGTCGAAGCGGGTGAGCCGGCGCAGCGGGGTGTCCAGGATGTACTGGGTCTGGATCTCGCTCAGCGAGAAGCGCTCGATCAGCCGCTCCTTGGCCTGCGCGGAGTTGTCGCTGTCCCGGATGAGGCGGATGACCTCGTCGATGTCCAGCAGGGCCACGAGCAGGCCCTCGACCAGGTGCAGCCGGTCACGGCGCTTGGTGCGGCGGAACTCGCTGCGGCGGCGCACGACCTCGAAGCGGTGGTCTAGGTAGACCTCCAGCAGCTCCTTGAGGCCGAGCGTCAGCGGCTGTCCGTCGACCAGCGCGACGTTGTTGATGCCGAAGGACTCCTCCATCGGCGTCAGCTTGTAGAGCTGCTCCAGCACGGCCTCCGGGTGGAAGCCGTTCTTGATCTCGATGACCAGACGCAGGCCGTGCGAGCGGTCGGTGAGGTCCTTGACGTCCGCGATGCCCTGGAGCTTCTTCGAGCCGACCAGGTCCTTGATCTTCGCGATGACCTTCTCGGGGCCGACCGTGAAGGGCAGTTCGGTGACGACCAGGCCCTTGCGGCGCGCCGTCACCGTCTCGACCGCCACCGTCGCGCGGATCTTGAAGGTGCCGCGGCCGTTCTCGTAGGCGTCCTTGATCCCCGAGAGACCGACGATCCGGCCGCCCGTGGGCAGGTCCGGACCCGGCACGAAGCGCATCAGCGCCTCCAGGTCCGCCTGCGGGTACCGGATCAGGTGCCGGGCGGCCGCGATGACCTCGCCCAGGTTGTGCGGGGGCATGTTGGTGGCCATGCCGACCGCGATGCCGGAGGCGCCGTTGACCAGCAGGTTCGGGTACGCGGCGGGCAGGGCCACCGGCTCCCGCTCCTGGCCGTCGTAGTTGGCGGTGAAATCGACCGTGTCCTCGTCGATCGACTCCGTCATCAGCGACGTGGCGTCGGCCATCTTGCACTCGGTGTAACGCATGGCGGCCGGCGGGTCGTCGTTGCCGAGGGAACCGAAGTTGCCGTGGCCGTCGACCAGCGGCAGCCGCATCGAGAACGGCTGGGCCATGCGCACGAGGGCGTCGTAGATCGACGCGTCACCGTGCGGGTGCAGCTTGCCCATCACCTCGCCGACGACGCGGGCGCACTTCACGTACCCGCGGTCGGGGCGCAGGCCCATCTCGTTCATCTGGTAGACGATGCGGCGGTGCACCGGCTTCATGCCGTCCCGGGCGTCGGGCAGGGCGCGGGAGTAGATCACCGAGTACGCGTACTCGAGGAAGGAGCCCTGCATTTCGTCGACGACGTCGATGTCGAGGATCTTCTCCTCGAAATCCTCCGGCGGCGGGGTCTTCGTGCTGCGGCGGGCCATCGCTGCGCGGCTCCTTAACCAAGAAAGATGGTGTGCTGGGGGTCTGGCTGGGTCTGGCTGGTGTTGTTGACGGGGTCCGAGTCGGTTGACGCGGACCATTGTGTCCCGAGGCACCGACAACGCCGACTCCGACCCTGGGGGTCACCCCCGGACGGAGTCCCGGGGGGAACTGAGCCGGGAACTTCTACGGGCGTCGGCGCGCTTGCATACAGTGGCAGGTCTGACACAAATCTCTGCATTGCGATCGAAGGGACCACATGCCCATGGGTCACACGGCCACAGCCCAGGCCGGCTCCGGCGGCCTGACAGCGACCGAGCACCGGCTGGCCAACGGCCTGCGCGTGGTGCTCTCCGAGGACCACCTGACCCCGGTTGCCGCGGTCTGCCTCTGGTACGACGTCGGCTCGCGCCACGAAGTCAAGGGGCGAACCGGCCTGGCTCACCTCTTCGAGCACCTGATGTTCCAGGGCTCGGCGAGCGTACCGGGCAACGGGCACTTCGAGCTCGTCCAGGGTGCCGGCGGTTCGCTGAACGGCACCACGAGCTTCGAGCGCACCAACTATTTCGAGACCATGCCCGCCCACCAGCTGGAGCTCGCGCTCTGGCTGGAGGCGGACCGGATGGGCTCGCTCCTCGCCGCCCTCGACGACGAGTCGATGGAGAACCAGCGCGACGTCGTCAAGAACGAGCGCCGCCAGCGCTACGACAACGTGCCGTACGGCACGGCGTTCGAGAAGCTGACCGCCCTCGCGTACCCCGAGGGCCACCCGTACCACCACACCCCGATCGGCTCGATGGCCGACCTGGACGCGGCCTCGCTGGAAGACGCGCGCAATTTCTTCCGGACGTACTACGCGCCCAACAACGCGGTGCTGTCGGTCGTCGGCGACATCGACCCCGAGCAGACGCTGGCGTGGATCGAGAAGTACTTCGGCTCGATCCCCTCGCACGACGGCAAGCAGCCGCCCCGCGACGGCTCGCTGCCCGAGGTCATGGGGCAGCAGCTGCGCGAGGAGATCGTCGAGGAGGTCCCGGCGCGTGCGCTGATGGCCGCCTACCGGCTCCCGCACGACGGCACCCGCGAGTGCGACGCCGCCGACGTGGCGCTGACCATCCTGGGCGGCGGGGAGTCCTCGCTGCTGCACAACCGGCTGGTACGCCGCGACCAGACGGCCGTCGCCGCCGGCTTCGGCATGCTCCGCCTGGCCGGGGCGCCGTCGCTGGGCTGGCTGGACGTCAAGACCTCCAGCGGCGTCGAGATCCCCGCCATCGAGGCGGCCGTCGACGAGGAGCTCGCGCGGTTCGCCGCCGAGGGCCCGACGGCCGAGGAGATGGAGCGCGCCCAGGCGCAGCTGGAGCGGGAGTGGCTCGACCGGCTCAGCACGGTCGCCGGCCGCGCCGACGAACTGTGCCGCTTCGCGGTGCTGTTCGGCGACCCGCAGCTGGCCCTGACCGCCGTCAAGCGGGTCCTCGACGTCACCGCCGAGGAGGTCCAGGCCGTGGCCGCGGCCCGACTGCGCCCGGACAACCGCGCGGTGCTGGTGTACGAGCCGCTCCCGGCCGCGGACGCCGCCGACGCGAACACCGACGAGACCGAGCACGCCGAGAACGAGGGGGCGGAGCAGTGAGCGACACCGCAGCCGTCACGATGACCTTCCACCCGCGCCCGGAGGCCGGCGAGGCCCGTCCCTGGGCCTTCCCGGCGCCCGAGCGCGGCGCGTTGCCCAACGGGCTGACGCTGCTGCGCTGCCACCGCCCCGGGCAGCAGGTCATCGCCGTCGAGATCAACCTCGCGGCCCCGCTGGACGCCGAGCCCGAGGGCCTGGACGGCGTGGCCACCATCATGGCCCGCGCCCTGTCCGAGGGCACCGACAAGCACTCCGCCGAGGAGTTCGCGGCCGAGCTGGAGCGCTGCGGCGCCACCCTCGACGCGCACGCCGACCACCCGGGCATCCGGGTCTCGCTGGAGGTGCCGGCCTCCCGGTTGGCCAAGGCCCTCGGCCTGCTCGCCGAAGCGCTGCGCGCGCCGGCCTTCGCCGACAGCGAGGTGGACCGGCTGGTGCGCAACCGGCTCGACGAGATCCCGCACGAGCTGGCCAACCCGCAGCGCCGCGCCGCCAAGCAGCTCTCCAAGGAGCTGTTCCCGGCCGCCCTGCGGATCTCCCGCCCGCGCCAGGGCACGCAGGACACGGTCGCCCGCATCGACTCCGCGGCCGTACGCGCCTTCTACGAGGCCCACGTACGCCCCGCCACCGCCACGGCGGTGGTCGTCGGCGACCTGACCGGCATCGACCTCGACGCCGTCCTCGCGGACACCCTGGGCACCTGGACCGGCGACTTCGCCGAGCCGCTGCCGGTCCCGCCGGTCACCGCCGACGACACCGGCCGCGTGGTCATCGTGGACCGGCCCGGCGCGGTCCAGACGCAGCTGCTGATCGGCCGCATCGGCGCCGACCGGCACGACCGCCTCTGGGCGGCCCAGGTGCTCGGGACGTACTGCCTCGGCGGCACCCTGACCTCCCGTCTGGACAAGGTGCTGCGCGAGGAGAAGGGGTACACGTACGGCGTGCGCGCCTTCGGCCAGGTGCTGCGCTCCACGGCCGACGGCAAGGGCGCCTCGATGCTCGCCATCAGCGGCTCGGTGGACACCCCCAACACCGGCCCGGCGCTGGAGGACCTCTGGAAGGTGCTCCGCACCCTCGCCGAGGGCGGTCTGACCGATGCCGAACGGGACGTGGCGGTGCAGAACTTGGTGGGCGTCGCCCCGCTGAAGTTCGAGACCGCGGCCTCCGTCGCGGGCACCCTCGCCGACCAGGTCGAGCAGGAGCTGCCGGACGACTACCAGGCGCGGCTGTACGCGCAGCTCGCCGAAACCGGCACGGTGGAGGCGACTTCGGCGGTCGTGAAGGCGTTCCCGGTGGACCGGCTGGTCACGGTCCTGGTGGGCGACGCCGCGGCGATCGAGGAACCGGTGCGTGCCCTCGGGATCGGTGACGTCACGGTGGTCGGCAACTAGGCGGATCCGGACACGTTTCCGAAGGGGCTCCGGCGGCTTGTCTGCCGGAGCCCCTTATGTCTGTTTAGCGGTGAGGTTGCGTGTATGCGGTGTGGCGTACGCAACAAAAGCGCGAGTCTGTTTGGCGATTGACTGATGATCCGCCTAGCGTCAGGCGTGCTGTTCGTCAGTTGTGCCCGCCGCAATCCGCGGCACCGGACAGCGATCGCCGAGTCCCCGTCAGGCGCGAGCCTGGGGAGCCGGGGACCCACATGCGTCCCTGGGGTGAATCGGACCGCCTCGCAAGAGGGGGCCCGTAGGAGACCTTCCTGCTCCGAACCCGTCAGCTAACCCGGTAGGCGAGAGGGAAGGAAAGGATCAACCCCTTCATGGCGTTTGGCAGTCGTGCCGCCGGCAAGCACCGTGGTTCCAGCCGTCTGAGCCGCAAGACCGCCGGCTACGCCGGCATCGCAGCCCTCGCCACCACCGGTGTCGTCGGCTCCATCGCAGCCCCCGCGTTCGCCGCGGACGGCAACAGCGCCCCGTCCATGGAGGACACCGGCCTCAACGCCGTCGTCGTCGCGGACGAGCTCCCGGGCGAGATCGAGGCCCAGGCCGACTCCCAGCAGCGCGCCGCCGAGGCCGCCGCCGCCAAGGCGCAGGCCGAGGCCGACGCCAAGCAGCAGGCCGCAGAGGCCAAGCGCGTTGCCGAGGCCAAGGCGAAGGCCGAGCGCGACGCCGCCGAGCGCGCGGCCCGCGAGGAGGAGCGCAAGCGCCTCAACACCTTCGTCGCCCCGGTGGACGGCTCGTACGTCAGCACCCAGTACCACGCGGGTGGCGGCATGTGGTCCTCCGGCAGCCACACCGGCATCGACTTCCACGCGGCCTCCGGCACCTCGGTGCACGCGGTGGGCGCGGGCACCGTCGTCGAGGCCGGCTACGGCGGCGCGTACGGCAACAACGTCGTCATCAAGCACAACGACGGCACCTACACCCAGTACGGCCACATGTCCTCGCTGAGCGTCTCCGTCGGCCAGCAGGTCACCCCGGGCCAGCAGATCGGCCTGTCGGGCTCCACCGGCAACTCCAGTGGCCCGCACCTGCACTTCGAGGCCCGCACCGGCGCCCAGTACGGCTCGGACATCGACCCGGTCTCGTACCTGCGCTCGCACGGCGTCAACGTCTGACCCGTCCGACGCGCTCCGCACCGCTTCGAAGAAGACCCCGGCTCACCGAGCCGGGGTCTTCTTCGTGTGGCAAACATTTCGAATATCCGGCCGTCCTCGGAAATTATCGTGTGTTGCAATAGAGTCGCCGTACGGAAGTCGTCGGTTGATGGTCGGTAGTCGGAATTAAGCGGAGGTCCGGTCTTGCGTATTCCCGCGCACGCGGTATGCACAGCGATCCGCGACGACATCGTCTCCGGGGTCTTCGGGCCGGGCGGCAGACTGACCGAGGAGGTGCTGGCCCGGCGGTACGGAGTCTCCCGCGTCCCCGTCCGCGAGGCGCTGCGCACCCTGGAGTCCGAGGGGTTCGTCACCACCCGCAGACACGCGGGCGCCTGTGTGGCCGAGCCGACCGAGCAGGAGGCCGCGGACCTCCTGGAGGTACGGATGCTGCTGGAGCCCCTCGCGGCCGCCCGGGCCGCCCGCCGGCGCAGCGAGGCCCACCTCAAGGTGCTGCGCGGGCTGGTCAGGCTGGGTCAGGAGCGGGCCAGGAGGGGCCAGGGGGAGGATCTGCGGGCCCTGGGCGGCTGGTTCCACGAGACGCTCGCCCAGGCCTCCGGCAGCCCCGGGCTGATCGCGCTGCTGACGCAGATGCGGCACAAGATCGCCTGGATGTACTCGGTGGAGGCCCCGGCGCGCCCCGTGGACTCCTGGGCGGAGCACGGCGCGATCGTGGACGCGGTGGCCCGGGGCGACGCCGAGCGGGCGCGGACGCTGACCGCGATCCACGCGGACCGGGCGGCGGGCGCGCACCGGATCAGGGTGAGGACTTCGCAACCTGCCGTAAACATGTCGAGCGGCTCGCATTAACAATGCCCGTATACAAAGGACGGATATTCGCGGCGTCCCCGGATATCCGTGGGGTGGCTCGATTCGGGCCGGTTTTCGCTGCCCGGACTATCGGAATTCGCGGTGGCGCCCGGAATCCCCGTTTGTGCGCCTCGCTCCCGGTGTCCGAAAACGCGTGAGCCGTGGTCCCCGGTATTCCGGGGGCCACGGCTCGTTCGCGCGGACGCGAGGGTCGAACCCGAAGGGTCAGACGGTCTCCGGGAGCTCCTCGAGGCCCTCGGCGACCAGCTTCGCGAGGCGGTCCAGAGCGGCCTCCGCGCCCTCGGCGTCGGAAGCGAGGACGATCTCCTCGCCGCCCTGGGCGCCCAGGCCCAGAACCGCCAGCATGGAAGCGGCGTTGACGGGGTCGCCGCCGGCCTTCGCGATGGTCACCGGGACGCCGGAAGCGGTCGTCGCGCGGACGAAGATCGAGGCGGGACGAGCGTGCAGGCCCTCGGCCCAGCCGACGTTGACGCGGCGCTCTGCCATGGTGATGCCCTTCAGGTTCTTACGGTTGTCTAGACCAGTCTCTCACGGCACCCGGAATGCTTCGACCGACCCTCGGCCCCGATCCGCCACTGTTCGACCTTCCCCAGCTTGCACTGATTTGCCCCAGCTTGCCGTACGCGCCGCGCGGGCGCTGTCCGGCCGACCCTGGCCTTAGGGTGGCCCCCATGACGACCGAGTCGGACCCCTCGTACCCGGCCCACTGGGAAGCGGACGTCGTGCTGCGCGACGGCGGCACGGCCCGTATCCGGCCGATCACCACCGAGGACGCGGACCGGCTGGTCAGCTTCTACGAACAGGTCTCCGACGAGTCGAAGTACTACCGGTTCTTCGCCCCCTACCCCCGGCTCTCCGCCCGCGACGTGCACCGCTTCACGCACCACGACTACGTGGACCGCGTCGGCCTCGCGGCGACCATCGGCGGCGAGTTCATCGGCACCGTCCGCTACGACCGGATCGACGCCAACGGCCGTCCGGCCTCCGCGCCCGCCGACGAGGCCGAGGTCGCCTTCCTCGTCCAGGACGCCCACCAGGGCCGCGGCGTGGCCTCCGCGCTGCTCGAACACATCGGTGCGGTGGCCCGCGAGCGCGGCATCCGCCGGTTCGCCGCCGAAGTGCTGCCCGCCAACACCAAGATGATCAAAGTCTTCACGGACGTCGGCTACCAGCAGAAGCGCAGCTTCGAGGACGGCTCCGTCCACCTCACCCTCGACCTCGAACCCACCGCCGAGTCCCTCGCCGTCCAGCGCGCCCGCGAACAGCGCGCCGAGGCCCGCTCGGTGCAGCGGCTGCTCGCCCCCGGCTCCGTCGCGGTGATCGGAGCCAGCCGCTCCGGCGGCGGCGTCGGCGCGGCCGTGCTGCGCAACCTGCGCGACAGCGGCTTCCACGGGCACCTCTACGCCGTCAACGAGGCGGTCTCCGCCGATCTGCTGGACGGCGTACGGGCCTACCGCGCGGTCGCGGACATCGCGGCCCCCGTCGACCTCGCCGTGATCGCCGTCCCCGCTGACCGGGTTCCCGAGGTCGTCGCCGCGTGCGGCGAGCACGGGGTTCAGGGCCTCGTCGTCCTGTCCGCCGGATACGGGGAGAGCGGCCCGCAGGGCACGGCCCGCCAGCGCGAACTGGTGCGCCAGGTGCGGTCGTACGGCATGCGGCTGATCGGCCCCAACGCCTTCGGGGTGATCAACACGGCCCCGGACGTCGAGCTGAACGCCTCGCTGGCCCCCGCCCCGGCACCGGCCCGCGGCCGGATCGGGCTGTTCACCCAGTCCGGCGCCATCGGCATCGCGCTGCTCTCCGCGCTGGTCCGGCGCGGCGAGGGACTGTCCTCGTTCGTCTCGGCCGGCAACCGGGCGGACGTGTCGGGGAACGACATCCTCCAGTACTGGTACGAGGACCAGGCGACGGACGTCGCCCTGCTGTACCTCGAAACCCTCGGCAACCCGCGGAAGTTCAGCCGGCTCGCCCGCCGCACGGCGGCGGTGAAGCCGGTGGTGGTCGCGAAGGGCGGCCGCCACACCCCGGCCGGGCACGTGGTGCCCGGGACCCGGCTGCCGGACGGCACCGTCTCGGCCCTGCTGCGGCAGGCGGGCGTCATCCGGGTCGACACCGTCACGGAGCTGGTGGACGTCGGCCTGCTGCTGGCCGGGCAGCCGGTGCCCGCCGGGCCGCGCGTGGCGATCATCGGGAACTCGGAGTCGTTGGGCGTGCTGGCGTACGACGCCTGCCTGACCGAACGGCTGCGGCCGTCGCCCCCGCTCGACCTGACCACCGACGCCTCCCCGGAGGACTTCCGGGCCGCGCTCGGCGCCGCGCTCGCCGCCGACACCAACGACGCCGTCATCGTGACGGCCATCCCCGGCGTGAGCGGGCACGCCCTGGCGGCCGACCTCGCCGACGCGCTGCGCGAGGCGGTGGCCGCGCACCCGGGCAAGCCGGTGGCCGTCGTGCACGTGGAACTCGGCGCCCTCGCCGACGCCCTCTCCCCGGGTTCCATCCCCGTGGGCCCCGCCGCCTGGGGCGTCGCGCCGGCCCCCGCCACAGCGCCGACCCCCGCGGCGGCTCCGACCCCGCGTGAGCGGCCGCCCACCGACGCCGGGCCGGCGCAGTGCCGCATCCCCACGTACCCCGCCGCCGAGCGCGCCGTACGCGCCGTCGCCGAGGCCGTCCGCTACGGCCAGTGGCGGCGGGCCAACGCCGACCCCGGCCAGGTACCCGAGTACGAGGACATCGACGAGAGCGGGGCCGCCGCCCAGCTCGCCCGGCTGCTGAGCGGCGTGGCGGACGCCGACGTCCTGACCCTGGACGACGCCGACGCCCACACGCTCCTCGGCCGGTACGGGATCCGGGTGCTGCGCACCCTCCCCGCCCCCACCCCGGACGCCGCCGCCGAAGCGGCCCGGGCCCTCGGCTACCCGGTGGCCCTCAAGACCACCGCCCCGCACCTGCGCCACCGCGCCGACCTGGGCGGCGTACGGCTGGACCTGACCACCGAGGACGAACTCCGCCGCGCGTACGACGAGCTCACCGAGGCCCACGGCACGCCCGCCGAGCTGCTCCCCGTCGTGCAGGCCATGGTGCCCCGCGGGGTCGACACCGTCGTCCGCTCCGTCATCGACCCCGCCGCGGGCGCCGTCCTCACCTTCGGGCTCGCCGGCGTCGCCTCCGAGCTGCTCGGCGACACCGCGCACCGCCTCGTCCCGGCCGCCGACCGCGACGTGGCCGCGCTGATCCGGTCCATCCGCACCGCGCCCCTGCTGTTCGGCTGGCGCGGCAGCGACCCCGTCGACACCCCGGCCCTGGAGGAGCTGCTGCTGCGGCTCTCCCGCCTGGTCGACGACCACCCCGAGGTGGTCGGCGTCTCGCTGGAGCCCGTCGTCGTCGCCACCGAGGGGCTCTCCGTGCTGAGCGCCACCGTCCGGGTCGCCCACCCGCCCGCCCGTACCGATCTCGGTCCGCGCACCCTCCCCAGTTACTAGCGCGCGACCGGGGCCGTCCGGGGGAGGCCGGGGTGCCCCGTATGGGCCTTAGGATGGACCTCATGGCGAAATCCGGTACGACGACCCAGGGGCTGCGCGCGGCGATCGAGCGCAGCGGCTACTACCCGGCCCTCGTGGCCGAGGCCGTGGAGGCCGCGGTGGGCGGTGAGCCGATCTCGTCGTACCTGGTCCACCAGGAGACCACCTTCGACTCCAACGAGGTCCGCCGCCACGTCACCGTCCTGGTCCTCACCGGCAACCGCTTCATCGTGAGCCACACCGACGAGCAGGCCGCCGACGCCGGGTCGCCGTCCCCGTACGCGACGACCTCGACCGAGTCGGTCAAGCTCGCCAGCATCTCCTCCGTGGTGCTCAGCCGCGTCGTCGCCAACCCGGAGTCGTACACCCCCGGCACCCTGCCCCGCGAGGTCGTCCTGACCATCGGCTGGGGCGCGGTCTCCCGCATCGACCTGGAGCCGGCCGCCTGCGGCGACCCGAACTGCGACTCCGACCACGGCTACACCGGCAACTCCACCGCCGACGACCTCAGCCTGCGCGTGAGCGAGGCGGGCGACGGCCCCGAGGCCGTCCGCCAGACCCTGGTCTTCGCGCAGGCGCTCTCCGAGGCCACCGCCGCGACGTCCGCGCCCAGCGCCCGCTGATGGCGTACTCCGCGCCCGCGAACTGGGACGAACCGGAGCTCCTCGACCTCACGGGGGCACCCGTCCCCCAGTACGGCACCGGCTCGCTCGCCGATCTGCTGCCGACCCTCGTGGCGGGCCAGGGCGTCCCCGGCTTCACCGCCTCGATCGCCGAGCTGACCCCCGCCGACCGGAACTGCGTGTTCCTGGTCGACGGCATGGGCTGGGAGCAGCTCAAGGCCCACCCCGACGAGGCCCCCTACCTGGCCTCCCTGCTCGCAGGCTCGCGCGGCGGCACCGGTCTGCCGATCACCTCGGGTTTCCCCGCGACCACCGCCACCTCGCTGGCCTCCGTCGGCACCGGCCTGCCGCCCGCGCGGCACGGCCTGCCCGGCTACGCGGTGCGCAACCCGGCCTCCGGCGAGCTGATGAACCAGCTCCGCTGGCAGCCGTGGACCGCGCCGAAGCCCTGGCAGCCGTACCCGACGGTGTTCCAGCAGGCGGACGCGGCGGGGGTGCACACCGCCCAGGTGTCCGCGCCGGCCTTCCAGAGCACCCCGCTCACCAAGATCGCGCTGAGTGGCGGCACCTTCCACGGCCGGATGACCGGCGAGGAGCGGATGGACCTCGCGGCGATCCAGCTCGCCGCCGGGGAGCGCTCGCTCGTGTACACGTACTACAGCGAGCTCGACGGGGCCGGCCACCGGCACGGCGTGGACTCCGACGCCTGGCGCGGCCAGCTGATGCACGTGGACCGGCTGGTGCAGCGGCTCGTGGAGCAGCTGCCGCCGCGCACGGCGCTGTACGTGACCTCCGACCACGGCATGGTCGACGTGCCCTTCGACGAGGACTCCCGGATCGACTTCGACGAGGACTGGGAGCTGGGCGCGGGCGTGGCCCTGCTCGGCGGCGAGGGCCGGGCCCGGCACGTGTACGCGGTGCCGGGCGCGGAGGCCGACGTACTGACCGTGTGGCGGGAGGTGCTCGGGGACCGGTTCTGGGTCGCGAGCCGCGAAGAGGCCCTGGAACTGGGCTGGTTCGGGGCGCCGGGGGAGTGCGACGAGCGGGTGCTCGGTCGGATCGGGGACGTGATCGCGGCCGCGTACGCGGACGTCGCGATCACCGCGTCCCGCAACGAGCCCAACGAATCGGCGCTCGCCGGCATGCACGGCTCCCTGACGGCCGCCGAGCAGCTGGTCCCGCTGCTCGAAGTCCGCTCCTGACGCCCTTCCCCTCTCCCGCTCCTCCGCACGACCCGAAAGGTCCCGTTCTCCCCATGCCCGAATTGGTGTTTTTCTCCGGCACGATGGACTGCGGGAAGAGTACGTTGGCCCTCCAGATCGGCCACAACCGGTCGGCGCGCGGTCTCCAGGGCGTGATCTTCACCCGCGACGACCGGGCGGGCGAGGGCAAGCTCTCCTCCCGCCTGGGCCTGGTCACCGAAGCGGTGGAGGCCGGCGAGGGCCTGGACCTGTACGCGTACCTGGTCGCGCAGTTGTCGAAGGGCGGCCGGGCGGATTACGTGATCGTGGACGAGGCGCAGTTCCTGGCCCCGGAACAGATCGACCAGCTGGCCCGCATCGTCGACGACCTCGACATGGACGTCTTCGCCTTCGGCATCACGACCGACTTCCGCACGAAGCTCTTCCCCGGCTCGCAGCGCCTGATCGAGCTGGCGGACCGGATCGAGCAGCTCCAGGTCGAGGCCCTGTGCTGGTGCGGCGCCCGCGCGACCCACAACGCCCGCACGGTGGGCGGGGAGATGGTCGTGGAGGGCGCCCAGGTCGTCGTGGGCGACGTGAACCGCCCGGCGGGGGAGATCGGCTACGAGGTCCTCTGCCGCCGCCACCACCGCCGTCGTATGACGAGTGCCGCAGCGCGGGCGGGGGCGCTGTCCCCGGACGTGCTGCCAGTAAGCTCCGGCTGATTCCTGGTGTGAGGGCGGCAGCTGGTCCTGCTTCTTCGTGAATGAGCGGCTGGTCGAGGGCGGACCCTGCCGCCGCTGCTGGTGGGCGGGGACCGGAGCGGGCAAGGCGGTAGGAGCCGGCCGGATGGCGCGCGAGAGGGCCGCAGACAGCCATGCAGATCATGCCGTAGATCTGACACCAGCAGTACATCATCGCGTTGATGGCGCCGAGCAGAAGCCTCGGACTGACCGCCTGCTGATAGACGACGAGCCGGTTCCGCAGTCGGGCGCGCCGGGCGCTGCCACGGATCCTCTGCCGCGTGCCGGTGGCCACAGCGCGACCTTCTCACCGGTGTCCGGATCTCGTCCTGCCAACCACCCTACTCAGTGATCTCCAGACGCAAGTTTCACGTAGCGCTTGTGGCCTCGCCGTGTGCGGGAGTAAAACCCTTTCACCATATGACGCTGGCTCACCATCAATCCGATTAACCGGAGTTCGGTCGATGTTCGCCGACCTCTCGCTGCCGTGAGCCCGGCCATCCTTGGCGTTCGATCTGAAGGAGGCAGGCGTGAAGCTCGGTCCAGGAGATGCCCTGTTGGGAGGGCGCTACGAACTCCTGCGCCATCTCGACCCCCCGTTCGACGAAGGGAGGTTGTGGACGGCCAACGACAACTGGGAGTACGTCAAGCCGTACCTTCTGAAGACCTGGCACTTCTCCGAGGAGGGGCCGGATCAGGTTCAAAGAGCTTTCTGGGATGCAGAGCTGCGCTCCCTCTATCAGGTCAGGAGCAGCCCGGGCTCGGAACGTTCGCTGCTTCAGCTTCACAATGTGGGCATCGACCATGATCACCATTGTTTCGTCATGGTGTTCGAGACGAATGGCCACAGGACACTCGCCTCCATGCTCGCCGATCGGCGCAGTTGTCCCTGGCTCTCTGGACGCCCATCGGATCGGCAGTCGGTATGGAGGATGCTCGGCCGTCTGGCCTCAGGCTTGGAACTGCTGCACCAGCAGCAAGTCGTCCATCGCTGCGTGTCGGCGGAAACAGTATTCCTGGACCCGGACTCGGGCCCCGAGTCCGCACGGCTCGGTGGCTTCGAGTGGAGCGTCCGGCTGGGACGTCCTCCTGCGGCGGCACGGACCCGACGTGGGTGGGAGACTCCGCCCGAGTGGGCTTCCGGCCGACAGGCCTTCGGCCCCGACGCGGACTGGTTCGCCTTCGGCATGCTGGCAGCTCGGTGCATGGTGGACATCGAACACTTGGGCAGCACCGCAGATCTGGCCGAGCGCTATCTGCTTGTCCAGGATCAGCTGGGCAAGGGTCTCGGAGGGGGCAGGCGCAGACGAGACGCCCATCCGGTCCCCAACAGTAGGCTGACGCAACTCGAGCGAGACGTGATCGGCAGGCTGATCGCCGAGGAGCCGACCGAGCGACTGCGTCGCGGCGACGAGGTTCAGGCATTCATCCGGGAAGTCATCGACTCACTTGAAGAGCCGCCGGAGAGCACGGACGCCAATCAGCGTCACTTCGTCGTCGTCAACGCGGGAAACCAGCGGCTGGTGGAGGTGCTGGAAGCCCAAGGGCTGCGCAGCACACTTGGGTTGCAGCCTGGCGATGCGTTCAGTTCCAAGAACAAGGAGCACGTGACCAAGCTGCTCGGCTTCTTGTACGACGACTTCTCCGAAGGAGGCCTGCTGTCTCCCGGCCTTACGAGCGAGACGGTGGTGTTGTCGGGAAAGACCTTGCATCTTGAACTCGCCAAGCATGACGATCGCGGGAACAAGAGCTGGGAAAAGGCCTTCTGTCAGAGGGTTCTCGACTACTTCGAGGTGGATCCGCAGCGGAGCCGGGAGATTCCCGTCGGTCAACTGGCCTTCATCACCACCCAGAGGCAGCCGGGCATCCTGGCGCCGGGGGTGAGCTGGGATCTCAAGATCCCTTCATCGGACGAAGCGAGCGAGCGGCAGAAAAACCAGGAGGATCTTGCCGAATTCATCAGGCTGACCAATCAGATCGATCTCCTGATCCGTGACGCGGAGATCTTCCGTTGCCAGGTCTCGGATGTTTGGTACCGGGAAGACGGCAGTATCTCCTGGATCGAAGTGCAGGAGATGCCGAGGCATCACCTGCCCTTGGAGATGTTCAAGCCCGACGGTGGCATGGCGGCCTTTCTGCTCCGGGACATGTACAGCGGAAAGTCGGGAAGCAACGAGATCGAGCTGTGTCCTGCGGACTTCGAGGGGCTGCGGAGCGTCTCGCCGGCTGACGGTCACTGGGAGCTGGTGGACGCCTACGTCACGGACGAGACGGTGAGGCTTCGGCCCGCCGGCGCTCTGGCAGGCACTGTTGGTCTCGACGGGCACAAGGGCGGTGGCGCCGAAGGGCCCCGGTTGGGGCAGGAGTACGTGCTGCGCACCAAAGGCCTCTATCGGCAGCTCCAGTTGATTCGGCGCAGGAAGAAGGCGATCGAGAGACTGGCGGACCACACGTACCTGCTGGCGAGCCTGTCAAACCCCGGCCAGGTCTTCATGGACAGCGGGGCGCTGCCGGTCGGGCTCGACGGGCGGACCGTCGATGCCAGCAAACGCACTCAGATCGGCGCCATCCTCGGAACGCGGCCGATCTACACGGTGCAGGGCCCTCCCGGCACCGGCAAGACGCACATGGCCGCCTGGCTCCTGCGCGAGATCCTCGCCGAGGACCCGATGGCCCAGATCCTCATCACGGCCCAGGCACATTCGGCGGTGGACGTGCTGAGGGCCAAGGTCGAGAGCGAGGCGTTCAAGGGCATTCCGGAGGAGAGTCGACCGCTGTCGATCAGGTTGCGCAGGACCGTGGATCCGCGCCGGACGACCGACTCGCAGGACGAGCGGTGGTCGGTCCGGTACGTGGCTCGAGAGCTCCTGGACAGCACCATCACGAGGCTGGAATCGCTGCAAGCAGAGGAACCCTTGTCCGAGGTGTCCGCCACATGGCTGGAAGCCTGCAGGACCATGCGTCGGGAGATCGACACCCAGGACGCATCCCAAGCAAACGAGTTCAGGGAACTCGTACGGCGGAGCGCCAGCATCACCTACAGCAGCGCGAGCGACGGCGACCTGGCGGGGCTGGCCGGTGAAGTCAGCTACGACTGGTCGATCGTCGAAGAAGCCGGAAAGGCTCACGGCTTCGAATTGGCTCTGCCGCTCTACCTCGGTCACAGGTGGCTGCTGATCGGAGATCCCCAGCAGCTGCCGCCCTACCGGATGGAGGACTACCAGAAGGCGCTTTCCAACCTGGAGCGGGTCGTACAGGCCCTGCGCGACCTTGAGGGCGCCGACCGATTGATCGACCGGGAATTGCTCAACCGGTGGCGCGACAAGGCAGGCGAGGAGAAGAAGTACTTCACTGAGTACTGCAGGCGGTGGCTGACCTTCTTCGGGCAGCTGCACCGCCTGTGCACCGCCCATGAGCCCGAGGAAGGCCTGCTCACGGGGCAATACCGCATGCATCCGGACATCGGCGATCTCGTCTCGCAGACGTATTACAAGGGAAAACTGCAGCACCACACCCACGACCGGGCTCCGCACGGTCTGACCGCCCCTGCGGAACTGGAAGGCAAGGCTGTCGTCTGGCTGGATCTCCCGGCCGCCTCGGTCGACCCGCGCACGGCGGAGACGGCTCAGCCCAAGTACCGCAACGAGGCCGAAGCACACGCCCTGGAGGTCTTCCTCCGCTCGCTGAGGGGCGATCCGACGCGCCCCGTGGACCTGGCTGTCCTGTCGCCCTACGCCCAGCAGGTGGTCGTACTGGGGAAACACCTTCGCAGGCCCGAGATGCGCGCCGAGCTGCTGCGCAACGGAATCGCCCTTGCTCCCGACCCCCGGGGCGCCGACGGCGGGCACAGCGCCAGGGCCGGCGATCCGAACAAGGGAGGCGTCTTCACCGTCGACTCGTTCCAAGGCAATCAGTCGGAGATCGTGGCGGTGAGCCTGGTCCGCAACAACATGAAGCAACCGGGCCAGGGCCTGGGCTTCCTCAAGGCGACATCGCGGATGAACGTCCTCATCTCACGTGCCGAACGCCTCTTGGTACTGGTCGGCTCGTGGGACTTCTTCCGAGCCCAGGTGTCGGACGTTCCACGCGACGAGCGGCAGTACGACGAACTGCGCCACGTGGCCGTTCTGGTGGACAGGTTCGAGAAGCTGTTCGCCGAGGGCCGGGCGGTTCGGGTGGCCGCGGACCTGACCGGCCTGGATGAGCGGATTCAACAGGCCAAGGCTCAGCGCAGCGGGCACAGAAGCGAGGCACACGCGAACAAGCAGCGAGAAGGGGACCGACTGTGATCCACGTTCTGTTGCCACTGGACGTCTTCCGCGTCTCGTACGACGTGGCGGTGGGGCGTCCGTACAGCAGGCTGGAAGAGCTGCTGCTGAGGCTCATCAGCAAGGATCAGGGCGAAGAGGGCCGCACCTTCCAGGAACTCCGCCAGGCGTTCCAAGTACACGACAGGTTGCTCATCGAGGGGCTGGTGACGCTGCTCCGCGAGGGGTGGGCGGCCATGGTGCAGAGCGACCAGGAGATCCGTTACGTGGCCACCCGCGAGGGGCTGCTAACCATCTCCAGCAGTCGTCGGCCGGCCAGCCTGCGCGTCCAGCGAAGGCAGACGAGCATTGTGCGAGAACTGCTCAGCTGCCAGCTCGCCCGCCTCTCCGACCTCGAAGTGCTCCGCACGGAGGAAGTCCGCCGGAAGACCAACCGGGGATCGGTCAGTTTCGCCCTTAGGGGACGGCACCACCGCAAGACTCTCAACGGAGGGGAAACCGAGGGGCTGCTCCCGCGGAACGCGGACGAGCAGCAGTGGATCCGCCGTATCGACAGCAACGCGAAGTTGGCGCGAGGAAAGTACTACCTACCCCTCCGGGTGGATCTGGAGGAAGGAACAGTGCTGGGCCTGCCCGGCAACTGGAGCCACCTCGCCCCTCTGGCACTGGAGGAGACCGAGCAGCAGTACCAGGACCTCGCGGTCGGCTCCGACGCCCAGGAACGGTTCGACAGGATGCTCAAGGAGTGGGAGAAGGACCGCAGTCATGTCCGGCGTTCCAGCGGATCTCCCGCCCCCCGGGCGGAACTGGCCGCGATGCCCTGCGCCGAAGCGGCGCTGTCTGCGGGCGGCAGCCGCCGACTCGCCGAGCGCGCCCTGGAACGCGCCACCGGTCATGTACTGATCGTGGCCTCGCAGCTGGATGACGCTCAGGCCGCCCGTGTGACCGAGGTGGCCGCAGGTCTGCAGAGCCGCGGCGTGAGCGTCGATGTCCTGTGGTCCTGTGCCGACGCGGAGGAAGGGCTGCGCAAGCGCCTGGCCAACGCACTCGGGTCGTCACGCGGGAAGGCGACACCCGGAAAGATCTTCTTCAACAGGACGCCGACGGAGGCCATGGCGGACTTCGTACTGGCAGCCACGGATGACGGGCCGGTGGCCGTGTTGGGTGCCGGGTTGTTGTCCGGGGCGACGCAGGAACACACCCTGAGCCCTGCCGTGCTCGTCGACGACGTGCGAGGGCTGAGCACTCTGGCACTGCTCGCCTCGGGCTGGTGGCAGGAGAGCCCCGACGACAACGCGGAGCTGACGGCGAGCCGTTGGCGTCACCTGGCGGAGAAGTGGGTTGAGGAAGCAGCGCTGAGCCGAGCGGCTCCGGGTGTGGAGGAGGTCGAGGAGTCCTGGGATCTGTCGACACCGCTCCTCCCCTCGCCAGGCTCCGGTGAGGACGGGGGGAGCAGCCTCTCCCTGCTCATCGGCGCTCAGGGGGCTGCGGCCCGGGAGAGGGTCATGCAGACCGATGGCTCAGCGACGCAGCGTCTGGGGCAGCCCTGGGATCCGGTGCAGGTAGCGGCAACGGCCGGCGAATGGGTCGTCGGCGTGGCCAGGCAGTCGGTCTCGGCGCTCGCCTTCCAGCTCCGCGGCCGCCTCGCCGCCGAACTGTGGCAGCAGGCCGGCGATGAACGCGATCGAGCAGGATCAGCCGACCGCCTTCCAGGCTGACGAACGTGTGTGACGAGGGCCTCCACCTTGCCGTCGAGGCCCTCGTCGGAACCAGGTTGTAGCGTGTTCATGCCGAGAGCCTGTCAGTTCTGGCCGTCCCATCTCGGCGGCGGAGAAAGGGTGTTGGTGCGGCCTATCATGCGATGATCATTCGTCGTCATGGGGGACCACACCGTGAGTACGCGCGTACGCAGACCCGCCGCTCGACCGGGCAATGACGCCAGGAACGGCTGTGTCAGCCTCCTGCTGCTGCCCTTTCAGCTCGCGGCGCGGATCCACCGGCCCGCGCGGCCGGACCGGATCGTCGACGGCGCCATCGAGCGCGCGCAGATCGCCCGGACCGCCGTCGGCGTCATCGCCACCTGCTGGCTGGTCTACGCGTACCCGCTGCGCGAATCGGCCGGGGCCGTCCTCGGCGACAAGCTGACCGAGGTCCTCGTCAGTGCCGGCCTCCTCCTCGTCCTCGGGCCCCTCGCGCTCGTCGCGTTCGTGTGCGCCGCCCGCCGGCCCGGGCCGGCGTTCTACCGGGCCCGGCTGCGCGGGCCGCTCACCGCGCTCGGCTCGCTCTTCGGGACCGTGTTCCTGATGTGGCTCGTCCCCAACGGGTTCGGCGCCGTGCCCGGCGGCCTCGGCTCCGTGCTGAGCCTGGTGGGCGGGATCGGCTACCTCTTCCTGGTGCCGTTCGCGCTCGCCTCCGCCGTGTTCTGCGTCCACTTCACCTTCCGCACCGCCGACGTCCACGAGGTGCTGCCGCCGCTCGTCTCCCCGGTGCTGGTGTGGGCCATGGCGTTCTTCCAGCTCTTCGACACCCCGCCGGTCGCCGCACCGCTCGGGGTGCGGATCCTGTTCCTCGTCGGCCCGCCGCTGTCGGTGACGGCGCTGTCGGCCTGGGAGTTGCGGCGGCTGCGCGCGTACTACGGGATCACCCTGCGCGGGGCGCTCGGCCGCGGGTAGGGCCCGCCCGGCGGTCAGTGCGTGGTGCGGATGACGGTGAAGACCGCGCCCTCCGGGTCCGCGACCGTGGCGTGGCGGCCGCCCGGGCCCTCGTGGGGCGGCTGGACCACGGTGCCGCCGAGCAGTTCGACGCGGGCGGCCGCCTCGTCGGGGTCCGCCACCTCGAAGTACGTCATCCAGTGCGGGCCCCGGTCGTGCGGCAGCGAGCGGCCGACGCCGTGTACGGCGGCCACCGGCTCGCCCTGCAGCCGCAGGGTCAGGTAGTCGAAGTCCTCCGAGGACTCGGGGTGGGCCTTGGCCTCGTGGCCGAAGACGTGCTCGTAGAACTTCCCGACCGTGGAGGTGTCCTGGGTGACCAGCTCGTTCCACACCGGGGTGCCCGGGCGCCCGTGCAGCAGGGTGCCCATGTGGGTCTCGGCCTGCCAGATGCCGAAGATCGCGCCCAGCGGGTCCGAGCAGATCGCCATCCGGCCCGCGATGCCGGCGTCCAGCGGGCCCACCGCCACGGTGCCGCCGCAGCAGCGGACGGACTCGGCGGTGGCGTCGGCGTCGTCCGTCGCGAGGTACGTCGTCCAGGCCACCGGAAGGTGCCGGTCCGGCGGCATCTGCCCGATGCCGGCGACCTCGCGGCCGTCGAGCAGGGCCCGGACGTACGGGCCGAGCTGCCCGGGGCCGGGTTCGTACTCCCAGCCGAAGAGGTCGGTGTAGAACTCCTCGGTGGAGCCGAGGCTGTGCACCATCAGGCTCACCCAGCACGGCGTGCCGGGCGGGCGCCGCGTCGCTTCCGAAGCCTCGGTCATGTCAGGCGTCTCCTCCGTCGTAGCGCGTGTCCCGGGGTGATGCTTCCACTACGGAGGGCTCGGCGCGCCCCGACCGGCCGGGTTTTCGCGGTGCGCGGGGAGATGACCGAATCGGTGCGGCGTGTGGATGTCCGGCTTGTTACACGGGGTGCGGGGCGGGGAGGAAGATGGGCCCATGACTGCGATCCTCTCTGCTTCCGAACTGATGAGCGAACTGGCCGGCTCCCGGCCGCCGGTGCTCCTGGACATCCGCTGGCAGCTCGGCGGCCCCGACCAGCGTCCCGCGTACGAGGCGGGGCACATCCCGGGTGCGGTGTACGTCGACCTCGACCGCGAACTGGCCGGTCCGGCGGGGTCCGGAGGCCGGCACCCGCTGCCGGACCCGGAGGCGTTCGGGGCGGTGATGCGGCGCGCCGGGGTCTCGGCGGGGGCGCCGGTGGTCGTGTACGACGGCGGTCTGGGCTGGGCGGCGGCACGCGCGTGGTGGCTGTTGCGCTGGACGGGGCACGCGGAGGTGCGGGTGCTGGACGGGGGCCTGGACGCGTGGACCGCGGCGGGTGGTGCGGTGTCCGCTGACGCGGTGTCCCCGATGGAGGGCGATTTCAAGCCAACTCCGGGCGGGCTGGGGCTGCTGGACGCGGATGGCGCGGCGGCACTGGCCCGGGAGGGGGTCCTGCTGGACGCGCGGGCAGGGGAGCGGTACCGGGGCGAGGTCGAGCCGATCGACCGGGTCGGCGGGCACATTCCGGGGGCGGTGTCGGCGCCGACGTCGGAGAACGTGGGGGCGGACGGGCGGTTCCTGCCGGGTGCGGTGCTGCGGGGGCGGTTCGAGGGGCTGGGGGCTTCGGGTGACGTCCCCGTCGGGGTGTACTGCGGGTCGGGTGTCTCCGGTGCGCATGAGGTGCTCGCGCTGGAGGTGGCCGGGGTCGCGGCCGCGTTGTACGCGGGCAGCTGGTCGCAGTGGTCCTCGGACCCGGACCGGCCGGTCGCGACCGGGCCGCTGCCGCAGTAGCGCAGGCGCCACCGCCGCCACCCGTCCGGGGGTTGCCCCCGGGCGCCGCGAACGCTGCTCGGCTGGGGTGGGCGTCGGCCGGGTTGCCCCGGCGGGCACCTGGGGCTCCGCCCCAGACCCCGCGCCTCAAACGCCGGCGGGGCTGGATTTACCCCGGCGCCTCAAACGCCGGCGGGGCTGGATTTACCCCGGCGCCTCAAACGCCGGCGGGGCTGGATTTACCCCCGCGCCTCAAACGTCGGCGGGGCTGGAGTTGCCGGGGCTATTCCTGTTTTTTGCGGCGGGTGCCGAAGACGATTTCGTCCCAGCTCGGGACCGCCGCGCGGCGGCCCGGGCGGACGCCGTCGGCTTCGGCCTGGCGGTCGGTCGTGCCCGTCAGGCGGTCGCGGTGGCCCGCGACCGTACGCGGCATCAGGACGTCGGCGTACGCCGCACCGGCTCCCGCCGACGCGGCCGGGGGCTCCTCCGTCTCCGGCTCCTCGGCCGGCGCGTCGGGGCGCTCCGGAACGACCAGGTCGCCGCGGAAGCTCGGGACCGCCTCCAGCAGGCTCGTCAGGGTGTCCCGCTCCTCCTCCGGCTCCGGCGGCGGGGCGGGGCGCTCCAACTGGCGGTCGAGCGCACGGTCCAGCGGCCGGTCCCGCGGCAGTCGCGCGATCCTCGGCACGAACGGGAAGCTCGGCTCCGGCGTCGCGGGCAGGTCGTCCGACTCCCCGATCAGGGAGCGGGCCTCGTCGTCCACGGCCACGACCAGCCGGCGCGGCGGGTCGTACGTCCAGCTCGCCGAGTGCGGTTCACCCACGACCCGGTAGACCAGCAGGACTTCCCACGTGCCGTCGTCGCGGCGCCAGGAGTCCCACTGCACGGATTCCTTGTCGGCCCCGCGCAGCGTCAGCCGCTCCTGCACGGCCTCGCCGAGCTGCGGTCCGGTGTTCTCGCCGGGACGGCGCACGGGCGTCTTGCGGGCCCGCTCCGCCATGAACGCGCGCTCGGCCAGCACCGGGCCCTCGAAGCGGCGTACGCGGTCGACGGGGATGCCCGCGAGTTGAGCGACCTCCTCCGCGGAGGCACCGGCCCGTATGCGGGCCTGGATGTCGCGGGGGCGGAGGTGGCTCTCCACCTCGATCTCGATCTGGTTCAGGCGTGCTCGATCGTTGCGTACGGCGGCCCGAAGCCGCTCGTCGATCGGAAGCGTGTACTCCGTGCTGTCCGCAGCCTTGAGCACCAGTCGTGTGCCGTCATTTGAGACGGCCACGACACGCAGTTCGGGCATGGGGACCTCCCGGGTGGTGCCTGCCGACGTCACGTGCGTCGCTGCTTCCGCTAGTCGAGTGTGGCCTGCCCGGGTGCAGCCTGCCACAACCTTGCCGAGTTAAACCGGCGTGTCGGGCAAGCGCCCTTGATCGCCGTTATGGCACGGTTACCTGTTGGGCACGCACAGTGACCGAACGATTACTGTGCGCAGCAGGAACCCGTGCAACACCGCGGCATCGCCGGTCTCGAGTGCCGTTTCTCCATCGTCCGGCCCCCTCTCCCGAGTCCGGACATCCGAAAGGAAGGACGGCCCCAGGGCTCGCCACAGTACTCCATTCGGGCCACCTGGGTGGACCGCCGCGCCGCCGAACTTGTCTCCGGCGGCGGGAGTTGGGCTGCCCTGAATCGGCCCGGGAGTGGCTTGGAGCTGCGGCCGCGCCCGTTTTCGGGTGTCTTGCTTCACAGAATCCCCAGAAATGGAACTATCCGTTTCGCTCATGTGTCAGTAACTGCTGTAAGCGGTGGTGCCGGACGAGCGCAGAGGATGGGGATGGGTCGAAAGAGGACGCAGGGGACGGGAGCGACCGGGGATGCGAGCGATGCGGGCAAGAAGCTCGATCTGAGCGTGACTCAGATCGCGGGCACGTCGCTCGCGACCGTCGCGGCCGCCCTGCTCGCCTCGAAGCTGGGCGTCTACGGGACCATCCTCGGCGCCGGCGTGGTGAGCGTGGTCGCCACCGCGGGCGGGCCGGTCATCCAGCACCTGTTCCGCCGGACCGGCGACCAGCTGCGCGAGACCGCCAAGCCCCGGGCCCGGCAGGCGCCTGCGGCGGACGGGTTCGGCGAGGCCACGGTGCACGGCACCCGGGTGCGGGGATGGAAGCGCACCGCAGTGGCCTCCGGCGCTGCCTTCGCGATAGCCGTCGGGGGCCTCGGGGCGTACGAGGCGGCCGCCGGGACCTCGGTCAGCAAGGACGGCGGGACCATCTTCTCCGCCGGGACCCGCAAGGCGCCGGACGCCGAGCCCGGCGCCGAACGGGACCCCGGGCGCCGTGCCCCGCCGCCGCAGCAGCAGCAGGGCTCGGGCGGCGAGGGCGGCAAGAGTGACTCCGGCGACAAGGGCGGGGAGACCCCCGGTTCGGGGTCCGGGAGCTCCCCGGGCCCCTCGCGTTCGCCCGGCGGGCGGAGCCCGGGTCCCGGGCCGAGCCCGTCCGGGTCGGGGGAGCCGCCGACGACACCGGGTCCGAGTACCTCGGGCCCCGCTCCGACGGGCACCCCGAAGCCGACGCCGCCCGCGCCGCCCGCCCCGGCTCCGGAGGAATCCCCCTGACCCCGGCTCAGGCCCCCAGTACGCGCCGCAGGTAGTCGTTCCCGAACACCCGCTCCGGGTCCAGCCGGTCCCGCAGCTCCGTGAACTCGCCGAAACGCGGGTAGACCTGGGCGAAGTACTCCGCGTCCCGCGTGTGCACCTTGCCCCAGTGCGGACGCCCGCCGTGCGCGGTGAAGATCCGCTCGGCCGCCGTGAAGTAGGCGTGGTACGGCGTGCCCTTGTACATGTGCACCGCGATGTACGCCGTCTCGCGCCCCGACGCCGTGGACAGCGGGATGTCGTCCGCCGGGGCCGTCCGCACCTCGACCGGGAAGCTGATCCGCAGGTCCGAGCGGTCGACCAGCTGCTTGAGCTCCCGCAGTGCCTCGACGAGGCGCTCGCGCGGAAGTGCGTACTCCATCTCCACGAACCGCACCCGGCGCGGGCTGGTGAACACCTTGTACGGGATGTCCGTGTAGGTGCGCGCCGACAGCGCGCGGCTGGCGATCCGGGCGATGGAGGGGATGGCCGCCGGGACCGCGCGGCCGAGCGAGTTGACGGCCTGGAAGACGCCGTTGGACAGCAGTTCGTCCTCGACCCAGGCGCTCACCGCCCCGGGCGGGGCGGCGGGGCCCTGGCTGCGGTTGTTGCGCTTGGTGTTGCAGTTGCCGGTGTGCGGGAACCAGTAGAACTCGAAGTGCTCGTTCTCCGCGACGTGCTGGTCGAACTCGGCGGTCACCCGGTCGAAGGCCATGGGCTCCTCACGGGCGGTCAGGAAGAAGACCGGCTCCACGGCGAAGGTGATCGCGGTGACGATGCCGAGCGCCCCGATGCCGAGCCGGGCCGCCGCGAAGACCTGGGGGTTCTCCTTCTCCGAGCAGTTCAGCAGCCGGCCGTCCGCCGTGACCAGGTCAAGGCCGCGGATCTGGGCGGCGATGGAGGCCGAGTCCCGGCCGGTGCCGTGGGTTCCGGTGCTGGTGGCGCCGGAGACCGTCTGCTCCATGATGTCGCCCATGTTGGTGAGCGACAGGCCCTCCCGGGCCAGGGCCACGTTGAGGTCCTTGAGCACCGTGCCCGCCGCCACCGTGACGGTGCCGGCCTCCCGGTCGATGGCCTGGATCCCCGAGAGCGCCTGGGGGCGTACGAGCACCCCGTCGGTGGCGGCGGCCGCGGTGAAGGAGTGGCCGGTGCCGACCGCCTTCACGCGCAGCCCGCCCTCGGCGGCCCGGCGGACCGTGTCCTGAAGCTCCCCGACCGAGGTCGGGGTGACCACGCGGGCGGGTGTGGCGGTGACGTTGCCCGCCCAGTTACGCCACGCGGTCGGAGTCCCCCGACCTGACTTCCCTGCTGTCGCCGTCCCCATCGTGAGCTGGCTCCTCCCCTTGCGCCGGCCTCGTCAGCCGGCGGTATCCCGCGAACGCCACCGCCGCCGCGGCCACTCCCGCCGAGAAGGAGACGACGTACCCGGTCCGCGCGCCGGCGGCGTCGACGACCCAGCCGGTCACGGAGGACCCGAGCGCGATTCCGACCGCGAGGCCGGTGCTGATCCAGGTCATGCCCTCGGTCAGCTTCGCGTGAGGTACGTGCGCCTCGATCAGGGCCATCGTGGTGATCATCGTGGGAGCGATGGCGAGGCCCGAGACGAAGAGCGCCACGGCCAGAAACGGAAGGTTCCCGGCCAGTAGGAGGGGGATCATACTCACGGCCATCGCACTGATGCCCAGTACCCAGCGGGGTTCGGCCTTGCCCTTGAAGTGCAGCAGGCCGAAGACGATGCCCGCGAGGCAGGAGCCGAAGGCCCACACCGCGAGGAAGACGCCGCCGAGGGACTTGTTGCCGTGTTCCTCGGCGAAGGCCAGGGTGGCCACGTCCACGGAACCGAAGATCGCGCCGGTCGCGACGAAGGTCGCCACCAGTACCTGGAGGCCGGGGGAGCGCAGCGCCGAGGAGCGGTCCGTGTGCTCCTGGTGCGGATGCGGCTCGGGCTCGGTCGCGGTCAGCGCCGTCAGCCACCACACGCCCGTCACCAGGCAGACGAGGGCGACGACCGGGCCGGCCTCGGGGAACCAGCCGGCCGAGAGCGTCGCGGCGAGGGGCGGGCCGACGATGAAGCAGAGCTCGTCGAGGATGGACTCGAAGGAGTACGCCGTGTGCAGCTGGGGGGTGTCGCGGTACAGGGCCGTCCAGCGGGCCCGGACCATCGACCCGACGCTGGGCACGCAGCCGGCGATGACGGCGAAGACGAAGAGGGTCCAGCTCGGCCAGCCGCCCGCGGACGCGACCAGCAGGCCGGTCACCGAGGCGGCCGCGATCAGGGTGGCCGGGCGCAGCACCCGCCGCTGGCCGTACTGGTCGACGAGCCGGGAGACCTGGGGGCCCACGGCGGCGGCGGACAGCGCGATGGTGGCGGTGATGCCGCCCGCGAGGGCGTAGCTGCCGCCCAGCTCGGTGATCATCGTGAGGACACCGATGCCCACCATGGACAGCGGCATCCGGCCTATCAGGCCGGCGGCTGTGAACCCCTTGGTGCCAGGGGTCGCGAATATCGCGCGGTAGGGACTGGGCAAGGTGCCCTCCGTAAGGGACGTCATTGGCTCACACAGGTTACGTCTGCCGACAAGGCGCCCGCATGGGGAAGACACCGACAGGAACTTAGGGTGACCTTACCTGTCATTCGGGGCGGGGAAGGGGCCGGGTCTGTTCACCGGGCCCGGAGCCCGGGTGGCAGGATTCGAGGCATGTCAGACCAGCTCCGCGGCCCCGACGCCGACTCCGCCGCCCCCTACGACGCCCTCCTGCTGCTGTCCTTCGGCGGCCCCGAGGGACCCGACGACGTCGTGCCCTTCCTGGAGAACGTCACGCGCGGCCGCGGGATCCCGCGGGAGCGGCTCAAGGAGGTCGGGCAGCACTACTTCGGCTTCGGCGGGGTCAGCCCGATCAACGAGCAGAACCGGGAACTGCTGGCGGCGCTGCGCAAGGACTTCGCGGAGCACGGGCTGGACCTGCCCGTGTACTGGGGCAACCGGAACTGGGCCCCGTACCTGACCGACACGGTGCGGGAGATGGCCCGGGACGGCCGGCGCCGCATCGCGGTGCTCGCGACCAGCGCGTACGCCTCGTACTCGGGCTGCCGCCAGTACCGGGAGAACCTGGCCGACGCGCTGGCGACGCTGGCCGAGGAGGGCCTGGAGCCGCCGCGCGTGGACAAGCTGCGGCACTACTTCAACCACCCCGGGTTCGTGGAGCCGATGATCGAGGGGGTCCTCGACGCGCTGGCCTCGCTGCCGGAGGGCGTACACGACGGCGCGCACCTCGCGTTCACCACCCACTCGATCCCGACGGCGGCCGCCGACACCTCCGGGCCGGCGCAGGACCACACCGCGAACGGCGAGGGCGGCGCGTACGTCAAGCAGCACCTCGACGTCGCCCGGCTGATCGCGGCCGAGGTGGCCGCCCGGACCGGGCGCGAGCACCCCTGGGAGCTCGTCTACCAGTCCCGCAGCGGCGCTCCGCACATCCCGTGGCTGGAGCCGGACATCTGCGACCACCTGGAATCCCTGCACGGCGCCGGGGCGCCCGCCGTGGTCATGGTCCCCATCGGCTTCGTCTCCGACCACATGGAGGTCCTGTACGACCTCGACACGGAGGCCACGGCGAAGGCGGCGGAGCTGGGGCTGCCGGTCGCCCGGTCGGCGACGGTCGGCGCGAACCCGGTGTTCGCCGGGGCGGTACGGGAACTCGTGCTGGAGCGGGCCGCCGAGGAGCGCGGGGAGCCGGCCGAGGAGTGCTGGGTGGGCATGCTGGGCGCGAGCCACCACGTGTGCCCCGTGGGCTGCTGCCCCTCCCGGGCCCCGCGGCCGGCGGCCGCGGGCGTGGACAGTCCGTACGCGTAGGGAGTGGGACAGATCGTGATCTCCGAGGAACTGAAGGCCGAACTGCTGGCCGTGGGCCTGGAAGCCGCCCGGCGGGCGGGAGAGCTGCTGCGGGACGGGCGGCCGGCGGACCTGTCGGTGGCGGCGACCAAGTCCAGCCCCATCGACGTGGTGACCGAGATGGACATCGCGGCCGAGAAGCTGATCACCCATCTGATCGCGGAGCGGCGCCCCGAGGACGGGCTGCTCGGCGAGGAGGGCGCGGACAGCCCGGGTACGAGCGGCGTGCGGTGGGTCGTGGACCCGCTGGACGGCACCGTGAACTACCTGTACGGGCTGCCGAGCTGGGGCGTTTCCATCGCGGCCGAGTACCGCGGCGAGACGGTGGCCGGGGTGGTGGCGGCCCCGATGCGCGGGGAGACGTACCACGCGGTGCTGGGCGGCGGGGCGTGGCTGGGCGGGGCCCGGCTGGCCTGCCGGGCGGCCGCGCCGCTGGACCAGGCGCTGGTGGGCACGGGCTTCGGGTACCTCCAGGAGCGGCGGGCGCACCAGGCGGAGGTCGTGGCGCAGGTCATCCCGCTGGTACGGGACATCCGGCGGGG
The DNA here is from genome assembly GCF_026339935.1 of Streptomyces sp. NBC_01551. Lineage (NCBI taxonomy): Bacteria > Bacillati > Actinomycetota > Actinomycetes > Kitasatosporales > Streptomycetaceae > Streptomyces > Streptomyces sp. NBC_01551. Next base: position 5,152,338 of record NZ_JAPEPX010000001.1, read on the forward strand.
CGGGTCGGCGGCGCTCGACCTGTGCGACGTGGCCGCCGGACGCCTGGACGGGTACTACGAGCGCGGGCTGAACCCGTGGGACCTGGCGGCGGGCGAGCTCATCGCCCGGGAGGCCGGGGCGGTGACCGGCGGTCGGCCGGGGCGGCCCGCCTCGGGGGAGCTCGCGCTGGCCGCGACCCCGGCGGTGTTCGCCTCGCTCCAGCCGATGCTGGAGGAACTCGGCGCCTGGCACGACTGATCCGCGCATGGGGGAACCCGGCCTGGCGACCCCGGACATGGGGGAACCCCGGCCGCCCTGTCGGGCGGCCGGGGTTCCGTTCGGTCAGTGGGGTATCAGCAGGCGGACACGGGTACGCCGTGCTCGGCGGCGAGGCGCTTGAGATCCTCCAGCTCCGCCTGCTCCACATCCGCGAGGTAGTCGTCGCCCGTCTCGCGGGCCTGCCTGAGGTCCGACTGCGTGTTCCTGATGCGCTGCAGGAGACCCGCGGTGAATGCGTCCATGGGTGCGCCCCCTCTGCGTGGGTCGCGGCGGGCCAGCGCGTGGCTGTCCGCCGTCAGGGAGTGGTTGGGGTGTGCAGACGTCCTCCCCGGCACCCTGGGCGCAGAAACCTCGTGAGGCCAGGGAATCCTCACTTCCGCGCCGTGCAAGTGGACGGAGCGGCGTCTTACAGCCGGTTTACGGCCGAAACCGGCAGGATGGACGCGCAATACACGTGTGCCCTCCAGGGCTCGAAGGAAGGAAACGACGTGCGCGTACTCGTCGTCGAGGACGAGCAGCTGCTCGCCGATGCGGTGGCCACCGGACTGCGCCGGGAGGCCATGGCCGTGGACGTCGTGTACGACGGCGCCGCCGCTTTGGAGCGCGTCGGGGTGAACGACTACGACGTGGTCGTGCTCGACCGGGACCTCCCGCTCGTGCACGGTGACGACGTCTGCCGGAAGATCGTCGAGCTCGGCATGCCCACCCGCGTGCTGATGCTCACCGCCTCCGGCGATGTGAGCGACCGGGTCGAGGGGCTGGAGCTCGGCGCCGACGACTACCTGCCCAAGCCCTTCGCCTTCACCGAGCTGACCGCACGCGTGCGCGCCCTGGGGCGGCGTACGACGGTGGCGCTGCCGCCCGTACTGGAGAGGGCCGGCATCAAGCTGGACCCGAACCGGCGCGAGGTGTTCCGGGAGGGCAAGGAGGTGCAGCTGGCGCCGAAGGAGTTCGCGGTGCTGGAGGTGCTCATGCGCAGCGAGGGGACCGTGGTCTCCGCCGAGCAGCTGCTGGAGAAGGCCTGGGACGAGAACACCGACCCGTTCACCAACGTGGTGCGCGTGACGGTGATGACCCTGCGCCGCAAGCTCGGTGAGCCGCCCGTCATCGTGACGGTGCCCGGTTCGGGATACCGGATCTGAAGGCCATGGCCGCCACTCCGGCGCCACCGGCGGCGCCACCGAAACCGACCTGGGACCCCGGCCAGCCCGAGGGTCCTTTCCCTTGGCTGCGGCCGACCATCCGCATACGCCTCACGCTGCTGTACGGCGGGATGTTCCTGATCGCCGGCATCCTGCTGCTGTCGATCATCTACCTGCTGGCCGCGCAGGCCCTGCGCGAGGGCAACGCCCTGCCGTTCAAGATCGTCAGCGTCAGCGGGCAGAAGGTCGAGGTCTCCAGCCCGACCTGCTCCGGCGTGGGCACCGACCAGTCGCTCGACCAGTTCAACGCGGCCATACAGGCGTGCATCCTCGACCAGCGCAAGCACGCGTTGGACGACCTGCTCAGCCGGTCGCTGATGGCCCTGCTGGGCCTCAGCATCATCGCCTTCGCCTTCGGCTACGCGATGGCCGGCCGGGTGCTCTCGCCGCTCGGCAAGATCACCCGTACCGCCCGCCGGGTGGTCGGCTCCGATCTGACGCGGCGCATCGAGCTCGACGGCCCCGACGACGAGCTCAAGGAGCTCGCCGACACCTTCGACGAGATGCTCGACCGGCTGGAGCGGGCCTTCACGGCCCAGCAGAGATTCGTGGCCAACGCCTCGCACGAGCTGCGGACGCCGCTCGCGATCAACCGCACGCTGCTGGAGGTGCACCTCTCCGATCCCGGGGCTCCGGTGGAGCTCCAGCAGCTGGGCAAGACGCTGCTGGCCACCAACGAGCGCAGCGAGCAGCTCGTCGAGGGCCTGCTGCTGCTGGCGCGCAGCGACAACCAGATCGTCGAGCGCAAACCCGTGGACCTGGCGGAGGTCGCCTCGCGCGCCCTGGACCAGGCGCGCGGGGAGGCCGAGGCGAAGGGCGTGGAGATCCGCGGCGAGCGCGCCCCGGCCGTCGTGCAGGGCAACGGCGTGCTGCTGGAGCGGATCGCGCTCAACCTGGTGCAGAACGCCGTCCGGTACAACGTGCCGGAGGGCGGCTGGGTGGAGGTCACCACCGAGGTCCAGCACGGCCACGCGGTGCTGCTGGTGTCGAACACGGGTCCCGTGGTTCCCGCGTACGAGGTGGACAACCTGTTCGAGCCCTTCAGGCGGCTGCGTACGGAGCGAACGGGCAGCGACAAGGGTGTGGGGCTCGGCCTGTCGATCGCGCGCTCCGTGGCGCGCGCACACGGCGGCCGCATCCAGGCGACGCCCCGGGAGGGCGGTGGCCTCGTGATGCGTGTCACGTTGCCGCTCTGACCGGGCCGCCGGACTGTTCGCTGTTGGCTGAACGGTCCGATCGGCGAGACAGTGGTATCTGTGTGATCGATCACATGGCCGAGTGTTGGGTCATGTGCGTTCTGTGACCCCAGGAAGGCCGGAAAGCCCGGGAAGTCCGGGTTTCCGGCCCCCTGGATGGCGGGAAATACACGGGGTGGCGTTTGTGCAGGACGGCCCCCGGACCGTGTACGGTCCCGGTCGTCATCCCAGCCAATTGCACCTTCGGGTGTGCGGCTGGGTGTCGATTGAGTAACAGACCTTGATGTGAGGCAAAATCTCCGCCTCAGGTCGGGCACAAGTCCGGCCTCTCGCGCGTTACGTGCGCTGAGACACCGCTAAATCCCAGAGGGGGAGAGCGAACAATGGCAACGGACTACGACACCCCACGCAAGACCGACGACGACGTCGACAACGACAGCATTGAAGAGCTGAAGGCCCGGCGTAACGAGAAGTCGTCCTCAGTCGTCGACGTCGACGACTTCGACTCGGCGGAAGGAATGGAACTTCCGGGAGCGGACCTCTCCAACGAGGAGCTGGCCGTCCGGGTCCTGCCCAAGCAGGCCGATGAGTTCACCTGCATGAGCTGCTTCCTGGTGCACCACCGCAGCCAGCTGGCACGCGAGAAGAACGGTCAGCCGATCTGTCGCGACTGCGACTGAGAGGCCAGGGCCGTGACAGGCTCGACGCCCTTCCGGAAGATGCGCTTCCGGAAAACTGGTGATCCGGCGGAGACGCAGGCGGGAGCCACGGGCCCGGCAACGGGCCCTGGAGCCCCCGGCGTACCCGCCGTGCCCTCCGGCACCACAGCGGCGGTGCCGTCGGCCACAGCGGCCGGCGAGGGGTCCCGCATCACGACCGGGACCCGTCGGATGCAAGCCGTGCGGAACGGCGTGCGCAAGGGCGGCGTAGGTGTCAGGGCAGCCGCCCTGTACGTCGCCGACCGGATCATCGAGATCGCCCCGCGCGTTCCCGTTCGGGACCTCGCGACGCTGCGCGCGCAGTTCCCGGGCCTCGGTCCCGATCAGCTTGCCGACAAGCTGATCGTCGGCGCCGCCAACGCCACCTCGACCGTGGGCGCGGGGATCGGCGCGGCGGCCATGCTGCCGGTGCCGCCCGCGATGCCGGCGGAACTGGCGGCCGAGATCACCGCGGTCGCGGCGATCGAGCTCAAGCTCATCGCCGAACTCCACGAGGTGTACGGCCGGCGCCCGTCCGGCGACCTCAAGGCCCGCAGCCTCGCCTACCTCACCGCGTGGACGGAGGAGCGCGGGGTCGACCTGACCAAGCCGACGACGCTGAACGCGGCGCTCGGCGGTCAGATGAAGCGCGAACTGCGCCAGCAGATCATGAAGCGGATGTTCCGCAACCTGCCCAACCTGATGCCGTTCATGGTGGGCGCGGCCGTCGGCGCCGTCATGAACCGCCGCGACACCCGCAAGCTCGCCGAGAAGGTCCGTACCGACCTCCGCGCCCGCGCCGTGGCATGGGATGCCCTGCACCGGTTGCCGCCCCTGGAACAGCCCGTCCAGCCCCTTCCCGGGGCACTCAGGGCGGCACTCGAAGGGCCCGGGCCGGGCGCGCGCGGCTGAAGCGGCCGAAAAGGGCCGAAGAGGCGCTCCCGGGGCACTCCCTCACGGGGCACTCGCTCCCGGCGTATTCCGCCGGGTCCCGGACGAGGTCAGACGCCCTGGCCGGCCTTCGCCGCCGTCAGCGCCGCCACCAGGGCCTGCGGCTCCCGGGTCGAGAGGTACACGTACGGGGTCGGGTCCGCCGGGTCGGTGACCTCGACGCGGACCGCCGTCGCAACGTAGCTGCGCAGCAGCATGTAGGCACGCGGGTCGGCCTTGTACGTCCGCCAGGCGCGGGCCTCCTCCGCGTCCAGGACCTCCGGTTCGCCCAGCGCCGTCGCCGGGATCCGGGCGTCGCCCGCCGCCAGCACGCCGTTCACCACGCGCACGCGCGCGGAGCCGTACGAGCTCACCACGATCCCCGCCAGCGCGGTGCCGCCGATCAGGCCGACGAGCAGCGGGAGCCCGCCCAGCGGCAGCAGCATCAGCGCGCAGGCCAGGCCGGTGAGTACGGCGATGCCCCACCAGGAGCGGGGGGCGGTGAGACGTTCGTCGTGGTGCGCGGGGGAGAGCTGCATGGCGTCAAGCCTGCCACGGGGCGACCGGCGGGTAGCCGCGCGGGTAAGGTCTGCGGCTGTGAGTGGACGAAACACAGCGTTGACGCCCCCGGCGGACGCCACCGCGCCGGTACGGCACCCCGATGCCCCGGCCCCCGGTGAACTGCTCGGCGCGCACTACGAGCACTGCTTCGGCTGCGGCGCCGGCCAGCCGCACGGGCTGCACCTGGAGTCGCGGGCGGGCGAGGGCGTGCGCGTCAGCGCCGAGTTCACCGTCAAGCCCGCCCACCAGGGCGCCCCGGGCCTGGCCCACGGCGGCGTCCTGGCCACCGCGCTCGACGAGACGCTGGGCTCGCTGAACTGGCTGCTGCGCGTCATCGCGGTGACGGGTCGGCTGGAGACCGACTTCCTGCGGCCCGTCCCCGTGGACACCGTGCTGTACCTGGAGGCCGAGGTCACCGCCGTGGCCGGCCGGAAGATCTACTGCACGGCCGAGGGCCGGATCGGCGGCCCCGACGGCGTGCTCGCGATACGCGCGGACGCCCTCTTCATCGAAGTGAAGGTCGACCACTTCATCGACAACGGTCGGCCCGAGGAGATCCAGGCGGCCATGGCCGACCCGGACCAGGTCAAGCGCGCACGCGCCTTTGAGGTGAACCCCTGATGTCCCTGAGCAACCACGCCCCCGTCGACGTGCTGATCCGCCGCGTCGACCCGGAGGTCCCGATTCCGGCGTACGGCCACCCCGGCGACGCCGGCTGCGACCTGGTGACCACCGAGGCCGCCGAGCTGGAGCCCGGCGAGCGCGCCGTCCTGCCCACCGGCGTCTCGATCGCGCTGCCCGACGGGTACGCGGCCTTCGTGCACCCCCGCTCGGGCCTGGCCGCCCGCTGCGGGCTCGCGCTCGTGAATGCCCCGGGGACGGTGGATGCCGGGTACCGTGGGGAGATCAAGGTGATCGTGGTCAATCTCGACCCGCGCGAGAGCGTCAGGTTCGAGCGTTTCGACCGCATTGCCCAGCTGGTTGTCCAGCGGGTCGAGAAGGTGCGCTTCCACGAGGTGGCGGAACTTCCCGGCTCGGCCCGGGCCGAGGGGGGTTTCGGCTCCACCGGCGGTCATGCGGCCGTGGCCGGATCCGGCGCTGGTCAGCAGGGTGGGAATGGCTACGCTTCGGTCGTAACCGACCGGGAAGGACAGTGACGTGTTCGGACGTCGCAAGAAGAACGACTCCGTCAAGGACGGCGGCGCGGCCGAGCAGGTCGTCGACGGCGCGCACGCCGATGAGCGGGACGGCGCCGAGGACCTCGACGCCTCCGCCGCGCCGCGCAGGGTGAACCTGCCGCCGGCCCCGCGGCCGGACGGCCCCTGGGACGTCTCCGAGGTGCTTGGCAACCCCGAGGACGGCCGGGTGGACCTGGGCGGCATTCTCGTACCCGGTGTCGAGGGCATGGAGCTGCGTGTCGAGGTCGCGGGTGACGCGATCGTGGCCGCGACCGTGGTCCTCGGCGACAGCGCCGTGCAGCTGCAGGCCTTCGCGGCGCCCAAGAAGGAAGGCATCTGGGGCGAGGTCCGCGAGGAGATCGCCTCCGGCATCACCCAGCAGGGCGGCATCATCGACGAGGTCGAGGGCCCGCTGGGCTGGGAGCTGCGCGCGCAGGTGCCCGTGCCGCTGCCGGACGGGCAGACCGGCGCCCAGCTGGTGCGCTTCGTCGGCGTGGACGGCCCGCGCTGGTTCCTGCGCGGTGTCATCTCCGGCCAGGGCGCGGTGCGCCCCGAGTCGGCCGGTGTGCTGGAGCAGATCTTCCGGGACACCGTCGTCGTACGCGGCGAAGGCCCGATGGCCCCGCGCGACCCGATCGTCCTGAAGCTGCCGAACGACGCCCAGATGGTGCCGGACGGCGTGCAGACGACCGAGGAGCCCGAGGGTTCCCGCTTCGGCGGCGGCATGGGCCAGCTGGAGCGCGGCCCGGAGATCACCGAGGTCCGCTGACCCCGCCCGCGGGGCCTGCGCCGTACGCCCGCGTACACGCGTTTTCGGCCGGTGCGCCGTACTCCTTCGGGGGGACGACCCACCGGCCTTCGCGCGTCCGGGGCCCGGCCGCGTCAAAGCTGCGTCAGGGATGCCCGTAAAGCCGCTCACAGGTGCGTGAACGGGGCAAACGTCCCCGAGAATGAGCGCATGGGACGCGGCAAGCTTCGGATATACCTCGGCGCGGCCCCCGGAGTGGGCAAGACGTACGCGATGCTCTCCGAGGGCCACCGCCGGGTCGAGCGGGGCGCCGACTGCGTCGTCGGCTTCGTCGAGCACCACGGGCGACCGCGCACCGAGGTGATGCTGCACGGCCTGGAGCAGGTGCCGCGCAAGGCGCTGGCGTACCGGGGCGCCGAGTTCACCGAGATGGACGTGGCCGCGGTACTGGCCCGTCGGCCCGCCATCGCGCTGGTGGACGAGCTCGCGCACACCAACGTGCCGGGCTCGCGCAACGCCAAGCGCTGGCAGGACGTGGAGGAGCTGCTCCGGGCCGGCATCGACGTCGTCACCACCGTGAACATCCAGCACCTGGAGTCCCTCGGGGACGTCGTCGAGTCGATCACCGGGGTGCGCCAGCGCGAGACCGTCCCCGACGAGGTGGTCCGGCGGGCCGACCAGATCGAGCTCGTGGACATGTCCCCGCAGGCCCTGCGGCGGCGGATGGCGCACGGGAACATCTACCGCTCCGACAAGGTCGACGCGGCCCTGTCCAACTACTTCCGCCCCGGCAACCTGACCGCGCTGCGCGAGCTGGCGCTGCTGTGGGTCGCCGACCGGGCCGACGAGTACCTCCAGCAGTACCGGGGCGAGCACGGCATCCGCTCCACCTGGCAGGCCCGCGAGCGCATCGTCGTCGGGCTCACCGGCGGGCCCGAGGGGCGCACGCTCATCCGCCGCGCCTCCAGGATGGCGGCCAAGGGCTCCGGCAGCGAGATCCTGGCCGTCTACATCGCCCGCAGCGACGGGCTCACCGCGGCCTCGCCGAAGGAGCTCGCGGTCCAGCGCACCCTGGTCGAAGATCTTGGCGGAACGTTCCACCACGTCATCGGGGACGACATCCCGGACGCGCTCCTCGAATTCGCCCGCGGGGTCAACGCCACCCAGATCGTCCTCGGCTCCAGCCGCCGCAAGGCCTGGCAGTACGTCTTCGGCCCCGGTGTCGGCGCCAGCGTCGCCCGCGACTCGGGACCCGACCTCGACGTGCACATCGTCACGCACGAGCACGTCGCCAAGGGCCGGGGGCTGCCCGTGGTCCGCACGGCGGCGCGGCTCGGGCGCACGCGGATCATCGCCGGCTGGGTGGTGGGGGTGGCCTTCCCCGTCCTGCTGGCCGTGCTGCTCACGCACGTGGACGCCGACCTCGGCCTCGCCAACGACATGCTGCTGTTCCTGTCGCTGACGGTGGCCGCCGCGCTGCTCGGCGGGCTGTTCCCGGCGCTGGCCTCGGCGGCCGTCGGCTCGCTGCTGCTGAACTACTTCTTCGCGCCGCCCCTGCACCGGTTCACCGTCTCCGACCCCAAGAACATCGTGGCCATCGCGGTCTTCTTCGGGGTGGCCGTCTCCGTGGCGTCGGTGGTGGACCTGGCCGCCCGGCGCACCCACCAGGCCGCGCGGCTGCGCGCCGAGTCGGAGATCCTGTCCTTCCTGGCCGGGAGCGTGCTGCGCGGCGAGCACACGCTGGACGCGCTGCTGGAGCGGGTGCGCGAGACCTTCGCGATGGAGTCCGTGGCCCTGCTGGAGCGCACGAGCGAGGTCGAGCCCTGGAAACCGGCCGGGAGCGTCGGGCCGAGCCCGGTCGCCCGGCCCGAGGACGCCGACGTGGACATGCCGATCGGCGATCACATGGCGCTGGCCCTGTCGGGGCGGGTGCTGCCCGCCGAGGACCGGCGGGTGCTCGGCGCGTTCGCCGCGCAGGCCGCCGTGGTGCTGGACCGCCAGCGGCTGGTCGACCAGGCCGAGGAGGCGCGCCGGCTGGCGGAGGGCAACCGGATCAGGACCGCGCTGCTCGCCGCCGTCAGCCATGACCTGCGGACGCCGCTGGCCTCGATCAAGGCGTCCGTGTCGTCCCTGCGCTCCGATGACGTGGACTGGTCCGAGGAGGACCGGGCCGAGCTGCTTGAAGGGATCGAGGCCGGCGCCGACCGCCTCGACCACCTCGTGGGCAACCTGCTGGACATGTCCCGGCTGCAGACCGGAACCGTGACCCCGCTGATCCGGGAGATCGACCTGGACGAGGTGGTTCCGATGGCGCTGCTCGGCGTACCGGAGGACAGCGTGGTACTGGACGTGCCCGAGACGCTGCCGATGGTGGCGGTGGACCCGGGGCTGCTGGAGCGGACCGTGGCGAACGTGGTGGAGAACGCGGTCAAGTACAGCCCGCTGGGCGAGCCGGTGCTGGTGGCGGCCAGCTTCCTCGGAGACCGCGTCGAGGTGCGGGTCGTGGACCGCGGGCCGGGCGTGCCCGATGAGGCCAAGGACCGGATCTTCGCCCCGTTCCAGCGGCACGGGGACGCGCCGCGCGGGGCCGGGGTGGGGCTCGGGCTGGCGGTGGCCCGCGGCTTCGCGGAGGCCATGGACGGCACCCTGGCCGCCGAGGACACTCCGGGGGGCGGGCTCACCATGGTCCTCACGCTGCGTGCGGTGACACCCGACCGTCCACCGTCACATGTCACGGTGGACGGCGAAGGCCGCTCTGACCTCGAAGATCTCGACCCGATACGACAGAAGGCAGGCCCTCAATGACCCGAGTGCTCGTGGTGGACGACGAGCCGCAGATCGTCCGAGCCCTCGTGATCAACCTGAAGGCGCGCAAGTACGAGGTCGACGCCGCCGCGGACGGGGCCCAGGCCCTGGAGCTCGCGGCCGCCCGCCACCCCGACGTGGTCGTCCTCGACCTCGGCCTGCCCGACATGGACGGCGTCGAGGTGATCAAGGGCCTGCGCGGCTGGACCCGGGTGCCGATCCTGGTCCTGTCCGCCCGCCACAGCTCCGACGAGAAGGTCGAGGCCCTCGACGCGGGCGCCGACGACTACGTCACCAAGCCCTTCGGCATGGACGAGCTGCTGGCCCGGCTGCGCGCCGCCGTCCGCCGGGCCGAGCCGGGCGCGGGCTCCGGCGAGGACGAGGTGATCGTCGAGACCGAGGACTTCACCGTGGACCTCGCCGCGAAGAAGGCCGTGCGCGAGGGACGCGACGTACGTCTCACCCCCACCGAATGGCACCTGCTGGAGGTGCTCGTCCGCAACGGCGGCAAGCTCGTCAGCCAGAAGCAGCTCCTCCAGGAGGTCTGGGGGCCCTCGTACGGCACCGAGACCAACTACCTGCGGGTCTACATGGCCCAGCTGCGCCGCAAACTCGAAGCGGACCCCTCGCACCCGCGGCACTTCATCACGGAACCGGGCATGGGATACCGCTTCGAGAGGTAGTGGAGGCGCCGGTACGCTTCGTCTATGAGTGCTGAACCGCGTCCCGAGAAGCCCGCGAAGCCGGTCAGGCCGGCGGGCCGGTTCCGCCGGATGATTGAGCGGCTGTCCACCTCCCAGGAGGAGCTGCATTCGGCGGAGCTGCAGGAGGACGCAGAAGCCGCGGGGTGCACGCGGATCTGCGACTGCCACGACCGCCAGATAGTCAAGGTGACGGGAACACTGCGTACCGTCACCCTGCGGCCGCGGGCAGGCGTACCGGCCCTCGAGGCGGAGCTCTTCGACGGCTCCGCCGCGCTGGACGTGGTCTGGCTCGGACGTCGCTCGATCGTGGGAATCGAACCCGGGCGGCGCATGATCGCCTCCGGACGGATCTCGATGAGCCACGGGCGCCGGGTGCTCTTCAACCCGAAGTACGAACTCCGACCGCTCGGACAGGAGCACTAACCGGTGACGTCATTCGACAAACCGATCACCCCGGACCCCGCGGGCGAGCCCTCCGAGGATCAGAAGGCCGTGACCCAGGCGGCGCTCTTCGACGCCTTCGGCGGCATCCGCGGCACCGTGGAGACGATGCTGCCCGGGCTGCTCTTCGTCATGATCTACACGATCAACAAGGACGTGAAGATGTCCGCCATCGCGGCGGGCGCGGTCGCGGTCCTGCTCGTGATCGTGCGGCTGCTGCGCAAGGACACCGTGAAGCACGCCTTCAGCGGCGTCTTCGGCGTGGGCGTGGGCGTGGCCTTCGCCCTCTTCACCGGCACCGCCAAGGGCTTCTACCTGCCGGGCATGATCTACGGAGCCGGCCTGGGCGTGGCGTTCACGCTCTCCGCGCTGGTGGGCTTCCCGCTGCTGGGCGTGGTGCTGGGGCCGGTGTTCAAGGAGAACCTGTCCTGGCGCACCCGCAACCCCGGGCGCAAGAAGGCGTACACCAAGGCCAGCCTGGCCTGGGGCATCATCTTCCTCGCCAAGTACGCGATCCTCTTCCCGCTGTACTGGTGGGGCGACGCGACGCAGCTGGGCTGGGTGCTGATCGCGCTCAAGCTCCCGCCGATGGTGCTCGCGGTGTACTTCACCTGGGTGTTCCTGGCGAAGGCGCCGCCGCCGATCGACGTGATCGCGGAGTGGGAGGCCAAGGAGGCGGCCGAGGAAGCCGCCGAGAAGGCCCGCAGGTCCGCCGCCGGGTAGGCGCGGCACCCGCGTGACGGACACGCACGCGAAGGGGCGGGGCGGCCGATCGGCCGCCCCGCCCCTTCGCGTGTTCCTGCCGGGTCCCGCGCGGTCCTGCCGGGTCCTGCCCGGTTCCGTCAGTGACGGGCCTGGAGGAGGTCCTCCAGCTGTTCCTCGCGGGCCTGGGCAGCCACGAAGAGGAGCTCGTCGCCCGGCTCCAGGGTCTCCTCGCCGTGCGGCGTGAGCACCCGGTTGCCCCGGATGATCGTGACGAGCGAGGTGTCCTCCGGCCAGGCGATCTCGCTGATCTGGGTACCCGCGACCGAGGAGTCGGCCGGCAGGGTCAGCTCGACGAGGTTGGCGTCGCCGTGGCTGAAGCGCAGCAGCCGCACCAGGTCGCCGACGCTGACGGCCTCCTCGACCAGCGCCGACATCAGGCGCGGGGTCGAGACGGCGACGTCGACGCCCCAGGACTCGTTGAAGAGCCACTCGTTCTTGGGGTTGTTGACCCGCGCCACGACGCGGGGCACCCCGTACTCGGTCTTGGCCAGCAGCGAGACGACCAGGTTGACCTTGTCGTCTCCCGTCGCGGCGATGACCACGTTGCAGCGCTGCAGTGCCGCCTCGTCCAGCGAGGTGATCTCGCAGGCGTCGGCCAGCAGCCACTCGGCCTGCGGCACCCGCTCCACCGAGATGGCGGTCGGAGCCTTGTCGACCAGCAGCACCTCGTGGCCGTTCTCCAGCAGCTCGCCCGCGATGGAACGACCCACGGCGCCGGCTCCGGCGATCGCGACCCTCATGCGTGTGCCTCCTCGGGACCCTCGGCGAAGGCCTCTTCGACCTTGGCGATCTCGTCCGTGCGCATCATCACGTGGACGAGGTCGCCCTCCTGCAGCACGGTCTGGGAGGTCGGCAGCATCGCCTCGCCCAGCCGGGTGAGGAACGCCACGCGGACGCCGGTCTCCTCCTGCAGCTTGCTGACCTTGTGCCCGATCCAGGCGGCGGAGGTGTGCACCTCGGCGAGCTGGACACCGCCGCTCGGGTCGCGCCACAGCGGCTCCGCGCCCGAGGGCAGCAGCCGGCGCAGCATCTGGTCTGCGGTCCACCGCACGGTGGCGACGGTGGGGATGCCGAGGCGCTGGTAGACCTCGGCGCGCTTGGGGTCGTAGATGCGGGCCGCGACGTTCTCGACGCCGAACATCTCGCGGGCCACGCGGGCGGCGATGATGTTGGAATTGTCACCACTGCTGACCGCGGCGAAGGCGCCCGCCTCCTCGATCCCGGCCTCCCGCAGGGTGTCCTGATCGAAGCCGACGCCGGTGACGCGGCGGCCGCCGAACCCGGCGCCCAGCCGACGGAATGACGTGGGGTCCTGGTCGACGACAGCGACCGTATGCCCCTGCTGTTCCAGGGTCTGCGCGAGGGCGGAGCCCACCCTTCCGCAGCCCATGATGACGATGTGCACGGCCGTCCTTCCGGCTGCCAGCGGCGCGCTGGTTCCCAGCCTCATTGCATGCTCTGGCTTAACAGGGTCTCAGACCATGGCCCAAGCTACACACGGGCGGTCACCAATGTGGCCTCTTGCGGCGCAGTCGGGGCCTCATTGCCCTTGATATGGGGTGGGGGGTTCGTCAGGCCGATTTCGAACGCTTACGATCCTTGGCGTGTCCAAACTGACCGACGTGCCCAAACGGATCCTGATCGGCCGGGCGCTACGCAGCGACCGCCTCGGAGAAACACTCCTCCCCAAGCGGATCGCCCTTCCTGTCTTCGCGTCCGACCCGCTCTCCTCGGTGGCATACGCCCCCGGCGAGGTTCTGCTGGTCCTGTCGATCGCGGGCGTGTCGGCGTACCACTTCAGCCCCTGGATCGCGCTCGCGGTCGTCGTGCTGATGTTCACCGTGGTCGCCTCGTACCGCCAGAACGTCCACGCCTACCCGAGCGGCGGCGGTGACTACGAGGTCGCCAACACCAACCTCGGGCCCAAGGCCGGACTCACCGTCGCGAGCGCCCTGCTCGTCGACTACGTCCTCACGGTCGCGGTCTCGATCTCCTCCGGAGTCGAGAATCTCGGTTCCGCCGTGGATTTCGTCATCGAGCACAAGGTGCTCTCCGCGACGGTCATGATTCTGCTGCTCACGCTGATGAATCTGCGCGGTGTGAAGGAATCCGGGAAGCTCTTCGCCATCCCGACCTATGTGTTCGTCGGCGCCGTTTTCGTGATGATCGCCTGGGGTGCCTGGCGCGGCCTGGTCCTGGACGACACGATGAAGGCCCCCACGGCCGATCTTGAAATCAAGCCCGAGCACCAGGGGCTGGCCGGCTTCGCGCTGGTGTTCCTGCTGCTGAGAGCCTTCTCGTCCGGCTGTGCCGCCCTGACCGGCGTCGAGGCCATCAGCAACGGCGTCCCCGCCTTCCGCAAGCCCAAGAGCAAGAACGCGGCCACCACCCTCGCCCTCATGGGCGCCCTGGCGGTCACCATGTTCTGCGGGATCATCGGCCTGGCCATGGCCACCGACGTCAAGATGGCCGAGACGCCCTCGACGAACCTGCTGGAGAACGGCACCCCCGTCGGTCCCGACTTCGTCCAGCACCCGGTGATCTCCCAGGTCGCCGAGGCCGTCTTCGGCAACGGCAGCTTCCTGTTCATCGTGCTGGCGACCGCCACCGCGCTGGTCCTGTTCCTGGCCGCGAACACCGCGTACAACGGCTTCCCGCTGCTCGGCTCGATCCTCGCCCAGGACCGCTACCTGCCGCGCCAGCTGCACACCCGCGGCGACCGCCTCGCGTTCTCGAACGGCATCGTGCTGCTCGCGGGCGCCGCGATCCTGCTGGTCTGGGTCTACGACGCCGACTCGACCAAGCTGATCCAGCTCTACATCGTGGGCGTGTTCGTCTCCTTCACGCTGAGCCAGATCGGCATGGTCCGGCACTGGAACCGCCACCTGCGCTCCGAGCAGGACCCGGCCGCGCGCAGCCGGATGAAGCGCTCCCGCGCGATCAACACCTTCGGCGCCTTCTTCACCGGCCTGGTGCTGGTCGTCGTACTGGCCACCAAGTTCACCCACGGCGCGTGGGTCGCGCTGCTCGGCATGGTGATCTTCTACGGCACGATGTCCGCGATCCGGAAGCACTACGACCGGGTGGCCGACGAGATCGCCGCCGCCGAGGGCCCCAGCGACGACAGCGTGCGGCCCTCCCGGGTCCACTCGATCGTCCTGGTGTCGAAGGTCCACAAGCCCACCCTGCGGGCCCTGGCCTTCGCCAAGCTGACGCGCTCGGACACCCTGGAAGCGCTGAGCATCAGCGTGGACGTCGCCGAGACCAAGGCGCTGCGCGAGGAGTGGGAGCGGCGCGGGATCAACGTCCCGCTGAAGATCCTCGACTCCCCGTACCGGGAGATCACCCGGCCCGTGGTGGAGTACGTGAAGGGGCTGCGCAGCGAGAACCCGCGCGACGCCGTCAGCGTGTACATCCCCGAGTACGTCGTCGGCCGCTGGTACGAGCACCTGCTGCACAACCAGAGCGCGCTGCGGCTCAAGGGTCGGCTGCTCTTCACGCCCGGTGTGATGGTCACCTCGGTGCCCTACCAGCTGGAGTCCTCGGAGCTCGCGAAGCGGCGGGCGAAGAAGCGGGCGGAGTGGAACGCGCCGGGCGCGGTGCGCCGCGGGCCGGTGGACACCCCGCGGCCGCGGGACCCGGCCGGGAAGTAGCCCCGCGTCAGGTTGGTGAACGGCCGGACGAGATCCACGTAAACTGGTGGGTCGGTCGTCCGGCCGTTCCGCATTTTTGATCTTTCTTAGCCTTGGAGCCTCCCCGCCATGACGGAGCAGAACGAGAAGCAGTCACTGGTCGGGGAGGAGTACGAGGTCGAGGTCGGCCCCGTCGCGCACGGCGGCCACTGCATCGCCCGTACCGCCGAGGGCCGGGTCCTGTTCGTCCGCCACACCCTGCCCGGCGAGAAGGTCGTCGCGAAGGTCACCGAGGGCGACGTCGACTCCCGCTTCCTGCGCGCCGACGCCATCACCGTGCTCGACGCCTCCAAGGACCGCGTCGAGGCCCCGTGCCCGTTCGCCGGCCCCGGCAAGTGCGGTGGCTGCGACTGGCAGCACGCCAAGCCGGGCGCCCAGCGCCGGCTCAAGGGCGAGGTCGTCGCCGAGCAGCTGAAGCGGCTCGCCGGGCTCACCCCGGAGGAGGCCGGCTGGGACGGCACCGTCATGCCGGCCGAGGGCGACAAGCTGCCGGCGGGGCAGGTCCCCCAGTGGCGCACCCGCGTCCAGTACGCGATCGACGAGGACGGCAACGCGGGCCTGCGCAGGCACCGCTCGCACGACGTGGAACTGATCGACCACTGCATGATCGCGGCGCCGGGCGTCAGCGAGCTGGGCATCGAGAAGCAGGACTGGCCCCAGATGGCGTCGGTCGAGGCCATCGCCGCCTCCGGCTCGGGCGACCGCCAGGTCGTCCTCACCCCGCGCCCGGGCGGCCGCCTGCCCCTCGTGGAGCTCGACAAGCCGGTCTCGGTCCTGCGGGTCGAGGAGAAGGACGGCGGTGTCCACCGCGTCCACGGCCGCCCCTTCGTCCGCGAGCGCGCCGACGGCCGCACCTACCGCGTCGGCATGGGCGGCTTCTGGCAGGTCCACCCGCAGGCCGCGGACACCCTGATCAAGGCCGTCATGCAGGGCCTGATGCCGCGCAAGGGCGAGATGGCCCTCGACCTCTACTGCGGCGTCGGCATCTTCGCGGGAGCCCTCGCCGAACGCCTGGGCGAGACGGGCGCGGTCCTCGGCATCGAGTCGACGAAGCGCGCGGTGGAGGACGCCCGGCACAACCTGGCGGACTTCCCCCGGGTCCGCATCGAGCAGGGCAAGGTCGAGACGGTCCTGCCGAAGACCGGCATCACGGAGTGCGACCTGGTCGTCCTCGACCCCCCGCGCGCGGGCGCCGGCAAGCAGACGGTCCGCCACATCGCCGGCCTCTCGGCCCGCCGCATCGCCTACGTGGCCTGCGACCCGGCGGCCCTGGCCCGCGACCTGGCCTACTTCGCGGAAACGGGCTACAAGGTCCGCACCCTGCGCGTCTTCGACCTGTTCCCGATGACGCACCACGTGGAGTGCGTCGCGATTCTGGAGCCGGTGCGCGAGGACGGCTGAGTGGGGGCCGTTCGGTCGGGCGTGCCGGGTCATTCCATTCGGAAGGCGAGGAGTCTGGAGTCCTCGCGGGCGTAGACGCGGGTGCCGTCCGGGTCCGGGATGAGGGTGGTGGCCGTCGTGGTGGAGCGCCAGGCGGTGCGGTGGGTGCGCACGTCGATGGCGCGGAGGCCGATCAGGTCCAGCGAGTAGACGTACCGGGTGCCCACCGCCGGGGTGGTGTCGGGGGCGGCGCGGAAGTCCTTCGGGGCCGTCTCCGTCCAGCGTTCGGCGCCGGTGCGGGCGTCGACGGCGACGATGCCGCGGGCGCCCTCGTTGGCGTAGACGACGCCGTCCCGGACGGCCGGGACGCCGTAGCGGCGCTGGCCGTACGGCTTGGGGCCCCGCGCGGGCCGCTCTGCGGGCCCGCGGTCAGCGCTCGACCGGCAGGCCGGTGGGCTCCTTGATGCGCTTCATGATGATCTGCGAGTTCACCTCGGTGACCCCCGACAGGGCCGTGAGCTGCTCGATCCAGAGGCGTTCGTACGCGCGCAGGTCCGCGACGGCGATGCGGAGCAGGCAGCCGGGGCTGCCGAAGAGGCGGTACGCCTCGATGACGTCGGGGATGCCCTGGAGGGCCGCCTCGAACGCCTCCACCGCCTCGCGGTCGCGCCGTACCTCCACGGAGACCAGCACCTCGAAGCCGCGGCCGACCGCCTCCGGGTCGATCACCGCGCGGTAGCCCTGGATCACCCCGTCCTGTTCCAGCTGGCGCACGCGGCGCATGCAGGGGGAGGGGGTCAGGCCGACGCGCGCGGCCAGCTCCTGGTTGCTGAGGCGGCCGTCCTTCTGGAGCTCGCGCAAGATTTCACGGTCGATGGCGTCCATGGCGCAATCATCCCCCCTCGTATGTTGCGGGTGGGGCGAAACTGGCAATCGCGTTGCGCGTAGATTTTCTTATTATTGCCGTTTCGAGCGTACGTGCGCATCAGGGCGCCAAGGCATGAGGGGAAGGGCGGCCATGGGACGGATCGTCGTCATCAGCACCGGTGGGACGATAGCCAGCCGCTGGCAGGGATCCGGCTTCGCGGCCGACGCCGGCGGCAGCGAGGTGATGGCCACCGCGCCGCTGCCCGAGGGCGTCACCGTCGAGGTGGTCGACCTGTTCAGCGTGAACAGCCCCCGGCTGACCACCGCCCACCAGCTCACCCTGCTGCGCACCGTGCACGAGGTGCTGGCCGACCCGGGCGTGGACGGCATCGTCGTCACCCACGGCACCGACACGCTGGAGGAGTCGGCCTTCCTCGTCGACCTCCACCACCACGACCCGCGCACGGTGGTGTTCACCGGGTCCCAGCTGCCGATGGGTACGGCCGACGGCGACGGCCCGGAGAACCTGTACGACGCGCTGCTGACGGCGGCGTCGACGCGGGGGCTCGGGGTGCTGATCACGTTCGCGGGGCGGGTGCATGCGGCGCGGGGCACCGTGAAGACGCAGGCCGTGGCGCTGGACGCGTTCGCCGACCCGTCGAAGGAACTGCTGGGCAAGATCGGCTTCGGGAAGGTCGTCGTGCTGCGGACGCCGCAGCGGCCGGAGCCGCTGGCGTTGCCGGCGATGCCGGAGGTGCCGCCGCGGGTGGACATGGTGATGCACCACGCCGATGGTGACGCGGTGCTGCTGAACGCCGCCGTCGAGGCGGGGGCGCGGGGGATCGTCCTGATCGGGACGGGGGCGGGGAACGCGACCCCGGAGATCGTGGAGGCGGTGCGGGCCGCCGTTGCCCGGGGGGTGCTGGTCGCGCTGACCACGCGGGTCGCCGCCGGGCCGGTGACGGAGATCTACACCCATGGCGGGGCGGTGGACCTGGTCGCGGCCGGGGCCGTGGCGACGGGCACGCTGCGGGCGGGGCAGGCGCGGATCGCGGTCCTGTCCGCGCTCCTCGCCTCCGGCGACCGGGCGGAGCAGTCCCGCATCCTCCGCCGGACGCTCACCCCGGCGGGGCCGGTCCTGATCGACGCCTGACGCCACCGCCGCTGGGTGGACCGGGTGCGGCGCCGTTGCCGGGGGCTCTGCCCCCGGACCCCCGCGCCTCAAACGCCGGCGAGGCTGCGTTTGACCCCCGGCGGGGCTGGATTTGGCGGGGCCGGATTCGGCCCCGCCGCAGGCGTCAGGATTCGGAGAAGGCGGTCAGGAGGCGGTCGGCTGCGAGGGTGGGGGTCAGGGAGCCGGCGCGGACCGCGGATTCCAAGGCCGGGGCCAGGTCCCGGACGGCGGGGTTGGAGCGCAGGCGCTCCAGCAGTTCGTCGCGGACCATCGACCAGGTCCATTCCACCTGCTGCGCCGCCCGCTTCGCCGCCAGCCGGCCCCCCGCGTCCAGCAGTCGTCGGTGCTGCTCCAGGCGGTTCCAGACCTCGTCCAGGCCCGCGGACTCCCGCGCGCTGCACGTCAGGACCGGCGGGGTCCACGCCGCGTCCGCCGGGTGCATCAGGCGCAGGGCGCCCGCCAGTTCACGCGCCGCCGCCTTCGCGTCGCGCTCGTGCGGGCCGTCCGCCTTGTTCACCGCCAGGACGTCGGCCAGCTCCAGCACGCCCTTCTTGATGCCCTGGAGCTGGTCCCCCGTACGGGCCAGGGACAGCAGGAGGAAGGAGTCCACCATGCCGGCCACCGTCGTTTCCGACTGGCCCACGCCGACCGTCTCCACCAGGACCACGTCGTAGCCCGCCGCCTCCATCACGATCATCGACTCGCGCGTGGCCTTCGCGACCCCGCCCAGCGTGCCCGCCGAGGGGGAGGGGCGGACGAATGCCGCCGGGTCCACCGACAGGCGTTCCATCCGGGTCTTGTCACCCAGGATGGAGCCGCCCGTACGCGTGGAGGACGGGTCCACGGCGAGGACCGCCACACGGTGGCCCAGCCCCGTCAGCATCGTTCCGAACGCATCGATGAACGTGGACTTGCCCACCCCGGGCACACCGCTGATCCCGATGCGCCGGGCTCGCCCCGCGTGGGGGAGGAGTTCCGTCAACAGCTGCTGCGCGAGCCCCCGGTGGGCCGGCAGCGTGGACTCGACGAGCGTGATCGCGCGCGCGATGAACGCCCGCTTCCCGTCGAGTACGCCCTTCGCGTACGCCTCGATGTCGATCCTCGGCATCGCGGCTACAGCTCGTGGCCCAGATCCGCGGCCAGCCGCGTCACCAGGTCGTGGGCCGCGTCCGGGATCACCGTGCCCGGCGGGAACACCGCCGTCGCGCCCATCTCCAGCAGCGTCGGGACATCGGCCGGCGGGATCACCCCGCCCACCACGATCATGATGTCCTCGCGGCCCTCCTCCGCCAGCTGCTCGCGCAGCGCCGGTACGAGGGTCAGGTGACCGGCCGCCAGCGACGAGACGCCCACCACGTGGACGTCCGCCTCGACGGCCTGGCGGGCCACCTCCGCCGGGGTCTGGAACAGCGGGCCGACGTCCACGTCGAAGCCCAGGTCGGCGAAGGCCGTCGCGATCACCTTCTGGCCCCGGTCGTGCCCGTCCTGGCCCATCTTGGCGACCAGGATGCGCGGACGCCGTCCCTCCGCCTCCTCGAACCGGTCGACGAGCGCACGGGTGCGCTCCACGGACGGGGACTCGCCTGCCTCGGTGCGGTACACACCCGAGATCGTACGGATCTGGCTCGCGTGCCGCCCGTACACCTTCTCCAGGGCGTCCGAGATCTCGCCCACGGTCGCCTTCGCGCGCGCCGCGTCCACCGCCAGCGCGAGCAGGTTGCCCTCGCCCCGCCCGGCCGCGTTCGTCAGCGCCCGCAGGGTGTCCTGCGTGACCGCCTCGTCGCGCTCCTCGCGCAGCCGCCGCAACTTGGCGATCTGCTGCGAGCGCACCGAGGAGTTGTCGACCTTGAGGACGTCGATCGCCTCGTCGCTCTCCACCCGGTACTTGTTCACGCCGATCACCGGCTGGCGGCCCGAGTCGATCCGCGCCTGCGTGCGGGCCGCGGCCTCCTCCACGCGCAGCTTCGGGATGCCGGCGTCGATGGCCTGCGCCATGCCGCCGGCCGCCTCGACCTCCTCGATGTGCTGCCAGGCCCGCCGCGCCAGGTCGTACGTCAGCTTCTCGACGTACGCGCTGCCGCCCCACGGGTCGATCGACCGGCAGGTCCCCGACTCCTGCTGGAGCAGCAGCTGGGTGTTGCGGGCGATGCGCGCCGAGAAGTCCGTCGGCAGCGCGAGCGCCTCGTCGAGGGCGTTGGTGTGCAGCGACTGGGTGTGCCCCTGGGTCGCCGCCATCGCCTCGATGCAGGTGCGCGTCACGTTGTTGAAGACGTCCTGCGCCGTCAGCGACCAGCCCGAGGTCTGCGAATGCGTGCGCAGCGACAGAGACTTGGGGTTCTGCGGGTCGAACTGCTTGACGAGCCGCGCCCACAGCAGGCGCGCCGCGCGCAGCTTCGCGACCTCCATGAAGAAGTTCATGCCGATCGCCCAGAAGAACGACAGGCGCGGCGCGAACGCGTCCACGTTCAGCCCGACCGCCTGCCCGGCGCGCAGGTACTCCACACCGTCGGCGAGGGTGTACGCGAGCTCCAGGTCGGCCGTGGCACCGGCCTCCTGGATGTGGTAGCCGGAGATCGAGATGGAGTTGTACCGGGGCATCTTCTGCGAGGTGAACGAGAAGATGTCGGAGATGATCCGCATCGACGGCTTGGGCGGGTAGATGTAGGTGTTGCGGACCATGAACTCTTTGAGGATGTCGTTCTGGATGGTCCCGGCGAGCTTGTCGGGGGAGACGCCCTGCTCCTCCGCCGCCACGATGTAGAGCGCGAGGACCGGCAGCACCGCGCCGTTCATCGTCATCGACACCGACATCTTGTCGAGCGGGATCCCGTCGAACAGCTGCCTCATGTCGTAGATCGAGTCGATCGCCACGCCCGCCATGCCGACGTCGCCCGTCACGCGCGGGTGGTCGCTGTCGTAGCCGCGGTGCGTCGGCAGGTCGAAGGCCACCGACAGGCCCTTCTGGCCGGCCGCCAGGTTGCGCCGGTAGAAGGCGTTCGACTCCTCGGCCGTGGAGAAACCGGCGTACTGCCGGATCGTCCAGGGCTGGTTGACGTACATCGTCGGGTACGGGCCGCGCAGGTACGGGGCCACGCCCGGGTACGTGCGCAGGAAGTCCAGACCCTCCAGGTCCCGGCCGGTGTACAGCGGCTTGACGCCGATGCCCTCCGGGGTCTCCCAGAGCAGGTCGCCGCCCGCGGAGCCGGTGGACTCCTTCACGGCCGTGCGCCACTGGTCCTCGGACGCCGCGGCGCCGTCGCCGTTCAGCGCGAGTGCGGAGAAATCGGGGATCGCGGTGCCGCTCAAGACGCGACTCCCATCCGGTCGAGTACGGAGGACAGCACGGCGACCGCGTCGCAGCCCGCGAAGACGTACTCGTCCACGGAGGCCTGGGCGGTGCCCGGCTTGCCGGCGAGGAACAGGGTCGTGGCGCCCGCCGAGCGCAGCGCCGCGGCCACGGCCTCGGCCTGCTCCTCGTACAGCGCGTCACTGGAGCACAGCACGGCCATCCCGTCCGCGCCGCTGGCGGCGTACGCCTCGGCGGCCGTCGCCGGGTCCACGGACACCGGGTCGTGCACGGGCTCGATGCCGCCGGCCTGGAACAGGTTCGAGGCGAAGGTGGCCCGCGCGGTGTGCGCGGCCGCCGGGCCCAGCGCGGCGAGGAAGATCCGCGGGCGGTTCCCGGTCGCCGTCAGGTGCGCGTCGCTGCGGGCGCGCAGCGCCTCGTACGCCTCGTCACGCCGTACCCGCGGCAGTCCGCCGGTCGGCGCGGCGGGCGCGGGCTCGCGGACGACGGGCTTCTCGGACAGCAGCGGGAACTCGCTGACGCCGGTGATCGGTTCGCGGCGCTTGGCCAGCTTCTTGGAGCGGGCCGCCCAGGTGGTGGCGAGGCGCTCCGCGACCAGGCCGGAGCGCAGGGCCTCGGGCAGGCCGCCCGCCTTCTCCACCGTCTGGAAGAACTCCCAGGCGGCGTCGGCGAGTTCGGCGGTGAGGCGCTCCACGTAGTACGAGCCGCCCGCCGGGTCGATGACCCGGGCGAGGTGCGACTCCTCCAGCAGGATGGTGGAGGTGTTGCGGGCGACGCGGCGCGCGAAGGCGTCCGGCAGGCCGAGCTCGTTGTCGAAGGGGAGCACGGTCACCGAGTCCGCGCCGCCCACGCCGGCCGCCATGCAGGCGACGGTGGTGCGGAGCATGTTCACCCAGGGGTCGCGCCGCGTCATCATCACCGGCGAGGTGACGGCGTGCTGGCGCTGGGCGCCGGCCTCGGGGGCCCCGCAGGCCTCGGCGACGCGGGCCCACAGGCGGCGGGCGGCGCGCAGCTTGGAGATGGTGAGGAACTGGTCGGCGGTCGCGGCGTAGCGGAACTCCAGCTGGCCGAGGGCCGCTTCGATGCCGAGCCCGCCGTCCGTGAGGGCGCGCAGGTACGCGACGCCGGTGGCCAGGGACAGCCCCAGCTCCTCGGCGGCGCTGCCGCCGGCCTCGTGGTACGGCAGGGCGTCCACCGTCAGGGTGCGTACGTGCGGCCAGGCGCCGGCCGTCTCGCGGGCCAGGGCGGCGGCCTCGGCGAGGTCCAGGGCCTCACCCGTGCGGGCCTCGTGGCCCAGCGGGTCGGCGCCGAGCGAGGCGCGGGCGGCGTCGGGGGCGACCTCGCGCTCCGCGTACAGGGCCAGCAGCGCGCGGGCGGCCTCGGCGTAGTCGGCCCCGGCGTCGAGGGCGACGGGTGCGAGGTCGAGGTAGACCCCTTCGAGGGCGCGCCCGAGGCCGTCGGCGGGAAGACCCGTCCGGCCGACGGTGAGCCACAGCGAGGTGGTGCCGTTCTCGAGGTCGGCGAGGGCCGCCTCGTTCACCCGTACGGGGTCGGTGCCCGCGAGCAGCTGGCGCACGTCCCAGCCGGAGACGGAGGTGCCCTCGGGCCGGCCGCCCCGTACAAAGGGGGCGAACCCGGGGAAACCGGTGTCGGCGGCGTTCTCGCGCGCGGTGTAGAGCGGGCGGGTGCTGAGCCCGTCCTCTAGCTGGGTGGACAACGCGTCTTCAGCTGCCTCGCCGGATACTTCCTTGCCCGACTTGCGCAGTACGCCTTCAACCAGGCGCTGCCACTGCTCATGTGTCGCGTCAGGGAACTCGGCGGCCAGGGAAAGCCCGTCATCAGGCAGGACCGTCATGGCTCGAATGCTAGGGGGGTGCTCTGAGATGAACCATAACCACTGGATGTGATCTCCCCCTCTCAACTGAGGCGGGAGGGGTCACGGAAGAGCGGACCCAGCAGCACGGTCGCCGCGGCGCACGGGAGGACGGCGGGGCCGGCGTGGGGGGTGGCGATCCGGGACGGTGCGGGGGCGGGTGTGGTGGGACCCCCCGTCCGACCCTCCGACGGTGAAGCCGTCGGTGACGCCGACGCGGCCGCCTCGCGGATCTCCTCCAGGTAGCCGTCGTGGAGCACGCTGGAGAGTTCCGTGATCACCATCACGGCGGGGTTGAAGACGTCCAGCAGCAGGGCGGCGGCCCGGCCGACGGCTCGGGCGCGCTCGCGCAGCAGCCGGTCCGCGCGGGGGTCGCCGGTCGCGGCGGCGTCGACCAGCAGGCCGACCGAGGGTTCGGGGACGATCCCGCGGCGTACGGCCTCGGCGCCGAGCACGGTGTCGGAGGCGGTGGCCTGCAGGCAGCCGGTGCGTCCGCACGGGCAGGGCGTGCGGGACCCGGGGACCGGGAGGTGGGCCACGTCCCCGGCGGCGGCGCCGGGGCCCTGGTGGACGGTGCCCCCGATGCCGAAGGCGGCGTCGACGACGTTGCCGATGAAGAGGTGGACGAGGCTGCGGCAGGCGTCGGGGTGCCCGAACAGGATCTCGGCGCCGGCGACGGCGCGGGCGTGGTTGTCGATGTGGACGGGGAGTCCGAGGGCGTCGGACAGCTCGGCGGCCAGGGGGCGGTCGTGCCAGCCGAGTGCCTCGTGGCGTACGACGGTGCCTTCGTCGGGGCGCACCCAGCCGCCGAGGGCCGCGCCGACGCCGAGGAGGGGGCGGTGGCCGGTGTCGAACTCGGTCAGGAAGCGGCGGAGTTGCTCCGCGATCTGCTGCGGCAACCGGTCCGGACGCCGTCCCTCGTGCGGCATGGAGCGGCGTGCGAGGACCTGGCCGCGGAGGTCGACGAGGCTGAAGGTGGAGGCGGGCACGCCGATGTGGAGCCCGGCGGTGACGGGCCCGGAGACGGCGCCGGTGTTGACGTCGAGCGGTACCAGCGGGCGTCCCAGGCCGCCGGCGGGCCCGGGCAGCTCGCGCAGCAGTCCGGCGCGGAGCAGGCCGGTGGTCTGCCGCGACACGGCCGCGGGGCTCAGCCCGCACAGCGGCGGGATCCCGCTGCGGGCCACGGGGCCGTGCTCCAGTACGGCCCGCAGCACGGCGGCGGCGTTGGCGGAGGCCCTGCTGTCGCCGGCCATCCGTGGGGTCGGGGAGGTGTCGGGGGGCATGCGCCGATCATGCCGGGCCGCTCCGCCGGGTCGCTCCGCTGGGTGGGGCCGGTGCACGTGGTGCCGGTGCGCGGGGCCGCTCCGCCGGGTGGGGCCGGCGTACGTGGGGCCGGTGCGCGGGGCGCCGGGGCGCTCCGCTGGGGGGCGGGGGCCGCTGGGTGGGGGCCTCCGAGCCGCTCCGCTGGGTGGGGTTGGCGCACGTGGGGCCGGTGTGCGGGGTCGGCGCCGGTGTGCGTGGCGCCGGGCCGCTCCGCCAGGTGGGAGCCGCTGGGTGGGCCCGCCGGGCCGCTTTGCCGGGTGGCGCCGGTGCGTGGGGCCGGTGCGAGGGTCGGCGCCGGTGCGTGTGGCGCCAGGGCGCGGGGTGGGGTGTCTGGCCGGGACCGCGTGCTTGATGGCGTTCCAGGGCGAGCTGTCGCCATGCGGCCGCGCCCCGCGGCGCCATCACCTTGACGTCCCGGCTGACACCCCGCCCCCGACACCGGCCCCTGCGGCGGCCTCCGTCGAAATCCAGCCTCGCCGGCGATTGAGGCGTGGGGGCTGGGGGCCGGGGCCTGGCCCGGGGAGCGGCGGAAGGGCGGGGCGGAGCCCGAGGGTGGCGGGGCGCGTGGCGGGCGCGTTGCGGGACCGTGAAATCCAGCCACGCTTTTCGGCCGCCGCAGGCGATCGGCGGCGCCGGGTGGAAACCCGGGAAAGCGCAGGTGGCGGGGCTGGGGGAGGTCCCTGGCTACCTCCGGCGGTGGCGCTCGGAGGGGGTTGACCCCTCGCGGAGCCGCTGCCAGGCTCCGAGTCATGTCCGCGATCGCACTCCTCGCCCCGCGGCTCCACACCCCCGGCCCCTTTGTCGCGCCGGGCGAGTGTCAGGGCCGCTGTCCGGCCCCCCGCCGCGCCTGAGCGCGCCCGGCCCCGCCGCGCCGCGCCCGGCCCCGCCGCATTCCCGGATTCCCGTACCCCGCCGTGCCGTGCGCACGTCCGCGTACCCCATTTCTTCCGCTGCGGAAATAAATCCAAGGAGCCCCCATGTCCACGGCCACCACCCCCGTCACCGTCACCCGCCTCGGCGGCCGCATCGGTGCCGAACTCACCGGCGTCCGTCTGACCGGCGAGCTGCCCGCCGCCGTCGTCACCGAGATCCGCGACGCCCTCCTCGCCCACAAGGTCGTCTTCTTCCGTGGCCAGGACCACCTCGACGAGGCCGGCCACGAGGCCTTCGCCCAGCTGCTCGGCGCCCCGGTCGCGCACCCCACCGTCCCCTCCGCCGACGGCCGGTACGCCCTCGGCATCGACTCCCACCACGGCGCCCGCGCCAACCAGTGGCACACCGACGTCACCTTCGTCCCCGCCTACCCCGCCTTCTCCATCCTCCGCGCCGTCACCGTCCCCCCGTACGGCGGCAACACCCTCTGGGCCAGCACCGCCGCCGCCTACGCCCACCTCCCCGAGCCGCTCCGCGTACTCGCCGACAGCCTGCGCGCCGTTCACTCCAACGAGTACGACTACGCCGCCCTCAGGCCGGACGCGCTCCCCGAGGCCCTCGCCCAGTACCGCGAGGTGTTCACGTCCACGAAGTTCCTCACCGAGCACCCCGTCGTGCGCGTCCACCCCGAGACCGGCGAACGGACCCTGCTCCTCGGCAACTTCGTCCAGCGGATCCAGGGCCTCACCGGCCAGGACTCCCGCGCACTGCTCGACCTCTTCCAGGCGCACATCGAGCGCCCCGAGAACACCGTCCGCTGGCAGTGGCGGGCCGGGGACGTCGCGATCTGGGACAACCGCGCCACCCAGCACTACGGCGTCGACGACTCCGACGACCACGAGCGCACCCTGCGCCGCGTGACGGTCGACGGCGACGTCCCGGTCGGTCCCGACGGGGTTCCGTCCCGCCTGATCAGCCCCGAGACCGTCCCGGACCCGGCCTTCGGCATTCCCTCCGGCGCCTCGACCGCCTCCGTCTGACCGCCCGCTCCCCAAGGAGAGAGTCCCGTGCCCCGACTGCTCGCCCTCACCGGCAGCCCCTCCGTTCACTCCCGTACCACCGTCGTGGCCGACCACGTGCTGCGTCGCCTCTCCCACGCCGGGTTCGAGACCACCCACCTCGCCGTACGGGACCTCCCCGCCGCCGACCTCCTCGCCGCCCGCCGCGGCGAGCCCGAGATCCGCCGGGCCCTCGAAGCCGTCGCCGAGGCCGACGGGGTGGTCATCGCGACCCCGGTCTACAAGGCCTCGTACACCGGCCTGCTCAAGGCCTTCCTCGACCTGCTCCCGCAGGACGGCCTGGCCGGCAAAACGGTTCTGCCGCTCGCCACCGGCGGCAGCCTCGCCCATGTCCTGACCATCGACTACGCCCTGCGCCCGGTGCTCGCCGCGCTCGGCGCCCGGCACGTCACCGCCGGCCGGTTCATCCTCGACTCCTCCGTCGAGCGCGGGGACGGCCCCGACCGGTTGCGGCCCGAGGCCGAGCTGGACCTGTTCCAGGCCGTCGACGAGTTCGCCGACGCCCTGCGCGCCGCGGCCACCGCCGACGCCGCCACCCTCACCACCGCGCTCTGACCCGTACCCCTCGTACCTCCCGTACGTACCGACAAGGACCCGTCATGCCCGCAGCGATCACCTCGACCACCACCTCCCGACGCCAGTTCCTCGCCCTGCTCGGCATCTCGGCGGCCGCGGTGAGCTGCGGCACGGCCACCGCCACCGGCGGCTCCGGCGGTTCCGGCAAGCAGGTCACCAGCCTCAAGTACCAGGGCGCGGTGGGCGCCGTCACCCTGCCCGAACTGGCCGCGGACCTCGGATACCTCGGGGGGCTCACCCTCGACTGGGTCGGCAACACCATCAGCGGCCCCCAGGACATCCAGTCCGCGGCCACCGGCCAGACTCACTTCGGCGGGGCCTTCAACGGCGCGGTCGTCAAGCTGGCCGCGAGCAAGGCCCAGATCCAGGCCGTCATCTCCTACTACGGCTCCGACCGGGACACCTACCTCGGCTACTACGTCCTGGAGGACAGCCCGATCCGGTCCGCCCGCGACCTGATCGGCAAGAAGGTCGGCATGAACACCCTGGGCGCCCACGCCCAGGCGCTCCTCGACATCTACCTGGAGCGCAACGGCCTCTCCAAGGCCGACGCGGGCAAGGTCGAGGCCCTCGTGGTCCCGCCCGTCAACACCGAACAGGCCCTGCGGCAGAAGCAGATCGAGGTCGGCGTGCTCAGCGGCGTGCTGCGCGACAAGGCCCTGGCGGCCGGCGGGATACGCCCGCTCTTCAACGACTTCGAACTGCTGGGCGCGTTCAGCGCCGGGACGTACGTGATGACGCGGCGCTTCATCAAGGAGAACCCCGACACCGTGCGCACCTTCACCACCGGCGTGGCCAAGGCCATCGAGTGGTCGCGCACCACCCCGCGCGAGGAGGTCATCGCCCGCATGACGCAGATCGTGAAGAAGCGCGGACGCAACGAGGACACCTCGACCCTCCAGTACTGGCGCTCGTACGGGGTCGCCGAGACCGGCGGCCGGATCGCCGACAAGGAGTTCCAGCTCTGGCTCGACTGGCTCGGCGAGCGCGGCGAGATCAAGAAGGGCCGGCTCAAGGCCGGCGACCTCTACACCAACGAGTTCAACGGACAGGGAAAGGGCTGAGCGGCCGCCATGGCGAAGATCGTGTTCGACTCCGTGACGAAGACCTTCCCGACGAAGGGCAAGAAGTCGGGGCGGGACAAGACGGAGTTCACCGCACTCGACGGCATCGACCTGGAGATCGAGGCGGGCGAGTTCGTGGTCGTCGTCGGCCCCAGCGGCTGCGGCAAGTCCACGCTCCTGGACCTCCTCGGCGGCCTGACCCGACCCACCTCCGGCCGGACCCTGCTCGACGGCCGCCCCGTCACCGGGCCGGGGCTGGACCGGGGCATCGTCTTCCAGCAGTACGCGCTGCTGCCGTGGCGCACCGCGCTCGGCAACATCGAGTTCGGCCTGGAGGCGACCGGGGTACCGCGACGTGAACGGACGGAGCGGGCCCGGGAGTTCCTGGACCTGGTCGGCCTGAGCGGCTTCGGGGACCGGCATCCGCACGAGCTCTCGGGCGGCATGCGCCAGCGGGTCGCGATCGCGCGCTCGCTGGCGTACGACCCGGACGTGCTGCTGATGGACGAGCCGTTCGCGGCGCTCGACGCGCAGACCCGCGAGTCCCTGCAGGACGAGCTGCGGCGGATCTGGCAGCGCACCGGCAAGACGGTCGTGTTCATCACCCACGGCATCGAGGAAGCGGTGTACCTCGGCCAGCGGGTGGCCGTCATGACCTCGCGCCCCGGCCGCGTGAAGGAGGTCGTCCCCGTCTCCCTCGGCCCGCGCACCCGCGACGGCGGGGCCACGGGGGAGGACCTGCGCTCCAGCCCGGAGTTCGCCCGCTACCGCCACGAGATCTGGAGCCTGCTCCACGACGAGGTGGCCCGCGCCCAGCAACTGGAGAAGGAGGAAGCCACCGTATGAGTACCGGAACCGACACCACCGCCCGGGCCCTGGCGGGCCTGGCCCCGCCGGCGGACACCGCTACCGCCACCGCCCTGCCCGATGCACCCGCCGTACCCGATGCACCCGCCGCACCCGCCGCACCCGGCGCGCGAACTCCCGAGCGCCTGGCGACGACACCGGAGCCGCCGCCGTCACCGACGCCGAGGTCCGCCCGCTCCTCCCGCTCCGGCGGACCGCTGCGGCTGCTGCGGCTGCTGCGCGCGGCGGGGCTCCGCTCGGCGGCGATCCTGGTACTGCTCGCCCTGTGGGAGGCCGCTCCCCGGCTGGGGCTGGTGGACGCGACCTTCCTGCCGCCGGTCAGCGAGGTCGCCGCCGCCTGGTGGGAACTCCTCGCCGACGGCGAGCTCGGGGAACACGCCCGGGCCAGCCTGGTCCGCTCCTTCGGGGGCTTCGGGATCGCGGTCGTGGTCGCCGTCCCGCTAGGCCTGCTCATCGGCTGGTACCGCCCGGTCGCCGCGCTGCTCGGCCCGCTGCTGGAGGTCTTCCGCAACACGGCGGCCCTCGCCCTGCTGCCGGTCTTCGTCCTCCTCCTCGGCATCGGCGAGACCTCGAAGGTGTCGATCGTCGTCTACGCCTGCGTGTGGCCGGTGCTGCTGAACACGATCAGCGCGGTGGGCAACGCGGATCCCACCCTGGTGAAACTGGCTCGCTCGATGGACCTGTCCACGCCGCGGCTGTTCCAGAAGGTGATCCTCCCGGCATCGGTGCCGGCCATCTTCACCGGCATCCGGCTGGCCGGCGCGGTCTCGATCCTGGTCCTCGTCGCCGCCGAGATGATCGGCGCCAAGGCGGGCCTCGGCTACCTGATCAACGCGTCGCAGTTCAACTTCGCGATCCCCCAGATGTACGCGGGCATCGTCACGATCTCCGCCATCGGCGTGGCCTTCAACCAGCTCCTGGTCACGATCGAACGCCGCCTCTCCCTCTGGCGCGTCCCTTCCTGAACCGCTCCCCCCAAGACCGAGGAACCGACATGTCCGCTCCCCGTACGCTGCACCTCAACGCCTTCCTCATGAACGCCGGTCACCACGACGCCGCCTGGCGGCACCCCGACTCCACTCCCGAGCGCGTCACCGACCTGCGCTACTTCCAGGAGCTCGCCCGGACCGCCGAGCGCGGGCGGCTCGACTCCATCTTCTTCGCCGACGGGCTCGCCCTGTGGGGCAAGGCCCGCTACAACGCCCTCGGCGGGTTCGAACCGCTCACGCTGCTCTCCGCGATCGCGGCCGTCACCGAGCACATCGGGCTCATCGCCACTGTCTCCACGACCTTCAACGAGCCCTTCCACACGGCCCGGAAGTTCGCCTCCCTCGACCACATCAGCAACGGCCGTGCCGGCTGGAACATCGTCACCTCCGGCACCGTCGACGAGGCCCGCAACTTCAACCAGGACGAGCACCTGGAGCACCGTCTGCGCTACGACCGCGCCCGCGAGTTCCTCGACGTCGCCACCAAGCTCTGGGACAGCTGGGAGGACGACGCGATCGTCCTCGACAAGGAGCGCGGCGTCTACGCCGACACCGACAAGCTCCACCCGGCCGCCCACCGCGGCGAGTACTTCGGCGTCGCCGGACCGCTGAACGTCCCGCGCTCCCCGCAGGGGCACCCGCTCCTCGTGCAGGCCGGCTCCTCCGAGGACGGCAAGGAGTTCGCCGCCCAGTACGCCGAGGCCGTCTTCACCGCCCAGCAGACCCTCGCGGACGGGCAGACCTTCTACAAGGACCTCAAGTCCCGCCTCGCCAAGTACGGCCGCGCGGAGTCCGACCTCCTCGTCCTGCCCGGCATCGCACCCGTCATCGGGTCCACCGAGGCCGAGGCGAAGGCCCTGGAGCAGCAGCTCACCGACCTCCAGGTGCCCGAGTACGGCCTCGCCCAGCTCTCCGGGATGCTGAACGTGGACCTCACCGGCCTCCCGCTCGACGGCCCGCTGCCCGACCTCCCCGAGGAGCGGGACGTCAACGGCAACAAGAGCCGGTTCACCCTCGTCGCCGAACTCGCCCGCCGCGACGGCCTCACCCTGCGCGAGCTGATCGCCCGCCTCGGCGCCGGCCGCGGCCACCGCGTCTTCGCCGGGACCCCCGAGCAGATCGCCGACCAGCTGGAGGAGTGGTTCACCCAGGGCGCCGCCGACGGTTTCAACATCATGGCGCCCGTACTGCCCACCGGCCTCACCGCCTTCGTCGACCACGTCGTGCCGATCCTCCAGCGACGCGGCCTCTTCCGCACCGAGTACACCGGTACGACCCTGCGCGAGAACTACGGCCTGGCGCGCCCGGCGAACCGCCACGCGCCGCAGCCGCAGCCCGCCTGAGCGACCGCGCGCCGACGGCGAGGCCCGCGTCCCGGGATCCGCTCGGGGCCTCGCCGCCGGTCAGGCCCGGTCAGACGGTGAGGCCCCGGTCAGACGGTGAGGACGATCTTGCCCCGCGTACGGCCCGCGGCACTCAGCTCCCAGGCCTTCGCGGCCTCGGCGAGCGGCAGCGCGTGCTCCACGTTCACGGTGAGCTTGCCGGCGTCGGCGAGCTCGGCCAGGAAGGTCAGGTCGGCGTGGTCCGGCCGTACCCACAGCTGGTGCGCGCCCTGAGCGGCGGCGTTGTAGTCGGCGATGGAGGCCACCCGGTGGCGCTCCTTGACCAGCGACTGGAGGGTCGCGATGACGTCGTCCCCGTAGAAGTCGAGGGCGGCGTCCACGCCGTCGGGCGCCAGCTCGCGCACCCGGTCCGCGAGCCCCTCGCCGTACAGCACCGGCTCGGCGCCGAGCGAGCGCAGGTAGTCGTGGTTGTGGGCGCCGGCGGTGCCGATGACCCGCAGGCCGAGGGCGACGGCGATCTGCACGCCCAAGGAGCCGGTGCCGCCGGCCGCGGAGTGGATGAGGACGCTCTCGCCGGCCGTGAGGCCCACGCGGGTGATCGACTGGTAGGCCGTCAGGCCGGCCAGCGGGATGCCCGCCGCCTGCTCGAAGGTCAGCTCGCGCGGCTTGCGGGCCAGCGTCCGGACGGGGGCGCTGACCAGTTCGGCGTACGTGCCGAGCTCCACCCACTCCTTGCGGACGTACCCGTACACCTCGTCGCCGACGGCGTAGTCGAACGTGTCGGGTCCGACGGCCTCGACGACGCCCGCCACGTCCCAGCCGGGTATGACGGGGTAGCGGACCTCCAGGATCGAGTCGAGGTATCCGGCGGCGAGCTTCCAGTCCACGGGGTTGACTCCGGCGGCCTTGACGCGGACGAGCACCTCGCCCGGACCCACCTTGGGCTCGGGGACGTCAACGAGCGTGAGGGAGTCGGACGTTCCGTATGCGCTGTATGTGATGGCCTTCATGATCGGTCCAACCGGACCGGGTCCGGGGCTATTCCGGTGTCGCGGGCCCGCCTTCGCCGCTCACCGGGCCTACGCCGGAAGGGTGTTGTGGTGCGAACGCCGCCGGGCCGCGCTGAACAGGGCCTGGATCTGGGCCCCCGACTGCTCCACGCTCTCCAGCGGGGACGGGAACGCCAGCCGCACGTCGCGGTGCCCGCGCGCCTCCTCCAGGCGCAGGGTGATCCCGTACCGGTCCATGGCGAGCGGCAGCGCGCGCAGGACGGCGGCGCTCTCCCGGGCGGGCGGCCGGACCAGCCGCAGCAGCAGGGTGACCAGCTCGGTGTGGTCGTCGAGGAGGTGCGTGAGCATGCCCGCCTCGTACGGGGCGAGCGGGTCGGGGCAGGCGGCGTCCAGCTCCTGCAGGCCGATGTACGAGCGGCCCTCGTCGGTCTCCAGGACGGCCTCGACGAATTCCACACAGGTGGAGTCGGAGCCTTCGTCGGTGTACGGGGTCAGCAGCCGGCCCACGACGGTGACGCGGGCGCGCACCCGCTCGCGCACCGGGGTCGGGGCGATGTCGGTGAACTCCATGCGGATCACGGGCCGGTCCTCGAAGTCCCCGCCGGGCTCGCCGGGGTGCAGGTGCACCCGGCCCATCGGGTCGCTGCCGTCGAGGTGGCGCACCTCGGTGTGCAGGCCGCCGGTGATGACGGTCATGGAGTGGGCGGCGGCCAGGATCGACCGGACCCGCTCGGCGTCGGTGGGCCGGTCGGCGGCGGCCGGGGTGGCAGGGGCACCGGACATGCGCATGCGGATCTCTCCATCGTCCTGGGGCGATTGACTTAGGTATGCCTAACCTAACCTATTGCACTTGGGGGGAGTACCCCGCCTCGGTCGTGTCGTTGTTGGGCTGAACGGGTGAAACGCGAGAGGATGGGGGGATGCACAAGAAGCGCGCGGCCGAGGCGGCCCGGTGAGCAGGTACGACGTCACCGACGAACAGTGGGAGGGGCTCGCGCAGGTGGTGCCGCTGCGCAGTCGCAACGAATGGCCCTCCCGGGTGGACCACCGCACGATCCCCGCGACGCCGGGCGCGACCGCGGCGGAGCAGCGGCGCTTCGTGGTGATCCGCGTCCAGATCTTCGCGGACGCCCGGGAGGTGGCCGAATACCTGATCGCGCAGATCCCGGTGCTGCTCGACCTCACCGGCGCGGACAGCGAAGTGGCCAAGCGGATCCTGGACTTCAGCAGTGGCGTCGTCTTCGGACTGGGCAGCGGGATGCACCGGGTGGACCGGAACGTCTTCCTGCTGGCGCCCGTCGGGACCGAGGTCGAGGGGATCGCGGCCGCGGCCGTCCCCCGATCGTAGGAAGGTCGCCACGAGGGAACGGTTCGCCGGGTCCACCGGGGCTCGGCGGCCCGTAGCGTCCGCCGCATGGACGCCCTCGCCGCTCCCGGAGCTCCCGCCGCCCCCGCAGCCTCGGCCGATGAGCGCCCGGCTCATGCCCCCGCTCCCGCCGCGCCGGAAGCCGGGGCCGCGGCCGGGCCGGCGCCGTCGGCGCACGCCCCGCAGCGGCCCGCCCTCACCGAACTGCGGCTCTCGGCCTTCGCCTCGCACCGCGGCGCCGCCTTCCCGCTCGGGCCCGTCACGCTCTTCACCGGGCCCAGCGGCAGCGGCAAGTCCCAGGCCCTGGGCGCCTACGAGGCGCTGGCCGGGCTGGCTTCCGGAGCCACCCTGGGGGAGGTGTTCCCGCAGCCGAGCGCCCTGGTCCCCGAACGCGCCCTCCCCGACGCCGACCGGCGCCGCGGATTCCGCATCGGCTGCACGGTCGACGGGCCCGTCGGGCCGGTCCGGCTCGACCTGGCCGTACAGGCCGAGCCGGCGCTCCGCGTCGTCGGCGAACGCCTCTCGGTGGGCGGCGAGATCCTGCTCAGCACCGCCCTGCGCGATCCCGGCCGGCGCTCCGTACAGGCCGCCTGGCTGACCGGCGGCGCCATCGGCGTCACCCGGGCCCCGCTGCCCGACGACCGGCTCGGCACCGCCCTGCTCCCGCTCCGGGTGGCCGGCGCGACCGCGGGACAGCGGCGCGTCCTGGCCGCCGCCGAGCAGGCGGTGGTCGCCCTGCGCTCGGTGTTCGCCTGCGATCCCCGTCCGGACCGGATGCGCGACCCCGTCCCGCCGGGGGCCGGGCGGCTGCTGGGCGACTGCGCCAACCTGGCCGACGTACTGCGCCGGACCCGCCACGAATGCGGCACCCGGCACGCGCTGCTGGCGCAGGCGGCCCGGACCGGCTGCGCGGGCGAGGTCGCCGGGCTGGACGTGCGGGCCCCGGCCGGCGGCCCGGTCGCCGCGCTGCTCGACCGCGGCCCCGGTCGGCCCGGCACCGAACTCGGCCGGCTCGGCGCGGGCGAGCTGCGCTTCCTCGCCCTGGCGCTCGTCCTGCTGACCGGGCCGGGGGTGCTGGAGGTGGACCCGGCCGCCGAACTGCTCTCCGCCCGGCAGGCGCTGACCGTGCTCGCCGACGGGTTCGACCGCGACCTGGACCGGAGCCAGCGCGCCGAGCTGCTGCGGCTGGCCCTCATGGCGTGCGGGCGCGGACACGTCCGGCTGGTGGCCGCCGTGGGGGAGGAGTACGCGGGAACCGCCCGGCGGGTGCCCGGCGTCTCGGTGGTAGACCTGACGTCATGAGCGACGCAGGGGACACGAGTAGGCAGAGCGACGAGGGCGCCGCGGCCGCGGCGGGGGAGGAGCGGCTGTGGCAACTGCGGCGGCGGCTCGTCGAGTTCGCGGCGGCACGGGACTGGGGGCAGTACCACACGCCGAAGAACCTGGCCGTGGCGCTGAGCGTGGAGGCGTCGGAACTGGTCGAGATCTTCCAGTGGCTGACGCCGGAACAGTCGGCGAAGGTCATGGAGAAGCCGGAGACCGCACACCGAGTGACCGACGAGGTCGCCGATGTGCTCGCGTATCTCCTGCAGTTCTGCGAGGTCCTCGGGGTGGATGTGCTGGATGCGCTCGCCGCGAAGATCGAGAGGAATGAGCTGCGCTTCCCGGTACCGGGTACTCCGGACGCAAATTGTCACTCTTCGGAGTGATGGCGTCGTCCACAACCATGTCTCTGTCCAGAGATTTCCGAATACCCCTGGCTTTACTGGCTCGTTGCCTTCACTCTGGGTAGTGGAGAACAGCAGGATGTCGTGCGGACGGGGGACGGCATATGGACGCGGTACGGCTCATCGCAGCCGGCCGGCACGCGCTGGCACAGAGCGGGGCTGCGTGGGACATCGTGGGCGAGGCCTGGCAGGCCCAGGCGCTCGCGCAGGGGATAGGGAGCTGGCTGGCGGTCACCGGGCCGCCGGAGCTGAGATCGGAGGCACGGGGGCTGGGTGAAGCCGGGGGCAGAGGCTGTGGGGTGCTCGACAGAGCGGCCCTGCGCGGAGAGGGCAACGCGCCCGACCATCCGCCGCGGGCGGCGCAGCTGACCGAGGTGGCGGATGTCCGCCAGGCACTGCTCGGACTTCAGGCGTTGCTGGGCGAGGTCGGCATAGCCCTGGTCGGGGTGGCCTGCGGGACGGACGACGAGAGCCTGTACTGGCAGTGCATAGAGTCGATCGACGCGGCCGACGAGTCGAGCGATCGGGTACGGGCGCTGCTGCGCCGGATGACGGTCCGCGAGCGGGGGTCCGCCTCGGGCGTGGCCTGAGGGACGGCCGCTGCGGGAGCCTGGTCCCTCGGGGCAGGTTCTCCGGGACAGGTCCCTTCGGGTCGGGTTCCGCGTCGGGGCAGGTTCCGCTTGGGGTCAGGGGCCGCCTCGGGTCGGTCCCGCTTCGGATCGGGTCCCGCCGCGCGCGACGGGACCCGCGCGGTCAGAACGACCGGTCGCAGTGGTGCCCGCTGTCGGTGCCCGGGGCCGGGCTGCCCGGGGCCGGCGCGGCCGCGGTGGGGGCGCGGTCGGCGGAGTGCTGGAGGTCGGCGTCGAGCTGGGACAGGTCGGCGTTGAGCGCGGCCATCAGCTCTTCCATCTGCTGCAGCAGGCCCTTCGGCGCGCCGCCGCCCTGGGCGGGTACCGCGGACTCCTGGCGTACTTGGTCGTGTGCTGCCTGTCCGGTCTGTTCGTGCGGTCGGCGGGTCTCCGGCACGGCCTCGTGGGACATGGCGGCCTCCTCGGCCCTGGCCCTTCCAAGGCGGAAGGGGGCGGTGGACGCACCGGCGAAAGGCCGCCGGCGCGCGGGCCGGGCGGTCCGGCTCCGTCCGAGCCAACGATCTCCGTCCGCGCTGGTCACTGGCGGGGGCGGCGGTGGACCGTCCGGTTGACGGAGATTCACCCGGCAGGGGCGGGCGAGGCAGGATGGAGGGCATGGATCTCCGTATTTTCACCGAGCCCCAGCAGGGCGCGAGCTACGACACCCTCCTGAGCGTCGCCAAAGCCACCGAGGACCTGGGCTTCGACGCGTTCTTCCGGTCGGACCACTACCTGCGGATGGGATCCGTGGACGGTCTGCCCGGGCCCACCGACGCGTGGATCACGCTCGCGGGCCTGGCCCGTGAGACCAAGCGGATCCGGCTGGGCACGCTCATGACGGCCGGTACCTTCCGGCTGCCCGGCGTGCTCGCCATCCAGGTGGCCCAGGTCGACCAGATGTCCGGCGGCCGCATCGAGCTCGGCCTGGGCGCGGGCTGGTTCGAGGAGGAGCACAAGGCGTACGGGATTCCCTTCCCGGCGGAGCGGATGGCCCGGCTGGAGGAGCAGCTGGCCATCGTCACCGGCCTGTGGGCCACCGAGCCCGGCGCCACCTTCGACTACGCGGGCACCCACTACCAGGTGGAGAACTCGCCGGCGCTGCCCAAGCCGGCCCAGGCCAAGGTGCCCGTGCTGGTCGGCGGGCACGGCGCGAAGCGCACCCCGCGCCTGGCCGCCCGGTACGCGGACGAGTTCAACATGCCGTTCGCGTCGATCGCGGACAGCCGGCGCCAGTTCTCCCGCGTCAAGGAGGCCGTCGCGGAGGCCGGGCGCAAGGCGGACGAACTCCTCTACTCCAACGCCCTCGTGGTGTGCGTCGGCAAGAACGACGCCGAGGTGGCCCGCCGGGCCGCCGCCATCGGCCGCGAGGTGGACGAGCTCAAGGCGAACGGCCTGGCCGGGTCCCCTGCCGAGGTCGTGGAGAAGATCGGCACCTACGGCGCCATCGGCTCCTCGCGCGTCTACCTCCAGCTCCTCGACCTCGACGACCTGGACCACCTGGAGCTGATCTCCACCCAGGTGCTGTCCCAGCTCGGCTGAGCCCCGGCCGACGGAGGAGGAAACCGTGCCGCGTGCGTCCGGCCCGCTCGCCGAGGCCCTGGCCCACCGGACCGTGCTCCTGGACGGCGGGCTGAGCAACCAGCTCGCCGACCAGGGCTGCGACCTGTCCGGCGGCCTCTGGACGGGCCGGGTGCTCGCCGAACGCCCCGACCAGGTGGCGGCGGCGCACGCGGCGTACGCCCGGGCCGGCGCCGAGGTGCTGATCACCGCGAGCTACCAGGTCGGGCACGCGGCCTTGGCCGCCCGGGGCCACGGGCGAGCCGAGACGGCCGACCTCCTGGCCCGGAGTGTGCGCCTGGCCGCCGGGGCGGCGCGGGCCGCGGACCACGGGGTCTGGGTGGCCGCCTCGGTCGGGCCGTACGGGGCGGTGCTCGCCGACGGCTCCGAGTACCGCGGCCGGTACGGCCTGACCGTGCGCGAGCTGGCGGACTTCCACCGCCCCCGCGTCGAGGCGCTGCTGGCCGCGGGACCCGACGTACTGGCCCTGGAGACCGTCCCGGACGCCGAGGAGGCCGAGGCCCTGCTCGGGGTCCTCGCCGAGACCGGCGCCCCGGCCTGGCTGAGCTACACGGTGGCGGGCGGCCGCACCCGGGCCGGCCAGCCGCTCGCCGAGGCCTTCGCGCTCGCGGCCGCCGCCCCGCAGGTCATCGCGGTCGGCGTCAACTGCTGCGACCCCCAGGACGTGCTGCCCGCCCTCGAAGCGGCCGCCGCCGTCACCGGGAAACCGCTGCTGGCGTACCCCAACGACGGCTCGGTGTGGGAGGCCGCCACCGGGACCTGGCACGCCCCCGGGCACCCGGCGCCCTGGCCCGTGGCGGACTGGCGGCGCGCCGGCGCCCGCCTGATCGGGGGCTGCTGCCGCATCGGCCCGGACCGCATCGCCGCGCTGGCGGCAGGAGGCTGAGGGGAGCCGGGCGTCAGCCGTCGTCCATCACGGCGGCGCACGCGGTGCAGACCAGCGCCGCGTACGCCGGGTCGTACCAGGTGGAGCCCGGCTGCCCGGAGGGCTGCCACTCGGCCGCCTCCATCGCGAACGTGTCCCGCCCGCACATGGTCCTCGGACCGCGCACCGAGCTGCTGCCCGGGGCGGCGGGAGCCGCGTGCACCCGGCGGACCGGCAGCTTCTCACCCGGCGGCGAACCCGCGAGCACCGGCTCGTCGAGCTCGTACACCACCACGACGCCGCTCATGCCTCCACGGTAGACGCGGTCCGGGCCGCCCGAAAACCGGAGGCGCCCAGGGGCCGTGACCAGCCACAATCGCTCGTGTGTTCCTGACGATCTCCACCACCGGCACCCCTGAACGACCCGCGACCGACCTGGGCTTCCTGCTGCACAAGCATCCCGACAAGGCGCAGACGTTCTCCACCTCCCACGGCACCGCCCACGTGTTCTACCCCGAGGCCTCGGCCGAGCGGTGCACGGCGGCACTGCTGCTGGAGGTGGACCCCGTCGCGCTCGTGCGCCGGGGTCAGGGCAAGGGCCGGGGCGGAGCGCCCGACGCCGCGCTCGCGCAGTACGTCAACGACCGGCCCTACGCCGCGTCCTCACTGCTCGCCGTCGCGCTGAGCGGGGTGTTCGGCAGCGCCCTGAACGGCCGCTGCACCGCCCGCCCGGAGCTCCCGGAGCAGGCGCGTCCGCTGCGCGTCGAGATCCCGGCGCTGCCCGCCCGGGGCGGCGCCGAGCTTGTGCGCGGGCTGTTCGGCCCGCTGGGCTGGGACCGCGTGGAGGTGACGTCCGTACCTCTCGACGAGCAGTTCCCCGAATGGGGCGACTCCCGGTACGTACGCCTCGTACTGGAGGGCGAGGCCAAGCTCGCCGACGCCCTGCGCCAGCTGTACGTGCTGCTGCCCGTGCTGGACGACGCCAAGCACTACTGGGTCGCCCCCGACGAGGTGGACAAGCTGCTCCGCGCCGGAGACGGCTGGCTCGCCGCGCACCCCGAGAACGCGCTGATCACCTCCCGCTACCTGGCCCGGCTGGGGCACCTCACCCGGGACGCCATGGAGCGCCTGGAGCTGGTCCGGCTCGCCGAGGCGGACGGCCGCGAGGTGGAGGAGGTCGACAACGCCGTCGACGAGAGCAGCGACACCGAGGAGAAGCCGGTCCCGCTCGCGGTGCACCGGCGCGAGGCGATCCTCGCCGCCCTGCGCGACGCCGGCGCGGCCCGGGTCCTCGACCTCGGCTGCGGGCAGGGCCAGCTGGTGCAGGCGCTGCTGGGGGACGTCTCCTTCACGGAGATCGTCGGCGTCGACGTGTCCATGCGCGCCCTGGGCTTCGCCGCCAAGCGGCTGCGGCTGGACCGGCTGGGAGAGCGGCAGAGCGAGCGCGTCCGGCTGCTCCAGGGCTCACTCGCCTACACCGACAAGCGGCTGACCGGGTACGACGCGGCCGTGCTCAGCGAGGTCATCGAGCACCTGGACCTGCCGCGGCTGCCCGCGCTGGAGTACGCGGTGTTCGGCTCCGCCCGCCCGCGCACCGTCCTCGTCACCACCCCGAACGTCGAGTACAACGTCCGCTGGGAGTCTCTGCCCGCCGGGCACGTCCGGCACGGCGACCACCGCTTCGAGTGGACCCGCGCGCAGTTCCGCACCTGGGCGGCCGAGGTCGCGGGGCGCTACGGGTACGCCGTCGCGTTCGTTCCCGTCGGGGACGACGACCCCGAGGTGGGGCCGCCGACCCAGATGGCCGTCTTCACGCAGACGGGCACGGCCGACAGCACCGGCACCACTACCAGCACCACGACCGACACCCCGAAGGAGGGCGAGGCAGCATGACCACCACCGAATCCAATACCCACCGCGTGCTTCCCGTCACCGACCTGTCCCTCGTCGTCCTGATCGGGGCCACCGGATCGGGCAAGTCCACCTTCGCCCGCAAGCACTTCAAGGCGACCGAGGTCATCTCCTCCGACTACTGCCGGGGCCTGGTCGCCGACGACGAGAACGACCAGAGCGCCAGCAAGGACGCCTTCGAGGTCCTGCACTACATCGCGGGCAAGCGCCTGGCCGCCGGCCGCCTCACGGTGGTCGACGCCACCAGCGTCCAGCAGGAGGCGCGCCGCCAGCTGGTCCAGCTGGCCCGCGCGCACGACGTGCTGCCCATCGCCATCGTCCTCGACATGCCCGAGGAGGTCTGCGCCGAGCGCAACGCCGCCCGCCCCGACCGGTCCGGGCTGCCCCGCGCCGTCATCCAGCGCCACCGCCGTGATCTGCGGCGTTCGCTGCGCGGCCTGGAGCGCGAGGGCTTCCGCAAGGTGCACGTGCTGCGCACGCCCGAGGAGGCCGAGGCCGCCGAGGTCGTCCTGGAGAAGCGCTTCAACGACCTCACCCACCTCACCGGCCCCTTCGACATCATCGGCGACATCCACGGCTGCGCCTCCGAGCTGGAGACCCTGCTCGCCAAGCTCGGCTACGAGGACGGCGCGCACCCCGAGGGCCGCACCGCCGTCTTCGTCGGCGACCTCGTCGACCGGGGCCCGGACAGCCCCGGCGTGCTGCGCCGGGTGATGGGCATGGCCAAGTCCGGCAACGCCCTGTGCGTCCCCGGGAACCACGAGAACAAGCTCGGCCGTTACCTCAAGGGATCCAAGGTCCAGCAGACGCACGGCCTCGCCGAGACCATCGAGCAGCTGGGGCGGGAGCCGGAGGAATTCGTCCGGGAGGTCCGGGAGTTCATCGCGGGCCTCGTCAGCCACTACGTGCTCGACGGCGGCAGGCTGGTCGTCGCCCACGCCGGGCTGCCCGAGAAGTACCACGGCCGCACCTCCGGACGGGTCCGCTCGCACGCCCTGTACGGGGACACCACCGGGGAGACCGACGAGTTCGGCCTGCCCGTGCGCTACCCGTGGGCCGAGGACTACCGGGGCAAGGCCGTCGTGGTCTACGGCCACACCCCGGTCCCGAACACCGCGTGGATCAACAACACCATCTGCCTCGACACCGGCGCCGTCTTCGGCGGGAAGATGACGGCCCTGCGCTGGCCCGAGCGCGAACTGGTCGACGTACCGGCCGAGAAGGTCTGGTACGAGCCCACGCGCCCCCTCGCCGCCGAGGCGCCCGGGGGCCACGAGGGCCGTCCGCTCGACCTGGCCGACGTCCACGGGCGCCGGATCGTGGAGACCCGGCACCTGGGCAACGTCAACGTGCGCGAGGAGAACGCGGCGGCGGCCCTGGAGGTCATGAGCCGCTTCGCGGTGGACCCGCGCCTGGTGCCGTACCTGCCGCCGACCATGGCTCCGACGGCCACCTCCCGGATCGAGGGCTACCTCGAACACCCGGCGGAGGCCTTCGCGCAGTACCGCAAGGACGGCATCGCGACGGTCGTGTGCGAGGAGAAGCACATGGGCTCCCGCGCCACCGTCCTGGTCTGCAAGGACGCCGACGCCGCACGCGAGCGCTTCGGGGTCGACGGGGTGACCGGTTCCGTCTACACCCGTACCGGGCGGGCCTTCTTCAACGACCCCGAGGTCACCGAGGAGGTCCTCGCCCGGCTCCGCTCGGCGATCGCCGGCGCCGGCCTCTGGGAGGAACTGGACACCGACTGGCTGCTGCTCGACGGGGAACTGCTGCCCTGGTCGCTGAAGTCCGCCGGCCTGCTGCGCAACCAGTACGCCGCCGTGGGCGCGGCCTCGCGCGCCGTCTTCCCGGACGCCATCGCGGCCCTCGCGGCGGCCGGCGCCCGGGGCGTCGACACCGGGGAGCTGCTGGAGCGCCAGCGCGGCCGGGCCGCCGACGCGGCCAGGTTCACCGACGCGTACCGGCGCTACTGCTGGAGCACCGACGGGCTGGACGGCGTCCGGTTCGCACCGTTCCAGCTGCTCGCGGCCGCTGGGCGCTCGCTGGCCGCCGTTCCGCACGACGAGCAGCTGGCCTGGCTGGACCGGCTCGTAGGGGCGGACGAGGCGGCCGGGACCGGGCTGCTGCGCCGCACCGGCCGGATCCTCGTCGACACCGGGGACGAGGACTCCGTCCGCGCGGGCACCGACTGGTGGCTGGAGCTGACGGCGGCGGGCGGCGAGGGCATGGTCGTCAAGCCGCTCCAGGCGTACGCCAAGGACGGCAAGGGGCGGCTCGTCCAGCCGGGCGTCAAGGTGCGCGGCCGCGAGTACCTGCGGATCATCTACGGCCCGGAGTACACGCGTGCGGACCACCTGGAGCGGCTGCGCGAGCGCTTCCTCGGGCACAAGCGCTCGCTGGCCCTGCGCGAGTACGCGCTCGGGCTGGAGGCGCTGGACCGGCTGGCGGCCGACGAGCCGCTGTGGCGGGTGCACGAGGCCGTGTTCGCGGTGCTCGCCCTGGAGTCGGAGCCGGTCGACCCCCGGCTCTGACCCCGACCCCCCGGCCCGTAAAGCCGCCGCCCCCATACGGCCTGGAATTAGGTCGTATGGGGGAACTTTCGCGGAGAACTCCGGGAAAACCACCGGCGGGATCGTTCATCCAGGGCAGCGGAGTGTCCGCGACCCTGGAAGGACGGAACGTCACCTATGAAGATGACCGCGCGCGGAAGCATTGCGGCGCTCATGACCTGTATGGCGGCGGCCGGCGCGGCCTCCCCGGCCGTGGCCGACGCGGTGCCGGTGGGTGTCCCGCTGGACGCCGTGGAGACCACGCTCGGCGTGGACACGCCGCGCGTGGCCACCGGGGTTCCCGTGCCGATGGTCGGCGCGCCCGAGGCGCCCCGGCACCACACCGGCGACATGCTTCCGACCCCGCTCCTCCCGGTGGTGCCGGTCAGCACCGACCTCGGCCGGACCCTCGTCACCTCGCCGGTGCCGAACCTGCTGGGCAAGGAGGAGACGGACGGCGAGGGTTCCGTGGAGGCGCCGGCGACCACCCTGGTCACCCGCACCCCGGGCGCGGTGCTCGGCTCCCCGCTGACCATGCCGGACGGGAGCAACCACGGGATCCCGAACCTGACCACGCCCAAGCTGGGGCTGACCACCCCGGAACTCATCGGCGCCCCGACGGCGCTTCTCGGCCTCGGTACCCCGCGCTGAGCGGACCCCCGGTCAAAAGGCCGTCCGGTCTGGGAATGTGTACGGCATGGGATTCCATGTCGACTCCGAGACCGGGCGGCTTCGCCGCGTCATCCTCCACCGGCCCGACCTGGAGCTGAAGCGGCTCACACCAACCAACAAGGACGCCCTCCTCTTCGACGACGTGCTGTGGGTCCGCCGGGCCCGCCAGGAGCACGACGGTTTCGCGGACGTGCTGCGCGACCGGGGCGTGGACGTGCACCTCTTCGGCGACCTGCTCGCCGAGGCCCTCGACATCCCGGAGGCGAGACACCTCGTACTGGACCGGGTCTTCGACGAGAAGGAGTACGGGCCGCTCGCCACCGACCACCTGCGTTCCGTGTTCGACGTGCTGCCCTCGGCCGAGCTCGCCGAGGCCCTGGTCGGCGGGATGACCAAGCGGGAGTACCTGGAGCGGCACGCGGAGCCGGTGTC
Source organism: Streptomyces sp. NBC_01551 (assembly GCF_026339935.1). Lineage (NCBI taxonomy): Bacteria > Bacillati > Actinomycetota > Actinomycetes > Kitasatosporales > Streptomycetaceae > Streptomyces > Streptomyces sp. NBC_01551. The sequence continues at coordinate 5,196,974 of NZ_JAPEPX010000001.1, forward strand.
GGTCCGCTTCCACGCCATGGAGCTGGACGACTTCCTGCTCGGGCCGCTGCCCAACCACCTGTTCACCCGGGACACCTCCGCCTGGATCTACGACGGGGTGTCCATCAACGCGATGCGCTGGCCGGCCCGGCAGCGCGAGACCGTGCACTTCGAGGCGATCTACCGGCACCACCCGCTCTTCACCACCTCCGGCGCCTTCCACTACTGGTCGCAGGGTCAGGCGGACTACCCCTCGACCATCGAGGGCGGGGACGTGCTCGTCATCGGCAACGGCGCGGTGCTCATCGGGATGAGCGAGCGCACCACGCCGCAGGCGGTGGAGATGCTCGCGCGGGGCCTGTTCGCCGCCGGGTCCGCCACCAGCATCGTGGCGCTGGACATGCCCAAGCGGCGGGCCTTCATGCACCTGGACACGGTCATGACGATGGTCGATGGAGATACGTTTACTCAGTACGCGGGGCTCGGCATGCTGCGCTCCTACACGATCGAGCCGGGCGACGGGGCGAGCGAGCTGAAGGTGACCGACCACCCGCCGGAGCACATGCACCGGGCGATCGCCAAGGCCCTCGACCTCGACGCGATCCGGGTGCTGACCCCGACGCAGGACGTGCACTCGGCGGAGCGCGAACAGTGGGACGACGGCTGCAACGTGCTGGCCGTGGAACCGGGGGTGGTGGTCGCGTACGAGCGGAACGTCACGACCAACACCCACCTGCGCAAGCAGGGCATCGAGGTCATCGAGATCCCGGGCAGCGAGCTGGGCCGGGGGCGGGGCGGGCCGCGGTGCATGAGCTGTCCGGTGGAGCGGGACGCCGTGTGAGGCGCTGACGGCGGCCGGCGGGGGAGGGTGTGAGGGAGGCCTCTCCACGAGGGGGCTCATAGGTCTGTATATCAATACAGAGGATCGTATAGACTTCCAACATCCCCTGTCAGATGCGACTCTGGAGCGCCCTCATGGCCACCGACCTCGTCGGCCGCAGTTTCCTCAAGGAGCTCGACTTCACCGCCGCCGAGTTCCGCGGCCTCGTCGAGCTCGCCGCCGAACTCAAGGCGGCGAAGAAGGCCGGAATCGAACAGCGGCGGCTCCAGGGCAAGAGCATCGCCCTGATCTTCGAGAAGACCTCCACCCGCACCCGCTGCGCCTTCGAGGTGGCCGCCGCCGACCAGGGGGCCCACACCACCTACCTCGACCCCTCCGGCTCCCAGATGGGCCACAAGGAGTCGGTCAAGGACACCGCCCGGGTGCTCGGCCGGATGTTCGACGGGATCGAGTACCGGGGCGACAGTCAGGAGGCCGTGGAGGAACTCGCCGCGTTCTCCGGCGTGCCCGTCTTCAACGGCCTCACCGACGACTGGCACCCCACCCAGATGCTGGCCGACGTGCTCACCATGACCGAGCACTGCGCCAAGCCGCTGGACCGGATCGCCTTCGCCTACCTCGGCGACGCCCGCTTCAACATGGGCAACTCCTACCTGGTGACCGGTGCGCTGCTGGGCATGGACGTACGGATCGTCGCGCCCAAGGCGTACTGGCCCGCCGAGGCCGTGGTCGCGCGGGCCCGTGAGCTCGCCGCCGCCAGCGGGGCCCGGATCACGTTGACGGAGGAGGTCGCGGAGGGCGTGGCGCAGGCCGACTTCGTCGCCACCGACGTGTGGGTGTCCATGGGCGAGCCCAAGGAGGTCTGGGACGAGCGGATCGAGGCCCTGGCCCCGTACGCGGTCACCATGGACGTGCTCCGCGCCACCGGGAACCCGGACGTGAAGTTCCTGCACTGCCTGCCGGCCTTCCACGACCTGGGCACCAAGGTCGCCCGGGAGATCCACGAGCGCCACGGGCTGGAGTCGCTGGAGGTGACGGGCGAGGTGTTCGAGTCCGCGCACTCGGTCGTCTTCGACGAGGCCGAGAACCGGCTGCACACCATCAAGGCCGTGCTGGTCGCGACGCTCGCGAAGCAGCCGGCCGTCTAGGGCGCCGTCTCGCTCGCCGTGTTCACCGTGTTCACGGGGTTCACCGCATAGTCATACGGCCGTTCCCTGGCGGGGAACGGTGGCGGGCCGGGCCGGCAGGGTGAACCACACCGCCTTGCCCCGCTCGGTGCGGCGGTGGCCGCAGCCGGAGCTCAGGGCGCGGATCAGCAGCAGGCCGCGGCCGTGCTCCTGCCAGGGGTCGGGGTGTGCGTCGTCGTGGCGGCCGGTGAGATCGCCCGGCGGGCGGGGATCGCCGTCGTGCACCTCGACCTGACAGCCGTCCGTCAGCAGCTCCACCACCAGCTCGATCGGCGCGCCGGGGCGGGTGTGCTCGACCGCGTTGGCGACCAGCTCGGCCGTCAGCAGCTCCGCGGTGTCGCGGTCGGCGGGCGCCCCGCTGTCGGTCAGCGCGGTCCGGACGAGGGCGCGGGCCATCGGGACGGCGGCCGCCGTGTGGGGCAGGGCGATCCGCCAGGCGCAGGCGCCGGGCGGGGCGGAGGCGCCGGGCAGGGCCGAGGCGTCGGACAAGGCGATCCCTCCGTTCCGGGGTGGGGGCCAACGCGGGAGTACGGCTTTCAACCATACGAAAACGGAAGCGCGGCTTCGCAGGGCACCCCGGCGCGAGCCCCAGGGGCCGCGGCCCCGGCCGCCCAGGACCTTCGACCCCCGGCTCTCTCGCGTTTCTGTGACGGCAGTCACGACTGGGTGATACCTTCGGGAGCGTGAGCCCCTTCACCGGTTCCACCCCAGCGACCGAACGGTGGCGCCACCTCCGGGTGGCCCGGCAGGACGGCGTGGCCACCGTCACCCTCGACCGCCCCGAGAAGCTGAACGCGCTCACCTTCGGCGCCTACGCCGACCTGCGCGATCTGCTCGCCGAACTGTCCCGGGAGCGTTCCGTGCGCGCCCTCGTCCTCGGCGGCGAGGGGCGCGGCTTCTGCTCCGGCGGCGACGTGGACGAGATCATCGGCGCCACGCTCGCCATGGACACCGCCCAGCTCCTGGACTTCAACCGGATGACCGGCCAGGTCGTGCGCGCGATCCGCGAATGCCCCTTCCCCGTGATCGCCGCCGTCCACGGGGTGGCCGCAGGCGCCGGCGCCGTCCTCGCGCTCGCCGCCGACTTCCGGATCGCCGACCCCACCGCCCGCTTCGCCTTCCTCTTCACCCGCGTCGGCCTCTCCGGCGGCGACATGGGCGCCGCGTACCTCCTGCCCCGCGTCGTCGGCCTCGGCCACGCCACCCGGCTGCTGATGCTCGGAGAGCCCGTACGCGCCCCGGAGGCGGAGCGCATCGGCCTGCTCAGCGAGGTCACCGAGGAGGGCAAGGCCCACCTGCGCGCCGCCGAGCTGGCCGCGCACCTGGCCGCCGGGCCGGCCCTCGCGTACGCGCAGACCAAGGCGCTGCTCACGGCCGAACTCGACATGCCGCTGGCCGCGTCGGTGGAGCTGGACGCCAACACCCAGGCGCTGCTGATGAACGGCCAGGACTACGCGGAGTTCCACGCCGCCTTCACCGCGAAGCGGCCCCCGGAGTGGAAGGGCAGGTAGCCCCATGTCCGTGCCCATGTCCATGTCCGTGTCCGCGGGCGCCCTGCGGGTCGCCGTCGTCGGAGGGGGACCGGGCGGGCTGTACGCCGCCGCCCTGCTCGCCCGCCAAGGGCACACCGTCGAGGTCTGGGAACGCAACGCACCCGATGACACGTTCGGATTCGGGGTGGTGCTCTCCGACGAGACCCTCGGCGGCATCGAGCGCGCCGACACCGTCGTCTACGCCGCCCTCTGCGCGGAGTTCGTGCGCTGGGACGACGTGGACATCGTGCACCGGGGACGGCTGCTGACCTCCGGCGGGCACGGCTTCGCCGCCCTCGGTCGGCGCCGGCTCCTGGAGATCCTGCACGAGCGCTGCGCCGGCCTCGGGGTCCGGCTCCGGTTCCGCGCCGGGGCCCCCGACGCCTTCGCGCTCGCGGACTCCTACGACCTGGTGGTCGCCGCCGACGGGGTGCACAGTGCGACCCGGGAGCGCGGCGCCGCGCACTTCGGGCCGGCGCTGACGGCCGGGAACTGCCGCTACATCTGGCTCGCCGCCGACTTCGCCTTCGACTCCTTCCGCTTCGAGATCGCGGAGACCGAGTACGGGGTGATGCAGCTGCACGCCTACCCGTACGCGGCCGACGCCTCCACGGTGATCGTGGAGATGCGTGAGGAGGTGTGGCGCGCGGCGGGCCTCGACCTGTGCGACGAGGGCGAGTCGGCGGCCCGCTGCGCCAAGATCTTCAGCGAGGCCCTGCGCGGGCGGCCGCTGGTGGGCAACCGCTCGGCGTGGACGAGCTTCCGCACGGTCGTCAACGCGCGCTGGTCGCACGGCAACGTGGCGCTGCTCGGCGACGCGGCGCACACCGCGCACTTCTCCATCGGCTCCGGTACCAAACTGGCCGTCGAGGACGCCCTCGCGCTGGCCGAGGCGGTGGCCGCGGAGCCCGGTGTCCCGGCGGCCCTGGCCGCGTACGAGGCGGCGCGGCGACCGGCCGTGGCCAGCACCCAGCGCGCCGCGGCCGCCAGCATGCGCTGGTTCGAGGAGATCGCCGGGTACGTGGACCAGCCCGCCCGGCAGTTCGCCTTCAACCTGCTCACCCGCAGCCGCCGCGTCACCCACGACAACCTCCGGCTGCGCGACGAACGGTTCACGCGGGCGGTGGAGCGGGACTTCGGCTGCCCGCAGGACGGAACTCCGCCGATGTTCACGCCGTTCACGCTGCGCGGGCTGACCTTGCGCAACCGGGTCGTGGTCTCCCCGATGGACATGTACTCGGCCGAGGGCGGGGATCTCGAAGGCAGCGGCCTGCCCGGGGACTTCCACCTGGTCCACCTCGGCGCCCGGGCACTCGGCGGGGCCGGGCTGGTGATGACCGAGATGGTCTGCGTCAGCGCCGACGGCCGCATCACCCCCGGCTGCACCGGCCTGTACACGGCCGAACAGGCGGCCGCCTGGACCCGCATCGCGGACTTCGTCCACACCTCCGCGCCCGGCACGGCCCTCGGCGTCCAGCTCGGCCACTCGGGCCGCAAGGGCTCGACGCGGCGGATGTGGGAGGGCATGGACGACCCGCTGCCCGAGGGCAACTGGCCGCTGGTCGCCGCCTCCGCGCTGCCGTACCGGCCGGGCGTCTCCGCCGTCCCGCGCGCCCTGACGACGGCCGACCTCGCGGCGGTCCGCTCCGACTTCGCGGCCGCCGCCGTACGGGCCGCCGACTGCGGCTTCGACCTGCTGGAGCTGCACTGCGCGCACGGCTACCTGCTGTCCGGGTTCCTGTCCCCGCTGACCAACCACCGCACCGACGCGTACGGCGGCTCGCTGGAGAACCGGCTCCGGTTCCCGCTGGAGGTCTTCGACGCGGTCCGCGAGGTGTGGCCCGACGACCGGCCCATGACGGTCCGCCTGTCCGCCACCGACTGGGCGCCCGGCGGCACCACGCCCGAGGACGCCGAGCGGATCGCCGCCGCCTTCGCCGCCCGCGGGGCCGACGCCATCGACGTCTCCACCGGCCAGGTGGTGGCCGACGAGACCCCGGAGTACGGGCGCTCGTACCAGACGCCCTACGCGGACCGGATCCGCAACGCCCTCGGCGTCCCGGTGATCGCCGTCGGCGCCATCTCCTCCTGGGACGACGTCAACTCCCTGCTGCTGGCGGGCCGCGCCGACCTCTGCGCGTTGGGCCGCCCGCACCTGTACGACCCGCACTGGACCCTGCACGCGGCCGCCGACCAGTCCTACGAGGGCCCGGCCGCGCCCTGGCCGGCCCCCTACCGCGCGGGCAGCCGCAAACCGCCGACCGGGCGGGGGTGAGGGGGCCTTCGCTCAGACGGCCACGAACAGGCCCCGCGGTGGTTGTGTAGCGGGCCAGGTCTGCGGTGAAGGTCCAGGTCATGAACATCCTGGCGCGCCCCGGACCCGCACCGCAGCCGCTTTTGCGGCGCCCCGGAGGTCACGCCGACGGCGGACGCCACCGAGTGGATCACGGTTGCAGGAACGACGCCCCGATGTCCCGCAGCCGGGCGTGCAGCTCGGCGAAGACCGCCGCCGCCCGGTCGCCCGGCCAGTCGGCGGGCAGCAGCTCGCGCGGCAGGCCCGGGTCCGCGTACGGGAGTCGCCGCCAGGTGTCCAGGGCCATCAGGTAACCCCGGTACGCCTCCTGCGGAGTCGGCTCGGGGCCCGACTGGAGGCCGCGCAGGGCGGGTTCGTGCAGGTCGAGGAATTCCTCGTGCTGCTTGGCCAGCGCGGTCAGGTCCCACCAGCGGGCCACCGCCTCGGCGGTCGGGGCGAAGCCGAGGTGGGCGCCGCGGAAGAGCTCGACGTACGCGGTCAGGTGCAGCCGGTCCAGGGTGTGACCGGTCTCCTCGGCGATGTGGGCCGGGGCGATCCACACGCCGGGCGCCACGTTGCCGAAGCCGAGCCGTGCCAGCCGGGAGCGCAGCAGGTGCCGCTTGCTGCGCTCCTGCTCCGGTACGGAGAACACCGCGACGAGCCACTCGTCCGACACGTCGGCGGCCCCGTAGATCCGCCGGTCGCCGTCGTCCAGCAGCTGCCGGGCCTCGCCGGAGAGCTCGTACGCCGCCGAGCCGTCCGCCGCGCGGGCGGGCAGCAGGAAGCCCCGCCGCTTCAGCCGGGACACCGAAGAGCGGACCGACGGGGCGTCCACGCCGGCCGCGCCCAGCAGGCGCACCAGCGCGGACACCGGGACGGGGCCCTCGAAGGCCCGTCCGTAGGCGCCGTAGAAGGTGACGATCAACGATCGCGGAGTGTGCTGCTCGGCCACGGGCCTACTGTAGATCGCGCAGCCGGAACCGCTGTAGTTTCCCGGTCGCGGTCCTCGGCAGGGCGGGCAGGAAGACGAAGGAGCGCGGGCACTTGTGCGGGGCCAGCTCGGAGCGCATGAAGGCGCGCAGGGCCTCCTCCGTGAGCACCACACCCTCACGCGTGACGGTGTACGCGACCACGATCTGCCCCCGCCGCTCGTCCGGTCGGCCGACCACCGCCGCCTCCACCACGTCAGGGTGGCGCAGCAGGGCCTCTTCGACCTCGGGTCCGGCGATGTTGTAACCCGAAGAGATGATCATGTCGTCGGCCCGGGCGACATAGCGGAAGTACCCCTGCGGATCGCGTACGTACGTGTCGCCGGTCAGGTTCCAGCCGTCCCGTACGTACTCCGCCTGCCGCGGGTCGGCCAGGTAGCGGCAGCCCACCGGGCCCCGCACCGCCAGCAGCCCCGGCTCGTTGTCGGCGACCGGCCGCCCCGCCGGGTCCACCACGCGGGCCTGCCAGCCCGGGACCACCCGGCCGGTCGTGCCCGGGCGGATGTCCTCGTCGGCGGCGGAGATGAAGATGTGCAGCAGTTCCGTGGCCCCGATGCCGTTGATGATCCGCAGCCCGGTGCGCTCGTACCAGGCCTGCCAGGTGGCCTCCGGCAGGTTCTCGCCCGCCGAGACGCAGCGGCGCAGCGACGACAGGTCGTGGGCGCCGACGTCGTACGGGCCCAGGGCGTCCAGCATCGACCGGTACGCGGTGGGGGCGGTGAACAGGACGGTGACCCGGTGCTCGGAGACGGCCGGCAGCAGCAGCCTCGGCGTGGCCTGCTCCAGCAGCAGCGCCGAGGCCCCGGCGCGCAGCGGGAAGACGACGAGCCCGCCGAGACCGAAGGTGAACCCGAGCGGCGGGCTGCCGGCGAACACGTCGTCGGGGCGGGGTCTGAGCACCTCTCGGGAGAAGGTGTCGGCGACGGCCAGCAGGTCGCGGTGGAAGTGCATGCAGCCCTTGGGGCGCCCGGTGGTGCCGGAGGTGAAGGCGATCAGGGCGACGTCGTCGGCGGAGGTCTCGACGGCGGTGTAGGGCTCGGGGTGGGCCTCGGCCAGGCGCAGCAGGTCGTCCGGGTCGGAGCCGCCGTACGGGGTGATCCGCAGCCCCGGCACCTCGGCCTTGACCAGATCGTCCAGGACCGTCACATGGCACAGCGCGTGCCGTACCCGGGCCATCGAGCACACCGTGGCCAGCTCCTGCGCCCGCTGCTGCGCCAGTACGGTGACGGCCACCGCGCCCGCCTTCATCACCGCGAGCCACGCCGCCGCCAGCCACGGTCCGGTGGGCCCCCGCAGCAGCACCCGGTTGCCGGGGACCACTCCCAGATCGGCCGTGAGCACGTGCGCGAGGCGGTCGACGCGCTCGCGCAGCCCGCCGTACGTCCACACCTCGCCGTCCCCGCTCCGAAACGCCGGGCGGTCGCCGCCGAAGCGGGCGATGGTGGCGTCGAGCAGCTCGGCCCCGCAGTTCAACCGGTCCGGATACGCCAGCCCGGGCAGCTCGAAGAGCAGCTCCGGCCAGGCGTGGGCGGGCGGCAGATGATCGCGGGAGAAGGTGTCGGCGTGAGCGGAAGGCTTGAGCTCCAAGGCGGGTTCGCCCCCTTGCGACGGTCCGGGCCCCTGGGTGTGGGACCGAGTGGGTCGAGCCGGCCGTGCGATTGCCCCCCGAGCGTATCGTGATGGTGACGGTAGTCAACAGGACGCGATAGTGCGGGTGTCGTCGGCTTCGAGGAACCGGCGCACTCGATGGATTCGATGGAATGCGGGGACGACTCGGATGACCGGATTCGCGCTCGGAACGGAACAAGAGGAATGGTGCGCGCGGCTGCGGGCGCTCTCGGCGGACCTGCTCAAACCCCTGGCGGAGAAGGGGGAGCCGGGCCGGGTCAACCGGCCGCTGCTCGCCGCGCTCGGCGCGCAGGGCCTGCTGGAACGGGTCTTCACCTCCGGGGCCCTGGAGCTGTGCCTGCTGCGCGAATCCCTCGCGTACGGCTGCACCGAGGCCGAGACCGCACTGGCCCTCCAGGGGCTGGGATCGTACGCGGTGCTGCGCGAGGGGAGCGCCGCGCAGCGCGAGCGGTGGCTGCCGGGGGTCCGTGCGGGAACGGCCGTGGCGGCCTTCGCGCTCAGCGAGCCGGGGGCCGGCTCCGACGCGGCCGCCCTCGCCCTGCAGGCCCGGCGGGACGGGGCCGGCTGGCGGCTCAGCGGGGAGAAGTGCTGGATCTCCAACGCGCCGGAAGCGGATTTCTACACCGTGTTCGCCCGAACGGGTGAGGGGGCGGGCGCCAAGGGGGTGACGGCCTTCCTGATTCCGGCGGACCGCCCGGGCCTGTCGGGGGAGCCCCTCGACATGCTCTCCCCGCACCCGATCGGCTCGCTCGCCTTCGACGGGGTGCCGGCCGGCCCCGAGGACCTGCTGGGCGAGCCCGGGCGCGGCTTCCGGGTCGCCATGGACACCCTGAACCTGTTCCGGCCGAGCGTCGGCGCCTTCGCGGTCGGCATGGCCCGCGCCGCGCTGGACGCCACCCTGGCGCACACGGCGGGCCGCACCGCCTTCGGCGGGGTGCTCGGCGACCTCCAGGCCGTGGCGCACCGGGTGGCCGAGATGGCCACCCGTACCGAGGCCGCGCGGCTCCTGGTCTACGCGGCGGCAGGGGCGTACGACAGCGGCGCCCCGGACGTACCGCGCCGGGCGGCGATGGCCAAGCTCCTGGCGACCGAGACGGCGCAGTACGTGGTGGACCATGCCGTCCAGCTGCACGGCGCCGTCGCCCTGCGCCGAGGCCACCTGCTGGAACACCTCTACCGGGAGGTGCGGGCGCCGCGGATCTACGAGGGGGCGAGCGAAGTGCAGCGCACCATCATTGCGAAGGAGCTGTACCGGGGGGTGGCGGCGCGATGAGCCTGGAGCGGGTCAATCCGGCGGAACTCTCCCCGCCGACCGGCTTTTCCCACGCGGTGACGGCCACCGGCGGCCGGCTGGTCTTCCTGGCCGGCCAGACCGCGCTGGACGGCGCCGGGAAGGTCGTCGGCGAGACCCTGCCCGAGCAGTTCGAGCAGGCCCTGGCCAACCTGTTGGCGGCGCTCGCGGCCGCCGGCGGCGCCCCGGCCGACCTGGCCCGGGTCACGGTCTACGCCGTCGACGTGGCCGCGTACCGGGAGCACGCCCGCGAACTCGGCCGGATCTGGCACAGGTTGGCGGGGCGCGACTACCCGGCGATGGCGGTGATCGGCGCGGTCCGGCTGTGGGACGAGCAGGCGATGGTCGAGCTGGACGGCATCGCTGTCGTCGACTAGCCCGCTTTGACAGGCGGCCAGGGGCGAGGGAATGTGGAAATGCCCGTTTTGTAGTCTCCCTTTCCATACTCGGAGGTGCATGGATATGCGCCGTGGGATCGTTGTGGCAGCCGTGGCAGGGGCCGCCGGCCTCGCGCTCGGCCTGATGCCTGTCAGTGGCGCCGCCGCAGCGGGTCTTCCGCAGACCTACCGGTGCTCCGATGAGTGGCGCGGGAACTGGAGCGAGTGCTGCGACTCCTACCGCTACCGAAACGACGTGCCCAGTTGGTGCTGGGACCAGTCGGACGCCTCCCGGTACCGGAACGACCCGTACTGGAACAACAGCTGGAACAACGACAACTGGAACGACGGCCGCTGGAACAACGACGGTTGGAACAACCGCTACGACAACGGCAACTGGAACAACGACAACGACAACGGCAACTGGAACGGGAACTGGAACAACGACCGCGGCAACTGGAACAACGACGGCGGGAACTGGAACAACGGCGGCTGGTGATCCGGCCGGCGGGCCGGCCGGATGACGGTCAGCGGCTCTCCAGCAGGTTCCCCATCCAGTCCTCGATGCCCGTGACCGTGCGCGGCAGGGCGCCCGACAGCAGTCGGGCGCCCGTCGCCGTGATCACAAGGTCGTCCTCGATGCGCACGCCGATGCCCCGCAGTTCCGCCGGGAGCGTCTCGTCGTCCGGCTGGAGGTACAGGCCGGGCTCCACGGTCAGCACCTGACCCTCCTCCAGCACGCCGTCCAGGTACGTCTGCGCCCGCGCCTGCGCGCAGTCGTGCACGTCCATGCCGAGCATGTGCCCGCTGGCGCACAGCGTGTAGCGCCGGTGCAGGTCGCCCTCGGCGTTCTTCAGGACGCCCCACTCCGCGAGCCCCTCCGCCATGACGCGCATCCCGGCCCGGTGGAAGTCCCGGAAGGTCGCGCCCGGGCGGAGCGCGGCGATGCCCGCCTCCTGGGCGGCGAGGACCAGTTCGTAGACCTGCCGCTGGACGGGGGAGAACCGCCCCGACAGCGGCAGCGTGCGGGTGATGTCCGCCGTGTAGAGGGTGTCCGTCTCCACGCCCGCGTCGAGCAGCAGCAGCTCGTTCGGGTCGAGCCGGCCGTCGTTGTGGATCCAGTGCAGCATGCAGGCGTGGGCGCCCGACGCCGCGATGGTGTTGTAGCCCAGGCCGTTGCCCTCAGCGCGGGCGCGCAGGCCGAAGACGCCCTCGATCCAGCGCTCCCCGCGCGGGTGGGCCAGGGCCTGCGGCAGGGCCCGTACGACGTCCTCGAATCCGGCCGCCGTGTGGTCCACGGCCAGCTGGAGCTGGTCGACCTCCCAGGCCTCCTTCACCAGGCGCAGCTCCGAGAGCACCGAGGCGAGCTGCCGGTCCTTGGCGGCGTCGCGCCCCCGCGGTGAGCCCAGCGCGTCCAGATGGGCGCAGCGCAGGCCGGTCAGGCGCTCCGCCTCCGCCAGGTCGGGGCGGCGGCCGACCCAGAACTCCCCGTACCGGCGGTCCCGGTAGAACTCCTCGTTCCCGTCGGCGCGCGGCGAGCGCGGGCGCAGGTAGAGCACCGGCTCGTGGCCGTGCGGGCCGGACGGCTCCAGCACCAGCACGTGGCCCGCCTGGTCCTCACCCGTCAGCCCGGTCAGCCAGGCGTACGCGCTGTGCGGGCGGAAGCGGTGGTCGGCGTCGTTGGAGCGGACCTGGAGCTCCCCGGCGGGGATGATCAGTCGCTCGCCCGGGAAGTGCGCGGAGAGCCGTTCGCGACGCGCGGGCGTGGCGGCGTACGCGGGGACCCGGTCGGTGGCGGGCAGCGGCGAGGCGGCCCAGTTGCCCGCCATGTACCGGGTCAGCTCGGGGGACACGGGCAGGTCGTGGCTGCCGGTGTTCAGGCCGGAGGTGGGGCCTGAAGGGGTGTCGGTCATCGGGGCTCCCTACAAGAAGACACGAACTGGTGGGCGCACAGGTCTTGTCAGTGCAATTTCACATTACTATGTTACAGCTCACACCGCGGCACGTTAATCCCCGTCAAACGCCGCGTGACGCAGGGCAGTTCACGCACCACTTCCCCCACCTCCCCTCCCAACCAGGAGTTCTTGGTGTCTCAGCACAGAGCTGTGCGTACGTCCCTTCTCTCCGCCGCCGTGGCGGTGACCCTCCTGGCCTCCGCCGGCCAGGCCGTCAGCCAGGCCGCCGAGAACGGCGCCCCGGCCACCCCGGTCCCCGCCACCTTCGCGGCCGCCGCCCCCGCCGCGGGGCCCGCCGCCCCCGGCGGGAACCCGTTCGACGAGGTCGACCGCCTCGCGAACGCCAAGGAGGCCGTCCCGGCCCCCGCCCCGGCCCCGGGCGGCAAGGCCGTCACCGACGCCCGGGTGCCCGGCGCCGCCACGGCCGCGGCCGCGCCCGCCGAACGCACCGAGAAGAGCCGCAAGTCGGCGTCCGCCGCGCCCACCGCGCGCGGCGTCGCCGCGGGCGTCCCCTGCACCCTTGACGGGATCACGGCCCTTTCCCCCGAGCAGTTCGCCGACTTCCTCGGCGACCAGGCCGTCCTCGCCGACGGCTGCCTGCGCGGGCTGATCTGGACCTGGGACGCGCGCCTCGCGCCCGTCATGTCCGACGCCCACGTGCAGGCCGTCTCCCGCCGGATATCCAGCCTGGCCGCCGCCCACGACGGCCGTAACTCCTCGCACCTGGAGGAGATGTTCACGTACCTGCACGCCGTCGCCTACCACGACTACTCGCGCGACGAGATCGACGTCACCGACGCCCCGACCGTCGACGCCATGCGCCGGGCCGTCGCCGACTTCGGTGACGCCGCCCGCACCTTCGACGCCACCGGCTCCAACGCCCGGACCCTGCGCGAGGCCCTCTACGCCGCCAGCGCGCCGGGCCTGCGCCAGCACCAGCTCGGCCTGATCAAGAAGGTCCTGGCCACCATGGACGCGTCGCACTCCGCGACGAACCAGGACCCGGCCTGGGGCGGCGCGGCCCTCGCCGCCCTCTCCGTCAACTACCTCGGCGTCTACCCGGGCAACCAGGACGCCGCCTTCCACGCGGCGGTGGCCGGGGACGCCTCGTACCGCGCCGCCTTCAAGGCCTTCGCCGGGTACACCCACCTCAAGGGCACCACCAACGCCTGGGTGGTCCGCGACGCCCTCGGCGAGTACGGCCGCTTCGGCCAGGTCGACGCCCTCAAGGGCCAGACCGTCGCCGACCTCGGCGCCCTGCTGGAGAGCGTGAAGGCCGGCTTCGGCAACGGCAGCGAGCCGTGGGCCAAGATCGTCTCCTGGCTCAACTTCTACGAGGCCTGCAAGCCGTACGGGGTGTGCAAGGAGGACATCGAGAAGCAGCTCTTCCCCTACACCTACTCCTACGACAACGGCGCCATCAAGGTCCGCACCGCCCTGGACCAGGCCACCGTCGACCAGCTCTACTACGCGAGCAAGCAGGTCAAGTCCCAGTACCACCGGGTCCTGGGCACCGAGCAGCCGCTCGCCGGGGACCCCAACACCACGCTGAACATCGTGCTGTACGCCTCCCGCGCCGACTACGAGAACTACCACCCGATCCTGACCGGCTACGGCACCAACAACGGCGGCATCTACATCGAGAACGGCGCCACCTTCTACACCTACCAGCGCCGCGTGCCGCAGGACTCCTCCCTCACGCTGGAAGAGCTCTTCCGCCACGAGTACACGCACTACCTCAACGGCCGCTACGCCGTCCCCGGCTTCTTCGGCGAGGGCCCCTGGTACGAGGGCGACCGCACCACCGCCATGGACGAGGGCACCGCCGAGTTCTTCGACGGCGCCACCCGCGACAACGGCATCGCCGTCCGCAAGTCCCTGGTCAAGAGCGTCATCAGCGACACCGCCGGCGGCGGCCCGCGCATGAGCGTCGAGCAGCTGCTGAACGCCACCTACGACGGCGACGGCTTCCGCTTCTACAGCTACGCCGGCACCTTCTTCGAGTTCCTGTGGACCGAGAAGCCCTCGCTGCTGCGCGAGATGTACACCCACCTGCGCGCGGGCGACGTCGCCGGCTACGACGCCTGGCGCCACCGGATGGGCGCCGACAGCTACCTCCAGCGCGACTACGACCGCTTCCTGGACGCGCAGATCGCCAAGGTGGACCAGCTCTACGTCCCGAACACCACCTTCACGCCCAACGGCCAGCTGCGCGACTCCGCGCTCGCCTCGGTGAAGTCGAGCTTCGCGACGGCCACCTACAACACCCCGGACTGCGTGGAGAACGGCGCGGCCGGCAAGCGCCGGTTCGTCTGTACGGGGCGCATCACCGCGAACCTGAAGAACTGGCGCAGCGACGACCAGAACTTCAAGGACATGTCCGAGACGGTCGACTACTTCATCCTCGACCGGGCGGGCGCGGCCTCCAACAACCTGGCCGACATGAACTGCTCCTTCGGCCCGGTGGAGATCTGGGACAACAAGAAGGCGGGCACGTCGAGTTACAGCTGCGACGGCCCGCTGCGCGGCTGATCCGGCGCCCGGGACGGCCCCGTACCCGACGGGGGGCGGGGCCGTCACGGGCGAGCACGCGGCCCGCCTGGGCGACCCTAGGCACTGACTAAAGAATGTGACATATTACTGCCGTGCCCAAGAGACATCCCCTGGACGTCGTGATCATCGGCGCCGGCGTCGTCGGCGCCGCGTGCGCGTACTACGCCGGGCGTGCCGGACTCGCCGCGGCCGTCGTGGACCGCGGCCCCGTCGCGGGCGGCACGACCGGTGCCGGGGAAGGCAACCTGCTCGTCTCCGACAAGGAGGCGGGACCCGAGCTGGACCTCGCGCTGTGGTCGGCGGGGCTGTGGCGGGAACTCGCCGCCGTGCTCCCGGAGCGGATCGAGTACGAGGCCAAGGGCGGCCTCGTCGTCGCCCCGGACGAGACCACCCTCACGGCGCTGCGCACCTTCGCCGACGGCCAGCGCGCCGCCGGGGTGGAGGCCGTCGAGGTCGGGGCGGGCGAACTCCGCGAGCTGGAGCCGCATCTGGCCCCGGGGCCGGCCGGCGGCTTCCACTACCCGCAGGACTCCCAGGTGCAGCCCGCCCAGGCGGCGGCGCGACTGCTGGCGGCGTCGGGGGCCGAGGTGTACCTGGGGGAGGAGGTCACGGGCTTCCTGCTGGAGCGCGGGGCGGTACGGGGGGTGCGGACCGGGAAGCGGGAGCTGCGGGCCCCGGCCGTGGTCAACGCCGCCGGCACCTGGGGCGGCCGGATCGCCGAACTCGCCGGGGTGGGCCTGCCGGTGCTGCCGCGCCGGGGCTTCGTCCTGGTGACCGAACCGCTGCCGCGGGTGGTGCGGCACAAGGTGTACGCCGCCGACTACATCGCGGACGTGGCCAGCGGCTCCGCCGCGCTGCAGTCCTCGGCGGTGGTCGAGGGCACGCCGTCGGGGCCGGTGCTGATCGGCGCGACCCGGGAGCGGGTGGGCTTCGACCGGAGTCTGTCGGTGGAGGCGCTGCGCCGGCTCGCCGGCCAGGCGGCGGCGCTGTTCCCGGTGCTGGCCGACGTCCGGGTGATGCGGGCCTACCACGGGTTCAGGCCCTACCTTCCGGACCACCTCCCGGCGATCGGGCCCGACCCGCGGGTGCCGGGGCTGCTGCACGCCTGTGGCCACGAGGGCGCGGGCATCGGTCTGGCCCCCGCGACGGGGCTGCTGATCGCGGCCGCCCTCACCGGCGCCGAACCCCCGGTACCCCTGCTGCCGTTCCGCCCGAACCGCTTCGGCCCGGCCGCCTCGGGTCCGGACCGTCCAGGCCCGGCCGGGTCCGGCCCGGCCGCCGGTCAGGGCTCCGTCCGATGAGCCGGTCCGGTGGGGAGAAGGCTCCGCGCGGCGGGATCCCGTACCGGTCCGCCGAAGTCCACACGATGCCGAAGGAGAACGGCCGATGAGCCAGAACCCGCGCAACCGCTCGCCCCGCGCCCTCGTCGGTGGGGACCCGGAAGCCACGTACATGCTCCGCTTCGACGGCCGGGACCTGCCCGCACAGACGGGCCAGAGCATCGCCGCCGTGCTGTGGAGCGCCGGGATCCTCGCCTGGCGCACCACCCGCGAGACCGGCGCCCCGCGCGGCGCCTTCTGCGGGATCGGGAGCTGTTACGACTGCCTCGTCATCGTCAACGGCCGTCCGAACCAGCGCGCCTGCCTGGTGCCCGCCCGGCCCGGGGACACCGTCACCACCCAGGAGGGAACCGGCCGTGCCGACCTCGCCGTCTGACCGGGAAGCCGACCTCGTCGGCCTCGCCGACCTCGCCGTCGTCGGCGCCGGCCCCGCCGGGCTCGCCGCCGCCGTCGCGGCCGCCGGGCTCGGCCTGCGCGTCACCGTCCTCGACGCCGGGGAGCGCCCCGGCGGCCAGTACTACCGCCACCCCGCCCCCGGCCTCGGCGCCGCCCGCCCCGAGGCCCTGCACCACGACTGGGCCGACTTCGCCTCCCGCGAAGCCGCCCTGCGCGCCCACGAGGCGGCGGGCCGCATCACGTACCTCCCCTTCCACCACGTCTGGACCGTGGTCCAGGACCGGCAGCGCTGGACCCTGCACGCCGTCGCCGGCCCCGAGGAGAGCGCCGCCGCCGTCCACGCCGAGGCCGTGCTGATCGCCACCGGGGCCTACGAGCGCCAACTGCCCTTCCCGGGCTGGACCCTGCCCGGCGTGGTCGGGGCCGGCGGCGCCCAGGCCATGCTCAAGGGCGGCCTCGTCCTGCCGGGGCGGCGGGTGGTCGTCGCCGGGAGCGGGCCGCTGCTGCTCGCCGTCGCCGGATCCCTCGCGGCCGCCGGGGCGCGGGTGCCCGCGGTCGTCGAGGCCGCCTCGTACTCCGGGTACGCCGGGCAGGCCCCCGCCCTGCTCCGCAACCCCGGCAAGATCGCCGAGGCGGCCACGTACGGCGGCGCGCTGCTGCGCCACCACGTCCGGCTGCTCACCCGGCACGCCGTGACCGAGGCGCACGGCGCCGACCGGGTCGAGGCCGTGACGGTGGCCCGGCTGGACCGGGACTGGCGTCCGCTGCCGGGCACCGCCCGCCGGATCCCCTGCGACGCGGTCGCCGTCGGCCACGGCCTGGTGCCCCAACTGGAGCTGGCCACCGGGCTGGGCTGCGCCACCGCGCCCGCCGCCGACGGCACCGCCGCGCTGGAACTGGACGCCCGGCAGCGGACCTCCGTACCCGGCATCTGGTCCGCCGGGGAGACCGGAGGCATCGGCGGGGCCCAACTGGCCATGACCGAAGGGGAGATCGCCGCCTTCGCGATCGCCGGGGTGCCCGTCCCGGCCGCGCTGGTGCGCCGCCGCGCCCGGCTGCGCGCCTTCGCCGCCGCGATGGGCGCCGCGCACCGCCCCGGCGACGGCTGGACCGGCTGGCTGCGGGACGACACCGACGTGTGCCGCTGCGAGGAGGTCCCGGCCGGCTGTATCCGGGAGGCCGTCGAAGACCTCGGCGCCGGGGACGCCCGTACCGTCAAACTGCTCACCCGCGCCGGAATGGGCTGGTGCCAGGGCCGGATGTGCGGCCCGGCCGTCGCCGCCCTCGCGGGCGAAGCGTCGTCCTCCCCGGGCGCCGCGCCCGACCGGCGGCCGCTGTCCTGCCCGGTCCCGCTGCGCCACCTCGCCGAACTTCCGGCCACGGAGGCCTGATCCGGCACGCGCGGACCCTTGTGGCCGCCTCACACCGCCAAGTAAAATGTCACACACCACTCTAGGGAGCTCTCTCATGACCCACGCGCCCACCCCCGCGCCCACCCGCACCCGCCCCTGGCACGGCATCATGGTCGCCACCGCGCTGCCGCTGCGCGAGGACCTCAGCGTCGACCACGACGCGTACGCCGAGCACGTGGCCTGGCTGATCGCCAACGGCTGCGACGGCGTCGTCCCCAACGGCTCCCTCGGCGAGTACCAGACCCTCACCGACGCCGAACGCGCCCAGGTCGTCCGCACCGCCGTCGAGGCGGCGGGCGACGGCGCCCGCGTCATGCCCGGCGTCGCCGCCTACGGCAGCGCCGAGGCCCGCCGCTGGGCCGACCAGGCCGCCGAGGCCGGCGCCGGCTCCGTCCTGCTGCTGCCCCCCAACGCCTTCCGCGCCGACGAGGCGACCGTCCGCGCCCACTACGCCGAGGTCGCCGCGGCCGGGCTGCCCGTCGTCGCGTACAACAACCCCATCGACACCAAGGTGGACCTGACCCCGGCGCTCCTGGCCCGGCTCCACGCAGACGGCAGCATCGTCGCCGTCAAGGAGTTCAGCGGCGACGTGCGCCGCGCCTACGAGATCGCCGAACTCGCCCCGGGCCTCGACCTGCTCATCGGCGCCGACGACGTCCTCCTCGAACTCGCCCTCGCCGGCGCCGTCGGCTGGATCGCCGGCTACCCCAACGCGCTCCCGAACTCCTGCGCCACCCTCTACCGGGCCGCCGTCGCCGGGGACCTCGACACCGCGCTGCCGCTCTACAAGTCCCTGCACTCGCTGCTGCGCTGGGACTCCAAGACCGAGTTCGTCCAGGCCATCAAGCTCTCCATGGACCTGGCCGGCCGCCCCGGCGGCGCCACCCGCCCGCCGCGCTTCCCGCTCACCGGCGAGATCGAGGCCGCCGTCCGCGCCGCCACCGAGAAGGCCCTCGCCGAGGGCCTCAACTAGCCCCCGGGGGAACTGGAATGCGTACGCGCCACATCTACCACGCGGTGGACTCGCACACCGAGGGCATGCCGACCCGGGTCATCACCGGGGGAGTCGGGGTGGTCCCCGGCGCCACCATGGCCGAGAAGCGGCTCCACTTCATCGAGCACATGGACCAGGTCCGGACCCTGCTCATGTACGAGCCGCGCGGGCACGCCGCGATGAGTGGCGCCATCCTGCAGCCCCCCACCCGGCCCGACGCCGACTTCGGCGTGCTCTACATCGAGGTGTCGGGCCTGCTGCCGATGTGCGGACACGGCACCATCGGCGTCGCCACCGTGCTCGTCGAGACCGGCATGGTGCCCGTGGTCGAGCCGGTCACCACCGTCCGGCTCGACACCCCCGCCGGCCTGGTCAGCGTGGACGTCCGCGTGGAGGACGGGGCGGCCACCGCCGTCACCCTCACCAACGTCCCGTCCTTCTGCGCCGGGCTCGACCTGAAGGCCGAGGTGCCCGGCTTCGGCACGGTCACCTACGACCTCGCCTACGGCGGCAACTTCTACGCCTTCGTCGAACTCGAAGCCCTCGGCCTGCCCTTCGACCGCGCCCGCAAGGACGACCTGATCGCCGCCGGGCTCGCGATCATGGAAGCGGTCAACGCCTCCGACGACCGCCCCGTGCACCCCGAGGAACCCTCCATCGCCGGGGTCAAGCACGTCTACCTCGCCGCCCCCGGCTCCGACGCCCGCCGCTCCCGGCACGCCATGGCCATCCACCCCGGCTGGTTCGACCGCTCGCCCTGCGGTACGGGGACCAGCGCCCGGATGGCCCAGCTGCACGCCCGCGGCCTGCTGGAGACCGGAGCCGACTTCGTCAACGAGTCCTTCATCGGCACCGAGTTCACCGGCCGGCTGATCGCGGAGACCACCGTCGGCGGCCTCCCGGCCGTCGTCCCCACCGTCACCGGGCGGGCCTGGATCACCGGCACCGCCCAGTACTTCCTCGACCCGGCCGACCCCTTCCCCGGAGGGTTCCTGCTGTGACCGCCGTCCGCACCACCGACTACCACACCGCGGGCGAGCCGTTCCGGATCGTCTCCGAAGGCCTTCCCCTGGTCCCGGGGGACACCGTCGCCGAGCGCTGCGCCACCGCCGTCGGACCGGGAGGTTCCGGGACCGCCCCGCGCCGGGGCGCGCTGGACGACGTACGGCGGCTCTTGGTGCAGGAGCCGCGCGGGCACGCCGGGATGTACGGGGGGTTCGTCGTGCCCCCGGACGACGACGGGGCCCACTTCGGGGTGCTGTTCTGGCACAAGGACGGCTACTCCACCGCCTGCGGGCACGGCACCATGGCGCTGGGCGCCTGGGCCGTGGACACCGGCCGGGTCGCCGCCCCCGACGACGGGGACGCCCGGGTGCGGATCGACGTGCCGTCCGGGCGGGTCACCGCGACCGTGCACCGCAGCCGGGGCCGCACCACCGGGGTCACCTTCCGCAACGTCCCGGCCCGGGTGGGCGCCCGCAAGGTGCCCGTCGCCACCTCGCTGGGGATCGCGGAGGTGGACATCGCGCACGCCGGTGCCTGTTACGCCGTCGTCCGCTCGCGGGACCTCGGCCTGGAGGTCACCCGGACCGCGCTCCCCTCGCTGGTACGGGCCGGGCGGGAGATCCGCTCCGCCCTGGCCACCCACCCCGCGACCTGGCACGCCGGCGGACCGCTGCTCTCCGGGGTGTACGGGGTGGTCCTGTACGAGGAGCTGCCCGACACCCCGTTCGGGCCGCACCACCGCAACGTCACCGTCTTCGCCGACGGGCAGGTCGACCGCTCGCCCTGTGGATCCGGCACCTCGGCGCGGCTCGCGCTGCTCGCACAGGACGGCGCTCTCGCGGCGGGGGAGGACCTGCTGCACGAGTCGGTCGTGGGCACCGTCTTCACGGGCCGGGTGGTTCCCGGGGACTCCGCCGACGGGCTGGTCACGGAGGTCACCGGCACCGCGTACCGCACCGGCGAGCACGCCTTCGAGGTCGATCCGCACGACCCGCTCGGCACCGGGTTCCTGCTGTGATCCCGCAGCTGTCGGGCGAGGACATGGCCGGGCTCCTCACCCCGGCCGCGGCGGCCGACGCGCTGGCCGACGCCCTGCGGTCCGGGCTCGACCCGGAGGGCTGCCCGCAGCGCACCACCCTGGACGTGCCCGGCGGGCAGCTGCTGCTGATGCCGGCCGCGACGGGGGCGTACGCGGGCGTGAAGATCGCCGGGGTGGCGCCGGGGAACGCGGCCCTCGGGCTGCCGCGCATCACCGGCTCGTACCTGCTCCTGGACGGCCCCACCCTGCGTCCGCTGGCCCTCCTCGACGGGGCGGCCCTGACCACGCTGCGCACCCCGGCCGTCTCCGCGCTGGCCCTGCGCCACCTGGCTCCGGCCGGGCGGCCGCTGCGGCTGGTGCTGTTCGGGTCGGGGCCGCAGGCGTACGGCCACCTCGAAGCGGTCGCGGCCGTACGGCGGCTCGCCTCGGTCGTGGTGGTGGCCCGGGGCGGCGAGGGCGCGGAGAAACTGGCCGCCCACGCGCGCGGGATGGGCATCGAGGCCCGGGTCGGCGCGGCGGGGGACGTCGCGGACGCCGACCTGGTGGTCTGCTGCACCACGGCCCGCGAACCCCTCTTCGACGGGCGGCTCGTCGCTCCGGGCGCCACCGTCGTCGCCGTCGGCTCGCACGAGCCCGACGCGCGGGAGACGGACACGGCGCTGGTGCGGCGCTCGGCGGTGTACGTGGAGTCCCGCGCGGCCGCGCTGCGCGAGGCCGGTGATCTGCTGGTTCCGGAGGCGGAGGGGGCCATTGGGCCCGGTCATATCAACGGCACTCTCGCTGACCTGGTCGCCGGCCGAATGCCGGCGGGTGGGCCGCCGGGTTGTCCACAGCTCTTCAAGAGCGTGGGCATGGCCTGGGAAGATCTCGCTGTGGCGGTCGCGCTGTTCAAGGCCGCTGGAGCGAGCAGCGAAACGTGACATTGTACGCTGTTCCTCTGCTCGTCGGTGGTGTCGGGGGTGTCGGAGGAAATGCAATGGGTGACCTGAAGCAGCACAGTCTCATCAAGGCCCAGGAACGGCTCCGCGACCAGGTCGGCCACGCCCTCCGAGCAGCGCTGATAGCGGGTGAACTCCGCCCGGGCAACGTCTACTCGGCGCCGGGACTCGCCGCCGAGCTCGGGGTCTCGGCCACGCCGGTGCGCGAGGCCATGCTCGACCTCGCCCGCGAGGGCCTGGTCGAGCCGGTCCGCAACAAGGGCTTCCGGATCACCGAGGTCAGCGAGCGCGACCTGGACCAGTACACCGAACTGCGCACGATGATCGAGGTCCCGACCATCGGCCGGATCACCAAGATCGCCACGGTGGAGCAGCTGGAGGCCCTGCGCCCCATCGCCGAGGAGATCGTCACCAGCGCGCGCGAGCACAACCTCATCGGCTACCTGGAGGCGGACCGCCGCTTCCACCTCAGCCTGTTGGCCCTCGCCGGGAACGACCGCCTGGTCGAGACCGTCGGCGACCTGCGCAAGCGCTCCCGCCTCTACGGCCTGACCGGCCTGGACGAGGCGGGCAAGCTGGTGTCCTCGGCGGAGGAGCACGTCGAACTGCTGGACCTGATGCTGAGCGGCGACGCGGCGGCGGCCGAGGAGTGCATGACGCGCCACCTCGGCCACGTCCGCTCGCTGTGGGCCCAGGGCCGTGACGAACCGGTCGGCCGCACCCCCGGAGGCCTCGGCTCGGGCCTCTAGGGGTACGGCCGACCTCCGTCCGTCAGCCTCCGTCAGCCTCCGTCAGCCGCCGAGGAGCTGGAGCAGGGCGCGGGCGGCGGCGAGGGCGGGCGCGCCGATCTCTCCCATGAGGGCGGCGACGCCGGCGACGGTCCGCAGCGCGTTGCCCCGCTCCGCCGGGGCCGCGGCCGGGTCGGCCGTGATCGCGGGGAGGGCTTCGTCGATGCGCCGCACGTCCGCCTGTGGAGCGTGCGTGCGCAGGTCCGTCAGCAGGTCCACGAGCTCCCGGACGGCCCGCTCCAGCGCGGGGTCGGCCTGCCGGGGGCCGACGGACGTCCCGCCGTGGACGACCATGCCGGTGTTGCCCTCGCCGTCGTGCATGTTCACGACGTTGCCGTAGTAGGTGTTGCCGTCCCCGCTCACGCGTTGCTCATCCCCACGTTGCCGGTGCCGCCGTACATGTTGACGGCGTCGCCGAAGAAGTAGTTGCTCGGGTTGCTGATCGTCAGTCGCTGTACCTGGATGCGCAGTTCCGTGTCCGGGTGCTCGATCGCGTAGGCGATCTGGTGGACGGCCGTGTTGAGGTGCTCCGGCCGGCCGGTGACCAGGGCCGTCGACTGGCCGTTCGACTCGACGGCCAGGACGTAGTGCGAGGAGGCGGTCAGCACGGTGAGCATCTCCGCCACGAAGTAGACGCCGGCGCACACGGCGCCGAACCAGAGGAACGAGATCAGGTTGCTGCCGTAGTTCTGCTCTTCCGGCCTTCGGGCCAGCATCCCGGCGATGGCGGCGAAGAAGGTGAAGCCCATCACCACCAGCAGCGTGAGCGCCGTCCGCCGAACGAAGAGGAACACGGCGTCCTTGCGCCGGGGGTGGAGGACGAACGTGTAGATGCGCGCGACGTTTTCGAGCGGGTACGCCGCGCCCCCCACCCACAGCAGCCTCTTGGTGATGGTGACGTCGAGCGTGGTCGCCAGGCCCGCCCCCGTGGCCGGCGGTGACCCCGGCGGGCCCTGTGGAACGTGCGGCTGCGGCGGTGTCGCCGGCTGGCGCCCCTCCCACGGTCTGCGCGGCTGCGGCTGTGCCGGCGGTGGTGTCGGTGGCTCGGCGGGTGGCCCGGCCGGTGGCTCAGTAGTGTCCATGCTTCCCCCTGAGATGGAACCGCTTCCGAGTGGAGACTCATTAAGCGGCGGCCACCTCAGGCCCGCAAGGCGAAAACCGGCCCCGCGCCAACTCGATGCGGCCGATGGGGTTTTGGACACGGCTGGATAACGGCGTTACCAACCCCTTGTCAGTGCAATTTCACATTACTATGTTACCGGTCACATCATAAAGCGCGGCCCTTCACTGGAGTGACCCATGACCAAGCGCACCCAACTCGCCCTCGCCACCGGCCTGGTGGCGGCTCTCGCACTCGGTGCCTCCGGCTGCTCCGACCCCAAGAAGGGCTCCGCCAAGGGCAACGGCTCCGGTGCGAGCAACCCCGCCGCCGCCAACGACGGCAAGATCCTCGGCGGCACCCCGGTCAAGGGCGGGACCCTGACCGTCCTGTCCAACCAGGACTTCTCCCACCTCGACCCCGCCCGCAACTGGACGATGCCGACGATGGACTTCGGCACCCGCCTCCTCTACCGCACGCTCGTCACCTTCAAGGCCGAGCCCGGCAAGGCCGGCAGCGAGCTGGTCCCCGACCTCGCCACCGACCTCGGCACCTCCTCCGACGGCGGCAAGACCTGGACCTTCACCCTCAAGGAGGGCGTGAAGTACGAGGACGGCTCGCCCATCAAGGCGCAGGACATCAAGTACAACGTCGAGCGCTCCTTCGCCCCCGACCTCACCGGCGGCCCCGACTACGCCGCCCAGTACCTGGCCGGCGGCGAGGGCTACAAGGGCCCCCTCCAGGGGCAGCACCTCGACTCCGTGAAGACCCCCGACGACCGCACGATCGTCTTCGAACTGAAGCGGCCCGTCGCCGAGTTCTCCGCGACCGCCACCCTCCCCACCTTCGCGCCCGTGCCCCAGTCGCAGGAGAAGGGCACCCAGTACGACGCCCGCCCGTTCTCCTCCGGCCCGTACAAGATCGAGACGTACGACCGGGACAAGAAGCTCGTCCTGGTCCGCAACGAGCACTGGGACGCCAAGACCGACCCCGTCCGCAAGGCGTACCCGGACAAGTTCGTGGTCGTCATGGGCCTCAAGGGCGGCCAGATCGACGACCGGATCATCGCGGGCGAAGGCGCCGACGCCTCCGCCGTCCAGTACGCCGACATGCGCCCGGAGAGCGCGCCCAAGGTGCTCCCGAAGCCGGACGTCAAGTCTCGCCTGCTCGCCGAGTCCCAGGGCTGTACCGAGATGCTCCACCTCAACAACTCCCGCGCCCCCTTCGACGACCCCAAGGTCCGCGAGGCCATGCAGTACGCCGTCGACAAGGAGGCCGTGATCACCGCGGGCGGCGGTCCGGCCCTCAACGAGGTCGCCACCGCCTACCTGCCCCCGGCCCTCACCGGCGGCAAGCAGGCCGACACCCTGAAGATCGCGCCGTCGGGCGACCCGGCCAAGGCCAAAGAACTCCTCAAGGCCGCCGGCAAGGACAAGCTCAAGGTCTCCCTCGCCGTCTCCACCGGGGACAAGGGCAAGGCCGAGGCCATCCAGCAGGGCCTGTCCCGGGCCGGCGTCGAGGTCGTCATCGACACCGTCGACCCGGGCGCGTACTACGACGTCATCGGCGACCTCTCCACCACCCCCGACATGACCCTCACCGGCTGGTGCCCCGACTACCCCTCCGGCTCCACCTGGATCCCCTTCGTCTTCGACGGCCGCACCGTCAAGGACAAGGGCAACCAGGGCAACTACAGCCAGTTCCGCGACGACGCGACGATGAAGCGCATCGACGAGATCAACGCCATGGCCGACGCCCGGCAGGCCAACGAGGCCTGGATGAACCTCGACGCCGAGATCATGAAGAAGTCCCCGTCCATCCCGGTCCTGCTGGAGCGCAAGCCGCTGCTCGTCGGCCCCAACATCGCCGGCGCCTTCGGCCACCCGGTGTGGACCGGCACCGTCGACTACGGCACGGTCGGCCTCAAGGACCCCTCGAAGAGCCAGGGCTGAGGCATACGGGAACCCCGACACCATGACCACCACCGCATCCGGTGCCGGCGGCCGGCAGGCCCCGCCCCCGGCTCCGGGCGGGGCACCGGCCCCCGACGCCGTCAAGGGCGGTCGCGCGGAGGCGGCGACCGGCAGCAGCCCCTGGCGGCTCGCCCGGCGGGAACTGCGCCGCCGCCCCGCCGTCCGCGTCAGCCTCTGCGTCGTCCTCCTCTTCGTCCTGATGGCCGCCACCGCCCCCTGGCTGGGCGCGCTCGGCGGCTGGTCCCCCGAGGAGTTCGACAAGAGCGCCGTCGACCCCTACCTCGGGGGCCAGCCCCTCGGCTCCTTCGGCGGGATCAGCCCCGAGCACTGGCTCGGCGTCGAACCCGTCACCGGCCGCGACCTGTTCGCCCGCGTCGTCAGCGGAGCCCAGGTCTCCCTCCTGATCGCGTTCGCCGCCACCGCCATCGTCGTCCTCACCGGCACCGCCGCCGGAATCGCCGCCGGCTACTTCGGCGGCCGCACCGACGCCGCCCTGTCCCGGCTGATGGACCTGACCATGTCCTTCCCCTCGCTGATCTTCATGATCGCGATGCTGTCCGTGGCCAAGGACGTCAACCGGATCGCCCTCATGACCGCCGTCATCGGCGTCTTCGGCTGGCCCGGCGTCGCCCGCGTCGTCCGCGGCCAGACCCTCTCCCTCAAACACCGCGAATACGTCGACGCCGCCCGCGTCGGCGGATCGACCTCCTGGCGGATCCTCACCCGCGACATCCTCCCGGGCGTCAGCGGCCCGGTCATCGCCTACACCACCCTGCTGATCCCCGGCATGATCAGCACCGAGGCCGCGCTCAGCTACCTCGGCGTCGGAGTCCGCCCGCCCACCCCGTCCTGGGGCCAGATGATCGCCGAGTCCGTGGCCTACTACGAGACCGACCCCATGTACTTCGTCATCCCGAGCGTCTTCCTCTTCCTCGCCGTCCTCGCCTTCACCCTGCTCGGCGACGCCCTGCGCGACATCCTCGACCCGAGGGGCGGCCGCACGTGATCGTCTACCTCGCCCGCCGCCTGCTCGCCCTCGCCGGCGTGCTCCTCGCCATCGCCGCCGTCACGTTCCTCATCTTCTACGTCCTGCCCTCCGACCCGGCGGCCGCCGCCTGCGGCAAGACCTGCAGCGCCGAACGGCTGGCCGACGTACGCGAGTACCTCGGCCTCGACCAGCCGCTGTGGCGCCAGTTCGCCGACTTCCTCACCGGCATCTTCACCGGCCGCACCCTCGGCAGCGGCCAGTACGCCGTCCAGTGCGACTTCCCGTGCCTGGGCTACTCCTACGAGAACTCCCTGCCCGTCTGGGACCTGCTCATGGACCGCCTCCCGGTCTCCGCCTCCCTCGCCGTCGGGGCCGCCGCCCTCTGGCTGGTCCTCGGCCTCGGCGCCGGTGTCACCGCCGCCCTGCGCAAGGACACCGTCACCGACAAGGCCCTGATGGTCGGCGCCGTCGCCGCCGCCTCCCTGCCCGTCTACTTCACCTCCGTGATGCTCATCTACGGGGTGATCCGCATCGCCGGACTCCTGCCCTACCCCACCTACCAGGCCTTCACCGACAACCCGCTCGGCTGGGCTTCCAACCTCCTGCTGCCCTGGACCGCGCTCGCCCTGCTCTACGCCGCCATGTACGCCCGCCAGAGCCGGGGTTCGATGATCGAGGCGATGGCCGAGCCGTACATCCGCACCGCCCGCGCCAAGGGCATGCCCGAGCGCACCGTCGTCGTCAAACACGGGCTGCGCTCCGGGATGACCCCGATCCTGACCATCTTCGGCATGGACCTCGGCAGCCTGCTCGCCGGAGCCGTCATCACCGAGTCCATCTTCGGACTCCCCGGCATCGGGCGGCTGTTCTACGGGGCGCTGGTCAGCTCCGACCAGCCCGTCGTCCTCGGGGTGACCCTGCTCGCCGCCTTCTTCATCGTCGTCGCCAACCTCGCCGTCGACCTCCTGTACGCCGTCATCGACCCGAGGGTGAGGTACTGATGGCCGCCCTGCTCGAAGTACGCGATCTGCGCGTCACCTTCTCCACCCCGCGCGGCTCCGTACGGGCCGTCGACTCGCTCGGGTTCACCGTCGAGGCCGGGCGCACCCTCGGCATCGTCGGGGAATCCGGCTCCGGCAAGTCCGTCACCTCGCTCGCCGTCATGGGCCTGCACCGGGGCGCCGAGATCGGCGGCTCCATCGCCCTGGACGGCCAGGAGCTCACCGGCCTGTCCGAGAAGGAGCTGTCCCGGCTGCGCGGCCGGAAGATGGCCATGATCTTCCAGGACCCGCTCAGCAGCCTGCACCCCTATTACACGGTCGGCGAGCAGATCGCCGAGCACTTCCGGGTCCACTTCAAGGCCGGCCGGGCCGCCGCGCGCAAACGGGCCGTCGACATGCTCGGCGAGGTCGGCATCCCGCAGCCGGAACGCCGGGCGGGGGAGTACCCCCACCAGTTCTCCGGCGGCATGCGCCAGCGCGCCATGATCGCGATGGCGCTGGCCTGCGAGCCCGAGCTGCTGATCGCCGACGAGCCCACCACGGCCCTCGACGTCACCGTGCAGGCGCAGATCCTGGAGCTGATCGCCCGCCTCCAGCAGGAGCGCGGCCTCGGCGTCGTGATGATCACCCATGACCTGGGTGTCGTCGCCCGCGTCGCCCACGAGGTGCTGGTCATGTACGGGGGCCGGGCCGCCGAACAGGCCCCGGTCGACGAGCTGTTCGCCGACCCCGCCCACCCGTACACCCGGGGCCTGCTGGACTCGCTGCCCCGGCTCGACGACGCCGACGACGAACCCCTGCGGGCCATCCCCGGCTCCCCGCCGTCCTTGCTGGCCCCGGCCCCGGGCTGCGCGTTCGCCCCGCGCTGCCACGTCGCCGCCGCGGGCTCCCCCGAGCAGCGCCGCCGCTGTGCCACCGACCGCCCCGAGCTGCGGCCCCAGGGGACGGCCCGGCGCACCGCCGCATGCCATTTCGCGGGGCCCGGCGTCGCGCCGACCGCCTCGACCGCCTCGAACGCCTCGACCGCCCCGCGCGCCACGAGCGCTCCGACCGCCCCGGAGGCGTCCCGATGACCGTAGAGGCCCGCCCCCCGGACACCACCGCACGGCCCGACCGGGCCGGGACGGATCCGGCAACGCCGACCGAGCCGCTGCTGCGGGTGCGGGACCTCACCATGACCTTCCCCGGCAGGCGATCGGCGCCCGTGCGCGCCGTGGACGGGGTCTCCTTCGACCTGGCGGCCGGCGAAACCCTCGGCCTCGTCGGGGAATCGGGCTGCGGGAAGTCCACCACCGGCCGGATGCTGGTGCGGCTGTTGGAACCCACCTCCGGCAGCATCCGCTTCGACGGCCGGGACATCAGCCGGCTCTCCCAGCGCGCCCTGCGGCCGCTGCGGCGGAACATCCAGATGGTGTTCCAGGACCCGCACTCCTCCCTCAACCCCCGCCAGACGGTCGCCCGGATCATCTCCGACCCGCTGCTCGTGCGCGGTGTGAGCGCGGCCGACGCCCGCCGCCGGGCCGCCGAGCTGATGGAGCTCGTCGGACTGATCCCCGAACACATCGACCGCTACCCGCACGAGTTCTCCGGCGGCCAGGCACAGCGCATCGGCATCGCCCGCTCGCTCGCCACCAGCCCCCGGCTGATCGTCGCGGACGAACCGGTCTCCGCGCTCGACGTCTCCGTCCAGGCGCAGATCGTCAACCTGATGGAGCGGCTGCGCGCCGAACTGGGCCTGGCCTACGTGTTCATCGCGCACGACCTGTCCGTCGTCAAACGGGTCAGCGACCGCGTCGCCGTCATGTACCTCGGCCGGATCGTCGAGATCGGCGACAAGAAGTCGCTGTACGAGAACCCCCAGCACCCGTACACCCGGGCGCTGTTGTCCGCCGTACCGCTGCCGGATCCGGCGGCCGAGCGGCGGCGCGAGCGGATCGTGCTGCTCGGCGACCCGCCGAGCCCGGCCGCCCCGCCTCCGGGCTGCACCTTCCACCCGAGGTGCCCCAAGGCGCAGGACATCTGCCGCACGGAGCGCCCGCTGCTCCAGGTCACCGCCTCACGTGAGGTGGCATGTCACTTCCCCGGTGACTGACGGGGATCCAGGGGAAGGAAGAGGAGGACCCCGGAGCCGACACGATCGGCTCCGGGGTCCTTCGCGTGCGTGACGCCTCAGAGGGCGAGTTCGCGGCGGAAGAACTCCAGCTCCAGGGCCATCAGCTTCTCCCGCGTCCCGCCCGGGGTCATGTGCGTGACACCGGGCAGCGCCAGCAGCTGGTGCGGGCGGCCCGCGTCCGTCAGGGCCTGGGACAGCCGCAGGGTGTGCGAGGGGTGGACGTTGTCGTCGGCCAGACCCGTGACCAGCAGCAGCGGCCGGGTCAGACGCGGGGCGTCCGGCACGAGCGAGTCCCGCTCGTAGACCTCGGGGTGGTCCTGGGGCAGGCCCAGGTACCGCTCGGTGTACGCCGTGTCGTACTGCCGGAAGTCGGTCGGCGCGGCCCCGGCGGCCGCCGCGTGGAAGACGTCCGGGCGGCGCAGCACCGCGAGCGCGGACAGGTAACCGCCGTAGGACCAGCCGCGGATCCCGACCCGGCCGAGGTCCATGTCCGGGTGGCGGGCGGCGAGCGCGTGCAGCGCCGCGACCTGGTCCTCCAGGGTGACCTCGGAGAAGCCGCGGTACATGGCGTGGGTGAAGGCGGGCGAGACGTACGGGGTGCCGCGGTTGTCGACGGTGACCACCGCGAAGCCCTGGTCGGCCCACCACTGGCGGGCCTGCCAGCGGCGCGGCTCCGCGCACACGTCCTGGAAGCCGGGGCCCCCGTACCCGTCCACGAGCACCGGCAGCCGCTGCCCGGGCACGTGTCCGCGCGGCAGGACCAGCGCGGTCGGGATCCCGTGCTCGGTGACCCTCTCCAGCACCGGGACGACCCGGTAGGGCAGCGGCTCGCTCAGGTCGGCGGGAGCGGGCCGCTGCCGCCCGTCGGGGGCGCGCAGGGCGCGCCGTATCCCGTCCGCGTCGGCCGAGGTGAGCAGCAGCAGCTCCCCGGCGCAGGCGCTCACGGAGTGCACCCCGGGCCCGTCCGCGACCGGCGTCAGCGCACCGGTGCCGGGGTCCAGCAGCAGCACCTGCTGCTCGGCGGGGTCGCCCTGCCCGGCCTCGACCAGCAGCCCGCCCCGGTGGACGCCGGCCACGCGGCGGACCTGGATCCCGTTCCCGGTGCGCGGTTCGCCGTCCACGGCGAGGGCGCGGGCGGCCCCGCCCGGCGTGTCGGCGCTGGTGAGCATCCGCCCGTCGGGGAGCCGGGCCGGGGTGCCGGGCAGCGGGTCCACCCACTGGGGGTGCGTGGTGCGGGACAGCTCCCGGGTGCGCCCGGTGTCCGGGTCGGCGCTGAGCAGCAGCACGCTCCGCTGGAGCCGGTCCTGCACCGTCAGCAGGATCTCCCCGGCCGGTTCCCAGCTCACGTCGGAGACGTACGGGTGGCTCACCGCGTCCCAGTCGAGCCGGATCCGCCGCTCGCCGGGCCCGAGCACCCACAGCTGGACCTCGGCGTTCGGACCGCCCGCCTCGGGGTACGCGAAGTCCTCGGCCGGGAGCTCGGGGTGCGCCGGGTCGGCGAAATGGCGCCGCTGGAGGGCGGATTCGTCGACCCGGGCGGCCAGCAGCGCGGTCCCGTCGGGGGACCACCAGTGCCCCCGGGAGCGGCCCAGCTCCTCGGCCGCGGCGAACTCGGCGACGCCCCAGCGGGCCCCGTCGTCGGGGCTGACCCGGCCGCCCGGCGCGGTGTACAGCGCGTCCGCGCTGACGTAGGCGACGCGGCCGCCGTCGGCGTCGGGCCGGGGGTCGAAGACGGGTCCGGCGGCGGGGATCTCCTTGGGCTCCCCGACGGGCCGTCCGCTCCCGTCGCAGGTGACCGCGTACAGCAGCCCGTAGAGCGCGAAGACGGCGGTGCGGCCGTCGCCGGAGAGCGCGTACGAGCCGATGCCCGCGGCGACGAGCCGGATCCGCTCGCGCAGCCGCCGCTCGGCGACGGGCAGGGTGCCGGGCTCGGGGCACAGTTCGCGGGGGTCGGCAAGGCGGGTCTCGGTGCCGGTCGCGGTGTCGAGGACCCAGAGGCCGTCGAAAGCGTCGGTGGGACCGGTGGAGCGGAGGAACCAGAGCAGCCGGCCGTCGTCCCCGAAGGAGAACGCGCGAGGCGCGCCGTACGTGAAGCGGGCGGTGCTCGCGGAGAGCCTGAGGAAATCATCCATGACAGAAGTGTGACATGTGAAATAGCACACTGTACATATCGTACGGGCATGCCCGGCACTAGGCCGTTCGAGTGGTGACCCCCGGTGCACGGGCTTAGCGTCGAAAAGGTGGACCCGAACGCGACGCCGACCAGGAACGGGACCTCCGGCAAGGTCCGAGGAAGCGGCAAAGGGGTGGCCCTCTTCGTCCTCGCTTCCTGCCAGCTGATGGTCGTTCTCGACATCACCATCGTGAACATCGCGCTGCCGCACATCCAGACCGCCCTCGGCTTCTCCACCGAGAGCCTGTCCTGGGTCGTCAGCGCCTACACCCTGACCTTCGGCGGACTGCTGCTCCTCGGCGGCCGCTCCGGCGACATCCTCGGCCGCCGGCGCGTCTTCATGTTCGGCGTCCTGCTCTTCGGCCTGGCCTCGCTGCTGGGCGGACTCGCCCAGAACGAGGGCCAGTTGCTGGCGGCCCGCGCCCTCCAGGGCGTCGGCGGAGCCATCGCCTCCCCGACCGCCCTCGCCCTGATCACCACCACCTTCCCCGAAGGCCCCGAGCGCAACCGGGCCTTCGGCGTGTTCGCCGGCGTCTCGGCGGGCGGCGGCGCGATCGGGCTGCTCTTGGGCGGCGTCCTCGTCGAATGGCTCGACTGGCGCTGGGTGCTCTTCGTCAATGTCCCGATCGCCCTGCTGATCGCCCTGGCGACCCCGCGCGTCATCCGCGAGTCCGAACGCCACCCCGGACACTTCGACCTCGCCGGCGCGCTGCTGTCCACCGTCGGCATGGTCGCCCTCGTCTACGGATTCATCCGCGCCTCCCAGGAAGGCTGGAGCGATCCACTGACCCTGGTCTCCTTCGCCGTGGCCGTGGTCCTGCTGACCCTGTTCATCCTGAACGAGCGCCGCTCGCCGCAGCCGATCACCCCGCTGCACATGTTCGCCGACCGCAACCGGGCCGGGACCTACGCCATCATGCTGTTCTTCGCCTGCGCGATCTTCGGCATGTTCTTCTTCCTGACCCTGTTCGTGCAGAACGTGCTCGGCTTCAGCCCCCTCGAAGCCGGCCTCGCCTTCCTGCCGGTCAGCGCGATGATCGCGGTGATGGCCGGGATGACCTCCCAGCTCCTGCCGAGGTTCGGGCCGAAACCGTTCATGGTCACCGGCTCGCTGTGCGCGGCCGCCGGGCTCGGCTGGCTCACCCAGACCGACATCCACTCGACGTACCTGGGCAGCATCCTGGGGCCGATGCTCCTGTTCAGCGCGGGCATGGGCATGCAGTTCGTGTCCCTGACCCTGATGGCCCTCTCGAACGTCCCCGACCGGGAGTCCGGCGCGGCCTCCGGCCTGCTGAACTCGATGCAGCAGGTCGGCGGGTCCCTCGGCCTGTCCATCCTGGTCACCGTGTTCGGCACGGCCAGCCGCAACGAGGCCAAGGAGCAGCAGGGCCCCTTCCTGAGTTCCGCCACCCCGGACGAGAAGCTGCTCTTCGCGAAGACCCACCAGTTCCCGAAGCCGTGGAGCGATCAGATCCTCACCTCGGGCGTCAGCGCCTCCTTCGTCGCGGCGGCCGCGTTCACCCTGATCACGGCGCTGATCGCGCTGTTCGTCATCCAGGTCCGGCCCTCCGACCTCGCCCGCCTCCAGGGAAACCACACGCCGACGGCAGTCTGATCCCGGCCGCCGTCCTGGCCGGCCCCCTGGCCAGCGCCGCGCGCAGCCGAGCCGCGTCCTTGCGGGTGTTCATGCGCAGGGCCAGCCAGGAGCCGTCCGCGAAGGACAGGTCGACCCGCGCCCGGCGGCGGCGCGGGCGGGGGACGCGGCGCAGCATGCACGCGGCGGTGTACGAGGCGCGGTCCGGGGTCCCGCGCGCCCAGGCCGGGCGGACGGTGAGCTCGCCCTGCCGTGCGGCGAACGTCCCGTGCGGGCCCTCGGCCTCGGTCTGCCAGCGCGTCCAGTGGAACCCGTACAGGGCCAGCGCGAGCCGGCCCGCCTCGCTGTCCCAGCCGCCGGCGAGGGCCGGGCCGTGCGCGAGCCGCCCGAGCAGCCGGGCGGCCCGCTCGAACGGCTCGAACAGGGCGGCCGCCGCCTCCGCGAGATCGTCGGGCAGGGCGAGCAGGAACCGGACGAGGAAGAAGCCCCGGATCCGCGACCGCAGCCGCCTCCGGGGCGGGGAGCCGGGCAGCCGGGCGCGCGGTGGCCGACGTACGTACGGGGACAGCCTCCCCGGGAGTTCCTCGTCCATCACCCCATTTTGTCCGGAAATGCCCTACCCGGCCAAGCTCCGGAGCCGGCAGCGTGCCGGGCCGTTCGCCCGCAGGGTGATGCCGGTGCTGACCGGCACGTCGGCGTCGACGGCCTCGAACTCGTACGCCCGCAGTATCATCGCCAGCGCGATCACCGACTCCAGCATCGAGAAGTGCTGCCCGATGCAGGCGCGCGGGCCGCCGCCGAAGGGGAACCAGGCGTAGCGCGGGCGGGCGGCCTCGGCCTCCGGGGTGAAGCGGTCGGGGTCGAAGCGGTCGGGATCCGGCCAGTGGAGCGGGTGGCGGTGCGTCACCCACGGGGCGATGATCACGTCAGCGCCCGCCGGGACGCCGTGCCCGTCGATCCGGGTCTCGGCCACGGCCTGCCGCCCGATGACGGGCGCCGCCGGATAGAGCCGCATCGCTTCCTTGAGCACCCGCGTGAGGTACGGGAGCCGGTCGAGGTCGGCGGCCTCGGGCGTACGGTCGCCCAGCACGCGGGAGACCTCCTCGCGGGCCCGCCCCTGCTGCTCGGGGTGGCGGGCGAGCAGGTGCAGGGCGAAGGCCAGGGAGGTGGCGGTCGTCTCGTGGCCCGCGAGCAGGAAGATCAGCACCTGCTCGCGCAGCTCGACGGCGTCGAACTCGGCGTCGTCCGCGCTCTTGGCCCCGGCGAGCAGGCTCAGCAGGTCGTCGCCCGCCGCGGCCCGCGCGCCCCGGGCGTCCTCGCTGCTGCTGCTGCCGCCGCTGCCGAGCCGCTCCGCCACGATCCTGTCGCACACCGCGTACAGCTCGTCCAGGGCGGCGGCCGCCCGCTTGTTCGCCGGGGTCGGCCAGGTGCGCGGCAGGTTGGCGGGGGAGTAGCCGCGGCGCAGCACGTACTCGGTGATGACCGGAAAGCACCGGTCGACGACGTCGACGGCGGTGTCCCCGTCGGTGCCGAAGAGGATCCGGGTCACCGCGCGGAGCGCGAGGTGCGTCATCTCGTCGCAGACGTCGACGACTTCGGCCTCCCGCCAGGCGCACAGCGTCAGCTCCGTCTCGGCTGCGACCGCGCCGGCGTACCCGTCCACCCGGCGTTTGGTGAACAGCGGCTGGACCAGCCGGCGCTGGCGCAGGTAGTCCTCGTCCTGGCTGGTCAGCAGGCCGTTGCCGAAGGACTCGCGGACCTCCTGGTAGAAGGAGTTGTCCTTGCGGAAGTTGGCCGCCTGCGAACCGAGGACCTGCTGGGCGCCCTCCGGGGAGAACACGCAGTACAGCTCGGCGCGCAGCCCGGGCGGGCCGGCGGTGATCCGTACGACGTCGCCGTGCCGCTGCTGGGCCCGCAGATAGGTGCCGAGCGAGTCCGACTTGAGGTCGAGAAGCGACCCGAGCAGCGGGACTCCCGCGAGCTCGGGGACCTCCCTGCCGGCCCCTGCGTGTGATCCGACTGTCATGGCTCCCCCTCGACCGTGCCGACGCGCCGATTGTGCCGGGTGGTCCCCACGGGCGGCGAGACCCGTCCCCCATTGGGCCTAAAGCCGCCGGTCCGGCGCTACTTGTCGCAGGCGATGCCGTCCTTGTCGCGGTCCAGGGCGTCGCGGTAGCCGGGCTGGCCGCGCCGGATGGGTGCCTTGCCGGCGGCCTTCGCGGCGTCGCAGTTCTTGAAGTAGACGGGCTCGTCGTTGGCCGGGGGCGGCGTCTGGGGCTTCTTGGGCTTCGGCGGGACCGGGGTCGGCACCTTCACCGGGTTCGAGCCAGGCTTGGCCGTCGGAGTCGGAGTCGGGGCCGGGGTCTTGGAGGCGCGCAGGGCGGTGCCGGCCCGCTCCGGGCACTGCGTACCGGGCGCGACGAGCGAGAGCTCGACGGAGGTGGCCGGCGTGACGGGGCTGTCAGCCGCCGGCGTCTGGAAGCACACCGTCCACGCCATGGGGTCGGCGGGGAGCGTGACGTCGCCGTACGCGCTCTCCAGGTCGACCGGCGCCTTGGTCACCTTCTGGACCATGACGGTGGCGTCGAGGAGTCGCTCGCCTACCACCTTCGGCATCATGCTCTGCCCGGCGGACGCCGACGGGGAGGCGCTGGGCGAGGGCGCCGCCGAGGCCGCGCCGGCGGCGGCCTTGTCCGAGCCGGTCTTCTTGGCGCCGGTGTCCTCACACCCCGCGCCCAGCAGGACGACGACGCCTATGACGCCGGCCACGGCGAATCCCCGACGGTGGAACATGGACGTACCCCCAAGAGCAGCAGTGCGCGGAACCGCCGCAGCATATGCCCAGCGCCGCCCGCGCGCCCCGGAAATCGGGTTATCGCTCCAGGTAGGCGACCGTGCCCGCGCGCCGGGCGGCGTCGACCTCCCGGAGCCGGTCGAAGTTGACGGGCGTCATGATCGCCTGCCACTGCGCCACCGTGTGGACCTGGACCTCGGTGTGCTCCGCCGGGTCGAGGACGAAGGAGGCGATCTGCTCGTCGGTGAGCGTGCCGCCGTCGAAGATGAACCCGATGTGGTTGGCGGGCCAGGCGGCGCCCTGGTGCCGGATGAAGTGCGTGCCGAGCAGCCTCGGTTCGCCCCGGAAGACCATGCCGGTCTCCTCCCGGCACTCGCGGACCGCGCACTGCCAGGGGCTCTCGCCGGGGTCCATGTTCCCGCCCGGCCACTGCCAGGGCTCGGCCGCGCGGGTGGCCCGCAGCTGGACGGGGCGCCCGGCGGTGTCGGTGAAGTAGAGGCAGGCGTAACTGGTCGCCTGGGCAATCGTCTTGATGTACTCCGCGGGCGGGAGCCAGGTGCCGGTCATACGGCGACGCTACCCGGCAGCCGCGACGCCCAGTCGCTCGCGGAGGAAGGCCGTGACGTCCTCGCGGGCCCGGAACGCGGGATGGTCCGGGCTCTCACGGACCTCCAGGGTCAGGACCGAATGGGCGAGGCGGCCGAACCCGTCGGGGTTGCCCGCTGCGGAGTCGAGCCGGATGAACCGGAACGCGTCGCCGAGCCGGGCCCGCAGGGTGGCGAACCGGTCCTCCGGCGACAGCGGGTCCCCGCTGAAGCGCAGGCCCAGCACGCACAGCCCCTCGTCCCGGGTGCGGTCGACGACCCGGCGCAGCTCGTCCTGCGAGACCCCCGCGTCCGCGCGGCGGGCGGCGCCGACGGGGACGGGGACCGAGGGCTGGCTCAGGACGGGCGCCAGCACGGAGTCGTCCACGGCGGCGGCCAGCGCGAAACCGCCGGTGAAGCAGAGGCCGATGACACCGACCCCGGCGGCGGGGGTCCGCGCCGCGAGGTCGCGGGCGAGCGCCCGCAGGTAATCGGCGATGGGCCTGCGGGCGTTGGTCGCGAAGGCCCGGAACTCCGAGGAGACGCACACGCGGGCGCTGACGAGCGCCGTCCGGGCGAGCGTGCCGGGCCGGCCCGGCACGCCGAACAGCGAGGGCATCACGACGGTGAACCCCGCGCCCACCAGGTGCTCCCCGAGCCCGATCACCTCGGGCGTGATCCCGGGCACCTCGGGCATCAGCACCACACCGGGCCCGTCCCCCTTCTCGTAACAGTCGTGGGCGAGTCCCCCGGCCGCGAAGCGCGCCCGGCGCCATCCGTCAAGGGTCGATACCGGTGCCGTGCCGCTCATATGCCCCTGCCCCAGGTCGAGTTGAGGAACCCAGTCTGCCCCACCCGACCTGCCTGCCCGCCCGCCCCCCGCCGGGCCGTTTCGGGGAAACACGGAACCCCGGCGTCCTCGGTGGAGGGCGCCGGGGTCCGTCGGCCGGGGTGGGCCGGAGCGGGGCTAGATGTCGCGGAAGATCTCGATCTGGGCGCCCACCGAGTTGAGGCGTTCGGCGAGTTCCTCGTAGCCGCGGTTGATGACGTACACGTTGCGCAGGACCGAGGTGCCCTCGGCCGCCATCATCGCGAGGAGGACGACCACCGCCGGGCGCAGGGCCGGCGGGCACATCATTTCCGCCGCGCGCCAGCGCGTGGGGCCCTCGACCAGGACGCGGTGCGGGTCCAGGAGCTGGAGGCGGCCGCCGAGGCGGTTCAGGTCCGTCAGGTAGATGGCCCGGTTGTCGTACACCCAGTCGTGGATCAGGGTCTGGCCCTGGGCCGTGGCCGCGATCGCCGCGAAGAACGGGACGTTGTCGATGTTCAGCCCGGGGAACGGCATCGGGTGGATCTTGTCGATCGGCGCTTCGAGCTTCGACGGGCGGACCGTGAGGTCCACCAGCCGGGTGCGGCCGTTGTCGGCCACGTACTCCGGCGAGCGGTCGTGGTCGAGGCCCATCTCCTCCAGGACCGCGAGCTCGATCTCCATGAACTCGATCGGGACCCGGCGGATCGTCAGCTCCGACTCCGTGACCACCGCGGCCGCCAGCAGGCTCATCGCCTCGACCGGGTCCTCGGAGGGGGAGTAGTCCACGTCCACGTCGATGTTCGGGACGCCGTGGACGGTCAGGGTCGTCGTGCCGATGCCGTCCACGCGGACGCCGAGCGCCTCCAGGAAGAAGCACAGGTCCTGGACCATGTAGTTGGAGGACGCGTTGCGGATGACGGTCGCGCCGTCGTGCCGGGCGGCGGCCAGCAGCGCGTTCTCGGTGACCGTGTCCCCGCGCTCGGTCAGCACGATGGGGCGGTCGGGGGAGACCCCGGTCGCGACCTTCGCGTGGTAGATGCCCTCGGTCGCGGTGATGTCCAGGCCGAAGCGGCGCAGGGCGATCATGTGCGGCTCGATGGTGCGGGTGCCGAGGTCGCAGCCGCCGGCGTACGGAAGCCGGAACTGGTCCATCCGGTGCAGCAGCGGGCCCAGGAACATGATGATGCTCCGGGTCCGGCGGGCCGCCTCCGCGTCCATGGCGTCCATGTCGAGGCTGGCCGGCGGGACGATCTCCAGGTCGACGCCGTCGTTGATCCAACGGGTGCGTACGCCGATCGAGTTGAGGACTTCGAGGAGGCGGTAGACCTCCTCGATGCGGGCGACCCGGCGCAGGACCGTGCGGCCCTTGTTCAGCAGCGACGCGCACAGCAGCGCCACGCAGGCGTTCTTGCTCGTCTTGACGTCGATGGCACCGGAGAGCCGGCGGCCGCCGACGACGCGCAGGTGCATCGGGCCGGCGTAGCCCAGAGAGACGATCTCGCTGTCGAGCGCTTCGCCGATTCGGGCGATCATCTCAAGGCTGATGTTCTGGTTGCCGCGCTCGATCCGGTTCACGGCGCTCTGGCTGGTGCCGAGCGCGTCCGCGAGCTGACTCTGTGTCCAGCCCCGGTGCTGACGGGCGTCACGGATGAGCTTGCCGATGCGTACGAGGTAGTCGTCTGCCATGGGTGCACCGTATCTCAGATATGAGATGACGCCTGCGTCGGGTGTGGCAAACGGGTGTTACCGACCGTCAGATTCCATCCCCGGGGCGGTGCGCGCGCGGTGGGCCGGCCCGGAGGGGCCGGGGTGACAAGTACCCTGTAACGCCATTTGTCCGAATCTGCAATTCCTGGCGGAAGGCCCTGCGTACGGGACCCGCGTACGGCCCCTGCTGCACAGGCCCGCGTACGGGGTCCGCGCACGGCCCCCGCGTGCGGGTGCGCGCAGGGGCACTGACGGCCCCCGCGCACGGCCCCCGCGTACGGGACCCGCACGCGGGTCCCGCTCCCCGCCGCCGTCAGTGCCCCTGCGCGCACCCGCACGCGCGGTGCCGCCCGCCGTGCACCGCGCTGTACGAGGCCGGGCGCGGCCCCGCCGCCCCGCGGGCCACGCGACCCGCGGCCGCCCGGCCCGCCGCCGAGTCCGCGTCGTGCACCACGCGCCCGCCGACCAGGGTCATCCGTACGCCCGTCCCGCTGATGTCGGCCACCGGGCAGCGGGTCACGTCCCGGTCCAGCAGCACCAGGTCCGCCGCCTTGCCCGCCTCCACCGTCCCCGTCAGGGACTCCTGCCGCAGCTGCCACGCCGTCCCGGCGGTGTGCATCCGCAGAGCCGAGCCCCGGCTCAGCCCCTCCAGCTCCCGGTACAGCTCGCCCGCGCCGAACACGCCCTGCCTGTCGACCGCCGTCCGCAGCTGGTTCCACACCTGGAGGGCGTCCACCGGCCAGTCGGAGCCGCCCGTCAGCCGCGCGCCCGCCTTCTCCAGGCTGCGTGCCGGGTACATCCACCGGTGCCGCTCCGGGCCGATGTACGGGAGCAGCGCCTCCACGGTCCAGGTGTCGCGCGCCGCCCACTGGAGCTGCATGCAGGCCGCCACCCCGAGCTGTGCGAAGCGCCGCAGGTCCGCCGGGTCCACGATCTGCAAGTGGGCGATCGCGTTGCGCGGGTCCCGCTGCCCGGTCGCCCGCCGGGCGTACGCGTATCCGTCCAGGGCCGTCCGTACCGCCCGGTCTCCGAGTCCGTGGGCGTGCATCTGCCAGCCGGCCTTGTTGAACGCCGCCGTCAGCCGGCCGTAGTCGGTCGCCGAGGTGTACAGCTCGCCCCGGTTCGCGGTCGGCTTGCCGTTGCCGTCCAGATAGGGCTTCAGCAGCGCGGCCGTCTGCGCGGGGTACTCGATGACCCCGTCCAGGAACACCTTGACCATCCCGAACCGCAGGCCCCGTACGCCCTCGAACTCCCGCCGCAGCCCGCGCGCGTACGCCAGCGCGGCCGCCGGGTCCTTGGCCTGCTCCGCGTCGAGCCGGATCGCCGGGACTATGCGCTGCGGCAGTCCGCCCTGCGCCGCCAGGGCCTGGTACAGCTCCAGCTCGTGCCGCCCGACCAGGGCGTCCATCATCGTGGTCACCCCGGACGCGGCCGCGAGCCCCAGCACCTTCGCGCAGGCCGCGACGAGTTCGGCCCGCGAGGGCTCCGGGATGTGCCGCTTCAGCAGTTCCTGCGCGTCGTCCTTGAGCACGCCGGTGGGCCGGCCGTCGGCGCCCTTGACGATCTTGCCGCCGACCGGGTCGGGCGTGGCCGCGGTGATCCCGGCGATGTCCAGGGCCCGCCCGTTCGCCCACAGGTTGTGCCCGTCGCCGCCGACCAGCGCGATGGGTCGCCGGGTCGCCAGCGCGTCCAGCATCGAGTGGTGCGCCGCGGTGCCGGTCGGCAGCAGGCCGACCGGATTCCAGTCCTCCACCACCAGCCAGCCGTCCGGCTCCGCGCCGGCGCCCCCGGTGTCGGCGAGGAACCCGGTCAGGATCTCCCGGAGTTCCGCCACGGTGGTCTCCGCCCCCTCCAGCGAGGGCCGCAGGGACCGGTCCCCGGCGCCCAGCGGGTGGACGTGGCC
This sequence comes from Streptomyces sp. NBC_01551, assembly GCF_026339935.1. NCBI lineage: Bacteria > Bacillati > Actinomycetota > Actinomycetes > Kitasatosporales > Streptomycetaceae > Streptomyces > Streptomyces sp. NBC_01551. Next base: position 5,238,252 of record NZ_JAPEPX010000001.1, read on the forward strand.
GTCGTGGATGCCGCTCATCAGGGTGTTCCCGCGCGCGTCGACCACCTCGGTGTCCCGGCCGACGCACCGGCGCAGCGCCGCGTCGCTTCCGGTGGCCAGGATCTTCCCGTCCCGCCCGACGGCGACCGCCGAGACCGGTGCCCCGCCCGGCAGCCCGGTGAACACCCTGGCGCCCCGGAACACCAGCGCGGCCGAACCGCGCCCGCCACCACCCGCGGAAGCGGCCGACGGGGCCGCCGCCGCGGAGCCGGCGCCCAGCAGGCCCGCCGCACCGGCGGCCCCGGCCGCCGCGAGCAGCCCGCGCCGGGACAGGGAGAACGGAGAAGAAGAGGTCATGGCCACTCCAAAGGTTTCGGTGTGGCCTGGAGACTGTGTGATTAACCCCTTAACCGGAACCCGCCGCCACCGACGGAATCCGTAGGATGTGCCGCGTGTCCGGACCGACGATCGCCGACATCGCGCGCGCCGCCGAGGTGTCCACCGCGACGGTCTCGCACGCCCTCAACGGCACCGGCCGGCTCGCCGAGTCCACCCGGCGCCGGGTCCGGGAGATCGCGACCGGGCTCGGATACGGGTCGTACCGCGCGCCCCGCACCCGCAACCTGGGCCTGGCCGTCACCACCTTCGCCGGATCCGCCTGGAACTTCGTCGCGGTCCACTACTTCTCCCAGTGGCTCACCGCCGCCACCTCCGCCGCCCACGCCCGCGGCTACGCGCTGACCACCCTGCCGGCCGACCGCGGGGCCGGAACGCCGTGGCACACCCTCTCCGTCGACGGGATGCTGCTGCTCGACAGCCCGAGGGGCGATCCGGTGCTGCGCGCGCTGCGGGCCCGCGGCATCCCGGTGGTCTTCGACGGCCGGCCCGCCGATCCGCGCCCCGGAGACATCTGGGTGGACAACGACCACGCCGCAACCACCCGCGAGGTGCTCGACCACCTCGCCGAGGCCGGCGCCCGCCGGATCGCGCTGCACGGCGGCCTCGGGGACGAGTACTACACGTACGCCGTGACGCGGGCGTACGAGCAGTGGTGCGCGGAACGCGGCCACCCGCCGCTGCTGATCCCCTGCGACCCCGACGACGCCCCCGGCCACGCCTTCGACCGGGCCTTCGACCGCGCCCCCGGCGCACGCGCCGACGCCGACGCCGTCGATGCCGTCTACTCCCTCTACGAGCCGGGCGGCCGCCAGGTCCTGGCCGCCGCGGCGCGGCACGGTCTGCGGGTCCCGGACGAGCTGCTGCTCGTCTGCGCGAGCGAGGACCCGGCGTACGCGCAGGGCGATCCGGCGGTGAGCACGGTGACGCTGCGCCCCGGGGTGATCGGCGAGAACGCCGTCGCCGCCCTGGTCGCGCTGCTGGAATCCCCGCGGGACACGGTGCCCGGCCAGCTCACGGTCCCGGCCGGCCTGACGGTACGCGCGTCCTCCGGCGGGTTCTGAGAGGGCCGGCGGCGCGGCCGTACGGGCGAAGCACGCCCGAATCGGGCCCGCGCCCACGCCGCGCATGACCCAGGCGCGGCCATGCACTAGAGTTATCTCGACATCGAGATAACTGCCGAAGGCGTACCGCAGCCGCCCCAGCTGGTAAGGATTGCCTAACTTAGCCTTACCTTAGCGGATTGGCCACAGGGCGTGGCGGCAGGATTGCGGTTATACGCGCGAATTTCATGCATGAAGGAGACTGTCGTGTCGGCGAACAGCTTCGACGCCCGCAGCACGCTGCAGGTGGGCGACGAGTCGTACGAGATCTTCCGGCTGGACAAGGTTGAGGGCGCTGCCCGCCTTCCCTACAGCCTGAAGGTGCTGCTGGAGAACCTGCTTCGCACCGAGGACGGCGCGAACATCACCGCCGACCACATCCGGTCGCTCGGTAACTGGGACTCGCAGGCCCAGCCCAGCGAGGAGATCCAGTTCACGCCGGCCCGCGTGATCATGCAGGACTTCACCGGCGTCCCCTGCGTCGTGGACCTCGCCACCATGCGTGAGGCCGTCAAGGCCCTCGGCGGCGACCCGGCGAAGATCAACCCGCTCTCGCCCGCCGAGATGGTCATCGACCACTCGGTCATCGCCGACAAGTTCGGCACGAAGGACGCCTTCGCGCAGAACGTCGAGCTGGAGTACGGCCGCAACAAGGAGCGCTACCAGTTCCTGCGCTGGGGCCAGACCGCCTTCGACGACTTCAAGGTCGTCCCCCCGGGCACCGGCATCGTGCACCAGGTCAACATCGAGCACCTGGCCCGCACGGTCATGGTCCGTAACGGTCAGGCGTACCCCGACACCCTCGTCGGCACCGACTCGCACACCACCATGGTCAACGGCCTGGGCGTGCTGGGCTGGGGCGTCGGCGGCATCGAGGCCGAGGCCGCGATGCTCGGCCAGCCGGTCTCCATGCTGATCCCGCGCGTCGTGGGCTTCAAGCTGACCGGCGAGCTGCCCACCGGCACCACCGCCACCGACCTGGTGCTGACCATCACCGAGATGCTGCGCAAGCATGGTGTCGTCGGCAAGTTCGTCGAGTTCTACGGTGAGGGCGTCGCCGCCACCTCCCTCGCGAACCGCGCCACCATCGGCAACATGTCGCCGGAGTTCGGCTCCACCGCCGCGATCTTCCCGATCGACGACGAGACCCTGAAGTACCTGCGCCTGACCGGCCGCGACGCCCAGCAGGTCGCCCTCGTCGAGGCGTACGCCAAGGAGCAGGGCCTGTGGCTGGACCCGGCCGCCGAGCCTGACTTCTCCGAGAAGCTGGAGCTCGACCTCTCCACGGTCGTCCCCTCCATCGCCGGCCCGAAGCGCCCGCAGGACCGCATCGTCCTGGCCAACGCCGCCGAGCAGTTCGCCCTGGACGTGCGCAACTACGTCAGCGACGACGAGGAGGCCGGCAAGGAGTCCTTCCCGGCGTCCGACGCCCCGGCGTCCTCCAACGGTGTGCCCACCAAGCCCACCCTGGTGACCCTGGCCGACGGGACCTCCTTCGAGATCGACCACGGCGCCGTCACCGTCGCCGCGATCACCTCCTGCACCAACACCTCGAACCCCTACGTCATGGTCGCCGCGGCGCTCGTGGCCAAGAAGGCGGCCGAGAAGGGCCTGACCCGCAAGCCCTGGGTCAAGACCACCCTGGCCCCGGGCTCGAAGGTCGTCACCGACTACTTCGACAAGGCCGGCCTGACCCCGTACCTGGACAAGCTGGGCTTCAACCTGGTCGGCTACGGCTGCACCACCTGCATCGGCAACTCCGGTCCGCTGGACGAGGAGATCTCGAAGGCGATCAACGAGGCCGACCTCGCGGTCACCTCGGTGCTCTCGGGCAACCGCAACTTCGAGGGTCGCATCAACCCCGACGTCAAGATGAACTACCTGGCCTCCCCGCCGCTGGTCGTCGCGTACGCCATCGCGGGCTCCATGAAGGTGGACATCACCAAGGACGCCATCGGCACCGACACCGAGGGCAAGCCGGTCTTCCTCCAGGACATCTGGCCGTCCGAGGCCGAGGTCAACGACGTCGTGGCGAACGCCATCGGCGAGGACATGTTCAGCAAGTCCTACCAGGACGTCTTCGCGGGCGACGCCCAGTGGCAGGCGCTCTCGATCCCGACCGGCAACACGTTCGAGTGGGACCCGCAGTCCACCTACGTGCGCAAGCCCCCTTACTTCGAGGGCATGACGATGGAGACCACCCCGGTCTCCGACATCGCCGGCGCCCGCGTGCTGGCGAAGCTGGGCGACTCGGTCACCACCGACCACATCTCCCCGGCCGGTGCGATCAAGGCCGACACCCCGGCCGGCAAGTACCTCACCGAGCACGGCGTCGAGCGCCGCGACTTCAACTCGTACGGTTCCCGCCGCGGCAACCACGAGGTCATGATCCGCGGTACCTTCGCCAACATCCGCCTGCGCAACCAGATCGCGCCGGGCACCGAGGGCGGCTTCACCCGCGACTTCACCGTCGAGGGCGCGCCGGTCTCCTTCATCTACGACGCCTCGCAGAACTACCAGGCCGCCGGCGTCCCGCTGGTCATCCTGGCGGGCAAGGAGTACGGCTCGGGCTCGTCCCGCGACTGGGCCGCCAAGGGCACCGCGCTGCTCGGCGTCAAGGCCGTCATCGCCGAGTCCTACGAGCGCATCCACCGCTCCAACCTGATCGGCATGGGCGTCCTGCCGCTGCAGTTCCCGGAGGGTGCCTCGGCCGCCTCCCTGGGCCTGACCGGCGAGGAGACCTTCTCCTTCACCGGTGTGGAGGAGCTGAACAACGGCACCACCCCCCGTACGGTCAAGGTGACCACCGACTCCGGCGCGGAGTTCGACGCGGTCGTCCGCATCGACACCCCCGGTGAGGCGGACTACTACCGCAACGGCGGCATCATGCAGTACGTGCTCCGCAACCTCATCCGAGGCTAAGGGCGCGCCCGGCGGAGCCGAATCATTCGGCTCCGCCCCGCTTTTCGGCACCATAGGGCCGTATCCCCGACAAGGGGGTACGGCCCTTCCGCTTATCCGGGCCATCGTTTATCGGCCAGGCAGGTGACGGTGAGGTCTCAACTCGGAAAAGCCGGGGCAGATACTTGTGCACGATCTTGCTCACCCGAGCGGAAGTGGACTATACCTGTGGCCGTCCGGACCGCCGCGACACGAGCGGCCCCGGACCGGGGGACGGCGGGGACCTGCGGTGATGCCCGCGTGCACGGCAACTGCCGTGCGATTCCTTCCTCCTTCACACTCCTGACGAAGGCGAGGACTTGAGCATGGGATCCACCTCCGCCCACGGCGAGAACAGCACCGGTGACGGCCTCGGCCGCCGGGATCTGATCAAGCGCTCCGCGGCACTCGGCCTGATTTCCGTCCCGACCATGAGCTTCCTGTCCGCGTGCGCCTCCGGCGGGGACGCGCCCAAGAGCAACGGCGCCAAGGCCGCCATCACCAAGGAGAACCCCTTCGGCGTCGCCAAGGGCACCAAGCTGGAGGTCGTCGTCTTCAAGGGCGGGTTCGGCGACGACTACGCCAAGGCGTGGGAGGCCGCCTTCGACAAGAAGTGGGGCACCACCAGCTCCCACCTGGGCACCCAGGAGATCACCGGAAAACTCCAGGTGCGCTTCAACGGCGGCAACCCGCCGGACGTCGTGGACGACTCCGGCGCCCAGAAGATCAAGCTGGACGTGCTCTTCAAGAGCAACCAGCTCGCCGACCTCACCCCGGTGCTCGACGCCCCCTCGCTGGACGACCCGAACAAGAAGGTCCGGGACCTGCTCATCCCCGGCACCGTCGAACAGGGCACGCAGGGCGGCAAGTGCGTCTCGCTCAACTACGTCTACACCGTGTTCGGCTTCTGGTACTCCGGCAAGCTCTTCAAGGAGAAGGGCTGGGCCCCGCCGAAGACCTGGGACGAGTTCCTCGACGTCTGCACCAAGGCCAAGGACGCCGGCATCGGCGGCCTCGCCCACCAGGGCAAGTACCCGTACTACATCAACGTCGTCATCATGGACCTGATCGCCAAGAAGGGCGGTCTGGAGGCCATGAAGGCGATCGACAACCTGGAGCCGAACGCCTTCGAGGGCAGCGCGGCCGCGCTCGCCGCCGTCGAGGCGCTCTACGAGGTCGTCGAGAAGGGCCTGCTCCTGCCGGGCACCAACGGCCTGACGCACACCGAGTCCCAGACGGCCTGGAACCAGTACAAGGCGGCCTTCATCCCCTCCGGCTCCTGGCTGGAGAACGAGCAGATCAAGCAGACGCCGGACGACTTCGACATGCAGTTCCTGCCGATGCCGCTGCTCCCGGACAGCAAGCTGCCCTTCGAGGCCATCCGGGCCGGCGCCGGCGAGCCCTTCATCGTCCCGGAACAGGCCGCCAACAAGCCCGGCGGCCTGGAGTTCATCCGTTCGATGCTGTCCCGCGAATGGTCGACCATCTTCGCCCAGCAGGCCAACTCGCTGACCGTGGTCAAGGACGGCGTCGACCCGAGCGTGAAACTGCGGCCCGGCACCCAGTCGGCGGTCACCGCGCTGAAGGCCGCCGGGGAGAACACCTTCAACTACCTGTACCCCGACTGGTACAGCGAGATGGACACCGCCATCCAGGACGCGTCCAATGAGCTCATGGCCAAGCGCATCCAGCCCAAGGAGTGGATCAAGCGGGCCCAGGCGGCCGTGAACAAGGCCGCCCAGGACCCGAACGCCAAGAACAACCGTCGCAGCTGACGCCACCGGGACGGACACCATGAGCCACGTAGCCCAGGGCAGGGGGCGGGGCGGCTTCATCGCCGGCTTCCTCTTCGCACCCCTCGCGCTGTACCTGACCTTCGTCATCTGGCCGTACGTGCAGACGTTCGGTTACTCCTTCACCAACTGGACGGGCCAGTCACCGACCTTCGACTTCGTCGGACTGGACAACTACTCGGCCCTGACGAAGGACGAGGTCTTCCGCGGCGCCCTGTGGCACAACGTGCTGCTCCTGGTGTTCGTCCCGACCATCACCATCCTGCTCGCCCTCTTCTTCGCCTTCATGGTGAACGCGGGCGGGCGCGGCGGCGCCGGCGGGGTGCAAGGCGTACGGGGATCGGCCTTCTACAAGATCGTCTACTTCTTCCCGCAGGTCCTCTCGCTCGCGATCCTCGCCGTCCTCTTCGGCGCCGTGTACCGCAGCGACGAGGGCGGACTCCTCAACGGGGTCCTCACCCGGCTGGGCCTGGTCGACCCGCAGACGCCCGTCGAATGGCTCAACGAACCCAGGTTCGTGCTGTGGTGCCTGCTGCTGGTGGTCGTCTGGCACGGGGTCGGCTTCTACCTCGTCCTCTTCTCCGCGGCCATGCAGTCCATCCCGAAGGACATCTACGAGGCGGCCCTGCTCGACGGCGCGGGGCGCGCCCAGACCTTCTTCAAGGTCACGCTGCCGCTGCTGTGGGACTCCGTACAGACCTCCGCGGTCTACCTGGGCATCGCCGCGATGGACATGTTCGTCCTGGTCTCGACGATGACATCGGGCCAGTTCGGCGGCGGCCCCGACCACCACAGCGAGGTCATGGCGACGGTGCTGATGCGCAACTTCCTGTACTTCGGCAAGAGCGGCTACGCCTGTGCCATGGGCGTCGTCATGCTCGCCCTGACCATGATCCTTTCCCTCGTCACGCTGCGCGCCACCCGCCGCGAGCGCATCGAGTTCTGAGCGGGAGACCCCATGACCACAGTCATCAAGGCACCGGGCGAGGCGGCAGCCGAGCGGTCCGGCGCCGGCAGGCCGGCGGACCGCGACAAGCGCGGCTCCGACGGCATGGTCCTCAACGTCTTCTCCCACGGCTTCCTCGCCGTGTGGGCCGTACTCATCATCCTGCCCCTGGTCTGGCTGGCCCTCGGCTCCTTCAAGACCGACGCGCAGATCGGCGGCTCGGCGCTCAGCTGGCCCTCGAACTGGCACCTCGACGCCTTCGGCCGGGCCTGGGACAAGGGCATCGGCGACTACTTCGCCAACACGCTGATCGTGATGGTGTTCTCGGTCCCGCTGACCATGCTGTTCGGCTCGATGGCGGCATACGTGCTGGCCCGCTACCCCTTCCCGGGGAACCGGTTCATCTACTACTTCTTCGTCAGCGGGGCGATGTTCCCGGTGTTCCTGGCGCTGGTCCCGCTGTTCTTCATGGTCAAGCGGTTCGACATGCTGAACACTTACCAGGGCCTGATCCTCGTGTACGTCGCCTACTCGATGCCGTTCACCGTCTTCTTCATGCACTCCTTCTTCCGCACGCTGCCGACGGCGGTCCACGAGGCGGCGGTGATCGACGGGGCCTCCGACACCAGGATCTTCTTCCAGGTGATGGTGCCGATGGCCAAGCCCGGCCTGATCAGCGTCGGGATATTCAATGTCCTCGGCCAGTGGAACCAGTACATCCTGCCGTCGGTGCTGATGCAGCCGCAGACCGGTTCCGATCCGGAGCGGTACCTGCTCACCCAGGGCCTGATCCAGCTCCAGCAGCAGCAGGGCTACGCCACCGACCTGCCGGTCCTGTTCGCCGGCGTGACGATCGCGATGATCCCGATGCTGGTGGTCTACCTCTCCTTCCAGCGGCAGATCCAGGCGGGCCTGACCTCCGCCACGCTCAAGTAGCGGCCGCGGGGTGCGGGCGATCGCCCGCACCCCGGTACGGCGCCTGGCTTACAGCCAGGTCCCGAAGCGGCGGATGTACCAGGTCTTCACGAGCTGCGTGAGGGTGCAGTACGCGAGGAGCACGCCGATCAGCCACGGGAAGTAGCTCGCCGGCAGGGCCACGAAGCCCAGCGAGGGGGCCAGCGGCGAGAACGGCAGGTACAGCCCGGTCAGCACCGCGAGGACCGTCATCACCATCACCGGCCAGGAGGCGCGGGACTGGACGAACGGGATCTTCCGGGTGCGGATCATGTGGACGATCAGGGTCTGCGAGAGCAGGCCCTCGATGAACCAGCCGGACTGGAAGAGCGACTGGCTCGCCTCGCTGTCGGCACCGAACACGTTCCACATGATCAGGAACATCGAGATGTCGAAGACCGAGCTGACCGGGCCGATGGTGACCATGAACCGGCCGATGCCCTTGGCGTCCCAGTTGCGCGGCTTGCGGAGGTACTCCTCGTCCATCCGGTCCCACGGCGTCGCCAGCTGGGAGATGTCGTAGACCAGGTTCTGCACCAGCAGCATGATCGCGAGCATCGGCTGGAAGGGGATGAACGCGCTCGCCACCAGCACCGAGAAGACATTGCCGAAGTTCGACGACGCCGTCATCTTGATGTACTTGATCGTGTTGCCGAAGGTGGTCCGACCCTGGACCACGCCCTGCTCCAGGACGGTCAGGTCCTTCTCCAGCAAGATGATGTCCGCCGACTCCTTGGCGATGTCCACGGCCGTGTCGACCGAGATGCCGACGTCGGCGTCCCGCAGCGCGGCCGCGTCGTTGATGCCGTCCCCGAGGAAGCCGACCGTGTGGCCCTGCGCCTGGAGCGCCCGGACGATCCGGGCCTTCTGGACCGGGTTGACCTTGGCGAAGACCGTCGTACGGGCGGCCAGCCGGCGCAGCGCCGGGTCGTCGAGGGTGTCGATCTCGGTGCCGTTCACGACGTGGCCGACGTCGATGCCCACGTCCGCGCACACCCGGGCGGCGACGAGTTCGTTGTCGCCGGTGACCACCTTCACCGCGATGCCCTTGTCGGCCAGGCCCCGCAGGGCCCGGGCGGCGTCGGCCTTCGGCGGGTCGAGGAAGGCGAGGAAGCCGACCAGCGTGAGCCGGTCCTCGTCCGCCACGCCGTAGGTGTCTTGCGGGGTGGCGACCGTACGGGTGGCGACGGCCAGGACCCGCAGGCCCCGCCGGTTGTTGTCCTCGGCGATCCGGATGACGTGCCGGCGCAGCTCCTCGGTCAGCTCGACCCGCTGCCCGCGGTCCCTCGTGTGGGTGCACAGGGCGAGGACCTCCTCCACCGCGCCCTTGGTGATCATGACGTGTTCGGCCCGGCCGGCGGAGCCGACCACGCTGGTGCGGACCAGGACCACGGACATCCGGCGCCGGGCGAAGTCGAAGGGGATCTCGTCGACCATCGAGAAACGTGCGTCGACGACAACCTCCTCGGCCTCGCCCACGCGGTCGATGACCGCCTGGTCCATCAGGTTCTTCAGGCCGGTCTGGAAGTGCGAGTTCAGGTACCCGTACTCCAGGACCTCGTCGTCCTCGTCGCCGTGCACGTCCAGGTAGCGGTCCAGGACGATCCGGTCCTCGGTCAGGGTGCCGGTCTTGTCCGTGCAGAGCACGTCCATGGCGCCCAGGTTCTGGATCGCGTTGAGCCGCTTGACGACGACCTTGCGCCGGGACATGGCGACCGCGCCGCGCGCCAGGTTCGCGGAGACCACCATCGGCAGCATCTCGGGGGTCAGCCCCACCGCGACGGCGATGCCGAACAGGAAGGCCTCGTCCCAGTCGCCCTTGGTGAACCCGTTGATCATGAAGACGACGGGGACCATGACCAGCATGAACCGGATCAGCAGGAAGCTGACCCTGCGCACGCCCGTGTCGAAGTTGGTCTGCGGGCGCTCACCGACCAGCGAGCCGGCCATCGAGCCGAAGTAGGTGCCGGAGCCGGTGGCGACGACGACCCCGGTGGCGGTCCCGGAGGTCACCGACGTGCCCATCAGGACCAGGTTGTCGGCCTCGACCGGGTCGGTGGTCTCGAACTGGCCGAGGTCGTCGGTGCGCGTGTCGGCCTTGGCGACCGGCAACGACTCGCCGGACAGCGCCGCCTGGCTGACCATCAGGTCCTTGGAGGTGACGACCCGCAGGTCGGCGGGGATCAGGTCGCCGGCGGCCAGCTTGACCAGGTCGCCCGGGACGACCCGGTCCATCGGCACCTCGACGGTGACCGGGCCCGAGCCGCCGCCGGCCCGGCGCTGCACCGCGCAGGTGGTGGTGACGAGCCGCTTCAGCGCGTCGGCGGCGCGCCCCGAGCGGAACTCCTGCCAGAAGCGCAGCAGTCCGCTGATCCCCACCATCACGGAGAGGATCACGACGCCGGGGTCGGCCGGGTCCTGCCACCACATGACGGCGGCCAGGAACACCAGGACGCCGATGAAGGGGTTCCAGTACGCCTTCGCCAGCTGGGCCCACCAGCGCGGGGCGCGCTCGTGGGCGACGACGTTGGCGCCGTGCCGCTCCAGGCGCAGCGCGGCCTCGGCGTCCGTGAGGCCGTCGCGGGTGGCGGACAGCTTCCGCAGGACCTCGGCGCGCGGAGCGGCGCTGTACTCGGCGAGCCGGTCGCCGGCGAGCCGGGTACGGGTCTCCAGCTCGGCGGCCCTGCGCTCGCGGCGGGTTCGGCCCGGCGGCGCGAGCTTCGTCGGGGTACGGGGGGTGAGCATGGTCATGACGAATACCTCCCTCCACGGTGTCCGGGCAGCGCGAAGCCGCGCGGTCACGTGGAGTGGTCATGGGTCGGCGCGCGGCGACGCGGTGCGGTCGCGGGACACGCCGGCGGGCATGGTGCCGCAGGCCCGGGCAAAAGGTGCAGGGCATGCGGAAGGAATGAAAAAATGCACGGAGACAGCGGTGACCCGCAGCCGTGCGCACGAAAGGTCAGCTGGTCAGCGCGGAACGGGTGCGCGGGTCAGCGAACGAGAGCGCTGCAAGGACTTCGATCGGGACTCATCCCGAACACCTCCTCGCGTAGCGCCGTCAGAACAGGGCGCGGTCCGGCCTCGAAGGCCGCAGAGGACCGGCGCCTCAGCGACCGTAGCACGATCACGGAGGTCCTTCTCTCCGCCTTATGACCGATAGAGACCGATTCGCTCCTCGTCAGCCTCTTGACGTGTGGAGGCCCAAAGGCTCGACTTAAGGTTCACAAGTTGGAGAGACGCCGGAGTCTCGGAGCACCAAGCCGCGACTGCCGGCCGGGGGGCGACGGCCGGCCGTCGCTTATGGGCAGGAGTGGATGAGTCGTGCAGACTCCCGGATCGCAGTCCTCGCTGCATCGTGCGAATCTCGAACGGGTCGTACGCGCCGTGCGGCTCGCCGGGTCGCTGACCCAGGCGGAGATCGCCCGCGCCACCGGACTGTCGGCGGCCACGGTCTCCAACATCGTCCGTGAGCTCAAGGAAGCCGGGACCGTCGAGGTCACCGACACCTCGGCCGGCGGCCGCCGGGCGCGCAGCGTCTCGCTCAGCGGGGACGCGGGCATCGTGATCGGCGTGGACTTCGGCCACACCCATCTACGGGTGGCCGTCGGCAACCTCGCCCACCAGGTCCTGGCGGAGGAGTCCGAGCCGCTGGACGTGGACGCCTCCTGGGTGGAGGGCTTCGACCGGGCGGAAGCGCTGGTCGGCCGGCTGATCGCGGGCATCGGGGTCGGCCGCGAGAAGGTCATCGGCGTCGGCCTCGGCGTCCCCGGCCCGATCGACGTCGAGTCCGGAACCCTCGGCTCGACCGCCATCCTGCCGGGCTGGGCGGGGATCAACCCCCGCCAGGAACTCTCGCAGCGCCTCGGCGTGCCCGTCTACGTGGACAACGACGCGAACCTCGGGGCGCTCGGCGAACTCGTCTGGGGGAGCGGCCGGGGGGTCAAGGACCTCGCGTACATCAAGGTGGCCAGCGGTGTCGGCGCGGGCCTGGTGATCAACGGCCAGATCTACCGCGGGCCGGGGGGCACCGCCGGCGAGATCGGGCACATCACGCTGGACGAGTCGGGCCCGGTCTGCCGCTGCGGCAACCGCGGCTGCCTGGAAACCTTCGCCGCCGCGCGCTACGTCCTGCCGCTCCTGCAGGGCAGCCACGGGCCGGAGTTGACGATGGAGCGGGTGGTCGAACTGGCCCGCGAGGGGGATCCCGGCTGCCGCCGGGTGATCGCCGACGTGGGCCGCCACGTCGGCAGCGGCGTGGCCAGTCTCTGCAACCTTCTGAACCCCAGCCGGGTGGTGCTGGGCGGTTCGCTCGCGGACGCCGGTGAACTCGTCCTGGCACCCATCCGTGAATCCGTGGGGAGGTACGCGATCCCGAGCGCGGCCCGGCAGTTGTCGGTGCTGACGGGGTCCCTGGGCGGCCGTGCCGAGGTGCTGGGCGCGCTGGCCCTCGTGCTCAGTGAAATGGGCGATTCGACGCTTTTGGCGGAAAATAGCAGTGGAGTGCGAGCGCCCGCCGTCGTGTCTTCAGTTAGATAACGGATGGCACCGTTGTCATCTCGTTAAGGATTCACTCCTTGACGGCAAACTTGCGGCCGGGGTTGACTCACATCCACCTCGGCCGCAACGTTGCGGCCTCGTCAGGGAGGTTCAAGTAATGAACACGCGTATGCGTAGAGCCGCCGTAGCCGTCGCCGCTGGTGCCATGGCCGTATCGCTTGCCGCTTGTGGCAGCGCGAAGGAGTCCGGCAGCGGCTCCAAGGAGTCGGGCGCCGCCAAGGGCGACGCGATCAAGGTCGGCCTTCTCCTGCCGGAGAACCAGACCGCGCGCTACGAGAAGTTCGACAAGCCGCTGATCGAGAAGAAGGTCGCCGACCTCACGGGCGGCAAGGCCGAGGTCGTCTACGCCAACGCCAAGCAGGACGCGACCACGCAGAACTCGCAGGTCGACACGATGATCACCAACAAGGTGGACGTCCTGATCGTCGACGCGGTCGACTCCAAGGCCATCGCGGGCGCGGTCAAGCGGGCCAAGGACGCCGGCATCCCGGTCGTCGCCTACGACCGTCTGGCCGAGGGCCCGATCGACGCCTACACCTCCTTCGACAACGAAGAGGTCGGCAAGGTCCAGGGCAAGGCGCTCCTCGACGCGCTGGGCGACAAGGCCAAGGACGGCCAGATCGTCATGATGAACGGTTCGGTCACCGACCCGAACGCCAAGCTCTTCAAGTCCGGTGCGCACTCCGTCCTCGACGGCAAGGTGAACATCGGCAAGGAGTACGACACCGTCGAGTGGAAGCCGGAGAACGCCAACACCAACATGGCGGGCGCCCTCTCCGCGCTCGGCAAGGACAAGGTCATCGGCGTCTACTCCGCCAACGACGGCATGGCGGGCGGCATCATCACCGCCCTCAAGGCCGCCGGCATGAACCCCCTGCCGCCGGTCACCGGCCAGGACGCCGAACTCGCCGGTGTGCAGCGCATCGTCGCGGGCGAGCAGTTCATGAGCGTCTACAAGCCGTACGCGCCGGAGGCCACCGCCGCGGCCGAGATGGCCGTCGCCCTCGCCAAGGGCGAGAAGATCGACGACATCATCAACCAGAAGGTCGACAGCCCGACCGCCAAGGGCGTCCCGTCCGTGCTGATCCCGGTCGTCTCCCTGACCAAGGCCAACATCAAGGACACCGTCGTCAAGGACGGCGTCTACAAGGTCGAAGAGATCTGCACCGACAAGTACGCGGCCGCCTGCGCCACCATCGGCCTGAAGTAAGGCCCCGCGAAGCAGGGCCCTCTTGCCAGAGGTGACCCCCCGCGCCTGCCCGGCGCCCCGCCCACTCTTCCCCGCCATCCGCGGGGCGCCGGGCAGAAACGGTTCCCCTGCTTCCCCGCTTCCCCCGCTCGCCGGGGCAAGCCCGCTCTTCCCCCCCATTCGCCCCGCTCCTGCTCTTTTGCACGACATCCCCGCCGGTCAGGCGGCGAAGGAGATGGTTCATGTGTCCGCTGCGCCCGTGCTGGCGTTGCGAGGGGTCTCGAAGCGGTTCGGTGCCGTTCAGGCCCTGACCGACGTAGAACTCGAGGTCCACTCCGGTGAGGTGGTCGCCCTGGTCGGCGACAACGGCGCCGGCAAGTCCACGCTGGTCAAGACGATCGCCGGCGTGCACCCCATCGATGACGGCGTCATCGAGTGGGAGGGCCGCCCGGTCTCCATCACCAAGCCCCACGACGCCCAGAACCTGGGCATCGCGACGGTCTACCAGGACCTCGCGCTGTGCGACAACATCGACGTCGTCGGCAACCTCTTCCTCGGCCGCGAGCTCAAGCGCCGCGGTGTCCTCGACGAGGTGGAGATGGAGCGCCGCGCCCGCGAGCTCCTGACCACCCTGTCCATCCGGATCCCCAGTGTCCGGATCCCGATCGCCTCGCTCTCCGGCGGACAGCGCCAGACCGTGGCGATCGCCCGCTCGATGCTGGGCGAGCCCCAGCTCGTCATCCTCGACGAGCCCACCGCCGCCCTCGGCGTCGAGCAGACCGCACAGGTGCTCGACCTCGTGGAGCGGCTGCGCGAGCGCGGCCACGCCGTCATCCTCATCAGCCACAACATGGCCGATGTGAAGGCCGTCGCCGACAAGGTGGCGGTCCTGCGGCTGGGCCGCAACAACGGTGTCTTCAACGTCGCCGACACCTCGCAGGAAGAGATCATCTCCGCCATCACCGGGGCCACGGACAACGCCGTGACCCGCCGGGCGGCGCGCACCGGGGAGGCCCAGAAGTGAGCACCCACATCGACCCGGTCAACCCGGCCGCCGCGCACGACGCGATCCCGGCCGTTGACCCGCGCCTGCTCGTACGGGAGCAGGGCTTCGCCGGCTACCTGAACGAGTTCGGCCGCAAGATGAAGGCCGGCGACCTGGGATCCATACCGGTCGTCATCGGCCTGATCATCATCTGGAGCATCTTCCAGGGGCTGAACTCGAACTTCCTCTCCCCGGAGAACCTGACCAACATCGCGATCACGATGGTCGCCACCGGCATGATCGCCGTCGGCATCATCTTCGTGCTGCTGCTCGGCGAGATCGACCTCTCGGTCGGCTCGGTCAGCGGCGTCTCCGGCGCGATCGTCGCCGTCCTCGCCGTCACCCACGGCGTGAACGAGTGGCTGGCCATCCTCGCCGCCGTCGCCGGCGGCGCCCTGATCGGCGCCATCCACGGCTTCTTCTTCGCCCGGATCGGCGCACCCGCCTTCGCCGTCACCCTGTCGGGCCTGCTGTTCTGGTCCGGCGCGATGCTGCAGATCCTCGGCAGCAACGGCACGATCAACCTCGACTCCGAGGGTGTCGTCGGCAAGCTCACCACGTACTACTTCTCGGACGTGGCGGCCGGCTACGGCCTCGCGGCCGTCGCCACGGTGGCGTACTTCCTCGCCTCCTACTTCGACAACCAGCGCCGCCAGGCGGCGGGCGTCCCCTCCCGGCCGCTCGGCGAGATCCTGCTGCGCACCGGCCTGCTCGCGCTGTTCACCTTCGGCCCCGCCGCGGTGTTCAACCAGTACAAGGGCCTGCCGCTCGCGGTGGTGCTGTTCGTGGTGGTCCTGGTCGGTACGGACTTCGTGCTGCGCCGTACCTCCTTCGGCCGCAACGTCTTCGCCCTCGGCGGCAGCGTCGAGGCCTCCCGCCGGGCCGGCATCAACGTCACCGGGATCCGCATCGCGGTCTTCTCGATCTCCGGCACCTTCGCCGCCGTCGGCGGGCTCTTCTGGGCCTCCAAGATCGCGGCGGCCAACCAGAGCGCCGGCGCCGGCGACCTGCTGATGAACGTGATCGCGGCGGCCGTGATCGGCGGCACCAGCCTCTTCGGCGGCCGGGGCCGTACCTGGAACGCCCTCCTCGGCGTCATGGTCATCACCTCGATCCAGTACGGTCTGGCCCTGGAGGGAATCGCGACGCCGATCCAGTACATGATCACCGGAGCGGTGCTGCTGGCCACCGTGGTGATCGACTCGGTCACGCGCAAGACCCAGAAGACGGCCGGACGCGCCTGAGCGGCGCCCCGGCACGGTAAGACCGGTCACAGTGCCCGGCGCCACTTCGCGTGGCGCCGGGCACCTGTGCGTACATGTGTGCGTACAGCTGTGCGGGTATACGCCCGTTTGTGATGTGTGACCTCGCGACGGTGTGTTCATGTATGACAAAGGTGTGACTCACCAGGGGCCGCCCGATGACCGCCGCCGCGAGCGGAACATTAGACTCGACAGACCAGCAAGCAACTGCAAGGAGGCACGGGTGCTGCTGACCCGCATCAAGGGACCGCGCGATCTGGACCGGCTCAGCCAGGAGGAGCTCACTCAGCTCGCCGCCGAGATCAGGTCCTTCCTCGTCGACGCCGTCTCCAAGACCGGCGGGCACCTCGGCCCCAACCTCGGTGTGGTCGAGCTGACGATCGCCCTGCACCGGGTCTTCGACTCGCCGAAGGACAAGGTCCTCTTCGACACCGGCCACCAGGCCTACGTCCACAAGCTCCTCACGGGCCGCCAGGACTTCGGCAACCTGCGCTCCAAGGGCGGCCTGTCGGGCTACCCCTCGCGCGCCGAGTCCGAGCACGACGTGATCGAGAACTCCCACGCCTCCACCGTGCTGGGCTGGGCCGACGGCCTCGCCAAGGCCAACGAGGTGCTGGGCCGCGAGGACCACCACGTCGCCGCCGTCATCGGCGACGGCGCGCTCACCGGCGGCATGGCCTGGGAGGCGCTGAACAACATCGCCGCCGCCAAGGACCGCCCGCTGGTGATCGTCGTCAACGACAACGAGCGCTCGTACGGCCCCACCATCGGCGGCCTCGCGAACCACCTGGCGACCCTGCGCACCACCGACGGCTACGAGCGATTCCTCGCCCGTGGCAAGGAGATCCTGGAGCGCACCCCGGTCGTCGGGAAGCCGCTCTTCGAGACCCTGCACGGCGCCAAGAAGGGCCTCAAGGACTTCATCGCCCCGCAGGGCATGTTCGAGGACCTCGGCCTGAAGTACATCGGCCCCATCGACGGCCACGACATGGAGGCCCTGGAGTCCGCGCTGCAGCGCGCCAAGCGCTTCAGCGGCCCGGTCATCGTGCACTGCCTCACCCAGAAGGGCCGCGGCTACACCCCGGCCCTGGAGCACGAGGCGGACCGCTTCCACGCGGTCGGCGTGATCCACCCGGACACCGGCCTGCCGGTGAAGACCGCCGCCGCCAGCTGGACCTCCGTCTTCGCCGACGAGATGGTCAAGATCGGCCACGACCGGCCGGACGTCGTCGGCATCACGGCCGCGATGCTCCACCCGGTCGGCCTCAACAAGTTCGCCGAGGCCTTCCCGGACCGGATCTACGACGTCGGCATCGCCGAGCAGCACGGAGCCACCTCGGCCGCCGGCCTCGCCACGGGCGGCGTCCACCCGGTCTTCGCGGTCTACGCGACCTTCCTCAACCGTGCCTTCGACCAGGTTCTGATGGACGTCGCCCTGCACAAGTGCGGGGTCACCTTCGTCCTGGACCGGGCCGGTGTCACCGGTGACGACGGCGCCTCGCACAACGGCATGTGGGACATGTCGATCATGCAGGTCGTCCCCGGCCTGCGGCTCGCCGCCCCGCGCGACGCCGAGCAGCTGCGCGCGCAGCTGCGCGAGGCCGTCGAGGTCAAGGACGCGCCGACCGTCGTGCGCTACTCCAAGGGCGTCGTCGGCCCGGCCGTCCCGGCCGTCGGCCGGATCGGCGGCATGGACGTCCTGCGCACCCCGGCCCCCGAGGTCACCCGTCCGGACGTACTGCTCGTCTCGGTCGGCGCGCTCGCCCCGATGTGCCTGGAGGTCGCCGACCTCCTCGACAAGCAGGGCATCTCCACGACCGTCGTCGACCCCCGCTGGGTCAAGCCCGTGGACGAGGCCCTGGCCCCGCTCGCGGAGCGGCACCGGGTCGTCGTCACCGTCGAGGACAACGGCCGCACCGGCGGTGTCGGCGCCGCCGTCTCGCAGGCCCTGCGGGACGCGGGTGTCGACGTACCGCTGCGCGACTTCGGCATCCCGCAGCGCTTCCTCGACCACGCGCTGCGCAAGGAGATCCTGGCCGAGATCGGCCTGACCGCGCCGGACATCGCCCGGCAGGTCACGGGCCTGGTCGCCAAGCTGGACGGTCGCTACGACAGCGAGCCGGCCGCCACCGTCGACTAGTCGGGGCGCCCGTCGTAGATCACCGCGCGGTTGCACGTCACGGGCCGGGAGAACACTCTTGAGGAGTGGGCCTCCCGGCCCGTTCGTGTGCGTCGTCACCTGTCGGAGGTGCGTCGGTGAGCAAGGATATGAACAGTCCCTTCCGCACCAAGACGGTGGAGCAGTCCATCCGCGACACGGAGGAGCCGGAACACGCGCTCCGGAAGTCGCTCTCCGCCTGGGACCTGACGGTCTTCGGTGTCGGCGTGATCATCGGTACCGGCATCTTCGTCCTCACGGGCATCGCAGCCCGGAACAACGCCGGACCCGCCACCGCCCTCGCCTTCGTGGCGGCGGGCATCGTCTGCGCCCTCGCGGCGCTCTGCTACGCCGAGTTCGCTTCCACCGTGCCGGTGGCCGGCTCGGCGTACACCTTCTCGTACGCCTCGATCGGTGAGCTGCCCGCCTGGATCATCGGCTGGGACCTGGTGCTGGAGTTCGCACTCGGCACCGCCGTCGTGGCGGTCGGCTGGTCCGGCTACGTGCGCCACCTCATGGACACCAACCTCGGCTGGACCCTGCCGACCTCCCTGTCCGGACCCGACGCAGGCGGTCACTTCGACCTGCTGGCCTTCCTGCTGATCCTGGCGCTGACCGCGATCCTGGTCGTCGGGACGAAGCTCTCGGCGCGGATCACCGCGATCGTGGTCGCCATCAAGGTCTTCGTGGTCCTGCTGGTCATCGTCGCGGGCCTGTTCTTCATCAAGGCCGACAACTACTCGCCGTTCATCCCCCCGGCCCAGCCACAGGCCGAGGGCGTCAGCGGCTGGCACGCGCCACTGGTCCAGCTGCTCTTCGGCTACGAGCCCACCAACTTCGGCGTCATGGGCATCTTCACCGCGGCCTCCCTCATCTTCTTCGCCTTCATCGGCTTCGACGTCGTGGCCACGGCGGCCGAGGAGACCAAGAACCCCCAGCGGGACATGCCGCGCGGCATCCTCGGCTCGCTGCTGATCTGCACCGTGCTCTACGTCGCCGTGACGCTGGTGGTCACCGGCATGCAGAAGTACACGGAGATGTCGCCGACCGCGCCACTGGCCGAAGCCTTCAAATCGGTGAACCAGCCCTTCTTCTCCGGCGCCATCAGCCTCGGCGCGGCCGTCGGTCTGATCACCGTGAGCATGATCCTGCTGCTCGGCCAGACCCGCGTGTTCTTCGCGATGAGCCGTGACGGACTGCTGCCGCGCGTCTTCTCCGTCACCCACCCCAAGTACCGCACCCCCTACCGGGCGACCATCCTGCTCGGCTGCGTCATCGCCGTCGTGGCGGGCTTCACCAGCCTGGAGAAGCTCGCGGAACTGGTGAACATCGGCACCCTGTTCGCCTTCGTGCTCGTCGCCCTCGGCGTGATCATCCTGCGCCGGACCCGTCCCGACCTGCACCGGGCCTTCCGTACCCCGTGGGTGCCGCTGATCCCGATCCTGTCGATCGCGGCCTCGTTCTGGCTGATGCTCAACCTGCCGGCCGAGACCTGGGTCCGCTTCGGCGTCTGGATGGCGATCGGCATCGTCGTCTACTTCGCCTACGGACGCTCGCACAGCCGCCTCGGCCAGGTCGGCGCGGACGCGAAGTTCTAGAGACGGGTCCTGGGACGCGGCCTCCTCCGTCAGCCCTTGGCGGAGGAGGCCTTCGCGGACGCCGGGATCTTCTGGTCGGTCCGCAGCGCCTCCCACAACCGGCCCGCCTGCGGCTGCGCGACGATCACGCGGTTCGGGTCCACCTTGTCGTACGCCCCTCGCCGAACGCGAGGAGCAGGACCAGCGAGCCCACCAGGATGCCGCGCAGGACGCGCTGCCCGCGCGTCCGGCGGCGGGCGGGGGACTGGTCCGGGGCCGTGGCGTCCTGGCTCATCCTGCCGTGGGTCCTCGTCTGTGGAGCCGATGCCGAGCGTGCACTGTAGACAGCTATTCCTACTGGTGTACGCCTGGAGGTCAACCCCTGTTACCCGAACCTTCGAACTAGAATCCGCATGACGCGGTGGACAGGACCGCGACGAGTGCGGGAGGACGAGCATGAGGATCAGGCCGGGGGGTGCGGCGCGGCGCGATGCGGCCCGGGGCACCGGGGACACCGCCGAGGACCAGGCCGGAGCGGCCCCGCGCAGGGCCGAGTCCGCGGTCGACGGCCGCTGGCTGATGCTCGGGCTGGACGGCCGGCTCACGGCGTACGCGCGGACTACCGGCGGTCTGCTGCGCTGGACCGAGTCCCACCCCGGCGGACCCGACTGGGAGGGGCCGGTGTTCTTCCCCGCGGCCTCGGTCACGAGCCTGGCCGTCGCCCAAGGGGCCGACGGCTTCGCCCACTTCGTGGGCCGGCGCACCGTCCGCAAGAACGGCGCCGAGGTCGTCGACGTCGCGCACGCGATCCAGTACCAGAGCGGCCGTCCGCTGAGCGAGTGGCACTCGCTGGGCAACCCGCGCCGCGACCCGGCCCGGGGCGCGCGGGTCGGCAACCCGGTCGTCGCCGTCGCGCCGAGCGGCTCGACGTACGTGTTCATGGAGAACTCCTCCGGCTCCCTGGCCGTGCGCCGGGAGTCCGAGGCGGGCAAGTGGCAGCCCTGGCAGGGCATCAAGGGCGAGGGCGTCCGGGACGGCATGGCCCCGGTCGCGCTGGAGTCCGGCCTGGTGGAGGTCCTGTCGCCGGCGGAGGGCGCCGCGTTCTACTGCCACCAGCCCAAGCGGGACACCGACCTGGTGAGCGGCCAGGACGTCCCGATCGCCCCGGCCGGGCACAGCCTGGCCGGCCTGGAGACGGCGCCGGACCGCGTCACGTACTACTGGACCGACGCGGCGACCCACGGGGTGCTGGCGCACCGCGCGGGCCGGGTGATCCCGCTCGGGGGCAGCGCGGCCGAGGGCCGGATCGCCGTCCTGCGGGCCGTGATCGACGGCCTCGACCACACGGTGACGGCCCACCGGAGCACCGACGGCCAAGTCGTCGTCGGCGTGTGCGGCACCGAGAACGAGGACGCCGGCGTGCACTGGATCCCGACCGGCGAGCGCTGCGCGGAGTCGCCCGCCCTCGCCCTCGACCACCGGGGCCGCGTGGTCGTCGCCTTCCTCGACGCGCAGGGCGGGCTGCGGATCGCCCGCCAGACGGGCCGCGGCGGCTTCGCCCTGGCCCCGTCCGTCCGGGTCTGAGCGGGCGGGAGGACAACGGGAAGGCCCCGCACACCGGGTGTGCGGGGCCTTCCGTGTCCCTACGGGCTGCGCCGGCGGACTAGGCCGGGACGCTCGCCACGCCCGGGGCGAGGAACTTCTTGCCGTTCACGCGCTCCGAGACACCCTCGCGGTCCAGGTACGGCGTGATGCCGCCCAGGTGGAAGGGCCAGCCGGCGCCCGTGATGAGGCAGAGGTCGATGTCCTGGGCCTCGGCCACGACACCCTCCTCCAGCATCAGGCCGATCTCCTGCGCCACCGCGTCCAGGACGCGGTCGCGGACCTGCTCCTCCGTCAGGACGGAGTCGCCCTGCACCAGGAGGGCGGCGACCTCGGGGTCCAGCTCCGGCTTGCCGGAATCGTAGACGTAGAAGCCGCGCTTGCCGGCCTTGACGACCGCAGCCAGGTTCGGGGAGACGGTGAAGCGCTCCGGGAAGGCGCGGTTCAGGGTCTCGGAGACGTGCAGACCGATCGCGGGTCCCACGAGCTCCAGCAGCACCAGCGGGGACATCGGCAGGCCGAGCGGCTCGATGGCCTTCTCCGCCGTGACGACCGGGGTGCCCTCGTCGATGACGTTCTGGATCTCGCCCATGAAGCGGGTCAGGATGCGGTTCACGACGAACGCCGGGGCGTCCTTGGTGAGGACCGCGGTCTTCTTCAGCTTCCGCGCGACACCGAAGGCCGTGGCCAGCGAGGCGTCGTCGGTCTGCTCCCCGCGGACGATCTCCAGCAGCGGGAGGATCGCGACCGGGTTGAAGAAGTGGAAGCCGACCACGCGCCCCGGGTGCTGGAGCTTGGAGGCCATCTCCGACACCGACAGCGAGGAGGTGTTGGTGGCGAGGATCGCGTGCGCCGGGGCGACCGCCTCGACCTCCGCGAACACCTTCTGCTTGACGGACATCTCCTCGAACACGGCCTCGATGATGAAGTCCGCGTCCGCGAAGCCCTCGGCCTTGTCGAGCACACCGGTCACCAGGGCGGTCAGGCGGTTGGCCTTGTCCTGGTTGATGCGGCCCTTGCCGAGCAGCTTCTGGATCTCGGCGTGGACGTAGCCCACACCCTTGTCCACGCGCTCCTGGTCGATGTCGGTGAGGACCACCGGCACCTCCAGGCGGCGCAGGAACAGCAGCGCCAGCTGCGAGGCCATCAGGCCCGCGCCGACGACGCCGACCTTGGTGACCGGACGGGCCAGGGACTTGTCCGGGGCGCCGGCCGGGCGCTTGGCGCGCTTCTGGACCAGGTTGAAGGCGTAGATGCCCGAGCGCAGCTCGCCGCCCATGATGAGGTCCGCCAGCGCGGTGTCCTCGGCGTCGAAGCCGGCCTGGAGGTCGCCGTCCTTGGCCGCGGCGATGATGTCCAGCGCGCGGTAGGCGGCCGGAGCGGCGCCGTGCACCTTGGAGTCCGCGATGAAGCGGCCCTTGGCGACGGCCGCGTCCCAGGCCTCGCCGCGGTCGACCTCGGCGCGTACGACCTCGGTCTCGCCCTTGAGGACCTGAGCGGTCCAGATGAGGGACTGCTCCAGGAAGTCGGCGCCCTCGAAGAGCGCGTCGGCGATGCCGAGCTCGAAGACCTGCTTGCCCTTGAGCTGGCGGTTCTGGTTGAGCGAGTTCTCGATGATCACCGAGACCGCGCGCTCCGCGCCGATCAGGTTCGGCAGGAGGGCGCAGCCGCCCCAGCCCGGAACCAGGCCGAGGAAGACCTCGGGCAGGGAGAAGGCCGGGATGGCCTTCGAGACGGTGCGGTAGGTGCAGTGCAGACCGACCTCGACACCGCCGCCCATCGCCGCGCCGTTGTAGTACGCGAAGGTGGGGACGGCCAGCGAGGCCAGGCGCTTGAAGACGTCGTGGCCGCCCTTGCCGATGGCGAGCGCCTCGTCGTGCTTCTTCAGCAGCTCGACGCCCTTGAGGTCGGCGCCGACCGCGAAGATGAACGGCTTGCCGGTGATGCCCGCGCCGACGATGGAGCCCGCGAGGGCCTCCTGCTCGACCTGGTCGATCGCCGCGTTCAGGTTGGCGAGGGACTGCGGGCCGAAGGTGGTCGGCTTGGTGTGGTCGAAGCCGTTGTCCAGCGTGACGAGCGCGAAGCGCCCGGCGCCGAACGGCAGGTCCAGGTGGCGGACGTGCGCGGACGTGACGACCTCGTCCGGGAACAGCTCGGCCGCGCCCTTCAGGAGCTCAGCGGTGGTGCTCACTTGGAGTCTCCCTCGGCGTTGAAGTTCGGGTTCTCCCAGATGACCGTGGCGCCCATGCCGAAGCCGACGCACATGGTGGTCAGGCCGTAGCGGACGTGCGGCTGCTCCTCGAACTGGCGGGCCAGCTGCGTCATCAGGCGCACGCCCGAGGAGGCGAGCGGGTGGCCGAATGCGATGGCGCCGCCGTACTGGTTCACGCGGGCGTCGTCGTCGGCGATGCCGTAGTGCTCCAGGAACGCGAGGACCTGGACCGCGAAGGCCTCGTTGATCTCGAACAGGCCGATGTCCTCGATGGACAGGCCGGCCTGGGCGAGGGCCTTCTCGGTGGCCGGGATCGGGCCGTAGCCCATGACCTCCGGCTCGACACCCGCGAAGGAGTACGAGACGAGGCGCATCTTGACCGGGAGGTTGTTCTCGCGGGCGAAGTCCTCGGACGCGATGATCGCGGCGGTGGCACCGTCGTTGAGACCGGCGGCGTTGCCCGCGGTGACCCGGCCGTGGGTACGGAACGGGGTCTTCAGGTTCGCCAGGTTCTCCAGCGTGGTGCCCGGGCGCATCGGCTCGTCGGTGGTGACCAGGCCCCAGCCCGTCTCACCGACCTCCGCGTTGGTGTTGCGCACCGAGATCGGGACCAGGTCCTGCTGGATCTTGCCGTCGGCGTACGCCTTGGCGGCCTTCTCCTGCGAGCGCACGGCGTACTCGTCGGCGCGGAGCTTGGTGATCGTCGGGTACCGGTCGTGCAGGTTCTCGGCGGTCATGCCCATGAACAGGGCGGACTCGTCGACCAGCTTCTCGGAGACGAAGCGCGGGTTCGGGTCGACGCCCTCGCCCATGGGGTGGCGGCCCATGTGCTCGACACCGCCGGCGAGGGCGACGTCGTACGCACCGAAGGCCACGCCGCCCGCGACGGCGGTCACGGCGGTCAGCGCGCCGGCGCACATGCGGTCGATGGAGTAGCCCGGGACGGACTGCGGGAGGCCCGCGAGGATGCCGGCCGTGCGGCCCAGCGTGAGGCCCTGGTCGCCGATCTGCGTGGTCGCGGCGATGGCGACCTCGTCGATCTTCTTGGGGTCCAGGTCCGGGTTGCGGCGCAGCAGCTCCCGGATCGCCTTCACGACGAGGTCGTCGGCGCGGGTCTCGTGGTAGATGCCCTTCGGGCCCGCCTTGCCGAACGGGGTGCGGACGCCGTCGACGAAGACGACGTCCCTGACGGTACGAGGCACGTTGGCTCTCCTCCAGGTGCGGGTGTGCACTGCTGCGCGGGGGCGCGTTCGGCCGGTGTGGCTGAGCGCCCGCTCACCCGGCCCATGCTACTTGCGGGTAACCAATGTGCACACCCCCTCCCGGAGGAGCGGCGAACGTCACACCGCCGGGGGCGGGGCCGCTCCGGCCGCACTGCCCCGAGAACCGGGACACGGCAGAGCCCCCGGCCGGGGTCGGGCGGGGGCTCTTGCTCGGAAGGCGTGCGTCAGGCGGTCGCGGCCAGGGCCTCGACCAGCGCCGGGGTCACCTGCTCGATCTGCCAGGGGCGGGCGCCGTAGCCCGCCAGGGCCTGGGCCACCGCGTCCGCGTCGAGCCGCTGCGGCGGCTCCCAGCACAGCCGGCGGACGGTGTCCGGGGTGATGAGGTTCTCCTGGGGCAGGTTCAGCCCCTCCGCCAGCGCGGTGACGGCCGTGCGGGCCGCCGCCAGCCGGGCCGCGGCCACCGGGTCCTTGTCCGCCCAGGAACGCGGCGGCGGAGGGCCGGCCGGGGTCGCCCCCGGCTGCGGCAGCTCGTTCTCGGGCAGGGCCTTCGCCCGCTCCACGGCCGCCATCCACTGGTCCAGCTGGCGCCGTCCCATCCGCTGCCCGTACCCGGGCAGGGCCGACAGCGCGTGCACGTTCAACGGCATCGCCAGCGCGGCCTCGACGATCGCCGCGTCACCCAGCACCTTGCCCGGTGACACGTCGCGCCGCTGCGCGATCCGGTCCCGGGACTCCCACAGCTCCCGTACGACGGCCATCTGACGGCGCCGGCGCACCTTGTGCATGCCGGAGGTACGGCGCCACGGGTCCTTGCGCGGCGGGGCGGGCGGGGCGGCGGCGATGGCGTCGAACTCCTGGCGGGCCCATTCCAGCTTGCCCTGCCGGTCCAGCTCCTTCTCCAGCGCGTCCCGCAGGTCCACCAGGAGCTCCACGTCCAGGGCGGCGTAGCGCAGCCACGGCTCGGGCAGCGGCCGGGTCGACCAGTCGACGGCGGAGTGGCCCTTCTCCAGTACGTAGCCCAGCACGCTCTCGACCATCGCGCCGAGGCCGACGCGCGGGAAGCCCGCGAGGCGGCCGGCCAGCTCGGTGTCGAACAGCGAGGTGGGCTCCATGCCTATTTCGCGCAGGCACGGCAGGTCCTGGGTGGCGGCGTGCAGGATCCACTCGGTGCCGGACAGGGCTTCGCCCAGCGAGGAGAGGTCGGGGCAGCCCACCGGGTCGATCAGCGCGGAACCCGCGCCCTCGCGCCGGAGCTGCACCAGGTAGGCGCGCTGGCCGTAGCGGTATCCGGAGGCGCGTTCGGCGTCGACGGCGACGGGCCCGGTGCCCGCGGCGAAGGCCGCGACCACCCGGGCGAGCGCCTCCGCGTCGGCGACGACCGGAGGAATGCCCTCACGGGGTTCGAGCAGGGGAATGGGCAGCCCATCGGACGAAACCTTGTCGTCCGGGGGGCCGCCCCCGGTGGTGGTGCGCAGGTCTGCTGCGGTCTCTTGGGCGTCGGTCACCGGTCAAGGGTATCCGTGGATACGAGGCGCCCGTCGCCGGAACGTTCCGTCGACGGGCGCGAGGTGGAAGTACGGACGTTTCCCCGAGTTCCCCGGCAGTTCTCCGGGGCCCTCGGGCGGGGGTCAGTGGATGATCCCCGTCCGCAGGGCGACGGCGACCATTCCGGCCCGGTCGCCGGTGCCCAGCTTGCGGGCGATGCGGGCGAGGTGGGACTTGACGGTCAGGGCGGACAGGCCCATCGAGACGCCGATGGCCTTGTTGGACTGGCCCTCCGCGACGAGGCGCAGGACCTCGACCTCGCGGCCGGAGAGCTCTCGGTAGCCGCCCGGGTGGCTCGGGGCACCCGGGGGGCGGCGGTGCATGCGGGCGGCGGCGGCGCCGATGGGGGCGGCGCCGGGCCGGGTGGGGAGCCCGATGTTGGTCCGCGTGCCGGTGACGACGTAACCCTTCACGCCGCCCGCGAGGGCGTTGCGCACGGCGCCGATGTCATCGGCGGCGGACAGGGCCAGGCCGTTCGGCCAGCCCGCGGCGCGGGTCTCGGAGAGCAGGGTGAGACCGGAACCGTCGGGCAGGTGTACGTCGGCCACGCAGATGTCGCGCGGGCTGCCGACGCGGGGGCGGGCCTCCGCGATGGACGACGCCTCGATCACGTCGCGTACTCCGAGGGCCCACAGGTGGCGGGTCACGGTGGAGCGGACGCGCGGGTCGGCCACGACGACCATGGCCGTCGGCTTGTTCGGGCGGTAGGCGACCAGGCTTGCGGGCTGCTCGAGAAGAACGGACACCTAGGCCTCCTGGGGGAGTGGCGGGACGGCCGGCTCGGGGAAGGAAGCCGGTGCGAACCGTGCGGATGGTCACTGGTTCCTTCGGCACGTCACCCGCCCGGCTTTAGGGAATGATCACGATTTGGTGAGTAACAATTCGGGCAATTCGGACGCACGATCGATCATCGGGTGATCAGAAGCCGCCCCGGATGCTCCGATCTGGCACGCGGATGCGGGTCGGATCGGTCGTGACGTGCGCGAAAGCCGGCGACGCGCCCCGCCGCGGCCTCCCGGGAGGCCGTACGGCGCCCCGCCGGGCTCCGCTCGTACGGGTGCTGCCGCGGCCGCTCTAACGGGTGGTGCGCCGACCGCTCATACGGGTGGCGCGGCGGTCACCCCCACGGGTGGTGCGGGCGGCCACCCTCACGGGTGGTGCGGCGCCCACCCTCACGGGTGGTGCGGGCCGCGCCGCTGCGGCAGCGTGACCACGCCCGTGCCCGCGTCCGTCGGCCCGGCCGGCGGCAGCCCCGCGATCTGGCACAGCAGCTCGCACCACGCGGACAGGTGCGCCGAGGTGTCCGGGACCCCGCCCACGCCCTCGCGCGGCGTCCAGGAGGCCCTGATCTCGATCTGGGTGGCCGGCCGGCGTTCCGCCAGCCC
Organism: Streptomyces sp. NBC_01551; assembly: GCF_026339935.1. Classification (NCBI taxonomy): domain Bacteria; kingdom Bacillati; phylum Actinomycetota; class Actinomycetes; order Kitasatosporales; family Streptomycetaceae; genus Streptomyces; species Streptomyces sp. NBC_01551. The sequence continues at coordinate 5,266,118 of NZ_JAPEPX010000001.1, forward strand.
GCCGAAGTAGTGCGAGCTCGCCATGGTGACGGTCCCGCTCGGCTCCCCGTACGCGAGCCCCCGCGCCTCCATCGCGCCGGTCAGCCAGGACCAGCACACCTCGGGGAGCAGCGGGTCCGCGGCCATCTCCGGTTCGAGCTCCGCCCGTACCAGCGTCACCAGGCGGAACGTGCCCTGCCAGGCGTCGTGCCCGGCCGGGTCGTGGAGCAGGATGAGCCGGCCGTCGGCGAGGTCGTCCTCCCCGTCCACGACCGCGGCCTCCAGGGCGTACGCGTGCGGGGCGAGTCTCTGGGGCGGTTTGGTGGGGTCGATCTCGATCCCCGGTCGCAGCCGCGCCTTCTTCAAGCCGTCGACCGCCCGCCGGAACGGGAGCGGGACCGAGCTCTCCTTCGCGCTGTCCATACCGTCAGCGCCATCTGAAAATCGTCCCTGAGCCGCAGCCATGCGGGGAAGACTAGGCGGTATGTGCGCCCGTACGGCGCAGGGACACCCGCGCCGGGCCGGGCACTTCTTCATACGTGCGAAGATTTGGGTCGTGAGCGCCAACGACCGCCCCAAGGGCCAGCCGAGTCAGACGTACGATTCCGCCTTCCTGAAGGCGTGCCGACGCGAGCCGGTACCGCACACCCCCGTGTGGTTCATGCGGCAGGCCGGGCGCTCGCTCCCCGAGTACCGCAAGGTCCGCGAGGGCACGCAGATGCTGGAATCCTGCATGCGCCCCGACCTGGTCACGGAGATCACGCTGCAGCCCGTGCGCCGCCACAACGTGGACGCGGCGATCTTCTTCTCCGACATCGTGGTCCCGCTGAAGGCCATCGGCGTCGACCTGGACATCAAGCCGGGCATCGGCCCGGTCGTCGCCCAGCCGATCCGCCGCCGCGAGGACCTCGCACAGCTGCGCGACCTCACTCCGCAGGACGTCCCGTACGTCACCGAGGCGATCGGCATGCTCACGGGTGAACTGGGCTCCACGCCGTTGATCGGTTTCGCCGGCGCGCCCTTCACCCTCGCGAGCTACCTGGTCGAGGGCGGCCCGTCGAAGAACCACGAGCACACCAAGGCCCTGATGTACGGGGACCCGGAGCTGTGGGCGGACCTGCTCGACCGCCTCGCGGAGATCACCTCCGCCTTCCTGAAGGTGCAGATCGAGGCGGGCGTCTCGGCGGTCCAGCTCTTCGACTCCTGGGTCGGCGCGCTGGCCCCGGCGGACTACCGCCGCTCGGTCATGCCCGCCTCCGCGAAGGTCCTGGAGTCCGTCGCCTCCTACGGAGTCCCGCGGATCCACTTCGGCGTGGGCACGGGCGAGCTCCTCGGCCTCATGGGCGAGGCCGGAGCGGACGTCATGGGCGTTGACTACCGGGTCCCGCTGGACGAGGCCGTCCGCCGGGTCGGCCCCGGCAAGGCGCTCCAGGGCAACCTGGACCCGGCCGTCCTCTTCTCCACCCCGGAGGCCGTCGAGACCAAGACCCGCGAGGTCCTGGACGCGGCCGCCGGCCTGGAGGGCCACGTCTTCAACCTCGGCCACGGCGTCCTCCCGACGACCGACCCCGACGCCCTGACCCGCCTGGTGGACTACGTCCACACCCAGACGGCCCGCTGAGCGGCGGCTCCGCGCCCGGTCACCTGGCGCGGAGCCACCACAGCACGGCGGCGACGGCCGCGCTTCCGAGTGTGGTCGAGGCACCTCGGGCGAACCCGAGGAGAACGGTGCGCCGCAGGACAAGCATCCTGCGCCGAGGTACCGGGACCCTTGCGGCGCCCTCTGTCGTGGGGGACACCTCTGTCGTGGGCATGACGCTCCTTTCCTTGCTGCTCACACCAGCTTCCGTGCCCCGAGGCCATAGGCGATCACTTCTCGACGGAACCCGACGCCTTTCTCTCGCCCGTTGCCGATGACCTGCGATGACGCCGACGGCCGAGAAGCGGCGGGACGCTTCGCGACACTTTGGGGGACGGGGATGACAGCGGTCCGGGGCAAGCGCGGCATCCCGATGCCCGACGAGTCGACGGTGGCGCCGGGGCCTCACCGTGATCTCCTCGTGGCGCTCCACGAGGTGTACGCGGCCGCCGGCAGGCCCGGGCTGAGGACGATCGCCCGCGGGGTCACGGCCGACGACCGGCTCCCCAGCACCCTGACGCACCACGCCATAGGCCGGGTGCTCGGCGGGTCCGCCATCCCGTCACCCCGCCAGGCCCACGCGCTCGCCGCGTGGCTCGCGGAGGAGGCTGCCGCGGGCGCCGGTACGGAGGCCGAGGTAGAGCAGACCGTCGAGCGGCTGGTGAACCTCTGCCGCGCCGTGGGCCCCGCCGCGCACGCTCCTTCGTCGGCGCACATGACGGCCGGACGCGCCACACCGAGCAGCCGACGGGACGGCGGCACCGACACCGCGACCGGCGTGGACTCCGGGGCGGTCGAGGCCGAGCGCAGGCTCCTCGGCGCCATGCTCGCCTCGGGCGACGCGGTGGCCGACGTCGTGGATTACCTCGATGCCGACGACTTCACGCTCCCCGTGCACCAGGGCCTGTACGAAGCCGTCCTCGGACTGTACGAGGGTGGCGTCGAGACCACCCTGGCCGCCTTGTCTCCGCGACTGGCGTCGCTTGTGGACGACCTCGGTCCAGCCGCCGCGCAGGCGTGGATGTCGGAGCTGAGCGCGCTGCGTCCGCATCCCACCCGGGAATACGTCGAGGACGCGCTCGAAGTCGTCTACCGGCGGGCACAGCTACGCAGGCTGACCCGGGCCGGGCAGCGGATCGCCGACCTGGGTGCCGCCGCCCTCTCCGGCGGGGCGGACGACGCCGTGGCGTGCATGCGTACCGCCGAAGCGGAATTCCAGGCCGTCTTCCACGACCTGGACAGCGATACCGCGCCGCAGTCCGAGCATCCCCTCGAACTCACCCTCGACCGCATCGAAGGGGTCGGAGCCGACACCTCGGTGTACACCGGCTTCGGCGATCTGGACTCCCTCCTGAACGGCCTTCGGCCAGGGCACGTGCTGGTCCTCGCCGGTGCGTCGGGGCTGGGCAAGTCCACGCTCGCCCTGGGCCTCATCCGCAGCGGCGCCATCGCCCAGGGCGTCGCCACTCTGTACGTCACACCGGATACCGACCAGCAGGAGGTCCTGCTGCGGCTCCTGTCCGCGCAATCGGGCGTGCCGCTCCAGCACATGCGCTCCCGGACGATGACCGACGACGGCTGGACCCGGCTGGCCCGCTGCATGCCGGAAGTCTCGGCGGCACCCCTGACCGTCCACGACCGTGCCCACGTCACGGTGGCCGGAATCCGCAGACTGTGCCGACGACTCCAGCGGGGCAGCGGCCTGGGACTCGTCGTCATCGACCCTGTGCACTGGATCCGGCCGGACACCCCGCCGGGGCGAGGCAGCCGCGGCGAGGTCGTGCGGGAACTGGCCGTGATGGCGAAGGAACTGCGCGTCCCGCTCGTCCTGGTGGCCCCCCTGCAGCCGGAGCCGGGCCGGGAAGACCGCAGCCCCGTCCTGGGGGACGTGGCGAACGAGCTGGTGGAGAACGCCGACACGGTGATCCTGCTGCACCGGGAGGACGCGTACGAGCGCCATTCGCCCCGCGCGGGCGAAGCGGACCTGGTCGTCGCGAAGCACCGGTTCGGGCCGACCGCGACTGTGACCGTCGCCTTTCAGGGCCACTGCGCCCGGTTCGTGGACATCGCGCCGTCGGGCTAGGCCCCCGCCGTGCGGACGGCGGTGACCGCCTTGCGGGCCGCCACCAGGACCGGGTCCCAGACGGGGGAGAAGGGCGGGGCATAGCCCAGGTCCAGCGAGACCATCTGCTCCACCGTCATGCCGGCGGTCAGGGCCACCGCCGCGATGTCCACGCGCTTCGCGGAGCCCGCGCCGCCGACGATCTGGACGCCCAGCAGGCGGCCCGTGCGCAGCTCGGCCAGCATCTTCACCGTCATCTCCTCGGCGCCCGGGTAGTAGCCCGCCGTGTTGGTCGACGTGATGGTCGCCGTCACGAACCGCAGGCCCGCCGCCCGCGCGTCCCGCTCGCGCAGGCCCGTCCGGGCGATCTCCAGCTCGCAGACCTTGCTCACCGCCGTGCCGACCACTCCCGGGAAGGTCGCGTACCCGCCGCCCACGCCCGAGCCGATCACCTGGCCGTGCTTGTTGGCGTGCGTGCCCAGCGGGATGTGCCGGGTGCGGCCGGAGACGAGGTCCAGGACCTCCACGCAGTCGCCGCCCGACCAGATGTCCTCGTGGCCCCGGACCCGCATCGACAGGTCGGTGAGGATGCCGCCCGACTCGCCGAGCGGCAGCCCCGCCGCGCGAGCCAACGCCGTGCGGGGCTCCACGCCGATGCCGAGGACGACGACGTCCGCCGGGTACTCCTCGCCCGTCGCCGTGGCCACCGCGACGGCCCGCCCCTCCTCGTCCGTCAGGATCTTCGTCACCTCGGCGCCCGCCACCGTGCGGATGCCCATGGCGTTCATCGCGCGGTGCACGAGGGCGCCCATGTCCGGGTCGAGCGTGGCCATCGGCTGCGCGCCGCGGTGCAGCACCGTGACCTCGTACCCCCGCGCGACCAGCGCCTCCGCCATCTCGACGCCGATGTAGCCCGCGCCCACCACGACCGCCCGGCGGATCCCGCCGCGCTCCAGGGTGTCCATCAGGCGCTGCCCGTCGTCCAGGGTCTGGACCCCGTGCACCCCGTGCGCCCCGATGCCCGGCAGCCGGGGGCGGACCGGGCGGGCGCCGGTGGCCAGCACGAGCCGGTCGTAGCCCGTCCAGGACTCGGCGCCCGAGTCGAGGTCGCGGGCGCGGACCCGCTGCCCGGCGACGTCGAGCTCGACGACCTCCGTCCGCGTGCGCAGGTCGATGTCCCGGGCCCGGTGCTCCTGCGGGGTACGGGCGATCAGGTCGTCCCGCTCGGCCACCCGGCCGCCGATCCAGTACGGGATCCCGCACGCGGAGTACGAGGTGAAGTGGCCCCGCTCGAACGCGACGATCTCCAGCTCCGCCGGGCCCTTCATCCGCCGGGCCTGTGACGCGGCGGACATCCCCGCCGCGTCACCGCCGACCACCACCAGTCGTTCCGCCGCCATCGTCCGCCCCGTCCTGTGCAGCCTTCGCCTGGGGAACACGCTACGGGCGAATGGCCGTTCAGTCCCTGTGGTCGTCCGTGTCCGCGTCCGGGGCGGGTTCGGCGGGCGCCCGCCGCGCCGCCGGGACGACCGGGACCCGCCGGGGGACCAGGCCGGTCTTCGGCTTCGCCGGACGGTAGCGCCGGTAGACCCGGAAGCCCACGACGGCCAGCAGGGCCGTCACCGCGAACGGCAGCACCGCGCCCACCGCCAGGGCCAGCATGCCCAGCAGGCTCGTGAAGACGTCCCAGCCGCCGCGCAGGGCGTCCAGGAAGCCCTTCGGCTCGCGCTTCTCCTCCTGTGGCGCCTTCGGCTTCACCGGCGGCTCCGAGACCTCCATCGCGATGGTGCCCATCGAGGTCTGGTCCTTCAGCGCCGTCTGCTGCGCCAGCAGCGACTCCAGGTCGGACTGGCGCTTGCTCAGCTCGCTCTCCAGCATCACCACGTCGCTGAGCGCCGAGGCCTTGTCCATCATCTCCCGCACCCGGGCCACGCTCGCCTGCTGCGACTTGACCCGGCTGTCGACGTCCGCGACCTTCTCGGTCACGTCCTGCGCCTCGACCTTGCGGCTGAGGAGCTTCCCGCTGCCCTCCATCGCGCCGAGCACCGCGTCGAAACGCTCGCCCGGCACCCGCAGGGTCAGCGTCGAGGTCATCCGGCCGTCCTCGCCGCGCCTGGTCGACTCGTTGCCGACGTACCCGCCCGCGCCCTCGGCCGCCGTACGGGCCGCGGCCAGCGCCCGCTGCGCGTCCGGCGTCTCGATGGCCAGCGTCGCCGTCCGGATGACGTGCGGCCGCACCGCCGCCGGCTGCTGGGCGTCCTTCGGCGCCGCCGGCGCCGCCGCCCCGGCCCCGGCCTTGCCCTGCGCGGGGGCGGCCGCGCCCTCCTTCGGCCGGGCGGCCGCCTCGCCCACCGCCGCCTTGTCCGACGAGCTGTCGCCCGCACCCGCCGAGCAGCCGGTGACCGCGAGGGCCCCGGCCAGCGAGAGGGCGGCCAGGGCCGCCGCCGAACGGTGTCCGTACGGCGCGTACGCGCCGCGCCGGTTCTGCTTCGTCACGTGGAACCCCCCGAAGATCGGCTGATGTCGCCGGTGTGACGTTCAGGGTCCCGCCGCGGGTTTCGCTTCCGCGGTCCCGAGCCGATCCCGATGCGGTCACGGTCCGGCCTCGATGATCGGTCTGAGACGATGTGTCCATGCACGAAGCGGACACGCGTACGGACAGGCGTACGGACGGGCGTACGGCCACGGCGGGCCGGCCGGGCCACCACCCCGGCCACGTGGTCGTGATCGGCGGCGGCATCGCCGGCCTCGCCGCGGCCCACCGGCTGCTCGCCGACGGCGCCCGGGTCACCCTGCTGGAGGCCGGCCCCCGGCTCGGCGGCAAGCTGCGCGCCGGCGAACTCGCCGGCGCCCCCGTCGACCTCGGCGCCGAATCCGTGCTCGCCCGCCGCCCCGAGGCCGTGGCGCTCGCCAGGGCCGTCGGCCTCGGCGAGGCCCTCCAGCCGCCCGCCACCGCCACCGCCCACCTGTGGACCCGGGGCGCCCTGCGGCCCATGCCGCGCGGCCATGTCATGGGCGTCCCCGGCGACTTGGGGCCGCTCGCCGCCTCCGGGGTGCTCTCCGCCGAGGGCCTGGCCCGGATCGAGGCCGAACACGCGCTGCCGCCCGCCGAGATCGGCGAGGACGTCGCCGTCGGCGAGTACGTCGCCGCCCGGCTCGGCCACGAGGTCGTCGACCGGCTCGTCGAACCGCTGCTCGGCGGCGTCTACGCGGGCAACGCCTACCGCATCTCGATGCGGGCCGCCGTACCCCAGCTCTTCGAGGCCGCCCGGACGCACGCGCTGCTGGGCCAGGGAGTACGGGACCTCCAGCGCCGCGCGGCGGAGCAGCCCCAGGCGGCCGGTCCCGTCTTCGCCGGGATCGACGGCGGCATCGGCCGCCTCCCGCTCGCCGTGGCCGAGGCTTGCCGCCGGGCCGGGGCACGGATCAGCACCGGGACCCCGGTGCGCGAGGTCCACCGAGGCGCGCACGGCTGGAAGGTCGTCGCCGACGGCGAGGTCATCGACGCCGACGCGGTCGTCCTGGCCACCCCGGCCGGACCCGCCGCCCGGCTGCTGGACGGGCTCGCCCCGGCCGCGGCCGCCGAGCTGCGCGCGGTCGAGTACGCCTCGATGGCCCTGGTCACGATGGCCTTCCGGCGCTCCGAACTGCCCGATGCGATCGCCGGGGGCGGCGCCAGCGGATTCCTCGTACCGCCCGTGGACGGCCGCACGATCAAGGCGTCCACCTTCTCCAGCAACAAGTGGGCCTGGGCCGGCGCCGATCCCGGGCTGTTCCTGCTGCGCACCTCGGTGGGCCGCCACGGCGACGAGAAGGACCTCGAACGCGAGGACGCCGACCTGGTGGACGTCTCGCTGCGCGACCTCGGCGAGGCCGTCGGCCTCGCGGCCCGGCCGGTCGCCTCCACCGTGACCCGCTGGGACGGCGGACTGCCCCAGTACCCCGTCGGACACCTCGCCCGCGTCGAGCGGATCCGGGCCGCCGTCGCGGCCCTGCCCGGCCTCGCCGTGTGCGGCGCGCTCTACGACGGCGTGGGCATCCCGGCGTGCGTGGCGAGTGCCACACGGGCCGCCGACGTGGTGATGGCCACGTTGGGCACCCCTGGCACCGACCACTGATCAGCACACGGGACAATGGACACATGACTGCACCAGAGAAGATTCCCAACGCGGGGAAGAAGGCGAAGGACCTCAACGAGGTCATCCGCTACACCCTGTGGTCCGTCTTCAAGCTGAAGGACGTTCTCCCGGAGGACCGCGCCGGCTACGCCGACGAGGTCCAGGAACTCTTCGACCAGCTGGCCGCCAAGGACATCACCGTCCGCGGCACCTATGACGTCTCCGGCCTGCGCGCCGACGCGGACATCATGATCTGGTGGCACGCCGAGACCTCGGACGAGCTGCAGACCGCGTACAACCTGTTCCGCCGCACCAGGCTCGGCCGCGCGCTGGAGCCGGTGTGGTCGAACATGGCCCTGCACCGCCCGGCCGAGTTCAACAAGTCGCACATCCCGGCCTTCCTGGCCGACGAGGTCGCGCGCGACTACGTCAGCGTCTACCCGTTCGTGCGCTCGTACGACTGGTACCTGCTGCCCGACGAGGACCGCCGCCGCATGCTCGCCGACCACGGCAAGATGGCCCGCGGCTACCCGGACGTGCGTGCCAACACCGTCGCGTCCTTCTCGCTGGGCGACTACGAGTGGATGCTGGCCTTCGAGGCCGACGAGCTCTACCGCATCGTGGACCTCATGCGTCACCTGCGTGCCTCCGAGGCCCGGATGCACGTCCGCGAAGAGGTGCCCTTCTACACCGGGCGCCGCAAGTCCGTCGCCGATCTGGTGGACGGGCTGGCCTGAGACCTCCCCTGGGGGGAAGGACCGGAAGACTGACCTCTTCCGGTGGATCGGGAGGCCTTGCCCCCGAAACGACGCAGCCGGAGATCCCGCCCGGAAGTTCAGACGACTGGCGGCAGCGGCACCCTGAGGGTGCCCGCTGCCCGGTCGTCCAGCGACACCGGTGCGGGCTCCGGATGCGGCGCGCACGTGACACTCCTGCCCGGGGTGTCACCCGTCAGGATGTACCGCTCCACGTGAAGGTCCACGCACTCGTTGCGTCCGCCGGCCACTCCGTGGGTGCCCGCTTCCGCCTCCGTGACCAGCGCGGCCGCCGGGCCGAGCCGCCGCAGCAACTCCAGCGCACCCGGGTACGGGGTCGCCCCGTCCCGTTCCGCCGCGACGATCAGCGTCGGCGGCAGGGGCGTCGGCTGTGAGCCCACGTCGACCGGGCGCTGCCGCAGCCGCCCGGCCACCGGCCAGTACGCGCACGGCAGGTTCGTGAACGCGTTCGCCCAGGTCTCCAGGGGCGCCCGGCGGGCCAGTTCGGTGTTGTCGCGGTCCCAGGTCTCCCAGTCGGCGGGCCACGGGGCGTCGTTGCACAGCACCGCCGTGTAGACCGCCGTCGCGTTCTCCGCCTCGGCCGGGCCGTGCGGGCCGGGGCCGGCGAGGGCGGCCAGCGGGTCCGGATCGCCGTCCAGGAACGCGCTCAGGGCCGCCGCCAGGTCCGGCCAGGCGTCGTCGTAGTAGGCGGCCTGGAGGGCGGCCGCCCGCAGTTCGCCTGTGCCGACCAGGCCGGCCGCCGGAATACGGGCCACCGCGGCCCGGACGCGTTCGTGACTCGCCTGCACGGCCGCCGGGGTGGCGCCGAGGCGGTACGCGGCGTGGTGCCGGGCCGCCCAGGCGCGGAAGTCGTACCAGCGGCGCTCGAACGCCGGTGCCTGGGCGAGGTTGTTGCGGTACCAGACGCGGCGCGGGTCGGGGTCGACCGCCGAGTCGAAGACCATGCGGCGCACGTGGCGCGGGTAGAGCGTGGCGTAGACCGCGCCGAAGTAGGTGCCGTACGAGGCGCCCATGAAGGTCAGCTTGGGCTCGCCGAGCGCGGCGCGGAGCACGTGCAGGTCGCGGGCGTTGTTGAGGGTCGTGTAGTACGGGAGGGCCGCGCCGGCCCGCCGCGCGCAGCCGAGCGCGTAGGCTCGGGCTGCGGCGACGCGTTCCTGCTTGTACGCGGGGGAGGGCTCCGCCGGGACCTGGGTGGGGGCCTTCGCGCGGGCCGCCGGGTCCTGGCAGGACAGCGGGGCGGAGCGGCCGACCCCGCGCGGGGCGTAGCCGACGAGGTCGTAGGCGGCGGCGATCCGGCGCCAGGCGGGGCGGTCGGCGAGGAGCGGGAAGTACATGCCGGAGGCACCCGGTCCGCCGGGGTTGAAGACGAGGGAGCCCTGGCGGGCGGCGCCGCCGGTCGCGGTGACGCGGCTGACGGTGAGGGAGATCTGCGGACCGTCGGGCCGGGCGTAGTCGAGCGGGACCCGCAGGGTGGCGCACCGGACGGGCGCGGGCAGCCCCTCGCCGGCGGGACAGGGCCGGAAGCCCAGCGCGCGCCCACCGACGGCGGCCGCCCGCCGGGCGACGACCTCGGCCCCGGCATCCTCGGCCCCCGTCCCCGCGCCGGGCGGCGTGCCCGCGGCGGCGTGCCCCGTGCCGGCCGCTGTTCCCGCGCCGGCCCCCGGCCCCGCGATGGGCTTGGGCCCCGTGATCGATGAGGTTGCCGTCGGGGTGGTGGGGCCGGCCGCGGCCGGTGGGGGTGGGGTGAGGGCCAGGGCCAGGGTGAGGGCCGTCGCGGCCAGCGCGGAGTGTACGGGTGGCGTCCGCATGGCGGCCCCTTCATCTCATCGGCTGGTCCGATGAGATTCCGGGGCCGCCTCCCGGTAAAGGAGCACCGCCGGACCGCGCCGGCGATTGCCCCCGTTGCCGTAGCGCGGACGGGTCAGGAACTGCTGCTGGAGCAGCTGGAGCTGGACGAGCCGCAACTCGAACTGCTGCTGGAGCAGCTGCTGGAGGACGACCCGCAGCTGGAGCTGGAGGATCCGCAGCCGGACCCGGACGACCCGCAGCCGGAACCGGAGCCGCCGCCACAGCCGGAGCCGCCGCCGCAGCCGCTCGAACCGCCCCCGGATCCCCCGTCGCCGCTCGCGCACCACACCACCGGCAGGATCTCGGCGGAGGACGCCCACGCCGCGTCGGAGCCGTGCGACCCGGCGGACCGGCGGTGCCCGGCCTGGGCCGCCGCCAGCCGGGTGCCGCGCACCGCCGGCACCAGCTGCTCGCGCAGGTACGGGTCGCGCAGCCCCCGCAGCCCGAGCAGCGCCGTCTGCACGTGCGGGGTCTGGTTCGTCAGGTACGCCGACCGCATCGCGCGCAGCGCCGTCCGCCCCGCCGGGGTGATCCGCTGCTTGGCCCGCGAGGCCGCGACGGCGCCGATGACGAGCCCGCCGATCAGCACGGGGAGCACCTTGACGAGGAACGGCACGCGCGAGGTCGGATCCAGCGCGAACCCGAGGATCGTCAGCACCAGCGAGACCGGCAGCAGGGCCCCGCACAGCACGGCCTGCGTCACGCCCCAGCGCCGCCACCGGCGCCCGGAGCCGGGCGGGCTGATCAGTCCGCGCCCGGCCAGCCCGTCCCCGATCTCCTGGATCGCGGGATCGGTCATGGCCGCGTACCGCACCTGGTAGAGCCACCCGGACGGCGCGCTCGCGTGCGCCTGGAGCACGGCCCGCTCGGCGACGTCGACGGCCCGCGCCCCGGGCCGTACCTGCACGATGCCCGGGCCGCCGCCCACCATCCGCTGGTCGCCCAGCAGCGAGACGATGGCCACGTCGACGACGTTGCCCGGGCCGCCCGCCATGAACGCGGCCTCGGACAGGTCGTGCAGCGCGGGCGCGGCGCCGCCCGGCGAGGGCCGGGACCGGCGCAGGCCGGCCAGCAGCAGCACGCTGGAGACGATGACGGCGATCCAGATCGCCGAGGCGAGGACGTTCATGCGGCTCTCCCCACGAGGGCCCGGGCCCAGCGCACGATCCGGCGGGGCGGGCGCACCCCGGCCCGCTCCTGCCACCATTCGGTGAGCCGGCGCCGGGCCGCCGGGTCGGCCGGCAGGTCCCGGATCAGCAGGTGCTCGGCGAAGTCCAGCGCGTCGCGGCGGTAGCCGCCGCCCATGGGCCGGTTGCGGGCGTACGCCAGGAACGCCTCGCGGTACGGCTTCTCGCCGCCCAGGATCCCGGGCAGCTCGGGCGCCACCTTGGCGACGACCCCGGCCCGCTTGGCGGCCAGCGCCCGCGTCTGCACCCGGATCCGCTGCCGGTCGAACCCCTCGGGCACCGGCGTCCCGGCCACCAGCGCCGACAGCAGCGCGGCCTGTTCCAGCCCGACCCGCGTCCGAGCGGCTTCCAGCCCCGCCGGCGTGTGAGGCGCGCGGTCCTGGGCGGCGTCCCGGGAAGCGGGAAGGGGCGGGGAGGGGGCGAGCGCCGCAGAGTTCACCACGCCCCGGATCGCCTCGAGTTCCCCGGCGAGCTCGCCCTCCGGGGGGAAGTCGTCGTCCCGCTCCAGCAGCACGCCGGGCGGGTCCACCCGCCGCCGCAGCTCAGCCAGTACGTCCAGCACGACGCCCGGCACCGGGTGCGCGTGGGTGTCGTGCCAGACGCCGTCCCGCTCGAACCCGCCCGCGACGTGCACGTACGCCAGCGCCTCCAGCGGAATCGCGTCCAGCACGGCCGCCGGGTCCTCGCCCCGGTTCACCCGGTTCGTGTGCAGGTTCGCCACGTCGATCAGCAGCCGCACCCCGGTGCGCTCGACCAGCTCCGTCAGGAACTCGCCCTCCGTCATCTCCTCGCCGGGCCACGAGAACAGCGCGGCGATGTTCTCCAGCGCCAGCGGCACCGGCAGGGCGTCCTGCGCGATCCGCACGTTCTCGCAGAGCACGTCCAGCGCGTCCCGCGTGCGCGGCACCGGCAGCAGGTGCCCCGCCTCCAGGGCCGGCGCCGGCGCTGTCGTCCGTACGAACGCGATGTGCTCGGTGACCAGCGGCGCCCCCAGCGCCACCGCCCGCTCGCCGAGCGCGGCGAGGCTCTCCGGGTCGGGCCGGTGCGCCCCGCCGAGGCCGAGGGAGACCCCGTGCGGCACGACGCGGACGCCGCGCTCGCGCAGCCGCAGCAGCGAATCCGGCAGGTGGCCCGGGCAGATGTTCTCGGCCACGACCTCGACCCAGTCCAGCCCCGGCAGCCGCTCCACCGCGTCCGCGATCTCCGGCCGCCAGCCGATGCCCACCCCCAGGTGTGCCATGGGCTTCATGTCCCCCCGCCCCCTCTCATCAGTCCATGTGCCCATGTCATGGCCCCCGCCGGAACAGGCCAACCTCCGGAGGCGGACGTTCAGAGGAACATTTGAGGTTCCCCGGCGCTCCTCCCGCGGCACGGGGCACCGGGCACGCGACACCGGGGCGGGCCAGGGTCTCAGAGCCGCGCCCGCAGGGCCGGGTGGTCCGCGACCACCGTCGCGCTGCCGGGCGCGATCTCCGTGAAACCGGCGTCCCGGACGACCGGAAGCCCGCTCCCGCCCAGCCGCGCCCACCTCTCGCGCGGGGCCGTCCGTACGGCCAGCCGAAAACCGGAGTCCCGCCACGCGGTCCGCTCCGCGCCGGTCAGCTCCCACCACGCCAGCTGGGCGGCGTGCCCGGCCTGCGCCATCGCCTTGCCGGCGGACATCTCCAGATCCGGGTTCAGCCACAGCACGGGCGCGCCGTCCGACGCCGGACCGGCCGGCTCCGGGTCGTCCAGGTCCGTCCCCGACACCTGGAGCTTGGCCAGCTCCTTGGGCCACCCGTCGAGCGGGACCGGCGGGAACACCCGTACCTCCGCCGCGTCACCGTGCACCGTGACACCCGGCAGGGTCTGCGCCTTGCGCCACTCCGCGCCGCGCGCCCGCCGGACCACCTTGCGGATCCGCGCGTCCTGCCAGTCCCGCACCGCCTCGGCCCATTCGCCCTCGCCGTGCGAGCGCTCGTCGCTCAGCAGCACCAGCACCGCGCGGGCCGCCGTCTCCAGCGCGTCGGTACGGGCCGGGGGTTCGGCCTTCTCGATCCGCACGACCAGCGGGAGCACGAACTGCGGTGCCTCGTCGCGGGCGATCCGCTCCTGCCGGAACGGGCTGTCCGCCCCGACGGCGGGTACCGGGGTGCTGTCGTCGTGGTGCGTGTCCGGGCTGCTCATCGCGCTGTTCATCCCCGGCTCATGCCGCTGTTCATCCTCGCAAAGGATGCCAGCCTCCCCCTTCAGGATGATGCCGCGGGGGCTCGGGCCGGGTGAGGATCGAACCCATGAAGAGCGACCTTTTCGCGTCCGAGCACCTCGCCCAGCCGGCCTCCGCCCCGGGCATGACCCTGCAGAACGCCAAGTCCGTGAAGTACGCCGTCAACGGTGAAATGCTGGCCCGCCAGGGCTCGATGGTCGCCTTCCGCGGCAACCTCCAGTTCGAGCGCAAGGGCCAGGGCATAGGCGGCATGCTCAAGCGCGCCGTCACCGGCGAGGGCCTTGCGCTGATGGCCGTACGCGGACAGGGCGAGGCGTGGTTCGCCCACCAGGCCGGCAACTGCTTCATCATCGACTTCGAGCCGGGCGACGCCCTGACCATCAACGGGCGCAACGTGCTCTGCTTCGACTCGACGCTCTCCTACGAGATAAAGATGGTCAAGGGCGCCGGCATGACCGGCGGCGGGCTCTTCAACAGCCTCTTCACCGGCACCGGCAAGCTCGCCGTGGTCTGCGACGGCCACCCGATCATCATCCCCGTCACCGCCCAGAACCCGGTGTACGTGGACACGGACGCGGTCGTCGGCTGGAGCGCCCGGTTGGAGACGGGCCTGCACCGCTCCCAGTCGGTCGGCTCGATGATCCGCGGCGGCTCGGGCGAGGCCGTCCAGCTGATGCTGAGCGGCGAGGGCTTCGTCATCGTGCGCCCGAGCGAGCTGACGGAGCACGCGGCCGCGCACTGAGCGGGACCGCACCGAAGACGAAGACGAGACGAAGACGATGGCCATGCGCCTGGACGCCGTGGGCCGCCGCTACGGCACGCGGCGGCCCTGGGTGCTGCGCGGCGTCTCGATGGAGCTACCGCCCGGCGCGCTCGTCCGCGTCGAAGGCCGCAACGGTGGCGGCAAGTCCACGCTGCTGCGGCTCGTGGCCGGCATCGACACCCCGACCGAGGGGCGGATCACCGGCCGCCCGCGCCGCACGGCCTACGTCCCCGAGCGCTTCCCGGCCGCCCTGCCGCTCACCACGGCGACCTACCTCGGCCACCTGGGCCGGATCCACGGGCTGGCGCGCGCCGAGGCCGAGCGCCGGGCCGCCGAGTGGCTGGAGCGGTTCGGCGCGGCCGGGCACGCCCGCACCCCGCTGGCCGAACTGTCCAAGGGGACCAGTCAGAAGGTGGCCGTCGCCCAAGCCCTGCTCGCCGCACCGGGGCTGCTCGTCCTCGACGAGGCGTGGACCGGGCTCGACGCGCCCGCGCGCGCCGAGCTGGACCGGGCCGTCGCCGAGCGGACCGCCGCCGGGGGCACGGTGCTGTTCGTGGACCACGACCCGGCGCGGCTCGCCGGGGCGCCCGACCGGCACTACCGGGTCGAGGCGGGCGCGTTGGTCCCCGTACGGCAGGGCGCCGACCCCGGGCCCCGGGTGCGGATCGAGGCCGCCGGGCCGCCCGGAGCCGAACCGCCGCCGGGTCTGGCGGCCGAGCCCCTGCCCGGCGGGGGGTTCCGGCTGACCGTGCCCGCCGCCCGGTCCGACGCGGTGCTGCGCGAGCTGCTCACCGCGCGCCCGCCGTGGCACATCCGCGACCTGAGGGACATCCCGTGACCGCTCTGCTGCGCTACCAGGGGGCCCTCTTGCTGCGCTCGCAGCGCTGGCTCGCGCCGGTGCTGCTGTACGCCGCGTTCCTGGCCGTCGGGTTCCGCCCCGGGGATCCCGTACCGGACTCGCTGGGCTACGCGGCCGCCGCGCTGGTCCCGGTGACGGCCTGGCTGGTGCGGATCTGCGTCACGGTCGAACCCGACGCGGCGCGGGACTGCGCCGCCGCCGCTGCCGGTCCGGTACGGGCGCACGCGGCGGCCCTGCTCACCGGGCTCGGCTGGGGCTTCGGCGCCGGGGTGCTCGGCGCCGTCGCGGTGCTGCTGCTCGGCGACCGCGCCGGTACGACCCTCCCCGCGGCCGCCCTGGCCGGGGCCTCGGCGGTGCTGGTGTGCGCGCTGACGGGCGCGGCCGTGGGCGCCCTGTGCGCCCGGCCGCTGCTGCGGGCGCCCGGGTACGCGGTCGGGGCGGCGGGCCTGGGCTGCCTGCTGGCTCTGGTCACGGCGGGCTCGCCGGCCCGGGTGGCGGTCAGCGCCCTGGTGGGGGGCTCGGTGGCGCTCCCCTTGGGCGCCCTGGCGGGCGCGGCGGTGACGGCCTGCGCGGTCGGCGTGGCCGCCTGCCTCGTCGCCGCGCGGCGCGGGTGAGTACGCTCTCAGGCATGGAGCAGACCGAGCGGACCGGGTCCTACTGCCCCGCGCCGGCGGTGCCCGCCGTGGTCGTGGCGGGACCGCCCTACGCGGACTGCCTGGAGTGCGGCAAGCCCACCGAGTACGGGGTCGAGACCCCCGGCGTGGTGCTGTGCCCGGTCTGCGAGTGGCAGGACGCCCAGCGCACCGCCTGCTCGGGCTAGGGAGTGTCGGGACGGCTCGCGTCGGGACGGCTCGCGCCCGGGGCTACTTGCCGACGAGTTCCGAGACCTTCACGAAGCGGTAGCCGCGCTTGCGGAGTTCCGGGACGATCTTCCGGATGGCCTCCTCGGTGACGGGCGCCGCGCTGCGGGTGCAGTGCATGACGACCACCGAGCCCGGCTTCACGCCCGCCAGGACCTGCTCGGCCACCGCGTCCGGGTCCTTCGCGAAGGCGTCCCCGCTGACCACGTCCCACTGCACCGCCGTGACCTTGGCCGTGGACAGGGCCCGCAGCGCCTGGTCGTCGTAGCAGCCTCCAGGGAAGCGGAAGTACGGGACGGTGTTGACCGCCCCCGCCGTACGGAAGGCCTCGAAGGCCCGGTCCACGTCGGCGCGGGCGGCCGCGGCGTCGAGGGCGGGCAGCCCGTAGCAGGGGGACTTGAAGGCGTGGTGGCTGTACGAGTGGTTCGCGATCTCGAAGTTCGGGTCCGTGCCGATGGACTTGGCCTGGTCCGGGTACTCCTCGGCCCAGCGGCCCGTCATGAAGATCGTCGAGGGCACCTTGAGCGTCCGCAGCGTGGCGATCAGCTGCGGGTTGTCGAAGTGCTCCCCGTCCGCCGCGCGCGGCCCCTGATCGGAGGTCATGTCCGCGTCGAAGGTCAGCGCGACGGTCTTCTCGGTCCGCTGTCCGGCCCGTTCGAAGACCGGGGTCAGGCCGCCCGGGCCGGGGGCCAGGGTCGGCGCCTTGCCGGGCGCGCCGGCCCGCGGGGCGGCGGAGGAGGCCGGTCCGGACGCGGCGGCGGACGCGGCGGCCGAGGGGGCGGCGGGCGTGGCCAGTCGGGCCTGGCCGGGAGCGCCGTTCGAGGTACCGGCGCCGCCCCCGCAGCCGACGAGGACGGCGCCGAGGGCGCCACTGAGAGCGGCCGCGGCCGCCGCTTTGCGCAGGGAAGAGGTCACCTACGCAAAATATATGACTATGTGGCAATCAGACGGGCACGGCACTCCTCCACGTCGAAGCCCGCCTCCGGGTACTGCGGATCGATGAGTTCCAGGTGCTCCCGCAGCAGGGTGCTCACCGCCCAGTTGCGGTACCACTTGCGATCCGCCGGGACGACGAACCACGGCGCGGCGTCCGTGGAGCACCGCTCCAGCGCCAGCTCGTACGCCTCCTGGTAGGCCGGCCACAGCGCGCGGTCGTCGATGTCGGACGGGCTGAACTTCCAGTGCTTGAGCGGGTCGTCCAGGCGCGCCAGGAGGCGCTCGCGCTGCTCCTCCCAGCTGATGTGGAGGAACACCTTCAGCACGGTCACCCCGTCGGCCGCGAGGGATTCCTCGAACCGGTTGATCTGCTCGTACCGGTGGTTCACCTGACTGCGCGAGACCAGCTCGCGGACCCGGGCGACCAGGACGTCCTCGTAGTGCGAACGGTCGAAGACGCCGATCTCGCCCGGCTCGGGCAGGGCCCGCGCGATCCGCCACAGGAAGGAGTGCTCCCGCTCCTCGGGGGTGGGCGCCTTGAAGCCCCTGACCCGGCAGCCCGAGGGGCTGAGCGGGCCGGTCACGTGCTTGACCGTGCCGCCCTTGCCGCTGGTGTCCATGCCCTGGAGGACGAGGAGCAGCCGGCGCCGGTCGCCCGCGGTGCTCGCGGCGTAGAGCCGCTCCTGGAGGGAGGAGAGCGGCTCGGCCAACCGGGCGGTGGCGGCGACTGCGGCCGCCTTCCCGGCGGGCCCGGCCGGGGTGGCCGCCGGGTCGAACCGGCGCAGGTCCAGCCGCTCGCCCGCCGGTACGCGCAGCAGCTCGCGCAGGGGCGGCGCCGGGGGCGGCGGTGGCGGTTCCGCGGCGGCGGCCCCGCCCTTGCGGCCGCCCTTCTTCCGCTTGCTGTCCTTCTTGGCCACGGCTGCCCCCATCCGGTCGGGTTCCGTTCGATCCTGCTACGGATCGAACGGCGCCGCGACGGGAGGTCAGTGCCAGGGGCCGGTGACCGCGAAGGTGGTGCCGGGGGAGTAGGCGTTGACGTACATCGTCCGCCGGTCGGGGGAGAAGGTGACCCCGGCGAACTCGCCCCACTCCGGGGCGCCGGGCTTGCCGATGTCGTCGGCGTTGCGGGCCATCGGGTAGACCTCGCCGCTCCGGGTCACGCCGAAGACGTACTGCGCCCCGCCGCCGTCCTCGCACACCATCAGGCCGCCGTCCGGGGCCAGGCAGATGTTGTCGGGGGAGTCCCCGGGCAGCTCGACGTCGGCGGCCGGGCCGAACAGTACGTCCAGGCGGATCGTGGCGCGCACCGGGTCGTGGAACCACACCTGCCCGTGGTGGTCGGCGCCCGCGCCCTCAGCCGCGCGGGCGAAGCTGGAGACGAAGTGGACGCCGCCGTCGCCCCAGTAGCAGCCCTCCAGCTTCTGGGCGTGGGTGATCCCGCCCCGGCCGAAGTCCTGGAAGCGGATGGCGGTCCCGGCCGCCGAGGGGTCGGGTACGGGCACCCACTCGACCGGGAACTCGGCCCCCGGCTCGTCCACCACGGCGAGGTCGGGCACGCCGGGGACGCGCAGGGCCTCCAGGGCCCCGCCGGCCCGCAGCGAGCCGGGTCCGCCGAGGGGCCGGGCCGGGAGGAACCGGTAGAACAGGCCGAAGGGCTTGATGAAGGCGTCCTCGGTCTCGTAGACGACACCGCGGTACGGGTCGACGGCGACGGCCTCGTGCGCGAACCGGCCCATCGCGGTGAGCGGAACGGCGCCGGAGCGGTACGGGTCGGCGGGGTCCACCTCGAAGACGTACCCGTGGTCCTCGGCGTACCCGGTGTCACCGCCCGCGCGGTCCTCGGTCTCCTCGCAGCTGAGCCAGGTGTTCCAGGGGGTACGCCCGCCCGCGCAGTTGACGGCGGTCCCGGCGAGGGCGACGCGCTCGGCGCTGACCCGGCCGTCGGCGTCGAGTTCGAGGAGGGTGCAGCCGCCGAGGGCGTGGGGGTCGTAGGTCAGCCCTTCCACGGCGGGCACGCGCAGGGCGGCCGTGGTGCGGTTCTCGTGGTTGCGGACGAGGCGGACGCCCTGGCGGGGGGCGCCGAACGCGGCCATGCCGTCGCAGTTGGCGGGGACGGCGCCCTCGCCGGAGCGCAGCGGGGTCCCGGCGCGGGAGAGCACCCGGTAGGAGAATCCGGCGGGCAGGTCGAGGAGCCCCCGCGGGTCGGACAGCAGCGGCCCGTACCCCCGGGTGCCCGGGCTCGCGCCGACCGTCCCGGCGAACAGCGCGCCGAGCGCTCCGCTGAAGGCGATGCCGGCCGCGGCGAGCAGGCTGCGTCGGGTGACGGACATCGGCAACTCCCAGCGGTGGCGCAGGACATGTGACCGAGCCGTGGTACCACGCGGCCCCCCGCCCGGGCGCCCGACGCGGTCGCACCCGTCGCCCTGTCACCCCACCGGGTGCCGCGGCTCCCGGGACGGGACCCAATTCGCTCGACAGCCCCGGGCCCCGTCGGCCAGGCTCCCGCCATGGAAGCCCATGTCTGGCCCTTGTACGGCCTGCGCGTCACGACGCCCCGGCTGGAGCTGCGGCTGCCCGGCCTGGACCTGCTCGCGGAACTGGCGGCGGTGGCGGCGGCGGGGGTGCACGACCCCGCGCTGACGCCGTTCACCGTCCCGTGGACCGACGCGCCCCCCGAGGACCGCGGGCGGGCCGTCTTCCAGCACGTGCTGGGCACCGTCGCGAGCTGGAGCCCGCGGGCCTGGACGCTGAGCCTGGCGGTGCTGCGCGGCGGCGAGGTGGTCGGCCGCCAGGACCTCGGGGCGGACGAATTCGCGGTGACCCGGGAGGGGCACACCGGGTCCTGGCTGGGGCTGGCCCACCAGGGCGAGGGCATCGGCACCGAGATGCGGGCCGCCGTGCTGCACCTGGCCTTCGCCGGGCTCGGGGCCCGTGCGGTGACCTCGGCCGCGATGACCGACAACCCGGCCTCGCTCCGGGTCTCCGAGAAGCTCGGCTACCGCCCGGACGGCCTGACGGTCGCGTGCGTGCGGGGCGAGGCCCGTACCCTGCGGCGGCTGCGCCTGGACCGCGCCGGATGGGAGGCGCACCGGACGGTCCCGGTGGAGCTCCACGGCCTGGAACCGGCGCGCGGCCTGTTCGGCTGAGGCAGCTCCCGTTCCCGCTCCGTTCCCGCTCCGCTCCCGTTCCCGCTCCGCTCCCGGGCCCCGGTCGTGAACCGGGCACCCGGGCAGCGGGGGACGGCAGCCGTCAGACCGGGATCAGATCAGCTCGGCGGAGAGCGTGATCGTCGTGCCCGTCAGGGCCTGGCTGACCGGGCAGTTCTTCTTGGCGTCCTCGGCGGCGGCGGCGAAGCCCTCGGCGTCCAGGCCGGGGACCTCGGCGCGCACCGTCAGGTGGATGCCGGTGATGCCCTCACCCGGCTGGAACGTCACGTCGGCCTTGGTCTCCACCCGGGTGGGCGGGGTGCCCGCGCCGTCCAGGCCGTGCGACAGGGCCATCGAGTAGCAGCTGGAGTGCGCGGCGGCGATCAGCTCTTCCGGGCTGGTCTTGCCGTTCGCGGCCTCGGCGCGCGAGGGCCAGGAGACGTCGAACGAGCCCTGGCCCGAGGAGTCGAGGGTCACGACGCCGGACCCCTTGAGGAGGTTGCCTTGCCAGTCGGTGTGGGCGGTACGCGTGGTGGCCATGGTGGATCCCTTCGCAGAAGTGGCAACGGCCGGACCGCCGCCGCCCGTACGAGGATCCGGAGGATCCGTACGGGCGAACGGTCCGGCGTTCCCAAACCTACTGGGACACCAGGGGCTTCGCGTCGCGCGCCAGGGCGGTGAGCCGCGATATGGCGCGGAAGTACTTCTTGCGGTAACCGCCGTTCAGCATTTCTTCACTGAACAGCCGGTCGAAGGGGACCCCCGACGCCAGCACCGGTACCTCGCGGTCGTACAGCCGGTCCGCCAGGACGACCAGCCGCAGGGCCGTCGACTGGTCCGGGATCGGGCCGACGTCCGTCAGGCAGACGGCCGATATCCCGTCCGTCAGCGCCCCGTACCGGCTCGGGTGCACCCGGGCCAGGTGCTCCAGCAGGCCCGGGAAGTCGTCCAGGCTCGCGCCCGGCGTCGCGTACGCGGCCTTCGCGACCTGCTCGTCGGAGAACGGCGCGGGCGCCTCCGGCAGGCCCCGGTGGCGGTAGTCCTGGCCGTCGATCCGCAGCGGCCGGAAGTGCGCCGACAGGCCCTGGATCTCCCGCAGGAAGTCGGCGGCGGCGAAGCGGCCCTCGCCGAGCTTGCCGGGCAGCGTGTTGGAGGTCGCGGCCAGCGCGACGCCCTGCTCGACCAGCCGGCTCAGCAGCGAGGACACCAGCACGGTGTCGCCCGGGTCGTCCAGCTCGAACTCGTCGATGCACAGCAGCCGGTGCCCGCCCAGCGTCCGCACGGTCTGCTGGAAGCCGAGCGCGCCGACCAGGTTGGTCAGCTCCACGAAGGTGCCGAACGCCTTCAGCGCCGGCTCCGCCGGGGTGGCGTGCCACAGGGAGGCCAGCAGGTGGGTCTTGCCGACGCCGTAGCCGCCGTCGAGGTAGACCCCGCGCGGTCCGGGTGCGGGGGCGGCGCTCTTGCGCCCGAACCAGCGCCGCTTGCCGGCGCCGCTCGCGTGCGCCCCGCCCAGACCGGCCGCGAAGTCGCTCAGCACGGTGACGGCCTCGGCCTGGCTCGGCTGCGTGGGGTCGGGGTTGTACGTGTCGAAGCGCACCGAGTCGAAGCGCGGCGGCGGCACCATCTCGGCGACCAGGCGCTCGGCGGGCACGTGCGGCGCGCGGGCGCACAGGGCGAGCGGGCCCACGTCGGCTATCGGCGGCCGCCCGGAGGCCGGACCACCGGAGGCGGGACCAGAGGTCGAGAGTGAGGTTGACACAGCCCTTAACTCTACGGGGCGTGTCACACTGCACCGATGCGACGCCTGTTCCCTGTGACCGATCAGACATCAGCGACCCGGGCCGACCGGGAGTGGTCGCTGGACGAGCTCGCGGACGCCTACGCGTACCCGCCGCTCTCCGGTGACGCCCACTGGCTGCGGGCGAACATGGTCTCCACCCTCGACGGGGCCGCCCAGCACGACGGGCGCTCGCAGCCCATCTCCGGTGAGACCGACATGCGGATCTTCGGCACGCTGCGCGCGCTGGCCGATGTGGTGGTCGTCGGCGCGGAAACGGTTCGCCAGGAGGGTTACCGCCCGGCGCGTGCCCGGGAGGCCTTCGCGGCCCGCCGCGAGGCGGCCGGCCAGGGCCCCGCGCCCGCCATCGCGGTGATCACGGCCAGTCTGGACCTGGACTTCTCGCTGCCGCTGTTCACCGCCCCGCTCGTGCCCACGCTGGTGATCACCGGCGCCACCGCCCGCGCCGACCGGGTGGCCGCGGCCGCCGCCTCCGGGGCCGAGGTCGTCATCGCCGGCGACGGGGCCGCCGTGGACCCGGCCCGGGCCGTGCGCGAACTCGCCGAGCGGGGTCTGCGGCGTCAGCTCACCGAGGGCGGGCCCCGGCTGCTGGGGCAGTTCGTCGCCGCCGACGCGCTCGACGAGCTGTGTCTGACGATCTCCCCGATGCTCACCGCGGGGGACGCCCAGCGCATTGCCGGCGGCCCCTCCGTCGCCGTGCCGCACCGGCTGGCACCCGCCTCCGTACTGGAAGAGGCCGGGTTCCTCTTCACGAGCTACCGTCGGATCTGAGAAGCAGCGGAATTCGCCGTTCCGCTTAGCTTCCGCTGGGCACATATACCTGCGCAAGCCCCGTGCGACAGCGGGGCAGGATGGTTTCCGCAGGGGCCGGCCGACCGGCCTCGGCCCATGAAGGAGAGGGCGTCCGTGTTCACGAGCGTATTGATGATCGAGCAGCCGCTGACCCCGGTCGACGTGGACTTCGTCACCACCCTTCACGGAGACGACCAGGTCTCCTTCGTCGTCCTCATGCGGCCCCGGGGCGACCAGGACCGACTGCTGCGCGCCATCGACGACGTGGCGCTCGGTGAACTGCCCGAGGCCCTCCACGAGGGCGACGAACCGGAGGGCGAGGCCGCCCGCGGCCCCGCTGAGCAGGCCCTGGAGCACTCCCTGGCCGCCCTGCGCAGGAAGGGCGCCACGGCCGTCGGCCAGATCATCGAGGACCACCCGCTCGACAAACTCAAGGCCGTCGTCGAGGAGACGAACGCCGACGAAGTGATCGTTCTGACCGCCCCGCACTTCGTGGAGGAGTTCTTCCACCGGGACTGGGCCTCCCGGGCACGGCACAAGGTCGGGGTTCCGGTGCTCAAGCTCTTCGCCCACAACGAATAGGCTGGCGTCCGACACCCTCACCGGGTGCCACCTTCCGCCGTACCGACCCGCACCTTGGGGAGAACCCGTATGACGCCGCCCGGCCTGCCGACCGCCATGGAACGACCGCACTTCATCGGCATCGGCGGCGCCGGGATGTCCGGCATCGCGAAGATCCTCGCCCAGCGAGGCGCGAAGGTCGCCGGCAGTGACGCCCGTGACTCCGAGACCGCCCAGGCGCTGCGCGCCCACGGCGCCGAGGTCCACATCGGGCACGCCGCCGCACACCTCGCCTCCGACTCCACCTGCGTGGTCGTCTCCAGCGCCATCCGCTCCGACAACCCGGAGCTGGCCCGCGCCGCCGAGCTCGGCATCCCCGTCGTGCACCGCTCCGACGCCCTCGCCGGGCTGATGGACGGCCTGCGCCCGATCGCCGTCGCCGGTACGCACGGCAAGACCACCACCACCTCGATGCTGGCGGTGTCCCTGTCGGCCCTGGGCCTGGACCCCTCGTACGCCATCGGCGGCGACCTGGACGCGCCCGGCTCCAACGCCCACCACGGCGAGGGCGACATCTTCGTGGCCGAGGCGGACGAGAGCGACCGCAGCTTCCACAAGTACACCCCGCAGGTCGCGATCATCCTGAACGCGGAGCTCGACCACCACGCGAACTACGCGTCGATGGAGGAGATCTACGAGTCGTTCGAGACCTTCGTCGGCAAGGTCGTTCCCGGCGGCACGCTCGTCGTCGCGCACAGCCAGGCCGGCGCGGCCGAGATCGCCGCCCGGGTCAGCGGCAACGAGGGCCTCACCGTCGTCACCTACGGCGAGGAGGACGGCGCCGACGTCCGCATCGTGAAGATCACCCCGCGCGGGCTGGCCAGCGAGGTCACCGTCGTCATCGACGGCCGGATGCTCACCTTCACCGTCTCGGTCCCCGGCCGCCACTACGCGCACAACGCCGTCGCCGCGCTCGCGGCCGGTGTCGCCCTCGGCATCCCGGCGCACAACCTGGCCTCGGCCCTCGGCAAGTACACCGGCGTCAAGCGCCGCCTCCAGCTCAAGGGCGAGGCGGCCGGCGTGCAGGTCATCGACTCCTACGCGCACCACCCGACGGAGATGACCGCCGACCTGGAGGCCATCCGCGGCGCCGCCGGGGACTCCCGGATCCTGGTCGTCTTCCAGCCGCACCTGTTCTCGCGCACCCAGGAGCTCGGCAAGGAGATGGGCCAGGCCCTCGCCCTCGCCGACTCCGCGCTGGTCCTGGACATCTACCCGGCCCGCGAGGACCCGATCCCCGGCGTCACCAGCGAGATCATCATCTCCGCGGCCCGCGCCACCGGCGCCGACGTCACCGCCGAGCACGAGAAGGACGCCGTCGCCGACGTCATCGCGGGAATGGCGAAGCCCGGTGATCTCGTTCTCACGATGGGCGCGGGCGACGTCACGGACCTCGGTCCGGCGATCCTCGCCCGCCTGTCGAGCTGAGCATCCGAGGGAGCGGGAGAGTCATGTCGTACGAGGTTCACAAGACCGACGAGCAGTGGCAGGCGGAGCTGACTCCGTCCGAGTACCAGGTGCTGCGCCTCGCGGGCACCGAGCCGGCCTTCCGCGGCGAGTACACCGACACCAAGACGGAGGGCGTCTACTCCTGTCGCGGCTGCGGGTCCGAGCTGTTCCGCTCCTCGGAGAAGTTCGAGTCGCACTGCGGCTGGCCGTCCTTCTTCGACCCGAAGGACACCGACGCGGTCGAGCTGATCGCGGACACCTCGCACGGCATGGTCCGCACCGAGGTCCGCTGCGCGAAGTGCGGCTCCCACCTGGGCCACGTGTTCGAGGGCGAGGGCTACCCCACGCCCACCGACCAGCGCTACTGCATCAACTCCATCTCGCTGCGGCTCACCCCCACCGAGGGCTGACGCCGCCCGGGCCGGTGGCGGCCGGGGCCGTGGCCAGGTAGTCGTCCAGGGTCCGGTGCGGTGACCAGCCCTGGGAGCGGGCCCGGGTGAGGTCCAGGACCACCGGGTGCGCCAGCTGGTCCACCGCGTAGCGGCTGAGCGCCGGTTCGCCGTGCCCGGCCCGGGCGAGGGCCTCCGCCGCGAGGGCCACCGTACGGGCCAGGCCGAGCGGGAGGTGCCGGACGCGGGCCCGGCTGCCGTGGGCCCGCAGCACCCGGCGCACGGCGGCGTCCCGCGCGTACGGCTCGGCGTCGGCCACGTTGTACGCGCCCGGCGCCCAGCCGGCCGCCGCCAGGCAGGCGTCGGCCAGGTTCTCCACCGCCGTCAGGCTCAGCGGGACGTCCGGCCCCGGCAGCAGCAGGCTCCCGGCCCGCACCCGGGAGAGCAGCCGGGGCAGCAGTTGCGTGTCCCCCGGCCCGTACACGGCGCGCGGGCGCAGCACCACCGCCCCGGCCGCCAGCGCCAGCGCCTCGCCCGCCGCCTTGGTCCGGCCGTACGCGTTCAGGTGCCCCGAGCGCGGATGGTCCTCCCGGACCAGGCTCCGGTCCGGGCGCGGGTCGTAGACGCTGGCGCTGCTCACCCACACCACCGGCAGCCCCGCCGCGGCCTCCAGCAGCCGCTCGGTGCCGCCGACGTTGACCGCGCGCATCCGCGCCTCGGCCGGCGAGCCGGGGGCCGGGTCGCCGACCGCCGCCGCGCAGTGCACGACCAGGCCGACTCCCGACAGGTCCGGCAGCGCGCGGGCCGCGTCCCAGAACCGGTGGACGCCGACCGGGCCGGGCCGACGCCCCAGGCACACCACCCGCGCACCGCGGGCCGCGGCCGCGCGCGCCACGTGGCCGCCGCAGAATCCGCTCGCCCCGGTGACCGCGACGGTGACGCAAGAGGGCCTACGGGAAGTCACGAGCCCGCCCGTACGGTCAGCGAGCGCCAGCCGGGCAGGGCCGCCCGCCGGTCCACCCGGGCCCGCGCCACCACCGGCCGGTGCGGAGCCAGCGCCGCCAGTACGTCGGCCAGCTGTACGCGGGCCAGCCGCGCGCCCGGGCACACGTGCGGCCCCGCCCCGAACACGAGGTGGGCCACCCCCGCCCCGGCCGGGTCGCGGCCGTCGGGGTCGCGCCCGTGCGCCTCGGCGGCGTGCCGGGCCACCAGCACCAGCCGGTCGCCCCCGCGCACCGGGCAGCCGCCGACCGACCCGGCGGCCGCCGCCACCCTGGGCAGCACCGGCGAGGCCGCCGTCACCCGCAACAGCTCGTCCGCCAGCCGGGGGAGCAGCTCCGGGTCCGCCGCCTGGTCCCACAGCCCGGCGTCGGCACACCAGGCCACGGCCCGGGGCAGCGCCGCCACCGAGGTGTTGACGGCGGCGACCGCCACCATCACGGCCAGCGCGTCGTCCGAGCGGCCGAGCAGCTCCTGGAGCCGCACGGCGCTCCGGGCGGCGGCCGCCCGCGCACCCGGGCGGCGCGGGCCCGGCAGATGGCTGCGCACCGAGGCCGCCGCGGCGTCGGCGGCGGCCCGCGCGACCGTCCCGGGATCGGCGCCCGAGCCCAGCAGCGCGCAGACCACCGACCCCGCCAGCTCCCGGGCCAGCTCCACCAGGTCCACCTCGCCACCCCGGGACAGCGGCGCGACTCCCCGTACCAGCAGCGGCTCCCACACCGCCCGGAGCCGCGACACCCCGGTCGCGCCCAGCCGGTCGGCCAGCCCCCGCCGGTCCGCACGGTGGCCGCCGCCCTCCTGGTCGAAGAGCACGCCGCCGCCCTCCGGCAGCGCGGCGCGCGCCGCCCCGCCGGTGGTGCCGGCGGCCGTCCGGTCGAGCGGCAGCCGGGTCAGCGCCTCCCGGTAGGCGGCCGCGTCGTGGACCAGCAGGGTCCGGCCGAGCCGGCGCACCGGGCGGCCCCGGGTGGCGGCGAGCAGCCCGAACAGCAGCGGGTGGCCGCCCAGGTAGACCCGGCGGTCCCGGGCGCGGGCCCGCGCGTGCGAGGGGGGCGCCGGGCGGGTCGTCGGGCGGGTCATCGGACGTGTACCTCCGTGGTGTCGGCGGGCCGGTAGCGCCGGTCCCAATACCAGAGCAGGGTGCGGCGGGCGCCCCAGGAGCGCAGCCGGCGCAGGCTGTTGTGCACTCGCCGGTGTGCCGCCAACACCCGCGCGGGCACCCGCATCCGCAGCGTCATGCCCCGCCGCCGCGACCCAGGAGGGTCGCCGCCAGGGCCGCCGTGGCCGGGCGGTCCGGTTTGCGGGAGCGGCCCGACAGGGGGATCCGGGCGAAGACCAGGGCGTCGGGGCGGGCCGTTCCCATGCCCCGCAGCGGCTGCGACAGGGCCGCGCGCAGGGCCGGTTCGCCGACGCCCCGGCGCGGCTGTACGACGGCCACGAGGCGTTCGTCGCCGTCGCCCGCCGGGACCCCGACGAGCACGCCCAGCTCCACCCCGGGCACGTGCAGGGCGGGCTCGTACAGCCCCGGGTAGATGTTCTCGGCCCGGCGCAGCACCATGTCCTTGCTCCGGCCCTCCAGGACGATCCGGCCGGCGCCGTCCAGCCGCGCCCGGTCCCCCGTACGCACCCACGGGTCGGGCTCCTCGCCCAGGTACCGGTCCCGGGCGGCCGGCCCGGACAGCAGCAGCTGCCCGTCCGCGTCCCGTTCGGCCCGTACGCCGGGCAGCGGGGCGCCGACCAGGTCCCCCGGGCCCTCGAACGCGGCCTTCTCCCGAGCCTCGACCGCCGCCGCCGGGAACAGCTCGGTCAGCGCGTACACCCCCCAGGCCTGCGCCGCACCCGCCTCCCGTACGCGGCCCAGCAGTTCGGCACTGGCCGGCGCCGAGCCCGTCCACACCCGGCCCCCGAACCGGGCCCCGGCGCCGAGCGCGTCCCGCAGCTGCGGCGGGGTGAGGTACGTGTCCTGCGGGCGCAGCCGGCGCAGCTGCCGGGCCAGCACCCGGGGCGAGCGCGCCGGAAGGGCGACGGGGGCGCCGCGCGTCAGCGCCGGGACGAGCACGAAGAAGGTGCCGCCGAGCACGGGTTCGTCCGGCCGGGCGGCGGCGAACAGCGCCGACACCGTCTCCATGCCGGCCGCCAGCCCGGCCCGGGTGTGCACCACGGCCCGCGGTCGCGAGGTGGTCCCGGACGTGAACACGATCACGGCGTCGCCGTCGGAGGATCCCGCCCGCGGCACCCCGGCGAGCGGCGCCCCCAGGTCCAGCCCCGGCGCGCACCCCGGCAGCCGGGGCCCCACCGTCGCCACCGGCCCCAGCTCCGCCAGGTCCGGCAGCGCCAGCCGGGCCCGCCGGGCCAGCGGCCGGGCCCACCCCGCCACCGCCTGCGCGGCAGCGTCGGCCAGCACCAGCGAGGGCCGGGCCAGCGCCAGCCGGGCCCGCAGCACCTCGGCCCCCGCCCCCGGGTCGAGGACGGCGCCGCGCAGCCCGAGCCGCCACAGCGCGAGCAGCACGGCCAGCGCCCGCGGCCCGGGCCGGACGGCGACCCCGACGGTGTCCCCGGCCCGCAGCCCCCGGGCGTGCAGCGCGGCGGCGAACGCGTCCGACAGGCCGGCGAGTTCACCCCGGGTGGCGCGCACCCGGGTCGCGCCGGTCCGGGTGGTGGTCAGGACGGCCGGCCGCTCGGGGCGGGCGCGCAGCGCGTGGTCGAGTCGGTCCAGCATCAGCGGGGGTCGTCCGTTCCATGTGCTCCGCTGCCCTGGTCGAGGTACCAGCGGGCGGTGCCCGCGAGCCCGTAGGCCCGCAGCCGCCGCGTCGAGTTCTCCACGATCATCGACCGGCAGTGCGTGATCCGGTCGGTGTGCCGGCGTACGGCGTTGAGGAACAGCCGGTCCGTCGGCGAGGGGCGCCGGGGCATCCCGCCCACGGCCAGGTACAGCTCGGCGGTGATCGCCATGTTGTTCCCGGCGTGCATGCGGTAGGGCGCCCGGAAGCCGTTGCGGCGCGCGTGCTGCGGCCGCAGCCGCCCGAACAGCGCGGCGAGTGCGACGAGCGCGCCGAACCCGGCCCGGCCGAGGGGGCCGTGCTCGTCGCGGCGGGCCACGATCCGCCCGCAGACCAGCCCGGGTGCGCGGGTCAGCGCCGCGCGCGCCGCGCCCGTCCAGCCCGGCCCCGGCAGGCAGTCGGCGTCCGTTCTGGCCAGCAGGGTCGCGCCCCGGCCGATCGCGTACCGGAAGCCGGTGTCCACGGCCGAGCCGACGCCCTTCTCGGGCTCCTCGACGACCTCCACCGCGAAGGGGGCCTCGGCCGCGAACTCCCGGGCGAGCGCGCCGGTGCCGTCCGCCGAGGCGTTGTCGACGACCAGCAGCGTGAAGTCCCGGTCCCGCTGCGCGGCGAGCGCCCGCAGGGTGTCGCCGAGCCGGGCCGCCTCGTCGTGCGCGGGCACCACCACCCACAGCGGGCCGCTCACGACTTCTCCCAGACCATCGTCATGATGCTGATCCCGCCACCGAGGCCGACGAACAACACCCGTTCGCCCGGCTCCAGTTCGCCGTACACCCGGTCGAGCTGCACCCCGATGCTCGCGCTCGCGACGTTGCCGAGCTCGGGCACCGTGACCACCAGCTTCCCGGCCGGCACCCCGGTCAGCTCCGCGAACCGCTCCAGGTAGGGCACCGTCACCTGGTGCACCAGCACCTTGGCGAAGCCGTCCCAGTCCATCCCCGTGCGGTGCAGCGTCCGGTCGACGACCGCCGTGCCCACCTTCTCGAATACCCCGCGCAGTTCGTGCCCGTCGCCCTGGAAGTAGGTGTACGCGTCCCCCCGCGGGTGACGCGACCCGCCGCCCGGGATCCCCCCGACCTCCCAGTGCTCGGAGTGCGTCTCGCTGTCCACGTCGAGGATCCCGCCGCGCTCCACGGCCTCCACCACCACGGCCGCCCCCGCGTCGCCGAAGGTGTACCCGGCGAATCCGGCGCGGAACTCGGCGAAGTCGGCGGGCGCCGTCCGCACCGCCCGGCTCGGGGTCTCCCCGGTGACCACCAGGGCCCGCCGGGCCCGCCCGGCGAGGATCATGGAGCGGGCGAGGTCGATCCCGTTGACGAAGCTGTTGCAGGCGTTGGTGACGTCCAGGGCGTGGGCCCGCGAGCCGAGTTCCGCCTGCACGATGTGCGCGGTGGCGGGCTCGACCATGTCGCGGGACGCGGAGGCGAACACCAGCAGGTCGACGTCGGGCGGGGTGAGCCCGGCCGCCGCCAGCGCCCGGCGCCCCGCGCCCACGGCGAGCGTGGAGGCGTACACCCCCTCGCCCGCGACCCGGCGGGAGACGATCCCGGTGGCCTGGGTCAGCAGCCTGGGCGGCAGCGCGAGACCGGTGTGGCGCGCCACCTCCCGCTGGAGGTCCTCGGAGGAGACCACGTCCTCGGGCAACAGGCTGCCGACGGCGGTTATCCCGGCACGCGGCCGCGGAACAGACGGCTGAATGAGCATGTCCACACGATGGCAACCGCCGCCGGGCCGGACCTGAGTACGGATGCTCAGATCATCTCCCGGGAGTGCTCAGCGCGACCTGAGTAGAGACCGGCCAAGCCGGCGGGCGGGTCTTCCGTTTTCCAGCTGTACGGCGCAGTGTCACGCAAGCAACGCCGACCGGTACCCCGCGACCGCTGTCCTTGGGTCGCCCCTCGACACCCCCTCACCCCGCAGAGGTCGACACCCCATGGCAGAACTCAATCGCCGCAGGTTCCTGCAGATCGCGGGCGGCACCGCCGCCGTCGCGATGCTGAACGAGAGCATCGCGCGCGCGGCCGCCATTCCGGCGCAGGGCAGCACCGGGACGATCCAGGACATCGAGCACGTCGTCGTCCTGATGCAGGAGAACCGTTCGTTCGACCAGTACTTCGGTGCGATGAAGGGCGTCCGGGGCTTCGGAGACCCGCGCCCGGTCCTCCAGGACAACGGCAAGTCCGTCTTCTACCAGTCCAACGGGACGAAGGACATCCTCCCCTTCAACCCGCAGGTCAACGACCTGGGCATGAAGTTCCTGGCGGGTCTGAACCACGACTGGGCCGGCGGCCACGCGGCCTACAACAACGGCAAGTACGACAAGTGGGTCCCGGCCAAGACGGCCACCACCATGGCGTACATGACCCGGAACGACATCCCGTTCCACTACGCGCTCGCCGACGCCTTCACGGTCTGCGACGCCTACCACTGCTCCTTCATCGGCGCCACCGACCCGAACCGCTACTACATGTGGACGGGCCACACGGGCAACGACGGCACCGGCGGCGGCCCGGTCCTCGGCAACCAGGAGGCCGGCTACGGCTGGAAGACCTACCCGGAGCGCCTGGAGGCGGCCGGGGTCTCCTGGAAGATCTACCAGGACATCGGCGACGGCCTGAACGCGGCCGGCTCGTGGGGCTGGATCAGCGACGCCTTCCGCGGCAACTACGGCGACAACTCGCTGCTGTACTTCAACAACTACCGCAACGCGGCGCCGGGCAGCGCGCTGTACGAGAAGGCCCGCACGGGCACCGACGCGAAGGCGGGCGAGGGCTACTTCGACAAGCTGCGCGCCGACGTCGTCAACGGCACGCTGCCCCAGGTGTCGTGGATCGCCGCCCCCGAGGCGTTCAGCGAACACCCGAACTGGCCGACGAACTTCGGCGCCTGGTACATCTCGCAGGTCCTGGACGCGCTGACCGCGAACCCGGCGGTGTGGGCGAAGACGGCCTTCTTCATCACCTACGACGAGAACGACGGCTTCTTCGACCACGTCGTGCCGCCGTACCCGCCGGCGTCCGCCGCGTGGGGGCTGTCCACGGCCGACGTCTCGAAGGACCTCTACGCCGGGGGCGGCGGCTACGCGGCCGGCCCGTACGGCCTCGGTCCGCGCGTCCCGATGATCGTGGTCTCCCCGTGGAGCAAGGGCGGCTACGTCTGCTCCGAGACCTTCGACCACACCTCGGTGATCCGCTTCATGGAGAAGCGCTTCGGCGTGCAGGAGCCCAACATCTCGCCGTGGCGCCGCGCCGTCTGCGGTGACCTGACCTCGGCGTTCGACTTCACGAGGGCGGACGCGGCGCCCGCGGCCCTCCCCTCCACCGCGGCCTACGTCCCGCCGGACCACAACACCCACCCGTCGTACGTCCCGACCCCGCCGGCGACGGGCACCCTGCCCAAGCAGGAGGCGGGCTCGAAGCCGACGCGCGCGCTGGGCTACGCCCCGTACGTGGACGGCAAGGCCACGCCCTCCACCGGCAAATTCACCCTGACCTTCTCCTCCGGCCCCGCCCTCGGTGCCCACTTCCACAGCACCTCGGGCAACCGTACGGACGGCCCCTGGCCCTACACGGTCGAGGCGGGCAAGACCCTGTCCGACACCTGGAGCACCAGCAGCTCCACCGGCAACCAGATCGACCTGACGGTGTGGGGCCCGAACGGGTTCCTGCGCACCTGGAAGGGCCCGGCGAAGAAGGCCGGTCCCGAGGTGACGGCCCGCCACGACGCGGCCACCGGCAACCTGAAGCTGACGCTGGGCAACTCCGGCTCGGCGGCGGTCAACCTCACGGTGTCCAACGCCTACGGCGGCGCCTCCCAGACCCTCCGGGTCGCGGCCGGCGGCACGGCGACGTACACGGCGAACCTGAGCACCACGGGCCGCTGGTACGACGTCAAGGTCGTCTCCGACACGGACACCACCTTCCTGCGCCGCTTCGCCGGCCACGTCGAAACGGGCGC
Organism: Streptomyces sp. NBC_01551; assembly: GCF_026339935.1. Classification (NCBI taxonomy): domain Bacteria; kingdom Bacillati; phylum Actinomycetota; class Actinomycetes; order Kitasatosporales; family Streptomycetaceae; genus Streptomyces; species Streptomyces sp. NBC_01551. The sequence goes on from NZ_JAPEPX010000001.1 coordinate 5,299,279, forward strand.
CCCGGGCGTCTCCGACCCGGCGATCAAGACCGTCTGACGTCACCCCGGGGGGGGAAGAGCCCCGGATCCCACGCCCGCGAGGTCAACGCTCGCGCCAGCCTCGCGGGCGTGGCCAAGCCGGCCGGGGGGTGCGGGTCGGTGTGATGGTAGGCCCGGTGGGCAGAACGTACGGCGTCGCATCGCTCCGTCCCCGTCACCGAGGGAGAACGCATGGCCATCGCCCACCGCAGGATCGGCACCGGGCCCGTCCGCGTCATCGTGCTGCACGACTGGTTCGGCACCTCCGCCAACTGGGGCTCCGTGCTGGACTACTTGGACCCGGGGGAGTTCTCGTACGTCTTCCTCGACTACCGCGGCTACGGCGACCGCCGGGACGTCGCCGGCCGGTACGACCTCCCCGAGATCGCCGACGACGTGCTCGCGCTCGCCGACCAGCTCGGCTGGGACACCTTCTCCCTGATCGGCCACTCCATGGGCGGCAAGGCCGCCCAGCAGGTCCTCGTCCGGGCCCCCGAGCGGATCGAGCGCCTCGTCGGGATCAACCCGGTCCCGGCCGCCCCGTACGACATGGACGACGCCACCCGCACGCTCTTCCACGGCGCCGCCGAAAGCCCCGAGAACCGCCGCGCCATCCTCGACCTCGTCACCGGCAACCGGGCCGGCCGCCGCTGGATCAACCGGATGGTCGCCCACTCCCTGGAGATCTCCCGGCCCGAGGCCTTCGCCGACTACCTCGCGAGCTGGCAGCCGCTGGACCTGTCCGACGCCGTCAAGGGCAACACCGTGCCGGTCCTCGTCCTCGTCGGCGAGTACGACCTCGCGCTCACCGCCGACGTGATGCGCGCCACCTGGCAGGTCTGGTACCCGAACTGCCGCGTCCAGACCCTCCCCGGCGCCGGCCACTACCCGCCGCACGAGACGCCCGTGGCCTTCGCCGCCGAGGTCGAGGCGTTCCTGCGCGGCTAGGGGAACGCGAAAAACCCCCGGGGTACGAGGAGACCTCGTACCCCGGGGGATCAGGGTGAGTGACGGGACTTGAACCCGCGGCCACCTGGACCACAACCAGGTGCTCTACCAACTGAGCTACACCCACCACGAAGGGCGGCGGACCGCCCGTCGATGTGCATGCACAGCATAGCTGATCAGGTGGGTGCTCCCGCCACGCGTTATCCGGCGGACCGGCTCGCGGCCAGCGCCCCGGCGAGGCGGCCGGTGACGCTCCCGGCACGCCGGGCGGCGTGCGCCACGGCCGCCGTGGCCAGCGCCTTCACCACCGGGTGCGGCCGGGTCCCGTCGCCCGCCAGCTCCGGCTGGAACAGCGTGGCCAGGAAGAACGGGTGCTCCGGCAGCTCCGCCATCCGGACCTGCCCGTCCTCGTCGTGCCCCGACAGCCGCAGTCCCCGCGAGGTGAGCGCCGGCAGGTGCCGGGGCGCCGGACCGTAGTTGCAGTGGTAGCGCTCGACGGACCGCTCGGCGCCGAGCGCCGACTCGGCGAGCGATCCCGGCTCGGCCCGTACGAGGCCCTCGTGTCCGACGAGCGAACAGGCGAGCGGCGCGATCAGCAGGTCCTCGGCCCCGGGGTCGTTCTCGGCGTGCGCCGCCCCGGTCAGCCCGCAGGCGTTGCGGGCGTACTCCAGCAGGGCGTGCTGGAAGCCGCCGCAGGTGCCGAGGAAGGGGATGCCCTCCTCGCGCGCCACCCGGATCGCGGCGAGCGCCCCCGCCTCGCTGGCGTACGGGCTGCCGGGCAGCACCCACACCGCGTCGAAGCCGGCGAGCGCTCCGGAGGCGGCCTCTGCCCCGGCCTCGCCGGTCGGGATCCAGTACGCGTCCAGGACCAGTCCGTCGCGGGAGGCGAGGGCGTCGAGGAGGAGCGGGATCCGGGTGTGGGACTTCACGTGCGGGGAGCGGTCGCCGACGAGGGCGATACGGGCGATGGCGGAGGTCGGCGCGAAGGTGTGTGCGGTGCTCATGCGGATCATCCTGTGGCCGGGTCGCACTTCAGCGCCAACGATTGTTCCTGCACGACCCATCAGCAGAACTGATCGGCTGTTGTCCGTGCCGGGGCGCGGGCGGCTCAGTGCTTCAGCGCCGCCTTGGTCGCCACGATGATCAGGCCGAGGACGAGGTTGACGACCCCCTCGGCGGCCAGCTGGCGGCGGGTGGCGCCCGCCCGGGCGGCCCCCAGGCACGCCCACAGCACCTGCTGCCCCACCGCGACCCCCATCGCCAGCCAGGCCGTCGCCACGAAGTCCAGCCCGAGGAGGCCGCTGATCGCGACCGCGGCTGCCGGCAGCACGGCGGCCTCGACGATGGGCCACTCGTGCAGGGCCACCCGCTGGATCTCGGACCGGCTCCAGGGCTGCCCGACCAGCCGCTCTCCCGCCAGGATGGCGTAGACGTGCGTGGCCCAGAACACCAGCCCCGTGACGATCAGCAGGAGGATGAGCTGGAGCCGCGGGTAGCTGCCGGCGGTGCCCGCCGTGGCCACCACCGAGGTCGCGAGCAGCGAGCCGTACACGGCGCCGGCGGAGTCGGTCCTGACGCGGCGCCCGGACGGGACACTGGGGGTGCTCACCCCCCTCACGATAGGCACGCCGGGACCCGGCCGGCCCGGGGCGCGCCGGGGCGGTGGCACGCTGAGGCCATGGATCCGCACCTGCTCCGCACCTTCGTCGCCGTCGCCCGCCTCGCCTCCTTCTCCGGCGCCGCCCGCGAGCTCGGCTACACCCAGTCCGCCGTCTCGCAGCACATCGCCGCGCTGGAGGGCGACCTGCGCACCGAGCTGCTCACCCGGCGGCCCGTGGAGCCGACCCGGGCCGGGGCGCGGCTGCTGGAGCACGCCCGGCCGCTGCTGCTGCGGCTCGACGCCGCCCGGGCCGACGTGCTGCGGCTGGCCGCCGCGCCGCCCGGCCGGATCACGCTCGCCGCCTCCCCGCTCGCCGTCGGGCCCGCGCTGCTCGCCGCGATGCCCGCCACCGGGGTCACCCTGCGGGTGCTGGCGCCGGGTGAGGTGCCGGCCGCCGTCGCCGGCGGGGACTGCGACCTGGGACTGGTCGACGGACCGGCCGCGCCGAGCGATCCGCTGCGGCTGCCCGACGTGGCCCCGCTCGTGGTGACGGGCGTGGCCGAGGAGGAGCTGGCCGTGCTGTTCCCGGCCGGGCATCCGCTCGCCGCGCGGGCCGCCGTCGCCCTGGACGACCTGGCCGACGCGCGCTGGCTCGACGCGCCGGGCGTGGGGCCGCTGCCCGACGCGGTCCGCACGGCGCCCGCCCTGCGCTACGAGGGCACCGACCTGGCGGCGCTGTGCGCCCTGGCCGCCGCCGGGCACGGCCTGGCGCTGCTGCCGCTGCGGGTGGCGCGGGCGGCGGGCGCGGGGGTCGCCGTACCGCTGCGGGCACCGCGCCTGGTGCACCGTACGGAGCTGCTGGCGCCCGGGACTTTGTCCGGCGCGGCCGCTGCGCTGGCCCTGCGGCTCGGGGCAGGATCCCCGTATGGACCATGAAACCGCCCGGCCCGCCGCGCCCGTAGCGGACGCCGCGCCCGCAGGGGCCCCCGAGCCCGAACCGTTCACCACCGCCGACTACGCCGCCCGGATGGCCGCCGCCGCCGAGGCCGCCGCCGACGCGGGGCTCGCCGGGCTGCTGATCGCCCCCGGACCGGACCTCGCCCACCTCACCGGCTACCGCCCGACCGCCGAGACCGAGCGGCTCACCCTGCTCGTGCTGGCCGCCGGGCAGGAGCCGGTGCTCGTGGTGCCGACGCTGGAGGCCCCCGACGCGGCGAAGGCCCCGGGCGCCGGGGCGCTGACCCTGCGCGACTGGACCGACGGCAAGAGCCCGTACGCGACGACCGCCCCGCTGCTGGACGCGGCCGGCCGCTTCGGGGTGAGCGACAACACCTGGTCGCTCCACCTCCTCTCGCTCCAGCGGGAGTTGCCCACCACCTCCTACGTCCCGCTCACCGACGCCCTGCCGATGCTGCGCGCCGTCAAGGACGAGCGGGAGCTGGCCCGGCTCGCGGCGGCCGGGGCCGCCGCCGACGCGGTGTACGCGCAGGTCCTGCACCTTCCGTTCGCGGACCGCCGGGAGCGCGACGTCGCCGCCGACCTGGCCGGGCTGCTGCGCGTACACGGCCACTCCCAGGTCGACTTCACGGTCGTCGGCTCCGGCCCCAACGGCGCCAACCCGCACCACGAGGCCGGGGAGCGGGTCATCCGGCGCGGCGACATGGTCGTCCTCGACTTCGGCGGGCTCAAGGACGGATACGGTTCCGACATCTCCCGTACCGTCCACGTCGGCGAACCCGGGGCGGAGGAGCGGCGCGTCCACGACGTCGTCCGCGAGGCCCAGCAGGCCGGGGTGGCGGCCGTCCGGCCGGGGGTCTCCTGCCAGGAGGTCGACCGGGCGGCCCGCGCGGTGATCACCGAGTTCGGCTACGGCGACCGCTTCATCCACCGCACCGGGCACGGCATCGGCGTCACCACCCACGAGCCGCCGTACATGGTGGAGGGCGAGGAGCAGCCGATGGTGCCCGGGATGTGCTTCTCCGTCGAGCCGGGCATCTACCTGCCGGGGCGGTTCGGGGTGCGCATCGAGGACATCGTGACCGTGACGGCGGACGGCGGGCGCCGCCTCAACAACGCCCCGCGCGAACTGGCCGTCGTCGAGTAGCCGCTCGCGGTCCGGCCGCGGCTCACGGGCGCCGGCTCACGGGCCGAGGACCACCGCCGACTCGCCCGGTACGTGGATCCTGCCGTCCGGGCCCGGGTGTTCGAGGGGTTCCCAGGACGCCAGGACCCGGACCCCGTTGCGGCCGAGCGCGATCGTGGCGGGTTCGGCGGACAGGTTGACCACGATACGGAGGTCCCCGCGCCGGAAGGTCACCCAGCGGCGCTCCTCGTCGAAGGCGACCCGCACCGCCGCGAGGTCCGGGTCGCGCAGGTCGGGGTGGGTGCGGCGGAGCGCGATGAGGGTGCGGTACCAGGACAGCAGCCGGGCGTGCGGCTCCTGCCCGGGCTCCGCCCAGTCCAGCCGGGAGCGGTCCCGGGTTGCGGGGTCCTGCGGGTCCGGGATCTCCTCCGCCTTCCAGCCGTGCGCGGCGAACTCCCGGCGCCGCCCGGCGCGCACCGTCTCGGCGAGCGCCGGGTCGGGGTGGTCCGTGAAGTACTGCCACGGCGTGCCGGCGCCCCACTCCTCGCCCATGAACAGCATCGGCACGAACGGCCCGGTCAGCGCCACCGCCGCGGCGCAGGCCAGCAGCCCGGGGGAGAGCGAGGCGGAGAGCCGGTCGCCCAGCGCCCGGTTGCCGATCTGGTCGTGGGTCTGGGCGTAGCCGAGGAAGCGGTGCGCGGGGGTGCGGCGGCGGTCCACGGGGCGGCCGTGACCGCGGCCCCGGAAGGAGGACCAGGTGCCGTCGTGGAAGAAGGCCCGGGTCAGGGTCTTGGCGAGGGCGGCGAGCGGGGCCTCGGCGAAGTCGGCGTAGTACGCCTGGGACTCGCCGGTCAGCGCGCAGTGCAGGGCGTGGTGGAAGTCGTCGTTCCACTGCGCGTGCAGGCCGAGCCCGCCGGCCGCGCGCGGGGTGGTGGTGCGCGGGTCGCAGCGGTCCGACTCGGCGATCAGGAACAGCGGCCGGCCCGTCTCCGCCGCCAGGTCGTCCACGGCGGCCGCCAGCTCCTCCAGGAAGGTCAGCGCCCGCCCGTCGGCCAGGGCGTGGACGGCGTCCAGGCGGAGCCCGTCGATCCGGTAGTCCCGCAGCCAGGCGAGGGCGCTGCCCAGGAAGTACGCCCGTACCTCGTCGGAACCCGGCGCGTCCAGGTTCACGGCCGCGCCCCAGGGGGTGTGGTGGGTGTCGGTGAAGTACGGGCCGAAGGCCGGGAGGTGGTTGCCGGAGGGCCCGAGGTGGTTGTGGACCACGTCCAGCACCACCCCCAGCCCGGCCGAGTGCGCCGCGTCGACGAACCGGGCGAGGCCGGCCGGGCCGCCGTACGGCTCGTGCACCGCCCACGGCGCGACCCCGTCGTACCCCCAGCCGTGCCGGCCGGGGAAGGGGCAGACCGGCATCAGCTCGACGTGCGTGACGCCGAGCGCGGTCAGGTGCGGGAGCCGGGCCGCGGCCGCGTCGAAGGTGCCCTCGGGGGTGAAGGTGCCCGGGTGCAGCTCGTACAGCACCGCGTCCTGGAGCGGCACGCGCGGCGGCTCCGCCGTGGGGCGCAGCGCCTGGAGGTCCACGACCGCGCTGAGCCCGTCGGGGCCGTCCGGCAGGCGCCGCCCGCGCGGGTCGGGGCGTACGGCGGCCCCGTCCTCCGCGTCGCCGACGCCGAGCAGGAACCCGTACCGGTCCCCGTCGGAGGCCGGCGCCTCCACGGTCCACCAGCCGCCCCGGCCGGCGTCCGCCGGGTCGGGCGACATCTCGTACGTGGCGCCGTTCAGCCGCAGCGCGACCCGGTCTGTCAGCGGTGCCCACACCTCGAATTGCACGGACGGTCCCCTCGTCTGCGGCGGTGCCCAGCCTGCGTCTCGCGCCCATCATCGCGGGATCGGCGGGGCCGTTCTGGACACTCCGGCCCTGACGGGCCGACAATCACCCTGTGACGTCGAGTTTCGAGTTTCCCGCCTACCCCGCCCCGCGGCTGTCCGACGCGGAGCGCGACAAGGCGCTGGGCCAGCTCAGGGAGGGCGCGGCCCTCGGCAAACTGTCGCACGACACCTTCCTGCGGCGCATGGAACTCGCGTTGGTCGCCCGCCGTTCCGAGGAACTCGCCGTGCTCACCGCCGACCTCAAGGACCGGGAGGGCACGGAGAGCCCGTGGAGCCGCCGGCTGTTCGGCTGGGTGGGGCGGGCCTCCGCAGTGTCCGTCGGCGTCCGCCGGGCCTGGGCCGCCGAGCGGCTGCCCAAGCTGCTGTTCCCGCACCCGGGCTTCGGGCCGCTGCGGATCGGCCGCGATCCGGGCAACGGGCTGCGGCTCACGCACGAGACCGTCTCGCGGGTGCACGCGGAGCTGAGCCTGCGCGACGGGCTGTGGGTGCTCAGGGACCTCGGCTCCACCAACGGCACCACCGTCAACGGGCGCCGGGTGACCGGCTCGGCGGTGGTGCGCGACGGGGACCAGGTCGGGTTCGGGCGGATCACGTACCGGCTGTCCGCGAGTTGATCCGCCTTCGGGGGCGCAACGGTCCGCCACGGTGCCGGTGGGCGGCGGGATCCGGGCGGGGCGCAGGATGGGGCCCATGGAAGAAGCCACTCCCGTAGCCCCGGCCACTCCCGCGGTCCGGGCCGCTCCCGTCGTCCGGCCGGCCCGGCCCGAGGACCTGCCCCGCCTCGTCCAACTCGTCGACGAGCACGTCGCGTACGAGCGGTCCGCCCCGCGCCCGCCGGGACTCGCCGGCCGGCTCGGCCCGCAACTGTTCGCCGAGGGCGCCCGGCTGTGGGTGCTGCTCGCCGAGACCCCGGACGGCACGGTCGCCGGATACGCCGCCTGCTCGGCGGAGTTCGCGTTCTGGGACGCCCGGCACTACCTCCACATGGACTGCCTCTACCTCGCCGAGGACGCCCGGGGGCACGGTCTGGGCGCCGCGCTGATGGAGGGCGTGGCCGGGCTCGCGCGGGAGCTCGGCCTCGACCAGGTGCAGTGGCAGACCCCGGACTGGAACGAGGGCGCGATCCGGTTCTACGACCGGCTGGGGGCGACGGGCACGGCGAAGCGCCGGTACGGGTGGGAGGTTCCCGGCGCTGTTCAGCCCCAGGTTCGGGAGCAGAGCACCAGTCGGTAGCCGTCCGGGTCGGCGACCGTCACGCCGTACTCGTCCCAGTACGGGTTGTGCGCGGGGACGCGGGTTCCGCCGGCCGCCACCAGGGCGTCGACCAGGGCCTCGTCCACGGGGGCGCCGAGGTAGACCACGAACAGGTCCTCCACCGTCGGCGTCGGCTCCAGCGGGTGTTCGGGGTCGTGCGTCAGCTCGAAGTGCCAGGCGCCGCCCGGCGGGCCGACCATCACGAGGTCGTGCTCGCCCGGTACGCGCTCGGTGGTGCGCCACTGCACGGCCAGGCCGAGGCCGTCCACGTAGAAGCGTTCGGCTGCGGCGAGGTCCCGGGAGGGGCGGGCCACCCGGACATGGGTCGCGGCACCGACGGCCGGGGCGGCGGGCTGGGACGACGTTTCCTGAGGCATGGCCCGACCATACGATCTTGGAACCCGCTCTGGCCAGATCGGTCCGGGATCCGCCGCCGCCGGACGCGCCCCGGTCGCTCTCACGGGTCCGGCGTCACCGCCACGAGCCGTTCGTACGCCGCCAGTACGGTCCGGGACTGGTGCTCCACCTGGGTGGCCACCGGCACCCAGCGGGCCTGGAAGCGCGCCGCGAACTCCTCGCACCAGCCGGTGACCAGCCGGTCCAGCCCGGGCGCCGCCGGATGGTGGCGCACGCGCAGGACGCGCAGCAGCATCGCGGCGGCGCGCAGCGACAGGCGGCGACCGAAGGCGTCGATGCTGCCGATGTACGCGGCGGTGGCCTCGGTGGGCGCGCCGGGCCCCGTCCACTCGGCGGCGATCAGCGGGATCAGGGCCAGCGTCCAGTCCACGGCCCGCAGCAGCGGCGCGGCGCCGTCGCCACCGTCCGCCCCGCCGTCCGCGATGCCGTCCGGGAGGCCGTTGCGTACGGCCGCGACCCGCGCGGCGTCCACGGTGAGCCGGGCGGCCAGCATCCGCAGGGCCCCGCGCGGGTCGGGGTGCGGGGCCGGGTCGTCCACCAGGTCGGAGGCCCACATGGGGACTTCGACGATCGCGGTGGTCCCGGCGTACCGGTGGGCGTGGTACCAGGTGCTGAGCCGGGTGTCCTCCGGGTGGAAGGCCCCGGCGGCGTTGGTAGCGGGCTCCGGCATGACGAAGATCCCCGCGCCGGGGGAGGGCCAGCCGGCCGCGTCGGACGCGGAGGTCTCCACGGGGATGCGCAGTTCGGCGGCGGACTTGCCGAAGGGCTCGGCGAGGCCCGGTATGTCCCGGGTGAGCTGGACCCAGGAGCCGCCGAGGTCGGTGCCGTGCAGGGAGACCTGGAGGACCGGCCGGAGTTCGTCGATGACGGCGGTCAGGGCGCGGGTCTCGGGCGGCAGCCGGTCCGGGGGCAGTAAAGACGGGGCCCACTCGGGCTGTTCGGGGCCGGGCGGCCGGAAGAAGTTGCGGTGGTAGTCGAGGAGGGAGTACGGGCGCGGGGTGCGGTGCAGGGCCGCGCCGTCGGGGTCCGCGCAGAGCAGGAAGTGCCAGCCGCACCCGGCGCGGGGCGCGGGGTCGCGGATGACGCGGCGGGCGAGGTCGAGGGCGGTGGCGCCGCCGACGGGCTCGTTGGCGTGGGCTCCGGCGACGACGAGCACGTGCCGGGACGCTCTCGCGGGTCGCACGGAGAGCAGCCAGAGCGGAGCCCCGCCCCGGGAGGTCCCGGCCTGCCGGAGCCGGACCAGCCGGGGCTCGGCGTCGGCCAGCGCGCGGGCGGCCAGGGCCAGTTCGTGCGGGGTGGGATAGCACATGTCACGGATGAGGGTCACAAGTGATGCCATGCCCGCCGCGCATGCCCCCTACTGCTCCGCACGCCCCACCATTTTCCGAAGAAACCCCTGGCCAAAGCCTCGCCACCCCAGCGCCCGCACGGGCGGCCGAGAGCCGATCGAACTCCGATCGAACTCGCCGGCGAGGCCGCCGACGCCCCCTCCGGGGCGGTCCGGGCAGCGGCGGCGCGCGGCGGCGCCGGCACGGACGGCTGCGGCGGCGACGGCGACGCGAACGCCGAGGTCGCCTGCCAGGCTTGACCGGGCCGGGCCGGGCCGGGCCGGGCCGGGCGCGGCTCGGGGGCGCTACTGCTGGTGGAGGCCTCGGGAGGCGAGGGTGAGGAAGGCTTCGCCCACCGCCTCCGACAGCGTCGGATGGGCGTGGACGTGCCGCGCCACGTCCGACGGCTCCGCGTCCCAGCCCACGATCAGCTGGCTCTCCGCGATCATCTCCGACACGTGCGGCCCCACCAGGTGCACGCCCAGCACCCGCCCGTTCCGCTGCGCGACCACCTTCACCGAGCCGCCCTGCCCGTGCACCATCCCCTTCGCCACCGCCGTCAACGGCATCGTGTTGACCACCACGTCGTACGACGCGGCCCGCGCCTCCGCCTCCGTCAGCCCCACCGCCGCCGTCTGCGGCGACGAGTACGTCACCCTCGGCACCGCCGCGTAGTCCACCGGCGGGCTCGCGACCCCGGCCAGGGTCTCGGCCACCAGCAGCCCCTCCGCGAACGAGGCGTGCGCCAGCCCCAGCGACGGCGGCGGCAGCAGGTCGCCCACCACGTGGATCCCCGCGACCGCCGTCTCCAGCCGCGACCAGTCGGCCGGCGCCACGAACCCCCGCCCGTCGGTGGCCAGTCCGGCCGCCGCCAGGTCCAGCCCGTCGGTCACCGGAACCCGCCCGACCGCCACCAGCAGGCGCTCCGCCGTCAGCTCCCGCACGTCCCCGCGCGGACCCCGCACGGTGGCCCGTACGCCCCCGCCCGCCGGCCGCTCGACCCCTTCCAGCCGGGCCCCGGTCCGCACGTCGATCCCGCGCTTCTTCAGCCCCCGCGTCAGATGCCGCGAGACGTCCGCGTCCTCCAGCGGAACCAGCCGGTCCGCAGCCTCGACCAGCGTCACCTCCGCGCCCATCGAGCGGTGGAACGAGGCGTACTCCACCCCGATCGCCCCGCCGCCGAGCACCAGCACCGACCCCGGCAGCCCGGGCGCGAACAACGCGTCGTCGCTGGTGACGACGGTGTGCCCGTCCGGCTCCAGCCCCGGCAGGACGCGCGGCCGCGAGCCGGTGGCCAGCACGACGCCGCGCCGCGCGGTGAACTCCCGCCCGTCCTGCGTCCGCACGGAGCGCGGCCCGGTCAGCCGGGCCCCGGTGCGCACCACCCGCACGCCCGCGTGCTCCAGGTGCCCCTCCACGCCCTTGTGGTTGCGCGCGACGATGCCGTCCCGCGTCGCGGTCAGGGCGGCCCAGTCCACGGACTCCACGCTCGCCCGGACCCCCCACCGCTCCCGCGCCTCGGCCACGCCGTCAACGAGTTCGGCCGCGTGCAGCATCGCCTTGCTGGGGATGCAGCCGCGGTGCAGGCAGGTCCCGCCGACCTTGTCGCGTTCCGCGAGGACGACGCTCAGGCCGAGGGTCGCGGCGCGCAGGGCGGTGCTGTAGCCGCCGGTTCCGCCGCCGATCACGATCACGTCCGCGGTGTCGGGGATGGTCTCGGTGCTCACGCTGGTCTCGGTGTTCATGTGGCCAGCCTGCGCGGCCCGTTGCGATGAATCCAAGGCAATGATCTTCTCGGTTCCATGCACGCTCTTTATGCTTCCTGCTCATGAGCCTGCGCCAGATGGAGTACTTCCTCACTGTCGTGGAGGAGTCCTCCTTCACCCGGGCCGCCGAGGCCCTGCACGTCACCCAGCCCGCCCTCTCCCACCAGGTCAAGGCCCTGGAGCGGTCCGTGGGCGGCGCGTTGCTGGAGCGCATGCCGCGCGCGGTCCGGCTCACCGCCATGGGCCGCGCCTTCCTGCCGCACGCCCAGCTCGCCGTCCGCAGCGCCCGGCAGGCCGAGCGGGCCGCCCGCGCCGCGGCCGGGGCGACCGGCGGGGAGCTGCACGTCGCCACCGTCCACGCGGTCGCGGTCGGCCTGCTGCCCGCCGTCGCCGCCCGCTGGCGGGAGCTGCACCCCGGCGTGGCGCTGGTGCTGCGCGAGTACGGGTCCACCGAGGCTCTGGAGGAGCAGCTGGAGCGGGGCGTCGCCGACCTCGCCGTGGGGCCGGAGCCCAAGGACTGGAGCGGTCCGGTGCTTCCGGTCGGGCAGGAGGAACTCGTCCTGGTCGTGCCGTTCGACGATCCGCTCGCTGGGCGGGGCGCCGTCCGGCTCACCGAGCTCGCCGACCGGGACTGGATCCGCTGCGCGATGGAGCCCGTGGTGCACGGCGAGGCGTTCATCGACTGGGCGTGCGGGCGGGTGGGCTTCACCCCGCGCACGGTGCTCCGTACGGAACACACCTCGACGGCGGTGCGGATGGCCGCCGCCGGGGTGGGCGTCGTCGTGGCCCCGGCCCACATGGTCCGGGGCGCCGTCGGCGAGGACTGCGTGCTGCTCTCCCTGGATCCGCCGTGGCACCGGCCGCTGGCGGTGTTCTCCCGGGTCCCGCTGACCGGTGCCGCCGCGGCCTTCGCCCGGCTACTCGACGCGCAGTAGCGCCACCGCCGGCCGGTCGCGCAACAGCTCGGCCAGCGGCGTCTCGCCCAGGTACGAGCCGTACGAGCCCTCCTGGCCCAGGGGAGCCCAGCGGCCCGGCGGCAGGGCCAGGGCGGTATCGCGCCAGCCGCCGGCCCCGGCGAGCCGGAGCGAGAGCCGGGTGGCCACCGCGACGAGCCCGGGCGAGGCCCCCGCCCCCGGGCCGGCCCCCCGGGCGAAGGCGACGCAGTGCCCGGCCGCCGGGCCGCGCGCGGCGAGCGGGGCGTAGCCGCTGAACAGCCCCGGCCGGTCGCGGCGCAGCCGCAGCAGCGCCGCCGTCAGGGCGAGCTTCTCGTCCGCCGCGCCCTGTGGGGCGGCGCCCGCGTCGAGCCGGGCCAGCTCCTCCCGGGGGAAGCGGGCCGGGCGCCGGTTGTCGGGGTCGACCAGCGCCCGGTACTCGGTCTCGGCGCCCTGATAGATCTCCGGCACCCCCGGCATGGCCAGGTGCAGCAGCGTCATCCCCAGCACGTTGGCCCGCGCGGCGCCCGCGAACTCCGCCGCCCCGGGCCCGACGACGTCCACCGGGTCGCCGGGCGGGCCGGGGAGCAGCGCTTCGATCCCCGGGCCCGGGACCAGCGCGTCGATACCCGCCTCGTACGCCGCGTCCGGGTCGGTCCAGGTGGTGCGCAGGCCGGCCTCGCGGGCCGACTTCAGCAAGGCCTCGGTCAGCCGGGTCGCCCGGTCCGGCGCCTCCCCGAGGCCGAGCGCGCTCTGCCGGGCCACCCAGGCGAGCTGCGGGTCCGCGCCGTCGGCCGGCGCCGGCCCGCCCATCAGCCCCGGTGCCTGCGACAGCACCGCGATCCGGGCCCGGACGTCCGCGCTGCGCTTGGTGTCGTGCGTGGACAACACCGTCCCGGAGGCGGGCCAGTCCCGCTCCAGCTCCGCGCAGTACGCGTGGAACTCCGCCACCGGCACCGCCGGATCCCCCGGGTCCCCGCCCACCTCCGTGGCCGACAGCAGCGGGGCGTACCGGTAGAACGCCCGGTCCTCCAGGGACTTGGCCCGCAGCGCCGCCGAGGTCTGGGCGAAGCGCGCCGCGAACGCCGGATCCCGCAGCAGGAGGTCCCGTACGGACGCCACCGCCTCGGCGCCGACGGCCTCGGCCGCCCGCTCCAGGGCCCGCGGCGGCAGCCCCGGGCCGCCCGGATACGGCCGGTAGACCGGAAATGCGATCAGCAACTCCCGTACGGCTGCGGCATGTTCCGGCCCAGCCAGGCGTTCCAGCGCCGCCAGCTCCGCGGCGAGATCGCCGGTCAGGACCTCCCGCGCACAGGCCGCCGCCGTCTCCTCCCAGTCGGGCAGGCCGGTGAACTCCACGTACCGCGCGGCGAGTTCGCGTACCCCTTCCGGGTCGGTGAACAGCCCGTCCACCCGGTGCAGCGCGTCGTACCCGGTGGTGCCCGCCACCGGCCAGTCGCGCGGCAGCCGCTCCCGGCGGGCCAGGATCTTCTCCACCACCACCCAGCACCCGTCCCCGACGGCCGTCCGCAGCCGCCGCAGGTACTCCTGCGGATCCGCCAGCCCGTCCACGTGGTCGATCCGCAGCCCCTCGGCCACCCCGTCCCGGACCAGCTCCAGCACCTTGGCGTGGGTGGCCTCGAACACCCCCGGGTCCTCCACCCGGACCCCGATCAGCTCGGAAATCGTGAAGAAGCGGCGGTAGTTGAGCTGCGTCCGCGCCTCCCGCCACCACGCGGGCCGGTACCACTGCGCGGCCAGCAGCTCCGGCAGCGGCAGTCCGGCCGTCCCCGCCCGCAGCGGGAACACGTGGTCGCCGTGGCGCAGCAGCTCCCCGTCGGCCGTGAGCTCGCCCGGGGAGAGGGGCCCGGCCAGCACCGGCAGCAGCACCTGCCCGCCGCCCGCCTCCCAGTCGATGTCGAACCAGCGCGCGTACGGGGAGTGCGGCCCCTCCCGCAGCACCTCCCACAGCGGCCGGTTCAGGTGCAGTGGCCGCGGTACGGCCATGTGGTTCGGGACGATGTCGAGGACCAGGCCGAGCCCGTGAGCCCGGGCGGTCTCCGCCAGGGCCCGCAGCCCCGGCTCGCCGCCGAGCTCCGGGCGCACCCGGGTGTGGTCGGTGACGTCGTACCCGTGATCGGAGCCGGGGACCGCCTCCAGTACGGGGGAGAGGTGCAGGTGGGAGACGCCGAGCGAGGCGAGGTGGGACACCGCCTCCCCGGCCGCCGCGAACGGGAAGTCGGGGCCCAGCTGGAGGCGGTACGTCGACGTGGGTGACGCCTGGGTGACGGCTGTCGGAACGTCAGGTTCCGATCGGGGGCGCGCGTACGGCTGGCTCATGAGAACGTACGTACCCACCCTGCGGGATTCCGTGCCATTACCCAATGCATCCGGGTGATCGCATGGAGTTAGCGTTGATCAAGTGTTTGGAACCGTCGACACCTATCGAAGAGTCATCGCCCTGACCGGGCCCCTCCTGCCGCTCATGTCCTTCCTCGCCCGACTGCCCGTCGCGATGTCCCAGTTCGGGAGCGTCCTGCTGGTCGCCGAGACCAGTGGCTCCCTCGCCACCGCCGGCATCGTCGGCGGCACCCTCTCCGCCGGCCAGGTGGTCTGCGGACCCGTCCTCGGTCGGCTCTCCGACCGCCACGGGCAACGCCCCGTGGTGCTGACCGCCGCCGCCGTCAACGCGGTCGCCACCGCCGCCCTCGTCGCCGGGGCCCTCGGCGGCCTCGCCACCCTCCCGCTCGCCGCCCTCGGGGCCGTCACCGGCGCCTCCGTACCGCTGATCGGCCCGCTCGCCCGCACCCGCTCCGTTGCCCTCGCGCACCGCGCGGGGTCCGGCGAGGGCGTGGTGGGCGCCGTCCACTCGCTCGAAGGCACCCTCGACGAGGTCTCGTTCGTCATCGGCCCGGCCCTGGTCGGGCTCGCCGCGCTGATCGCCCACCCAGCCGTCGCCCTCGGCGGCGCCGCGGCCCTCGTCGCCGTCTTCGGCACGGCCTACGCCCTGCACCCGACCGCCGCCGTCACGGCCGGGTTGCCCGCGGCGGACCGGGCCCGCGCCGCCAAGGGCCGCGTCCGGACCCGGCAGCCGCGCGTCGTGTACGCCGTGCGGGGTTCGCTCGCCCTCCAGGGCGCCATGTTCGGCGGCTGTCAGGCCGGAATCGCCGCGCTCACCGCGCAGTTGGGCGTCCCCGGCCAGGCCGGCATCGTCTACGCCGCCATGGGCGTCGTCAGCGCCGCCGTCGGCCTCGCGCTCGGCGCGCTGCCCGCCCGCATCGGGCTCCGGCTGCGCTGGCGGGTGGCCACCGGCGCCGCGCTGCTGCTCTCCGTACCCCTCCTCCTCACCGACACCCTGGCGCCGCTGTACGCGGTCGTCACCGTCCTCGGGGCCGCCTACGCCCCCCACCTGATCACCGCGTTCGCGCTCACCGAGCGGGCCGTGGCGCCCGCCCGGCTCGCCGAGGCGATGGCCTTCGCCGCCAGCTCGCTGGTCGCCGGGCAGGCCCTCGCACTCGCCGTCTCCGGGCGGCTCGCCGAGTGGTACGGGCCCTCCGGGGCCTTCGCGGTCGCCGTGGGCGCGGCCGCGCTGTCCCTCGGCCTGGCCCTCGCCACCCGGGTCCCGGCCGCCCGCACCCACCACACCGCCGCGCCGGCGCTGACCCCGGCCGAAGGGGTCGCCTACGCCGGCCGCTGAAGCACCACCAGACACCGCCCCGTGAGCGCCACCCGGTCCCCGGCCGCGTACTGCGGCCCGGTGCCGGGTGGCAGGACGTCCGCCCGCGCCGTGTCCACCACCAGCCGCCACTGCGCGCCGTGCCCCGCGGGCACGGTGAAGTCCTGCGGGTCGGCCCCCGCGTTGAACATCAGCAGGAACGAGTCGTCGGTGATCCGCTCCCCGCGGCTGCCCGGCTCGGAGATCGCCTCGCCGTTGAGGAACACCGTCAGGGCCCGCGCGTGCTGCGCCTGCCAGTCCCGGGCCCGCATCTCCTCGCCGTACGGGGTGAACCAGGCGATGTCGGAGAGCTCGTCGTGCGTGCCCTCCACCGGCCGCCCGTGGAAGAACCGGCGCCGCCGGAACACCGGGTGGTCGCGCCGCAGCCACACCATCTGCCGGGTGAACTCCAACAACCCGGGCGCCGGTTTGCCCGGCTCGGGCCAGGTCACCCAGGACAGGTCGTTGTCCTGGCAGTAGGCGTTGTTGTTGCCGCCCTGGCTCCGGGCGAACTCGTCGCCGTGGCTGAGCATCGGCACGCCCTGCGACAGCATCAGCGTGGCCATGAAGTTGCGCATCTGACGCTCGCGCAGCTCCAGGACCTCCGGATCCTCCGTCGGACCCTCGGTCCCGCAGTTCCAGGACCGGTTGTGCGTCTCGCCGTCCCGGTTGCCCTCGCGGTTGGCCTCGTTGTGCTTCTCGTTGTACGAGACCAGGTCGTGCAGGGTGAAACCGTCGTGGCAGGTCGTGAAGTTGATGGAGGCCAGCGGCCGCCGCCCGTCGTCCTGGTAGAGGTCCGAAGAGCCGGTCAGCCGCCCCGCGAACTCCGCGAGGGTGCGCGGCTGCCCGCGCCACAAGTCCCTCACGGTGTCGCGGTACTTGCCGTTCCACTCGGTCCACAGTGGCGGGAAGTTGCCCACCTGGTAGCCGCCCTCGCCCAGGTCCCACGGCTCCGCGATCAGTTTCACCTGGCTGACCACCGGGTCCTGCTGCACCAGGTCGAAGAACGAGGACAGCCGGTCCACCTCGTGGAACTGCCGGGCGAGGGTGGCCGCCAGGTCGAAGCGGAAGCCGTCCACGTGCATCTCGGTGACCCAGTACCGCAGCGAGTCCATGATCAGCTGGAGCACGTGCGGGGAGCGCATGAGGAGCGAGTTCCCGGTCCCCGTGGTGTCCGTGTAGTGCCGCGGATCGTCCGCCAGCCGGTAGTACGAGGCGTTGTCGAGCCCCCGGAACGACAGGGTCGGCCCCAGGTGGTTGCCCTCCGCCGTGTGGTTGTAGACCACGTCCAGGATCACCTCGATCCCCGCCTCGTGCAGCGCCCGCACCGCCGACTTGAACTCCAGCACCTGCTGGCCGCGGTCGCCCGAGGCGTAGCCGTTGTGCGGGGCGAAGAACCCGATGGTGTTGTAGCCCCAGTAGTTGCTCAGCCCGTCGTCCACGAGACGGTGGTCGTTGACCGACTGGTGCACGGGCATCAACTCCAGCGCCGTCACCCCGAGTTTGGTGAGGTGGCCGATCACCGCCGGGTGCGCGAGCGCCCCGTACGTCCCGCGCAGTTCCTCGGGGAGATCCGGATGGCGCATGGTCAGACCCTTGACGTGGGCCTCGTACAGCACCGTGTGGTGGTACTCGTGGCGCGGCGGGCGGTCGTTCGCCCAGTCGAAGTACGGATTCACCACCACCGAACTCATCGTGTGCGGCGCCGAGTCCAGATCGTTGCGCGAATCGGGCCGCCCGAAGTGGTACCCGTACACCTCCTCGCCCCAGTCGACACTGCCCGCGATCGCCCGCGCGTACGGGTCGAGCAGCAGCTTCGCCGCGTTGCAGCGCTGCCCGCGCTCGGGCTCGTACGGGCCGTGCACGCGGAAACCGTAGCGCTGACCCGGCATCACGCCGGGCAGGTAGGCGTGCCGGACGAAGGCGTCCGTCTCCCGCAGCTCGACGGCGGTCTCCGAGCCGTCGTCGTGCAAAAGACACAGCTCAATGCGTCGGGCGGCCTCCGAATAGACCGCGAAATTGGTGCCGGCGCCGTCGTACGTGGCACCGAGCGGATACGCCTGTCCCGGCCAGACCTGCATGGATAACGACTCTTCCCCTCTGCGACGGGCTTGATCCGGCGTGGACCACGTCACTGCCAGATCTTCCCCGAAAGAGGGTCCCCAAGCGGGGACTTGGGATGCTCCCACCGGGTGACCCGGAGAGCCGATATGCGGGTCAACGGACTATGCGGGCATCGGATAATGGGTCAACGGACCTGCGGCGTACGGCCCGTCGGGCTGCGTCGGGGCGCACGCGCGGAGTACCCTTCCGTGATCACTGGAGACGGGCGTCCAGACGCAGAAGGCGGTGCACGGGTGAGCTCGGGAGGTCTGGAGCTGCCCCCTGGTGACAGCGGTCACGAGGGCGGCCCGGCTGATGCCGCAGGCGGGGCGCCGGGCGGCGCGCCCGCCGGGGTGCCGGCCGGGGCGGTGTCACTGGCCCCGTCGTCGACCGGGAACGTGCGCACCGGGGCCGAGCTGGACTGGGGCGCTGAGGCGTGGAGCGAGGTCCGCACCCGGGCCCAGCGCGCGGGCCGCGCGTACATCTGGCTGAATCTCGTCGAGCAGCGGCTGCGGGCCGTCGTCGGCGCGGTGCTGCGCCCGATCTACGAGCCGGTGCACGGGCAGGACGACTGGGTCGTCGCGGCAGCCGGGCCCGCCGGGCAGGAGTGGGTGCAGCGCGCCGTGGCGGTACGGGAGGTCAGCCGGCGCAAGGGCTACCTGCTGGACCCGGCCGACGACAACGTGCTGAGCTTCCTCACCCTGCCCCAGCTGCGGGAGCTGATGGTCCAGCACTGGCCCTGCTTCGAGCCGTACTTCGACGACCGGCGCGACATCGAGCTGGCGCTGGACGAGCTGGAGGTCACCCGGAACGTGGTCTCCCGCAACCGGGCCCTGTCACGGGCGGTGCTGGAGCAGGCCGAACGGGCCTCGGCACGGCTGCTGGAGGTCCTGGGCGGGGGCGCGGGCAGCCCGGCGGCGGACCGGCTGCCGATCGACGCCGTCGAGGACCTGGTGGGCGACCGGTACGCGGACGTCATCTCGGTCCACCCGGACCGGGTGCGGCTCCAGCGGCAGCTGCCGGCCGAGGACCTGTTCGGGGGCGCGCGGCGGCTCGACGCCATCGGCATAGGCCTCAACCTGCTGGTGCAGAACTTCTCGGGCCGAAGACTCGTCCGCCTCACGGAGGCGGGCTGCCGGGTGCGGCTGCTGTTCCTGAACCCGGCGAGCAGCGCCGTCAAGCGGCGCGAGCGGGAGCTGGGGCTGCGCAAGGGCGAGCTGAGCCGGTCGGTGGAGATGAACATCCTGCACGTGCGCCGGGTGCGGGCGGGGCTGAAGGACCCCTCGCGGTTCGACATCCACGTCTTCGACGAGACCCCGCGCTTCACCGCCTACCTGGTGGAGGGGGAGTCCTCGGGCATCGCGGTGGTCCAGTCGTACCTGCGGCGGGCGCGGGGCATGGAGGCCCCGGTGCTGGTCCTGCGCGGTGGCGGCGGGCGGGGCGCGGCGAAGGACGCGGACCACGGACTGTTCCCGACGTACCGGGAGGAATTCGAATCCGTGTGGGAGGACTCCCGCCCGGTGTCGTGACTGTCAGTGCCCCGTGGCAGGCTGAAAGTCGTTGACCGGATGGATGTACGGGGGAGGGGCGCGTCATGGTGGCGTGGCACGGGGGAGCGCTGGTCGGATTCGACCTGGAGACGACGGGGACGGAGCCGGGGGAGTCGCGGATCGTGACGGCCGCGGTGGTCGAGGTACGCGGCGGCGAGGTGCGCGAGCGGCGCGGCTGGCTCGCCGATCCGGGGATACCGATCCCGGAGCAGGCCTCGGCGATCCACGGGATCAGCACGGCTCGGGCCGTCGCGGAGGGCCGCCCGGTGCGGGAGGTCGCGGAGGAGGTGGCGGCCGTCCTGGTGGAGCACTGGCGGCGCGGCGCGGTGGTGGTCGCCTACAACGCGGCCTTCGACCTGACGCTGCTGTCCGCGGAGCTGGCCCGGCACGGGCTGCCGTCGCTGTCCGACCGGCTCGGCGGGGCCGAGACGGGGCCGGTGGTGGACCCGCTGACCATCGACCGGGCCGTGGACCGCTACCGGCGCGGCAAGCGCACGCTGGAGGCGGTGTGCGGGGTGTACGGGGTCACCCTGGACGACGCGCACGACGCCGGGGCGGACGCGCTGGCCGCGGTCCAGGTGGCCCGCGCGATAGCCGACCGCCACCCGGAGGTGGCCGGCCTCACCCCGGCCGACCTGCATGACCGCCAGAGCGCCTGGCACGCCCGCTGGGCCCGCGACTTCCAGTCCTACCTCCGCCGCCAGGGCACCCCGGACGCGGTGATCGACACCGCCTGGCCCCTTCGCGGCCTCATCCCGGCCGCGGCCGCGGCCACGGCCTGAGGGCGGCGGGGCCGGAGGGACGCCGGTACCGCGCCGGTCAGAAGGCGTGCCAGCGGGTTTCGGGGGTGTTGTCGCGGAGCGAGGTGACGCGGCGGCGGAATTCGGCCAGGGCGTTGGGGTTCGTCGGGGCGTGTTGGGCGACCCAGGCACAGCTGGCCGTTTCGCGGGCGCCGCGCAGGACCGCGCAGCCTGCCCAGGTGCGGACGTCCCAGCCGTAGGCCGTGGCGAACGCGTCGTAGGAAGCGGCGGGCAGGCCGTAGCGGTCGCGGGACAGGGCCATCACCACCAGGTCGTGCTCGCGCAGGTCGGCCGAGACGGTCTCCAGGTCGACCAGCACCGGTCCGTCCGGGCCCACGTGGACGTTGCGGGGAAGGGCGTCGCCGTGGATCGCGCCCCGGGGCAGGTGCGGGGTGAGGCCGGCCACCTCGCCGGCGTACGCGTCGCGCCGCTCGCGCAGGTAGGCGGCGTCCGCCGGGTCGATGGCCTGGCCGGCCAGCCGCAGCCAGCGCTCGACGCCGCCCAGCAGGTCCCGCGGTGGCAGGTCGAACGGCGGGGCGGGCAGCGCGTGGACGCGCCGCAGCAGCGCCGCGAGGTCCTCCGGACCGGCCGGGCGGACCGCGTCCGGCAGCCGGTGCCACACCGTCAGCGGGTGCCCGTCCACCAGCCGCGGCTTCGGCTCGGCCGCGCGCACGGCCGGGACACCGGCGTCCGCGAACCAGGCCGCGACCGCCAGCTCCCGCTCGGCGCGCTCCAGCAGCGCCGCCTCCCGACCCACCTTCACGACCAGGTCGCCGACCGCGAAGACGGCGTTCTCGCCGAGGGCCAGCAGCGCGGCCCGCTCCGTGGGGCCGAGCCCCGCCGCCGTCAGTACGTCCCTGGCCCGCGCCTCGTCCATGCCGCCCTCCGCCACCCGTCCGGTTCGTCGTGAATCCGCCAAGTCTCGCATCCGGTTGCCGCGCGCCTTGACGCGCCAAGGGGCCCTGCGCACGATGACCGAGGCGGACCGGATCCCGGTGATCCATCCGGAAGGCGGGTAGAAGTGACCTCAGCCGTCGCGGCCCCGGCACGCCGGCGGGCCGATCACGGAGCCTGGTTCCTGGTCCTGCCGGCGCTCGTCCCGATCCTCCTCCTCAGCGTCGGCCCGCTGCTCTACGGCATCGCCCTCGCCTTCACCGACGCGCAGTCCGGCCGCACCGCCGCCGCCCAGTGGACCGGCGTGCTCAACTTCCAGGACCTGCTGCACGACCGGCTGTTCTGGGAGTCCTTCCGGATCGGCCTGCTCTGGGCGGTCGGCGTCACCGTGCCGCAGTTCCTGCTGGGCCTCGGCCTCGCCCTCCTGCTCAACCAGAACCTCCGCTTCCGCTGGCTGGCGCGGTCCCTCGCGATCATCCCGTGGGCCATGCCCGAGGTGGTCGTCGCCATCATGTGGCGCCTCGTCTACCACCCCGACGCGGGCGTCCTGAACGAGACCCTGTCCGGCCTCGGCCTCGGCGGCGACACCGACTGGCTCAGCGGGCTCGCCACCGCGCTCCCCGCCGTGATCCTCGTCGGCGTCTGGGCGGGTATGCCGCAGACCACCGTGACCCTGCTCGCCGGGCTCCAGAACACCCCGCACGAACTCCACGAGGCGGCCGCCCTCGACGGGGCGGGTGCCTGGCGCCGCTTCCGGGCCGTGACCTGGCCCGCGCTCAGGCCCGTCGCGCTGTCCGTCTCCGCGCTGAACCTCATCTGGAACTTCAACGCGTTCGCCCTGGTCTACGTCCTCACGGGCGGCGGGCCCGGCGGCCGCACCCGCCTGCCGATGCTCTTCGCCTACGAAGAGGCCTTCCGCTACGGCCAGTTCGGATACGCCGCCGCGATGGGCTGTGTGATGGTCGCCGTGATCTCCGTACTGCTCGCCGGGTACCTGGCCGGACGGCTGAAAGGAGACGACGCCCGATGACCTCCCGGATCCACGGCACCCGCCGCACCGGGCGTGCGGGCCGCACCCCCCGCACCCCCCGCACCCCCCGCGCCGGCCGCGCCGGGCGGGGCGCCCGTACCCGCCGCGCCGGCCGCACCCCCCGTACCCGCCGCGCCGGGCGGGCCGCCCAGTACGCCGCGCTCGCCGCGTACCTCGTCTTCCTCGGCTTCCCGCTCCTGTGGCTGCTCTCCACCGCCTTCAAGCCCCCGCGCGAGCTCGGCAGCCTGCACCCCACCTGGCTGCCCGAGGACCCGACCCTCGACAACTTCCGCCAGGCCTTCGAGGAGCAGCCCCTGCTGCACGCCGCCCTCAACAGCCTGACCGCCGCGCTGTGCGCCGCCGTGATCGCCGTCGTGCTCGCCACCCCGACGGCCTTCGTGCTGGCCCGCCGCCGGGGCAGGCTCGCCACCGCCGCCACCGGGTGGGTCGTGGTCAGCCAGGCCTTCCCGTTCGTGCTCGTGATCATCCCGCTGTTCCTGGTGCTCAAGAACCTCCGCCTGATCAACTCGATGCCGGGCCTGATCCTCGTCTACGTCGTCTGGTCGCTGCCGTTCGCCCTGTGGATGCTGGTCGGATACGTCCGGGCCGTGCCGCCCGAGCTGGAGGAGGCGGCGGCGATGGACGGGGCCGGGCGGCTGCGCACCCTCGTCTCCGTGGTCGCGCCCCTGCTGGCCCCCGGGATCGTCGCCACCGCCCTCTTCGCGTTCATCACCGCGTGGAACGAGTTCTTCTTCGCCCTGGTCCTCCTCAAAACCCCGGAGAAGCAGACCTTGCCGGTCGTCCTGACCCACTTCCTCGGCGCCGAGGGGGCCGCCGACCTCGGCCCGCTCGCCGCCGCCGCGTTCCTGGCGACCCTGCCCTCGCTGGTGGTCTTCGCCGTCATCCAGAAGCGCATCACGGGCGGCCTGGCGGCCGGGGCGGTGAAGAGCTGATGACCCCGCCCCGTGCGGTTCGCACCCTCCGCCCGCTCCGGCGCCTGCGCGCCCTCGTGGCCGCTGCCGCCGCCGCGGCCACACTGCTCTCCGGATGCTCCGGCGGCGCGCCCTCCGACGGCGCGGGCCCCGACGGGACCGTCAGGATCCGCTTCCAGTCGCTCGCCTGGCAGAAGGAGTCCGTCGCGGCCAACAAGGCGCTCGTCGCCGAGTGGAACGCCGCCCACCCCGGCATCCGCGTCGAGTACGTGCAGGGCAGCTGGAGCAGCGTCCACGACCAGCTGCTGACCTCCTTCGAGGGCGGCGAGGCCCCCGACGTCATCCACGACGCCTCCGACGACCTGGCCGACTTCGCCTACGGCGGGCACCTCGCCGACCTGCGGCCGCTGCTCTCCGACCGCCTCAAGGCCGACATCCCGGCCCGCAGCTGGGAGACCACCACGCTCGGCGCCGACGGCGGCGTCTACGGGGTGCCCTTCCTCCAGGAACCCCGGGTCCTGATGGCCAACACCGCGCTGCTGCGCGCCTCCGGGGTCCGCGTCCCCACCCCCGAGGCCCCGTGGAGCTGGGAGGAGTTCCGTACGGCCGCGCGGCGGCTCACGACCGACGGGCGGTACGGGATCGCCTGGCCGCTCAAGGACCCGGTCTCCGCCACCCTCAACCTCGGCCTGTCCGCGGGCGGCCGCCTCTTCCACCGCGAGCCGGACGGCAGGGCCGGCATCCGCTGGGCCGAGGGCGACTCCGTCGTGCCCGCCACCATCCGGGCGCAGCTCGACACCGACCGCAGCGCCTCCCGCGCCACTCTCGGCATGGGCGGGTCCGACACCCTCCCCGGCTTCTTCGGCGGCAAGTACGCGATGGTGCCGCTCGGGTTCTCGTACCGCCAGCAGATCGTCCAGCAGGCCCCGCCCGGGTTCGAGTGGCAGGTGCTGCCGCCCCCGGCCGGGGTGGCCGGTCCGGCCCAGGGCGTGAGCCCGCAGACCCTGTCCATCGCGCGCGACAGCCGCCACCCGAAGGAGGCGGCGGCCTTCATCGACTTCCTGCTGAGCCCGCCCAACATGGTCCGCCTCGCGCGCGGCGACTGGATGCTGCCGACGGGTACGAGCGCCCTCGCCGACCCCGCCCTGCGCACCCCGGAGCTCGGCTGGGCCACGGGCGCGGCCCTGGCGGACCGGCTGAGTCCGGCGCCGGCCCCGTCGGTGCGCGGGTACCCGGAGTGGAAGGACAAGGTCGCGACCCCGGCCCTGCAGGAGTACTACAGCGGCGCGATCGGCCTCGCCGAGCTGGAGGAACGCCTGGTCGAGGAGGGGAACCGGGTGCTGGCCCGCTACCAGCGGCAGCCGCCCGGCGGGAAATGAATTGCACGAGACGTCTCGTCTCGTTAGCTTGGATTCATGACCCCAGCCAAGCCGGCCACGCCCGCCACTGCGACCACGCGCGCCACCCCCGCCAAGCCCGCGCACATCGCCATGTTCTCCATCGCCGCCCACGGCCACGTGAACCCGAGCATCGAGGTGATCCGGGAACTCGTCGCCCGCGGCCACCGCGTCAGCTACGCCATCCCCGCCTCCTTCGCCGAGAAAGTCGCGGAGACCGGCGCCACCCCGGTGATCTGGAGCTCCACCCTCCCCACCGAGGAGGAGCCCGAGGCGTGGGGCACCGAACTCATCGACCACCTCGAACCGTTCCTGAAGGACGCCGTCCAGGCGCTGCCCCAGCTCGCCGCCGCCTTCGAGGGCGACGAACCGGACCTGGTCCTCCACGACATCACCTCCTATCCGGCCCGCGTCCTGGCCCACCGCTGGGGCGTCCCCGCCGTCTCCCTCTCCCCGAACCTCGTCGCCTGGACGGGCTACGAGGAGGAGGTCGGCGTCCCGATGACGGCGGACCTGCGCGCCTCCGAGCGCGGCAAGGCGTACTACGCCCGGTTCCGCGCCTGGCTCGACGAGAACGGCATCGACGAGGACTGCGACCGGTTCGTCGGTCGGCCGCGCCGCAGCGTCGTGCTGATCCCGCGCGCCCTCCAGCCGCACGCCGACCGGGTGGACGAGTCCGTGCACAGCTTCGTCGGGGCCTGCCAGGGCGACCGCTCCGCCACCCAGGGCACCTGGAACCGCCCGGCGGCCGCCGCCGGCAAGAAGGTGCTGCTGGTCTCCCTCGGCTCCGCGTTCACCCGGCAGCCCGCCTTCTACCGGGCCTGCGTCGAGGCCTTCGGGGACCTGCCCGACTGGCACGTGGTCCTCCAGATCGGCAAGTTCACCGACGAGGGCGAACTGGGCGAGATCCCCGCCAACGTCGAGGTCCACCGCTGGGTTCCGCAGCTGGACGTCCTGCGCCGGGCCGACGCCTTCATCACCCACGCGGGCGCCGGCGGCAGCCAGGAAGGGCTGGCCACCGGCACCCCGATGGTCGCCGTCCCGCAGGCGGTGGACCAGTTCGGCAACGCCGACATGCTCCAGGGGCTGGGCGTGGCCCGGCACGTCCCGATGGACGAGGCCGATGCCAAGACCCTCCGGGAGGCGGTCCTCGCGCTGGTCGCCGACCCGGAGGTGGCCGCCCGCCTCGCCGTGGTCCGGGCCGGGACGGCCGCCGAGGGCGGCACCCGACGGGCCGCCGACCTCATCGAGGCCGAACTGCCCGCGTTGTCAGTGGCCCGTCCTATCGTTCGCCCATGACGACTCGGAAATTCGCCGCGCTGCTGCGGGGCATCAACGTCGGCGGGAGCAAGAAGGTCCCGATGGCCGATCTGCGCCAGGTCCTGGAAGGCCTCGGACACGGGGACGTCCAGACCTACCTGCAGAGCGGCAACGCCGTCTTCAGTACAACGGAGGCGGAGCCGGACCCCGTGACCCTGGCCCGGGAGCTGGAGGCCGCCATCGAGGCCCGCTTCGGCTTCAAGGTGGCGTGCCTCGTCGTCGACGGCGCCTACCTGCGCGCCGTCGCCGCCGCCTGCCCCTTCCCGGCCGCCGAACTGGAGGGCAAGCAGCTGCACGCCACCTTCCTGTCCGAGCAGCCGGGCGAGGAGCGGTTCGCGGGCATCGACGGGCCCTCGTACCTCCCGGAGGAGTACCGGATCGGCGACCGGGTCCTCTACCTCTACGCGCCGAACGGCATGGGCCGCTCCAAACTGGGCGAGGTCCTGGCCAGACCCGCCCTCCTGAAGGGCATCGACGCCACGACCCGCAACTGGAACACGGTGGTCAAACTGGTCGAACTGACGGAGTGACCGGGCAACGGAGCGACGGGGTGACCGTCCGCCGCCCGGTGCGCTAGCTCCAGTTGATGTCGGCCACGCTCTCCAGCGGCGCCCGGTCCTCCGCTGCCTCCGGCACCACCAGCGTGTCCGCCTGGACCATCGCGGCGGGGAACTTGAGCCCCGTACGCTTCTGGACCTCACCCAGCTTGACCTGGAACACCCGGAACTCGTCCAGCTCCAGGATCTCGGCCAGGACCAGGTTCTGGGTCAGCAGGAACGCCTTGGCCTTGAGGGTGCCCTTCTCGGAGTAGACGAGCACCTTCCAGAACTCGCGCGGTATCGGCACGCCCCGGTACGGGCGGTCGTCCTCGTGGAACACCGGACCGCCGAACACGCTGATCCTCAGGCCCTCGACCTCGACCTCCTCGAAGAGGGCGTTCTCCAGCTCGCCCCAGATGCCCGCCTTCGCGCTCTGGTTGAAGTCGTCCATCTGCGGGGTGATGTTGGTGTAGAAGAACGAGTCCGTGTTGGCCCGGTCCGCCTCGGGCATCGGGCCCCAGACCAGGTCGGCGCGGCGCGCTATGTGACCGCGGTCGAGCCGGTTGGCCTTGTAGATCTCGTTGCCGACCTGGGCTTTGGCCGGCAGCCGCGGGTCCTTCTTGAACTCGATCCCGCTGCGGTCGATCTTCTTGATGGCGCCGCCGTCGATGTTCCAGGCCACCCAGAAGGCGAACCGCCGCTTCCCGCTCAGCGCCAGCGAGAAGTGCGTGTACGGAATGACCTCGGTCCCGGCCAGCTGCACGGCGTCCGCCTTGAGGGCCGCGCCCAGCTGCGGAGTCGCTATCGGCACCGCGAGGAAGCCCGGGTCGTAGCCGGTCACGGCCTCCAACGAGTCGGGAGCCGGCGGCTGGAGGGTGATCTTCAGCTCCTCGAAGACCGCCTGGGGGAAGCAGGCGAGCGCCCGCTCCTCCGGGTCCCCGTCGCTCTCGCCTCCGAAGTGCAGGCCCGCCAGCACGTCGCTCGGCCGGCCGGCCCGGGTCTTGAACAGCCACGCCGAACCGGAGTCACCGGGCGCGCTGATCTCCCCGTCGTCCGCAGGCTTGTTGGGGTCGGGGCCTATCTCGAAGCAGTCGATCTCCCGCACCCCGACCGGCGGCCCGTAGTCGATGCTGACCCGGGCGAAGGGGCGGCTGACCACCCCGTGCGTGACGCCGGTCGTCCGCCCGCTCTTGACGACCTTGTCGTCGATCTGCGGCTCGCCCAGCTGCGCCGGCGTGACACCGAGGTCGAGGATGGCCGTGTCGAACTCGCGGTCCGTGATGCTGGAGACGGCGCAGTCGCCGACCAGCCCGAGGTGGGAGCGCTTGAGGGTGCCCAGCCGGTTCAGGGCGGTGCGGCTGTCGTCGGCCTTGCCGGGCTGGACCACGTCGTCGCCCAGCTCACCCTTGCGGCCGTTCAGGACGTGCCAGTTGCTCAGCAGACAGCTCGACCCGTCGTTCTTGTCGAACACGACGCAGCCGATGGTGCCGGCGGACACCTTGACGTTGCCGACGCTCACACCGGGCCGGACCGGGTCCACGCGCTTTTGCCGGTCCGGTGTCTCCGCCTCGGCGACCACCAGGAAATGCGGCTTGTAGCTGCGCTGGACGACGTCGGTCGGCACCTTCACGCCGCCGCCTATGTCGATGACGGCGGGGATCGGTGCGCTCCTGAGGCCGTTCACGCCCTCCGGCCGCACCTTCTTGTCGACCGTGAACTGAAGGGACAGTTCCTTGCCGCGCTTCCCCTTCGTCTCCTTGTAGCCGATGCCGATCGAGGAGATGTTCGGGTCGGCGAGGTAGCCCGACCCCTGGGCGCGGATGAACTGCTTGAGCGAGGTGATCAGCTTGTCCTGACCGCCCGCGGAGGCGGCGGCCGGGGTGGCTGTGGCAGTGGCGGTGCGCTTCTTGGCAGCCATGGAAGGCTCCCTTCGAGCAATGCGGGCGATTCGAGCAAGGGGTTCTCGGGTGAGGAGCCCCGCCGGAAGATGCCGCCCCCGAGGCCGCCGAATCGACACGGGCAGGCTGGTGCTCCCCGCTCTGTGCGTGCGTTTCCAGCCTACGAGCGAACCCGCGCCGCTGCCTCCGGGAGGCGGGCCCCGCGGTAGTGGACCGCTGAACTACCCGGCGAGCGCGTCGAGCAGGGCGAGTTCCCGCGGCGTGAGGCGGATCGCCGCCGCGTCCAGGTTCTCCGCCAGGTGGACGAGGGACCCCGTCCCCGGAGTGGGGCACAGGACCGGCGAGTGCCGCAGCAGCCAGGCCAGCGCGATCTGCCCCGGCCCCGCCCCGTGCTCGGCGGCCACGGCGGTGACGGCCGCCGCGCTCTCCCGGGTCAGCGCGCCGCTGCCCAGCGGGTAGTACGGGAGGAAGGCGATCCCGCGCTCCTCGCACAGCGCCAGCACCTCGGCGGAGGTCCGCTCCAGCAGGTTGTACGGGTTCTGCACCGAGGCGACCGGGACCGACTCCAGGGCCTGCCGCAGCTGTTCGGCGGTGACGGTGTCCAGGCCGATGTGCCGGATCTTCCCCTCGGCCCGCAACTCGGCCAGCGCGCCCAGCTGTTCGGCCATCGGGACCGCCGGGTCGAAGCGGTGCAGCTGGTAGAGGCCGATGCGGTCCACGCGCAGCCGCCGCAGACTCGCCTCGCACATGGCCCGCAACCGCTCCGGGCGCCCGTCGACGTGCCACTGGTCGGGGCCGGTGCGGACCACGCCGCCCTTGGTGGCGATCACGAGCCCGTCGGCGTACGGGTACAGGGCCTCCGCGATCAGCTCTTCCGCCAGGTGGGGGCCGTAGTTGTCGGCCGTGTCGATGAGGGTGACCCCGCGCGCCACCGCCTCGCGCAGCAGCGCCCGCGCTTCGGGCCGACCGCCGCGCGGGCCCCAGTAGCCGGGGCCGACCAGTCCACCCGTACCGAGTCCGAGCCGCCGCACGGGCAGGTCCCCACCGATGTCGAACCCCGAATCCGCCATGGCCCGACGGTAACGCACCGGGCGGGATGTGCCAGGCTCGGGGCATGCGTTACATCATCATCGGCGCCGGGGCGATCGGCGCGACCATCGGCGGGCGGCTCGCGGAATCGGGCCGGGAGGTCGTCCTCGTCGCGCGCGGCGCGCACGCGGAGGCCTTGCGGGCGGACGGGCTGCGGCTCACGACGGCGGACGGGGAGCGGGTGCACCGGCTGCCGGTGGCCGGCGGCCCCGCGGAACTGGGCGAACTGCGGCCTGACGACGTGCTGCTGCTGGCCGTCAAGACCCAGGACGCGATCGCCGCGCTCGACGCGTGGGGCGACGCCGAGGTCGCGGGCGGCGGCACGGCGGCGCAGCGGCTGCCCGTGCTGTGCGCGCAGAACGGGGTGGAGAGCGAACGCCTCGCCCTGCGGCGCTTCGCCCGGGTGTACGGGGTCTGCGTCTGGCTGCCGTCCACGTTCCTGGAGCCGGGGGTCGTCTCGGCGCTGTGCGCTCCGCTGACGGGCATCCTGCACCTCGGCCGCGCGGCCGGCGGGAGTGACGCGACGGCGCGGCGGGTCGCGGCCGACCTGGAGAAGTCCGGGTTCGAGGCGCCGGTCGTCGAGGACGTGATGCGGTGGAAGCACGCGAAGCTGCTGGGCAACCTCGGCAACGCGATCCAGGCGACGACCGGGCCCGAGCCGGACCCGGCCAAGGGCGCGCTGCTGCTCCGCGCGATCCGCGAGGCGAAGGCGGCGTTCGACGCCGCCGGGATCGCGTACGCCTCGGAGGCCGAGCAGTCGGCCGCGCGCGACGGCAAGGTCGAACAGCCACCGGGAGTACGCGGCGGCTCCTCCTGGCAGTCCCTGCGCCGGGGCACCGGCTCGATCGAGGCGGACTACCTCAACGGCGAGATCGCGCTGCTGGGCCGGTTGCACGGGGTGGCGACCCCGGTGAACGACACCCTCCGCCACGCGGCGAACATCTTCGCCCGCGAAGGCCTCCCGCCGGGCGCGATGAGCATCGACGACCTGACGGCCCTGGCCGACGAAGCGGCGGCCAGGGCCTAGGCCTGGCGTCAGAACGTGCGGTCGCTGCGCCAGGTCGCCTGGCTGGACGGGTTGTTCATGTCGAAGGTGGTGCCGGAGAGTCGGCGGTCCGGGCCGAGGGAGCCCGTGTAGCGGCCCTTGGGTCCGTGGTTCCACTGGACGACGAAGAAGATCTTCTCCCCGTCGACGGAGCCTTCCTGCAGGGTCCCCACGGTGTTTCCGGACGACGTGGATCCGTAGAGGTGCCCGTTGCCGTCCTGGCGCAGGTCCACCCGCACGGTGGCGTTGCTCTGGTAGATGGTCCAGACCCCACTGGCGTTGAATGCCGCCACCCGGGCCTCCCGCACCGCACTCGGCGCGCCGGAGACGGCGGCGTTCGCGGGGGCGGTCAGGCCCGCCCCCGCGACGGACAGGATCAGGGCGGCGACGGACGTGGAGAGGAGCTTGCGCGTACGGCGTGAAACGGACATGAGCCCTCCAGGGGCGGCCAGAACGATCGATTCCGTTGCGTCATGCACGGAACCTCGCGGCTGGACTACCCGTGATCCACGACTCCGAGCCCTGGATTCACCCGAACGAGAATCAGGCCGCGGCGAGGAGCGGCACACCGAGCGAGGCCGCGTCGAAGCGGCGCAGCAGCAGGCGGGCCAGTTCCGGGGCCGCGCCCAGGACGTCGGCCACGATGTCCGCGCCGCCGGCCGCCGCGCCCGCCGCGATGCGGTCCGGCAGCCGTCCCGGTGCGATGACGTACGGGGCCACCGCGATCCGCCGGACCCCCTCGGCGCGCAGCGCCCGTACGGCATCCTCCGTGCGGGGCAGGGAAGCGGAGGCGAACGCAGGCCGCACGGCGCACCAACCGGTGTGCCGCCACTCCCGCGCGATTTCAGCGATCACTGCGATCGCCTCCGGGTCTGTGGAACCGGCGGACGCGAGCACCACACCGGTGGTGGCGCGGTCCGCCGGGACGAGGCCGGCCTCGGACAGCCGGCGCTCAAGGGCCGAGACGAGCAGCGGGGACGGCCCGAGGACCTCGGCCACCCGCACCGCGAGTCCCGGGTGCCGGACCGTCGCCTCGGACAGCGCCGCCGGGATGTCGGCCTTCGCGTGGAAGGCCCGGGTCAGCAGCAGCGGCAGGGCGACGACGTCGCGGACCCCGTCGGCGTACAGGGCGGCGAGCACCTGGTCGACGCGCGGCGCGTTGAAGTCCAGGTACGCGGTCTCCACGCGCAGCCCCGGCCGCAGCGCCCGCACGCGCCGGGTGAGGGCGTGCACGGTCGCCGCGTGCCGCGGGTCGCGGCTGCCGTGGGCGATGACGAGCAGGGCGGGTGCGCTGTACACGGGACTCAGCTCTTGACCAGCAGGCCGCGGCTGCGCAGGACCCGGCGTTCGAGGGGGCTGAAGATGAGGAGGTCGATGGCGATGCCGACGACCAGGATGAGGATGATCGCGAGGAACACGCCGGGCAGGTCGATGTTGTTGCGGCCGTTTTCCAGGAGCTGGCCGAGGCCGAGGCCGAGGTCGGGGGAGGAGGCGATGATCTCGGCGGCCATGAGGGAGCGCCAGGAGAAGGCCCAGCCCTGCTTGAGGCCGGCGAGGTAGCCGGGGAGGGCGGCGGGCATGACGATGTGGCGGGCGCCGCGCAGTCCGGTGGCGCCCAGGGTGCGGCCGGCGCGGAGGTGGAGGGGTGGGATCTGGTCGATGCCGGAGACGAGGCCGTTGGCGATGGAGGGGACCGCGCCGAGCAGGATGACGGTGTACATCATGGCGTCGTTGAGGCCGAACCAGAGGACGGCGGGGGGTACCCAGGCGACGGAGGGCAGGGATTGCAGGCCTTGCAGGATGGGGCCGATCGCGGCGCGGACGAATTTGACGCGGGCGACGATCAGGCCGAGGGGGGTGCCGATGGCGAGGGCGAGGAGGAAGCCGAGCAGGCCGCGCGAGACGCTGGTCCAGACGACGTCCAGCAGGGTGCCCTTGACCCACATGTCGGCGAGGCTCGCCCATACTGCGGACAGGGCGGGGAGTTTCGTCTCGTCGGTGACGTTGGCGGTGACGAGGATCTGCCACACGAGCAGGACGAGGGTGACGGCGAGGAGGGGCGGGAGGGCCTTTTTGAGGAGGACCTCGCGCAGGGGGGTGCGGTGGGTGGTGACCGCGTCGAGGGCGTCGAGGCCGGCTTCGAGGCCGGCGAGGTCCTCGTGCCTGCCGTCGGCCTTGGGGGTGGTGTCAGTGCTGGCCATGGCGGCGGATCTCCCCACGCAGGTGTTCGGTGATCTCAAGGGACAGCTCGGCGACGTCGGCGTCCTCGATGCGGCGGGGCTGGGGGATGTCCACGCTCCATTGCTTGGCGATCCGGCCGGGGCGGGAGGAGAGCAGGACCACGCGCTGGGCCAGGCGCACGGCCTCGCGCACGTTGTGGGTGACGAACAGGACGGAGAGCCCGTTCTCGGCCCAGATGCGGGTGAGTTCGCCGTGCAGGACGTCGCGGGTGATGGCGTCCAGGGCCGCGAAGGGCTCGTCCATCAGCAGGAGCCGGCTGTCCTGGGCGAGCGCGCGGGCCAGGGCCACGCGCTGGCGCATGCCGCCGGACAGCTCGTGCACCCGCTTGCCGTAGGCGCCGCCGAGCCGGACCAGCTCCAGCAGCCGTTCGGCCTCCGCCTTGCGTTCGCTCTTGGCCACCTTGCGCAGGCGCAGGGCGAGTTCGATGTTCTTGCCCGCGGTGAGCCAGGGGAAGAGGGCGTGTTCCTGGAACATCAGGGCCGGGCGGCCGCCGGGCGTCTCGATGGCGCCGGCGGACGGCTTGTCGAGGCCGGCGACCAGGTTGAGCAGGGTGGACTTGCCGCACCCCGAGGCCCCCAGGATGGTGACGAACTCGCCGGGAGCGACATCGAGGCTGATGTCGTCCAGGACGAGCTGCGATCCGGCCGGGCCGGAGAAGGACTTCGAGACGTGCTCGATCCGCGCGGCGTGCGTCAGCTGCGCTACGGGGCCCTCGGCGGCCTTGGCGAGCGTGGTGGCCATGGTCGTCACCTCCTGGGGTTGCTGGACTGCGGACTTACTTGGCGCCGAGACCGGCGTCGGAGACCTCGGGCTTGCCCGCGGCCTTGAGCACCTTGTTCAGGAGCGTCAGGTCGTAGATCCCGGCGAGTTCGGGCTGCTCGATGAGCTTGGCCTTGACGGCCCACTCGGACTGGGTCTTCAGCGTCGCGGCGAGCGGGTCGTCGGTGATCGCGATGCTCGGCCAGGCCGGGTCGATGACCTTGGCGTCGAGTTCCTTGCCGCTGAGGGTCTTGAGCGCCGCGTTCGCCGAGGCCTTGGCCTTGTCCGGGTTCGCGTTGATCCACTCGTTGGTCTTCACCGTGCCGCTCAGCACGGCCTCCACGACGTCGGGGTGCTCCTTGAGGAACTTCTGCGACACGATGACGTTGGTGATGACGAACTTCTTGTCGGGCCACAGGTCGGTCTCGTCGAGGAGGACCTTGCCGCCGTCGGAGACGAGCTTGGAGGCGGTGGGCTCGGGCACCCAGGCGCCGTCGATGGAGCCCTGCTTGAAGGCGTCCGGGGTGACCTTGTTGTCCGTGCGGACGACGGAGACGTCACCCTTGCCGGACTCCGGGTCGACCTTCCAGCCCTTCTCGGAGATCCAGTTGAGGAACGCGACGTCCTGGGTGTTCCCCTTCTGCGGGGTGGCGATCTTCTTGCCCTTGACGTCGTCCAGGGTCTTGATCTTGTCCGGGTTCACGACGAGCTTGACGCCGCCGGAGGCGGACCCGGAGACGATCCGCAGGTTGGAGCCCTTGGACTTCACGTAGCCGTTGATCGAGGGCGAGGGGCCGATGAAACCGATGTCGAGAGAGCCCCCGTTGAGGGCCTCGATCTCGGACGGGCCGGCGTTGAACGTCTGCGCCTTGATCGCGGTGGAGCCCAGCTCCTTGGCGATGAGGCCCTCCTGGATACCGACCAGCGCGGTCGCGTGCGTCAGGTTCGGGAAGTACCCGATACGCACCTCGGAGGCGGACAGCTTCTTGCCGCCGGCGGAGGCGGCGGCCGGCTTCGTGTCGTCCTGCTTCGCCTCCGAGCCGTAGCCGCACGAGGCGAGCGCGCCGATCAGCAGCGGAACGGCGGCAGCGGCGGCGAGACCGCGGTGTGCGGACTTGCGGGTGTTGCTGTTGGCAGGCACGGAGGGCTTCCTCTCGTAGCGTCAGCTCATGACGCGTGTCGTCTGTCTTCGTCTGTGGAGCGAGGGCGGGTACGGCTCGTGGGGGGTGCGGGCGCGCGGGCAGTGCGCGTACGTCATCGCGCACATCGCGCAACCCCTCCCTGGCCGCTGCCGAGGGCGCCGCTGCCTACGCGGCCGCCCTCCTTCGCGAAGGTGGAGTAGATGTCGGAGGGCATGGGTTAGAAGTCCCACCCTTCTTCGTCCGCCGGGGTGACCGTCCGCGCCTGGGAGGCGAAGGACTCGCCCGCCATGCCGGCCGCCAGGGTGGTGCCGTCGGCGGGGTCGATCAGCAGGAAGGACCCGGTACGGCGCGAGTCGGCATACGCGTCGAGCGCGAGCGGCTCGGCGGTACGGACGACCACGCGGCCGATGTCGTTGGCCACCAGCTGCCCGGGGTCCGGGTGCTGGGACAGGTCGTCCAGGGTCAGCCGCGAGGGGATCTCCTTGACGATCGCCTTGACCGTGCGCGTCGTGTGCTTGAGCAGCACCCGGGCGCCCACGGCGAGCGGCTGGTCCGCCACGTGGCAGACCGTCGCGACGACGTCCTGCGTGGTGGCCGGCGGGTTCGACGACGGTGCGATCAGGTCGCCGCGCGAGATGTCGATGTCGTCCGCCAGCCGCAGCGTCACCGACTGCGGGGCCCAGGCGATGTCCACGCTCTCGCCGAGCGCGTCGATCCCCTCGATCACCGAGGTACGGCCCGAGGGAAGCACGGTGACGGCCTCGCCGACGCGCAGCACGCCGGAGGCGATCTGGCCCGCGTAGCCGCGGTAGTCGGGGTGCTCGGCGGTCTGCGGACGGATCACGTACTGCACCGGGAAACGCGCCGGGCAGGCGGTGAGGTCGTGGCTGACCGGGACCGTCTCCAGGTGCTCCAGCACCGTCGGGCCGCCGTACCAGTCCATGTGCGCGGACGGCTCGACCACGTTGTCCCCGGCCAGGGCCGAGATCGGGATCGCGGTGATCTCCGGGACGCCCAGGTCCGAGGCGTACGCGGTGAACTCCTCGGCGATCTTCGCGAAGACCGCCTCCTCGTAGCCCACCAGGTCCATCTTGTTGACGGCCAGCACCACGTGCGGCACCCGCAGCAGCGCGGCGACGGCGGCGTGCCGGCGGGTCTGCTCGATCACGCCGTTGCGGGCGTCGACGAGGACCACGGCCAGGTCGGCGGTGGAGGCGCCGGTGACCATGTTGCGGGTGTACTGCACGTGCCCCGGGGTGTCCGCGAGGATGAACCGGCGGCGCGCGGTGGCGAAGTAGCGGTACGCGACGTCGATGGTGATGCCCTGCTCCCGCTCGGCGCGCAGGCCGTCGGTGAGCAGCGCCAGGTCGGGGGTGTCCTGGCCGCGCTGGGCCGACACCGCCTCGACGGCCTCCAGCTGGTCCGTCAGGACCGACTTGGAGTCGTGCAGCAGGCGCCCGACCAGGGTGGACTTGCCGTCGTCGACGGAACCGGCGGTCGCGAAGCGCAGCAGCGTGGTCGCCGACAGGTCGGCGAACTGCTCGGTGGTGCTCGTCATGTCTAGAAGTACCCTTCGCGCTTGCGGTCTTCCATCGCGGCCTCGGACATCTTGTCGTCGGCACGCGTCGCGCCCCGCTCGGTGAGCCGGGAGGCGGCGATCTCGGTGATCACTGCGTCCAGCGTGGCCGCGTCGGAGTCGACGGCGCCGGTGCAGGACATGTCTCCCACGGTGCGGTAGCGGATCAGACGAGTCTCACTCGTCTCGCCCTCGTTCGGACCGCCCCACTCGCCCGCCGTCAGCCACATCCCGTTGCGCTGGAATACCTCGCGCTCGTGGGCGAAGTAGATCTCCGGGAGCTCGATGCCCTCGCGGGCGATGTACTGCCAGACGTCCAGCTCGGTCCAGTTGGAGAGCGGGAAGACGCGCACGTGCTCGCCCGGCGCGTGGCGGCCGTTGTAGAGCTGCCACAGCTCGGGGCGCTGGCGGCGCGGGTCCCACTGGGAGAACTCGTCGCGCAGGGAGAAGACGCGCTCCTTGGCGCGGGCCTTCTCCTCGTCGCGGCGGCCGCCGCCGAAGACGGCGTCGAACCTGAGCTGCTGGATCGCCTCCGTGAGGGGGACGGTCTGCAGCGGGTTGCGGACGCCGTCCGGGCGCTCGCGGAGCTTGCCGGCGTCGATGTACTCCTGGACGGAGGCCACGTGCAGACGCAGGTTGTGCTTCGCCACGGCCCGGTCGCGGTAGTCGAGGACCTCGGGGAAGTTGTGCCCGGTGTCGACGTGCAGCAGCGTGAAAGGCACCGGAGCCGGCGCGAACGCCTTCAGCGCCAGGTGCAGCATGACGATGGAGTCCTTGCCGCCGGAGAACAGGATCACCGGCTTCTCGAACTCGCCCGCCACCTCGCGGAAGATGTGCACGGCCTCCGATTCGAGGGCGTCGAGGTGCGACAGAGCGTAGGGCGCGTCCGTCCCTTCGTGGACGTGTGCGACGGTGGCGGTCATGCCAGACCCCTCTCGGTGAGCAGTGCGTGCAGGGCCGAGGCCGACTCCTGAACGGACTGCGTGTGCGACTCGATACGCAGGTCCGGGGACTCCGGCGCCTCGTACGGGTCGTCGACCCCGGTCAGACCGGAGATCTCGCCCGCCGCCTGCTTGGCGTACAGGCCCTTCACGTCACGCTCCGAGCACACCTCGACCGGGGTGGCCACGTGGACCTCCAGGTACGCGGTGCCCTCGGCGGCATGCCGCTTGCGGACGGCCTCGCGGCTGTCCGCGAACGGCGCGATGACCGGCACCAGCGCCTTGACGCCGTTGCTCGCGAGCAGTTCGGCGACGAAGCCGATCCGCTGCACATTGGTGTGCCGGTCCTCCCGGCTGAAGCCCAGGCCGGCGGAGAGGAACTCGCGGATCTCGTCGCCGTCGAGGACCTCCACGCGGTGGCCCTCGGCGCGCAGCCGCTCGGCCAGCGCGTAGGCGATGGTGGTCTTGCCCGCGCTCGGCAGCCCGGTCAGCCACACGGTGGCGCCCTGGTCGCTCACGCTCATCGTTTTCGTCTCCGTCGGGTCGGTGAGGGTCGGTGCTTCGGGATCGGTCATCAGCCGTGCAGTCCGCACTCGGTCTTCGCGCGCCCGGCCCACCGGCCGGCCCGTGCGTCCTCGCCCTCCGCCACGCGGCGGGTGCAGGGCGCGCAGCCGACGGAGG
Organism: Streptomyces sp. NBC_01551; assembly: GCF_026339935.1. Classification (NCBI taxonomy): domain Bacteria; kingdom Bacillati; phylum Actinomycetota; class Actinomycetes; order Kitasatosporales; family Streptomycetaceae; genus Streptomyces; species Streptomyces sp. NBC_01551. The sequence continues at coordinate 5,337,164 of NZ_JAPEPX010000001.1, forward strand.
CGTAACCGTCCATCAGCAGCGGGTTGGTGAGGACGCCGTGCTCGGTGACGTACGCGTCCACGTCGTCCTGCGTCCAGCGGGCGATCGGCGAGATCTTGACCTTCTGCCGCTTCTCGTCCCAGCCGACCACCGGGGTGTTCGCCCGGGTCGGGGACTCGTCGCGGCGCAGACCCGTCGCCCACGCCTCGTACGCGCTCAGGCCCTCCTCCAGCGGCTTGACCTTGCGCAGCGCGCAGCACAGGTCGGGGTCGCGGTCGTGCAGCTTCGGGCCGTACTGAGCGTCCTGCTCGGCCACCGACTGGCGCGGGGTGAGGGTGATGACGTTGACGTCCATCACGGCCTCGACCGCGTCACGGGTGCCGATGGTCTCCTCGAAGTGGTAGCCCGTGTCGAGGAAGACCACGTCGACGCCGGGGAAGACGCGGGAGGCCAGGTGGGCGACGACCGCGTCCTCCATGGAGGAGGTCACGGCGAACTTGCCGCCGAACGTGTCGGCCGCCCAGCGCAGGATCTCCAGCGCGGAGGCGTCCTCCAGCTCCCGGCCCGCCCGCTCGGCCAGTTCCTTGAGGTCGCGTCCTTCGAGACCGGGCGTCCGCACTGCCTGACTCGTCGTCATATCTCTTCCCCTCCAGCGGCATTGGACTGAACACCCCGGGACAGCAGCCCGAGGTACTTCAGCTGGAAGGCTCGGTTGCAGGCCCTGCATTCCCAGGCGCCGTGACCCGTCTCGTTCGGGAACAGGTCCTCGTCACCGCAGTACGGGCAGTAGAAGGGGGCCGCGCGCTCGCTCACGAGAGGTCCTCGTCCTTCGCACGGGTCACCCAGGCGGCGAAGCGCTCGCCGTCGCCGCGCTGCTCCTGGAAGCGCGTGACGACCCGCTCGACGTAGTCGGGCAGACCGGCCGAGGTGACCTTGAGGCCGCGGACCTTGCGGCCGAAGCCGGCCTCCAGGCCGAGCGCGCCGCCCAGGTGGACCTGGTAGCCCTCGACCTGGTTGCCGTCGTCGTCCAGGACCAGCTGGCCCTTGAGGCCGATGTCCGCGACCTGGATGCGGGCGCAGGCGTTCGGGCAGCCGTTGATGTTGATGGTGAGCGGCTCGGCGAACTCCGGCAGGCGGCGCTCCAGCTCGTCGATCAGCGAGGCGCCGCGCGCCTTCGTCTCGACGATGGCCAGCTTGCAGAACTCGATGCCGGTGCAGGCCATCGTGCCGCGGCGGAACGGGGACGGCTTGACCCGCAGGTCCAGCGCCTCCAGGGCCTCCACGACGGAGTCGACCTTGTCCGCCTCGATGTCGAGGACGATCATCTTCTGCTCGGCGGTGGTGCGCAGCCGGCCGGAGCCGTGCTGCTCGGCGACGTCCGCGATCTTCGTCAGGGTCGCGCCGTCGACGCGGCCGACGCGGGGCGCGAAGCCGACGTAGAAGCGGCCGTCCTGCTGCTGGTGCACGCCGACGTGGTCGCGCCACTGGCCGCTGGGCTGCTCGGGCGCGGGGCCGTCGGTCAGCTTGCGCTTCAGGTACTCGTCCTCCAGCACCTGGCGGAACTTGGCCGGGCCCCAGTCCGCGACGAGGAACTTCAGGCGGGCGCGGGTGCGCAGGCGGCGGTAGCCGTAGTCGCGGAAGATCGAGATGACGCCCTCGTAGACGTCGGGAACCTCGTCGAGCGAGACCCAGGTGCCCAGGCGCACGCCGAGCTTGGGGTTGGTGGAGAGCCCGCCGCCGACCCAGACGTCGAAGCCGGGGCCGTGCTCGGGGTGGTTCACGCCGACGAAGGCGATGTCGTTGATCTCGTGCGCCACGTCGAGCAGCGGCGAGCCGGAGACCGCGGACTTGAACTTGCGGGGCAGGTTGGAGAAGTCCGGGTTGCCCACGATGCGGCGGTAGATCTCCTCGATGGCGGGCGTGCCGTCGATGATCTCGTCCCGGGCGATGCCGGCGACGGGCGAGCCGAGGATCACGCGGGGCGTGTCACCGCATGCCTCGGTGGTCGAGAGGCCGACGGCCTCCAGACGGCGCCAGATCTCCGGGACGTCCTCGATGCGGATCCAGTGGTACTGGACGTTCTGGCGGTCGGTGAGGTCCGCCGTGCCGCGCGCGAACTCCTCGGAGATCTCGCCGATGACGCGGAGCTGCTCGGTGGTCAGCCGGCCGCCGTCGATGCGGACGCGCAGCATGAAGTACTTGTCGTCCAGCTCCTCCGGCTCCAGGATCGCGGTCTTGCCGCCGTCGATCCCGGGCTTGCGCTGGGTGTAGAGGCCCCACCAGCGCATGCGGCCGCGCAGGTCGTTGGGGTCGATCGAGTCGAAGCCCGTCTTGGAGTAGATCGTCTCAATGCGTGTCCGCACGTTGAGACCGTCGTCGTCCTTCTTGAACTGCTCGTTGCCGTTGAGGGGGGTGTGGTGTCCGACGGCCCACTGGCCCTCGCCGCGGTGACGGCCGGGCTTACGGCGCGCGGCGGCGGGCGTTTCGGGGGTGGCGGCCATGGCGGTACATCCTTCTTCGGCGGCTCGGGGCAAGGGCGGGGGGAGCGGCGGCGAGTGCCCCCGTGATCGGTCCTGCCGCTGAGCAGGTGTGGCGGATCGCCGCCCATTGCCGGTGTTTCCGGTGGTCAGGGCGGTGTTCGGCCTTCAGGGGACTTGCGGGTACTTCGGGTGACCGACGAGTCCGCAGCGGCGGGGACTACGTCGATGTGCGGCGTTGGCTGGTTCCGTCAGCTCGCCGGACAGATGGCGCTGGACATGCGGCCGAGGTCGACGTGCCGCCGACTCACCAAGGCAATTCCAGCTCCATTCATGGCGGAAGCGTGTCATGTGCCGATTGGAGGAGTCCACTACTGTCCACAATCCGGACGAACTCGTCCCGGATCGTGGGACCGCGTGACGGGGGTCACGCGGCGAAGGGGCGCAATCCGGCCGCTGTCGGCCCGTTCGCGCCGACCGGGCGCCGACGCGACCCCGGCCGCATCGGGCCCCTCCCGCCAGCGCCTCTCCAGGGCGTTGCCCGGGGCGCGGCGGCGATTGCGGCTTGGCCGTCCGGGTCAGGGGTGCCGGGCAGGGCGGCGGGGGGTGTGGTGCTCATGCGCCTCGCCTCGTTCGGCGGGGCTCCGGCATGCGGACCGCGGGCCCGCGCCGTCCCGCGGCCACGCCGCACACGCACCACCCCGCGGCGGCGGGGCCGGCCGTGCGCGGTGCGTCACGCGCCCGGCCAGGGGCCCGGGGTGGGGGTGGATTCCTTTTCTTCCGTTTCCGTCTTGAAGACCTTGAAGCCGCGGCGGAGGTAGTTGTCCATCGCCGTCGGGCCGTCCTGGCTGCAGGTGTGGACCCAGACGCGGCGGGTCGGCTCCAGCCGCGGCCAGCGGGTGGCCAGGTCCCAGGCGCGGGCGACGCCCACCGACAGCAGGTGGCCGCCGATGCGGCGGCCGCGGAACTCCGGCAGCAGGCCGAAGTACATGATCTCGACGACGCCGTCCGGCTGCGGGTCGAGCTCCACGTAGCCCGCCGGGGTGCCGCGGTCGTACGCGACCCACGTCTCCACGCCGGGCCGCCCCAGCTGCTCCACCCACTGCGCGCGCGTCAGCGACAGCCGGTCCGTCCAGTGGATGTCCCCGCCCACCGACGCGTACAGGAAGCGGCTGAACTCGGGGGACGGGACCTCCGCCCGGGCGATGTGGATCTCCGGTCCGGGCGTGACGGCCGGGACCAGGTCCCGCACGGAGGTCATGTCCAGGGACCACGTGGTCAGGGTGACGGTGCTCATGCACGCCAGGGAATCACATCCCCCGGTCAGCGCCGGGCGGGCCCCCACGGCCCCGGGCGGCCGCCCAGGCGGGCCCTGGCAACCGCCGGGGCCGTCGAGTGCGGGAGCAGCTCGGCCGGGTCCTGCGGGCGGATCAGCTCCACCTCCACGTCCTCCGCGAAGCGGTACGGCCGGTGGGTCAGCACCCCCGCCAGGTGCCGGCGTACCCGCGACAGCTCCGCGCGGACCGTCACCGTACGCGTGGGGTCCCCGAAGAGCTCCGCCGACAGCTGCGCCGCGGAGCGCCCGCGCGGCGACTCCGCCAGCAGGAACAGCAGCTCCGCGTGGCGCGGGCTCAGCTCCTGCGACCAGCTGCCCGCGGCCCCGTACACCGCCACCGACCAGGACCGGGGCCGGCTGAGGTCCAGTACGACACGGCTCGCCGGCGCGTCCGTACGGGACTCCGTCACCCGCAGCAGCCAGCCCCCCGGCAGCGCCTCCACCACGCAGTCCCCGAGCTGCGGCACCCACACCCGGCCCGGCCCGAAGCGCTTGGGGAGCGGGTAGCGCTCCTGCGGCGCCAGCCCCGTCACCGCGGCCGTCCAGCCGTTCGCGTCCACCGCCAGCGCCCGCCCGGCCAGCCGGGCCAGCATCGGGGCCGCCACCGCGCGCAGCCGCTCCAGCGACTCCAGGTGCCGCACCCGCAGCTCCCGCTCCGCGAGCCGGGCCACCGAGCTCACCCACGCCAGCGTCGCCGGGTGCATGGTGGCCAGCGGCCCGCTGACGTCCACCACCCCCAGCAGCCGACCGTCGCGCGGGTCCCGCAGCGGGGCCCCCGCGCACGTCCAGTCGTGGTGGCTGGAGACGAAGTGCTCCGCCGAGAACACCTGCACCGGCCGCCGGGCCACCAGCGCGGTCCCCACGCCGTTCGTGCCGACCACGGCCTCGTCCCAGTCGGCGCCCACCGCGAACCCCAGCCGGTCCGCCTTCCGCAGGATCGAGGAGTGCCCCTCCCGCCACAGCAGCCGCCCGTCCGCGTCGGCGACGACCATGATGTGCAGGGCCCCGTCCAGCGCGGGCAGCAGCCCTTCGCGCAGCACCGGCAGCAGCTCCCGCAGCGGCGAGAGCCGGCGCCGCTCCTCCGTCTCGGCGGCGGACAGCATCCGCGAGCGCGCGTCCCGGTCCGGGTGCACCCCGCCGGCCAGCATCCGGCGCCAGGATTCCGCGATCTCCGGGCGCGGGGAGGCCGGGGGACGGTTCCCGGCCAGCGCGGCGGCCCTTACTCCCTTGAGCAGACGCGTGGCCTCCCGCGCGTCCATGGCCGAAATGCGCGCCACGTCGATCGTGCTGACTGCGGTGTCGCCCACCGGAACCTCCCCGTGTGAAACAGACGTGCTGCCGAAGCCCCCCCCGGACGGTCCGCGCGTGCCGCTTCCCCTGGCGCGCGCGACGGGGGCTCCGACTCGAAGGGTTGCAACGGTACGCAACTCTCGCCAAGCCCCGGTCACCCGACCGAGACTGTCCGGACGTCGCAGAGCGGCGTGACGGCTCCTTCCTCGGGGCTCAACGGATCAGGGGTGGTGCCGAGTCGGCGCGGCGCCGCCCCCGATCTCCGGTCAACGGGCCCGGATCCCGGCCGGGGGCGGTTTGGGGACCACTCCTCAACCCGTGATCCGCGCCCGTTCCACCACCGCGCCCAGGTCCAGGCTGTGCGGCAGCGTCCCGAACGCGGAGCCCCAGTCATGGCCCAGCCGCGACGCGCAGAACGCGTCCGCGACCGCCGGCGGGGCCCAGCGGACCAACAGCGACCCCTGTAGCACCAGGGCCATCCGCTCCACGACCCGGCGGGCCCTGGCCTGAATCCCCTCCAGGTCCGCGAGCTCCGTCAGCAGGTCCTTGATGGCCGAATCGAGCCGGTGATCGGCGCCGCGCGCCAGCCCGACCTCCTGTAGGAACGCGTTCAGCGCCAGCGGCTCCCGCTGGAGCGCCCGCAGCACGTCCAGCGCCTGCACGTTGCCCGAGCCCTCCCAGATGGAGTTCAGCGGGGATTCCCGCAGGAGTCTGGGCAGCCCCGACTCCTCGACGTAGCCGTTCCCGCCCAGACACTCCAGGGCCTCGGCGACCATCGGCGTACAGCGCTTGGTCACCCAGTACTTCGCGGCGGGCACCGCGATGCGCAGGAAGGCCCGCTCCTGGTCGGTGTCCGCGTCGTAGGCCGCCGCGAGCCGCAGCGACAGCACCGTCGCCGCCTCCGACTCCAGGGCGAGATCGGCCAGCACGTTGCGCATCAGGGGCTGCTCGATGAGCGGTGCTCCGAAAGCAGAGCGGTGCTCCGCGTGGTGCACGGCCTGCGTCAGCGCCTGACGCATCTGCGCGGCCGAACCGATCGTGCAGTCCAGCCGGGTCGCCGCGACCATCCCGATGATGGTCCGCACCCCCCGGCCCTCCTCGCCCACCCGGCGGGCCCACGTCCGGTCGAACTCCACCTCGGCCGACGCGTTCGAGCGGTTGCCCAGCTTGTCCTTCAGCCGCTGGAGCGCGAAGACGTTGCGCGAGCCGTCCGGCAGCACCCGGGGCACCAGGAAGCAGGTCAGCCCGCCCGGGGCCTGCGCGAGCACCAGGAACCCGTCGCTCATCGGCGCCGAGCAGAACCACTTGTGCCCCGTCAGCAGGTACTCCCCGGGGGCGTCCAGCGCCGCCGCCGCCGTCGTGTTCGCCCGTACGTCGCTGCCGCCCTGCTTCTCCGTCATCCCCATGCCGAACAGCACGCCGGCCTTCGCGGCCGGCGGCCGCATCTCCCGCTCGTACAGGTGCGAGGTCAGCAGCGGCTCCCACTCCGAGGCCAGCTCCGGATCCACCCGCAGCGCCGGCACCGCCGCGTGCGTCATCGAGACGGGGCAGCCGTGCCCAGCCTCGGCCTGCGACCAGACGAAGAACCCCGCCGCGCGGCGCAGATGCCCGGCCGGCCGGCCCCAGGCGTCGGTGAGCCCGGCGCCGACCGCCTTCCCGAGGAGCCGGTGCCAGGCGGGGTGGAACTCGACCTCGTCGATCCGGTTGCCGTAGCGGTCGTGCGTCAGGAGTTTCGGAGGGTTCTCGTTCGCCTGCCGGGCCCACTCCTGGGCCTGCGACGAGCCCGCGGCACGCCCGAGGACGGTGAGCTCGTCCCGTACGGCGCCGAGGAGTTCGGGGGGCGCGTCCGCGAGGTGCCGCTCCACCCCCTCGGTGAGGACCCGGTCGCCGCTGAAGACGTCGTACGCCACCAGGGGCGGAGCCTGGTTGCCGACTGTGTGGGTGGTGGCTGCCATGCGGATACCGTAAGGACGTGCAGCCAGCAAAAGAAACACCCGAGCGGATCCCTGGGCGGCTCCACCGGGCACGTGCCCTCTACCGCAACGTCTCCAAGCGCAAAATGGCCTGGCTGCTGCTGAAAGACACCGTCAATTCGTGCATCGAGTACCGGATCCTCGGACTGGCGGCCGAGGCGGCGTTCTTCACGCTCCTGTCGCTGCCGCCGCTCTTCCTCGGCCTGCTGGGCCTGCTCGGGTACGTGGACGGCTGGACCGGAGGCACGTTCGTGGCCAGCATCGAGGAGAACATCCTCGGCGCGGTCGGCACCGTGCTGTCCGACCGGGGCGTCAACGACATCGCGAAACCGATGCTGGACGACGTCACCAGCCGCGGCCGCCCGGACCTGATCTCCCTCGGCTTCGCCTTCGCCCTGTGGTCCGGCTCGCGCGCCGTCAACGTCTTCATCGACACCATCACCGTCATGTACGGGCTCGACGGGCAGCGCGGGATCGTCAAGACCCGGCTGCTGGCCTTCCTGCTGTACGTGATCGCGCTGGTGATCGGGTCGATCGTGCTGCCGCTGATGATCGCCGGCCCCGACGCGGTGGTCCGGCTGGTGCCCTGGAGCACGGAAGTGATCGCGGTGCTGTACTGGCCGACCGTCACCCTGCTGTCCATCGCCTTCCTCACCACGCTCTACCACGTGTCCGTGCCCGTGCGCTCGCCGTGGATCGAGGACGTCCCCGGCGCGCTCGTGGCGCTCGCCATGTGGGTGCTCGGCTCGTTCCTGCTGCGGATCTACCTGACCAACACCGTGGAGGGGCCGACGATCTACGGCTCGCTGGCCGCGCCGGTCGCCGTGCTGCTCTGGATCGGCATCTCGGCCTTCGCCGTGCTCGTCGGCGCCGCCGTGAACGCCGCGATCGACCGGGTCTGGCCGTCCGTGGCCACGGCCGCGGCGCGCGAGGCGAACGAGCGGGTCCGGGAGGCGGAGGCCGCCCAGCTGGTGGCCCGGGCCGCCGCGTGGCGGGCGCTCGCGGAAGGGGAGTCGGAGGACGACGAGGACGGCGGGATGCCCTCGGAGTTCCCCGAACGGTGGTCGAACTTCCTTCCCCCGGAGGACTACTCCTCCCGCCTGCGCAAGCACTGAGGCCGGGGCGCGCGCGAGCCGCCGGAAAAAGAGTTGGCGGGCGCGCGAGGCCCCTTGGTACGGTGAGCATGTTCCCGCCGGTCGGCGGGAACTGACGGCACGTGCATGACCCGGAGGTGAGTTCGTTGATGACTGTCACTGCGCAGGGCGCTGCCCGCATCCAGAAGACCATCAATGTCACTTCCGTGGTCTCCGGCTGATCCCAGAACTCTTCGCGCGCCGCCGAGCGCGCGCTGCCGGGGCCACCCTGTGAAGGGTTCCCCTTGTCTTTCTCTTCTTTCCCGTCTTCGTCTTCCTCTTCGTCTGCGGCGTCTTCGTCCTCCGCGTCTTCGTCCTCCGCGTACGCGCCCGCCCTGGCCCCGTTCGGCTGGGACGAGGCGTGGGAGGCCGAGTTCGCCCCGTACACCGAGCAGGGCCTGGTTCCCGGCCGGGTGGTACGGGTGGACCGCGGCCAGTGCGACGTCATGACCGCGGACGGCATCGTCCGCGCCGACACCGCCTTCGTCACCCCGCACGACCCGCTCCGCGTCATCTGCACCGGTGACTGGGCGGCGGTCGAGGCGGTCGGCAACCCCCGGTACGTGAAGACGTACCTGCCGCGCCGGACCGCGTTCGTACGGTCCACCTCCTCGCAGCGCTCCGAGGGGCAGATCCTGGCCGCCAACGTCGACCACGCGATCATCGCGGTCTCCCTGGCCGTCGAGCTGGACCTGGGCCGCATCGAGCGCTTCCTGGCGCTCGCCTGGGAATCCGGCGCGCAGCCGCTGGTCGTCCTGACCAAGGCGGACCTCGTCCCCGACCCGGTGACGCTCGCGCACCTGGTCCAGGACGTGGAGACCACCGCGCCGGGCGTCGACGTCCTCACCGTCTCCTCCCACACCGGGGAGGGCACGGACGTGCTGGCGGCGGTCGTCGCAGGCGGTACGAGCGTGCTGCTCGGCATCTCGGGCGCGGGCAAGTCCACGCTGGCGAACGCGTTGCTCGGCGCCGAGGTCATGGACGTCCGGGCCACGCGTGACGTGGACGGCAAGGGCCGCCACACCACGACCACCCGCAACCTGCTGGCGCTGCCCGGCGGGGGCGTCCTGATCGACACGCCGGGGCTGCGGGGGGTCGGCCTGTGGGACGCCGAGGCCGGGGTCGGGCAGGTCTTCTCGGAGATCGAGGAGTACGCCGCGCGGTGCCGGTTCCACGACTGCGCGCACGAGGCCGAGCCGGGGTGCGCGGTGCTGGCGGCGGTCGACTCCGGGGCACTGCCGGAGCGGCGGCTGGAGAGCTACCGCAAGCTGCTGCGGGAGAACCAGCGGATCGTCGCCAAGACGGACGCGAGGCTGCGGTCCGAGATCCGGAGGGACTGGCGCCTGAAGTCGGCGGAGGGCCGGGCCAATTACGCGGCGAAGCGCAGCGGCCGGGCGTGACCCGTACCGATCCGGCTCCGCCGGCGTGCGAGGCGGGGCGCCGGCGTCACTGACCGCCGGCCCCCGGCCCCGTTGCCGGGGGCCGGCCCCCGCACCCCTGGTCCTCAATCGCCGGACGGGCTGGGGGTGGCCGGGCGTGCTGGGTTCGGTGCGGCGCCGTTGCCGGGGGGCCGGCCCCCGGACCCCCGGTCCTCAAACGCCGGGCGGGCTGGATGGTGGCCGGGCGGCCCGGGGACGGTTGGGCGGGCTGGGGGCGGCCGGGTGGCCCGGGGATGGGCGGACGGGCTGAGGCGGTCGGGGCCTGGGGGTGGTCCGGCGGATCGGGTGGGGTTAGGTGTTCAGGCCCCAGGTGATGACCTTTTCCGGGTGGATGCGGATGACCTCCGGGCTGAAGTGCGGGCCCAGGGTGTGCGGGCCCACTTCCAGCGTGGCGCGGCCGCGGATCTCCAGGCCCCTGACCCGCCACGGGCGGGTGCTCACGAGGTCGTCCACCACCAGCGCGAGCCGCGGGTTGCCCTGGAGGTTGCGCCACTTCTTCGTCGTGCCCATGGCCAGGCCGCCCACCAGGACCGTCCCGTCGTCCTGCGGGAAGAACCCCACCGGGTTCGCCTGCGGCTGCCCGGCCGCGTCCACCGTCGCCAGCCGCCCCAGATGCTGCGACCCGAGGTACGCCAGCTCGGCCTCGCTGAAACCCTTGAACTCCGTCATACGACCACCCTCGCAGCGCCGCAGGCCCCCCGCATCGGGCCCGCGGCCGAGCCGCGCCTAGGCCCTTGGCACTACGTCGCCAGTACGGCTCCCAGCCACGCCGCCGCGACCATCAGGCACGCGAACAGCTCCACCAGCACGCTCGTGCCCACCGCCCGCATCACCGCCCGCACCGAGGCCCACGCCTCGCCCGAGGCGCCCAGGCGCAGTCGCTCGCACAGGTAGATGCCGCCCACGAACCCCGCCGCCGCGCCCACCACCGGCAGCACCACGAAACCCGCCAAAGCACCGACACCCGCGTACACCGCCATCCGGCGGGTCACCCCCACCCCCCGCAGCCGTCGCGGCGGCAGCAGCCACTTCACCACCTGGACCACCAGCAGCAGCGCCGTCGCCGAGACCAGCAGCGTCCACGCCACCGACGACCGCTCGTGCAGCGCCCACCACAGCAGCCCCGCCCACACCAGCCACGTCCCCGGTACGCCCGGCACCATCACCCCCACCACGCCGAGCAGCAGCACCAGCCCCACCAGGAGCAGCTGAGGCAGATCCATCTGCTCAGCGTGACCGACCGGGCGCTATCGGGCCACCCAGCCCCGCTCGTACGCGTACCAGCCCAGCTGGAGCCGCGTCGTCACCCCCGCCAGCTCCATCAGGCCCTTCACCCGCCGCTGCACCGTCCGCAGCCCCAGCTCCAGGTGCTTGGCCACGCTCGCGTCCGTCATCCCCGCCAGCAGGAGCGAGAGGATCTCCAGGTCCGTGGCGTCCGGACCGCCGTCCGACTCCTCCGGCGCCCCGGCGGAGCCCAGCCGCAGCGGCAGCGACTCCCGCCACACCGCCTCGAAGAGGCCCATCAGGGACTCCAGCAGCCCCGACGCGTGCACCACCAGCGCCGCCGGCTCCGCGCCCCGCGCCGTCAGCGGGACCATGGCCAGGCTGCGGTCCGCGATCACCAGCTTCGTCGGCACCTCGCCCGTCACCCGGATCCGCTCGCCCCGCGCCAGCGCGGTCGAGGCCTCCCGGATCCCGGTCGGCAGGGTCAGTACCTCGCGCTCGATCACCACCCGGTACTCGACGCCCCGTACCGAGGCACGCTCCTCCGCCTCGTTCTCCATCCCCGTCACCACCTGCGGCCGCCCGCTGACCAGCGCGCACACCTCCTGCGCCGCGCCCAGCTGGAGCTGGTGGAACCGGTGCGCCACCGCGCTCGCGCCCGTCACCACCTCCACCAGGTCGTGCACCGCCGGCTCGGCCGCCTCCACCCGGTACTCCTGCGCCAGCAGCGCCGCCGCCAGCTCCGCCTGCTCCAGCTCGTGCCGCTGCTGGGTCAGCAGCGCCCCCAGCGCCACCCCCGGCGGGGCCGCCACCCACCGCCCCGGCCGGGCCGAGGACTGCGCCGCCAGGCCGTGCCGCTCCAGGTGCCGCAGCGCCCGCTCGGTCTGCGGCACCGGCAGCGTCAGCCGGTGCGCGAGGTCCGGGACCTCAGCCGCGCCCAACGCCACCAGCGCCCGGTACGCCGACTCCTGGCCCTCGTCCAGGCCTATCGCACCCAGCAACCCGCCCACCCCATTTCCGCACGGCGCCTGGCGGGAAGCGGCCACGGCGCAAACCCGCCCCGGACATCATCGCCGCACCCACCGCCACTCTGCCAAGGTGACGCCACCGCAGCACCAACCACCGCAGGCCATAAGCCACTTACGCGGCGACTTCGCCGCGCAACGCAGGAGATGGCCGGAATTCACCTGGGGAGAGCGATGCGCCCGATATCGCGCACGGCACTGGGAGCGGCCATCGCGGCCGTCCTGGCCGTCACCGCCGTCGGCCCGTCCTCGGCACGGCCGAGCGACGACGGAGCGCCCGGAGCGGGGAACAGACCGCTCACCGGGAGCGAGTCCGCCGCCCGGCAGTCCGGCGCCCCCGTCACGGTGACCCTCGTGACCGGCGACCGGATCCTCGTCTCCACCGACGCCGCCGGCCGCAGCGCCGCCACCGCGATGCCGCGCGAGGACGGCTCCCAGCCGCTCGTGCAGACCCGCCAGTCCGGCGAGGACCTCTACGTCTACCCCGAAGGCGCCGTCACCGCGCTCGCCGCCGGGAAGGTCGACCGGGAGCTCTTCAACGTCACCGGCCTGATCCGGCAGGGCTACGACGACGCCCACGCCAAGAAGCTTCCGCTCATCGCGGTCTACGACGGCTCCGTGAACGTCGCGCGCAGCGCACCGCCCGCCCCGCGCGGCGCCGACCGCTCCCGCACCCTCGCCTCCATCGGCGCCGTCGCGCTCGCCGCCGACAAGCAGCGGGCCGCCGCCTTCTGGGCGGACGTCACCGACACCCGCTCCCGCGCGGCCGGCGGCCTGAGGAAGCTGTGGCTCGACGGCAAGGTCCGGGCGAACCTGGAACGCTCGACCAAGCAGGTGAACGCCCCCGCCGCCTGGGCCGCCGGATACGACGGCAAGGGCACCAAGGTCGCCGTCCTCGACACCGGGACCGACCTCGAACACCCCGACCTCAAGGGCCGCGTCGCCGCCTCGGAGAACTTCACCGACTCCGACACGGACGCCGACCGCCAGGGCCACGGCACCCACACCATCTCCACCGTCGGCGGCTCCGGCGCCGAGAGCGGCGGCGCCAAGAAGGGCGTCGCCCCCGGGGCCGGGCTGCTCAGCGGCAAGGTGCTGAACGACCAGGGCTACGGCCTCGACTCGTGGATCATCGCCGGCATGGAATGGGCCGTCGAGAGCAAGGCCGACGTGGTCTCCATGAGCCTCGGAGACCCCTCGCAGACGGCCTGCGACGACCCGATGTCCGCCGCCGCCGAACACCTCGCGCGCAGCACCGGCACCCTGTTCGTCATCGCCGCCGGAAACTCCGGACCCGGCAACAACACGGTCTCCTCGCCCGGTTGCGCGCCCAGCGTGCTGACCGTCGGCGCCGTCGACCGTGACGACACCACCGCCCCCTTCTCCAGCCGCGGCCCCGCCGGACCCCAGCACACCCTCAAGCCCGAGATCGCCGCCCCCGGAGTCGGGATCTCCGCCGCCGCCATGGGCGGCCGCGGGGTGTACGCGTACCAGTCCATGAGCGGCACCTCGATGGCCACCCCGCACGTCGCGGGCGCCGCCGCCATCGTCAAGCAGCGCCACCCCGACTGGACGGCGCAGCAGATCAAGGCCGCCCTCGTCGGCTCGGCCAACACCGCCGTCCCCGGTGACGTGCGCCAGACCGGCGGCGGCCGCCTCGACGTGAAGGCGGCGATCGACACGGCCGTCATCGGCGCCCCCGCCGTGCAGGGCGGCACGTACCACTGGCCGCAGGAGCGCGGCGACCGCACCGGCGTCGAGATCCCGTACACCAACACGGGCAGCCGGCCCGTCACCCTGGACCTCGCCGTCGAGAAGGTCACCGGCAACGACGGCTCGGCCGTCCGCAGCCGGATCGCCCGCCTGGAGCGACGCACCGTGACCGTCCCGGCCGGGGCCACCGTCAAGGTGCCGCTCGCCCTCGACCCGGCCGCCCGGCTGGAACGCTCCCAGTACGGGGACGTCACCGGCCGCGTCGTCGCCACGGCGAACGGCGCGCGCGTCTCCACCCCCTTCTCCCTCTACGTGGAGCCGGAGACCGTCACCCTGCGCGTCAAGCTGATCGACCGCTGGGGCAAGCCGGCCGCCGGACCCTCCTCCCTCGACGTGATCGGCACCGACGACGCCAGCGGCGAGCGCCGCTTCAACGAGGGCGCCGCCGACCAGGTCTACCGGGTGCGCCCGGGCTCGTACTTCCTGTCCGCCTTCGTCGCCACCCTCGACGCGGGCGAGGGAGCCACGCTGTACGACTCCCTCACCTACCTCGGCCGCCCGCAGCTGGAGGTCAGGAAGGACACGGTGGTCACGCTGGACGCCCGCAAGGCGGCCCGGCTCTCGATCGAGACCGAGCGGCCGACCGAGGCCCGCAACACCACCCTCGCCTTCGCCCGCCACTGGGACGACACCTGGCTGCACGCAGGCACGGCGGCGGGCGGTCGCACCATCCGCGGCTACTACGCCTCGGTCGAAGGCCGCGCGGACGACGGCGCGTTCGAGTTCGGCAGCTACTGGCGGGCCGCCGCGCCCCTGGTCTCCGAGCTGAAGGCCGCCGGCGGCGGCCCGGTGCTGCACCCGATCACCGCCTCCACCGGCAGCGACAACCTCGACGGAACCGGCAGCGCACCCCTGGTCGACGCGGGCGCCGGCACCGCCGAGGAACTGGCCGCGGCCGGTGCCAAGGGCGCGATCGTGCTGGTCAAGGCCGCGGACGACTCCTTGTACGAGGTCGCGAACCGCGCGAAGGGGGCCGGCGCCAAGGCCGTCCTCGCCCACCGCGACGCCCCCGGCCGCTGGGTCGGCTTCACCGGCTACGCGGGCGGCTCGCTCCCGGCGCTGACCGTCGACTCGGCCGAGGCGAAGGCCCTGCTGGAGCGGCTCGCGGGGGGCAAGGTCACGCTGGCCTGGAAGGCCGCCGCGAAGAGCCCGTACGTCTACAACCTGGCGCAGATCGAGCAGGGCCAGGTCCGGGGAGAGCGCACCTACCGGGTGCGCGACCGCGACCTCGGCGCGGCCGAGTCCACCTACCACGCCATGGGGGTCGGCGCCGACTTCATGGACCTGCCGGGCGCCTACCGGCCGCTCGGCAACGCCGTCTTCTTCGGCGGCCTCGACACCGTCGCGGTGCCGGGCAAGCGCACCGAGTACTACACGCCCGGCGACACCGCCTGGGAGCACCTGGTCTCCAGCAGCTTCCCGTGGGGCGAGTTCATGACCGACCAGCAGCGGACGTACGCCAAGGGCGGCAAGCGGAGCGAGAGCTGGTACGACGGGGTCATCGGCCCCGTCGCGCCGCGCGACGCCTCGGGCCGGGCGGTGCTCGCCGCCGAACGTCAGGGAAACCTGATCGGCTTCGCCCCGGCGATGTGGGGCGACAGCGGGCACTACGCCCAGCCGGGCTCCTTCGGCGACATCGGCGGCCTGGTGCTGAAGCGCGACGGCGAGCAGATCGGCGAGAGCTGGTACCCGTCCGGGGTGTTCGAGGTCCCGGCCGGGGAGGCCACGTACGAACTGACCCAGCAGGTCGAGAAGATCGGCGCCCCGGCGCGGACCTGGCAGCGCTCCCGGGGGGTCGTGACCTCGTGGACCTTCCGTTCGAAGGCGGACCCCACCCAGTACTCGCAGGGCCTGCCGATCCTGTTCCCGGCGCTCACGGTGCCGGAGGACGGGATGAAGGCCCTCGCGGCGAAGGACGGCCAGACGATCGGGCTCGGTGCCACCGGGCACGCGGGATACCGGCCGGGGGCGCTGAAGTCGGCGAAGCTGGCGTACTCGTACGACGGTGAGCACTGGACGCAGGCGAAGGTCGGCGAGCGGGACGGCCGGTGGACGGCGGTCGTGGACCACGCGGGTGCCGGGGGCAGGCCGGTGACGCTGAGGGTCGAACTGACGGACGCGAACGGGGCGTCCGTCACCCAGACGGTCGCGCGGGCGTACGACGTCCGCTAGTTCGTACGACTGACCGGGAAGGGGTCCGGCGGGCGGCGGCCCGCTGGACCCCTTTCGGGTATTCGGCGTTTTCCGACGGGCCTTCGGGCCGAGAATGGGGGCATGAGTCAGCAGGGCGCGGACGACTGGTGGCAGAAGCTGTACGAGGACCCGGACGCGGGACCGGAGCCTGATCCGGGGGACACCCTGGACCACCGCTTCCGCTCGGCAGCGGTGGTGGTGACCCCACCCGCCCCCGGGGAGCCGCCGCCACCCCTCCTCCCGTCCCAACGCCACCCCGAGCCGCCGCCGGAGGGACGTCCGGACCCGCTGGGCGCCGCGGGGACGGCCGCACGCCCGGCGGAGCCGGGGCTCCACGGGGCGACGGGGGCCGTGCCCGGCGCCCGGCGCCCGGACCCGCGCCCCGACCTGCCCCCGCACCTGCGGCCGGAGGCCGGCGGACACCTGCCGCCGGACCCCGTCGCGGACGCGAACCCGCGTCCGGAGTCCGTCAACGGCCCCCGGCCGGGAGGGAGCCCGGACGCGGTGCCGGGGACCGCCCCGGGGTCGCCTCCGAGAGCGCGTTCGGATCGGCGTCCGGAGTCCGGCACGGGCCCGGGGACGGGACGGGGCCCGGACGTGGCGCCGGGCGCCGTGCCCGGGGCGCTTCCGGGAGCGCGGGCGGGGTCCGTGCCAGGGCAAGGGCCGGGGCCGGCTCTGGGGCGGGGCCCGGAGGCCGGTCCGGAGCTGCGGCCGGGGCCGCCGCGGGATCCGCGGCAGGCCGGGCCGACCGGGTACGCGCTCGGGGACGTGACCGTGCCGCCGGCGCCGGCCGAGCCGGAGGAGGCGCCCGAGTTGCCGGTGTGGCGGTGGGGGGTGCCGCGCGACGGGGAGGCGGTGCAGGAGGTTCCGCCGGCGGCTCCGGGGCCCCCGCCCGCGGCCGAGCCGGTCGGCGCGGTCGGACGGCGGCCCGAGGTGCGCCACCTCGGCGACCGGGCACCGACCTACGCCGCCGAGCCGGGCTCGCTGCCCGTCGCCGACCCCGCCGACCTCGACCGGCTCGTCCCCGACACCGTCCTGGAGGGGGCCCGCCACGGCACGTACACCCTGCGCGCCGCCTCCGTACGCGGCGACTCCGCCCGCTACCGCGGCGAGGCCCGCAGGGACTTCCTGCTCACCGCCCGCTTCGGCACCGGCGACGACGCCCTCGTCCTCGTGGCCCTCGCGGGCGGCGACCGGGCCGCCCCCGGGGCCCGCGAGGCCGCCGCCGAGGTGTGCCACTGGGTCGCCGCCGCCATCGGCCGCAGCCAGGAGCGGCTCGCGGCGGACATCCGGTCCGGCCGGCGCGACGCCCTGCGATCCGGGCTCCAGCGGCTCACCGACCGCGGCTACGGCCGGTTGCGCGCCCACGCCGCCGAGCTCGGCCTCGCGGAGGAGGAGTACACGGCCGGGCTACGCGGGCTGCTGCTCCCGGTGGACCCGGAGTGCAAGACCCGGGTCAGCTTCGGCACCGGCGCGGGCGGCCTGTTCCGGCTCCGCGCGGGCCAGTGGCAGGACCTGGAGCCCGGGCGCGACCCCCGGGAGCCCGCCCCCGAGGACCCGGCCGGCGGCGGCTTCCGGTTCCGCGCCTCCGTGGCCCGCCCGGGGGACACCCTGCTGCTCTGCTCCGGCGGCCTCGCTGAGCCGATGCGCGAGGAGGCCCTGCTCCCGGCCGCGCTCGGCGCCCGCTGGGCCGAGCCGGAGCCGCCCGGCCTGGCGGCCTTCCTCGCGGACACCCAGCTGCGCCTCAAGGGCTACGCCGACGACCGGACGGCCGCCGCCGTCTGGGAGGCGTGATCCGGGGGAACGTGCGTGGATGGAAGGCGCACACGGCACAGAAAGGGCACCCCCTCCATGGCCAAGCAGAACGTGGCGGAGCAGTTCGTCGACATCCTCGTGCGCGCGGGCGTGCGGCGGATGTACGGAGTCGTCGGCGACAGCCTGAACCCGATCGTCGACGCGATCCGCCGAACGGGTGGAATCGACTGGATCCAGGTCCGGCACGAGGAGACGGCCGCCTTCGCGGCCGGCGCCGAGGCCCAGATCACCGGCTCGCTCGCGGCCTGCGCGGGCTCCTGCGGGCCCGGAAACCTGCACCTCATCAACGGCCTCTACGACGCCCACCGCTCGATGGCCCACGTCCTCGCACTCGCCTCGCACATCCCCTCCGGCGAGATCGGCCTCGGCTACTTCCAGGAGACCCACCCCGACCGGCTGTTCACCGAGTGCAGCCACTACAGCGAGCTGATCTCGAACCCGCGGCAGATGCCCCGGGTGCTCCAGAGCGCCATCCAGCACGCCATCGGCCGCGGCGGCGTCAGCGTGGTGTCCCTGCCCGGGGACATCGCCTCGCAGCCCGCGCCCGAGAAGACCGTCGAGCACGCGCTCGTCACCGCGCGGCCCACGGTGCGGCCCGGCGACGGGGAGATCGAGAAGCTGGTCCGGCTGATCGACGAGGCGGACCGGGTCACCCTGTTCTGCGGCAGCGGCACCGCCGGGGCGCACGCGGAGGTGATGGAGTTCGCCGGCCGGGTCAAGGCCCCCGTCGGGCACGCGCTGCGCGGCAAGGAATGGATCCAGTACGACAATCCCTACGACGTCGGCATGAGCGGGCTGCTCGGCTACGGCGCGGCCTACGAGGCCACCCACGAGTGCGACCTGCTGATCCTGCTGGGCACGGACTTCCCGTACAACGCCTTCCTGCCCGACGATGTGAAGATCGTCCAGGTGGACATCCGGCCCGAACACCTCGGCAGGCGCTCCCAGCTGGACCTCGCCGTGTGGGGCGACGTCCGCGAGACCCTGCGCGTCCTGAACACCCGGGTGAAGGCCAAGACCGACCGCCGCTTCCTCGACCGGATGCTGAAGAAGCACGCGGACGCGCTGGAGGGCGTGGTCAAGGCGTACACCCGCAAGGTGGAGAAGCACACGCCGATCCACCCCGAGTACGTGGCCGCCGTGCTGGACGAACTGGCCGACGACGACGCCGTGTTCACCGTCGACACCGGCATGTGCAATGTGTGGGCCGCGCGCTATCTTTCCCCGAACGGCAAGCGCCGCATCATCGGCTCCTTCAGCCACGGCTCCATGGCCAATGCCCTCCCGCAGGCCATCGGGGCACAGTTCACCGACCGGAACCGTCAAGTGGTCTCGATGTCCGGCGATGGCGGTTTCTCGATGCTGATGGGAGATTTCCTCACCCTGGTGCAGTACGACCTGCCCGTCAAAGTGGTCCTCTTCAACAACTCATCGCTCGGCATGGTCGAGTTGGAAATGCTGGTTTCCGGCCTTCCTTCGTACGGGACGACGAACAAGAACCCGGATTTCGCCGCGATCGCCCGCGCGGCGGGTGCCTACGGGGTCCGGGTGGAAAAGCCCAAGCAGCTCACAGCGGCTTTGAAGGACGCTTTCCGGCACAAGGGGCCGGCTCTGGTGGACGTGGTCACGGACCCCAACGCATTGTCCATTCCCCCCAGGATCAGCGCCGAAATGGTGACCGGGTTCGCACTTTCCGCCAGCAAGATCGTGCTGGACGGCGGGGTGGGCCGCATGATCCAGATGGCTCGATCCAACCTCCGAAACGTGCCCCTCCCCTGACCCCGCAGGAGTGCGGATTGCCCCGGCGGGCATGCTCCCGTAGGCCTGTTCGAGAGGCTTTCGTTATCGGAGCGCGACGCGGGGGAGGACATCGCCGTGCGGGTGGGGGCGAAGACCGGGAAGCTGTGGAGACGGGGGCGGCCCGTACCGCGCGAACCGTCGGCCATGGACGGGGACGGGGCGGACGCGGTGGACACGCTGGAGATGAGCCGCAGTCTGCGCCGGGCCGATTTGAAGGCCGTGGGCGAAGTGCGGCGGGCGTTACGGGAGTTGATGCGCCACCGGTGCCGCTCGGATACCGCCGAGGCGGCGGAGCTGCTGATCACCGAGGTCGTCACCAACGCCCTGGTCCACACCGAGCAGGGCGCGGAGGTGTCCGCCAGTCTCGCCGCCGGCCGGCTGCGGGTGGAGGTCAGGGACTACGCCGCCCGCCGGCCCCGGCCGCACGTACCGACCGCCGACGACGGTACGCACGGCAGGGGTCTGGTCCTCGTACAGGCGCTCGCCGACGCGTGGGGCGTGGACGCGCCCGCGCGCGGCGGCGGCAAGGTGGTGTGGTTCGAGCTGGCCGGAGCGTGCGAAGCGGGGCCCGCCTGAGCGCGCGTACGCGCTCGGACGGGCCCCGCGGGTCCGGGGCCTTGGAGTCCGGCTCAGCCGAACTGCTGCTCCAGGTCCTTGAGTTTGCGTTCCAGTGAGTCGAGTCGGGGGATCGTCTGGGTGTCGTCCTCGGCGGTGAGGTCCACCGTCCGGGGACCGGCCGGATCAAGGGATTCGGCCGCGTTCACGGCCTGCAGGGAGGGCCGGCGTCGCAGGGGCAGCTGTCCCGCTTCCGATATGGCCGGCTCCGCGCCGACCGGCGCGGAGCCCGCTTGGGAGGTCAGCCCCGGCAGCTCGACCTGGCGGCCGCGCGAACGCCCGAACGCCCGGTGCTGGCGGCCCAGCGCCTTGATGCGCGCCCGGTCCAGCCGGTTCTGGTCGCGCCTGCGGTGCCGGTCCTGCTCCTTCTCGCGCTTGTCCTCCCGTACCTCGTCGACGGCCTCGTCCAGGGTGCGGACGCCCTCCAGCAGCATGAGCGACCACGCGCCGAAGGTCTCGCGGGGTGCCCGCAGCCAGCGGACCATCCGGATCTGCGGCAACGGCCGCGGAATCAGGCCCTGTTCGCGCAGCGCCGCCCGGCGGGTCTGCTTCAGGGCCCGGTCGAACAGGACGGCCGCCGAGAGCGACATCCCGGCGAAGAACTGCGGTGCCCCGTCGTGGCCGAGGCCGCGCGGGGCGTGCACCCAGTTGAACCAGGCGGCGGCGCCCGCGAACAGCCAGACCAGCATGCGGGATCCGAGGGCCGCGTCGCCGTGGCTGGCCTCGCGGACGGCGAGCACCGAGCAGAACATGGCCGCGCCGTCGAGACCGAACGGGACCAGGTACTCCCAGCCGCCGGAGAGGTTCAGGTTCTGCCGGCCGAAGCCGACCAGTCCGTGGAAGGAGAGCGCCGCTGCGACCGCCGCGCAGCAGAAGAGCAGGACGTACGAGGCGGTTCCGTACACGGCTTCCTTGCGGCGGCGCCGTTCCTCGCTGCGTTCCCAGCTGTCCTCGGCCGCGGCCTTCTCGCCGTCCCGCTTGCCCCGGGCCAGTACCGCCACTGCCGCAAGTACGCCCAGGATCAGCAGGCTGCCGGGCAGCAGCCAGTCCAGCGATATGTCGGTCAGTCTCATGCGGATGTCCCTTGCCTCGCGTATGCGGCGTTCCGGGCGCCATAGTGGCGCAGCCGGCCGGCCGTTCATGCGGGTTTCGGGCCAAGACGACGCCATCGGGGGGCGGGGCCCGTCGGATAGGGTGTTGTGTCTCGAACTCCCGCTCGCTTGAACGGCGTTGAGTTCGATTTACGTTCATCCGGGCGGGTGGGTTCAGCCCGCGGCGGCCTGCGTGAGCCGCACGACTCGGTCCGCGTCGCGGGTACGGGGGCAGGTGACGCAGGTGTCCTCGGGGCGGATCGTGTAGAAGAGGCAGCACCCGGCCCGATCCCGGGTGGGCAACGCCTCGCCGTCCGGACCGGTGAGGGTGCGGAAGCCAGCGCCCCCCGTGTACGGAGCCGTCGAGCCGGGCAGCAGCGCCTCCAGCTCGGCCATGGCCCGGTGCTCCTCGCCGAGCAGGTGGCCGACGTACCAGAGGCTCTCGACGACCTCGTCGGTCACCATGCCCCACAGGGCGCGGCGGCCGCGCCGCATCCGCGGGCCGAAACCTTCCACCACGGCTCCGAGGTGCTGGGCCACCGCAGCCCGCACCTCCTCGCGCAGCGCTTCCTCGTCGGGCACGACACGGGCCCCGGGGAGAGCGGCCGCCGGGTCGTCCGGCAGGCAGGCGAAGCTTTCGACGTGGACGGCCATTTGGCCGAGGGTCCGGTGGAAGGCCACCTCGGCGGCCGGGAGCCGGGGGACCCGCCGGAGCAGGAACCACGGGATCGTGATCAGCAGGCAGGCGGGCCACGCGTACCGGTGCAGCCCGAAACCGGCGATCACGTCCGGCCGGGCCGGCTGCCCGTAGTCCCGCAGGACCTGGGCCTCGTCCCATTCCAGGAAGGTGTCCAGGGCGCTGTCGCCCGCCGCGAGCTCGTCCGCGCCGACCCACCCCACACCGCGAGGGGAGGGTTCGTGCGCGGACCGCTCGATGACCTGGAGTCCGCCGTACGCCTCGGTCAGGCGGGCGTAGGCGGCGCTGAGGGCCGTGGTGGCGGTGACGGCCGTGGCGGCGGTGACGGCCTGGACGGGCATGCTGGACACCGCCGAATCACGCGATCGTTAACAGGTAAGCCTTACCTTACCTGACCATCGCCGGTGGTGCGAGAACCCGGTCGCCTATTCTCTTTTCCTGAGCAGGTCGAGACCCCTGGAGGAGGACCGAGTGCGCGAAACGGCCCAGGCCAGGATCCCGGCGCAGGCGCGGAAGGTGCCGAAGGTGTTGCGCCATTCGGTGCGCGGGCAGGTCCTGGAGGCGCTGCGCGCGGCGCTGGTGGCAGGCGACCTGGTGCCGGGGGAGATCTACTCGGGCCCCGCGCTGGGGGAGCGGTTCGGGGTCTCGGCGACGCCTGTGCGGGAGGCGATGCAGCAGCTGGCCCTGGAGGGGGCGGTGGAATGCCTGCCGAACCGGGGGTTCCGGGTCCTGGCGCGGACGCCGAGGGCGCTGGCGGAGCTGGCGGAGGTACGAGCGCTGCTGGAGGTCCCGGTGATGCTGCGGCTGGCGCGGACGGTGCCGGCCCAGGTGTGGGCCGGGCTGCGGCCGGTGGCCGACGCGACGGTGGTGGCGGCCGAGGCGGGTGACCTCGCGGGGTACGCGGAGGCGGACCGGCACTTCCACCGGGAGGTCCTCGCGCTGGCGGGCAACGCGGAGCTGGTCCAGGTCGCGGAGGAACTCCACCGCCGCGCGCAATGGCCCCTCCCGGGCGTGGCCCGCACCCCGCGCGCGAGGCTCGTCGCCGACGCGGCGCAACACGTGACGCTCCTGGAGGCCCTCATCGCCGGCGACCTCCCCCTGTCCGACTCCCTGATCCACACCCACGCCCACCCGTAGCCACGGCCGTCCCGCCTGAAACGGCACCGCCGGGGCTGCCCGGTGCCGGCCCCCGAGCCCCCGCGCCTCAATCGTCGGCGGGGCTGGATGGTGCCGGATGCCCGCACATTCCAGCCCCGCCGGCGTTTGAGGCGCGGGGTCCGGGGCGGAGCCCCAGGTTTTTTGGCCGGCCGGCGATTGAGGGCGCGGCCGGGCAGGGCCCGCGCGGGGCGGGGGTCAGGTGGCCGGGGCCGGGTGGAGTTGGTCGGCCAGCCAGGTGGGGATGCCGCCCAGGAGGTGGAACAGGCGGCGGGCCTCCGCGCGGAGCCGGGCGGCTTCCGGTTCCGGCTCGGCCTCGGCGAGGGCGGCCAGCGCGGGGGCCGTGCCGACCAGGAACCCCAGGTCCTCCCGGATGCGCAGCGACTCCGCGAAGCCCTTGCGGGCCTCCGCCACCTCCCCGTCCCGGAGGGACAGCGCCGCCAGGTGCCGCCACGTGAAGGACAGCAGCAGGGTGTCGCCGTGGGCCAACGCGCCGGCGTGGGCGCGACGGTACGCCGGACGGGCCGACTGCGGGGCGTCCGCGAGGTGTTCCGCGACCAGGCCCCGGCGGAAGTCCAGCAGCGGGCGGGTCCGCGAGCCCGGGGAAAGCAGGGCCGCCGCCCGCCCCAGGGCGGACCGGGCCTCGTCCGAGCGGTCGCGGACGCCCAGAACGGTGGCCGCGTACGCCAGCTGGCCCCGCTCGCACGCCGCCGCGCCCCGCTCGTCGTCGTCCCGCGCCACCGCCTCCGCGACCCGCAGCGCGTCCTCCGCCTCGGCCCAGCCCTGCCCGGTGAACAGGCACCGCTCGACCAGCAGCGCGGTGCGCTGCACGGCCGCCCCCGCGCTGCCCACGTGCGGCGTCAGCAGGGCCGCCGCGTCGGTCCAACAGCCGCGCGAGCGCAGCCGCCATATCGCCCGCTGGAGGGGGTCGTCTCCCCCGGTAGTTCCGGCACCGGACATGGCGGTGTCCGCCACATTGCCCTCCCCAAAGCAACCAAGCAGCACGTCTTCGAGCCCTGGGGCGAAATGAGAGCACGGATCGCCTTGATCGGCCAAGGGGTCGGGTGAACCTTTTCACAAAGTCCGGATGCCGCATCAGGCGCCCCCGACCGGCCCTCGACCGGCGCCCGACCGTATCGGCTCAGCTCATCCGCAGTGCGAGGAAGAAGTCGAGCTTGTCCTCCAGCCGCGACAGGTCCCGACCCGTCAACTGCTCGATTCGCCCGACCCGGTAGCGCAGCGTGTTGACATGCAGGTGCAGCCGCGTCGCGCACCGCGTCCAGGAACCGTCGCAGTCCAAGAACGCCTCCAGGGTCGGGATGAGCTCCGCCCGGTGGCGGCGGTCGTAGTCCCGCAGCGGGTCCAGCAGTCGGGCGGTGAAGGCCCGGCGCACGTCGTCCGGCACGAACGGCAGCAGCAGCACGTGCGAGGCCAGCTCGTGGTGGCCGGCGGCGCACACCCGGCCCGGCCGGGCCGCCGCGACCCGGCGGGCGTGCCGGGCCTCCTCCAGGGCCCCGCGCAGCCCCTCCGCCGAGTGCACGGCGGCGCTGACCCCCAGCGTGATCCGGCCGTCGTCGGCCAGCCCGGCGGCGAGCGGCTCCCGCACGGACGCGAGCAGCGCGTCGGCGTGCAGGGCGGCGTCCGGGCCCTTGTCCTCCCCGGCGTCGCCCAGCAGCGACGGCAGCGGGACGAGGGCGATGGCCTCGTCACCCGCGTGGGCCACCGCGATCCGGTCGGAGGGCTCCGGGCCCGACATCGACGGGTCGACCAGGATCTCCTCCAGCAGCGACTGGGCCACCGGGCCGCCGGGGATGTCCCCGCCCTCCCAGTCCACCCGGGCGACGACGACCTGCCAGTGCGGGGCGGCGCCCAGTCCGGGCAGCAGTACCGGGGCGGCCACCCGCAGGCGCGCGGCGATCTCGGCGGGCGGGGCGCCCGTCTGGACCAGTTCCAGCACCTCCTGCGCGAGCCGGCGGCGCACCGTACGGGCCGCGTCGCGCCGGTCCCGCTCGACGGCGATCAGCTGGGTGACGCCCTGGAGCAGGTCGAGCCGCTCGGCCGGCCAGTCGCCCGCGTCCGCCTCGACGGCCAGCAGCCAGTCCGACAGCACGCTCTCGCGGACGTCCCGCGAGGCGGGCCCGGCCGCGGCGCCGCGGCCGTGTCCCCTGATCGGGAACAGCGAGTAGGTAATACCCTGGATGGAGATCCGGTGCGGGCCCCTGCGGCCGGTCCGGACCGCTGCGAGGTGCTCACTCGCGAGTGTGGCGCAGACGCCCGGCGCCAGCGGTTCGCCGGCTCCGGCGATCTGTCGGCCCGTGGGTGAGAGCACCCAGGCCCGAAGGTCGAGGTCCGTGGTGAGCAGATCCAGCACCACATCGGGGCCACCGCCCGCCGGGCCCGATGTCATCAGCCGGCGATGGCGGTCCACGACGGCCGCGAGGTCGCCCGCGCGCTCTCCCGAAACCTGCCGTACGACGTATTCGGTGATCGTGGCGAATGCAACGTCCTCGTTCACCGCGAACAGCGGCAGCCGGTTGCGCACACAGGCCGAGACCAGATCGTCGGGGATGTCGCCGAGCTCCGCCTCGCCCGCCGCCAGCCCCGCGACACCCGCGCTCGCGAGGATTCGTACGAATGGCTCGGAGTCGGCTGAATTTCTTCGCCAGGCCAGCCCTGTCAGGACAAGTTCGCCTCCGGTGAGGTACCGGCTGGGATCCCTCAGGTCGGTCGTCATGACCCCGCGGACCGTCCGGTCGAGTTCTTCCTCGCCGCCCAGCAGCCGCAGCCCCAGCGCCTCGGTTTCCAGCAGTGCGCGCAGCCGCATGATGTCGCCGCCGATCTGTCTCGATGTTGCCGTTGGAAATCGGGCAGGTCATCGCATCCTGCCTTTCATACGAATCTACAAGACGAGGGAGGCCGTCAGCCAACTCCTTCATGGTTTCGGTGACTGCACCCGGGGGACGCGCGGCTTGTGTACTGACTCCACACCGCGTTAACAGCACGTGAACGACCAGTCGAGGGCCTGATGGCCTCCTGGCTTGAAGTGAACGACACGATGAAGAAGAAGAGAGCCGCACATGGACTTCCTTCGCCCCGCCAGCTGGGAGGAGGCGCTCGCCGCTAAGGCCGAGTTCCCCACAGCTGTGCCGATTGCGGGTGGCACCGATGTGATGGTCGAGATCAACTTCGACCACCGCCGGCCGGAGTACCTCCTGGACCTGAACCGCATCGGTCTGCTGCGGGAGTGGGAGGTCGCCGAGGACGTGGTGCGTCTGGGCGCCTCCGTCCCGTACACGCAGATCATGGAAAACCTCCGCACGGAGCTCCCGGGTCTCGCGCTCGCCTCGCACACGGTCGCGTCCCCGCAGATCCGCAACCGCGGCGGCGTCGGCGGCAACCTCGGTTGCGCCTCCCCGGCCGGCGACTCGCACCCCGCCCTGCTGGCGGCCGGTGCCGAGGTCGAGGTGGAGTCCGTGCGCGGCTCTCGCCTGATCCCGATCGACGAGTTCTACACGGGCGTCAAGCGCAACGCGCTGGCCGCCGACGAGCTCATCAAGACCGTCCACGTCAAGAAGGCGGACGGCCCCCAGCAGTACTCCAAGGTCGGCTCCCGCAACGCGATGGTCATCGCCGTCTGCGCGTTCGGCCTGGCGCTGCACCCCGAGACCCGCACGGTCCGTACCGGAATCGGTTCGGCCGCGCCGACCCCGATCCGCGCGAAGGCCGCCGAGGAGTTCCTGAACGCCGCGCTCGAAGAGGGCGGCTTCTGGGAGTCCGGCAAGGTCATCACCCCGTCGATCGCCAAGCAGTTCGGTGACCTCGCCTCCGGCGCGGCCAACCCGATCGACGACGTCCGCGGCACGGCGAAGTACCGCCGTCACGCGGTTGGCATCATGGCTCGCCGCCAGCTCGTCTGGACCTGGGAGCAGTACCGCGGTACCGGCAACGGCCGCTCGCTTGAAGGGGCTGCGTAATCATGCGCGTCAATTTCACTGTCAACGGCCGTCAGCAGGAAGCCGACGACGTGTGGGAGGGCGAGTCCCTCCTCTACGTCCTGCGCGAGCGCCTGGGCCTGCCGGGTTCGAAGAACGCCTGTGAGCAGGGCGAGTGCGGTTCCTGCACCGTCCGCCTCGACGGCGTGCCCGTCTGTTCCTGTCTGGTGGCCGCCGGCCAGGTCGAGGGTCGCGACGTCGTGACCGTCGAGGGCCTGGCCGATTTCGCCAAGCAGCGCGAGGAGCACGGCCACGGCGGTGCCTGCGGCACCGGCGGCGGCTGCGGCAGCAAGGGCGTGTCCCTGGACGCGGCCAAGCAGTGGCAGGCCAAGCCCGGTGACTCGCAGACCGGCGAGGGAGCCCCGCTCTCCAACGTCCAGCAGGCGTTCATCGACGCCGGCGCCGTGCAGTGCGGTTTCTGCACCCCGGGTCTGCTGGTCCAGGCCGACGCGCTGCTGGAGGAGAACTCCTCCCCGTCCGACCAGGACATCCGTGAGGCCCTGTCCGGCAACCTCTGCCGCTGCACGGGCTACGAGAAGATCCTCGACGCGGTCCGCCTCGCGGCCGCCCGTCAGTCTGAGGCGGTCTGACCATGGCTCAGAACACCCGAACCGTTCCCGCCGGTACGCCGACCAACGTCACCCAGAAGCACAACAAGGGCGGCATCGGCGAGTCCACGCTCCGCCCGGACGGCACCCTCAAGGTCACCGGTGAGTTCGCGTACTCCTCGGACATGTGGCACGAGGACATGCTCTGGGGCCAGACCCTGCGCAGCACCGTCGCCCACGCCGAGATCGCCTCGATCGACATCTCCGAGGCCCTCGCGATGCCCGGCGTCTACTCGGTGCTGACCTACGACGACCTGCCGGCCGAGATGAAGAACTACGGCCTGGAGATCCAGGACACCCCGGTCCTCGCCAACGGCCGGGTACGTCACCACGGTGAGCCGGTCGCCCTCGTGGCCGCCGACCACCCGGAGACCGCCCGCCGTGCGGCCGCCAAGATCAAGATCGACTACCGCGAGCTGCCGCTCGTCACCGACGAGGCCTCCGCCCTCGCCGAGGGCGCGCCGCTGATCCACGAGGGCCGCGACGACCACCACTCCGGTCACGTCCCGCACCCGAACATCGTGCACCGCCAGCCGATCGTCCGCGGCAACGCGGACGAGGCCGCCAAGCGCGCTGACGTCATCGTCAAGGGCGAGTACACCTTCGGCATGCAGGACCAGGCCTTCCTCGGCCCGGAGTCCGGCCTCGCCGTGCCCACCGAGGACGGCGGCGTCGACCTCTACGTCGCCACCCAGTGGCTGCACTCGGACCTCAAGCAGATCGCCCCGGTCCTCGGTCTCCCCGAGGAGAAGGTCCGCATGACGCTCTCGGGCGTCGGCGGTGCCTTCGGCGGCCGCGAGGACATCTCGATGCAGATCCACGCCTGCCTCCTGGCCCTCGCCACGAACAAGCCGGTCAAGATCGTCTACAACCGGTTCGAGTCCTTCTTCGGGCACGTGCACCGCCACCCGGCGAAGCTCTACTACGAGCACGGCGCCACCAAGGACGGCAAGCTCACCCACATGAAGTGCAAGATCGTCCTGGACGGCGGCGCGTACGCGTCCGCTTCCCCGGCGGTCGTGGGCAACGCCTCCTCGCTGTCGGTCGGCCCGTACGTGGTCGAGGACGTCGACATCGAGGCGATCGCGCTCTACACGAACAACCCGCCCTGCGGTGCGATGCGCGGCTTCGGCGCCGTCCAGGCCTGCTTCGCCTACGAGGCCCAGATGGACAAGCTCGCGGCGAAGCTGGGCATGGACCCGGTCGAGTTCCGCCAGCTGAACGCCATGGAGATGGGCACGATCATGCCCACCGGCCAGGTCGTGGACTCCCCGGCGCCCGTCGCCGAGCTGCTGCGCCGGGTCAAGGCGCGCCCGCTGCCGCCGGAGCGCCAGTGGGAGACCGCCGGCGAGGGCGCGGACGTCCGCGCGCTGCCGGGCGGCCTGTCCAACACCACCCACGGCGAGGGCGTCGTCCGCGGCGTCGGCTACGCGGTCGGCATCAAGAACGTCGGCTTCTCCGAGGGCTTCGACGACTACTCCACCGCCCGTGTCCGCCTGGAGGTCATCAACGGCGAGCCCGTCGCGATGGTCCACACGGCGATGGCGGAGGTCGGCCAGGGCGGTGTCACCGTCCACGCCCAGATCGCCCGTACGGAGCTGGGCGTCACGCAGGTGACCATCCACCCGGCCGACACGCAGGTCGGCTCCGCCGGTTCCACGTCCGCCTCCCGGCAGACGTACATGACCGGTGGCGCCGTGAAGAACACCTGCGAGGCCGTGCGCGAGAAGGTCCTGGAGATCGGCCGCCGCAAGAACGGCTCCTACCACCCGGCGTGGGCGACCGCCGAGCTGCTCCTGGAGAGCGGCAAGGTCGTCACCGACGGCGGCGAGGTCCTCGCGGACATCGCCGACATCCTGGAGGGCGAGGACGCGATCGACCTGGAGCTGGAGTTCCGGCACCGGCCGACCGTCCCCTTCGACCTCAAGACCGGCCAGGGTGACGGACACGTCCAGTACACGTTCGCCGCGCACCGCGCGGTGGTCGAGGTGGACACCGAGCTCGGCCTCGTCAAGGTCGTCGAGCTGGCGACCGCGCAGGACGTCGGCAAGGCCCTGAACATGCTCTCCGTGGTCGGCCAGATCCAGGGTGGTACCACCCAGGGCCTGGGCGTCGCGATCATGGAAGAGATCATCGTGGACCCGAAGACCGCGAAGGTGCGCAACCCCTCCTTCACGGACTACCTGATCCCGACCATCCTCGACACCCCGACCATCCCGGTCGACGTCCTGGAGCTCGCCGACCCGAACGCGCCGTACGGCCTTCGCGGTATGGGCGAGGCCCCCACCCTGTCGTCCACCCCGGCCGTCCTCGCGGCGATCCGGCAGGCGACCGGTCTGGAGCTCAACAAGACGCCGATCCGTCCGGAAGCCCTCACCGGCACCCTCTAGGACGGCGCCCTCCGGGGGCCGAAAGGCCCCCGGACCCCAAGCTCTCCGGGCGGTGTGACCAGGGAACGTCACACTTGCCGGCCACACCGCCCGGAGTACGAAAGTCCGGAAGACGAAAAAGCCGCACCGCTCGCGGCCCGTTCCACCGGCGTTATCCCCCCGCAGCACCCCCGGTGGCACCACAACCCCGGTGCCCCGTCAGTACCGCAGAACCCCCGCAGTACCCGCAGTACACGCAGGAACATTCGCGTCGCCTCGGGCCGTCACCCCGGGTCGTGCAGCCAAACGGAGTTTCCCAAATCCCGCGTCTCCAATCTTTATGCGGGTGCCCCTTTGAACCTTGGGAGTTAGGCACCATGACCCAGTCGTCTGTAGAGCCCAAGACCACCGCGGAAGAGGCCGGCGACGGCTCTCGCACCCCCGCGGGGCGTTCTTGGCTCGACCGGTACTTTCACATCACGCACAGAGGCTCCAACGTCGGCAATGAGATTCGTGGCGGCGTCACGACCTTCATGGCCATGGCGTACATCCTCTTGCTCAACCCGCTGATCCTCTCCGGCAAGGACGTCGCCGGAGACACCATGAGCCAGAAGGCGCTCATCACGGCCACGGCCTTCGCCGCGGCCCTGACCACGCTCCTCATGGGCTTCGTGGGCAAGGTCCCGCTCGCCCTGGCCGCCGGACTGTCCGTCTCCGGTGTGCTGTCCTCGCAGGTAGCCCCCCAGATGACCTGGCCGCAGGCCATGGGCATGTGCGTGATGTACGGCGTCGTGATCTGTCTCCTGGTCGTCACCGGCCTCCGTGAGATGATCATGAACGCGATCCCCCTCGCGCTCAAGCACGCCATCACCATGGGCATCGGCATGTTCGTCGCCCTGATCGGCCTCGTGAAGGCCGGCTTCGTGGGCAACGGCGGGGAATTCGCTCCTCCCGTGACCCTCGGCGCCGCCGGCGAGCTCGCCGGCTGGCCCGTCCTGATCTTCTGCGTGACCCTGATCACCATCTTCATGCTTCAGGCACGCAAGATTCCCGGCGCCATCCTGATCGGAATCGTCGGCGGAACGGTCCTCGCCGCGATCCTCAACGTCGTGGCGGACATCGACCCGAAGGCCTGGAAGAACGGCGCCCCGGAGCTCACCGGCTCCGCGGTGTCGATGCCGGACTTCTCGCTGTTCGGCCAGGTCTCCTTCGGCGGCTGGGGTGACGTCGGCGTCATGACGGTCGGCATGATCGTCTTCACCCTCGTCCTCGCCGGCTTCTTCGACGCGATGGCCACCATCATCGGCGTCGGCACCGAGGCCAAGCTCGCCGACGACAAGGGCCGGATGCCGGGCCTGTCCAAGGCGCTGTTCATCGACGGCGCCGGCGGTGCCATCGGCGGTGTCGCGGGCGGCTCCGGCCAGACGGTGTTCGTCGAGTCCGCCACCGGCGTCGGCGAGGGAGCCCGTACCGGTCTCGCCTCCGTCGTCACCGGCCTCTTCTTCGCCGCCTGCCTCTTCTTCACCCCGATCACGCAGATCGTCCCGGGTGAGGTCGCCTCCGCGGCCCTGGTCGTCATCGGCGCGATGATGATGCAGAACGCCCGCCACGTGGACTGGTCCGACAGCGCGACCGCCATCCCGGTCTTCCTGACCGTGGCGATCATGCCCTTCACCTACTCGATCACCGCCGGTGTCGCCGCTGGTGTGATCTCGTACGTGGCCATCAAGATCGCGCAGGGCAAGGCGCGGGAGATCGGTGCCTTCATGTGGGCGCTGACCGTGATCTTCGTGGTCTTCTTCGCCCTCCACCCGATCGAGGGATGGCTCGGCGTCAACTAGTTCAGCCAGCCGACCAGGGCCTTTCTCCCCCTGGTCGGCACTGGACCCGCCACGCATCCGATACTGGAAACCGAACCCCTCCGAGGAGGCCGCAATGCTGGACATCGCCGAGGAACTGAACCGGTGGGTCGAGCAGGGACGTGACTTCGCAGTCGCCACCGTCGTGGCGGTCGGCGGGAGCGCGCCCCGGCAGCCCGGCGCCGCGCTCGCCGTCGACAGCGAGGGCACCGCGATCGGCTCGGTCTCCGGCGGATGCGTGGAGGGCGCCGTGTACGAGCTGTGCCGGCAGGCGCTGGAGGACGGCGAGACCGTTCGCGAGCGCTTCGGCTACAGCGACGACGACGCCTTCGCCGTGGGCCTGACCTGCGGCGGAGTCATCGACATCCTGGTGACCCCGGTCCCCGTGGGCTCTCCCGTGCGGGAGGTGTTCGCGGCCGCGCTGGCCGCCGCCGCCCGCGGGGAGGCGGCGGCGGTCGCCCGGATCGCCGAGGGTCCGCAGGAGCTGATGGGCCGCGCCCTGGTCGTGCGTACCGACGGCGCCTACGAGGGCGGCTTCGGGGGGCACCCCGAGCTGGACCGCACCCTCGCCGAGGAGGCCCGCGCCATGCTGGACGCCGGCAAGACCGGCGTCCTGGAGATCGGCGCCGACGGCCGGCTGTGCGGAGAGCCGCTCAAGGTACTGGTCGAGTCCAGCGTCCCGCCGCCGCGGATGATCGTCTTCGGCGCCATCGACTTCGCCTCCGCCCTGGTGCGGATCGGCAAGTTCCTCGGCTACCACGTCACGCTGTGCGACGCGCGGCCCGTGTTCGCCACGAAGAACCGTTTCCCCGAGGCGGACGAGATCGTGGTCGACTGGCCGCACCGCTACCTGGAGACCACCGCGGTGGACGGCCGGACCGTGCTGTGCGTGCTGACCCACGACGCCAAGTTCGACGTCCCGCTCCTCGAACTGGCCCTCAAGCTTCCCGTCGCCTACGTCGGCGCCATGGGCTCCCGCCGCACCCACGAGGACCGCAACAAGCGGCTGCGCGACGTCGGCGTGACCGAGCTCGAACTCGCCCGGCTGCGCTCCCCGATCGGCCTGGACCTCGGGGCCCGCTCCCCGGAGGAGACCGCGCTGTCCATCGCCGCAGAGATCGTCGCCAACCGCCGCGGCGGCACCGGGGCCGCGCTGACCGGCGCGCACATCCCGATCCACCACGACAGCTCCCACACCGTGGTCAGCAGGATCGGCGTCGTCGCTTGAAGCGGTGAGTTCCCGGGCTGACGAAAGGGCGCACCCCTGAGGGTTGCGCCCTTTTGCCGTTCCGCCTATTTTACCCGCCGGTAACAGCGCCTTTCCGTAACGGAGTTGAGCGGATGTCCCGGACCACACGCACGGCACGCCCCGTCCGTACCCCCTTGCGCGCGCTCCTCGCCGGTTGCGTGCTGGCCGCGGCCGCGCTCGCCGCGGGCCCCGCGTCGGCCGCCGCCCCGGACGCGGCGGACCTCCGCGAGGTCCTCTTCGTCGGCAACAACTGGGAGGGCACCGCCGATGTGCTCGCCTCGACCGGAGACCTCGCGCGCGTGGGGCGGATCAACGTGGTCCCCGACAAGGAGGAGCGGCTCCGGGAGATCTACCTCAACCCGGTCAAGCTCGGCTTCTTCCTCGGGATCCGCGCCACCGCGGGCGAGGGCCACGACCAGTTCGTGGACGACATGTACACCACCCCCGACGGCTCGGCGGTGGTCGTCTCCCGCCCCAGCTTCGCCGACGTCGTCTCCCTCGACGTCCGCTCCGGGCGGATCAACTGGCGCTTCCCGGTGGCCGGCTACCGCGCCGACCACATGGCTGTCTCACCCGACGGGACCCGCGTCGCCGTCTCCGCCTCCACCGCCAACACCGTGCACGTGCTGGACATCGCCACCGGCCGGCAGCTCGGCTCCTTCGCCACCGGGGACAAGCCGCACGAGAACACCTTCACCCGCGACGGCCGCTTCCTGTGGAACAGTTCCATCGGCGACGTGACCTCCGCCCTCGACGCGCCGTGGCTGGACTGGACGAAGGGCGACCGCAAGATCACCCTCGTCGACGCGCGGACCTTCCGCACGGTCCGGGTGATCGACATGCGCGAGCGCCTCGACGCCTTCGGCCGTGCGGACCTCTCCGACGCCGTGCGGCCGGTGGCCTTCAGCCCCGACGAGTCCAAGCTGTACTTCCAGGTCTCGTTCTTCAACGGCTTCCTGGAATACGACGTGTCCGCCGACCGGATCACCCGCCTCAAGACGCTCCCGGAGAACCCGGCGACCAGCCGCGACCGCACCACCTGGGTCAACGACTCGCGCCACCACGGCATGTCCATGAGCCCCGACGGCGCCAAGCTCTGCATCGCGGGAACCATGGACGACTACGCGACGGTCGTCGACCGGGCCACCCTCACCGAAGGGCCGCTGGTGCCCGCCGCCAAGCCGTACTGGGCCACGGTCGACGGGGACGGCACCGGCTGCGTGATCTCCGAGAGCGGCGCCGACCGGGTCACGGCCATCGATTTCGCGACGGGCGCCAAGCGGGTCTCCGTCCCCGTCGGCGACCACCCCCAGCGCGTCCGCCTCGGCCACGTCCCCACCGGCTGGACCGGCCCCGCCGCCCGGTAGGGGGTAGCGTAGGAAGCGGGGCACACTCCATCGGCGGGCACGCGTCGGCGAGTTCCGGCCCGTGCGGCCCGTCGGAAAATGCGAGGAGAGCCGCGCGCATGTCCAGACCACCGCAACCACCGCAACGACCCTCGTTCCGCGAGCCGCCCGCGCGGCCGGGACGGTACCGGCGGGGCCGGTCCGCCGTCGTGGCCCTCGCGCTCGCGCTGTTCCTCGGGGTGTCCGGAGCGCGGGCCGGCGCCGTCGACCGTGTCGCCGGCCCCGCCTTCGGCGACGTGGACGACATCAAGGTGGGGGACTGCTTCAACACCGACGACGACTTCACGGAGTACGAAGGGGAGGAGGGCCAGGCGCCCCTGTCCGTGGACACCGTGCCCTGTGCCCGGCCCCACCAGGCGGAGGCGTTCGCCGTCGTCCGCCTGCCCGACGGGCCGTACCCGGGGGTCGAGAAGGTGCAATCGATCGCCGACGAGAAGTGCGGCGGCAAGGCGCTCGGCGATTACGCGGGCAAGGCCGCGAAGCTCCCGAAGACGATGGAGGTGTACTACTACTACCCGGTGCAGGCCACTTGGACGCTCGGCGAGCACGAGATCACCTGCTTCGTCAGCGACGAGGACGGCGCGAGCGCCGGCTCGGTGCGCGCCGGCGGCTCCTGAGCCCGCCGGGCCTGACCCCTCCCGCCTCGGGGTGGGCGTGTCCCCTGGCCCGGGGACATCCGGCCAAAATGGGGTGACCGGTCCGCGATGACCGATTAGTCTCCGGATCATGGTGGACATCCGCGAGGTACCCGAGGCCGACATCGACCGCGCCCTGGAGCTCGCCTACCTGGTCTTCCACGATCGCCCCGAGGAGGAGGCGCGCGCCCGGCACCACACCCTGCTCGGCGGCTGCGCGCGGCTCGGCGCCTACGAGGGCGACACCCTGGTCGGATTCATGGCCGCGTACGACTTCCGGCTCTCGGTGCCCGGGGCGGACCTGCCCTGTCCCGGGCTCACCTTCGTCTCCGTCGCGCCCACCCGCCGCCGCCGGGGCGTGCTCACCGCCCTGATGGCCGAGCAGCTGCGCCGCACCGGCGCGGCGGGCAGTCCGATCGTCGCCCTGTGGGCCTCGGAGGCCGCGATCTACGGCCGGTTCGGGTACGGGGCGGCGACCCAGGGCGTCACCGTCGAGATCGACTCCACCCGGCCGCTGGCCCTGCGCGTCACCCCCGACCGGCGCCCGCTGCGGCTGATCGACCCGGCCGACGCCCCCGCCGTGATCGGCCCCGCCTACGAGGCCACCCGGGCCCTGCGGGCCGGCCGCCCGAGCCGCAGCCCCGAGCGGTGGACCCTGGAGTGGCTGTGCGAACAGGACGAGGAGGACGACGAGTTGAGCCCGCCCCGGATCATCGCCCTCGGGGAGCCCGGCGAGCCGCTCGCCGGGTACGTGGTCTACCGCACCAAGCCGGGCGACGACAGCGGCCCCGTCCACACCCCGGGCCTGG
Source organism: Streptomyces sp. NBC_01551 (assembly GCF_026339935.1). Taxonomy (NCBI): domain Bacteria; kingdom Bacillati; phylum Actinomycetota; class Actinomycetes; order Kitasatosporales; family Streptomycetaceae; genus Streptomyces; species Streptomyces sp. NBC_01551. The sequence continues at coordinate 5,373,106 of NZ_JAPEPX010000001.1, forward strand.
TCCGGGTCGACGAGCTGGAGGCGGACACCCCGCAGGCCGCCGCCGCCCTCTGGGAGTGCGTGGCCGGCCTCGACCTCACCGGCAGGGTCTGCGCCTGGGGCCGGCCGGCCGACGACCCGCTGCTGCACTTCGCCGCCGACCGGGACCAGGTCAGGGTCACCGCCGCGTTCCCCGCGCTCTGGCTGCGCCTGGTCGACGTACGGGCGGCGCTGACCGCACGGTCGTGGGCCGCGCCCGTGGAACTGGTGCTGGAGCTGGCCGACGTACGCCTGCCCGCCAACGCCGGGCGGTTCCGGCTGAAGGCGGGCCCGGGCGGGGCCACGTACGAGCGGGCCGGCCAGGCTCCCGACCTGGAGCTGGACGTACGGGAGCTGGCCGCCTGCTACCTCGGCGGGACCCGGGTCGTCGAACTCGTCGCCGCCGGACTGGTGCGCGAGCACACGCCGGGCGCCGCGGCGGCGCTCGACGCGGCCCTGCGGACGGACCTGCTGCCCCACACCGCCGACGAGTTCTGAGCCGTCCCGCCCCTCAGCGGGGCAGCGAGATCCGGGCCGCCGACATCCCGAACGACGGGCTCAGCACCCCGCTGGACAGCAGGCCGGGCAGCCCGTGCAGGTCCTCCTCGCGGTAACGGGCCACGTTCTGGTGCCAGTTGAGTACACCGGCGAGCCAGTCCTGTAGTTCGCCCACGTACGCGTCGATGCCGGCCCGGGCCTGCGCGTCCAGCTTCCAGTCGTCGTAGAGCAGCGGCAGCTGGTTCGCGACGATGTGCTCGAACTCCTCGGTGCGCCGGGTCATCAGGTCGTGGCAGATGTGCAGCGCCTCGGGGTAGCCGATGTCGAAGAAGTTTCGGGTGACGAGCACGAAGTTGTGCACCTCGCCCTCGACCTCCACCTCCTTCTGGTACGAGAAGATGTCGTTGATCATGCAGGCGGCGTCGGCCACCGCGTTCTCCAGGGACCGGATGGTGCCGCAGGCGTAGATCTCCTCCGGGATGCCCCGGCCCTGCCGGCCCAGCCGGCACAGGTACATCGTCAGGTACGAGCCGAACGTGCGGCGGCGCATCTCGGCGTAGTCCACCGGGTCCGGGATGCGGTTCTGGATCTGGTTGTCCACCTCCCACAGCCAGCTCTCCAGCATGTCCACGAGCGTCGCCCGGAACTCCGCGCGGACCGGCGGGGTCATCTCCGCGGAGGTGCGCACCCACAGGTCCCCGAGGGCCCGCTCCATCGCGGTCGCCGGCGTCGGCTGCTCCGCGTGGTCCACGGGGATCATGGAGATGAGCCGGGCCGTGGTCGCCTTCGCCGCCGGGAGGTTCTTGGCCTGGCCGAACACCACCGGGTAGTAGTCGTCGCCGTACGTGCCCCAGGTCAGCCAGCATGCGTTCAGCAGCAGCGCCTCGCGGGTGGCGTCGGGGTCGAGGCCGGCCGAGCAGAGCGCGAAGTCGTAGCCGCGCAGCTTGGGTTCGCTCCAGATCGCCGAACCGGGGTCGCCGGGCTGCGGATCGAGCAGGCCCATCTCCCGCGCCCAGGCCACCGATCCCTCGCGCGCGTACGCGTGGTGCGGGCTCAGCGAGAGCGGGAACGGCATGTAGATGTCCGGGATCACGGACGGGCCGGTGCGCTCGAAGGGGGTGTGGGAGAAGGACCGGCGGCGCCTCTCCAGCGCCCGCGGTTCCAGGATCGCCCGCAGGTCCAGGGCGGTGGAGCCGAGCCCGGTCGGCATGAAGGGCAGGGACAGCGGCGCGGTGGGGCGGGCCTCCTTGTTCATGTACCGGCTGGAGACCATGTGCCATTCGTGGCCGCCGGACTGCCAGTCCTGGAGCCCCTTCGCGTAGGCGAGGACGGCCGCGATCTCCGCCGGCTCCAGCGCGTGGTCGGCGATGAGCTGCGGGAGTTCGGCGAGCGCGGTCTGCTCGAACTGCTGGAGGCGGGAGGTGAGCAGGTCGTTGGAGGCCTCGGCCGCCTCCTGGGTGGAGCAGCCGAGGAAGGTCTCCAGCACCAGGATCGCGTTGGAGAGCTCGCCCTCGTCGGCGACCTCGCGCTGGTAGGAGAAGATGTCGTTCCTGATGTGCACGGCGTCCGAGAAGGCGTCGCGCAGCACGCCGAGCGGCCGGGAGCGCGCGATGCGCGCCGGGACCTCGGCGCCGACGTACTCGACCAGTCCCGCCGACCAGGGGGCGCCGCCCACCTTGCGGCGCATCTCGATGTACTCCAGCGGGTTCGCCACCCGCCCGATGTTGATGTTGGCGAGCTCCCACATCGACTCGTCGAGAAGGTTCCGCGTCGACTCGGAGAACCGTTCCCTCCAGTCCATCGACATCGCGGGCACCGTGCGCGCCCACAGGTCCGCGAGGCCCGCCTCGACGGGGTTGGTGGGCGTGGGGAAACCATCCGCCAGGTCCATCGGCATGAACGCGGCGAGTCTGTCGAGGTACGCCTTGGCCCCGTCGCGGTCCTGGGAGCGCTTGTACATCTCCAGGAAGTGATCGTCGAAGAAGAACACCCACACGTACCAGTCGGTGACCAGCGACAACGCCTCGGCGTCGCAGTCGGGATGGGTGTACGAGCACAGCAGGGCGTAGTCGTGCGAGTCGAGGTCGCTCTCCTCCCACACGCCCGAACCCTCCAGCATCCCGAAGTCGCGCGCCCACCGCTTGGTATGGACCCGCGCGTCCTCCAGGTGGGGGTTCAGTCGCGCCGGATACGGCACGTAGAAATCCGGCAGTTGGAACGGCTGCGTCACGGTGGGGTCGGCCTTTCGTCTGTCTGTCCGTACCAGGTGCGGGGGCCCGGCCGCCCGGGCCCCCGCAAGACATCAGCAGTGCCCTACCCCTGGTGCCCCTGGGACAGGGAGGAGTTCACCGCATCAGGTGACCGTGGTCCCTTTCTGCGGCGGCGGGGCCTGCCGGGGGATACGGGTGCTCACCCCCTCCGGCCGGTCCCCGTACTGGTCGGCCTGCATGCGGAACATCGCCGCGTACCGGCCGCCCAGCTCCAACAGCTCCTCGTGGCCGCCCTGTTCGACGAGCCGGCCCTCGTGCAGGACGTAGATGACGTCGGCGTGCCGCACCCCGGACATCCGGTGCGTGACGAGGACGACCGCGCGGTGCGGACCGGCCAGGCCGCGGATGCTGTCGAACGCGGCGATCTCCGCCGCCGGGTCCAGGGCCGAAGTGGGCTCGTCCACGACGATGACGCGGGCGTCGCGGTAACGGGTGCGGGCCAGGCCGAACTTCTGCCACTGTCCGCCGGAGAGTTCCGAGGCGCCCCGGAAGATCCGGGCGAGCAGCGTCTCGTACCCGTGCGGCAGCTTCTCGACGACCTGGTCGGCGCCCGTGTACCGCGCGGCGGCGACGACCTCCGCCGCCTGGTCGACCGAGCCGTCCGCGCCCTCGCCGCCGGGCCGCCCGATGGCGATGTTGGTACGGGCGGTCACCGGCCAGCGTTCGAAGTCCTGCGTCAGCAGCGCGACCCGGTCGAAGACCTGCTCCCGGTCGGCCTCCCGCACGTCCACGCCGTCCCAGGTCAGCGACCCCGTGTCGGGCAGGTGCAGACCGGCGAGGAGTTTGACCAGGGTGCTCTTGCCGGAGCCGTTCTCCCCGACCAGGGCCACGACCTGGCCCGCCTCGATGGTCAGCGACACCCCGGCGAGGACCGGCTCCTCCCGGTCGGGGTAGCTGAACCCGACGTCCGCGAGCCGGATCGTGCCCAGCCGCTCCGCCAGCGAGCGCCCGCCGGGCGGGATGACGCGCCGGCCCGCCTCGGCGACGAACCGCTCCAGGTCCCGTACGTACAGGGACTCCTCGTGCAGGGTGTTGGTGGTGGCGACGAGGGCGCCCAGGCTCGCCGAGCCGGTGCGCACGGCGATCACGGCGGTGCCGGCGACCGCCAGGTCCATCCGCCCGGCGGCGATCAGCGCGCCCATCGCCGCGTACGTGACCAGGGCCGCGAGCCCGGAGAGGGCGGCGGCCAGCAGCTCGGTCGCCGCCTTGTCCCTGGCGAGCCGGGTGGCCTCGCCCTCGGCGTGCTCGGCCATGTTGCGGTAGTGGCCCAGCAGATAGCGGCCGACGCCGTGCACCCGGACCTCGGGCGCCGACGTACGGGCGATCAGCAGCTGCCCGATCAGCCGGGCGGCCCGTACGTGCTCCACCCAGGCCATGACCGACAGGTAGCGGCGCTGCGCCACCCGCATCGCGCCCCAGCCGCGCGGGGCGGCGATCAGCAGCAGCATGGGCAGCAGCAGCGGGTGCAGCACGGTGAGCACCCCGGCGGTCGCGACGAGGGAGATCAGCCCGCCGAGGGTGGCCACGCAGGCGCCGACGGTACGGCGGGCCGAGGGCGGCCCCCACTGCGCGCTGTCCAGCAGCCGCCGGAACTCCCCGTCCTCGATGGCCTCCAGCTCGACCTCGACGGCGGCGTGCAGGTACTGCTCCTGCGCGGCCCGCTCGACCTTGGGCTCCAGCCGCCCGGCGGCCGCCGTGGACCGGGAGGCCAGTACGGCTCCCAGTACGGCGACCAGCGCGCCGACGGCGAGGGCGGGCAGGGCGTCGTGCAGCCGCTCGGCCGGGCTGCCCGCGCCGAACAGCGTACGGAGCACGTCGCTGAGGACGAGCAGCCCGACGGCGGAGGTGACGCCCTGGCCCGCCTCGGCGACGGCGACGGTGAGCAGGGCGGGCCGGTCGGTGTCCCAGGCGAGCCGGAGGGTGCCGCCGACCATGCGGGGCATGGCGCGCAGGGTGGTGAGCAGCCGGCTCTCCAGCAGGGCGTACTCGTGGTTGGCCCAGCCGGCGTCGTAGCGCAGCGGACCGCCGAAGAGCCGGCGTTCGCTCTCGGAGACGGTGGGCTCGGCCGTTGCCGGCCGCTTGAGGAGCCTCATGCGCGGCCACCTCCGCCCGGTGCGGGGTCGAACACCACATGAACGTGTACGGATCGCAAGATTCCTCCCGATGTACCGCGACGGGCGAACCGACGCACTGACGCCGGGAGAACGCGGCTGTTCAGAGCGCCGTCACGGGCCGCCGGGAGCGAACGCCCGTACAGAGTTGCGACCGGTGCGCCGAGCCCAAGGGGCGCCCGGGTCGCGCTCCGTGACGCGGCGTTCGAATCACCCGGAGGTGGGGAGGGCCCCCTTCGAGGTATTGCGTCGATATCCGGCCGGTGATCGAATTCCGCCATGGACATGGCTGATTCGGGCGTCGCCCGCGGGATGCGCGCACTGCCGGCGCTCGTGGTCGTCGCGGGCGCTCTCACCGGGTGCTCACTGCTGTCGCCGTTCACCACGTGCGAGGGCACCGGGGCCGCGGTGACGAGCCTCCGGCAGGATCCGATCCTGGAGCTCCGCCCCGGGGCGACGCGCGAGCTGAAGGGGTTCGAGGGCGTCTCGGCCGAATGCCTCGACGACAGCGGGGACGCCTGGATGTACGCGAACCGGCTCTACGTGGCGCCCGTGGACGAGGGGACGGTCCTGCGGTTCTACCGCGAGGCGGCGCCGGCGCAGGGGTGGACGCTTCGGCCGGACCGGTGGCACATGTCCGAGGAGATGGCCGGATTCTGCCTCTCACAGGGGGAGGGGCAGGTGCGCGAGCTCGACGTGATGATCATGCCGACGAGGCAGGCGAAGGAGATGTACGACTACCAGCCGCCCGCGGGCCCGGTCGTGGAGACCCTGTACACCGTGGAGGTCGGCGCGTCCGTGGACGGTACGCCGACGGAGTGCTGAGGCCCCCGCGCCCGGCGGGGGGCGAGGGGGCCTCCGGATCCGCGGCGACCCCTACTCCGCCTCGCCCTCCAGGTTGCCCTCGGTGTCCAGGTACACCTGGCGCAGGGATTCCAGGATCTGCGGGTCCGGCTTCTCCCACATGCCGCGCGACTCCGCCTCCAGCAGGCGCTCCGCGATGCCGTGCAGGGCCCAGGGGTTGGCCGCCTCCAGGAAGGCGCGGTTCTCCGGGTCGAGGACGTAGGTCTCCGTCAGCTTGTCGTACATCCAGTCCGCGACCACGCCCGTCGTGGCGTCGTAGCCGAACAGGTAGTCCACGGTGGCGGCGAGCTCGAAGGCGCCCTTGTAGCCGTGGCGGCGCATCGCCTCGATCCACTTCGGGTTGACCACGCGGGCGCGGAAGACGCGGGACGTCTCCTCCACCAGGGTGCGGGTCTTGACCGTCTCCGGGCGGGTGGAGTCGCCGATGTACGCCTCCGGCGCCGTGCCGCGCAGCGCGCGGACGGTGGCCACCATGCCGCCGTGGTACTGGAAGTAGTCGTCCGAGTCGGCGATGTCGTGCTCGCGGGTGTCCGTGTTCTTCGCGGCCACCGTGATCCGCTTGTAAGCCGTCTCCATCTCCTCGCGCGCCGCCCGGCCGTCCAGGCCGCGCCCGTACGCGTAACCGCCCCACACCGTGTACACCTCGGCCAGGTCGGCGTCCGTGCGCCAGTCGCGCGAGTCGATCAGCTGGAGGATGCCCGCGCCGTACGTGCCCGGGCGCGAGCCGAAGATACGGGTCGTCGCGCGCCGCTCGTCGCCGTGCTCGGCCAGGTCCGCCTGGGCGTGGGCCCGTACGAAGTTCTGCCCGGCCGGCTCCTCCAGCGAGGCGGCGAGCCGCACGGCGTCGTCCAGCAGGCCGATGACGTGCGGGAACGCGTCACGGAAGAAGCCCGAGATGCGCAGCGTCACATCGATGCGGGGGCGGCCCAGCTCGTCGAGCGGGATCGGCTCCAGGCCGGTGACGCGGCGCGAGGCCTCGTCCCAGACCGGACGGATGCCGAGCAGGGCCAGCGCCTCGGCGACGTCGTCGCCGGCGGTGCGCATCGCGCTCGTACCCCACAGGGACAGGCCGACCGAGGGCGGCCACTCGCCGTTGTCCGTGCGGTAGCGGTTCAGCAGCGAGTCCGCCAGCGCCTGGCCGGTCTCCCACGCGAGGCGGGAGGGGACGGCCTTGGGGTCCACCGAGTAGAAGTTCCGGCCGGTCGGCAGCACGTTGACCAGGCCGCGCAGCGGCGAGCCGGACGGACCCGCCGGGACGAAGCGGCCGTCGAGGGCGCTCACCACGTGCGTGATCTCGTCGGTGGTGCCGGCCAGCCGCGGGACGACCTCGCGGGCCGCGAAGTCCAGTACGGCCGCGACGTCCGCCGAGTGCCCGGCGGCGACCGAAGCCACCGCCTCCGGAGCCCAGTTCGCGTCCTCCATCGCCTGGACCAGCGCGCGCGCCGTCTCCTCCGCCGCGTCGGCGGTGGTACGGGTCGCCGCCGACTCGTCGAGGCCGAGCGCCTCGCGCAGGCCCGGCAGGGCCGTCGTACCGCCCCAGATCTGACGGGCGCGCAGGATCGCGAGGACCAGGTTGACCCGGGCCTCGCCGGTCGGGGCGCCGCCCAGGACGTGCAGACCGTCGCGGATCTGGGCGTCCTTGACCTCGCACAGCCAGCCGTCGACGTGCAGCAGGAAGTCGTCGAAGCCCTCGTCGTCCGGGCGCTCTTCGAGACCCAGGTCGTGGTGGAGCTTCGCGGCCTGGATCAGGGTCCAGATCTGGGCGCGGATGGCCGGCAGCTTCGCCGGGTCCATCGCCGAGATCTGCGCGTACTCGTCCAGGTGCTGCTCCAGGCGGGCGATGTCGCCGTACGACTCCGCGCGCGCCATCGGCGGCACCAGGTGGTCGACCAGGGTGGCGTGCACGCGGCGCTTGGCCTGCGTGCCCTCGCCCGGGTCGTTGACCAGGAACGGGTAGATGAGGGGCAGGTCGCCGAGCGCGGCGTCGGGCGCGCAGGCCGCCGACAGGCCGGCGTTCTTGCCCGGCAGCCACTCCAGGTTGCCGTGCTTGCCCAGGTGGATCATCGCGTCGGCGCCGAAGCCGCCGTCCTCGGCGCGCGCCTGGATCCAGCGGTACGCGGCCAGGTAGTGGTGCGAGGGCGGCAGGTCCGGGTCGTGGTAGATCGCGATCGGGTTCTCGCCGAAGCCGCGCGGCGGCTGGATCAGGATGAGCAGGTTCCCGCGGCGCAGGGCCGCGAGGACGATGTCGCCCTCGGGGTTCGCGGAGCGGTCCACGAACATGTTGCCCGGGGCCTCGCCCCAGTGCTGCTCCACGCTTTCGCGCAGCTCGGCGGGGAGCTCGGCGAACCACCGCTTGTAGTCGGCGGCCGGGATGCGGACCGGGTTGCGGGCCAGCTGCTCCTCGGTCAGCCAGTCCTGGTCGTGGCCGCCCGCCTCGATCAGGGCGCGGATCAGCTCGTCGCCGTCGCCCGAGACCAGACCGGGGATGTTCTCGACGGGGCCGAAGTCGTAGCCGCCCGCGATGAGGGTGCGCAGCAGTTCCACGGCGCTGGCCGGGGTGTCGAGACCGACCGCGTTGCCGATGCGGGAGTGCTTCGTCGGGTACGCGGACAGGACGAGCGCGACCTTCTTGTCCCGGCGCTCGATGTGCCGCAGCCGGGCGTGCCGGACGGCGATCCCCGCGACCCGGGCGGCCCGCTCGGGGTCGGCCACGTAGGCGGGCAGGCCGTCCTCGTCGAGCTCCTTGAAGGAGAACGGGACGGTGATCAGGCGGCCGTCGAACTCGGGCACGGCGACCTGCGTCGCGGCGTCGAGCGGGGACAGGCCCTCGTCGTTCTCCTCCCAGGCGCTGCGCGAGCCGGTCAGGCACAGGGCCTGCAGGATCGGCACGCCGAGACCCGCGAGCGCGCCCGCGTCCCAGGACTCGTCGTCGCCGCCCGCCGAGGCGGTGGCGGGCTTGGTGCCGCCCGCCGCGAGGACGGTGGTGACGACCGCGTCGGCCGACTCCAGAGCGGCGATCAGCTCCGGCTCGGGGGCGCGCAGGGAGGACACGTACAGGGGCAGCGCCCGCGCGTCCTTGGCCTCGATCGCGTCGCACAGGGCGTGCACGAAGGAGGTGTTGCCGCTCATCTGGTGGGCGCGGTAGTACAGCACGGCGATCCGGGGCCCCGTGGTGGTCCCGGGCGTGCGCTCCAGCGGGCCCCAGGTGGGGGCGGCGGCCGGCGGCTCGAAGCCGTGACCGGTGAGCAGGACGGTGTCCGAGAGGAACCGCGCCAGCTGGTCCAGGTTGGCGGGGCCGCCGTGCGCGAGGTAGCCGTGCGCCTCGGCGGCGATGCCGATCGGGACGGTGGAGGCCTCCATCAGCTGGGCGTCCGGGGCCTGTTCGCCGGTCAGCACGACCACCGGGCGGGTCTGGTCGGGGGCCAGCAGCAGGTCGAGGCCCTCCTGCCAGGCGCGGAGGCCGCCGAGGAGGCGTACGACGACCAGGTCGACGCCGTCGAGGAGGCCGGGCAGGTCGTCGAGGGGAAGGCGGGAGGGGTTCGCGAACCGGTACGGGACGGGGCCGTCCGCGGCGGCGCGGGCGCTGAGCAGATCGGTGTCGGACGTCGACAGCAGCAGGATCATGCGGCGGCAGGCCTTCCTCGGGGTTTCCGCGCCCCGGGCAGTGAGGACAGCGGGAGTTCCTGACTCACCCGGCCGATTGGCTCCGCAGGGTTCACAGTGGCGGGACCGCGCCGGAATCGCACCGGGCTTCCTCCCATGTCGCCGTCCTCGGCGATGGCGGACCGAGCGGTCCGCCGCAGGTCATCTTAGGTGCCCTGATCGCCGGACGGGAGTGCGGGCCGCCCGCCGATCGGTGTGCGGTTGCCCGGGCCGGGCGGGAGCGGGCCGGGCGCGGCGGCCGGGGGCGGTGTGCCGCCGTGATCCGGGGGCCGGGTTGGCGGGGGCGGCGTGGTGCCGTTGTCGGCGGGCGGCCGGGCAGCCGGGCGGGGGTGGGTGCGGGTGTGGCCGGTTCGGGGTGGTGATCGACACAGGGGGCGGGCGGAGAATCCTGGGTATGCTCGCCGCCATGCCCCAGCCCCCCTCCGCCGCATCGCGGGACGAACCCGTCATACGGGACGGCGGCGACGCATGCCCGGGCGCGCTCCGGCTGCACGCGGCGGACGACGGGTTCCTCGCGCGGGTCCGGATCCCGGGCGGGCTCCTCGGCCCGGCCCAGGCCGCCGCACTCGCGGACGCCGCCGACCGGTACGGCGACGGGCACCTGGAACTCACCTCGCGCGGCAACGTCCAGCTCCGCGGCCTCGCCGACGGCTGCGGCGCCGGGCTCGCCGAACTCCTCGACGCCGCCGGACTGCTGCCCGCGCCCTCGCACGAGCGGGTCCGCAACATCGTCGCGAGCCCCCTCGGGGACCCGGCCCCGGTGCGCGCCCTGGACCGGCTGCTCTGCGCCGACCCGGAGGCCACCGCGCTCTCCGGGCGGTTCCTGTTCGCCGTCGACGACGGGCGCGGTGACGTGGCCGCCCTCGACCCCGACGTGACCCTGCTCGGGCAGCCGGGCGGGCGGGCGCTGGTCCGGCTCGGCGCGGCGGCCGACGCCGTCGAGGTGGCCGCCGCCGACGGCCCCGGGGCGGCCCTGGAGGCCGCGCGCCACTTTCTCGCCGCCGCGGCCGCCGCCGGCACCCGGGCCTGGCGGGTCGCCGAGCTGCCCGCCGAACACGCCCTGGACACCGGGGAGTTCATCGCGCGGCTGACCGGCCGTGGCATTGCCGCCCGGTACGTCCCGGACGCGCCGCGCCCGTACGCCGACCCGCCCGCGCCCGGGCCGCACGGCGACGCGCTGTGCGTGTTGATCCCGCTCGGGCGGCTCGCCACCGCGCAGTGGCGGGAGCTGCCGGGCGAGCTTCGGGTCACGCCGTGGCGCAGCGTGGTGGTCGCGGACCTCGGCGCCGCCGCCGGGCTGGGCCGCGCCGGGCTCGTCACCTCGCCCGGCAGCGCCTGGGAGGCCGTCACCGCCTGCACCGGGCGGCCCGGCTGCGCGAAGGCCCTCGCGGACGTACGCGCCGACGCGCGAGCCGTCGTGGAGCGGGCGCGCGGGCCGCTGCCGGTGCACTGGTCCGGCTGCGAGCGCCGGTGCGGGCATCCTCGCGGCACGGACTGGGTGGACGCCGTAGCCACCGCCACCGGATACCGACTCACCGCGCCCGGACGGCCCGTACCGCGGCACGTCAGCGCCCCCGACCTTGGCGCGGCCCTGCTGGACGCGCGCAACACCCCCCGAATTTCCGAAGACGCAGTGAAGAAATGAGCGAGTACACCGTGTTCGAGTACGAGAAGGACGGCGCCGCGATCTACCGCCAGTCCTTTGCCACGATCCGCGCCGAGGCGGACCTCTCCGGGCTGCCCGCCTCCGTCGCCCAGGTCGCGGTGCGCATGATTCACGCCTGCGGGATGACGGACCTGACGAAGGACCTCGGCTACACGCCGGACGTCGTGCTGCGGGCCCGCGCCGCCCTGACCGCCGGCGCGCCGATCCTGTGCGACGTCCAGATGGTCGCCAGCGGCGTCACCCGCAAGCGGCTGCCCGCCGACAACGAGGTGATCTGCACCCTCTCCGACCCGGCCGTGCCGGAACTCGCCGCGAAGATGGGGACGACGCGCAGCGCCGCCGCCCTCGAAGTGTGGCGCGACCGGGGCCTGCTGGAGGGCTCGGTGATCGCCGTCGGCAACGCGCCGACCGCGCTGTTCCGGCTGCTGGAGATGATCGAGGAGGGCGCCCCGCGCCCCGCCGCCGTCATCGGCGTCCCCGTCGGTTTCATCGGCGCCGCCGAGTCCAAGGACGCCCTCGCCGAACACGCGTCGGGCCTCGACCACTTGATCGTGCGCGGTCGGCGCGGCGGCAGCGCCATGGCCGCCGCCGCCGTCAACGCGATCGCGAGCGTGGCCGAATGAGCGCCGGACGCCTGTACGGGGTCGGGCTCGGCCCCGGCGACCCGTCCCTGATGACGCTGCGGGCCGTCGAGGTCATCGCCGAGGCGGATGTCGTCGCGTACCACAGCGCCCGCCACGGCCGCTCGATCGCCCGCTCCATCGCGGCGAAGCACCTGCGCGCCGACCACATCGAGGAACCGCTGGTCTACCCGGTCACCACCGAGACCACCGACCACCCCGGCGGCTACCAGGGGGCGATGGAGGAGTTCTACGAGGCCTGCGCCGCCCGTCTCGCCGCCCACCTGGACGCCGGCCGGACCGTCGCCGTCCTCGCGGAGGGCGACCCGCTCTTCTACGGCTCGTACATGCACATGCACAAGCGGCTCGCCGACCGGTACGAGGCCGAGGTCATCCCCGGCGTCACCTCGGTCAGCGCCGCCGCCGCCCGGCTCGGGACCCCGCTGGTGGAGGGCGAGGAGGTGCTGACCATCCTGCCCGGCACCCTGCCGGAGGCGGAGCTCACCGCCCGCCTCGCCGCCACCGACTCGGCCGTCGTGATGAAGCTCGGCCGCACCTTCCCCGCCGTGCGGCGGGCCATGGAGGACAGCGGCCGCCTCGCCGAGGCCCGCTACGTGGAGCGCGCGACGATGGAGGGCGAGCGGACCGGGATCCTCGCCGACACCGACGCCGAGTCCGTCCCGTACTTCGCCGTCGCCGTGGTCCCCAGCCGGATCGGCAACCCGGGCAGCGTGCCGTCCGGGCCCGGCGAGGTCGTCGTCGTCGGCACCGGCCCGGCCGGGCCGCTGTGGCTGACCCCCGAGACCCGGCGGGCGCTGGCCGACGCCGAGGTGCTCGTCGGGTACACGACGTACCTGGACCGGGTGCCCGTGAAGCCGGGCCAGATCCGGCACGGCTCCGACAACAAGGTGGAGTCGGAACGCGCCGAGTTCGCCCTCGACCTCGCCCGGCGCGGCAAGCGCGTCGCCGTGGTCTCCGGCGGAGACCCCGGCGTCTTCGCCATGGCGACCGCGGTCCTGGAGGTCGCGGGGCAGCCGGAGTACAAGGACGTGCCGGTACGGGTCCTGCCGGGCGTCACCGCCGCCAACGCGGCCGCTGCCGCGGCCGGCGCGCCGCTCGGCCACGACTACGCCACCATCTCCCTGTCCGACCGGCTCAAGCCCTGGGAGGTCATCGCGGAGCGGCTGCGCGCGGCCGCCGCGGCCGACCTGGTCCTCGCCCTGTACAACCCGGGCTCCCGCAGCCGCACCTGGCAGGTCGCCCAGGCCAAGGAACTCCTGCTGGAGCTGCGCTCCCCGCAGACCCCGGTGGTCGTCGCCCGCGACGTGGGCGGCCCGCAGCAGTCGGTCCGCGTCCTCCCGCTCGGCGAACTGGAGCCGTCCGAGGTGGACATGCGCACCATCCTGCTGATCGGCTCCTCGCAGACCCAGGTCACCGAGCGCCCCGACGGCACCCGCCTGACCTGGACCCCGCGCCGTTACCCGTGACGGCGCCGGCAGTCTGAGACCCCGAGGGTCCGGGGCGGCCGAACACCGTCCCGGGCCTTCAGGCCGCACGGGGCAAGGCGCGGTTCAGCGGCACAGGGCCGTGTCCACGACCTTCTCGACCCGCCGCGTGGCGGCCAGGTCGGTCGGGACGGTGGTCACCGCGACACTGGCGGCGCGGCCGTCGTCGGTGACGCCGCCCCGGGTCTCGTACCCGGCGATGTCACCGCCGTGGCCCCAGTAGACCCCGCCGCACGACAGCGGCCTGCTCATGAGCCCCAGTCCGTAGCCGGCGCCGGTGTCCCCGACGGGGACGGTGGTGCGCATCTGCGCGAGCTGGGCCGGCGGGAGCAGGCGGCCGCCGAGGAGCGCGGCGAAGAACTGGTTGACGTCGGAATTGGTGGAGATCATCTGGCCCGCCGCCCAGCCCGCCGACGGGTCGATTTCCGTGAAGTCGCGCAGCGGCGCGTCCGCCGTGTCCCTCTGGTAGCCCCGGGGATGGGTTTCTCGGATGGTCCGGTCACCGGGGGCGGGGAAATAGGTGTGGCGCAGCCCGAGGCGTTTGACGATGCGCCGCTCCACTTCCTCGGCGAGGGGGCGGCCGGTGACCTTCTGGACGATCAGGCCCGCCACCACGTAGTTCGTGTTGCTGTAGGCCCATTTCTCGCCGGGGGCGAAGTCGGCCTTGTGCTTCAGCGCGATGTCGAGGAGATCGCGGGGTTCGAAGTACCGGCTGCGGAGCGTGTCGTCGGGGATGTCCGCCCCGTAGTCGGGCACTCCGCTGGTGTGCTGGAGGAGCTGACGGACGGTGATGTGGCTCCCGTCGATCCCTTCCCCGCGCAGGAGGCCCGGCAGGTAGTCGTCGACCATGCCGTCGAGGTCGATCTTCCCCTCACCGACCAGTTGCAGCACGACCACCGCGGTGAAGGTCTTGGTGTTGCTCCCGATCCGCACCTGACCGTCCGCGGGCACCTTCGCGCCGGTGGCCAGGTCGCCGACCCCCGCGGTGTAGGTACGGGTGCGGCCCTCGCGGTCCTTGACGCTCGCCAGCGCGCCGGGCAGGCCATCGGTGCGCACCAGCGCGTCCAGGCCCTGCTGGACGCCGTCCGGTTTGGCGGCGGCGAACGCGGAGGGCGGGGCCAGGGCGCCCGTCGCCATGACGGCGAGGGCCACCGCCGCCACGGCCGCGGCGGCTCGCCCGGAACGACGCGGCCTTGGGGATGCCTGCTCACGCATGGGTCAACTCCTGTGGAATCGTGGGGAATCCGGCGGCGGTAGCGCCGCCGTTCAGGGCTCGATCCTGGCTCGCGGGGGCACGGACGCGCATCGCGGGAAGGCGGGAGGAAACGCTCCCCCGATCGGGGGAGGTCACCCGTGTGGCGCCCGGTCATACTGGGCTGATCATGATCAAGGGAATCCGGCCGCTGCTGCGCGGCTCCACGTATGCCGGTGCGCTGTTCGCGTACGGCGGGGCACTGGCGAGCCTTCCGCTGCTGCTTTTCGCGCTGCTGCCGACGCTGGGGCTGCGTTCCGCTCCCGAGGGCGTGCAGATCGGCGCGGTCCTGCTCGTCTGGGCGGTACTGATCGGCCTGGCCGGACTGGCCCGCACCACGCGGCGGGTGCTGATCGCGTCCGCCCGACGAATGCTGAGGGTGCCGCTGCCGGATCCGGCGGCCGCACGCCCGTCCGGCACCGGCCGTTGGCGCACCCCCCTGTGGCTGCTGCTGCACGTGGCCCTGGGGTGGGCGGGAGCGCTGGTCAGCGGTGTGCTGTTCCTCATGGGCCTGACCCTTCCGGGGGGTTGGCTCGGCGCCGAGGCGGAGCTGTCGCTGTTCGGCTGGTCCGCGCGGTCGGTGGGCGGCTGGGGGAGCTGGGTGGTGGCGCTCGGCTGCGTACTGCTGGGGGCGGCCGCGTGCGCTGCGGTGACGAGCGCCCTGCGGTGGCTGGCGCCGAGGCTGCTGGGGCCGTCCTCGGCCGAGCGGCTCGCGCTGGCGGCCGAGCGCGAACGGCACCTGGCCGAACGCAACCGGCTCGCCCGCGAGTTGCACGACTCGATCGGGCACACGCTGACGGCGACCACGATCCAGGCCGCGGTGGCGGGCGAGGTGCTCTCCGCCGACCCGGTGGCGGCGCGCGCCGCCCTGCGCAGCATCGAGGAGTCCGCCCGGGCCGCGCTGGAGGACCTGGACTACGTGCTGGGCGTGCTGCGCGAGGAGACGGCGCAGACGGCGCCGACCCGCACCCTGGCCGACCTGCCCGAGCTGCTGGAGCGGTTGCGGCACGCGGGCGCGGTGGTGGAGCCGGAGCTCTCGGGAGACCTCGCGCAGGTGCGGGGGACGCTGTCCCGGGCGGCGTACCGGATCGTGCAGGAGGGGCTGACGAACGCGCTGCGGCACGGGGCGGGCGGCCCGGTCGGGGTCCGGGTGGCCGTCACCTCGGACGGCCTGGAACTCGGCGTCGTCAACCGGACCGGAGCCGGCCCGGGCGCCTTTCCGTCCTCCGGGCACGGCCTGCGCGGACTGGCCGAGCGCGTACGGCTGCTGCACGGTGAGATCCACGCCGGCCCGGACGGGCCGGGGCACTGGCGGCTGGCCGTCCGCCTCCCCGTACGGCGGCCGGCATGACCGGCCCCGACGCGAACGCCACCGTCACCCTCTTGATCGCGGACGACGACGAGGTGACCCGCAGCGGCCTGCGCACCCTGCTCGCGGCGCAGCCGGGCATCGCGGTGGTCGGGGAGGCCGCCGACGGCGTCGAGGCGGTCGAACGGGCACGGCGCCTGCGGCCGGACGTCGTCCTGATGGACGTACGGATGCCGCGCCTCAACGGGATCGACGCCACCCGGCAGTTGCTGGCCGAATCCCCCGCATCGGACGGGTCGGCCGAACCGCCGAAGGTCGTGGTGATCACCACCTTCGAGAACGACGGCTACGTCACCGCCGCCCTTGGCGCGGGCGCCAGCGGCTTCGTCCTCAAACGGCTCCCGGTCCGCCAGATCGCGGAAGCGGTACGCGTCGTCGCGGCGGGCGAGGCGATCCTCTTCCCGACCGCCCTGCGCCGGATGGTCGCCGCCCGCCCGCTGGACTCCGCCGAGGCGCTGCCGAGAGCGGCGCTGACGGGACGCGAGGAGGAGGTGCTGCGGCTGATGGCCACCGGCCTGTCCAACCCGGAGATCGCCCAGTCGCTCACGGTGACCCTGGAGACGGTCAAGACGCACGTCGGGAACGTCCTGACCAAGCTCGGCGCACACAACCGCACCCACGCGGTCGTGATCGCCTACGAATCCGGACTGGTGGTCCCGGGCTTCACCGGCTGACGCGGCCGCGGGCCTGGTTCAGGCGTCGCCGAGCCAGCTCACGACGGCCGGGACCGACGCGGTTTCCGGG
Source organism: Streptomyces sp. NBC_01551 (assembly GCF_026339935.1). Classification (NCBI taxonomy): domain Bacteria; kingdom Bacillati; phylum Actinomycetota; class Actinomycetes; order Kitasatosporales; family Streptomycetaceae; genus Streptomyces; species Streptomyces sp. NBC_01551. The sequence goes on from NZ_JAPEPX010000001.1 coordinate 5,389,685, forward strand.
ACGCCCGCCGGGACCGGGGGACGGCGGACGAGGAGGACCGGGATCGCGGCCTCGCGGGCCGCGGTGAGCTTGGGGGACGTGGCCGAGCCACCGCTGTCCTTCGTCACAAGGACGTCGATGCGATGCCGCGACAGCAGCTCCCGTTCGTCATCGAGGGTGAACGGGCCCCGGGCGAGCAGGACTTCCAGGCGCGGCGGCATCGGCTCCGCCGGGGGATCCACCGAACGGACGAGGAACCAGGTGTCGTCCAGACGGGCGAAGCTGTGCAGGCCCATGCGGCCCGTGGTCAGGAACGCCCGGGCGCCCAGGGACGGCAGCACGGCGGCCGCCTCGGCGAGGGAGTCCGCGAAGGTCCAGTCGTCGCCGGGGCCCGGGGTCCAGCCCGGACGGCGCAGCGCCAGCAGCTGGACCCCCGAAAGGGCCGCTGCCCGCGCGGCGTTGAAGCTCATGCGCTCCGCGAACGGATGGGTGGCGTCCACCAGGTGCGTGACCCCGTGGGCGGCCATCCAGTCGCACAACCCCGCCGGCCCGCCGAAGCCGCCGATCCGGGTCTCGCCCGGCGGGAACACCGGCCGTGCGACCCGCCCCGCGAGCGAGGTGGTCACGCGGTACGGGGTGTGTTCCAGGGCCTCCGCGAGGCGCCGGGCCTCCGTCGTGCCGCCCAGGATCAGGACGTGAACGGGGACGCGCCGCTCAGCAGACATGCCGGTCGCGCTCGGGGGAGTACAGGTGGCTGTCCCGGAACTGCTCGGCGCCCAGCGTGCGGCCCACCACGATGACCGCGGTGCGGACCAGGCCCGCCTCCTTCACCTGCGCCGCGATGTCGGCCAGCGTGCCGCGCAGGATCAGCTCGTCGGGGCGGCTGGCCATCGCCACCACCGCGACCGGGCACTCGGCGCCGTAGTGCGGCAGCAGCTCGTCCACCACCCGGTCGACGTACCGCGTCGCCAGGTGCAGCACCAGCAGCGCGCCGCTGCGGCCCAGCGTGTCGAGGTCCTCGCCGGGCGGCATCGGCGTGGCCTGCTGGGCGATCCGGGTCAGGATCACCGTCTGGCCGACGGTGGGCACCGTCAGCTCCCGCTTCAGCGCGGCGGCCGCCGCCGCGAACGCCGGTACGCCCGGGACCACCTCGTACGGGATCCCGGCCGCGTCCAGGCGCCGCATCTGCTCCGCGACGGCGCTGAAGATCGACGGGTCGCCGGAGTGCAGCCGCGCGACGTCCTGGCCCGCCTCGTTGGCCCGTACGAACTCGGCGGTGATCTCGTCCAGGTTCAGCCCCGAGGTGTCCACCAGCCGGGCGTCCGCTGGGCACTCGGCCAGCAGTTCGCGCGGGACCAGGCTGCCCGCGTACAGGCACACGGGAGCGGCGGCCAGGGTCCGCGCACCGCGCACCGTGATCAGGTCGGCGGCGCCGGGGCCCGCTCCGATGAAGTACACGGTCATGTCTGAGTCATCCCTTTCGTTACCGACCACTGGGTCACCGGCATCGCCTGCCGCCAGCCCGTGAAACCGCCGACCGGCACCGCGTGCGCCACAGCCAGCTTCACCAGCTCGCCGCCGTACCGCTTGTGGCGCTCGCTCAGCACCGCCTCCGACTCCAGCGTGACGGTGTTCACCACCAGCCGGCCGCCGGGGCCCAGCGCCGCCCATGCCGCGTCCAGCAGCCCCGGAGCCGTCAGGCCGCCGCCGATGAACACCGCGTCGGGAGCCGGGAGTCCGGCGAGGGCCCCGGGCGCCGCGCCCGTCACCACGCGCAGCCCCGGCACGCCGAGCGTCGCCGCGTTGCGGGCGATCCGCGCCGCCCGCTCCGGGACGCGCTCCACGGTCACCGCCCGGCAGGAGGGGTGCGTGCGCATCCACTCGATGCCGATGGATCCGGAGCCGCCGCCGACGTCCCACAGCAGCTCGCCGGGGGCCGGGGCCAGCGCGCACAGGGTCGCGGCCCGCACGTGCCGCTTGGTCAGCTGGCCGTCGTGCTCGTACGCGGTGTCGGGCAGGCCGGGGGTCGCGCCGAGCCGCGGGGCGGCCGCGGCCGGGTCCCGGCGGCAGTCGACGGCCACCACGTTCAGCGGGTCGCCCGGCTCGTGGTCCCAGCCGTCGGCCCGGCCCTCGTACGCGTCCTCGCGCTCGGATCCGAGCTGCTCCAGCACCCGCATCCGGCTCGGACCGAAGCCCCGCTCCCGCAGCAGCGCCGCGATCTCGCCCGGCGACGCCGCCCCGGCGCTCAGCACCAGCACCCGCCGCCCCTCGTACAGCGCGGCCGCGAGCCGGGCCACCGGGCGGCCGACCACCGTGACCACCTCGGTGTCCTCCACCGGCCAGCCCAGCCGGGCGCAGGCGTACGAGACGGACGAGGGGTGCGGGTGGACCCGCAGGGCGGCCGCGCCCAGCTCCTCGCAGAGCGCCCGGCCGATCCCGTAGAACATGGGGTCCCCACTGGCCAGCACCGCGATCCGGCGGCCCGCGTGCTCGGCCGTCAGCTTCGGCACGGCCGGCCGCAGCGGACTCGGCCAGGCCACCCGTACGCCCGGGCAGGCGTCGGACGGCAGCAGGTCCAGCTGCCGGGGCCCGCCGATCAGCACCTCGGCGGAGGCCAGTGCGGCCCGCGCGCCGGCGGTGAGCCCGGCCCAGCCGTCGGCGCCGAGGCCGACGACGGCCACGGGCATGGGCGTGGAGGGTGCTGCGGAGCTCACTGCGCGGTACCTCGAACGGAAGACGGAGAGGGGCGGACCCGCAGCCTACTGGTGCGCAGCCGCGGCTCCAGGACCAGGGTGACCACCACCGACGCCGCCGCCAGCACCGTCATCGCGACCGCGGCCGAGGTGTACTGGGCGAGCGCCCCGGCGGGCGCCGCGCACACGCCCTGCAGGGTCAGCATCCCCGCCGAGTGCAGCCCCAGCGCCTGCCCCTGGGTGCCCTCCGGGAGCAGCGCGACCAGCCGCTCCTGCATCAGCAGCCCCGCCGAGAAGCCGACGGAGGCCACCGCCACCGTGACGGCCGCCACCACCGGGCCGGGCTCCAGCGCGAACACCAGGTACGGCACGGCGAGCAGCAGCCGCAGCGGGGCCGCCAGCCGGTCCCGCAGCCGCGCGGGCAGGTACCGGCCGGCGACGGCGTCGCCGATGAGCATTCCACCGGCGGCGGCGGCGAAGAGCAGCCCTGCGTGGGCCGCGTCGTAGGGGACGAACAGCGACTCGCAGCCGACGATCAGCCCGTTCGGCACCCACAGGGCGAGGTAGAGGGCGCGCCGGGCCGGGTCGGAGAACAGGGTGACGTTGCCGCGCCAGGTCTCGGCCGGTGACGGCCGCCCGCCCGCGCGCGGCGCCCGCCGCCGCAGCCCGCACCGTACGGTGACCGCGGCGGCGAGCGACAGCCCGGCGGCCGTCAGCAGCGCCCCGTGCGGGGAGAGCGCGGCGACGAGCAGCCCGCCGAGGGCGTACCCGGCGATCTGCGTCACCCCGGCGCAGACGGCGAGCAGCGAGCGGCCCAGCAGGTAGTCCCCGGGCGGCAGGATCTCGGTGAGCAGCCCGTACCGGACCCCGCCGGCGAGGGAGTCGGCGAGCCCCTGGCCGAGCAGGACGGCGAACACCGCCCACAGCGGCAGTCCCGGCAGGCACAGCGCCAGGGTGCCGAGAGCGCCGACGGCCGAGAGCCCGCCGAGGGCGGCGCGCGGCGGCAGCCGGTCGGCGGCGGACAGCAGCAGCGTCGCGCCGAGCATCTGGGCGAAGGACGGGCCGAACATGCTGAGGGCGGACAGCAGCGGGCTGCGGGTGCGGTCGTAGACGAGGACGGCGAGCGCGAGCCCGCTCACGGTGGAGGCGCCGACGCGCAGGGCGGCCGCGGCGAAGAAGGGGGTGAACTCGGGGACACGGGTGAGGGAGCGGTAGGTCCGGGGCATGCCGGGAGTGTCCGGGGACGGCCGCGCGGGCCCCTAATGTTTCGCCTGCACGCGAAAGAACGGCGCCGAGGGGGCAGCGGGACATGGGCTGGTGGCGGATCGACACCGACGCGCTCGCGGACAGCCGGTTCGTGGTGTCGGCGCTGGCCGAGACCACGGCCGCGATGATGGCCCTGCGCGGGCGGACCGCCGGGCACCCGGCCGACCGGGACTGGCTGGCGCGGCTGCTGCCGGGGTTCCAGGCGTACCTGGCGGCCGAACCGGTCGCCGCCGAGGTGCTGCGGGCGGCCCTCGGGAGGCAGTGGATCGCCGACTTCCTGACCCCGCCGCCCGACGGACGCCCCTTCGAGGAGGAGCTGGAGTCGATCCGCGCGACCCCGGACGCGGTGGTACGGACGAACCTGCGCGCGGCCTCGCGCCTGCCCGAGGCGATCGAGCGCGCCCGGGGCCTGGGCCCGCGCACCGCCGAGCTGCTGGAGTGGGTGTGGGCCGAGGCCGTACGCCCCGACTGGGAGCGCCGTCGCCGGGTCGCCGAGGCCGACATCCTGGTCCGCACCCGGCAGTTGAGCCTCGGCGGGTGGTCGGCGGCCTTGTCGGGGATGCGGCCCGGCATGGCCTGGCTCGGCGAGGGGCGGCTGCGGATCAACCTCCAGCAGCGCCCGCCGCGCGAGCTGTCGGGGGAGGCCGGGCTGGTCTTCGTACCCGTGACGCCCCGGCACGGGTGGGTGTCCTGGCGGGGGGCCCACCGGCACGCCCTGGTGTACCCGTGCGAGGGGCAGCTCACCCAGTCGGGCGCGGCGGCCGCCCCGCAGGCGCTGGTCGCCCTGCTCGGGCCGGTCCGGGCGCGGGTGCTGGTGCTGCTGGAGAGCCCGAAGTCCACGACGCAGCTGGTGGCGCTGACCGGGCTGAGCCTGGGCGCGGTGGCGGGCCAGCTGAAGGTACTGCTGGCGGCCGGGCTGATCCTCCGCCGCCGCACGGGCCGCACGGTCCTCTACGGCCGCGTCGCGGCCGGCGACGTCCTGGTGTCGGCGGCCGGGGCCGGGTGGGCGCCCCGGGTGTGAGCCTTTCCGCCCCCGGGTGCCCCAAGGCGCCCCGGCCGGGGTGGGACCGGCCCCGCGGTCGCCCCCGAGACTCGGTGGCATGGACAGCGATACGGACAACCACCCAGCAGGCTCACCCACAAGCCGACCCGAAGGACCCGGCAACGACGGCCCCGACGACGACGGCCACGACGACCACGCCGTGGTGCTCGGCGCGGGCCTGGCCGGGCTGCTCGCGGCCCGGGTGCTCGCCGCGAAGTTCGCCCGTGTGACCCTCGTGGAACGCGACGAACTGCCCGAGGCCGGGCCCGCGTTCCGGCCCGGCGTCCCGCAGTCCCGGCACGTGCACGTCCTGTGGGCGCGCGGCCTGGAGCTGATCGAGGGGATGCTGCCCGGGATCACCGGGAAGCTGTCGGCGGCCGGGGCCTCGGTGCTGGAATCGCCCCGGGACTTCCTCTGGCTGAGCCCGGCCGACTGGTTCCATCCGGTACCCGGCTCCGAAGTCCTCCTCGCCAGCCGGGAACTCCTCGAATGGACGGTGCGTCAGGAGGTGCTGCGGGACCCGCGCATCCGGGTGCGCGCGGGCTGCGCGGCCACCGGGCTCGTCGCCGGGGCCGACGGCCGTTCGGTGACCGGCGTGGCCCTGCGCGACGGCGAGCCGCTGGCCGCGGGCTTCGTGGTCGACGCCACCGGCCGCACCTCCAAGGCCGCCGCCTGGCTCACCGCGCTCGGCCACGAGGTTCCGCGGGCCTCCCGCTGCGATTCCCACCTCGGCTACTCCAGCCGGTACTTCGAGCCCCCCGAGGACCCCGCGCGGCGCTGGCGCGGCCTGTACGTCCAGGGCCGCCCCGAGAGCCCGCGCGGCGGCGTCCTCGCCCCGCAGGACGGCAACCGCTGGCTGGTGACGCTGATCGGCTACGGCAGCGAGCACGCCCCGCCCCCCAAGGACGAGGAGTTCCTCGACTTCGCCCGTACCCTGCGCAGCCCCGTCCTCTACGACGCGATCCGCGACGCGAAACCCCTCTCCTCGGCGACCGGTTTCCGCGGCACGGCGAACGAGCGGCTCCACTACGAGCGGATGGAGCGCTGGCCGACCGGATTCCTCGTCCTCGGCGACGCCTCCTGCCGCTTCAATCCCGTGTACGGGCACGGGATGACGGTGGCCGCGCTCGCGGCGGACGCCCTCGCCTCCGAGATCCGCGCCCTGGCCCCGGGGGAGATCCCGGGCGCTGCCCGCCGGCTCCAGCGCAAGACGGCCGCCGCGGCGGAGGTGGCCTGGCAGATCGCCACCAGCGAGGACCTGCGCTACCCGCAGACCGAGGGCCCGCCCCCGGACCGGGCGACCCGGGTCCTGCAGAAGTACATGTCCCGGGTGATGGTCGGGGCCAACAGCGACCCGCTGATCTCCGCGCCGTTCTTCGGCGTCCTGTCCCTGTCCACCCCGCCGAACGCGCTGCTCAGCCCGGGCACGGTGGTGCGCGTGCTGTCCAAGTGGCGGCTGCCGACGGCTCCGGAGACCGCCGACTACCCCGCCCACCACGGACCGCCCCGGGAGTAGCGGCCTCAGCCCCCGGTGGCGCGCTCGTACAGGGCGCGCACGCCGTCGCCGAAGTAGCTGCTGTACGAGACCAGCTCGTCCCCGCCCCCGTCCCGGCCGCCGACCACCCCGATCAGGGTGTGCGCGCCGGTCAGGACCGGGCCGCCGCTCGTGCCGTCGGGTACGTCCGCGCAGTCCAGCCGCAGCTGCGCGGGCCCGGCGGCCCGGGCGGTGTTGCGGCAGTCCAGCGGCTCCTCGGCGTCGTTCGGATACCCCACGACCCGCGCGGGCAGCGGGAGTTCGGGCCCGAAACCGATGGTCTGCGCCCCGGTGACGTCCTCCAGCCGCTGCCCGGGACGGCCCGGGCGGCGCAGCCGGAGGAAGGCGACGTCGTGGTCCGGGTCGAAGTCCTCGGCCCAGCGCGGGTCCACGTCGATCCGCTCCGGCACCCAGATGCCGTACGGGGCCTCGCCGTCGTGGTAGCCGGGAACGAAGGCGAGGTTGGTGCGGAAGCCGCCCTGGTACACGCAGTGGGCGGCGGTGGCGATCAGGTTCCCGCCGGGGGAGTGGACCACGCTCGCCGAGCAGTGGTGGTCGGAATCCCAGTCGCCGGGGGAGAACAGCGCCCCGATCGACGGCTCGGGCGCGGTGGGCCGGGCTTCGAGCGGCTCGGAGACCCGCCACGGCCCGGACTCCGCGTTTTCGGCCCCGGATTCCCCGCTCGGCGTGCCGACCGGCGGCGGGACCTCCCGTACCACCCCGTCCAGCAGGTCCGCCGCCGCGCCGTCGCCCAGCTCCGGGTCCTGTGCGTAGCTCCCCTGCCCGGGATCCCCGTCCGCGAGGTGTCCCGCGAACCCGCTCAGCTGCCACGCGCACCCGACGCTCCCGAGCAGCAGGGCGCAGCAGACGCCGACGAGCCCGAAGACCCGCGGGGCCCGCCGGTGGTCCTTGGTGAACATGTGGAACTCCCCGACCGTGTGTGCGATGCGGACAAATGTGTCACAGGCCTCCGCGCGTCATCCGCAGTCCTCCCCACCGTCACTCAACTTCCCTACTCTCCGGTGAACTTGAGGCACGGCGGAGCGACGGGAGTCGGAAACATGGGCATGGGTATGGGCATGGGCAGGGGCGCGAACACGGGCGCGCGCAACCGGATGGCTGGAGCGGTCCTGGCGGGACTCGCGGCCCTGGGGATCGCGACCGCCCCGGCCGGGGCGGCCGCACCGGCGCGGGCGGCCGCCGGGGAGCTCTCGTACGCCGCCTCGACCGGCGTCGGCGTGCACAACGCCTACGAGAAGGCCAAGTTCCCCTACTTCGCCGACGCGCTGGACTCCGGGGCCGCGATGCTCGAACTCGACGTGTGGACCAACTTCTTCGGCAGCTCCTGGCGGGTCTCGCACGACAACCCCTTCGGCAACGACAGCAACTGCGAGAACGCCACCAGCCCCGCCCAACTGCGCACCAAGTCCCGCAATCAGAACCTCGCGGGCTGCCTCTCCGACATCCGCAGCTGGCACGACGCCCACCCCGGCCACCGCCCCGTCGTCCTCAAGCTGGAGCTCAAGGACGGCTTCGCCGCCAACCTCGGACGCGGGCCCGCCGAGCTGGACGCCCTGCTGAACTCGAAGCTCGGCGACGCCCTCTACCGGCCCGGCCGGCTGGCCGCCGGACACCCGGACCTCGACTCCGCCGCCAAGGCGGGCGCCTGGCCCGGCCGCTCCGCCATGGCCGGGAAGTTCCTCGTCGAGCTGATCCCCGGCACCCTGGAGGAGGGCAACGCGTCCGACACCCTCTGGACGGACCGCGAGTACGCCACCCACCTGCGCTCCCTCGCCGCCTCGGGCCGGCTCGGCCAGGCCGCGGCCTTCCCCGCCGTACACCGGGCGGAAGCGGGCGATCCCCGCGCCCGCTACGCCGACGCCTCGCTGCGCCCCTGGTTCGTGGTCTTCGACGGGGACGCGAGCGCGTACGCCGGCGGCTCCATAGACACCGGCTGGTACGACCGCAACCACTACCTGCTGATCGCCACCGACGTCCACAACGTGGCCCCCGCCATCGACGGCACCCGGCCGACCGAGGCGCAGGCCCGCGACCGCCTCGCCCTGACGGCCGCGCGCCACGCCTCCATCGCCTCCGCCGACTGGTACCCGCTGCCGTCCGTGCTGGCGACCGTCGTGCCGCGCGGCTAGTACCCTTATTGCGAGTAATTCGCAATAAGGGTTGAAGGTGCTGTGGTGGGGTCTCCGGTGGTGCTCGGCATCGAGTCGTCCTGCGACGAGACGGGCGCGGGCATCGTGCGCGACGGGAGGCTCCTTGCCCACGTCGTCGCGTCGAGCATGGACGAACACGCCCGCTTCGGCGGCGTCGTCCCCGAGATCGCGGCCCGCGCCCACCTGCACGCCTTCAACCCGGTCGTCCGCCGCGCCCTCGACCAGGCCGGGCTGCGGGCGGACCAGCTCGACGCGGTCGCCGTCACCACCGGCCCCGGCCTCTCCGGCGCGCTCCAGGTCGGACTCGCCGGGGCCAAGACCCTCGCCTACTCCCTCGGCGTCCCCCTGTACGGGGTGCACCACCTGGCCGGACACGTCGCCGCCGACACCCTGGAACACGGGCCGCTGCCACGGCCCTGCGTGGTGCTGATCGTCTCCGGCGGGCACACCTCGCTGCTGCTGGTACGGGACCTCGTGCGCGAGCCGATCCTGCACCTCGGGGACACCCTGGACGACGCCGCCGGCGAATGCTTCGACAAGGTGGCCCGGATCCTCGGCCTGCCCTACCCCGGCGGGCCCGCCGTCGACCGCGCCGCGCGCGGCGGGAACCCCAGGGCCGTCCCCTTCCCCCGTCCGCTGACCGCCGGGCGCGGCGCGGACGACCCGTACGCCTGGTCCTTCTCCTTCTCCGGGCTGAAGACCGCCGCCGCCCGCTGGGCGGAGGGGTACCGGCAGCGCGGGGAGGAGCCGCCGGTGGCGGACGGCGCCGCCTCGCTCCAGGAGGCCGTGGCCGACGTGCTCACCCGCAAGGCGGTCGCCGCCTGCAAGGAGTACGGGGTCGGGACCCTGGTGGTGGTCGGCGGCGTGGCCGCCAACTCCCGCGTACGGGCCCTCGCGGAGCGGCGCTGCGCCTCCGCCGGGATCGAGCTGCGGGTGCCCCCGATGACCCTGTGCACCGACAACGGCGCGATGATCGCCGCGATCGGGGACCTGCTGGTGCGCGCCGGGGCGCAGCCCGCCCCGTGGGACGTGACCGTCGACCCGTCCGCGCCGCTGGAGTACGCCTCCCTCAACCCGGCCGCGGCCCGCCGGTAAACGCGTCGCGGGCGCGGCCCGGTGGTTGCGGTCCGCGCCCGCGAGGGCGGTCAGGCGGTCAGGCTGTCAGAGCTCCGAGCCTTCGTCCGACTCGTCCATCGGAGGCCGGACGAAGGGGAGCTCTTCTTCCAGGTCTTCCTCCGGGACGGTGTCCGGGGCCGGCTTCGGGCTGGGCTTCTGGGCAGGCTTGCCCGAGGGCTTTCCGGAGGGCTTCCCGGACGGCTTCTGGCCGGGCTTCCCCGGAGGCCGCTGGCCGGCTTGCTGCTGCTGGTCGGGCTTGGGCCAACTGGAGGGCCTTTCCTCGCCGCTGGGCTGCTGCGCTTCGGCGGGCTCCTGCGTGTCGTCCGGCTGCTCCTGCTGGCCCGGCTTGGGCCAGGAAGGGGGCTGCTGGGTTCCGCCGGGCTGCTGCTGTTCGGGCCTGGGCCATGCCGGGGGCTTCTGCTCTCCGGCCGGCTGCTGGGTCCCGCCGGGCTGCTGGGTTCCGCCCGGCTTCTGCTCTCCGGCCGGCTGCTGGGTTCCGCCAGGCTTCTGCTCTCCGGCCGGCTGCTGCTGTGCCGGGTCCGGCCGGGTCTGCCCGCCGGGGTTCTGCTGGTTCCCGCCCGGCGGCGGGACCGCGCCCGGCTGCGCCGGCTGCTGCTGGTCGGGCCTGCCCCCGCCCGGCTGCTCGGAGCCTTCGATCGCGAAGGCCTCGGCCTTGGCCGTCGGGGTCTCCTCGGCACCCGGGACGCCTCCCAGGGCGTACACGCAGTGGCTCTTGCGGGACTTGGGACACGCCGCGGCCGCCGCGGCGAGCGCCCGGCGCGCGGTGGGCATCGAGGGCAGCGCCACCCACGCGTTGGTCACCGGGCTGTACGCGTCGAGGGCCGCCAGGTTGCCGGCGTCGTTGTTACCGCCCACGGCATACACGCAGCCGTTGCTCATGCCGTCGGGGCAGGGCGCCGCGGCCGCGGCCGTGAGGCCGCGCTCGGTCGGCATGTCGGGCAGGGGCTGCCAGCCGTCCAGGCTCGGGCTGTACACCTCGGCCGAGATCAGGGTCGCGTCAGTGGTGTTGCCGCCGCCGAGGGCGTAGACGCAGGTTCCGCGCAGTTCCAGGTCCCCGGGGCAGGGCGCGGCGGCGGCGCCGAGGCCGACCCGGGCGACCTGCAGGGACGAGACGGTGGCCCAGGTGTTGGTGGCCGGGCTGTAGGCCTCCACCCGGGTAAGGATCGGCGTGGCACCGGTCAGCGTGCTGCCCCCGATGACGTAGACGCACGTCCCGCGCAGCCCGCCCACGTTGGTCGGGCACGGTGCCGCCGCCGCGGCCGGGCCGGAACGCGGGCCGCCCGGCATCGGCGGCAGCGACAGCCAGGCGTTGGTCTTCGTGCTGTACGCCTCCGCGGTGGCCGAGGCGGTGGTGCCGCCGACCAGACCTCCGATGGCGTAGACGCAGTCGCCCCGCACCCCGCCCGGGCAGGGAGCCGTGGCGGACGCGAGGTTCGACCGGGGGAACTTGAGCCGGGGCAGGGCCGCCCACGTGCCGACCGCGGGGCTGTACGCCTCCAGCTCGTCGTCGGAGCCCACCGCGTACACGCAGGGGCCGTGGAGCCCGTCGGGGCACTCCGCCGCCGCGGCCGCGAGGTTCGCACGTGCGGTCGGCATGTCGGGGACGGTCAGCCACACGCCCTGGGCGCTCGCCGCAGTGGACGACAGGGCCAGCAGCGGGGCGACGGCCAGGACGGCGAGTCGCCGCCAGCCTCGCTGCCCGGCCCGGCCCGGCGGGGATTCGTCCTGGTCGCTGGGGAGCATGCGCCTCATCGGGACCTCTTTCCTGGTTGCCGCGCGGCGCGGTCCGCCGACGACGGAATGGGAGCAGGATGAAGTTACATACAGTTATCGGCTTGTCGCACGCCGTAGCGACCGAACGGTCGAACCGGGGCCGCGCCCGTCACCCCTCCGTGGGTGCGGGCGGGGGTGTGGGCTCGGGCTTGGACTCGTGCTCGGGCTCGGGCTTGGGCTTGGGCTCGTGCTCGGGCTTGGACTCGTGCTCGGGCTTGGGGCCCGTCTCGTGGCGCCCGCGTTCGATGGTGAAGGCCTCGTTCGCGGCCGTCGGGTTCGAGCCGTTGTCGATGAATCCGCCGAACGCGTAGGCGCAGGTGTGATCCTTGTTCTTGGGGCACGGAGCGGCGGCCCCGGCGAACTCCCGGTGGGGCGTGGGCATCGAGGGCATGGTCGCCCACGCGTTGGTGACCGGACTGTACGCCTCGACCGTGGCCAGGGTGGTCGAGGTCCCGAGACCTCCCATCGCGTACACGCAGCCGTTCCGCAGGCCCTCGGGGCAGGGAGCCGCCACCATGGCGAAGAAGTCGGAGCGCGCGGTCGGCATGTCCGGAATGCTCAGCCAGGCGTTCAGGGCGGGGCTGTAGACCTCGGCCGAAGCGAGGGGCGAGGTGGTGCTGTTGCCGCCTCCGGCGGCGTAGACGCAGGTGCCGTGCAGCCCCAGGCCTTCGGGGCAGGGTGCGGCGGTGCCGCCGTGGCCGACCCGGGGGGTCTGCATGGGTGTGACGGTGGCCCAGGTGTTGGTGGCGGGGCTGTAGGCCTCCACGGTGGCGACGACGTCGTTGGGGCCGCCGGTGAGGAGGTTGCCGCCGAAGACGTACACGCACGTCCCGCGCAACCCGACCCCCTCCACGCACGGCGCGGTGGCCGCCGCCGAGCCTGAGCGGGCGGTCGGCATGGAAGGCAGGGTCAGCCAGGTGTTCGTCTCCGTGCTGTACGCCTCGGCGGTGGCCAGGGCCGTGGTGTTCCCGCCCCCGATGGCGTAGACGCAGTCGCCCAGTACCTCGCCCGGGCATGGCGCCGTGGCGGTCGAGGGGGTGGCCCGGGGCGTTTTCACCGGCGGAAGAGTGGTCCAGGCGCCGGTGACGGGGCTGTACGCCAACAGGTTCGTGGGTCCGACGGAGTACACGCAGGTGCCGTGGAGCCCCTCGGGGCAGTTCGCCGCCGCGCCTCCCATGGCCACGTCGGGCGCGGGCAGCGGCGCCGCGGTCACCCATACGCCCTGCGCGGTCGCCGAGGCGGCCGTCAGGGCCAGCAGTGGCGCGAGGGCGAGGACGGCGAGCCGCCGCCAGGAGCGGTGCCGTGCGCGCGGGGGTGGGGGATCGTCCTGGCCGCTGTGCCGCGTGCGCCTCATCGGGGACCTCTTTCCGGAGCGGGAGTCGGGGGCACGGCGACCTTACATACGGTGATCTGACAATCACTCAATGCGGCGCCCGGGTGCGCCGATCGGGCCGCCGCCGTTCACCCGCCCGGCCGCCTGCGGCCCCGCCCCCGCCCTCCCGGGCACCGCCGCCGGACCGTGCGCCCCCCACCGGGGCGCTCGCTCGGCCCGGCCCGGGCCCGGCCCCTCCTCGCCCGTTCCGGGGGCGGCGGACCGTTTCCCCGCAGGCGGTGGCGTCGTTGAGTCCGCGGAAGGGCCGGGGGGCCGCGGCCCGATTGTCGGCTACCGAACCGCAGGACTTCAGAGATGCTCCTCGAATCCGCCCTCCCGCCCGCCCGGCACCGGGACCGGCACGACGCCGCGACCGCCGTCTGGCAGTCGCTCGCCCGGGCGCTGTACGCGCTCGCCGCCGCCCCCGAGGCGGAGACCGGCCCGTTGGCCGCCCGGGCCGCCGCCCTCTACGACGTGTCCTCCGCGCTCCTCCTGCGCTCCGGCCCCGCCTTCGGCGAGCCCGTCCCCGGGGCCCTGCGCGCCGCCCTCGCGAGCCATCCCGCCGCCCCCGCCCTCGACCCGCTGCTGCGGGCCGTGAAGGACCACGTGCGGGTGCGGGTGGCCGTGGTCCGCCGCCCCGAACCGGACCTCCCGGCCGAGCGGCACCCCGTGCCCCCGGCCGGGCTGGCCGACCTGCTGGCCCGGTGCGCCGACGGCCCCGGCCCGCTCCCGCCCGGCTGCCCCGAACGCTTCGGCCGGGAACCGCTTGCCCGCCTCGCGGCGGTGGCGGTGGCCCTGTGCGAGGAAACCCCCACCCCGAAGGGAGACCGGCAGGAATGAGCCGGACCGAAGATCGCGTGAAGACCGTGCCGATCACCCCCGAGGTGTACGCGTACCTGGTCGCCCAGGCGGAACCCCCGAGCCCCGTGCAGCGCGGCCTGATCGCCCGCACCCGTGAACTCGGGGGCTCGGCCGAGATGCAGATCCCGCACGAGCAGGGTGTGTTCCTGACCCTGCTGGCCCGGCTCCTCGGCGCCCGCCGGATCGTCGAGGTCGGCACCTTCACCGGTTACTCCACGCTCGCCCTGGCCAACGGCCTCGTCCCCGGTGGCCAGGTCCTGACCTGCGACGTCTCCGAGGAGTGGACCGCGATCGCGCAGGAGGCGTGGAAGGAGGCCAAGGTCGCCGACCGGATCGAGCTGCGGATCGCACCCGCCCTGGAAACCCTCCGCGCGCTGCCGCCCGAGCCGGTGATCGACCTGGTCTTCCTGGACGCCGACAAGCCCGGCTACCGGGACTACTGGGACCAGCTCGTGCCGCGCGTCCGCCCCGGCGGGCTGCTCCTCGCCGACAACGTGCTGTACGGGGGCGAGGCCGTCCGCGAGGACGCGACCGGCAACGCCCGCGCCATCCGGGAGTTCAACGCCCACGTCCGCGCCGACGACCGGGTCGAGTCCGTGATGCTGCCGGTCGCGGACGGTCTCACGGTGGCCCGCAAACGCTGAACTCCCGGTCGGGCGGGGGTTGGTGCATGATCGTGAACACGAGAAGCACCCCTCCACCGATCGGGAGACACCGGCATGACCAGCCGCCGCCACATCGAGTTCGAACGCCTCCACAACTTCCGCGACCTGGGCGGCTACCGCACCGCCGACGGGCGCACCGTCGCCTGGGGGGCGCTCTACCGGGCCGACTCCCTGGGCAAGTTGAGCGGCGCCGACTGGGAGCGCTTCCTCGCGCTGGACATCCGTACCGTCATCGACCTGCGCTACCCCTGGGAGATCGAGGCCAAGGGCCGGATCCCGGAGGCCGACCGGTTCACGTACGCCAACCTCAGCATCGAGCACCGGCCCTACGACCAGGCCGAGATAGACCCCGGCATCGACCCCTGGCGCTACCTCGCCGACCGGTTCGCCGAGGTCGCCGAGGACGGCGTCCAGGAGATCCGCCAGGCCATCGAACTGATCGCCACCGGCCCCGGCCCGGCCGTGTTCCACTGCACCTCGGGCAAGGACCGCACCGGCCTCATCGCCGCCCTCGTGCTGACCCTGCTGGAGGTGCGGGAGGAGGAGATCCTCGCCGACTTCGCCCTCACCGAGCTGGCCACCGCCCGCCTCACCGCCGACTGGCACGCGGCGAACCCGGGCCGCACCCTGCGCTGGCCCTCGTACGGGCGCGCCCCGGCGGTCCTGCTCTCCCTCGTCCTGGCCGACCTGACGACGAGCTACGGCTCCCCGGCCGGCTACCTCACGGACCGCGTCGGCATCACCGCCGATACGGTCGCCCGGCTGCGGGACCGCCTGCTGACGGCCTGACGCCTCATGTGAAAAAGGAGCGGTCGCGGTGCCGGGCACCGTGACCGCTCCTCCCTCTCGTCCCGCCGGTCAGGCGCCGGGCACCCGCGACGGGCGGCCCGTGCCACGCGTCAGCGCGTAGCCGCCGATGCCGGCCAGGGCCGCGAGCAGCCCCCCGGCCGCCGTCCAGATCCACCGGTCGGACCACCAGCCGCCGGACCAGCCGCCCTCCGGCTCGGCGGCGACGGCCGGCTTCGGCGCGGTCAGCGGCGCGGCGAGCGCCCCGTCCACCGCGACGGCGCCGCCGAACTCCTTGACGTCCGCCCGCACCTCGGCGCGCACCGGCAGACCGAGGTCCTCCTGCGCCACGCCGGTCACGGTCAGCCGTACGTAGTAGCTCCCCGGAAGCGGGTCGTTGGCCCAGGGCTCCGCCCCGGCCCGGACCGTCCGCAGGGTGCAGGACAGCTCGACCGACGCGGCATCCTTCGCCGCGGCGCCGCTCTGGGCGCCGTACGTGCAGGCCTGTCGGCGGCGCAGCCCGTCGTACACGTCGAGCTGCCAGGTCGAGGCGCCGTGCCGGGAGGCCGACTCGGGCAGCTTCACCGTCGCCTTGACGGTGGCCCGCTGGCCCGCGTCCAGCGGCAGCACCCAGTACAGGTAGTCACCGGTGGAGGCCTCGGCCGTGCCCTGCTGGCCCGGCTGGAGCGCGGTGGCGGTACGGAAGGTGGTGCCGGCCTCGGTCGGCGCGCCCCCCTTGCCGCTCGCGCTCGGACTCGGCGACGGGCTCGCCGCTCCGGCCGCGCCCGCCCCGGCGAACAGGGCGGCGCCGGCCAGTGCGACGGCGGCGGTCAGTGTGCGTACGGTACGCATCAGTTGGTCCTCCAGACCGAGATACGCCAGCGCGAGACCCAGCCCCACACCAGACCCGCGAGGAAGCCGGTGAGCACGAGGACGGCCAGCAGCCACCAGCCGCGGCCGAGGCCGAAGGCGGCCACGTCGGAGGCCTCGTCCGGCGCGTCGACCAGGTCGATGGTCAGCTCGACGGGCAGGCCCGGGGCGGTCTTGACCGAGGGTCCGGCCGAGAAGGAGTTGCTGACCTGGATGCAGACGGTCTCCGCGGCCGGCTTCCCGTCCCCGTCGCCGTCCGCGTCGTCGATCTCCGCCTTCGGGTAGCGCAGCCCGGTCGAGATCGCGTCGGTCCGTCCGTCGCCCGCCTCCGAGCCCCGGACGATCTCCCGCCCGTGCGCGGTCGTCGCGCGCAGCATGACGCCGTAGTCGTTGTTGACGGCGCGGTCGGCCGCGATGCTCACCGAGGCGCGCAGCTCCTGGCCGGGCAGGACCTCCACCCGGTACCAGCGGTGCTCGCCGAAGGTCTCGCGGTCGGTGTAGAGGCCGGCGCCCAGCTTCGGGGCGCCCTCGCAGCTCTTGGCGCCCTCCGTGGCGACGGGCTTCACCACCGGGGTCGCGGCCCGGTCCACCAACTGTTTGACGCGGCCCGACAGTTCGTCGGTGTGCTGCACCGAGGTGTACGTACCGCCGGTGGCCTCGGCGATGCAGAGCAGCTGGTTGCGCGTCTTGGCGTCCGGGACGAGCCCGAGCGTGTCGATGACCAGGTGGATCCCCTTGGCCGCGATGTCCCGGGCCACCTCGCACGGGTCGAGCGGGGCGCAGGTGTCCTCGCCGTCGGTGATGAGCACGATCCGCCGGGTGGCGTCGCCGCCCTTCAGGTCCTCGGCGGCCCCCAGCAGGGCCGGGCCGATGGGCGTCCAGCCGGTGGGGGCGAGGGTCGCCACCGCCGTCTTCGCCTCGGTCCGGTCGAGCCGGCCGACCGGGTACAGCTGCTTGGTGTCCTTGCAGCCGGTCTGCCGGTCGTCACCGGGATAGTCGGCCCCGAGGGTCCGTATGCCCAGCTGCACCTCTTCGGGTACGGCGTCCAGCACCTCGTTGAAGGCCTGCTTCGCCGCCGCCATCCGGGACTTGCCGTCGATGTCGGTCGCCCGCATCGACCCGCTGACGTCCAGTACCAGTTCGACCTTGGGGGATTCCTTCGCCGAGGGCTCCCCGGCGGCGGCGTTCGCCGGGAACAGCCCGACGGCCAGCACGGCCAGCAGGCCGCCCGCCCCGGCAGCCAACCATCTTCTTGTGATCATCGCCGGATCGTATTGAGGATCACCGCCCCGGGCCAAACCGGTGGAACGATCGACGGGGTGCGCGAGCCGCCACATCACGGGCCACGACGTCGCGGGCTACGGGCGCCGCAGCAACCAGTCGGCGGCGCGCTGCAGTTCCTCCGGCGTGCCCGGGTCGAGGGCCCGCAGGCGTTCGGGGCGGCGGAGCAGGGCGCGGTGGCCGGGGGAGATACCGGCCGTCGCGAGGAGCCAGCCGCTGAGGGCGTGCGGATCGGACGGGGAGTCGCGCAGGCTCTGCGCGTAGAGGCGGCGCGCCGTGTGCGGGTCCCCGGCGGCGAGATGGCCGTCGGCCGTGGCGGGCCGACGCGGCGGGGCGGCGTAGAGGTGGCCGCGCGGATCGGTCCAGTCGCCGGCGCGGTCGGGGTCGAGTACGGGCTGCCGCGCGGACGGTGGCGCGGGCGCGGCGCCCGCCCGGAAGGCGGAGGCCAGGGCGATGCGCTCGGCGTCCCCGCAGCGCAGGTGGCGCAGCCGCCACTCGACCTGGTGGCTCAGGGCGGCGGCCCGCGCCCGCGCTGCGGTGCCGGGGGCGACGGGTTCGCGCAGCCAGGCGTCCAGGGTGTCCGCCAGGCCGTGCAGCAGACGGGTGCCCGGGCCGGTGGGGCGCGCCCGCGTCAGCAGGGTGCGGACGACGAGCCGGGTCTGGAGGCGGCGCAGGGCGAACTGGAAGGCCGCGACGTCGGGGTCCGCCGTCGTGTCGGCCATCCGGTCGCGCCAGAAACCGGTCACGCCGGTGAAGGCGTACGCGCCTTGCAGCAGCCCGGCGGCATGGCGCGGGTCGGAGCGCCAGGGGGCGTAATGGATCTCGGCGCCGTCGTCGTCGAGGAGCGGGAACAGGTGGAGCAGGGCGCCGAGCTTGCTGTGCTGGAACTCGTGCACCATCGCCTCGGCCAGCGCCAGTCCGTCGGCGGGGCGGGAGATCACCATCGACCCGAACGCGTCCGCGGTGGTCGCGCTCAGCGGGGACGCGGCCTCGGGGGCCGGGTCCGGCGGCCTGGCGGCTCTCCCCGGCCGCCCCGCCCAGGGGACGATCCGGCGCACCTCCCCGACGCGCAGCCGTCCGGGTCCGGCGGCCGTCGGGTGGCTCAGGACGGCGGTCGCCTCGGTGAACAGGCGCTGCCAGTACGCCGCCTCCGCGCCCGGCAGGGGCCCCGGGGCGACCGGTTCGTCGAGGTCGCGGTACGGATCGAGGTCGTCCAGCCAGGTCGACGTACCGGCGAAGGTGCGCGCCGGCGTCCAGTGGCCGTTCGGTATCCCGTCCAGTGGGCGGACGACCACGCCCTCGGCGGACCCGGTGGCGCTCAGGCGGAGTTCACCGCCCCGCAGCCGGGCCCTCGCGGTAGCGAAGCCGGGCCTTGCCGGCCCGGCGATCCGAGCCAGCCCCAGTGTGGGCAGCGCCAGGGCGCCGTCCCGTACGGGCACGACGACATCGGCGTCCAGCCCGGCCCCGATCCGTGCGACGAGGCCGATCGAGAAGAGGTGCCCGGCGTCCGCCCACAGCGGCGGGCCGTCCGCCGTGCCGTGCAGGCGCCGCAGCATGTGCGCCAGCCAGCACCCCACCTGAGGGCTCATCAGCAGCGCCTCGGCGGCCTCGGGCCGCACCTGGGCCGCCTCCGCGATCAGCCGCCACGCCTCGCCGGCGGAACCCGGCCCGCCCGTCGGGCCCAGCGCGTCCGGGAGCTCGTCGAGCCGGTCCAGCAGCTCGCCCAGCAGCATCATGCGGCGCGTGCGTTCCACCCGTACCAGGAATCCGACCGCCTCCGGCGAGCCGCCCCCCGAGGCGAGCTCGTCGAACAGGCGGCTGGGCATGCGTAATCGGCCGTCGTCCTGCGCAGGAGAGGCCATCTACTCGCCCTGATGGAATTCCGGCGGATTCCCGCCGCCCAGGGCGTTGCTGCGGGGGCGCCGCGCCAGGGTCAGCAGCCGCTCATTGCGCAGTGGCGAGGGTATGCCGCGCATGGCGGCGAGGCTCACTCCCGTCAGGTCCACCAGATCGGATTCGATGTGACCCGGGCGGTCCGAACACCCGGGACGGTCGGCGTCGGCCGGCTCGTGCAACGTGATTCCCCCTTCAAGTGCCCCGTTCACGCGCCCTTTTCAGCTGTGTCGCTCGCGATGCCGGAGTCCTTACATGATGACGAACGGGAGCGCTCTGTGAAAGCCCATGTGATCAAGCCAGTCGACTACCCGGCGGTCTGCGGCCGCGCACCGGCGTACGCCCCGAGGGCCGCCTCAAGCTCCCGCGCGCGCCCCGCGTCGTCGTCCAGCAGGGTGACCGCGTCGTAGAGCAGCCAGACCTCGCTCGGCTGCTCGGCGAGGGTCTTGATGACGGCGATGACGTCGGCACGGGCCTTGGGGTGCCGGGGGATCCGTGCGACGCGGGGAGTGGGCAGCGACGAGACGCACAGCTGGCGTTCGGCGGGGTCGGACATCATCGGGTACGTGAGCAATGTGTCGACCAGATGCGGCAGGGCCGGCCGGGACGGGCTCCCGCCTCCGGGCGATGGCGGGATGTGCTCCGTCCGCTCCGGTGTGTAGAGGCGCAGCTCCGGCTCCTGCTCGGTGCGGCGCCCGGCCCGCAGCCGCTCCACCCTCTCCCGGACCTCCCGGAACAGGGCCTCCGGATCGGATGACGGCTGCCCGGGTGGCGACGCCTCCAGGACGTCGAGGACGCTCTCGGAGAACAGCCCCGTACCGCGCCCAGGGTCGTTGGCGGCCCGCTGGCCCCGGGTCGCGGCCAGCAGCAGCGTCTGGTGGTGCGTACGCAGGCGCCGGCCCGTGGGGAGCTGCTCGGCGGGCAGGCTGGTGCGGAAGCCGTACTCCTCCTCGAAGGTCTGGCAGGCGTCGACGATCCAGACCTGGCGGCCGAAGCCGGGCAGCATGTCGCTCGCGAGGGTGGTGCGCATCGACTCCAGGTCGAGGTTGCGTTTGTCGGCGGCGGCGGCGTCCGCGCAGAACAGCCGGAGCCGCTCCGTCTGGTCGAGCACCCCGTGGCCGCCCCACCACACCCACAGCAGCTCGCCGTCCAGGGCGGGGAGCCGGGACAGGAGCAGGCCGCGCAAGGTGGCGTGGTCGGCCGGGCGGTGGGCGACGCCGGGGTCGGCCAGCGGGTCGAGGCAGAGCAGGATGTTCTGCTCCGGTACGCCGCCGCGCAGCAGCCAGGCTCGGAAGCGCAGCGCGTCGTTCACCGGGCCGGGCAGGTCCCAGGCGGGCCCCGCGGCGTAGCGCTCGATGCCCACGATGAGCGCGAAGGTCCGCTGCGGCGACGGCGACGGCGACGGTGGCGAGGACGGGGGAGTGGTCGCTGAGGTCACGGCAGCCGCGCGGCGATGGCTTGGTAGACGGCGGGGTTGGTCCAGTAGGCGCTGTGCGCGGCCGGGAACGGCTGCCGGTTGTCGACCTCCACGTCCGTGACCCGGCCGGGGAACAGCGGGGCGCCGACGTACCCGAGCAGATCCCGGCGGTCGTACACGTTCAGCCAGTCGGGCAGGTGGTCCGGCAGCGGCTCGGGGTGGACGAGACCGGGCAGCGCGCCGCTCTCGTACAGGAACGGCCCCTGCGAGCCCACCGTGACCAGCAGCGCGACCCGCGGCAGCGGCGAGGTGATCAGGGTGTCCAGGGCGATGATCCCGCCGAGGCTGTGGCCGATGACGACGACGGGCGGTTCGAGCTCGTCGACCACCTCGCGCAGGCGTTGGCGCAGGGGTTCGCCGTGGGCCAGGTACAGCATGATGTCGGCGGCGGCCGGGTGGGCGGCCTCGGTCAGCGCCCGCCTGCGGCGGACCACCTGGTGGGAGGCGATCCGCAGCACCGGACGGGCCAGCACGGCCTTGATGCCGCGCTCCGAGCCCTCGGGGCGGGCGCCCATCCGCTCGGCGAGTGCGGCCGCGGCCGCGTCCCGGGCGGCGCCGTCCGGGATGACCGGGGCGTCCGCGTCGAGCAGGGCGCGCAGGACGGCGGCGACGAGGGCGCGGGCCAACAGCCGGGCGAGCTCCTCGTCGTCGGGCACGGCCGTGGCGGCGCCGGCCAGTACCGGGCTGCCGGAGAGCGCGGCGACGGCGGCCGTGAGGGAGGGCGCCGGGAGGCCGGTGGCGCGGGCGATGTCGCCGACGTGTCCGTCGAGGGCGGCGAGCAGCGCGCGCGGGCGTTCCGCGGGCAGCGGGGCCCCGGGGGGCAGCTCGCCGCCGTGGCCGACGCCGTAAGCCGGACCGCCGTAAGCCGGACCGCCGGAGCCGAAGCCGCCCGCGGCCGCCGCGAGTTCCGCCAGCGGGTCGCGGTAGAGGTCGGCCCAGAGCTCCGTCCCGTCGGCCGCGTCCGCCTCCTCTCCGAGACCGCCGCGGCTCCTGCCGCCGGTGTACGGGAGGGAGAGGCCGCCGGCGCCCAGGCGCGCGCCGAGTTCCCCGCCCCAGTAGTACGGCGCCACCCGGACATCGGGGGCGAACTCCCCCAGTCCGTCGGTGAAACGCTCGTACAGACCGGAGAATCCGGGCTCCCGTACGCCCGTTCCGTGAATGAACAGTGCCGTGGTCATGTGCCCCGCCCTCGCCCCTCGCCCCCGAGTCACCGTGCCGTGATCGTGGCACATGGCACCCCGTCAACTTCGCAGTATGCTGAAAAAGTGCCCCTGACCCGGGTGCGCAACCGCTCTGGCGCTTGGTCGTGCACTGCCGTGGCAGCCGGCCCCGGCACCGGACTCCACAGGGGGACCGCATGAGTTCTGATGCGATGATCACTCATCTCGTCGGTGCCACCGCGCTCATCTTGATCATCGCCCACACGGCGGGCTGGCTCTCCCGCCGCCTGGGCCAGCCGACGATCATCGGTCAGCTCATCGCGGGCATCGCGCTCGGGCCGACCATGCTCGCGGAGATCTCCCCGCAGCTGTCCCGCACGCTGTTCCCCCCGGCCCTCGCCCCCGTCCTGACCGGGCTGGCCCAGATCGCCCTCGTCCTCTTCCTCTTCGCCGTCGGCTACGAACTCGATCTACGGGTGCTCCAAGGGCGCGCCCGCTCGGTCGTGGCCGTCTCCCTCGCCGGCTTCCTGCTGCCCATGGCGGCCGGCTGCGGCGCGGCGGTGCTCTTCCACGACCAACTGGCCGAACTGGGCGCGCCCGAACGGATGACGGGCTCCTCGGTGCTCTTCCTCGGCGTCGCGCTCTCCATCACGGCGGTCCCGGTGCTCACCGCCATCGTCCGGGAGAAGGGCCTCGCCGGGACCGTCCCCGGGATCGTCGCCGTCTCCGCCGCCGGGCTCATCGACGTGATGGGCTGGACGGTACTGATCGGCACCCTGCTGCAATCCGACGGGCACGGCGGGCTCAGCTGGCTGGTGCGCCTGCTGATCCTGCTCGTCTTCATGGCGGTGATGCTGTTCGGCGCCCGGCCGGTCCTGCGCCGCCTGCTGTGGCGCGCGCAGGTCGATCCGTCCCTGCGGCTGGCCGTCCTGGTGGGCTTCGCCTTCGCGTCGGCGTGGGTGACCAACGCCCTGGGACTGCACGTCATCTTCGGCGCGCTGCTCGCCGGCGTGGTCACGCCCCGGGAGCGGGGCGGCACCCTGGACCCGGATCTGGTCCGGCCGCTGCACGACATCGGCCTGCTCCTGCTGCCGTTCTTCTTCGTGGTCTCCGGCAAGAGCGTCGAGATCGGCGCGCTCGACTCCGACGGGGTCGTCGCGATGCTGCTGGTGACCGTGCTCGCCGTCGCGATAAAGGTGGTCAGCGGGACCGTCGCGGCCCGGCTGTCGGGGCTGGACCGGCACGACGCGCGGACCGTCGGCGTCCTGCTGAACACCCGCGGTCTGACCGAGCTGATCGCCCTCAACGTCGGGCTCCAGGCGGGGCTGGTGAGCGGCCGGCTCTACACGGCGCTCGTCCTGATGGCCCTGGCGACGACGGTGATCACCCAGCCCCTGCTGGTCGCCGTACGCCGCCTGCGCGAGCGGGAGGAGCGCACCGCCGCGACCCCGCAGGGCACCCGGCCGCCCGCGGAAGCCGCCGCACAGGCCCGGCCGATGGGCGACGCGACGTAGTCCCCGTACACCGCGGGCCCGGGGCGTACCCGGGCCCGCGGCGGTCGGTGGGGAACGGCTACAGCGGCATCGGAGCGATGTCGCACTCGATCCGCTGGTGCAGCCGGGCCGCCACCAACCACGGGTGGTCGGGTCCGAGGACCCGCGAGAAGCCCTGCACCGCCTCCGAGTTGAGCTGGTCGGCCTCCTGGATCCGGCCGAGCCCGCGCAGGTCGAGCGCCAGGTTCGCGCGGCACGACAGCGTCAGCGGGTGGTCGGAACCGCAGCTGCGGACCAGCTTCGGAAGGATGTCGTCGTCGATGCTCCGGGCCGCGTCGAAGTCCAGCCGGGCGTAGTGGTTGTTCGCCAGGCCCAGCGTGGCGGTCAGCGTGAAGGGGTGCATGTCCCCGAGCACGTCCTGGAAGGCCTCCGTCGCCTCCAGGTCGATGGCCTCGGCCTCGTCGATGTCGCCGATGGCGCGCACGGTGGCCGCCAGGTTGGTCATCGTCACCAGCGTGTACGCGTGCTGGGCGCCCAGCATCGAGCGGTAGTGCCGCAGGGTGCGCTCGCCCAGCTCGCGGGAGGCGGCGAAGTCCCCGCGCAGCCGCCGGTCGACGGTCGCGTTGACCGCGCAGGCGAGGGTGTCCGGGTACTCGGCTCCGTACCGCAGGGTGAACCGCTCAAGGGTCTGCTCGGTGAGTTCGGACGCCTCCCGCAGCGCGGCGTCCCGGCGCCGGCACACGGCGAGGTTGCGTGCGGCGCGGACCGTGGCCGCGTTGTCCTCGCCGAAGACCGTGCGGTAGACCCGGTACGTCTCCTCCTGCAGGGCCCGGGCGGCCGGGTAGTCGCCGGACTCGCGGATGTCGATGGCGAGGCCGTTCAGCGTGTTGAGCGTGAGCCCGTTGCTCGGCCCGTACAGGGTGTCCCACTGCCGGACCGTCTCCTCGTCCAGCGCGCGCGCCGTCTCGAACTCGCCGCACGCCCGCAGGGTCACGCCGTAGCCGTGGGCGGCCAGCAGGGTCGCCGGATCCTCGGGCCCGAACAGGTCGCGGGCCCGGCCGTCGGCCTCCTCGTCCAGGTCGCGGGCCGCGAGGAAGTCGCCCTTGTAGCGCAGGGCGCCCGCCATCTGCGTCATGGAGCCGATGAGCTCCTCTTCCGAGACGCCCTCCCGCCGGGAGATGTCGAGGACCGTCCGGTTCAGCTCCAGGGCCTTGGCGACCTCGCCCGTCTGGAGCAGCAGGAAGGCCAGGTGCTTGCCGATCCGCAGGACCTGGGGGTCTTCCTCGCCCGACTCGGCCTTCCAGGCGGTCCAGGCCTCCTGGGCCATCTCGGCGCCCGCGGTGTGCGCGCCCCAGTAGTAGAGGAACAGTACGACCGAGACGATGAGCTCGCGACCCCACGGGTCGGACGTACGGATGACCCCGCTGCTCATGACGTGCGGCAGCAGCGCCTGGTAGGCGGCCCACTGGTCGGGCGCGGCCGGCGC
The DNA here is from genome assembly GCF_026339935.1 of Streptomyces sp. NBC_01551. NCBI lineage: Bacteria > Bacillati > Actinomycetota > Actinomycetes > Kitasatosporales > Streptomycetaceae > Streptomyces > Streptomyces sp. NBC_01551. The sequence goes on from NZ_JAPEPX010000001.1 coordinate 5,414,624, forward strand.
GCCGGGCTTGGCGGCGGCCAGCAGGACGTGGGCGGCCCGGCGCATCTGCCTGGCCTGGTCCTCGTCCAGAGCGGCCGCGAGCACGGCCTGCATCAGACGGTGGATGTGCAGGGTGCCGGTCTTGTGGTCGAGCCTGATCAGCGACAGCTTGCTGAGGTCGCGGGTGGCCCGGGCGAGCAGCACCGGGTCGCGCAGCACGGGGTCGAGCTCCGGGGTGATGTCCACGTTGCGGCTGCTGCGCAGGATGTTCAGCGGAATGGGCTCCGGGGCCATGCAGGCGCAGATCTCCAGCAGTTGCCGGGCGGCGGGATTGCGCTCGGCGAGCTGGTCCAGGGAGATGTTCCAGGCGGCGGCGACGGAGACCGGGTAGTCCGGGGCCGGGTCGAGCTCCAGGATGCCCGGCCTGCGCTCGGCCAGCAGCTGGAGGTACTCGCTGACGGGCATGCCGGTCGCGGCGTGCCAGGCGCCGCCCTGCTCGATCGCGAGCGGCAGGTCGCCGAGGGCCTCGGCCAGCCGGTCGGCGTCCTCGGTGCTCAGGCCTCTGGCCCGGCGCTGGAGCAGCGCGATGCTCTCCTCGCGCTCGAAGACGTTGACGGTCAGCGGCGCGGCGACGCGCTCCCAGTCGCGGTTGCGGGAGGTGACGATGATCTTCCCGGGGCCGCCGGTGGGGAAGTAGCGGCGGACGGTCTCGATGTCCTCCGCGTTGTCGAAGACCAGCAGCCAGTTGCCGTGCGGCTGCCCGGTGCGCAGCGCCTCGCGGACCGCGGGGACCGCCGTGTTGGCCTGCGGGCCGACGTCCAGGTTCAGGGCGCGGGCGAGGTCGACGAGGGCGCCGAGGACGAGGTTCTCGCGCTCGGCGGGGATCCACCAGATGACGTTGTACTCGTGGCTGTGCCGGTAGATGTACTCGATGGCCAGCTGGGACTTGCCGACGCCGCCCATGCCGTGCAGGGCGTGCGGGAGCACCGCCGCGGTCTCGTCCGAACGCAGTTGTTCCTCGACCGCCGCGAGCAGACTCTCCCGGCCGGTGAAATTGGGGTTCTTCGGCGGGACGTTCCCCATCACCCTCGGCTGGCCGGTACGGACGAAGAGGGTGGTCGGGGAAGCTTTCGGCTCCATGGGCGGATCAGCCTTCGGGTCGGAGGGGTTGTCGGTGGTCGTCGGCACACGATCTCCAGGCGGTTCGTCGTCGTTCGCGTCGCTCGTGTCGTTCACGTCGTTCACGTCGTTCGGGAGGGGCCAGGCCTGCGGAGTCCCCGCAGGAGTCATGCCCCGCTTCGCCGCCTCCTGCTCCTCACCCGCCTCGGAGCCACCTGGTGTGGTGACGGCCGGGGCGCCGCCGGCGTTGAGGGGCAGGAGGCTCTGCTCCGGGAACGCGCCCCCGGCGGCGCCGACGAGCGTGCGGCCCATCCGGGCGGCCCGGTGGGCGTACGGGCCCGCGAGCGCCTTCAGCACGGCCAGTTCGACGCGCACCCAGGGCTGGTTGGCCGCGGTCGTCTCCGGCAGCGCGGCGCCCTCGGGGTCCCGGAGCGCCGCGCGCAGCCGTACGCCCCGGTCGCGCGCGCTGGGCAGCTCCGCGAAGAGGTTCACCGTCCGGGCGAGCTGACTGCGCGTGCCGGTGGCGAGCAGTGCCTCGCGGATGCCCTCGGCGAAGTCGGGCGCGCGGTCGCCGTCCGGGGTGCCCCAGTCGATGAGCCCGCCCATCAGGAGCTCGGCCACGTGCCCCTGGTCCGCCTCGGGCAGCGCCCGGCCGCGCAGCTCCTCGATCAGCTCGAACTCGAAGGGGACGGCGGCCAGATGGGTGGTCAGCCGGCGCGCGGTCGGGGTGGCCAGGGAGAAGAACCTGCGTACGGCCGCGTCGGCGGAGCCGGGCCCGGTCATACGGGGCGTCCGCAGCCCGGGGGCCGGTGTGCCCTCGGCCAGGGTGCCCGCGAGGAGGAACGGCAGGGTCCGGCGCAGGCCGTGCTCGCCCGTCACCAGATCGGCCCAGGCGGCGAACGACTCGGGCTTCAGGCTCAGTACCGGAACGGGGACGACCGGACCCGCTCCCGGCTTGAGGGGCGGCTCCGCCCAGGGCTCGTCCTGCGGCGGGCGGTGCCCGATGCGGGTGTTGGGCGCGCCGAAGCCGCCCGACTCCAGCTCGGCCCGGTACGGCGGGGCCGAGGAGCGGTGCCACAGGTAGGTGGGCAGCAGGTGCACCAGGGCGGTGGGGCCGTTGCGCGCGAGCCGGGTCAGCAGCTCGTCCGCTGCGGGGCCGGCCCAGCCGTGCGCGAGCGCGTCGGTGACGAGGAGGTGGACGCGGGTGCCCCGGGCGTCGATCACCTCCGCGGGGTCGCCGGTGCGGCCCCCGGTCCAGCGCAGCCGCGCCGTGCCGTGGCGGGGTAACTCCAGCCGGACCGTGCGTACGTCGCGGAAGGCACCGCTGCGGGCGGCCTCCACTGCGATCGCGGCGACCCGGTCCTCCCAGATCCGCATGGTGGGCGAGGAGTCGACGAACAGGACGAGGTCGAAGGCCTTCTCGGCGGCGGGCCGCAGGTAGGGGATCCAGAGGTCGTCGGCGATGCCGTGCCGGGCGGTGCGTTCCTCGTCCAGTTCCCGGCGGGCGCGGGCGGGGACGCTGCGGCTCAGCCGGTGCAGTGCCTTGGCGAGCCGCAGCGGTGGCGGCCGCCGTACGCGGCGCCGCCCGACGGGGACGACGACGTCGCCCGCGCCCTCGGCGGCCGGGGCCGGGGAGCTGTCGTCGGCGGTGTCTGCGGCCGCGTCGGACGGGGGCATGACGGGGAAGCCGGACTCGTCGCCCGCGCCGGACGGCGTCGTCCGTGATGGGTCGTCGGCGGCCGCCTCGGCGCCGGTCCCGTCGGCGGGCGGCGTGGCCGGAGCCTGCGGCGGCGGGTCCGCCTCGTCACCGGCACGCTGCTGCTCCGGTACGGCGGACTCCGCGTCGGTCGGTTCCGCCGGGGCCGCTACCGGGGGTGGCGCGGCCGCCGCCCGGGCGGCCGCGAGCCACACGGCGTCGGCGATCTCCTGCCAGCGCGGCCCGTCGGCGGGAGGGAAGTCGGCGAAAGGGCGGTCGGCTGCGGGGAGCCCGGCGAAAGGGCGGTCGTCGGAGAGGCGGTCGGCCGGGAGACGGCCGGCCGGGAGGCGGTCGGCGAAAGGACGGTCGGCGGAGGGACCGTCCGCCACCGCTCGGGCGTCGGGTGCGCGCTCCCTGGGAGTGCCGTCCATCAGCGGCCTTTCGCGAGGTCGCGCAGCAGCAGTTCCATGAGCTTACGCCCGTGGGCGTCCGCCTGAAAACCACCCGCTGTGGTCAAATGCACCGCATTCAGCAACTGGTCGACGGACTGCGTGCCCCCCTCGCGGACCCGCTTCTCGAACTCGTCGACGAGCGCTTCCACCCCTTCGGGCCTGCGCCGCAGATGGCTGAGCACGATGGCGATGAGCTGCTCCCGGCCGGGCGGGCGCATCTCCAGCGGCAGACAGCGGCGCCGGAACGCGGCCGGAAACTCCCGTTCGCCGTTGCTGGTGATCACCACGAGCGGGAACTCGCGGCATTCGACGCGGCCGCCGACGACCTCGGCGCGCCCGCCGGGGTCGTCCGTGAAGACGCTGACGGCCGACAGCGCGCTGCGCACCAGCTCGGGCACCTCGTAGCTGCCGTTCTCCAGGGCGTGCAGGAGGTCGTTCGGCAGGTCGATGTCGCTCTTGTCGAGCTCGTCGATCAGCAGCACGCGGGGGCGCTCGTAGGCGAGCAGCGCCGTGCCGACGGGGCCGAGGGTGATGAAGTCCCCCAGCTGCGGGGCCTGTTCCGGTCCGGCCGGGTCGGCGGCCGGGTCCGCGGCGGCGCCGGGACCGGGGCCGGCGGCTCCGGCCCGCCAGGTGGCGATGGCCTGGGCGCGGCCGATGGAGTCGTACTCGTACAGCCCTTCGCGCAGGGTCGTACGGCTGACGATGCTCCACTGGAGGACGCGACCGAGCCCCAGCTCGCGGGCGACCAGATAGGCCAGGGTGGACTTCCCCACCCCGGGCGGCCCGGTGACCAGCAGCGGGCGGCGCAGCAGCAGCGCGGCGTTGACGGTGTCGATCTCGTCGTCCCGCAGGCTGGGCCGGGGGTCGTCGGCGCCCAGGCGGCGTTCGACCGCCCGGTCGTCGTCGACGGGAGCGGGCTGCAGCGGCTGCCCCGCGAACTCGCGCCACGGCGGCGCGGCCGGGATGGCCGGCGGTGCGCCCGCCGGGGCGGCGCCCGTGGCGTGGAAGACGCGCCAGGCGGTGCCGTCGGATCCTGCTGACTCGACCGCGGGGGCAGCCTGCTCCTGCTCGTACTCGGTCATGCCGGTACCTCCTCGCAGTCGATGAGCCTGAAGGGGTCATCGTAGAAGAACGCGACGTGCCTGCCCGGCAGTTGAACCCCATCGGCCTCGACTTCGGCCCTCATCCTCAGCCGGTGGATGGTGACGGGCAGCTGGGCTGTGGGGTAGCCGATCAGCATGTTCAGCGGCACGCCGAGGCGCTGCTCCGAGGGTTCCCTGCGGTCCCAGAGCGCCACCCCGATGCCCTCGGCGATCGCCGCCTTCAGGGGCTCCAGCGCCTGCCCCTCCAGGGCGGGCGCGCCGAGCGTCACGGCGGTCAGCTGCTGGTCCGCGACCAGCTGGTTGCGCCAGAGCCGCAGCCCGGTCTCCGGGTCGGAGCCCGACCAGGCGTGCGGCCGGGCGGCGGAGGCCGACTTGAGCGTCTGCCAGCGCAGCCGCCAGCGACGCAGCTGCGCCGGGTCGCGGGTGCGCATCCGCTCCAGGCTGCGCAGGTGGACGTAGTAGCGCAGCCCGATGGGGACCGGATCGGAGTCGTCCGCGCTCTTGCCGAGGCCGGCCACGTCGTGGTTGAGCATCGTGTACGGCAGGACGAACTCGACGTGGATCGGGCTCGGGTCCTCGCCGGAGCTGTCCGCCTCGGCCCACGACTCCTCGCCGTGGCGGATCGCCCGCTCGACGGCGGCGCCCAGCGTCTCCAGGGTGGCCCGCTCCATGTTCCCCGACACGGGAGCCCAGAAACCGGCGGTCCGGTTGACCCAGTGCCGGACGAAGACGTCGGGCGAGCCGTCGACGGCGGGATCCACCATGACGATCAGACAGCGGGGGGAGTGGTCCCCGGCCGGCGCGCCCGCCGCCTGGATCCGGCCGCGCCGCAGCAGCAGCGCGTCCCGGGCCCCGGCGCGCTCGGACCAGCTCTCCGACCAGTCGTGCAGCCGCCGCCGGTCGCTCTCGCGGGGGGCGAGCGCGGCGATGGACTCCAGCATGACCACGGCGGGCGGCAGCCCGTCGGCCTGGGCGTTCATGTCCAGCAGGTGGTCGAACAGCTGCGCCGGAGTGAGGCCGCGCGGCAGGTCCAGCCGCAGTTCGTACGCCAGCCGGTCGTGCAGCCGGCCCCGGTCGACGCCGCCGTGCCCGGCGAGCAGCGCGCGGGCGGCGTTGACGTCCTTGTCCTCGAACGCCCCGTGCAGGGCCAGGAGGGGACCGGGCTCGGGCGCCCACGCGCTCAGCACCCGCTCCCGTACCCTCCCGGCGATGTCGCTGCCCTCGTGCAGCCCGACGGCGTAGAGCAGCGCGTCGAGGCCGGTTTCCACGTCGTGCTGCTCCCGCAGGACCGCGTGCACGAGGGCGACCGTGTCGTTGCGCGCGTCCTTGCCCGGCATGTCCACGGGTCTTTCGAGGTATTCGCCGACACTGTGCCCGAACAGCACCCGCTGCCCCGGATCCCGGACGCAGTCCAGCGCGCTGAGCTCCTCCACGAGCACCAGACGCAGATGCACCTTCTTCGGCGGCAGCCGCGGCACACTCATCTCCACCGACCATCCCCCAGGAGTCGGCACGGTTCCCTTGTCGGTCCGCGAAGTTATCACGGCCCCTTCATGGCGACCAGGTCAATTGATCATCCGTCAATTCCCCATCCGGCGAACGATTGTTTACGGCCAATTTCCTTTCCGGCGAGGCCCGGTCAGCGGTGCCGGGTGAGTGCGTCCACCTCGCGGACCAGAAAGGTCTCCCGGCACAGCTCGAAGTGGTCCACCCGCCGCAGGTCGAAGACCCGGCGCACGCCGCGCTGCCGGGCCAGCCCCACCACCTCGTTGAAATGCCGCTCGAAGTGCGTGGAGAAGAAGATCTTCACCGTGCCGGACAAGGCCTGGAGCTGGTCGAAGCGCCGGAAGAACAGGTCGTAGCGGCCCTCCGGCTCCCACTCGGCCCACAGTTCGCCGGCGTAGCGCTGGACCTGGTGCAGATCCTTCTCGGTGATCTTGTGGAGGTACTCGCAGACGTTCTGGAACTCCACCGGGGAGCGCGGGACGTTGGCGATCCGCTTGAGCTCGGCCAGCGGATCCTCCGGGTTCATCTGCGCCATGCTGCCCGTGATGATCATCGTGGAGTGGTTGATGTTGGGGTCCAGCAGCAGGGCCGCGGTCACCTTCGGCTTGCGGTCCGGGTGCGCGGTCCACAGCGCGGCGAGCCGGAACAGCATGTCCGCGCCGACGGAGAACCCCACCAGGGTCAGCTTCTTGTGCGGGTACTGCCGGCACAGGTTGTTGATGGCGCCGCTGATCAGGTCCGTGTGGGTGGCCAGCCCGATGGGCCCGTACCGGCTGTCGCGGGCCTCCGCCACGTTGTGCCCGAACGCGGTGATCGCGATGGTGTGCTGGCGCGCCCTGTTCATGTACGGGCGGAAGTCCTCGGCGTCCAGACCGAGACCGTGCAGCAGGACCACCAGGTGCGAGGAGGAGGTCCGCCGTTCGAGGTAGCGCAGTTCGCGGCCGATGACAGCCTGGTCCGAGGGGAGGTCGCCGTCGAAGTCGTCGGCTCGGATCTCGAACGACTGCTGGGTCACCTCCCGCTGGAGCTCCCGGCGCCGCTCCACCCGGCCGCGGGCCCACCAGGCCGTGGAGAACACGGCCGCGATCCCGGCGGCCACCAGCGTTCCGCCGGCGGCCACGTGGGTCCAGGTCCAGGCGAGCATGGCGCGGGCCTCGTCGCTGTAGATCCCGACGAGCAGGCTGACGGCGCCCCCGGCCGCCGCCAGCGGCCCCCGGCGGCGGGCCACGAAGGCGGCCGCCCGCGTGGTGTCGATCCCCCTCACCGGACCCGGCCGTCCAGGCCGGTGAGCTCGGTGAACCCGGGGCCGGCCGTGGCCCGGCCGAGGACGTGGGCGTCGGAGAGGTCCGCGACGTGGAGCGGGCCGGCGCCGCCGGTGGGATGGGCCTCCACCCTGGCCCCCATCCGGCGCAGGCCGTCGCGCGGCTCCATGCCGAGCAGCAGTCCGGGCGGGGCCAGGGCCCGGGTGATCGCGGCGATCACCTGGGCGCGGGTGGCCTCGTCGTACTGGTAGAGGACGAAATTGCAGGTCACGACATTGATGCGGTGGGCGCGGAGATACCCCGTCAGGGCCTCCAGATCGAGCATGTCCAGGGCGGAGATCCGGAGGGAGCCGTCGACGGACGCCGTCTGCTCCAGTGACCACAGCACCTCGGAGAACCGCTCGTCGTAGTACGCCGAGGGGCCGTGGCAGGCCCGTACCCAGTCCAGCGTGGGCAGCGGCGGGGCGTCTATGCCGTGCCGCTCCAGCAGCGGGATCGTCCGGTAGGGCGGCGGGCCGGGATTCCACCGCAGGTCGGGGGCGAACCGGTCGTAGACCGCCCGGTTGTTCAGCTGGCGCAGCAGCAGCCCGATCCCGGTGCCCACGTCCAGCAGGCGTACGCCGTCGACGCCGTGGTGCGCGGCCCAGGAGCCGAGGAGGAGCTGGGGTATGAGGAACCGGCGCGCTCCGGTGAAGGAGTTGGAGCGCCCGGTGAGCACGGCCGTGATCCGGTCGCGGTGTGAGTCGAGGGTCTCGGAGAGCAGCTTGGCCCGGTCGGCGGGCGGGAGTTCGGGTGAGAAGAGTGCCTCGGCCCGCGGGTCCCGCGCGGCCACGGTGCGCAGGGCGATGCCGATGAGGGTGATGAGGTGCGAGGTGCTCATCCGGGGCCGGGCGCCGCGGACGGACTCCAGCAGCCGGTCCACGGCCGGTGCGGAGCCGGACCCGGCCAGCAGCGCCATCGACTCGTGCACCACCGACCAGCCGTGATTGCCCTGCTCGTGCTGCTGCATATCGCTCAATGTGCGTACCAGAAGGTCCTTGCCGTCGGACATCAGCGAAGTGCCCCCCTCTTGTTCGGCTGACTGGACCACGTGCCGGATTGCGGCTCGCTTTTGGAAGGTTCGGTAGCCGTGCGAGTGCCTCCCAATTAAGCTGGACGGTCCTGGACCCTGTCCAGCACGCCGACGAGTCCCTTCCCGCTCCGACGACACGGATCGTGGCACCGTTCGCCGCCCCGATCCCCGCCGCTTTCTCCCGTTCCCCCCATTCCGGCACACGCCATTGCGGCGTTGGTCTAGAGTCGCTCACGCACTTGCCGCGCACATCTCCAGAGGGTGGTCCGTATGACCTCTGCGTTGGCTTTCGGTCAGGTGACCGAAGGACGAACGTCGACCGGATTGAGGTACCTGGAACGAAAGTCGGACTCCGACACGCTCACATTCTTCTTCCACGGCCTCGGTCTCGACGCAACGGACTACCTCGGATACCTCAGTCACACGGACACCCACGGCATCGCCCTGAACCTGCGCGGCTACGAACCGGACCGGTCGACCGGAATCCCACCGGTGCCGCTGGCCTCGCACATCCGGCTGGCCGCCGCCTTCGTCGAGCAGGTGAGCCGCGAGAACGCGGGCAAGAAGATCGTGCTGCTGGGCTTCTCGCTGGGCGCGGACCTGATCCTGCAACTCGCGGAACACTGGCAGGGCGGGGGCCGGGCCCCGGCGATCCGTGCCGCCGTACTGCTCGATCCCAACGTCAATCAATCGACCATGACCATTTCCCGACTGTTCGCGGAGGCGGACCCGACGGATCCGGTTCCGGCTTTCAAGCGCCTGGTCAATCTCGCTCCGGACAAGGAGGGATTCCGGTCCCTCTGCCATTACCTCACGAAGGTGGCGCCAAAGGATTTTGAACAGGTGGCGCAACTGTCCCGCGACATGATCACGTACTGGCGTCCTGACGGCTACGACCAATTCGGGGCCCGACTGCACAATGTGACCCGTGTGGTGGACCACGTACGCCTGGTCCTCTCCGCTTCCTACGGAGAACACCTGTCCGCCATGCGCGCCGCAATGGCCCGGCACGGGGACGGCGAAAGCGTTTCCGTGGAACTGACCGGGGCCGACCATTTCGACCTGATCAACGAAGACCGCCTCACCACGGTCCTGACCCCGTTCACGGGCTGACGCACCGGCTACAGCCAGTCGCGCTTCTTGAAGATGACGTACAGGCTCACGCAGACGACTGCCATCAGGAGGATGGCGAAGGGGTAGCCGCCTGCCCACTTGAGCTCCGGCATGTCCTCGAAGTTCATGCCGTAGATGGTGCCGACCAGGGTGGGGGCGAAGAGGATGGCGGCCCACGAGGAGATCTTCTTGATCTCCTCGTTCTGTTCGAAGCCGGCTTCGGCCAGGGCCCGCATTTCGGCGTTCTGCTGTTGGGAGACCAGGGTGGCGTTGACCGTCAGGATTTCCGTCAGGGCCTGGCGGAAGCCGTCTACGCGTTCGCTGGTGTGGGTGACGTGGTCGGCTACGTCGCGGAGGTAGCGCTGGAGTTCCTCGTCCGTGCCGTATTTGGCGAAGCCGGCCATCAGGCCGTGGAGCATGCCGACCAGGGGGCGGGTGGCGCGCTGGAACTCGACCATTTCGCGGGAGAGTTCGTAGATGCGGCGGGAGACCTTCGGGTCGCCGCGGAAGACCTCCGTCTCGATCTCGTCGATGTCGGTCTGGACGCCCTCGACGACCGGGGCGTAGCCGTCGACCACCGCGTCGAGGATCGCGTAGAGGGCAGCCTCCGGGCCGAGGGAGAGGAGTTCCGGGGTCTCCTCCATGCGGCGGCGGACGGCGGAGAGGTCGGGGGCGGCGCCGTGGCGGACGGTGATGAGGAAGTCGGGGCCGACGAAGACGTGGAGCTCGCCGAAATCGACCTCCTCCACGGCGTCGATGTAGCGGGCGGCGCGCAGGACGACGAAGAGGGTGTCGCCGTAGCGTTCCAGTTTGGGGCGCTGGTGGGCCTCCAGTGCGTCCTCGATGGAGAGCGGGTGGAGGTTGAACTCGGCGGCCAGGGAGTGGAGTTCGGGCTCGGTCGGGCGGTGCAGGCCGATCCAGGCCATGCCTTCGGGCTCCTCGCGCAGCCGGCGGAAGGTCTCGGCGAGGGTGGCGGGGGAGGCCACGCGGCGGCCGTCGCGGTAGACCGCGGAGTCGATCACGCTGCGGTGGTCCGGGGGTGCGGCAGCCGATGCCACGGGCTGCGGGGCCGCGGGCGGGGGCGTCGGGGGCGTCCCGGACGGGGAGGTGGGCCTGAGCCAGCCCGGGCGCTTCCCGGACGGGGAGGGGCGGCGGTCTGGGCTCTCCGGCATCGCAGGTCAGCTCCCGGTCGAACGAGTGTTTACGGGCAAGGGGAAGGATATATGGGGAGAAAGGGGTGGGGTGAGGGGTGAGGGGCGGCTTCTCGGTGGGTTGCCTCTTTGGATGCGGACAGAAGGTGTCCGCATCGGGGGATAGCTTGCTGTCATGGCCTCCAGGACGACGCACCCCGTCATCGACAACCGCTCACTGAACCGTGCCACGCTCGCCCGCCAGCTGCTGCTGGGCCGCGCCGGGATGTCAGCGCGGGACGCCGTCGCGCACCTCGTCGGGCTGCAGGCGCAGAACGTGAAGCCGCCCTACTACCAGCTGCACGCCCGGCTCGCCGGGTTCCGGCCCGCCGAGCTGGCCGGGCTGATGGAGTCCCGTGAGGTGGTCCGGATGGTCACCATGCGCTCCACCATCCACACGCACACCGCGCACGACGCGCTCACCCTGCGCCCGCTGGTGCAGGGCGCCCGGGACCGGGAGGTGAACTACTTCCGCAAGGGCCTCGTCGGCGTGGACCTGGAGCGCCTGGCGGCAGACGCCCGGGCCTTCGTCGAGGCCGAGCCGCGCACCATGGGGGAGATCCGCGAGGAGCTGCTCAAGCGGTGGCCGGACGCCGATCCGCAGTCCCTGGCCGTCGCCGCGCGCTGCCGGCTGCCGCTCGTGCAGGTGACCCCGCGCGGGGTGTGGGGGCGCAGCGGGCAGGTGCGGCTCACCACCGTCGAGAGCTGGCTGGGGACGGGTGGAGAGGGCACCGCCGCGGCGCAGGGTGTGGATGAGGTCGTGCTGCGCTACCTCGGGGCCTTCGGGCCCGCCTCCGTCAAGGACATGCAGACCTGGGCCGGGCTGACCCGGCTGGGCGAGGCCTTCGAGCGGCTGCGGCCACGGCTCAGCGTGTTCCTTGACGAGAACGGAGCCGAGCTCTTCGACCTGCCCGACGCGCCCAGGCCGGACGCCGACACCCCCGCCCCGCCGCGCTTCCTCCCCGAGTACGACAACCTGCTGCTCTCGCACGCCGACCGCAGCCGCGTGATGACCCCCGAGGCCAGGGGCCGCAGCTGGGTCGGCAACCAGTCCTACCGCACCCTCCTCCTCGACGGATTCCTCGCCGGGCTGTGGAAGGCCGACGCGGGCGTGCTCACCGTAGAGCTGTTCGGGAAGGCGTCGAAGGCGGCCAAGGAGGAGATCGTCGCCGAAGGGGAGCTGCTCCTCGCCGGGATGGAGGGGGAGAAGGAGGAGGCGTCCGATGGGGATGGCTCCGATGGCTCCGCACGCTCCGACGGCTCCGTTCGCTCCGTTCGCTTCGGGTCAATCCACGGCTGACGTCGCTCTGGTGATCCGCGTACCCCACGCGGCACGATTCCTTCCATGACGGAGAACAGCGCCACCGAACAGTTCCTGGCCGCACGGGACTTCCTGCTGGAACGCCGCGGGGACTACGAAGCCGCCCGCGCCGGATTCACCTGGCCCCGCCCCGAGCGGTTCAACTGGGCCCTCGACTGGTTCGACCGCATCGCCGACGGAAACGGCGCGGACGCGCTGCGGATCGTCGAGGAGGACGGCACCAGCCGTAGCGTCTCCTTCGGCGAGATGAGCGTACGGTCGGCGGCAGCCGCCAACTGGCTGCGCGCGCAAGGCGTCGCCGCCGGCGACCGGATCCTCGTCATGCTCGGCAACCAGCGGGAGCTGTGGGAGGTCATGCTCGGCGCGATGAAGCTGCGCGCCGTCGTCATCCCCGCCACCCCGCTGCTCGGCCCGGCCGACCTGCGCGACCGCGTCGAGCGCGGGCACGTCCGCCACGTCATCGCACGCGCCGAGGACACCCCGAAGTTCGACGAGGTGCCCGGCGGCTACACCCGGATCGCCGCCGGCCCCGACGCGCCCGCCGGCTGGCGGCGGCTGGAGGACATGTACGGCGCTGACGGGAATTTCAGCCCGGACGGCGAGACCCTCGCCACCGACCCCCTGATGCTGTACTTCACGTCGGGCACCACCGACCGGCCCAAGCTCGTCGAGCACACCCACGCCTCGTACCCGATCGGGCACCTGTCCACCATGTACTGGCTCGGGCTGCGCCCCGGCGACGTCCACCTCAACATCGCCTCGCCCGGCTGGGCCAAGCACGCCTGGTCCAACCTCTTCGCCCCGTGGAACGCCGGCGCCACCGTCTTCGTCCACAATTACACCCGCTTCGACGCCGAGCGCCTGATGACCGAGATGGACCGCGGCGGCGTCACCACCTTCTGCGCCCCGCCCACCGTGTGGCGGATGCTGATCCAGTCCGACCTCGGCGCGCTGCGCACCCCGCCGCGCGAGGCCGTCGCCGCCGGGGAGCCGCTGAACCCGGAGGTCATCGAGCGGGTCCGCCAGGCGTGGGGGATCACCATCCGCGACGGCTTCGGCCAGACCGAGACGACCCTCCAGGTCGGCAACTTCCCCGGCGTCCCCGTCAAGCCCGGCTCGATGGGCCGCCCCGCGCCCGGGTACGAGATCGTCCTCCTCGACCCGGTCACCGGCAAGGAGTCCGCGGACGAGGGTGAACTCTGCGTGGACCTGCGCACCCGGCCCGCCGGGGTCATGACCGGCTACCGCGACGACCCCGAGCGCACCGCCGAGGCCATGGCGGACGGGCTCTACCGCACCGGGGACGTCGCCTCGCGCGACGCCGACGGGTACCTCACCTACATCGGGCGCTCCGACGACGTCTTCAAGGCCTCCGACTACAAGATCTCCCCCTTCGAGCTGGAGAGCGCCCTGCTGGAGCACGAGGCCGTCGCCGAGGCGGCCGTCGTCCCCGCCCCGGACCCGCTGCGGCTCGCCGTGCCGAAGGCGTACATCACGCTGGCCGCCGGCTGGGAGCCCGGGCAGGAGACCGCGCGAGCGCTGTTCGCGCACTCCCGCGCGGTCCTCTCCCCGTACAAGCGGATCCGGCGCATCGAGTTCGGCGAGCTCCCGAAGACGGTGTCCGGCAAGATCCGCCGGGTGGAGCTGCGGGAGCTCACCGCGGCCGGCTCGACGGGGGAGTACGACGAGGCCGACCTGGGCTGAGACAGCGGCGGGCCCGGGTCCCCGACCGGGGACCCGGGCCCCGCACGCGTGCGGTGTTACGCGGGCAGCTGCGCCTCGATCGCGGCGATGAGCTCCGGGGACTCGGGCTCGGTGCGCGGGCGGAACCGGCCGACGACCTCGCCGGCGGGGGAGATCAGGAACTTCTCGAAGTTCCACTGGATGTCGCCGGCCGCGCCCTCGGCGTCCGGGGTCTTCACCAGCTCCTGGTAGAGGGGGTGGCGGTTCTCGCCGTTGACCTCGGTCTTCTCCAGCATCGGGAAGGTGACGCCGAAGCCGGCCGCGCAGAACGTCTGGATGTCGTCCGCGGTGCCGGGCTCCTGGCCGCCGAACTGGTTGCAGGGCACGCCGAGGACGGTGAAGCCCTTCTCCTCGTACGCGAACTGCAGCCGGGCCAGCCCGGAGTACTGCGGCGTGAGCCCGCACTGCGAGGCGGTGTTGACCACCAGGATCGCCTTGCCCTTGTACGGGGCGAGGCTGGTGGGCTCGTCGGACAGCGTGGTCAGCGGAATGTCGTACAGGCTCAAGAGGCTCTCCTCGGCGGGGCAGGGCCGATCAGCGGGACCGCGCGCCGGACGAGCCGAACGTGTGGCCGGTGACCGATCCCGTATCGGATGACGCCTCCGAGCCTAGGCCCCCATCGCGATCAGCTCGTCCGCCGGGTCGTTGACCGGCTGCGGCACGCCGGTGAGGTCCATGACGAACAGCGGTATCCGCAGGTCGTCCGCGCGGGAGCGGGCGTCGTCGGTGTAGCCGGCGAGTGCGAAGTAGACGCTGGTGGCCGAGGCGGTCAGGCCGTTCAGCCACACGCACTCCACCGCCCGCAGCCCGGCCGGCGCGGTGGTCGGGTCCACCTGCGCCACCAGGCCGGGCGCCCGTAGGTCCACCGCCGCCGAGGGGATCGGCCGCCCGTCGGGCTGGCGTACGTCCTGGAAGCCGAGCCAGCGCAGGTAGAGCGCGGCCGTGGTCACCGCGTCGCGGGCGGTACGGATGGTCATCGGCCGGAACGCCGGGCGCCTGGCCGGCGGGGTGGGAGGCAGCGGCCCGTGGGCCGGGCCCGCGCCGGGTTCCCCGGCCGGCGGCCCCTGGCCCGGACCGTACTCCTGGCCCTGGCCCTGGCCGGGTCCGTCGCCCTGACTGGGGCCGCGCTCCTGGCCCTGACCGTGCCCCTGGCCGAGCCGCCGGCCCTGGTCCTGTCCGAGCCCCGGGCCGTGCCCTTGGCCGGGTACCTGGCCGTGGCCCGGCCCGTGTCCCTGGCCCTGACCGGGCCCGTATCCCTGGCGGGGATCTTGGTCGAGCCCCTGGCCGGGGCCCTGCCCCTGGTCGCGCCCGGGGCCCTGGCCGGGTCCGGGGGTGTGTCCTCGGCCGGGGGGTGCGGGGCGGGTCGGGGCCGGGCGCGGCCAGTGCGGTGTCCGGCCGGTGGAGCCGGACTCCGCGGTGTCCACGGGATGCACCGGAATGCGTACCACCGTCCCGCACGAGGTGCAGCCCACCTCCGGGTGCGGCCACTCGCTCTCCCGCCCGCAGGCCCCGCACCGCACCGAGACCCAGGTCTCGGACCAGTTGCGGTGCGTCAGCGGGAGCGGCTCCGCCGCCAGGTCCAGCGGCGGCAGGACCGGGCTCCCGCAGGCGCACGGGAAGACCGGGGCGGTGTAGCCGTTCTCGCGCAGACACGCCGGGCAGCGCACCGGTACCGCTTCCGCCATGAGTCCTGGACCCCCTCCGTCGCTGTGCGTGGGTCCATGCTCCACCACCGGCTACCGCCGGGGCGAGGACGGCCGCGATTTTCCCCCGCCGCCTGGTCATTCGTACAAGTCACCGAGCGAGACGCGGCTTTTGGTGGTCCGGGGTCCCGAACCGCCTTGACGTGCGCGGAGCTGCCACTTAGCTTGTTCCGTATAGCAGAACAAAACTTCCGGATTACGGAAAAGCCTGACCGTCGGACCCGCAGGAGAACTCGATGCCCCGTATGACAGCCGCCGCCGCTGCAGTGGAGATCCTCAAGCTCGAGGGCGTTTCGCAAGCCTTCGGCGTGCCCGGTGCAGCGATCAACCCGTTCTACCGCGAGCTCAAGAACGTGGGCGGCATCAACCACACGCTGGCCCGTCACGTCGAGGGCGCCTCGCACATGGCCGAGGGCTACACGCGTGCCAAGGCGGGCAACATCGGTGTCTGCATCGGTACCTCCGGCCCCGCCGGCACCGACATGATCACCGGCCTGTACTCGGCGATCGCGGACTCCATCCCGATCCTCTGCATCACCGGTCAGGCTCCGGTCTCGAAGCTCCACAAGGAGGACTTCCAGGCCGTCGACATCGCCTCGATCGCCAAGCCGGTCACCAAGGCCGCGACCACCGTCCTGGAGGCCGCGCAGGTCCCCGGCGTCTTCCAGCAGGCCTTCCACCTGATGCGTTCCGGCCGCCCCGGCCCGGTCCTGATCGACCTCCCGATCGACGTCCAGCTGACCGAGATCGAGTTCGACCCCGAGACGTACCAGCCGCTGCCGGTCTACAAGCCGCAGGCCAGCCGCGCCCAGGCCGTCAAGGCCCTGAACTTCCTGCTGGAGTCCGAGCGCCCGCTGATCGTCGCCGGTGGCGGCATCATCAACGCCGACGCCAGCGACCTGCTGGTCGAGTTCGCCGAGCTGACCGGCGTCCCGGTCATCTCCACCCTGATGGGCTGGGGCGTCATCCCCGACGACCACGAGCTCAGCGCGGGCATGGTCGGCGTCCAGACCTCGCACCGCTACGGCAACGCGACGTTCCTGGAGTCGGACCTCGTCCTCGGCATCGGCAACCGCTGGGCCAACCGTCACACCGGCTACAACCTCGACGCGTACCTCGGCGACCGCAAGTTCGTCCACGTCGACATCGAGCCCACCCAGATCGGCAAGATCTTCGCCCCGGACTTCGGCATCGCCTCCGACGCCAAGGCCGCGCTGGAGCTCTTCATCGAGGTCGCCAAGGAGCTCAAGGCCGAGGGCAAGCTGCCGGACTTCTCCGCCTGGGCCGCCTCGGGCCAGGAGCGCAAGGCCACCCTCCAGCGCCGCACGCACTTCGACAACATCCCGATGAAGCCGCAGCGCGTGTACGAGGAGATGAACAAGGCGTTCGGCCCGGAGACGCGCTACGTCACCACCATCGGCCTCTCCCAGATCGCCGGCGCGCAGATGCTGCACGTCTACAAGCCGCGCCACTGGATCAACTGCGGCCAGGCCGGCCCGCTCGGCTGGACCATCCCGGCCGCGATCGGTGCCGCCACCGCCGACCCGGAGACCCCGATCGTCGCGCTCTCGGGCGACTACGACTTCCAGTTCATGATCGAGGAGCTCGCGGTCGCCGCGCAGCACAAGGTCCCCTACGTCCACGTCCTCGTGAACAACGCCTACCTCGGTCTGATCCGTCAGGCGCAGGGCGGCCTGGGCATCAACTTCGAGGTCAACCTCGAATTCGAGAACATCAACACCCCGGAGCTCGGCGTCTACGGCGTCGACCACGTCAAGGTCGCGGAGGGCCTGGGCGTCAAGGCCATCCGCGTCACCGACCCGGACGAGCTGGGCGCCGCCTTCGAGCAGGCCAAGAAGCTGGCCCAGGAGTTCCAGGTCCCGGTCGTCGTCGAGGCCATCCTGGAGCGCGTCACCAACATCTCGATGAGCAAGACGGTCGACATGAGCGACGTCACCGAGTTCGAGGAGCTGGCGACCGAGCCGGGCCACGCCCCGACCGCGATCCGCCCGCTGGCCGTCTGAGCGGCGCCCTCGTAGTACGCGACGGCCCCCGTCCCTCCGCAAGGAGGAGCGGGGGCCGTTCCGCGTGCGCCGGGGAGCCGACGCCGGCCGGGTCGGTCGCGCGCCGACGGGGTCAGGCGGCGCCGGCCGGGTCAGCCGAAGAGCACGCCCGGGTTGAGGACGCCGCGCGGGTCCAGGGCGCCCTTCGCCGCGCGCAGGGCCAGGGCGAAGGGTTCGGGGCGCTGGAGGTCGTACCCGGGGCGGTGGTCGCGGCCGACGGCGTGGTGGTGGGTGATGGTGGCGCGGTGGCGGTGCAGCACCTCGCCCGCGACCTCCTTGAGGTGGTCCCACACGGCGACCTCGTCGCCCGGCCGGCCCGCCGCGAGGACGGTGAAGTACGGGGCCGCGCCGTCCGGGTAGACGTGCGTGAGGCGGCAGTTGACGGTGGCCGGGTGGCCCGTCGCCTTGAGCGCCGCCTCGCCGACCTCGGTGCGCACGGCCTCGATCAGGCCGGGGACGCGGTCCCAGGTGGCGGCCGTCTCGAAGGTCTCGGCGATCGCGCCCATGCGGGCCAGGCCGTCGCGCAGGTACGGCATGCGCAGGAACGCCGAGCGCCAGGCGCCGACCGCGCTCGACCCCCCGTCGCGGGAGCCGTCGGGGGCGCCGGAACCGTCTGAGGCCCGGGAGCCGGCGGGGGCGCCGGAGCTGCCGGAGCCGCCGGCCGCGCGGGATGCGTCCGATGCCCGGGACGCGTCGGGCCGCCCGCCGTGGCCTCGGGCCAGGTCGACGGCCTGCTCCAGGCGCGCGTCCACCGGGGAGTCGGCCGACTCGAACCCGAGGACCAGGACCGCCGAACCGTCCCGGGACGCGCCGGCGAGCGCGGCCTCCCCGGCGTCCAGGAGGCGGCAGTTGGCGGGGAAGAGGTCGCACTGCGCGATCGCCCGCACCGCCTCCAGCGCGGCGCCGAACGACGCGAACGAGACCGCGGCGGACGCCTTGTGCCGGGGCCGCTCCTGTACGCGCATCCACGCCTCGGTGATGACCCCGAGGGCCCCCTCCGAGCCGAGGAAGAGGCGGTCGGGGGAGGGGCCCGCGCCGGAGCCGGGCAGCCGCCAGGAGTCGCTGGTGCCGGCCGGGGTGACCACCCGCATGGACTGGACGAAGTCGTCGATGTGCGTGCGGCCCGTGGCGTAGTGGCCGCCGGCCCTGGTCGCCAGCCAGCCGCCCAGGGTGGAGAACTCGAAGCTCTGCGGGAAGTGCCGCAGCGTCAGGCCGTACGGCCGCAGCTGGTCCTCCAGGTCCGGCCCGAGGGCTCCGGCCTGGATCCGGGCGGCCCGCCCCGCCGGGTCGACCTCCAGGACCCGGTTCATGGCCGTCAGGTCCATGGACAGTACGGCCCGGTGGGCGTCGCCGCGGTACTCCACGCCCCCCGTCACCGACGAGCCGCCGCCGAACGGGACCACCGCGACGCCGTGTTCACCGGCCCACTCCAGCAGGTCGGCGACCGCGCGGTCGTCGGCGGGGTGGGCCACCAGGTCCGGGATGCGGCCGGGCTTGCCGCGCAGGGCGCGGGCCACGTCCCGGTAGGCCTTGCCCATCGCGTGCGCGGCGCGCACCGCGGGGTCGGCCGTGACCGCGGCCGTACGGGCCAGTCCGGGCGGGGGCTCGACGGCCGGGCGGCCGATGCGCAGGTCGGATATCCGGGGCACCGGCAGCGGCCGGGCGAGGGTGCCGGGCAGCAGCGCGCCCATGGCCACGCACTCGGCGTCGTCGGGGTGCGCGTCGGCCCACCCCCAGCCCCACCAGGAACGGGTGCGGGCCCGGTCGTGCGTCGTCGTCGTTCGGGTGGCGCCGGCCATGGGGCACTCCATGCGAATCGAGGAACACGAATTTACCTTGCGGTAAATTACTTACTGATAATATCGGCGCATGGCAACCCCACCACCCTCCAGGGCCGGCACGAAAGGCGTTCCCCGCGCCCGGCGCGAGGAGCAGATCCTCGCCGCCGCCACCGAGGAGTTCGGCAGCCGCGGCTACGCGGGCGCGTCCCTGGCCGACGTCGCCGCGCGGGTGGGCGTGACCAAGACGCTGCTGCACCAGTACTTCGGCGCCAAGCAGGACCTCTACCTCGCCTGCCTCGTCCCGGTCGGCGACCGGCTCGTGGCCGTGATGCGCGAAGCCGTCGCCGAGGGCGCGGCCGGGCCCTCCGGCACGCCGCTCCTGGTGCTGCGCGGGATCTTCACCGCCCTCGAAGGGCGGCGCGAGGCCTGGTTCCTGCTGTACGAGACCTCGCTCCCGGCGGACAGCGAGGCGGCCCGGCGCGCCGCGGAGTACCGCGCCGCCATCGGTCGGCTCGCCGCCGACGGCACCGCCGGGCTGCTGCGCGCCGCCGGCTCGGCGGACCCGCTGGACGCCGACGCGCTCAATCACGTCTGGCAGGGCCTGGTCGCGACCCTCGTCCGCTGGTGGATCAAGCACCCGGACCAGTCCCCGGACGCCATGGCGCGGCGCTGCGCCCGCCTCTTCGCGGTCGGCGCCGCCTTGGCGCCCGACGGCTGACCCGACGGCTGACCCGACGGCTGACCCGAGGGCTGACCCGGCGGCCCTGATGCCGGCGGCCCTGATGCCGGCCGGACTACGCGGCGTCCGGCCCGAGTTCGGCGTCGACCGCGCCGGCCAGCAGGGCG
This sequence comes from Streptomyces sp. NBC_01551, assembly GCF_026339935.1. Lineage (NCBI taxonomy): Bacteria > Bacillati > Actinomycetota > Actinomycetes > Kitasatosporales > Streptomycetaceae > Streptomyces > Streptomyces sp. NBC_01551. The sequence goes on from NZ_JAPEPX010000001.1 coordinate 5,434,573, forward strand.
CGGGCCCGGTCCAGGGTCAGCGAACCACTCAGCCAGCGCTCGCTGAGGCCCTCGACCAGGGCGGTGAGCCGGTCCGCGGCGTCCAGCGGCGAGACGCGCAGGTCGGCCCGGCCGGCCGCCTGGGCGTCCGCGATGGCCTCCGCGGTCTCCCGGGTCCAGTTGCGGGTGGACTCGGCCAGCGGCTCGCGCAGGTCGGCGTCGAAGATGGCGGTGGCCCGCAACTCGCCCCAGGCGATGCTGTTCTCGCGGACGCGCCGGGTGTCCTGGAGCTCGCCCAGCAGTAGCTGGAGCAGGGTGGCGCGGGCGTGGTCGGTGTCGGCCAGGGCGGCGTCGGTGTAGTCGGTGGCGCGGTCGCTGATGAAGGCGAGGGTGCGCCGGATCAGGCCCGCCCGGTCCTTGAAGTGGTAGTAGATCAGCGCGGTGGAGACCCCCGCCTCGGCCGCCAGCTCCTCGACGCGCAGGCCTCTGACGCCGGTGCGGGCGATGACGCGTACGGCTGCTTCCAGGATCAACGCTTGGCGATCGGCCACTCTCGCTCGCACCTTTCGGTCGGACACCTCTTGACTGAGCTTTCAGTCAGGTCCCACGATAGCTCCATCCCGGCATCCTGACCGGATTTTCAGTCCCTGCGAAACTGACTGGAAATTCAGTCAGCCGTGCACCGCCTTCGAAGGAGCCATCCCATGAATCCGCGCATGCCCGCCGAGTGGGCCGAACACGACGCCTGTCTGATGGCCTGGCCCACCCGCCCCGCCCTCTGGGGACCCGCCTTCGAGGCGGCCAAGCGGGAGTACGCGGCGGTCGCCCGCGCCATCGCCGCCTTCGAGCCCGTCATCATGATCGCCGCGCCCGGCCTGGCCGAGGAGGCCCGCGCCGCGTGCGGCGCCGACCAGGGCAGCGGCTCCGACACCGGCGCCGCCCCGGACATCGAGGTCATCGAGCTGCCCATCGACGACTCCTGGCTGCGCGACTCCGGCCCGGTCTTCGCCCTCGACGAGCACGGCGCCCGCGTCGGCGTCGACTTCCGCTTCAACGCCTGGGGCGAGAAGCACTACCCCTGGACCGCCGACGACAAGCTCGCCTCGCTCCTCCTGGACCGCCTCGGCGTCCCGCGCGTGCACTCCTCGATGATCCTCGAAGGCGGCGCGATCACCGTCGACGGCGAGGGCACCCTCATCACCACCGAGCAGTGCCTCCTGCACCCCAACCGCAACCCGCGCATGAGCCGCGCCGAGATCGAGGACGAGCTGAAGCGCCGCCTCGGCATCGAGAAGGTCATCTGGCTCCCGTACGGCGGCCTGGAGGACACCGAGACCGACGGCCACGTGGACGGCGTCGCCGCCTTCGTCGGCCCCGCCAAGGTCGTCGTCTCGCTCCCCGAGGACCCCGCGCACCCCGACCACGCCCGGATGCGCGCCAACCTCGCCGTCCTGGCGGCCTCCACCGACGCCCGCGGCCGCGCCCTGGAGGTCGTCCCCGTCCCGCAGACCACGTACGGCGAGGTCGAGGGCAACCCCGTCGAGGTCGGGTACCTCAACTTCTACCTGGCCAACGGCGGTTGCGTGGTCCCCGTCGGCGGCGCCCCGCAGGACGAGGCGGCCCTCGCCGTGCTCGCCGCCGCGCTGCCCGGCCGCAAGGTGGTCGGCGTCCCGACCCCGGCCCTCGCGTACGGCGGTGGCGGCATCCACTGCATCACCCAGCAGCTCCCGAAGGAGGCGCGCGCGTGAGCACGTACCGGCTCCTCACCTCCTTCGGCTCCCCGCTCGGCTCCCCGGCCCGCACGGAACCCGCCGAGCGCGAGCCACTGCGCGTCGGCCTCGTCCAGATGCGCCGGCACGCCGACGAGGCCGAGCACGACGAGCGGCTGCGCGAGGGCGTACGCCTGGCCGCCGCCGAGGGGGCGACGGTGGTCTGCCTCCCGGAACTCACCCGCAGCCCCTACTTCTGCAACACCGACGACCCCATGGCCGACGGCGCCGCCCGCTACCTGGAGGACGTCGAGGACGGCCCCACCGCCCGGCTGGCCGCCGAACTCGCCACCGGTCTCGGCATCACCGTGCACGCCTCCCTCTACGAGCGCGCCGAGGACGGCGGGCTCGGCTACAACACCGCCGTCTGCGTGGACGCGGACGGCAAGCTGATCGCCCGGACCCGCAAGAACCACATCCCGGCCTTCCCCGGCTACCGCGAGGACCTCTGCTTCCGCCCCGGCGACAGCGGCTTCCCCGTCATCGCCCACCAAGGCGCCCGGTTCGGCTTCCCCACCTGTTGGGACGAGTGGTTCCCCGAGCTCGCCCGCGCCTACCACCTGCACGGCGCCGAGATCCTCGTCCACCCCACCGCCATCGGCTCCGAGGTCGGCCTGCCCGACTTCGACACCCGGCCGATGTGGGAACACGCGATCACCGCCAACGGCCTCGCCAACGCCCTGTTCATGATCGTGCCCAACCGCGTCGGCACCGAGGGCCGCTCCACCTTCTACGGGTCTTCCTTCATCTCCGACCCGTACGGACGGGTCATGCTGCGCGCCCCGCGCGACAGGGAAGCCGTCCTGGTCGCCGACCTCGACCTCGACCAGCGCCGCGACTGGCTGGAGTTCGGCCTGACGCAGACCCGCCGGCCGGAGCTCTACGGCCGGCTCACCGAACGCCCCTGAGGGGCGGGCCCGGCCGCCCACTCGGCTGCGCCGGCGGCGAGGTGGGGGCGGCGCGCCGGGCGAACGACAAAGCGCCGAGTCACGGGACCGTCCGTGACTCGGCGCTTTGGGTATGACCGCCCGACGGTGCGAGGCTGGCGCGACAGGACGTTCGCACCGCCGGGCGGAGATTGTGGCCTCGGGAAGTACCCGACGGCCGGAGGCCGGCGCAGCCGGACCGATGCCCGCGCAGCGGTGCGAGGACGGCGTCCAGGAGAGGCCGTTCGCACCGCCGGGCGGAGATTGTGGGGAGGTTGCTCCTCCGTACACAGGGGACTCTGTGCGTGGCCCCTGTATACAGAGGAGTGGCTGGGACCGTGGCGGGCGGCGACGAGAACTTCGGCTTCGTCTCCCTCAGGTCAAGAGACGGGCCTCGGAACCCATTACCACCGCACTGGCTCGCGCGCCCGCCACGGTCCTCGTCCTGCCCTCGCCGCGTACCACCCCTCATCCGGGTCCGCGGGTCGGGCTCGGCACCCGGGGCCTGACCTCCCGTCAGGGCCCCCGGTGCAGCTTTGTGGCTCAGGCGTCGCGCAGGGCGCGGACGGCCTCCTCGACGCGCTTGCCGTAGTCGGCGTCGGCGGCGTGGAAGTGAGCCAGGTTCTTCTCGATGACGTCGTCCAGGGTGACCTGGGAGAGGCCGCCGGCGATGTTCGCCACCAGACGCTGCTTCTCGGCCTCCGACATCAGGCGGTACAGCTCACCGGCCTGGAAGAAGTCGTCGTCCTTGGTGTGGGCCGGGGCCTCGTGGGTGCCCGTGTAGCCGGAGACGGCCTTCGGGGCGCCCAGCGCCAGGCCGGTCTCGACCGGGCCCTGGTACGAGTTGGGCTCGTAGTTCTTGTCGTGGCGCGAACCGTTGCGCAGCGCCATGACACCGTCGCGGCCGTAGTTCTCGGCCTTCGTCGCCTTCGGGGCGTTGACCGGCAGCAGGGTGTGGTTCACACCGAGGCGGTAACGCTGGGCGTCGGCGTACGCGAAGAGGCGGCCCTGGAGCATCTTGTCCGGCGAGGCGGTGATGCCCGGGACGAAGTTGTTCGGGGAGAACGCGGACTGCTCGACCTCGGCGAAGACGTTGTCCGGGTTGCGGTCGAGGACCAGACGGCCCACGCGCTGCAGCGGGTAGTCGCTGTGCGGCCACACCTTGGTGAGGTCGAACGGGTTGAAGCGGTAGTCCGCCGCCTCGGCCGCCGGCATGATCTGGACGTACAGGGTCCAGGACGGGTTCACGCCGCGCTCGATCGCCTGGAGCAGGTCGGTCTGGTGCGAGTTGGCGTCCTTGCCGACGAGCTCGGCGGCCTGGTCGCCCGACAGGCAGCGGATGCCCTGGTTCGTCTTGAAGTGGTACTTGACGAAGAAGGCCTCGCCCTGCTCGTTCGTCCACTGGTAGGTGTGCGAGCCGTAGCCGTTCATGTGGCGGTACGACGCCGGTATGCCGCGGTCACCCATGAGCCAGGTGATCTGGTGCGTCGCCTCGGGGGCGTGCGCCCAGAAGTCCCAGACGTTGTCCGGCTCCTGCTTGCCCGTGAAGGGGTCGCGCTTCTGGGAGTGGATGAAGTCGGGGAACTTGATCGGGTCCTTGATGAAGAACACCGGGGTGTTGTTGCCGACGAGGTCGTAGTTGCCCTCTTCGGTGTAGAACTTCAGCGCGAAGCCGCGCGGGTCGCGGACCGCGTCCGCGCCACCGAGCGAGTCGGCGACGGTGGAGAAGCGCAGGAAGGTCTCGGTCTTCTTGCCGACCGTGTTCAGGAACGCGGCGCTGGTGTAGGCGGTGACGTCGTCGGTCACCTCGAAGTGGCCGTACGCGGCCGAGCCGCGGGCGTGCACCACACGCTCCGGGATGCGCTCACGGTTGAAGCGGGCAAGCTTCTCGAGGAGCTGCTGGTCCTGGACCAGGAGCGGGCCACCGACGCCGGCGGTGGCGGAGTTCTGGTTGTCGGCGACCGGGGCGCCGGACTCGGTCGTCAGCGTGCGCTTCGACATGGTGACCTTCCGTACGGGAACCTGCTGACGAAAAGCGTCTTCCGTCATGCGGAACAGCCTAATTTCAGGCCGAACGCAGCGTCAACAGTTTGTTGAACAAAGATGGAGAGAGGTGATCCGGACGGTGCCGGCGCTTGGGCGCGACAGGACAGGTGTCAGCACCGGCACCATCCGGAAACTCAGGCCCCCGTCAGGGGGAAGGGCGGCCCGGCGAGCGGGCCGCGGGCTCAGATCTGGGCGCCGGAGAGGCGCTCGACCGCACGCAGCAGAGCCGAGTGGTCCAGGCCGCCGTCACCCTGGGCGCGCAGCGAGGCGACGAGCTGGGCGACGACCGCGCCGACCGGGAGGGCCGCACCGACGTTGCGGGCGGCGTCGGTGACGATGCCCATGTCCTTGTGGTGCAGGTCGATCCGGAAGCCGGGCTTGAAGTCGCGGTTCAGGAAGTTGTCCTTCTTGCGGGTCAGGACCGTGGAGCCGGCCAGACCGCCGTTGAGGACGTCCAGGGCGGCGTTCAGGTCCACGCCGGACTTCTCCAGGAAGACCACGGCCTCGGCGCACGCCTGGATGTTGACCGCGACGATGAGCTGGTTGGCGGCCTTCACGGTCTGGCCGGAGCCGTGCGGGCCGCACAGGACGATGGTCTTGCCGAGGGCCTCGAGGACCGGCAGGGCCTCGTCGAAGTCGGCCTGCTCGCCACCCACCATGATCGACAGGACGGCCTCGATGGCGCCGGCCTCGCCGCCGGACACCGGGGCGTCGATGACGCGGATGCCCTTCTCGGCGGCGTTCTTCGCCAGGTCGACGGAGGTCTGCGGGGTGATCGACGACATGTCGATGATCAGCGCGCCGGACTTGGCGTTCTCCAGGATGCCGTTCTCACCGTAGGAGATGGCCTCGACCTGCGGGGAGGCGGGCACCATCGTGATGATGACGTCAGCGTCCTTGACGGCCTCGGCGATCGAGCCGGCCGCGGTGCCGCCGGCGGCCGCCAGGCGGTCCAGCTTGTCCTGCTCCAGCGTGAAGCCGGTGACCGGGTAGCCGGCCTTCAGGAGGTTCTCGGCCATGGGGGAGCCCATGATGCCGAGGCCGATCCAGGCGATGTTGGGGAGGGTGCTCATGATGAGGGTCCTTCTCTTAATGCTTCGTACGAAAAGTGCGAGGGGTGCCCGGCTGATCGCCCGGACTTCGTCCGCCTACCGGGCGGCGCGGGCCTCGGCCGGGAGGAAGCCGAAGGACGCGGCGGCGTCGGCGGCCTTGTACTCCAGGCCTACGTAGCCCTCGTATCCGGCCTTCCTCAGCTGGTCGAGCAGCTCTTCGAGGGGCAGCTCGCCGGTGCCGGGGGCACCGCGTCCCGGCTTGTCCGCGATCTGGACGTGACCGGTCTTGGCGGCGTACTTTTCGATGACCTCGGAGAGGTCCTCATCGTTCATCGCCAGGTGGTACAGGTCGAGCAGGAACTTGGCGTTCCCGAGGCCGGAGGCCTCGTTCACCTTGTCCACTACCTCGATGCCGGCCGGGGCGCTCACCAGCGGGTAGAGCGGCGACTCGGGCTTGTTGAGGGTCTCGATCAGGAGGATCGCGCCGACGCGGTCCGCGGCCCGGGCCGCCACGACCAGGTTCTTCAGGGCGAGCTCGTCCTGAACGGCCGGGTCCACCCCCTCGACGCGGTTGCCGTAGAGGGCGTTCAGCGCCTTGCAGCCGACCGAGGCTGCGAAGTCCGCGGCCACGTTGATGTTGGCGTTGAAGCGCTCCGACTCCTCACCGGGTACCGATACCGCGCCGCGGTCCGGGCCCGGCAACTGGCCGGCGTAGAAGTTCAGGCCCACCAGCTGGGTGCCGGCGTCCTCAAGAGCCTTCTTGAGGGCGTCCAGCTCTTCCTGGGCGGGGGTGGGGGTCTCGATCCAGGGCCACCACAGCTCGACCGCCGTGAAGCCGGCCGCGGCGGCAGCCGCGGGACGCTCCAGGAGCGGGAGTTCCGTGAAGAGGATCGAAAGGTTCACATCGAAGCGCTGGTCCGTGTATCCCATGAGGGGTATGCGCTCCTTCCGTATTGCGGAAGTTAGTTTCTGCTTGATGGAAGACTGCATCGGGCTCGTCGCAGATGTCAAGTGCGAACTGCCGGAAAATCGAGACGGCGGGGTAGCTTGACCTGCGTGCGATTGAGAGTGGAGTTCACGACCGAGCCCTTCGATCTCGAAGAGGCCCCTGCCCATGCCGTGGCCGCTCGCGAGGTCATCCAGAAGGCCCAGCTGGACGCGGTGGACGTCGGCCCGTTCGGCAATACCGCCGAGGGCGAGGCCGACCGGGTGCTGACCGCGGTGGCCGCGCTGCTGCGCGACTCGCTGGAGTCCGGAGCCACGCGCGTGTCGCTCCAGGTGAACGTGATTGCGGAGGACACCCCGTGACCGAGCCCCGCGACCACCCGTTCGTCGCCGCGGTCAAGCCGCTGGTCGACGCCATGGGCGGCGAGCTGATGGATCCGGCCCAGGCGCTGCCCGACGACGTGGTCCTGTCGTGGGAGGGTCGGGAGCTGCTGGCCGTACGCCTGCCCCAGCTGTCCGACTCGCTGGACCACATCCTGGCGGCGCTGGAGCGCCGGCACGGCGTACCGTTGTCCCAGCTCGACCGGAAGACCAAGCAGGACGTCGTCCGGATACTGGAGGCGCGGGGCGCCTTCTCGGTCCGGCACGGCGTGGAGACGGTCGCGGGCGCCCTGGGCGTAAGCCGCTTCACGGTCTACAACTATCTGAACAGGGAAAACCCCAACAAAAACAGCAAAGCGTGAACCCTGCTTGACCCACTGTGACGAGCCGCCGCCCAATTCATCCGGGCGGCGGCTTTTGTGTACGGGAAGTTTCAACAAAGTGTTGACGCCGTGTTGTCGAGGGCGTTAGCTATGCCCAGCCCGTCAAAGCAACAACAGGCCACGGAGGCCTACCGTGACTTCGAGTCCGACCCCGGGTCTCACCCGGTTCAACGCCTTGGACGACAGCGAGGCCACGGCCGAGCTGCACGAGGTGTGTGCCAGTTCGGCATGGGGGAGCAAACTGCTCGCCCAGCGCCCCTTCGCCGGCGCCGACTCCCTGTTCTCCGCGAACGAGGCCGCCATGGCCGAGCTCACCGCCGAGGACCTGGCCGAAGCGATGGCAGGCCACGCGCCGATCGGCCGGCCGAAGCCCGGAGACCCGACCTCCGCCCGCGAGCAGCGCGGCATGGCCGGTGCCTCGGAGGAGCTCAAGAGCGAACTCCTCGAACTGAACCTGGCGTACCAGGAGAAGTTCGGCCACGTCTTCCTCATCTGCGCCACCGGTGCGACCGGTGAGTTCATGCGGGACGCGGTCAAGGTGCGGATCGACAACTCGCCGGAGCAGGAGCGGGAGATCGCCCGCGGCGAGCTCGTCAAGATCAACCGTATCCGGCTGACCCGACTCATCGAGGAAGAGAGCGCGGCATGAGCACAGACACCACCGCGTCCGTGTCCACTCACATCCTGGACACCAGCATCGGCAAGCCCGCCGAGGGCGTCGCCATCTCCCTGTCGGCCCGCGCGGGCCAGGGCGGCGAGTGGGCGGCCCTGGGCGGCTCCGCCACCGATGCGGACGGTCGCTGCAAAGACCTGCCGGCCCTGCCGGAGGGAACCACCCACGTACGTCTCGACTTCGAGACCGAGACGTACTTCTCGAAGAAGAACAGTTCCAACAAGCAAGCCGAGGCGCAGCAGGACGCCCCCCGCGTAAGGGACAGCGGTGCGTTCTTCCCCGAGGTCACCATCACCTTCGCGGTGAACCCGGGCGAGCACTATCACGTACCGCTGCTGCTCAACCCGTTCGGCTACTCCGTTTACCGAGGGAGCTAGCATGGCCACGATTCTGGGCCAGAACCAGTACGGCAAGGCAGAGAACCGCGTCGTCAAGATCACGCGGGACGGCGACACCCACCACATCAAGGACCTGAACGTCTCGGTCGCCCTCTCCGGCGACATGGACGACGTCCACTACTCCGGCTCGAACGCCAACGTCCTGCCGACGGACACCACCAAGAACACGGTGTACGCGTTCGCCAAGGAGTACGGCATCGAGTCCGCCGAGCAGTTCGGCATCCACCTGGCGCGCTGGTTCGTCAACAGCCAGGAGCCGATCCAGAAGGCGCGCATCCGGATCGAGGAGTACTCCTGGTCCCGGATCGCCACCTCGGACGCCAACTCCAAGTTCATCGGCTCCGACGAGGTGAACCACTCCTTCGTCCGCGAGGGCCAGGAGACCCGCGTCACCCAGATCACGTACGACGGCACGAACTGGGAGGTCATCTCCGGCCTCAAGGACCTCGTCGTCATGAATTCCACGAACTCCGAGTTCTGGGGTTACGTGAAGGACAAGTACACGACGCTGAAGGAGGCCTACGACCGGATCCTGGCCACCCAGGTGTCGGCTCGCTGGCGCTTCAACTGGTCGGACGACGAGCAGCGGATGCCCAACTGGGAGAAGTCCTACGCCGAGACCAGGAAGCACATGCTCCAGGCCTTCGCGGAGACCTACTCCCTCTCGCTGCAGCAGACCCTCTACCAGATGGGTTCGCGCATCATCAACCACCGTTCGGAGATCGACGAGGTCCGCTTCTCGCTCCCGAACAAGCACCACTTCCTCGTCGACCTGGAGCCCTTCGGCCTCAAGAACGACAACGAGGTCTACTTCGCGGCGGACCGTCCGTACGGTCTGATCGAGGCGACGGTCCTTCGTGACGGCGTTGACGCCCGTATCCCCGTGGACATGACCAACCTCTGACGTTTCGCCGAAGGCACGTCCCGGGGCTCCGCAGTGGCCCCGGGACCGCGCGGCAGGCTTCGACTCCCCACCGCGACACGCTTCAACTTCCTGAATCGGCACCCGGACGCACCACACGGGACGGCAGTACTGTCAGCTGTCAAGGTCCCCGGCTCCGGCACTCAAATCCCCTGGGTTTTGCCGTGCCCGCACCGCCACTGAAAGCACGAGGAAGTCCCATGGCAGCATCGGCAGCCCATGACAGCGCCGTCGAGCGCATCGTCATCGAAAACTGTGCGATTGCAACCGTAGACGCGAACGACACCGAGTACGCCTCGGGCTACGTCGTCGTCGCCGGCAACAAGATCGAGTCGATCGGTGCGGGCAAAGCCCCCGAGAACCTCGGCAATGTGGTCCGCCGCATCGACGGAACGGGTCACCTCGTCACCCCGGGTCTGGTCAACACCCACCACCACTTCTACCAGTGGATCACCCGCGGTCTGGCCACCGACCACAACCTCTTCAACTGGCTCGTCGCGCTGTACCCGACCTGGGCGCGCATCGACGAGCAGATGGCGTACACGGCGGCCCAGGGCTCCCTGGCGATGATGGCCCGCGGTGGTGTCACCACCGCGATGGACCACCACTACGTCTACCCCAAGGGCTCCGGCGACCTCTCCGGCGCGATCATCCGCGCCGCGTCCGAGATGGGCGTCCGCTTCACCCTCGCCCGCGGCTCCATGGACCGCAGCGAGAAGGACGGCGGCCTGCCCCCGGACTTCGCGGTCGAGACCACCGAGGGCGCGCTCATCGCGACCGAGGAGACCGTCAAGAAGCACCACGACTACTCCTTCGACGCGATGACCCAGGTCGCCGTCGCGCCGTGCTCCCCCTTCTCCATCTCCACCGAGCTGCTCAAGCAGGGCGCCGAGCTCGGCCGCCGCCTCGGCGTGCGCATGCACACGCACGGCTCGGAGACCGTCGAGGAGGAGCAGTTCTGCAAGGAACTGTTCGGCATGGGTCCGACCGACTACTTCGAGTCGACCGGCTTCCTCGGCGAGGACGTGTGGATGGCGCACAGCGTCCACATGAACGACTCCGACATCGCTGCGTTCGCCCGCACCAAGACCGGTGTCGCGCACTGCCCGTCCTCCAACGCCCGTCTGGCCGCCGGCATCGCCCGCGTCCCGGACATGCTCGCCGCCGGTGTCCCGGTCGGCCTCGGCGTCGACGGCACCGCCTCCAACGAGTCCGGCGAGCTGCACACCGAGCTGCGCAACGCGCTGCTGATCAACCGCCTGAACCCGGTGCACCGCGAGCGCGCGCTCAACGCCCGTCAGGCCCTGCGCCTCGGTACGTACGGTGGCGCCCAGGTACTCGGCCGCGCCGACAACATCGGTTCGCTGGAGGTCGGCAAGTGCGCCGACCTGGTGATGTGGAACCTGAGCACGCTGGCCCACTCCTCCATCGCCGACCCGGTCACCGCGCTGGTCTTCGGCGCCGCCGCCCCGGTCACCCTCTCGCTGGTCAACGGCAAGCAGATCGTCGAGAACAACCGACTGCTCTTCGCCGACGAGGACGCGATCGCCGTGTCCACCCGGGAAGAGGCCCAGCGCCTCGCGCGGATCACCGCGCAGGCCTGATCCCACGGAGTCCGGTCGAGGGGGACGGCCCTCGACCGGCGGTCGCGGACCCGAGCGGGGTCCGCGGCAGCCGTTCCCGGGAAGCGCCCAAGGATTTCCGAAGGCGCCCCCGGGGGCGGTGACTCGTGCCACTCCTGTTTTTCGTCTTCCGCGCAAACGACTCGGGCGAATCGTTTCTGCACAACTGAATACAAGGCTCGACTCGCACCGCTTTCGCACCACCTCCATGACACCCACGTCCCTGCCGACGTGTCTAACCGACCGGAGGAAGCCGTGGCAGAAACGCCCAGGTTTCGCAAAGACGCAGTCGTAGTACCGCAGGAGAAGCACCCGGTCGACGAGACCCTTCCTCCGCTGAAGATGTTCACGAGCGGTCTCCAGCACGTGGCCGCCATGTACGCGGGTGTGGTCGCACCACCCATGATCGTCGGGCCTGCCGTCGGTCTCTCCGCGACCGAGACCGCCTTCCTGATGGGTGCCTCGCTCTTCACCGCAGGCCTCGCCACCCTGCTCCAGACCCTCGGGTTCTGGCGGATCGGCGCCAAACTCCCCTTCGTCAACGGCGTCTCGTTCGCCGGCGTGACCCCGATGATCGCCATCGGCAAGGGGGAGGGGGCCGATGCCATCCCCGTCATATTCGGCGCGATCATCGTCGCCGGCCTGCTCGGCTTCCTCGCCGCCCCCTACTTCGGCAAGCTCGTCCGCTTCTTCCCGCCCGTGGTCACCGGCACGGTCATCACCCTCATCGGGGTGTCGCTGCTCCCCGTCGCCTTCAACTGGTCGCAGGGCGGCAACCGCACCGCCGCCGACTACGGCTCGATGAAGAACATCGGCATGGCCGCCCTCACCCTGGCGATCGTGCTGGTCATGCGCAAGTTCCTGCGCGGCTTCCTCCAGCAGATCGCCATCCTGCTCGGCCTCGTCGCGGGCACGCTCATCGCCATCCCGCTCCACATGACCAACTTCGACGCCGTCCGGAACGCGGACCTGGTGGGCTTCCCCACCCCGTTCCACTTCGGTGCCCCGCAGTTCCAGGTCGCCGCGATCGTCTCGATGTGCATCGTCATGCTGGTCTGCATGACCGAGTCCACCGCCGACATCCTGGCCCTCGGCAAGATCGTCGGCCGCCCGGCGGACGAGAAGACCATCGAGGGCGGGCTGCGCGCCGACACCCTCGGCAGCGCGCTCAGCCCCCTGTTCAACGGGTTCATGTGCAGCGCCTTCGCCCAGAACATCGGGCTCGTGGCGATGACCAAGGTGCGCAGCCGGTTCGTCGTCGCGGCCGGCGGCGGCATCCTGATCCTGCTGGGCCTGTGCCCGGTGGCGGCCTCCGTGATCGGCGTGGTCCCGCTGCCGGTCCTCGGCGGCGCCGGCATCGTGCTCTTCGGCTCGGTCGCGGCCAGCGGCATCCAGACCCTGGCGGGCGCGGCCATGGAGAAGGGCGAGAACGCCCTGATCGTCGCCGCCTCGGTCGGCATCGGCCTGATCCCGATCGCGGCGCCCGAGTTCTACCACGCCTTCCCGAAGGACCTGCTGGTCGTCCTCGACTCCGGCATCAGCACGGGCTGTGTCGTGGCGATCGGGCTGAACCTGGCCTTCAACCACCTCGGCGCCAGGACGGGCGCGGCCCCGGCCGCCGCCGACCCGGTGCCGGTGCACTAGCTCCGCTCCTCTTGGGGAGGGGTGCGCCGCCGGTGCGCCGACCAGCGTGCGGCGGTGCGTACGTCACCCACTGCGGGTGTGGCGTACGCACCGCCGCCGGTCGCGTTCCGGGTCCCTACTCGGGGACCGGCCCGGCCGGCTCCCAGAGCATCAGGTTGTTCATCAAGTCGGCCTGCTCGATGGCGTCGTCGAGTGCGTGGTGCGTGTGCGGCCGGCGCGAGAGCAGTTCGCGCGGCATCCGGCCCTTGACGGCGGCGCGCAGCGGGACCCGCGCCTTGGTGGCGTACAGGGTCTTCATGTCCAGGCAGCCGGAGTGGCCGAAGGGGCTGTCGTCGCCGAACTCGATCAAGTACCAGTACAGGAACGTCCAGTCGAAGGACGCCGGGTAGCCGCAGATCACCGGCTGCGCCCCGGCGGAGACCTCGCGGACCCAGGCGCGGAACTCGGCCATCGCCACGGCGGGGTCGGCGCCCTCGCGCAGCAGCCGGTCGCGGTCCAGCCCGCTCACGGCGAGCGCGGCCTCCACGTACCGCTCGCTGATCGGGCGCAACTCCCGGTAGAAGGTGTCCCGTTCGGGATCAGCGGCCGTGTACACGGGGCCGTCCTGGCGCCCGGCGACCGAGGCCCCGAAGCTGATCATCGAATACGAACCGGGGATCGGGCCGTCGGCCTCGACGTCGACGGAGATGTAGAGACTGGGACGTGCGGTGCGGGCTGTCATGTGCCGATCATGACAGCCCGCACCGCACGCGATCATCCCGATATCGGGGCCGTACGGCGCCACCGGGAGACGGCGGTGGCGCCATGAGACTAGGAGACGCTGGTGAGGTACATCCCGCTCTGGTCGGCGCCGGCGGTGTTCTTGCAGCCGACGTTCGCGGTGGCCGGCTGGGTGACGGCCAGGGCGAGGCAGCGTCCGGCGGCCAACTGCCCGAAGTAGTTCGGGTGCATCGACTCCTGGATCGGGCCCTGCGTCTCACTGCTGTCGATCCAGCGCGCCCACTCGCTCGTCTTCGCCGACGCCGGAGCCGACGAGCTCACCAGCTTGCTGGCCTTCGCACACACCTCGCGGCCCTGCATCATGTCCCGCAGGTCCAGGAACTGCACGCCCTTGGCGGCCGCGACGGCCTTGATGCGGCTCGCGATCTGCGGCACGAGCGAGTCGCGCGCCCAGTCCGAGTCCCGGTTCCAGAAGGGACAGCCGCCGGTGTTGAGCCGGCTCCAGTCGCTCTGGGTGTACCGGTTCTCCGCGCCGCGCGGGATCGGCGACGGGTAGGACTGGAGCACGATCCGGTACGAGGAGTCGCTGTAGCCGGCGCCGCGCATCACGGCCCGGATCTCGTCGACCGACTTGCCGACGCCCGCCATGACCCCGTCGATCTTCTGGTCGACGCCGTACTGCTGGTCGTCGTAGCAGTAGGAGTTCCAGAGGACGAAGTCGAGGGCGCAGTCCTTGATGATGTCGGCGAAGCCGAGGTCGTTCCCGCCGATGGACAGCGCGATGACCTTGACGTCGTGGCTCGCGGCGACGGCGGCCAGCTGATCGGCCTGCGGGGCCTCACCCTTGTAGGAGACGCCGCCGTTGGACGCGCGGAACACGTTCTGCGAGACGGCCCCGGAGCAGGCCAGGTTCACGGCGACGTCGGCGATGGGGCCGGCGCTCTTGACCTCGGCGGAGTCGGAGCGGTGACAGCCGCCGGCGGTGGTTCCGTATACCTTCGCGGGGTCGTAGCTGCTGCCGGACACCCACGCGCGGTCGGTCCCGGTGCGGTTCCCGCTGTTGGTCAGGCTGTTGCCCTTCCAACGGCCGGCCTCGCCGGAGATGTAGCTGTCGCCCATGGAGACCACGGCGGTGGGCCCGGTTCCGGGGCCCGCGACCGCGGTCCCGGCTCCGCCGGCCAACAGCGCGGCGACGGTGAGCGGAAGGGCCATCCCTGCACCGGCCAGTCGTCGCACGCGACTGCGGGTCCGGTCCTTGCTGACGTTGCGGAATCCGATCACTGCGGAACTCCTGCGGTCGGCCATGCAGGAGTCGGCGACAACTCCGCTGCATGGCTGGGGAAGTGGGGGAAACCGCCGGCCGGTGGCAAGCAGAAAGGTGACATGCCACACGTTGTTACCGCCAGGTAGCGGGAGATTACGATGACGTAACGACCGACCGGTCGTTCGGCTGCCGGACGGTCCGTGGCCCGGGCCGGGCCAAGTGGCCGAATCCCGTGTACGTCCGGGAGCCGCGCATCTACAGTCACCGGACGGGTGCGGGCAGTCTCAGGGGGGATGGACCGGTGGCGCGACGGCGGTACGACCAGCGCGTGCTCGCCCTCGTCGAAGTGCGGGGCGAGGCGCGGGACTTCGAGCAGGCCAAGGCGGAATTCGTCCTTCAGGGCTGGCCGGTGGTGGAGGAGTTCGGCCGGGGCGAGGGCCCCTCGGCCGACGTCCTCACCCCGGACCCCCGGTCACGGCTCTACTGGGTCGAGGTGCGCCTCTTCGGGGCGCGCAACGCCCGCACCGAGCGCGCGGCCGGTTGGCGCGTTCAGGGGCTTGCCAAAACGGCCGTCCTGGAGATGTACGTACGGCGCACGCGCCTCGTCGACCCCGACCGCGAGCAGTTGGAGGAGTACCGCTCCCACACCACGGCCCACCGCCGCGACCCCCGCCGCGCGACCGGCCGGTGGACGCGGGCCGTGGAGGGATCCGGCCACTACGACACCGGCTCCATCGCCCTTGGCACCCCCTCGGAGGCCAGGCGCCTGGCCCGGATGGCCACCCCGGGGAACACCCCCGCGCGCACGGACCTCGACGTGCGGATGTCCCCGAAACGGGGGCGCTGGGACATGGAGTTGCGGCGCGAGGACGACTTCATGAGGCGGCTGGCCCGGATGTTCGGCTGGCTGCTCGCCATGGCCTTCGCCGCCGGATGCTTCAGGGGGGCGGAGGGCGCGGTCCGCTGGCCGTGGCTGTTGATCGGCCTCGGCTGCCTGGCGCGGGGGATCCACCTCGCGAGCGGGCTGGCCGCGGCCCGGGGGCGCCTGTTCGGCTGCGGCGCCGGAGCGCTCGGCGCCCTCCTGCTGCTGCTCCTCGTGTACGGGGTGCCAGGGGTCGGGGCGGCCTGGACACCGGGCGGGATGCTGTTCGACGCGGTGGTGGTCGTGACCCTGGTCGGCATCTGGCTCCTGGTGCGCCAGTGGACCACCTGGTCGGAGTGGCTCACGGCGACCGTCCCGCTCGCGGTCACGCTGGCGGCGGGGCTGGTCGTCGCCTCCGGTTCGGTCCTGCACGGGCTGTACGGCAACGGCCTCGACCTCACGCCGCAGGAGCTGGACGTGCCGGGCCTGTGGCAGGTGGTGGCCGGGGCGAAGCTGGTCACCTACCTCGGGCTGGGGCTGCTGGGGCCCGCCCTGTGGGGGATCGCGCGGCACTTCCACGTCGGCTTCACCCGGCCCGGCGAGTACCTGAACGTGGTCATGTACGTCCTGCTGTACGTCGTGGTCCTGGCCTCGCTGGTGGGCCTCGCGACGGACAACGCGGCGACGGCGGTCGAGCGGACCAAGGCCGCCGCCGCCCACCGGCGCGAGGCGCCCGCGTACTTCGGGGTGCGGCCGGAGTGGACGTGCGTGCAGCCGACGGTGCCCGTGGCCGCGCTCAATGCCGAGGGGGGCCTCCTCGACCCGCGCCGGCCGTACCTGTTCTTCGGGGTGGCCGACGACATGGCGCTGCTGTGGAACACCGACACGGACGCCCCGCTGAAGCAGCGGACCGACCAGGTGCGCCTCGTACCGGCGAAGGATCCCGCGCGGCCGTGCGGTGTCTGACGGGTGAGAACGGCCCCGCCCCCGGGCCGTGGGGCCAGGGGGTGGGGCCGGGGTTCGACCGCTGTGCGTGGCCGGTCGAAGCCGTTCTCGGGCCGGATCAGCCCTCGGGCCGGATCAGCCTTCGAGGCGGTCGTACGCGGGGAGGGTCAGGAAGTCCGCGTAGTCGGCGTCGAGGGAGACCTGGAGCAGGAGGTCGTGGGCCTGCTGCCACTTGCCCGCAGCGAAGGCCTCGTCGCCGACCTCGGCGCGGATGGCGGCCAGTTCCCCGGCCGCGATCGTGCGGGTCAGCTCGGCGGTCGCCAGTTGGCCGTTCTCGAAGACCACGCCGGCGTTGATCCACTGCCAGATCTGCGAGCGCGAGATCTCGGCGGTGGCCGCGTCCTCCATCAGGCCGAAGATGCCGACGGCGCCCAGGCCGCGCAGCCACGCCTCGATGTAACGGATGCCGACCTGGACCGCGTTGCGCAGGCCCTCGTACGTCGGCTTCGCGTCCAGGGAGTCGATCGCGATCAGGTCGCCCGGGGCCACCGAGACGTCCTCGCGCAGGCGGTCCTTCTGGTTCGGCTTCTCGCCGAGCACCGCGTCGAAGGAGGCCATCGCGATCGGGACCAGGTCGGGGTGCGCGACCCAGGAGCCGTCGAAGCCGTCGCCCGCCTCGCGGTCCTTGTCGGCCTTGACCTTCTCGAACGCGACCTTGTTGACCTCGGCGTCCTTGCGGGACGGGATGAACGCCGCCATGCCGCCGATGGCGTGCGCGCCGCGCTTGTGGCAGGTGCGGACCAGGAGTTCGGTGTACGCGCGCATGAACGGGGCGGTCATCGTCACCGCGTTGCGGTCCGGCAGGACGAACTTCTCGCCCCCGTCACGGAAGTTCTTGACGATGGAGAAGAGGTAGTCCCAGCGCCCGGCGTTCAGGCCCGCCGCGTGGTCGCGCAGCTCGTAGAGGATCTCCTCCATCTCGTACGCGGCCGTGATGGTCTCGATCAGGACGGTCGCGCGGACCGTGCCCTGCGGGATCCCGACGTAGTCCTGGGCGAAGACGAAGATCTCGTTCCAGAGGCGCGCCTCCAGGTGCGACTCCGTCTTCGGCAGGTAGAAGTACGGGCCCTTGCCGAGGTCGATCAGGCGCTGCGCGTTGTGGAAGAAGTACAGGCCGAAGTCGACGAGCGCGCCGGAGGCCGGGCCCCCGTCGATCCGCAGGTGGCGCTCCTCCAGGTGCCAGCCGCGGGGCCGCATGACCACGGTCGCGAGCTGGTCGGCGGACTTCAGGGCGTACGCCTTGCCCGTGCGCGGGTCGGTGAAGTCGATGCGGCGCTCGTAGGCGTCGATGAGGTTGAGCTGGCCGAGGACGACGTTCTCCCAGGTGGGAGCGGAGGCGTCCTCGAAGTCGGCGAGCCAGACCTTGGCGCCCGAGTTCAGGGCGTTGATGGTCATCTTGCGGTCGGTGGGACCGGTGATCTCCACGCGGCGGTCCAGCAGTGCGGCCGGCGCCGGGGCGACCTGCCACTCGCCCTCGCGGACCTGTGCGGTGTCCGGGAGGAAGTCGAGGTGGGAGGTGCGGGCGATCTCGGCGCGCCGCTCGGAGCGGCGGGCGAGGAGTTCGGCCCGGCGGGGGCCGAACCGCCGGTGGAGTTCCGTCACGAAGGCGAGTGCCGCTTCGGTGAGGACTTCGTCCTGCCGGGGCAGGGGCTCGGCGTCGACGATGGCCAGCGGGGACGGCGCTGGTGCGGACATATCTGTCACTCCTTCAGCGGCGGTGCCTGGCGGCCGCGGGGGAATGCTCGCGCGAGACGGCACGCAGTGCCGTCGGGTGTGGAGAGTTCCGGAATACGGTCGCGGGCGCCGTCTGTGGTTCAGGGCGCTTCTGACCAGTGGATAGTAATTTCCTCATGGTGGAAGTTCAATGGTTTGTTGATGTCGAGATTCTCCTGGTCAACAGATTCCGCCGTCCGGTGGCCCTCGGTGCCATCGCGGTCACGCCCTGCTCAACCGGCGGTCACCCCAGACGTGCCAGGTCGGACGGGGTGTCGATGTCGAAGGCCTCCGCGACGTCCCCGCACTCCACCAGGGTGAGTTCCCCGGCGTGGCGCGTCAGATGCACCCGCGCGCCCTTGTCGCCGGTCGCCGTCGCCGCGATGTCCGCCCAGCGGTCCGCCCCGAACAGCACCGGGTGCCCGCGCTCCCCGTCGTACGAGGCCGCCACCAGGCTGGCCGGGGAGCGGTAGGCCTCGCGGACCCGGGCCACCGCCGCCGGGCCGATCCCCGGCTGGTCCACCAGGGAGACCAGGGCCGCGCGGGCGTCCGTACCGGCGAGCGAGGCGAGGCCGACGCGCAGCGAGGAGCCCATGCCCTCGGCCCAGTCCGGGTTGTCCACGACCACGCAGCCCGTCAGGTCGGCGCGCTCGCGGACCTCGGCCGCCGAGGCGCCGAGGACCACGTGCAGCGGGCCGAGGCCGGCCTCGCGCAGCACCCGTACGGCGTTCTCGACGAGGGGGCGCCCCCGGTACGGGAGCAGGGCCTTGGGGCGTCCGCCGAGCCGGCGGCCGCCGCCGGCGGCGAGGAGGAGGCCGGCGATCACCGGGGGAGCGGGGCGGGGAGCGGATGCTGCGCTGGCTTGTGACATGTCTCCGATTCTCGTCCTTCCGCGGGACGGGCCGCGGGACGGGCCGCGGTGCGGGCCGCCGGGCGGGCTGCCGGCCGGCGGCGGGGCGGACGCCGCGTCAGGACGCGGCGTACGGCGGCCAGCGCCGCCCCGATGCGCAACGGCTCGGAGATCCGGTTCTCGGCGGCCGCCAGCAGGGCGCGTTCCTCGCGGTCGGTCAACATTTCGGCATCTCCTTGCCAATCGGGGGCCAATACCGCGAGTCTGGAGCCTGATTGGCCTGGCAGGCAGAGCCAATCAGGGGAGGTTGGCATGGCGAACGGGCGAGTGGTCCAGACGGCGGACAGGACGATCGGCAGCCGCCAGCTCGCGGCGCTGCTGCCCGCCGAGGTACTGGCCCGCCCCGGTTACCGGGCGCTCGCCGACGCCGTCCGCACCCTGATCCTCGACGGCCGGATCGCCCTGCACGTACGGCTGCCCGCCGAGCGCGAGCTCGCCGAGGCGGTCGGCGCCAGCCGGGCCACCGTCACCGGGGCGTACGACCTGCTGCGCGAGAGCGGGTACGTCCGCAGCCGGCGCGGCTCCGGCACCTGGACCGAGCTCCCCGAGGGCCACGGCCCGGTCGGCACCCACATGCTGGTCGGCGCCGGTGGCTACAGCGCCGACGGCGAGCCGGGCATCGACCTGGCCATCGCCGCCATGGGCGCCCCCGAGGAGAGCCTCACCGACGCGCTCGCCTGGGCCGCGTCCCGGCTGCCGGGGCTGGCGCGCAACCCCGGCTACCTGCCCTTCGGGCTGCCGGACCTGCGCGGCGCGATCGCCGACCGCTTCACCCGGCGCGGCCTGCCGACGCGGCCCGAGCAGATCCTGGTCACGGCGGGCGCCCAACAGGCGTTCGCCCTGGTCGTGAGCCTGCTGTGCCGGGCGGGGGACCGGGTGCTCACGGAGAGCCCCACCTACGCGAACGCCCTGGACGCGCTGCGGCACGCCCGGCTGCGCGCCGGGTCCATCGCCGTCTCGGACGCGGGCTGGGACATGGAGATAGCCGAGTCCACGCTGCGGCAGACGGTGCCGAGGCTGGCCTACGTGGTACCCGACTTCCACAACCCCACCGGGTCCCTGATGCCGCAGGAGCAGCGGCTGCGGCTGCTGGCGGCGACCCGGCGCACGGGGACCTGGCTGGTGGTGGACGAGACCATCGCGGACATCGCGCTGGACGTGCCGCCGCCGGCCCCGCTGGCCTCCCTCGCCCCGAGGGGCGGCGCCGACCACGTGGTGACCATCGGCTCGCTGAGCAAGACCCACTGGGGCGGGCTGCGGGTGGGCTGGGTTCGGGCCACCGCCAAGATGATCACGGAGCTGACCTCGGTCCGGGTCGCGGCGGACATGACCGGCTCGGTACTGGACCAGCTGGTAGCCCTCCCGCTGCTGGCCGGCCTCGACCGCTCGCTCCCCGATCGGCTGGAGCAGCTGCGGATCCGCCGGGCGGCGCTGGTACGCGCGCTGGAGCGGCACACGCCCGAGTGGTCCTGGCAGCTCCCGCCCGGCGGCCTCTCGCTCTGGGTGGACCTCGGCGAACCGGTCAGCTCCGCCTTGGCGGAGCGGGCGGCCGCGGCCGGCGTCAACATCGGCCGCGGCGCCCGCTTCGGCGTCGACCCGGGCACCTTCGAACACCGCCTGC
The DNA here is from genome assembly GCF_026339935.1 of Streptomyces sp. NBC_01551. Classification (NCBI taxonomy): domain Bacteria; kingdom Bacillati; phylum Actinomycetota; class Actinomycetes; order Kitasatosporales; family Streptomycetaceae; genus Streptomyces; species Streptomyces sp. NBC_01551. The sequence goes on from NZ_JAPEPX010000001.1 coordinate 5,455,408, forward strand.
GGATCCCGTACACCCTCCCCCCGGACCGGCTGGAGGAAGCCGTCCGCCTCCTCGCCGCGGCCTTCCACGAGGGCGTCCCCCTCACCCCGGCGGTGGAACGCCCGCACTGGGTGGCCTGAGCGGCGCGCCGGGGCTTTGGGGAACACCCGTGCCGCGCCGTGCCCGGCCCGGCCGTCGCGCGGTGTCAGCTGTGCCGGAGCTCGGACCAGGTCGCGGCGTCGACCACGCCGGTCACCGGCAGCCCGCGCACCGTCTGGAAGGACCGCGTGGCCGCCGCGGCGTCGGGCCCGAAGACCGTGTCGGGCTCGTCGTCGGTCGCCTGCAGGCCGGTCCAGAAGTCGAGGAGGCACCGCGCCTCCTTCACCGTCCTGCCGGAGCTGGCGACGTCGACGGTGGGCGGCGGGGTGCGGTCGTCGAAGCCGTAGCTCAGGCCGGTGAGGTCGGGCTCATCGGATGCGGCGGCCCGTACCGCCCCGCACGCCCTCGTCTCAGGGCGTGCGGATCAGGCGGCGGGTGGCGGCTGCGGCCACCGCCGAGGTGCGGGAGTCGACGCCGAGTTTGGCGTAGACGTGCACCAGGTGGGACTTCACCGTGGCCTGGCTGAGGAAGAGCCGCTTCGAGATCTGCTGGTTCGACAGCCCGTCCGCGACCAGCTGGAGGACCTCCAGCTCCCGCTTCGTCAGCGCCTCCGCCGGTGTGCGCATCCGGTCCATCAGGCGCAGCGCCACCGCCGGGGCCAGCGCCGACTGGCCGGCCGCCGCCGTGCGGACCGCGGCCGCCAGTTCCTCCGGCGGGGCGTCCTTGAGCAGGTACCCCGAGGCGCCCGCCTCCACCGCCGCAAGGATGTCCGCGTCCGTGTCGTACGTGGTCAGGACCAGGACCCGGGGCGCCCCCGGCGCGGCCGTGATCAGCCGGGTCGCCGCCGAGCCGTGCATGCCCGCGCCGAACTGGAGGTCCATCAGCACCACGTCCACCGGCTCCGACGCGGCCAGCTCCACCGCCCGCTCGGCCGTCGCGGCCTCCGCGACCACCGCGAAGTCCGGCTCGGTGTCCAGTACGGCGCGCAGCCCCGCCCGTACCACCGGGTGGTCGTCGGCCAGCAGCAGCCGGATCGTCATCAGGAGACCTCCACGGCCAACGGCAGGGTGACGGCCACGGCGGTGCCCTGGCCCGGGGCGGATTCGACGGTGAACAGCCCGCCCAGCGTCTCGGCACGCGAGCGCATCGCCGGGAGGCCGAAGCCGCCCTCGCCGCCCGCCCGCGTGCTGCCCGGGTCGAAGCCCTGCCCGTCGTCCACGATGTCCAGGGTGACCGAGGCGTCCATGAAGGTCAGGGTGATCTCGGCGCGCCCGGCCGCCGCGTGCCGCACCACGTTGGCCAGCGCCGACTGCGCGATCCGCAGCAGGGCCACCTCGTAGGGCGTGGGCAGCACCCGCGCCGTCCCGCTCAGGGAGAACCGGACCCGCGGCCCCCGCACCCCCGAACAGAGCCGCTCCAGCGCTGCCGGGAGCGAGCCGTGCTCCAGGTCCGGCGGTGTGAGGGCCCGTACGAAACGCCGCGCCTCGGCCAGGTTCTCCTGCGCCGCCTCGCGGGCCCGGGCGATGTGCGACAGGGCCGGCGCGTCCTGGGGCAGCGAGCGCTCCGCCGCCCTCAGCAGCAGCTGGATCGACGACAGCCCCTGGGCCAGGGTGTCGTGGATCTCCCGCGCCAGCCGCTCCCGCTCGGCCAGGATCCCGGCGTCCCGCTCGGCCGCCGCGAGCTCGGCCCGCGTGGTGATCAGCTCCTCGATCAGCTCCCGGCGCCGCTCGCTCTCCCGGTACAGCGCCTCGTACCCCAGTACGGTCGCCACCGCCACCGCCCCGCCCAGCAGCGGCCCCAGGAACGGACCCGGGGTCACCGCGCCGCTGTGCGCCAGGAACCCGCCGATGGCCGCGCACGCGGTCACCGCGACCGCCGGGATCGCCCAGCGCAGCCGCAGCAGGTGCAGCTCCAGGAAGTACAGCGGGAACGCGATCCACAGCCCGTCGGGGGAGAGCACCAGCAGCGCCGCCCAGGCCGCGCCCAGCCCCGCCAGCCACAGGGCCCCGGCGCGCGGCGAGTTCCGCACGGCGGGGGACAGCGCCCCGGCGAGGTATCCGGCGGCCAGCACCGCGCACACCGCGACCACCCATCCGGCGCCCGGCGCGGAGCCGGTGACGGCCCGGCCGGCGGCCAGCGCGAGCAGCCCGAGGAACAGCGCGTGCAGGCAGAGCCGCAGCACGCGCGAGACGGGCGTCAGCGGGCGGGACTGGCGGGACGGGCAGGACTGGTGGGACGCACGGGACGGGTGGGACGCGCGGGATCGCGGGGCAGCAGACATGGCCTGACCAGCGTAAGTGGGTCCCGGCCGGCCCCGGTCAACCAAAAGTTTGATGTCGGGATGCGTCCTTCGATACCAGGATCTCTCCTGTGGCGCGATGACCGGTGCCCGCGCGGAGGACCAAGGTGGGGACATGTTCGTCGCATGGAGAGATCTACGGTTCGCCAAGGGGCGGTTCGCCCTCATGGGCTCGGTCGTCCTGCTGATCACGCTGCTGGTCGGCCTGTTGTCCGGGCTCACCTCCGGACTGGCCCGGGAGAACATCTCGGCCATCACCGCACTGCCCGCCACGCACCTGGCCTTCGCCGCGCCCACCGGGGACCAGAAGGTGTCCTTCACCAACTCCCAGGTGCCCGAGAGCGCCTGGCGGGCCTGGCGCGAGCGGCCCGGGGTGAAGTCGGCCGAACCGCTCGGCATCCGCACCACCAACGCCGTCGCCGGTGAGCGCACCGCCGCCGTGTCCGTGTTCGGCGTCGAACCGGCCGGGCGCCTCGCGCCGAAGGGGCCCGCCGCAGGCCCGGGCCCGGGCCTGGCCCAGGGCCGGGTGGTCCTCACCGAGAAGGCCGCCAAGGAACTCGGCGGGCTCGCCGCGGGCGCCAAGCTCAGGATCGGAGCCCTCGAACTGACGGTGGCCGCCGTCTCCGGCACCGCCGCCTACAGCCACACCCCCGTCGTCTGGATGGACCTGAACGACTGGCAGCGCATCGGCAACCCCGGCACTTCCCTCGACACCCTCGCCACCGTCGTCGCCCTCGACGCGACCGGCTCCGCCGACCTCTCCGCCGGGGACGCGGCCGCCGCCACCAAGGCCCAGACCGTCGAAGAGGCCCTCGGCGCCATAGGGTCGTACCAGGCCGAGAACGGTTCGCTCCAGCTGATGCGCGGGTTCCTCTTCGTCATCTCCGCGCTGGTCATAGGGGCCTTCTTCACCGTGTGGACGATCCAGCGCAGCGGCGACGTCGCCGTCCTGAAGGCACTGGGTGCCTCCACTCCGTACCTGCTGCGGGACGCCCTCGGACAGGCCGTCGTGATGCTGGCCGTCGGCACCGGGATCGGCACCGCCCTCGCCGCCGGCTTCGGCGCGCTGATCAGCGGCGGCGACGTGCCCTTCGTGCTCGACGCCGCGACCGTGCTCGTCCCCGCCGCGATCATGATCGTGCTCGGCGCGCTGGGAGCAGCCCTGTCCATCCGGCGGATCACCGCCGTCGATCCCCTGACCGCCCTCGGGAGCGCCCGATGACCCTGCTCGTGCACGACGTCACGCTCACCTACCCGGACGGCGACGGCCGCCTCACCGCGCTGGACGCGGTCCGCCTGGAGGTGCCCGCCGGCACGCTGACGGCGGTGATCGGACCCTCCGGCTCCGGCAAGTCCAGCCTGCTCGCCGTCGCCGCCACACTGGTCACCCCGGACTCCGGGCAGGTGGTGGTGGCGGGCGAGGACACCGCGCGGCTCAGCGCCGCCGAGAAGTCGGCGCTGCGCCGCGAGAGGATCGGCATCGTCTTCCAGCAGCCGAACCTGCTGGCCTCGCTGACCGCCGCCGAGCAGCTCCAGGTCATGGCCCACCTCTCCGGCAGGCCCTCCCGGCAGCTGCGCCGGCGCGCGCTGGAGCTGCTGGAGGCGGTGGGCCTGGCCGACAAGGCCGACAAGCGCCCCCACCAGCTCTCCGGAGGGCAGCGCCAGCGCGTCAACATCGCCCGCGCGCTGATGAACGAGCCCGCCGTGCTGCTCGTCGACGAGCCCACCAGCGCCCTCGACCACGAGCGGGGCGCGGCGATACTCGACCTCCTGGTCACCCTGACCCGCGAGCGCTCCACCGCCACGGTGCTGGTCACCCACGACCACGCCCACCTGGAGCGGATGGACCGTACGGCGACCATGACGGACGGCCGCCTGACGCAGCCGGTCCCCGCCTCCTGACGCCGGGAAGCGGCTGCACGAAGGCCCCGGCCGCCCCTGATCCAGGGGTGGCCGGGGCCTTTGCGGACGTCCTCGCGCGGGGGCCGCTACGCCGGGCTCTGGCTCTGCAGCGCCACCGACAGCTCGGCCGCGACGCCCTGCAGGATCGGCACGAAGGACTCGGCCACCGCCTCGGTCACCCGGCCCGCCGGGCCCGAGATGGAGATCGCGGCGGCGGTCGGCGAGTTCGGCACCGACACGGCGAGGCAGCGGACTCCTATCTCCTGCTCGTTGTCGTCGACCGCGTAGCCCGTCTTGCGGACCTGCTCCAGCGCCTCCAGGAAGCCCTCGGGCGTGGTGATGGTCTTCTCGGTCGCGGCCGGCATCCCGGTGCGCGCCAGCAGCGCCCGTACCTCGTCGGCGGGGGTGTACGCGAGCAGCGCCTTGCCCACGCCGGTGGAGTGCGGCAGCACGCGGCGGCCGACCTCGGTGAACATGCGCATCGAGTGCTTGGACGGCACCTGGGCGACGTAGACGATCTCGTCCCCGTCGAGCAGGGCCATGTTCGCGGTCTCGCCCGTCTCCTCGACCAGCCGGGCGAGGTACGGGCGGGCCCACGTGCCCAGCAGCCGCGACGCGGACTCGCCGAGGCGGATCAGCCGGGGGCCGAGGGAGTACCGTCGATTGGGCTGCTGCCGGACGTAGCCGCACGCCACGAGGGTGCGCATGAGGCGGTGGATGGTGGGCAGCGGGAGACCGCTGGCGGCGGAGAGCTCGCTGAGGCCGACTTCGCCCCCGGCGTCGGCCATGCGTTCGAGCAGATCGAAGGCGCGCTCAAGGGACTGGACGCCACCGCTGGCGGCGGTGGGCTTGGCGGAAGCGTCGGTGGTGCTGGCGCTGGACGTCGGCACGGCGCGGTCCTTTCGGTGCTGGCAGGCAAGGAATCAGCCTACCGGTCGGTCGACATCGGCCCTAGAGCCGGGGCGATGCCGTCCCCGCCGGTCAGAGGGGGTTTGTCCGGGTGGTGGACGTCCTCGGGAAGTTACCTGCCCGTTCCCCGGTGGTGATAGCTACATTCTGGATAGTGAAATCTTAATTCCATCCTGTGGAAACATCCAATTGCGGTGCGCGCGTGTCAGTGGTCCGTCCGGTCACTCTTGACTGGCCCCGGATCGCGGTGAAGACTCCGTCAACAGAACGTTGAATTTCGCTCTGTGGAAGTAGATGGGGAGGTTCCGGTGGCCGACGTGGCTGTGGAACTGGTACTGCGCTCGACGCGCGTCATCACCCCCGAGGGGACGCGCGCCGCCTCGGTGGCCGTCGCCGGCGGGAAGATCACGGCCGTGCTCGCCCACGACGCCGAGGTACCGGCCGGAGCCCGGCTGGAGGACTTCGGCGACGACGTCCTGCTCCCCGGCCTGGTCGACACCCACGTCCACGTGAACGACCCGGGCCGCACCGAGTGGGAGGGCTTCTGGACGGCCACCCGCGCCGCCGCGGCCGGAGGCATCACCACGATCCTCGACATGCCCCTCAACTCCCTGCCGCCGACCACCACCGTCGACCACCTGCGCGTCAAGCAGGACGTCGCCCGCACCAAGGCGCACGTGGACGTCGGCTTCTGGGGCGGCGCGCTGCCGGACAACGTCAAGGACCTGCGCCCGCTGCACGACGCCGGCGTCTACGGCTTCAAGTGCTTCCTGTCGCCGTCGGGCGTCGACGAGTTCCCCCAGCTCGACCAGGAGCAGCTGGCCACCTCCCTCGCCGAGATCACCGGCTTCGGCGGCCTGCTGATCGTGCACGCGGAGGACCCGCACCACCTGGAGTCGGCGCCGCAGCACCCGGGCCCCAAGTACGCCGACTTCCTGGCGTCGCGGCCCAAGGACGCCGAGAACACCGCGATCCAGAACCTGATCGACCAGGCCAGGCGGCTGAACGCCCGCGTCCACGTCCTGCACCTGTCGTCCTCCGACGCGCTGCCGCTGATCGCCGCCGCCAAGGCCGAGGGCGTCCGGATCACCGTCGAGTCCTGCCCGCACTTCCTCACCCTGACCGCCGAGGAAATCCCGGACGGCGCCACCGAGTTCAAGTGCTGCCCGCCCATCCGCGAGGCCGCGAACCAGGACCTCCTGTGGGACGCGCTGGCCGACGGCACCATCGACTGCATCGTCTCCGACCACTCGCCCTCCACCGCGGACCTCAAGACCGGCGACTTCGCCACCGCGTGGGGCGGCATCTCCTCCCTCCAGCTGGGCCTCCCCGCGATCTGGACCGAGGCGAAGCGGCGCGGCCGCACCCTCGAGGACGTCGTCCGCTGGATGTCCGCAGCCCCGGCCGCGCTGGCCGGACTGGACGCCAAGGGCGCGATCGAGGCCGGCCGCGACGCCGACTTCGCCGTCCTGGCCCCCGACGAGACCTTCACCGTGGACCCCGCGGAGCTGCACCACCGCAACCAGGTCACGGCGTACGCGGGCAAGACCCTGCACGGCGTCGTGAAGTCCACCTGGCTGCGCGGTACGCGGATCGCCGACCACGGCACCCCGACCGAGCCCACCGGCCGACTCCTTGAAAGGCAGAACTGACAGTGGCGATTGAATCCTTCACCGGTAACGCGAACCCGTACGGAGGCGGCGACCCGTACGCCGACTACCGCACGGCCGAGTTCCCGTTCACCCAGTACGCGAACCTCGCCGACCGTCAGCTCGGAGCCGGTGTCATCGCCGCCAACGACGAGTTCTTCGCCCAGCGCGAGAACCTGCTGATCTCCGAGGCCGCGCACTTCGACCCCGAGGACTTCGGGCACAAGGGCAAGGTCATGGACGGCTGGGAGACCCGCCGCCGCCGCGGCGTCTCCGCCACGCAGCCCTGGCCGACCGCCGAGGACCACGACTGGGCCCTCGTGCGCCTGGGCGCCCCCGGCGTCATCCGCGGCATCGTCGTCGACACCGCCCACTTCCGCGGCAACATGCCGCAGGCCGTCTCGATCGAGGGCACCTCCGTCGAGGGTGCCCCGACGCCCGAGGAACTCCTCGGCGACGACGTGAAGTGGACGACCCTCGTCCCGCGCACCCCCGTCGGCGGCCACGCGGCCAACGGCTTCGAGGTCACCGCCGAGCAGCGCTTCACTCACCTGCGCGTCAACCAGCACCCCGACGGCGGCATCGCCCGCCTGCGGGTCTACGGCGAGGTCCTGCCCGACCCGAAGTGGCTCGCCGCGCTCGGCTCGTTCGACGTGGTCGCGCTGGAGAACGGCGGCGCCGTCCAGGACGCCTCCAACCGCTTCTACTCCCCGCCGACCAACACCATCAACCCGGGCCGCTCCCGCAAGATGGACGACGGCTGGGAGACCGCGCGCCGCCGCGACAACGGCAACGACTGGATCCGCTACCAGCTCGTCGCCGAGTCGGCGGTCCGCGCCGTCGAGATCGACACCGCGTACCTCAAGGGCAACTCGGCCGGCTGGGCCTCGCTGTCCGTCAAGACCGGCGAGGAGGGCGAGTGGCAGGAGTTCCTGCCGCGGACCCGCCTGCAGCCCGACACCAACCACCGCTTCGTGCTGGACGCCCCGGCGGTCGGCACCCACGTGCGGATCGACATCTTCCCGGACGGCGGCTTCTCCCGCCTGCGGCTGTTCGGTTCGCTGACGGAGACCGGCGCGGCGGCGCTCGCCGCCCGCCACCAGGAGCTGGGCGGCTGACGCCACCCCTCCCACTGGCTGCCCCGGGGGCCGACACCCCCGGGGCACTCGTGTGCCCGGGCCGCCGGGCCCGCCGGGCCGCCTGCCCCGGGCCTGCCCCGGCCCTGCCCCGGTCCCGCTACGCGGCGTGGCCGCCGTCGACGGAGAACTCGGCGCCCGTGACGTACCCGGCGTCCGCTCCCGCGAGGAACGACACCATCGCCGCCACCTCCTCCGGGCGCGCGAAGCGGCCGAGCGCGGTCAGCGCGCTCTGCGGGGCCGCGTAGGGGCCGTCGGCCGGGTTCATGTCCGTGTCCACCGGGCCCGGGTGGACGAGGTTGGCGGTGATCCCGCGCTCGCCGAGTTCCCGGGCGAGGGCCTTGGTCAGGCCGCTCAGCGCGGCCTTGCTCATCGCGTACAGGGTGCCGCCGGGGCCGGGGACCCGCTGGGTCATGCAGCTGCCCACGGTGATGATCCGCCCGCCGGGGCCCATCCGGCCGGCGGCGGCCTGGGCGGCGAGGAACGCGCCGCGGACGTTGACCGCCAGCACCCGGTCCACGTCGGGCAGTGCGAGCGCCTCCAGCGGCCCGAGCACGCCGACGCCGGCGTTGTTGACCAGCACGTCGAGCCGGCCGAGGCCGCGTACGGTCTCCTCCACCGCAGCGTCGGTGTCCGCCGGGGCGGCCGCGTCGGCCCGTACCGCCAGGCCGCGCCGGCCGAGGGCCTCGACCTTGCCGACGACCTCGGCCGCCGCGCGGGCGTCGTTGACGTAGGTGATCGCGACGTCGATGCCGTCCTGCGCGAGACGCAGGGCCGTCGCGGCTCCGATGCCGCGGCTGCCGCCGGTGATGAGTGCCACGGTGTTCATGGTGGTTCCTCCCCTTGTCGGTCCATTTATCGTTGCGGGTTCAATGAAACCGGGGCGGGGGAGTGGGCGCTGGCCGGAATCCGACGTGGCGTTCGCGCGTGCCGCGCCGATGAGTCCCGGGCCGCCGGGGAGTCTGAACCGGTACAGGCGACACGGAGCGACTTGGAGCGAGGAGCGCAGAGCCATGGGCAAGCTGACCGTCACCACCTTCGTCACGCTCGACGGAGTGATGCAGGGACCCGGTGGGCCGGAGGAGGACACCAGCGACGGCTTCGCGTACGGCGGGTGGGTGGTGCCGTACGCCTCCGAGGGCATGGGCGAGTTCATGGTCGAGGTCTTCGACCGCGCCGAGGCGTTCCTGCTGGGGCGCCGGACGTACGAGATCTTCGCGGGGTACTGGCCGGAGCACGACGACCCGGCCGACCCGATCGCGAGCCGGCTGAACCGGCTGCCGAAGTTCGTGGCGACGGCGTCACTGAAGGAGCCGGCGGCGTGGGAGGCGACGACGTTCATCGACGGGGAGCACCTGCAGGCGGAGATCGTACGGGTCAAGGACGCGATGGAGGGGGAGCTCCAGGTCCACGGCAGCGGCGCGCTGGTGCGGTGGCTGCTGGCGCGGGACCTGGTGGAGGAACTGAACCTGCTGGTGTTCCCGGTGTTCCTGGGGGCGGGGCGGAAGCTGTTCTCGACGGGCGGGCTGCCGACGTCCTGCGAGCTGCTCAGCTCGCGCACGACGGCTTCGGGGATCGCGATCCACACCTACCGCCCGTCGGGCCGCGCCACGTTCGCCACCTTCGCCGACTGACCCCGGACCCCCGCGGAAAAGGGTCGCCCGGGCAAGATCGGGTCCGGTAGCTTGGCCGGGCACGTGTGCGAGCCGCCGATGTCTCCACTGCCGTCCCGCACCGATGGAGACCCCTCAGTGAGCTCAGCCGCTCTCGCCGTGCCCACCGCCCCGCCCCGCAGGGCATGGGTCGCGGATCTGCCCGTGCTCGCCGTCGCCGTGGTGTGGGGCGGGAGTTATCTCGCCGCGAAGGGGATCACCACCGCCCACACCGTCATCGCCGTCCTCGTGCTCCGCTTCGGCGTCGTGCTGCCGGTGCTGGTCGGCGCCGGGTGGAGGCGGCTGCGGGCGCTGAGCCCCCGGCAGGTCCGCGGCGGGGCCCTCCTCGGGCTGGTGCTCGGCGGGATCTTCATCCTGGAGACCTACGGCGTCGTCCACACCTCCGCCACGAACGCCGGTCTGATCATCAGTCTGACCATGATCTTCACGCCCCTCGCCGAGGCGGCCGTCCGCCGCGCCCGGCCCTCCGCCGCCTTCCTCGGCGCCGCCGGGGTCTCCGTCGCCGGTGTCGTCCTGCTTACCCAGGGCGGCGGGTTCACCGCCCCCAGCCTCGGCGACCTGCTGATCCTCGGCGCCGCCCTCGCCCGTACCCTCAACGTGCTGCTGACCGCCCGGATCAAGGCCGTCCAGGACGCAGACTCGCTCTCCCTCACCACCGTCCAGCTCGGCGGCGCCCTCGCCGTGTTCGCCGTACTCGCGGCCCTGCCCGGCACCGGCGAGAACCCCTGGTCCGTCGCCGCCGGGTTCGGGCCCGCCGAATGGGCCGGGCTCGCGTTCCTCTCCGTCTTCTGCACCCTCTTCGCGTTCTTCGTGCAGATGTGGGCCGTCCGCCGGACCTCGCCCTCCCGCGTCAGCCTGCTGCTCGGCACCGAGCCCCTGTGGGCGGCCGCCGCCGGCATCGCCATCGGCGGGGAGCACCTCGGCCCGGCCGGCTTCGCGGGCGCCGCGCTGGTGCTGGCCGGCACGGCCTGGGGCAGGCGCGCCGCGCACCCCGCCCAAGACCCCGCGGGACTGTCCGGAAAACGTCGCGTGCCCGCGTGAACGCCGGTCGTACTGTGGCCCAATGCCTGTTGTGGACATCAGCGCGAACGCCGAGGGCTTCCGAGCCGACCCGTACCCGTTCTACGCACGCCTGCGCGCCGCGGGCCCCGTCCACCGGATCGCCGCCCCCTCTCCCGAGTACGAACCCTGCTGGCTCGTCGTCGGGTACGAGGAGGGCCGCCTGGCCCTCAACCGCCCCGGCCTGTCGAAGGACTGGCGCGGCTCCGACCTGTTCGCGACCGGCCTGGCCACCGCCGTCAACGCGAACATGCTGGAGTCCGACCCGCCTCAGCACACCCGGCTGCGCCGCCTGGTCGCCCGCGAGTTCACCGCCCGCCGCGTCGAGGCCCTGCGCCCCCGCGTCGAGCGGATCACCCACGACCTGCTCGACGCGATGGCCGCCCGCCCGGAGCGCTCCGCCGACCTGATCGAGGCCCTCGCGTTCCCGCTGCCGATGACCGTCATCTGCGAGCTCCTCGGCGTCCCGGACCTCGACCGCGCCCGCTTCAGCCACTGGTCCAGCGAGGTCGTGGCGCCCACCAGCTCCGCCCCGGACAACACCGCGCACCGTGAACTCGGCGCCTACCTCGCCGAGCTCGTCGAGGCCAAGTCCAAGAGCCCGGGCGAGGACCTCCTCGGCGCCCTGATCCGCACCAGGGACGAAGACGGCGACTCCCTCTCGCCCGACGAGCTGATCGGCATGGCCTTCCTGCTGCTGGTCGCGGGCCACGAGACCACCGTCAACCTGATCTCCAACGGAGTCCGGGCCCTGTTCGCCCACCCCGCACAGCTCGCCGACCTGCGCGCCGACTACGACGGCCTGCTCGGCGGGGCCGTCGAGGAGATGCTCCGCTACGACGGCCCGGTACAGAACGCGACGTTCCGCTACGCCCGCGAGGACGTGGAGATCGCCGGGACGGCCATCCCGGCCGGCGCCACCGTCATGGTCTGCCTGGCCGCCGCCGACCGGGACCCCGGCCGGTTCCCGGAGCCCGACCGGTTCGACATCCGCCGCGCCCCGCAGGGCCACCTCGCCTTCGGGCACGGCCTGCACTTCTGCATCGGCGCCCCGCTGGCCCGGATGGAGGGCCGCATCGCGATCCGGGCCCTGCTGGAACGTTTCCCCGACCTCGCGGAAGATCCCGCCGGCGGCCCGCCGCTCTGGCTCCCGGGCAGCCTGATGCGGGGCGTGAGCCGGCTCCCGGTGCGCTGGTAGCCGCCCGGATGCCGTTCGGACCAGGGCCCGGGAAGCGCCGCCGGGCCTCGTCAGGGCCCGGGGAAGGCCGCCGGGCCCCGTCAGGCGCCGAGGAGCGGCGGCAGGTCCGGGAGCTCGGTCAGCCGGACCCGGCGCCCCTCCCGCCGCGACAGCTCGCAGGCCTCGGCCACGCGCAGCGCCGCCAGGGCCTCCCGGCCGTCGCACGGGTTGGTGCCTTCGCCGCGCACCAGCCGTACGAAGGCCGCCAGCTCCGCCTCGTAGGCGGGGCCGAACCTCTCCAGGAAACCCGTCCACGGCTTGCTGGCCGGGGGCGGGCCCTGCGGCTCCGTCGAGGCGATGGGCGTACGGTCGTCCAGCCCGGCGGAGACCTGGTCCAGCTCCCCGGCGAGCTCCATCCGTACGTCGTACCCGGCGCCGTTGCACCGCGTACCGCTGCTGGTCACCAGCGTCCCGTCGTCCAGCGTCAGCAGCGCGGCGCCGGTGTCGATGTCACCCGTGTCGCGGAACCGCACCGGACCGGCGTCCGACCCGGCCGCGTACACCTCGGTCACCTCGTGTCCGGTCACCCAGCGGACCATGTCGAAGTCGTGCACCAGGCAGTCCCGGAACAGGCCCCCGGAGGTCGCCAGGTACTCGGTCGACGGCGGCGCGGGATCGGCCGTCATCGTGCGTACGGTGTGCAGCCGCCCCAGTGCGCCCGAGCGGACCAGCTCCCGCGCGGTCCGGTAGCCGGCGTCGAAGCGGCGCATGAAGCCCACCTGGAGCAGCCCGCCCGCGGCCGTCACCTCGCGCAGCACGGCCAGGCTCCGGCCCAGGTCCGTGGCCAGCGGTTTCTCGCAGAACACCGGCAGCCCGCCCCGTACCGCCCGGACGACCAGCCCGGCGTGCCCCTCGGTGGCGCAGGACACCACCACCGCGTCCACGCCCCAGGTGAAGACCTGCTCCACGGAGGGCGCGGCGGTGGCCCCGAGCCGGTCCGCGAGCCGCGCGGCCCGCGCCGGGTCGGCGTCGGCGAGCAGGAGCGAACCCGCGTCCTGGTTGCGGGCCAGTGCCGCCGCGTGGAACGAGCCGATCCGGCCAGTTCCGATGAGCCCGATGCGCATGCACTCAACGTGGCCCCGTCCGGGGGACCTGTCAATCCGCCCGGCTGCGCCGCGGCGGCCGCTCCGGCCCCGATGAGCTCCCATGGTCCACTGTGGCGGATACTGGGCGGCTGGAACCGGAATGACCGCTTTGACATCAGTGACACGTACAACGAGGGAAGGGCGCGGAGACGTGGCTAGGGTTCGGACAGGGGTACGCGTCGTCGGCGCCGTGCTCGCGGCGGTACTGGGAGCCTCCCTCGCGGGATGCAGCAGTACGGGCGGCAAGCGCGCCGAGGAGCGGGCGAAGGCCGCCGAGGCGGGCCGGCCCGCCGTGTCGACCCCGCGCTGGACCTTCGCGATGGTCACGCACGCGGGCGACGGCGACACCTTCTGGGACATCGTCCAGAAGGGCGCCAAGGAGGCCGCGGCGAAGGACAACATCAACTTCGTCTACGCCCACGACGACCAGGCACAGCAGCAGGCCCAGTTCGTCCAGAACGCCATCGACCAGAAGGTCGACGGGATCATCGTGAGCCTCGCCAAGCCCGAGGCCCTCAAGGACGTCATCGCCAAGGCCGTCAAGGCCGGCATCCCGGTCGTCACGGTCAACTCCGGATCCGCCCAGTCCGCCGAGTACGGCGCGCTCACCCACATCGGCCAGGACGAGGCGATCGCCGGCGAGGCGGTCGGCGCCGAGCTGACCAAGCGGGGGAAGAAGAAGGCCGTCTGCGTCCTGCACGAGCAGGGCAACGTCGGCCACGAGCAGCGCTGCGCCGGGGCGAAGAAGACCTTCGGCGGCTCCATGGAGAACCTCTACGTCGAGGGCACCAACATGCCCTCGGTCCAGGCGGCCATCCAGGCGAAGCTCCAGGCCGACCCCTCCGTCGACTCGATCGTCACCCTCGGCGCCCCGTTCGCCCCCACCGCCGTCAAGGCGAAGGACGCGGCGGGCAGCAAGGCCGAGGTGGACACCTTCGACCTCAACGAGTCCGTGGCCCGCGACCTGAAGTCCGGCGCGCTCGGTTTCGCCGTCGACCAGCAGCCGTACCTCCAGGGCTACCAGGCCATCGACCTGCTCTGGCTCTACCGCTACAACCTGAACACCCTCGGCGGCGGCCGCCCGGTGCTCACCGGACCCCAGATCGTCACGGCCGACGAGGCCGCCAAGCTGGAGGAGTACATCAAGCGGGGCAGCCGATGAGCACGGCAACGGCCGTCGACGAGCGGCTCGCCCCCACCTCCGTGATCCGCAAGCTGCTCGGCCGCCCCGAGCTCGGCGCGGTCGTCGGCGCGGTCGCCGTCTTCGTCTTCTTCTCCTTCGCCGCGCCCAGCTTCCTGCAGGCCTCCAGCCTCAGCACGATCCTCTACTCGGCCTCCACCATCGGGATCATGGCCGTCCCGGTCGCGCTCCTGATGATCGGCGGCGAGTTCGACCTGTCCGCCGGGGTCATGGTCACCACGTCGGCGCTGGTCAGCTCGATGTTCAGCTACCAGATGACCGCCAACGTCTGGGTCGGCGTCCTCGTGTCGCTGCTGGTCACGCTGGCCATCGGGTTCTTCAACGGGTTCATGCTGACCCGCACCAAGCTGCCCAGCTTCATCATCACGCTCGGCACCTTCCTGATGCTGACCGGCCTGAACCTCGGCTTCACCAAGCTGATCAGTGGCTCGGTCTCCACCAAGACCATCGCCGACATGGAGGGCTTCGCCTCCGCGCGGGCCCTTTTCGCCTCGCAGTGGAACATCGGCTCGGTCACCCTCAAGGTGACCATCCTGTGGTGGTTCGCGCTGGTCGCCGTCGCCACCTGGATCCTGCTGCGCACCCGCGCCGGAAACTGGATCTTCGCCGTCGGCGGCGGCGCGGACGCGGCCCGCGCGACCGGCGTCCCGGTCGTCAAGACCCGTATCGGCCTCTACATGGGCGTCGCCCTGTGCGCCTGGATCTCCGGGCAGCACATCCTGTTCTCGTTCGACGTCGTCCAGTCGGGCGAGGGCGTCGGCAACGAGTTCCTCTACATCATCGCGGCCGTCATCGGCGGCTGTCTGATGACCGGCGGCTACGGCTCCGCCATCGGCTCGGCCGTGGGCGCCTTCATCTTCGGCATGACCAGCAACGGCATCGTCTACGCCCAGTGGAATCCGGACTGGTTCAAATTCTTCCTCGGCGCGATGCTGCTGCTCGCCACGCTGCTCAACGCCTGGGTCCGCAAGCGGGCGGAGGCGAAGTGAGCACCGACACGAAGGCCGCGGCGACGGCCGATGCGACCGCCCTGGTCAAGCTGACCGACGTCAGCAAGTACTACGGCAACATCCGCGCCCTCCAGGGCGTCTCCCTGGAGGTCTCGGCGGGCGAGATCACCTGCGTCCTCGGCGACAACGGTGCGGGCAAGTCCACCCTCATCAAGATCATCGCGGGACTGCACCGGCACGACGCGGGCACGTTCGAGATCGAGGGCCGCGAGACCGTGCTCGCCAACCCGCGCGCCGCCCTCGACCACGGCATCGCCACCGTCTACCAGGACCTCGCCGTCGTCCCGCTCATGCCGGTCTGGCGGAACTTCTTCCTCGGCTCCGAGCCCACCAAGGGCCGCGGTCCCCTCCGCCGCCTCGACGTGGCGTTCATGCGCGAGACCACCCGTACCGAACTGCTCCGCATGGGCATCGACCTGCGCGACGTGGACCAGCCCATCGGCACCCTGTCGGGCGGCGAGCGGCAGTGCGTGGCCATCGCCCGCGCCGTCTACTTCGGCGCGAAGGTCCTCGTACTCGACGAGCCCACCGCCGCCCTCGGCGTGAAGCAGTCCGGGGTGGTCCTCAAGTACGTCGCCGCCGCGCGCGACGCGGGTCTCGGAGTGGTCCTCATCACCCACAACCCGCACCACGCCCACCTGGTCGGGGACCGCTTCGTGCTCCTCAAGCGCGGCACCATGGCGGGCAGTCACACCCGCGACTCGATCACCCTGGACGAGCTGACCCGGCAGATGGCGGGCGGCTCCGAGCTGGACGAACTGAGCCACGAACTGGAGCGGGTGGCAGAATCAGGTTCCGAGAACGAATCCGGCTCCGCCTCCGCCTCCGGCACCACCGCACCCTGAGGGACGACACGACTCGATGAGCACGTACCGGGACTTCACGCTCGCCCACCGGGGGTCGGCGCGAGGCACCGTCCTGCGGACCATCGGGACCCGTGAGCGCCGGTCGCACCTGACCGCCCCGCGCGTCCCGACCGTCGGCATCGACATCGGCGGCACCAAGGTGATGGCCGGCGTCGTCGACGCCGACGGGGTCATCCTGGAGAAGATCCGCACCGAGACCCCCGACAAGTCCAAGAGCCCCAAGGTGGTCGAGGACACCATCGTGGAGCTGGTGCTGGACCTCTCCGACCGGCACGACGTCCACGCCGTGGGCATCGGCGCCGCCGGCTGGGTCGACGCCGACCGCTCCCGGGTGCTGTTCGCACCGCACCTGGCCTGGCGCGACGAGCCGCTGCGCGACGCGCTCCAGTCCCGGCTCGCGGTCCCGGTCATGGTGGACAACGACGCCAACACCGCCGCCTGGGCCGAGTGGCGCTTCGGCGCCGGGCGCGGCGAGGACCACCTCGTCATGATCACGCTGGGCACCGGCATCGGCGGCGCCATCCTCGAAGGCGGCCAGGTCAAGCGCGGCCGCTACGGGGTGGCCGGCGAGTTCGGCCACATGCAGGTCGTCCCCGGCGGGCACCGCTGCCCCTGCGGCAACCGCGGCTGCTGGGAGCAGTACAGCTCCGGCAACGCCCTGGTCCGCGAGGCCCGCGAGCTCGCCGCCGCCGACTCCCCGGTCGCGTACAACATCATCGCCCGGGTCGGCGGCAACGTCGCCGAGATCACCGGCCCGCTCATCACCGAGCTGGCCCGCGAGGGCGACGCCATGTGCGTCGAGCTCCTCCAGGACATCGGCCAGTGGCTGGGCGTGGGCATCGCCAACCTCGCCGCCGCCCTCGACCCCTCCTGCTTCGTCATCGGCGGCGGGGTCAGCGCAGCCGACGACCTGCTGATCGGCCCCGCCCGGGACGCCTTCAAGCGCCACCTCACCGGCCGCGGCTACCGGCCCGAGGCCAGGATCGCCAAGGCGCAGCTCGGCCCCGAGGCCGGCATGGTCGGCGCCGCCGACCTCGCCCGGCTCGTCGCCCGCCGGTTCCGGCGCGCCACGCGCCGCCGCGTCGAGCGGTACGAGCGGTACGAGCGCTACGCGCGACTGGCCCGCGGGGCCGCCGGCGTGGCGGACCCCAAGGCCGCTGACCCCAGGGCCGTGGACCCCAAGGCCGTGGACGCCAGGGCCGCGGACCCCAAGGCCGTGGACCCCAAGCCCGGGGGCTCCACCGCCGTGGACCCCGAAGCCGTGGATCCCACGTTCCCGGACACCACGCCCGCCGGCCCGAAGACGGCCGGCCCCAACGCCGCCGGCTCCACCGACGGGGACGCGCGGTGACCCCGCCGCCCCGGCTGCCCCGCCAGGCCGCCGCCCCCGACGAGGGCGGCGCGCCGAAGCCCCCGGCCGAGGACCGGGGGCGGGTGGTCCGGCGCCGCTGGATAACCGCGATCATCATCCTGCTGCTCGTCGGCGTCCCGGCGGGCTACCTGCTCGTCTCCGCCCAGCAGAGCCGCGAGAGCGGCCGCGACAAGGCGGCCAAGGTCGGCGCGACGCACGTCCGCCCGGCCTGGCCGTCGGCGGTGCAGCGCAGCATCTACGAGGTCCCGATCCCGGACGACGCCTGGCGGGTCGGGTACCTGGAGACCAACAACTGGCACACCAGCCGGCTGTACGCCGAGTTCACGGTCTCCGCGGCGGACCTCGACGCCTTCCTCGCGGCGGTCGGCACCGGCCGCGACGCCCTGAAGCCCGGGCCCCCCGGGGACACGATCTCCGGGCACGACTCCAGGGCCGCGGGCTGGACCTGGGCGCCGGGCACCGTGCTCTCCGGGGTCACCCTCGAACAGCGCGACCCGCGCCCCACGCGGGACATCGCCGTGGACTTCAGCGGCCCCAACCCCCGGGTGTACGTGGTCTCCACGGCGACCCCCTAGCCTGGGATCATGAAGCTCACCAAGCGGCTGCACTCCTGCGTCCAGCTGGAGAAGGACGGGCGCGTGCTCGTCATCGACCCGGGCGCCTTCAGCGAATCCGACGCGGGACTGGGGGCGGACGCCCTGCTGGTCACCCACGAGCACCCCGACCACTTCGACGAGGGCCGGCTGCGGGCCGCCCTCGACGCGAACCCGGCCGCCGCGCTGTGGACCCTGCGCAGCGTCGCCGAGCGGCTCGCCCCGGCCTACCCCGGCCGCGTCCACACCGTCGGCCACGGTGACGCCTTCACCGCGGCCGGGTTCGAGGTCCAGGTCCACGGCGAGCTGCACGCCGTGATCCATCCGGACATCCCCCGCGTCACCAATGTCGGCTTCCTCGTGGAGGGTTCCCTCTTCCACCCGGGCGATGCGCTGACCGTCCCCGAGGTGCCCGTGGACACCCTGATGCTCCCGGTGCACGCGCCGTGGAACAAGGTCGCCGAGGTGATCGACTACCTGCGCGAGGTCAAGCCGCGCCGGGCGATCGACATCCACGACGCCTACCTCTCGGAGATCGCCCGGCCGATCTACGACAACGCCCTCGGCGCCCTCGGCGGCACCGACCACGGCCGGCTCGCCGCGGGGGGCACCGCCGACCTGTGACGGGCGGCGCCGGGCGGTACCGGCCGGCTGTCAGTGCCGGGCGGTAGGTTGGTGGACATGCGTATCGCCACGTTCAACGTCAACTCGATCACCGCCCGGCTGCCCCGCCTGCTGGCCTGGCTGGAGAGCTCCGGCACGGATGTCGTGTGCATCCAGGAGACCAAGTGCTCGGCGGAGCAGTTCCCGCACGATCAGCTGCGCGAGCTGGGCTACGAGGCGGCCGTCAACGCCACCGGCCGGTGGAACGGCGTGGCCCTGATCTCCAAAGTCGGCCTGGAGGACGTGGTGACGGGCCTGCCCGGCGGGCCGGACTACGAGGGCGTCCAGGAGCCCCGGGCGATCTCCGCCACCTGCGGCGGGGTGCGCCTGTGGTCGGTGTACGTGCCGAACGGCCGCGAGGTCGAGCACGACCACTACGGGTACAAGCTGAACTGGTTCGGCGCGCTGACCACCGCCGTCGCGGAAGACGCGGCCGGCCCGCGCCCGTTCGCGGTGCTCGGCGACTTCAACGTGGCCCCGACCGACGAGGACGTGTACGACCCGGCCGTCTTCGAGGGCCTCACCCACGTCACCCCGGCCGAGCGCGCCGCCCTGGAGGCGCTGCGGGCCGCCGGGCTGTCCGACGTGCTGCCGCGCCCGCTCAAGTACGACCGCCCGTACACGTACTGGGACTACCGCCAGCTCGCCTTCCCCAAGAACCGGGGCATGCGCATCGACCTGGTGTACGGCAACGAGGCCTTCACCAAGGCCGTCACCGACGCCTACGTGGACCGCGAGGAGCGCAAGGGCAAGGGCGCCTCGGACCACGCGCCGGTCGTCGTGGACCTGGACCTCGACCGGTAGCACCCCGGTGCGCGCACCGGGGGCGGGCCCGGCCGGTTTCAGGCGCGTCCTGTGGCCAGCGGCGGATCCTGGTGCGAGGCTGGGCGGTATGAACATCCCCTTCCTGGACAACTGGCTTAACCGGCGCGAAACGGAACGGGGTGCGGGGCTCGCCGCCGCCCTCGCGGACGATCCCGAGGGCATCAACGAGTTGTTCTCGGAGTGCGAGATGCTGCGCTCGCAGGCGCGGGCGGCCGGGCTCCAACTGGATGAGAGTCCGGCCTCGTTGGAGGCGCTCGACCAGCTGATGCCCCGCTGGCGGCGGGACCCCGAGGCCGTGCCGTGGCTGGGCAACGACGCCGGCTTCTACCTCGGGACCGTGATCATCCGGACCATCCCGGGCACCGCCTGGCAGGTGTGGCCGAACGGCCGGCCGGTGATCCGGCTGGCCTCCGGGCGCGAGCTGAACGTCGTCGAATCCGGGGTTTCCTGGGCGATGACCGGCTCCCCGGAGCTCTGCCAGGCCTACGCGGAGGCCTCGGAGGGATAGCCCGGCCAGAGGTACGGCGACGGGCCCGGGCAGGGCACCGATGTTCTTTATGTGGCTTTTAGGCGTGTCGTCGCGAAGTCCCGTTCCGCGGCTGGATAGTTTGCGCTGACCTCGGCACTCCGACAAGTGGGCAGGGCAGCGCATGGCCGTCGATCCGTTGATCGAGCTGCGGGACGTCAACAAGCACTACGGGACCTTGCACGTCCTCCAGGACATCAACCTCACCGTCGGCCGCGGGGAGGTGGTGGTGATCATCGGCCCCTCCGGCTCCGGGAAATCCACCCTCTGCCGGGCCATCAACCGCCTGGAGACCATCGAGTCGGGCACGATCCTGCTCGACGGCGAGCCGCTGCCCGAAGAGGGCAAGGAGCTGGCCGGGCTGCGCGCCGAGGTCGGCATGGTCTTCCAGTCCTTCAACCTCTTCGCGCACAAGACCGTCCTGGCCAACGTCTCCCTCGCCCAGGTCAAGGTCAGGAAGCGCAAGAAGGACGAGGCCGACAAACGCTCCCGGCAGCTGCTGGAGCGCGTGGGCCTCGCCGACCAGGCCGACAAGTACCCCGCCCAGCTATCCGGCGGCCAGCAACAGCGCGTGGCCATCGCCCGGGCCCTGGCCATGAGCCCCAAGGCGCTGCTCTTCGACGAGCCCACCTCCGCGCTCGACCCCGAGATGATCAACGAGGTGCTGGAGGTCATGCAGCAGCTCGCCCAGGAGGGCATGACCATGGTCGTGGTCACGCACGAGATGGGCTTCGCCCGCTCCGCCGCCAACCGCGTGGTGTTCATGGCCGAGGGGAAGATCGTCGAGGACCGCACCCCGGAGGCCTTCTTCACCGCCCCCGAGAGCGAACGGGCCAAGGACTTCCTCTCCAAGATCCTCAAGCACTGAGGGGCGGCCCCGATGAAGCGCTTCCTGCGTTCCCGCCTGCCCGCGTACCTCCTCGCCCTCGCCCTGCTGGGCGCCGCCGCCGGATGCGGGAAGTCCGGCAGCCCCCCGGTCAAGGGGCCGCAGCCCGAGGACCTGCCCGCGTACAAGGTGGCGACCGGCTTCAGCCTGCCAGGGTCCCCCACCTGGGAGCGGGCCAAGCGGCGCGGCCACCTCGTGGTCGGCGCCAAGGAGGACCAGCCGTACATGGGGGAGAAGGACCCCGCGAGCGGCCGCTACTCCGGGTTCGACATCGAGATCGCCAAGATGATGTCGGCCTCCCTCGGCTTCGACCCCAAGACGATCGAGTTCAAGACGATCGCCTCCGCCAACCGCGAGACCGCCCTCCAGAACGGCCAGATCGACTACTACGTCGGCACCTACACGATCAACGACAACCGCAAGAAGCAGGTCGGCTTCGCCGGCCCCTACTTCATGGCCGGCCAGTCGCTCCTGGTGCGCAAGAACGAGAAGGACATCAAGGGCCCCGAGGACCTCGCCGGCAAGAAGGTCTGCTCGGCCGCCGGCTCCACCCCGTACCAGCGCCTCCAGAAGGAGTACCCGCGGGCCGTCCTCGTCGCCTACGACACCTACTCGGTCTGCGTGGACAACCTGCTGACCTACCAGGTCGACGCCGTCTCCACTGACGACTCCATCCTCCTCGGCTACGCCGCCAAGGTCCCCGAGGAGCTCAAGGTCGTCGGCAAGCCCTTCTCCGAGGAGCCCTACGGCATCGGCGTACCGCGCTCCGACAACGCCCTGCGCCTCGCCCTCGACGACGCCCTGGAGGAGAACGAGAAGAACGGCAACTGGAAGAAGGCCTACGAGGCCACCCTCGGCCTGTCCGGGGAGCCCGCCCCGAAACCGCCCGCCATCGACCGCTACCCGGCGGGCTGAGGGGAGACCGCACCGCCATGAAAGTGCTCACCGACAACTTCGCGCTCTACGGCGAGGGCTTCCTCGGAACCGTGCAGCTCACGGTCTACGCCTCGCTCCTCGCCCTGGTCCTCGGCTTCCTGATGGCCTCGTTCAGGGTCGCGCCGGTCGGCTCCTTCCGCGTCTTCGGCACGGTCTGGGTCACCGTGCTGCGCAACACCCCGCTCACGCTGCTCTTCTTCGCCGTGCTGCTGGGCCTGCCGCGCTTCGGCCTGGTGCTGCCCTTCCAGGTGTTCGCGGTCCTCGCGCTCGGCTGCTACACCTCCGCGTTCATCTGCGAGGTGCTGCGCTCGGGCATCAACACCGTCCCCAAGGGCCAGGGCGAGGCGGCCCGCAGTCTCGGCATGAACTTCAGCCAGACCCTCGCCGGCGTGGTCCTCCCGCAGGCCTTCCGCTCGGTGATCCCGCCCATCGGCTCCACCCTGATCGCGCTCGCCAAGAACTCGGCGATCGCCGGCGCCTTCAGCGTCACCGAGCTGCTGGGCACCTACAAGACCCTCAACGAGCTGGGCTACAGCATCGTCTGGACCTTCGTCTGGATCGCCGTCGGCTACCTGATCATCACCCTGTCCATCAGCGCGCTCTTCCACCTGCTGGAAAAGCGCTACGGAGTCGCCCGATGACCGCGCTCGCCCTGCACGGGGACACGCAGTCCACCGCCCTCTACGACTTCCCCGGCCCCAAGACCCGTCGGCGCCACTTCTACTACGGGATCCTGTCGACGGCGGTGATCCTGGCGCTGCTGGGCTGGATCCTCTACCTCCTCTTCGACACCCACCAGTTCACCGCCGCCAAGTGGAACCCCTTCACGTACGAGGGGATCCAGGAGCTGCTGCTCAGGGGGCTGGGGAACACCCTCAAGGCCTTCGCGTACGCCTCGGTGTTCTCGCTGGTGCTCGGCGCGGCGCTCGCCGCGGGCCGGCTCTCGGAGCACCGGCCGGTGCGCTGGCCGGCCACGCTGCTGGTGGAGTTCTTCCGGGCCATGCCGGTGCTGGTGATGATCTTCTTCATCTTCGTCGCGCTGAAGGTGCAGCCGCTGCCGGCCCTCGTCGCGGGACTGACCCTGTACAACGGCGCGGTGCTCGCCGAGGTCTTCCGTACGGGGATCAACGCCGTGGACCGGGGCCAGCGCGAGGCGGCGTACGCGCTGGGCATGCGCAAGACCCAGGTGATGACGTACGTCCTCGCGCCGCAGGCGGGCCGGGCGATGCTGCCCGCGATCATCAGCCAGCTGGTGGTGGCGCTGAAGGACACCTCGCTCGGCTACCTGATCACCTACGAGGAGTTCCTGCACGCGGGGAAGCTGATCGCCTCGAACCTCGACTACGACCTTCCGTTCATCCCCGTCGTGATGATCATCTCCCCGATCTACATCGGCATGTGCATGCTGCTGTCCTGGTTCGCCACCTGGGTGGCGAGGTACGAGCGGCGCAGCGTGAAGACCGAGGGGATCGTCGTCGCCCCGGCGGGGGAGGAGACCGTGCTGCCGGGCCGCTAGCGGGTCGGCTCCGCGGAGCCGACCCGCCCGGCAGCGGCCGTGGATCACTGCTCGCGCAGTGGCACCGAGACGTACGAGGGATCGGTGCGCGGCGAGGAGAAGGTCAGCTGCGCGCCGGTGGGGTTGTGCTCGATGTACAGAGGATCGACGGTGTCGATGACGAGGGCGAGGCGATGGCCGGCGGGTACGTCGTAAGCGGTGGAGAAGAGGTCCAGGTCCACGCCGAACGCCTGCCCCGGGGTCTTCCCGTGGAAGGTGTACGGGGCGTTGCTGACGAGCTTGCCGAGGCCGAGCGGGCCGACGTCGTAGAGGTACGCGACGAAGGTGCCGTCCCCCTTGGTGGGCGTGACGGTGGTGTGCAGCCGCACCGTGCCCCGCACGCGGCGGGCCGCGTCGTGGCGCTCGGACTGCCAGACGGCGGCGAAGGCGCGCGGCAGCAGCGGGATGGAGGCGACCGGCGGGGCCTTGGCGAACTGGTCGAGGACGCTGGAGAGGAAGATGACGCCGCCGTTGGCACCGGAGTCGACGTTGGCGAAGACGTGCTCGCTGTCGGGGAGCGGGATCCGCTGGGTGGCGGCGGCCCCGACCGACTTCCAGTCGGCGTAGCCCTCGTATCCGTCCTCGCTGCGGGACTTGATCTGCACCGGGGACTCGGAGTCGATGCCGCCCCGCTCGCCCTTGAGGTAGCGGTCGAACCAGCGGTGGGCGTTGGTCCAGGTGTCGTTGGGCAGCCCGAGCAGGCCGGTGGCCTCGGCCGTGGCGTGGTCGCCGGGGCGGAACTCCAGGCGCTTGGGGCCGGTCAGCTTCTCGAAGAAGGCGGCGTACTGGTTGGGCGGGAAGATGGTGTCGCCCCAGGCGTTGCCCAGCATGACGGCGGCGCCGTTGGCGTTGATCCGGTCGATCTGTTCGGCGGGCGATCTCTTCTTGCCCCACTCGATCATCTGCTGCTCGCGCTCCAGGTGGGAGCCGAGGAAGTCGCCGAGGATCTGCTTCAGTTCCGGGCCGGGCCGGCCGGTGAGGTAGCCGGCGGCGCCGAGCATCCCGGCGGCCTGGAGGTGCTGGGTGCGGCCCGAGTAGATGGACTCGATGAGGTCGGCCCAGCCGCTGAGCGCGACGACGGCCTTGATGCGGGGGTCGTGCGCGGAGGCCAGCAGGCTGATCCCGGCGCCGTACGAGACGCCGCCGACGCCGATCCGGCCGGGGTCGGCGGGGGTGGTGGCGAGGGCCCAGTCGATGACGGCGGAGACGTCGGCGATGTCCGGAGGCCCGGCGACCTCGATCTCGCCGCCGGAGAGCCAGAAGCCCCGCGAGGTGTAACTGACCACGACGTAGCCGGAGTCGGCGAGCTTCTTCGCCTGGGCGATGTATTCGATCTGCGGCATGCCCCAGCTCGTGGGGAGCACGATCAGGGGGTACTTCCGGCCCGGCTGGGCGCCGGCCGGGGTGAAGACGTTGCCCTTGAGGGTGATGCCGCCGGAGCCCGGGATGTCGTGGAAGCGGACCTCCGACGGGGCGGTGGCGACGGCGGGCGCGGGCGCCGCCTGGGCCTGGTGGGGGGCCAGGCCCAGGGCGGCGGCCGCCAGTACGGCCGTCAGGGCAGCCGCGGTGCGGGTGGCACGGACCATCGATCGCTCCTCGCGTGCGCCGGTGTCAAAGTGAGCCGACGGTAACGGGAGGGGCTTACCGGAGGTAACCCGCCAGTAAGTTACGTGGTGGTAACAATTGAACGAGAGTCAGGAGCCGGTGTGCGGCGGCGGGCCGGGGCGTCGGGGTC
This sequence comes from Streptomyces sp. NBC_01551, assembly GCF_026339935.1. Lineage (NCBI taxonomy): Bacteria > Bacillati > Actinomycetota > Actinomycetes > Kitasatosporales > Streptomycetaceae > Streptomyces > Streptomyces sp. NBC_01551. Next base: position 5,480,603 of record NZ_JAPEPX010000001.1, read on the forward strand.
AGCCGTTCTGGGCGGTCCCGGACAGGGCGCTCTTGGACTTCCATTCGTCCCACGACAGGTTCCACTCGCCGTAGCCGTTGCCGATGTCGGCCTTGCCCTTGGAGCCGTTGCCCTTGACCTCGACCAGGTCGCCCACCTGGGCGGAGCCGAAGAGGGCCTTGGCGTCGGAGTCGCTCATGCCCACGCAGCCGGAGCTGGTGTTGGCACGGCCGAAGTTGCCGGTGTTCCACGGCGCGGCGTGGATGTACATGCCCGACCAGGTGACCCGCATCGAGTAGTCGACCATCTTGTCGTACGCGTCGGCCAGGCCCACGGTCCGGGAGTCCATCCGGATCGTGCCCTCCTTGGTCATCAGCACCATCTTCCCGGACCACGAGGCCTTCTGGCCGCCGGGCGTGCCCGCCGAGACCGGGATGGTCTTCACCTTCTGGCCGTCCTCGATCACCGCCATCGTGCTGGAGTCCAGGTCGACCTCCAGCCGGCGGTCCTTGCCGATCTTGAACTCGGTGTTGTAGTCCTTGACGAAGTAGCCGCCGCCCTGGCCCGAGTCCACGCCGTTGAGGTTCATCTCGACCTTGACCTCGGTGCCGGACTTCCAGTACTCCTTCGGGCGCCAGTCCACCCGGTCGTTGCCGGTGTAGTCCTTGAACCAGCCCCAGGAGCCCTCGGTGTTGTTCGAGGTGGTCACCTTCAGGTGCTTCTCCACCTCGGCCTTGTTCTTCACCGGGTTGTCGAAGACGATCGAGACCGGCTGGGCGATGCCCACCACCGGGTTCGCCTTGCCCGGGTTGATCGTGACCTTGTTCACCTTGTCCGCGGCCGCCGTCTTGAACTGGGCGCTTGCGGTCTGGCTGTCCTTGTTCCGCGCCTCGACCTTGTACTCCGTACCCGGCGCGGCATTGCGCTCGGAGGTCCACGTCCTGCCGTCGTCGGATATCTTGCCCGGCAGTTCGGCACCCTTGCCGTCGGACACCTTCACCAGCGCCAGCTTGCCCGCGCCGAGGGTGACCTTCACCGGCTCGCCGGGCTTGGCCTGATCGCCCGTGAGGTTCACGGACATCGCCATGTCCGGCTTCTTCTCGGCCTCGGGCTTCGCGTCACCGCCGGCGGTCGCGGCGCCGGAGCCGCCCCCGCATGCGGTCAGCGCGGCGGCCAGGAGCGCGGTCCCCGCCAGCATGGCGTGGCGACTGCGTGCGAAACGGCGTGTGCGGCTCAACGAAACCCCTCCAAGTAATGATTCGTCCGCAAAAGGAGATGCGAACGGCACGACTGTAGGTTGCGCATTCCGCCGAAAAGATCGGACTTTCGGTTGTGACGTCGACCGCAGCGAAACGGTCATCGTCCGGTCACAATCGCCGCGCACCACGGTCACGGGCCGCTGTGAGAGTCCCCGTACATCCCCACCCGGACGTACAGGAAGGGCCCTCAGCCATGTGCGCACTGCTCGTCACCGCCCCCCGGCAGCACCAGGACCGGGAGCTGACGGTGCGTCCCCTGTCCGTCCCCGAATACCTGGCATTCCTGTCCCGGCACGGCCGGGCGAGTTTCCTCCAGTACCCGTCCTGGGCCGAGGTAAAGGACCTTTGGCGCTCGGAAAGGGTCGGATGGCACTATCCCGGTAGCGAAATATCGGGTTCCGCTCTCGTCCTCTACCGTCAATTCCCCGGAACCCGAAAATACTTCGCCTACCTGCCCGAGGGCCCCGTCGCCGACTGGTCCGACCCGCACATCGACCGGTGGCTCGACCCCCTCATGCGCCACCTGCGCGCGGCCGGCGCCTTCGCCGTCCGGATCGGGCCCACACCCGCCTACCGCCGCTGGGACGCCGCCGCCGTCAAGGCCGCCACCGGACCGGGCCGCCGACTGTCCGACGTACTCGCCACCGAGGTCGACCCGGTCGGCGCCGCCCTCGCCGACCGGCTGCGCACCCGCGGCTGGAAGCGCTGCGGCGGCGAGGACGACGGCGACGCCCAGCCCCGCCACGTCTTCCGCGTCCCGCTCGCCGGCCGTTCCCCCGCCGACCTGTGGGGCGGCCTCAACCAGGAGTGGCGGCGCAACATCCGCAAGGCCGAGAAGGCGGGTGTCGAGACGGTCGTCGGCTCCGCCGCCGACCTGCCCGAGTTCTACCGGCTGCTGCGGATCACCGAGGAGCGCGACGGGTTCCGGCTCGGCCGCTCCCTCGCCTACTACGAGCGCCAGTACGAGGTGCTCAACGCCGAGGAGCCCGGCCGGATGCGGCTCTACCTGGGCGTCCACCAGGGCGAGATCCTCGCCGCCCACACGATGATCGTGGCCGGCTCCCGGGTCTGGTACCAGACCGGCGCCTCCGCCGACCACCGCCGCGAGGTCCGCCCCAGCAACGCCCTGCAGTGGCGCATGATGTGCGACGCCCACGCCCTCGGCGCCGACGAGTACGACATGCGCGGGATACCCTCCACCCTTGACCCCGATGATCGTCCGTTCGGTTTGCTGCGCTGGAAGCTCGGCACCGGCGGGCAGGTCGTCGAAACGCTCGGTGAATGGGAGACCCCGGTGGACGGATACGCCAACACGGCGCTCTACAAGGCCTTCCAGGCCTACCTCGCCCGCCGGTGACGGCCACCGACACCCGCCCGGCCGGTCCCGCCCCGGCCGCCGATCCGCCGGCGGCGCCCGCGAAGGGCTCGGTGGTGCGCAGCGGCGCGCTGATGGCGGCCGGCTCGATCGTCTCCCGCGCCACCGGGTTCGTCCGCTCCGCCGTCGTCGTCGCCGCCCTGGGCACCGGGCTGATGGGCGACGGCTACGCCGTCGCCAACACCGTCCCGAACATCCTGTACATGCTGCTCATAGGCGGCGCGCTCAACGCCGTCTTCGTGCCCGAGCTGGTCCGGGCCGCCAAAGAGCACAAGGACGGCGGCGCCGCCTACACCGACCGGCTGCTGACCGCCTGCACCGCGGCGCTCGTGCTGCTCACCGCCGTCGCCGTCCTCGCGGCGCCGCTGATCGTCGCCGGATACACCGGCTACACCGGGGCGCAGGCGAGCACCACCGTGGCCCTGGCCCGGTTCTGCCTCCCGCAGATCCTCTTCTACGGGCTGTTCACCCTGCTCGGACAGGTGCTGAACGCCCGCGGCCGGTTCGGCGCGATGATGTGGACCCCGATCCTGAACAACCTCGTCATCATCGGCGTCTTCGGGCTGTTCCTCTCCGTGTCGCACGGCTCCGCGGACGGCCTCACCGCCGCCGACACGCGGCTGCTCGGCCTCGGCACCACCGCCGGGATCGTCATCCAGGCCCTGGCCCTGATCCCCTCGCTGCGCGCCGCCGGCTTCCGCTGGCGCCCCCGCTTCGACTGGCGCGGCAGCGGCCTGGCCCGCCCGCTGCGCAACGCCGGCTGGCTGGTCATGCTCGTGCTCACCAACCAGATCTCCTACTGGGTCGTGACCCGGCTCTCCACCGCGACCGGCCGGCACGCCCACGCGGCGGGGCTGGCGGGCGGCGCCGGGTACACCGCCTACAGCAACGCCTACCAGCTGTGGATCGTCCCGCAGGGCATCATCACCGTCTCCCTCGTGACCGCGCTGATGCCCCGGATGAGCTCCGCCGCGACCGACGGCGACCTCGCGGCGGTCCGGCGCGACGTGTCGTACGCGCTGCGCTCCAGCGCCGCCCTCGTCGTCCCCGCCGCCGTGATCTTCGTGGCCCTCGCCCCCTGGGTGATGGGCGGCGTCTTCGAGTACGGGCGCACCACCGCCGCCGACATCGAGGTGATGGCCGGCATGCTCATGGCGTTCGCGCCCGGCCTGATCGCCTTCTCCGGTCAGTACGTCCTCTCGCGCGGCTTCTACGCCCTCTCCGACACCCGGACCCCGTTCTTCCTGAACCTGGTCATCGCCGGCCTGTGGGCCGCGCTGTCGATCGCCGCTTACCTGCTGCTGCCGCCGCGCTGGGCGGTCACCGGCATGGCCGGCGCCTACTCCGTCGCGCTCTTCGCGGGCCTCGCGGTCACCGCGTACACCCTCGCCCGGCGGCTCGGCCCGCGCGCGGGGACCCGTACCGAACGGCGGGCCACCGCCGTCCGCACCCACCTGCGGCTCCTGGCCGCCTGCCTCCCGGCGGGCGCCGCCGGGTACGCGGCCGCCCGCGCCGCCGAGCGGTTCGGGGACTTCGCCGCCGTGGGAGCGGGAACCGCGGCGATCGCCCTGGTCGTCGTCCTCCTCGCCGGGCCGCTGCGCCTGACCGAGATCACCGACCTGCTGGACTCCCTGCGGCGCAAGATCCGCCGTTAGCGGGAGGCACGGCCCCGAACCCCCTTGGACAATGACCGGATGCCACGCGTACTGCTGATCGAGGACGACCCTTCCATCCGCGAAGGGGTGGGCCTCGGCCTGCGCCGCCGCGGCCACGAGGTGAGCGCCGCCGAGACCGGCGAGGCGGGCCTCGCACTGATGGCGAGCTTCCGCCCGGAACTGGTGCTGCTCGACCTCATGCTGCCCGGGATGAACGGCGTACAGGTCTGCCGCCGCATCCGCGAGACCAGCCAGCTCCCGATCATCATGCTGACCGCGCGCGGCGACGACTTCGACATCGTCATCGGCCTGGAGGCCGGCGCCGACGACTACATCGTCAAGCCCGCCCGCACCGAGGTCATCGAGGCCCGCGTCAGGGCCGTCCTGCGCCGCCTGAGCACCCCGGCGGGCAGCCGTCCCGGGATCGAGTTCCACGGCGCGCTCGCCGTCGACCGCGCCGGACTGACCGTCGCCAAGAACGGCGAGCGCGTCCCCCTCGCGCCCAGCGAGATCAAGCTCCTGCTGCACCTGTCGGCCTCACCCGAGCAGGTCTTCTCCCGCCAGCAGCTCCTGGAGTACGTGTGGGAACACAGCTACCACGCCGACGCCCGGCTCGTGGACGCCTGCGTACGCCGCCTGCGCACCAAGATCGAGGACCCCGCGGGCAGCCCCCGCTACATACAGACGGTGCGGGGCTTCGGCTACCGCTTCGGCCCGCTGTGAGGCGGATCGCGCCGCTCGGGCTGCGCACCCGGCTGATCGCGGCGTTCCTGCTGGTCGCCGCGATCAGCGCCGTGACCACGGCCGCCCTGACCTACCAGCAGGCCCGCACGGCGATCCTCAAGCAGAGCCAGGACACCGCCGTCAGCACCCTGCGCGACCTGGTCGAGTCCCAGTCCGTCTCGCTGGCGATGGACCAGGAGCAGCTCCAGCGCATCGTCAACGAACTGGGCAAACGCGGCAAACCGCATCCCTGGACCGTCTTCGGCGAGTACGGGAACCTGCGGGCCTCCAGCGGCAGCTCGCCCACCTCCACCGTGGTCTCCGAGCAACTCCGCCGCCAGGTCACGGCCCATCCGCACGGCGCCTTCCAGCGGGTGACCGACGCCTCCGGCACCCCGTACCTCGCCGTCGGCATGCCGGCCGTCCTCAACCACGACGACACCCGCCAGTCCACCGGCCTGGTCGTCTTCGCCACGATGCCCCTGGCCACCGAGGCGAAGACGGTCGAGGCCATGGTCGAAGCCGCCAAGCGCGGCGCCGTCCCGGGCCTGGCCATCGCGGTCGTCCCCGCCCTGCTCGCCGCGCGCAGCGTGCTGCGCCCCGTACGCGACATGCGCAGCGCCGCCCTGCGCCTCGGCAGCGGCCGCCTCGACACCCGCATCGAGGTCCGCGGCGCCGACGAGCTCGCCGGACTCGCCCGCACCTTCAACGAGACCGCCTCCGCCCTCGAACAGTCGGTGAGCGAACTGCGGGACGCCGAGGTGCGGGCCCGCCGCTTCGCCTCCGACGTCTCCCACGAACTGCGCACCCCGCTCTCCGGGATGCTCGCCGTCACCGAGGTCCTGGACGAGGACGCCGGGAGCCTCGACCCCGACACGGCCGCCGCCCTGCGGCTGGTCAGCGCCGAGACCGGCAAGCTCGCCGTCCTCGTCGAGGACCTCATGGAGATCTCCCGCTTCGACGCCCGCGCGGCCGAACTCAACCTCGACGACGTGGACGTGGCCGAGGCCGTGCGCAAGACCCTGGAGCGCCGCCGCTGGGACGACGAACGGGTGGTCACCGACCTCCCCGAGCGGCTCCGCGCCCGGCTCGACCCGCGCCGCTTCGACGTGGTCCTCGCCAACCTCGTCGGCAACGCCCTCAGACACGGCGGCGCCCCCGTCCGCGTCACCGTACGCACCGAGACGCGGCCCGACGGCCCGTGGCTGCTCATCGAGGTGGCCGACAGCGGGCCCGGCATCGCCCCCGAGGTGCTGCCGCACATCTTCGACCGGTTCTTCAAGGCCGACGCCGCCCGTACCCGCTCCGCCGGCAGCGGCCTCGGCCTCGCCATCACCCTGGAGAACGTCCGGCTGCACGGCGGCACCCTGCACGCCGCGAACGGCCCCGCCGGGGGAGCCGTGTTCACGCTCGACATGCCGCTGGAGGCCGACGCATGACCCGGGTACGGACGACCGCCTGCGCCGCCCTGCTGCTCGGCGGCGTGCTCACCGGCTGCGGGATCAAGCCCACCGGGGTCATCGAGAGCGGCGCCGCCGCCAAGGTGGTCGTGCCCGCGCCCGACACCAAGGCGATGGTGTACTTCGTGGCCCCCGACGGTCGGCTCGTCCCCACGACCGAGCCGTACGACTCGGTGTCCGCGACCAACAACCTGCTGCGGCTGCTCATGGGCCCCACCCAGCGGGAGAGCGCCGCGGGCCTGGAGACCCGGCTGCCCCCGTGGGACCTCAAGAAGCTGGGTGCCAGCGCCGGGATGAGCGTCGTCTCGGCGGACACCATCGAGGTCGGCGTGCCGTTCGACGTCGGCCGCCTCTCCGAGACGGGCCGCCGTCAGCTCGTGTGCACGGTGGCCTCCACCAACCCGCGCTACAAGGTGGTCCTGCGCGGCGGGGACGCCGATCTCGCACCCGCCCGCTGCGACCTCGGCGACTGATCGTCCCCTTGCGGCGGGGCCGGTGCTCCCGCCACCGTGGCCCCATGGACCCCGCCGCGTACCCGCCCGACGTCTTCGACCCCCGGATCTACGCCGCCGGCATCCCGTACGACACCTACCGGCTGCTGCGCGACCGGGACCCCGTCGTCCGGCAGGAGGAGCCGGAAGTCCTCGGCTGGCCCGCCGGACCCGGCTTCTGGGCGGTCACCCGGCACGCCGACGTGGTCCGGGTGCTGCGCGACCACGGGACGTACTCCTCCTGGCTCGGCGCCACCCAGATCCGCGACCCCGACCCCGCCGACCTGCCCTTCCTGCGGCGCACCATGCTCAACCAAGACCCTCCGGGCCACGGGCGGCTGCGCCGGCTGATCTCCCGCGCCTTCACCCCGGCCCGCGTCGACGCCTTCGCCGGCCGGGTGCGCGAGCGGGCCCGTACCCTGCTCGCCGAGGCCCGGGCGAAGGCCGAGGACGGCGCCACCGACCTCGTCGCCGCCGTCACCGACGAGTACGCGCTGCTCAACCTGACCGACCTGCTGGGCGTCCCCGCCGCCGACCGGGGCCTGCTGCTGGAGTGGACCGTAAGGGTCATCGGCTACCAGGACCCCGAGGACGCGCCCGCGCCCCTGCTCGGCACCGACGGCAAGCCGCTCAACCCGCGCTCCCCGGCGCTGCTCGGCGAGATGTTCTCGTACGCCCGCGAACTGGCCGCCCACAAGCGGACGCACCCCGGCGACGACGTCATGACCGCCCTCGCCGAGGCCGGACTGGACCCGGCCGAGCTGGAGATGTTCTTCTTCCTGCTCACGGTCGCCGGCAACGACACCGTGCGCAGCGCGGCGCCCGGCGGCCTGCTCGCCCTGGCCCGCGATCCGGACGCGTACCGGCTGCTCGCGCGCGGCCGGGCCCCGATGCCCGCCGCGGTGGACGAACTCCTGCGCGTCCACCCGCCGGTGCTGAGCTTCCGCCGCACCGCGGCCGTCGACACCGAACTCGGCGGGCAGCGGGTCCGGGCGGGCGACAAGGTGGTGGTCTTCCACGCCTCCGCCAACCACGACGAGCGCGTCTTCACCGACCCCGGGCGCCTCGACCTGGCCCGGACGCCCAACCCGCACGTCTCCTTCGGCGACGGCCCGCACGTCTGCCTCGGCGCCCACTTCGCCCGGCTCCAGCTGCGCGTGCTCTACGAGGAGTGGCGCGCGGCCATGCCGGCCCCCGAACTCGCGGGCGAGCCGAGGCGGCTGGTGTCGAACTTCATCAACGGGATCACGCGGCTGCCGCTACGGGTGTCCGGGCGGCCCGCGTGACGTCCGCGAGCAGGTCGACCACGTCCGGGCCGTACGCATCGGAGTTGTTGACCTTCAGCACCACACAGAAGGTGTCCTTGCCGTACCGGCGCGCCAACTCCTTGTGGTGACGCGCCAGATAGCGCGCGCCCGCCTGGTTGCTGATCGCCGTCTGCCCCGAGATCAGGAACACCGGCCGGGTCCCCGGCACGGTCGTCAGCCGGGCCAGCAGCACGTGGTCCACCTGGCCCTTCTCCCAGCGGTACGCCTCACCGCCGACCTGGATCGCGCCGCGGTCCCGGCCGGCCTCGGTGGTCATGTCGACGCGGACCCCCGGCAGCATGGAGGCCAGGTGGGCGGCCGTCCGCGCGTTGGAGACCGGCCCGCCGACGCAGAACTCGGCGCGCTCGCCGAAGCCCTGACGGACCCCGTCGTGGGAGACGATCTGCAAGTTCGCCCCGCAGTCCTTGATCAGGGCGGATATCTCCAGCAGCGCGAACGCGTCGTTGCGGTGCACCGACCCCTCCGTGCCGCCCATCTGCCGGTTGACCACGAACAGGCAGTCCGAGCCGGTCGGCAGCCCGAAGAACGTCTGCTTGCGGCGCAGCGCACGACGCCACAGATAGGTCCGGCCGAACCAGCCGAACCCGCCGCTGACGGCGGTGGCCACCAGCCCGAGCACGATGTTGCGCACGTCGTCGTTCATGCGGCGGATGGTAGCCGCCCCGGTGCGCTCCTGACGTGGGGGGTGCGGTGAAGTTACAGTGCGGGACCTGGCTCTGACCGGCCGTCGACTGGGAGGTTCGGGATGCGTCGTCCCGCCGTTCGTCCGTTAGCGCTCATCGCCCTCGCCGGGGCGCTCGTCTCCACCGGAGCCGCCGCCCCGCCCACCACCGCCGCCCCGCCCAAGGTGCCCGTCGCCGCCGGGTACGGCGGGGCCGTCGCCAGCGTCGATCCCGATGCCTCGGCCGTCGGCATCGCCGTGCTGCGCTCCGGCGGCAACGCGGTGGACGCCGCCGTCGCCACCGCCGCCGCGCTCGGGGTCACCGAGCCCTACTCCGCCGGCATCGGCGGGGGCGGCTACTTCGTCTACTACGACGCCGGATCCCGCCGGGTGCACACCATCGACGGCCGCGAGACCGCCCCGGCATCGGCCACCGCCACCCTGTTCCAGGAGAACGGCGTCCCGATCCCCTTCGATCAGGGCCAGACCAGCGGCCGCTCCGTCGGAGTCCCCGGCACGCCCGCCACCTGGACCGCCGCCCTCGACGCCTGGGGCAGCCGCCCGCTGCGCGGGCTGCTGGCGCCGGCCGAGAAACTGGCCCGCGACGGGTTCACCGTGGACCCGACCTTCCGGGCCCAGACCGAGCTCAACCAGGACCGCTTCAAGGACTTCCCCGACACCCGGAAGCTGTTCCTGCCGGGCGGGGCCCTGCCGGTGGTCGGCTCCACCTTCAAGAACCCGGACCTGGCCGCCACGTACGCCGAACTCGGCCGCAAGGGCACCGGCGCGCTCTACCGGGGCCCGATCGCCGAGGACATCGTCCGGGCCGTCCGCAAGCCCCCGGTGGACCCGGCCGCCACCCGGATCGTCCGGTCCGGCGACCTGACCGCCCGCGACCTGCGCGCGTACGAGACCAAGCGCCAGGCCCCGACACAGGTGAGCTACCGGGGCCTGGACGTCTACGGCATGGCGCCGTCGTCCTCCGGCGGCACCACCGTCGGCGAGGCGCTGAACATCCTGGAGCGCACCGACCTCTCGAAGCTGTCCCAGGCGCAGTACCTGCACCGCTTCATCGAGGCCTCGCGGATCTCCTTCGCCGACCGCGGCCGCTGGGTCGGCGACCCGGCCGCCCAGAAGGTGCCGACCCGGCAGCTCCTCTCGCAGCGGTACGCCGACTCGCGCGCCTGCCTCATCAAGCCCGACCGGGCGCTGACCAGCCCGCTGGCCCCGGGCGATCCGGGCAACCCGGTGCCCTGCGCCACCACCGGCCAGGCCGCCCCGACCACGTACGAGGGGGAGAACACCACCCACCTGACGGTCGCCGACCGCTGGGGCAACGTGGTCTCGTACACCCTGACCATCGAGTCCACCGGCGGCAGCGCGATCACCGTTCCGGGGCGCGGCTTCCTGCTCAACAACGAGCTGACCGACTTCTCCTTCGCCCCGGCGGCTCCCGGCGTCCCGGACCCGAACCTGCCCGGCCCCGGCAAGCGGCCGCGCTCCTCCATGTCCCCGACCATCGTGCTGGACGACGGGCGTCCGGTGCTCGCCGTGGGCTCCCCGGGCGGGGCCACCATCATCACCACGGTGCTCCAGACCCTCATCGGGCACCTGGACCGGGGTCTCGCGCTGGTCGATGCCATCGCGGCGCCGCGCGCCAGCCAGCGCAACCAGACCACCACCGAGCTGGAGCCGGGCTTGTGGAACAGCCCGGTCCGGGCCGAACTGGAGGCGCTCGGCCAGGGCTTCCGGCAGAACCCGGAGATCGGCGCCGCGACCGGCGTCCAGCGGCTGCCGGACGGCCGCTGGCTGGCAGCGGCGGAGACCAGCCGGCGCGGCGGCGGCTCGGCCATGGTGGTCCGTCCGTACGGGAAGCCGTAGGGGAGGCCGCAGGGGAGCCGCGGGGCTCAGAGCGCCGTGAGGATCCTCGGGCCGTCGGCGGTGATCGCGACCGTGTGCTCCGCGTGCGCGGCGCGGCTGCCGTCGACGGTGCGCAGGGTCCAGCCGTCCGCGTCGCACCGGTAGTCGTCCGTACCGCCCGCGATCACCATCGGCTCGATCGCGAGGACCATGCCGGGGCGCAGCTTCATGCCGCGCCCCGGCCGGCCCTCGTTGGGCACGCCCGGGTCCTCGTGCATGGCGCGGCCGATGCCGTGGCCGCCGAAGCCGTCCGGGATGCCGTATCCGGCGGCGCGGCAGACCCCGCCGACGGCGTGGGCGATGTCGCCGATCCGGTTGCCGGGGACGGCGGCGGCGATGCCGGCGGCGAGGGCCGCCTCGGCGGTCCCGATCAGCCGGAGGTCGGCGGGGCGGGCCCGGCCGACGGTGAAGCTGACGGCCGCGTCCCCGGCCCAGCCGTTCAGCCGGGCGCCGAAGTCGATGCTGACCAGGTCGCCGTCGCGCAGCCGGTGGTCGCCGGGGATGCCGTGCACGATCGCGTCGTTGACCGAGGCGCAGATGACGGCGGGGAAGGGCACGGGCGCGAAGTGCGGCCGGTAACCGAGGAAGGGCGAGGTCGCGCCGGCTTCCCGGAGCACCTCGCGGGCCACCTCGTCCAGGTCGAGGAGGGTGACGCCGACGCGGGCGGCCTCCCGGGTCGCCGCGAGGGCCTGGGCGACCACGCGGCCGGCGGCGCGCATGTCGTCGATGTTCTGGTCCGTCTTCAGTTCCACCATGCCAATAACTATACCGGTATAACTTTAACGGGATAGTTATTGGGGTGAGGGGTAGGATGGCGGCATGGTCCGTACCCCACTCACCCCCGAAGAGCGCGAGCGCGGCGAGCGGCTCGGCGCGCTGCTGCGCGAGGCGCGCGCCGGTCGCAGCATGGTCGAGGTCGCGGCGAGCGCCGGCCTGTCCGCCGAGACCCTGCGCAAGATCGAGACGGGGCGTGCGCCCACCCCCGCGTTCTTCACCGTCGCCGCGCTGGCCGAGGCGCTCGGCCTCTCGCTCGACGACGTGATGCGGCGCTGCGCGTTCGTGCCCGTCTGAGCCGGGCCGCCGAGTCGCCGGGCCGCCGAGTCGCCGGGCCGCCGGGCCGCCGTTCGGGCGGGGCCGGGCGGCCGAACGGCCGATTCGGGGTTGGGTTCGCCCGGGGCGCGGGGCAAGCGTGAAGGCGTGTCTGCCAAGAACGCATCGAAGCAACTCGGCATCGGACTGGTCGGCGCCCTCCTCGCGGCCGGCCTGCTTCTCGCGGCCTGCGCCGTCCCCGACGGGCGTGCGCACGACGCCCGGGATCCGGGAGCGGCCCGGGAGGCCGGCGAGGAACCCCCTAAGGTCGGGGGATGACGCTTGAGGAGCTCGGCAAGGCGCGGTACGTCAGTCTCACCACCTTCCGCAAGGACGGCACGCCGGTGGCCACCCCGGTGTGGGCGGTGGCGGACGGCGGTGAGCTGTACGTGTGGACGCGCAGCGACTCGTGGAAGGTGAAGCGGATCCGCAACAACGGGCGGGTCGCCGTCTCCGCGTGCGATGTGCGGGGGCGGGTGGTGGAAGGCGCGCCGGTGCTGGAGGGCGAGGCGCGGCTGCTGGACGAGGCGGGGCTGAAGCGGGTGCGGGGGCTGATGTCGCGCAAGTACCGCTGGCAGTTCTGGATGCTGGACGTGCCCGCCGCGGTGTTCCGGCGGGGCGTGCGGCCGCACACGGGGATCGCCGTCAAGCTTTGAGACTCCCGTAGCCCGCCCGTAACACGGGTGGGATCCAATGCGGGCATGGAGACCGCGACTTCGCCGGCGATCAGTCAACTCTCGGACTACTTACGGGCGTTGACGCAGAGACTGGATCCCGGGGCGGGCTGGTACGGGGAGTTCCTGCGGCGGGACCGGGAGGGCCTGCGGGCCTGCGTGGACGGGGTGGCGATGCCGCCGTGGGACGTCGTGGAGTCGCTGCTGTGGGACGCGGGAGCGGACGCCCGCGAGGCGGCGTACGCGGCCCGGCTGCGGGCGGCGGCCGTCACGGCGTGGGACATGCGGCCGGGCGGGACGGCGGAACTCCGGACCCTGCTCGCGGCGGCCGCGGCGCAGCGCGCCGCGTCGGAGACGACCCTGCGCCACCTGACGGACCGCCTCGCCGCGACCCCGCCGGACGCGGCCGCCCTGTCCCGGGAACTCACCTGGGCCCAAGACGATGCCACCCGGGCCGCCGCCCGTCACGCGGACCTGACGGCCCGCCTGACCGCCGCCACCCCGGCTCCGCCGGGCGGCCCCGCGCCCGGGCGCACCGTATACGGTCCGCCCGCACCCCAGGACCGAGCGGGCGGCGGATCGGCCGCCGCATCGCCGGAGGCGGGGGCGGGGCCCGCGCCCGGCCCCGAACCGGATTTCACGGGCGGGGAGTTGCCCGGGGCTCCGCAGCGGCCCATGGGGAACGCGGAGGTCGCGGCGCCGGTGGGGCGGGCCGAGGGGCGGTGGCTGCGGGGCGGCCGCCGGGCCGGTGGCGCCCGGTACGCGGGGTCGGCGGCCCCCGACGCCCCGGCATTCACCCCGCCCCCCGGCCACCCGGCCGGCGGCGCCCCGGTGAAGTCCCCACGCGGCGCCCGCTTCGCCCCGCCCGACAACGTCGCCCCGGATCCCGACCTCCCCGCCCCGCCCGGCGAGCCGCTCGCCCCGCCCGGGGGTGTGGCTCCGGAGCCCGTGCTGCCCGCCCCGCGCGGCGCCCGGTTCGGCCCGCCGCGGACCGGCGTCCCGGAGGGTGGGCTGTCCGAGTCCCGTGGTGCCCTGTTCGGTTCGCGCGCGGACGCGGCGGGTGGGGGTGTGGCGCCGGAAGGCGGTCCGTCCGACGCCGTCGGGTGGGGTTCGGGTGCTGCCGGGGAAACGCGGGGGCTGGTCGCCGCGCTGGGGGCGCTGCGGGCGCAGGGGCGGGGCGGGGAGGCGCACGTGCTGTTGTGCGAGGCCGCCGCCGGGCCCGCCGCGTGGTTGCCCGGGCTGGCCGAGGAGTTGGGGCGCGCCGGGCTCGCGGCCGACTGGGCCACGCTGCTCTGGGAGGCGGCCTCGCTCCCGCCCGAGCGGCTGGCCGCGGCCGCCGCAGCCCTCGGCGAGGCCGGCCGGCACGCCGACTGCGACGCGCTGCTGCGCCAGGGCGCCGCCCGCCCCACCGCCGAGATCGCCGACGCCGCCCAGGCCCTCGCCACCGCCGGCCGCGCCCGCGAGGCCGACGCCCTGCTCGGCGCCTTCGTCCGCGTCCGCACCCCGGCGGAAGCCGCCGCGCTCGCCCGCCGCGCCCCGCAGTGGTTCGCCCCGCGCCTGCTCCGCGCCGCCCGAGCGGTCTCCGCCTCCAGCCACGGCGACCTCGTGCACGCCTTCCGCGTGGCCGGAATCGTCCCCGCGTAAGGGGTGTAAATGGCGCAGACCGCCCGCCTTCTGACCACAAGCGACCGGACGGCGACGTAACGTGATCGACTACTCCAACCGCGCACGGCGCTCTTGCCCCACGCGGTGACGAGGCCTACGTTCTACTCCCTACGCACTCCGTCTACGTGCGTAGAACCGGCGTTCCCGTCGCGAGGAGCAGCTCATGGCCCAAGTCGTCCGCGCCGCGCTGGTCCAGGCCACCTGGACCGGAGACACCGAGTCGATGATCGCCAAACACGAGGAACACGCCCGCCGGGCCGCCGCCCAGGGCGCGAAGATCATCGGGTTCCAGGAGGTGTTCAACGCCCCCTACTTCTGCCAGGTCCAGGAACCCGAGCACTACCGCTGGGCCGAACCCGTCCCCGACGGCCCCACCGTCCGGCGCATGCAGGAACTCGCCCGCGAGACCGGCATGGTGATCGTCGTACCGGTCTTCGAGCTGGAGGCCGAGGGGTTCTACTACAACACCGCCGCCGTCATCGACGCCGACGGCAGCTACCTCGGCAAGTACCGCAAGCACCACATCCCCCAGGTCAAGGGGTTCTGGGAGAAGTACTACTTCCGCCCCGGCAACCTCGGCTGGCCCGTCTTCGACACCGCCGTCGGCAAGGTCGGAGTCTACATCTGCTACGACCGCCACTTCCCCGAGGGCTGGCGCGCCCTGGGCCTGGCCGGCGCCCAGCTCGTCTTCAACCCGTCCGCCACCTCCCGCAGCCTGTCCTCCTACCTCTGGCAGCTGGAACAGCCCGCCTCGGCCGTCGCCAACGAGTACTTCATCGCCGCGATCAACCGCGTCGGCCGGGAGGAGTACGGCGACAACGAGTTCTACGGCACCAGCTACTTCGTCGACCCCCGCGGCCAGTTCGTCGGCGAGGTCGCCAGCGACAAGGAGGAGGAACTCCTCGTCCGCGACCTCGACTTCGACCTGATCAAGGAGGTCCGCGACCAGTGGGCCTTCTACCGCGACCGCCGTCCCGACGCCTACGGAGGACTCGTACAGCCGTGACCAACCCGATCCCCCTGCACAGCAGGCACCGCGGCGTCCTGCCCGAATGGCTCGCGCTGTACTACGACCGGCCGCTCGAACTCACCCACGGCGAGGGCCGCCACGTCTGGGACGCCGACGGCAACCGCTACCTCGACTTCTTCGGCGGCATCCTCACCACGATGACCGCCCACGCCCTGCCCGAGGTCACCAAGGCCGTCTCCGAACAGGCCGGGCGGCTCATCCACTCCTCCACCCTGTACCTCAACCGCCCGATGATCGAGTTGGCCGAGCGGATCGCCGCCCTCTCCGGCATCCCCGACGCCCGGGTCTTCTTCACCACCTCCGGCACCGAGGCCAACGACACCGCCCTGCTGCTCGCGACGACGTACCGCCGCTCCAACCAGATCCTGGCGATGCGCAACAGCTACCACGGCCGCTCCTTCTCCACCGTCTCGATCACCGGCAACCGCGGCTGGTCCCCGACGAGCCTCTCGCCGCTCCAGACGTACTACGTCCACGGCGCCGTCCGCACCCGCGGCCCCTTCGCCGGCCTCGACGACACCGCCTTCACCGCGGCCGCCGTCGCCGACCTCGAAGACGTGCTCGGCCAGGCCCGCGGCGGCGTGGCGGCCCTCATCGCCGAGCCCATCCAGGGCGTCGGCGGGTTCACCTCCCCGCCCGACGGCCTCTACGGGGCCTTCCGCGAAGTCCTCGACCGGCACGGGATCCTCTGGATCAGCGACGAGGTACAGACCGGCTGGGGCCGTACCGGCGACCACTTCTGGGGCTGGCAGGCGCACGCCCAAAGCGGCCCGCCGGACATCCTCACCTTCGCCAAGGGCATCGGCAACGGCATGTCCGTCGGCGGCGTCGTGGCCCGCGCCGAGGTGATGAACTGCATCGACTCCAACTCCATCTCCACCTTCGGCGGCTCCCCGGTCACCATGGCGGCCGGTGTCGCCAACCTCGGGTACCTGCTGGAGCACGACCTCCAGGGCAACGCCCGCCGCGTCGGCGGCCTGCTCCTGGAACGGCTGCGCGCCATCGCCGCCACCGTGCCCGCCGTACGGGAGGTCCGCGGCCGGGGCCTGATGGCCGGGCTGGAACTCACGAAGCCCGGAACCGACCAGGCCGACCCGGACGCGGCCGCCGCCGTCCTGGAAGCAGCCCGCGCCGGCGGCCTGCTGCTCGGCAAGGGCGGCGGGTACAACACCAGCGTGCTGCGCATCGCGCCGCCGCTCTCCCTCACCGTCGCCGAGGCGGAAGAGGGCGCCGAGATCCTCTCCGAGGCCCTGCACGGCCTCAACTAGCCACGGGGAGACGTACTCCATGAGCCCACGCACCCTCATCCGCGGCGGTCTCGTCATCACGGCCGCCGACGAACTCCACGCCGACGTGCTGATCGAGGACGGCCGCGTCGCCGCCCTCGCGGCCCACGGCTCGGCGGCCGCCGAGGCCTGGACGGCCGACCGTACGATCGACGCGAGCGGGAAGTACGTCATCCCCGGCGGCGTCGACGCGCACACCCACATGGAGCTGCCCTTCGGCGGCACCGCCGCCTCCGACACCTTCGAGACGGGCACCCGGGCCGCCGCCTGGGGCGGCACCACCACCATCGTCGACTTCGCCGTGCAGAGCATGGGCCAGGCCCTGCGCCAGGGGCTCGACACCTGGTACGCCAAGGCCGACGGCAACTGCGCCATCGACTACGCCTTCCACATGATCCTCTCGGACGTCAACGAGGGGACCCTGAAGGAGATGGACCACCTGGTGGGGGAGGGGATCACCTCCTTCAAGCTGTTCATGGCCTACCCCGGCGTCTTCTACAGCGACGACGGGCAGATCCTGCGCGCCATGCAGCGGGCCTCCGGCAACGGCGGGCTGATCATGATGCACGCCGAGAACGGCATCGCGATCGACGTCCTCGTCGAGCAGGCCCTGGCCCGCGGCGAGACCGACCCCCGCCACCACGGCGAGGTCCGCAAGGTCCTCCTCGAAGCCGAGGCCACCCACCGGGCCATCCAGCTCGCCCGGGTGGCCGGCTCCCCGCTGTACGTCGTCCACGTCTCGGCCGAGGAGGCGGTGGCCGAGCTCGCCGCCGCCCGCGACAAGGGCCTGCCGGTCTTCGGCGAGACCTGCCCGCAGTACCTGTTCCTGTCCACCGACAACCTCGCGGAGCCCGACTTCCAGGGCGCCAAGTACGTCTGCTCCACCCCGCTGCGGCCCAGGGAACACCAGGCCGCGCTCTGGCGGGGCCTGCGGACCAACGACCTCCAGGTGGTCTCCACCGACCACTGCCCCTTCTGCTTCCGCGGCCAGAAGGAGCTCGGCCGCGGCGACTTCTCGAAGATCCCGAACGGGCTGCCGGGCGTGGAGAACCGGATGGACCTCCTGCACCAGGCCGTCCTGGACGGGCACATCAGCCGCCGCCGCTGGATCGAGATCGCCTGCGCAAGCCCGGCCCGGATGTTCGGCCTCTACCCGCAGAAGGGCACCATCGCGCCGGGCGCCGACGCCGACATCGTCCTCTACGATCCGCACGCCGAGCAGGTCATCTCCGCCGAGACGCACCACATGAACGTGGACTACTCGGCGTACGAGGGCAAGCGGATCACCGGACGCGTCGACACCGTTCTCTCGCGCGGCGAACTCGTCGTCGACCGGCGCGAGTACACCGGCCGGGCCGGCCACGGCGTCTTCGTCGCCCGCTCCACCTGCCAGTACCTGTAAGGGCCGAGAGCCACCGCAGCAAGGAGCACAGAGCAAGGAGCAAGGAGCCGCCATGGATTTCGGCCTCGTCCTGCAAACCGACCCCCCCGCCTCCGGGGTGGTCAGCCTCATGAAGCGCGCCGAGCGCAACGGGTTCCGCTACGGCTGGACCTTCGACTCGGCCGTGCTGTGGCAAGAGCCCTTCGTCATCTACAGCCAGATCCTCGCCAACACGCAGAAGCTGCACGTCGGCCCCATGGTCACCAACCCGGGCACCCGCACCTGGGAGGTCACCGCCTCCACCTTCGCCACCCTCAACGACATGTACGGCAACCGCACCGTGTGCGGGATCGGCCGCGGCGACTCGGCGATGCGGGTCGCCGGGCGCAAGCCCAACACCCTGGCCCGCCTCGGCGAGGCCATCGGGGTCATCCGCGACCTGGCGGAGGGCCGGGAGGCCCTCGTCGACGGCAACGCGCTGCGGCTGCCGTGGGTCAAGGACGGGAAGCTGCCCGTCTGGATGGCGGCGTACGGGCCCAAGGCCCTCGCCCTGGCCGGGGAGAAGGCCGACGGGTTCATCCTCCAGCTCGCCGACCCCTTCCTCACCGAGTGGATGGTCAAGTCGGTCCGGGAGGCCGCCGCGGCGGCCGGCCGCGACCCGGACGCGATCACCATCTGCGTCGCGGCGCCTGCGTACGTGGGCGACGACCTCGCCCACGCCCGCGACCAGTGCCGCTGGTTCGGCGGGATGGTCGGCAACCACGTCGCCGACCTCGTCTCCCGCTACGGAGAGCACTCCGGCCTGGTCCCGGACGCCCTCACCGAGTACATCAAGGCCCGCCAGGGCTACGACTACAGCCACCACGGCCGCGCCGGGAACCCGTCCGCGGACTTCGTCCCGGACGAGATCGTCGACCGCTTCTGCCTGCTGGGCCCGCCCGAGGCCCACATCGACAAGCTCCGCGTCCTGCGCGACCTCGGCGTCCACCAGTTCGCGGTCTACGACATGCACGACGCGAAGGAGGCCACGATCGACGCCTACGGGCAGCACGTGATCCCGGCCCTCAGATCCTGACCCCGATCCCCACCCGACGCGAAGGGGTGCGCTCATGACGGACCGCACAGCCGGCGAGAGCCGGGACCGAGTGGAACTCGCGCCAGGCGAAGTCCCCTCGGACGATCGCTTCGCCAACGCCGACCTGCTCCCCGTACCGGTCGAGGCCAGGCGCTGGACGACGTACAACTTCGCGGCCCTGTGGGTCGGCATGGCGCACAACATCCCCTCCTGGCTGCTCGCCTCCGGGCTGGTGGCCCTGGGGATGGACTGGAAACAGGCAGTCTTCACCATCGCCCTCGCCAACGTCATCGTGCTGGCGCCGATGCTGCTCACCGGGCACGCGGGTCCCAAGTACGGGATCCCGTTCCCGGTGCTGGCCCGGGCCTCGTTCGGGGTGCGCGGCGCCAACCTGGCCGCGCTGATCCGGGCGGCCGTGGCCTGCGCCTGGTTCGGGATCCAGACCTGGATCGGCGGCTCGGGGATCTACGTCCTGCTCGGCGAGATCTTCGGCGGCTGGAGCGACGCGGGGAAGATCGCCGGGCAGCCCTGGCCGCTGTGGCTGTGCTTCCTCCTCTTCTGGGCCCTCGAACTCGCCATCATCTACCGGGGGATGGAGACCCTGCGGCGCTTCGAGAACTGGGCCGCGCCGTTCGTCATCGTCGGCGCGCTCGCGCTCTTCGTGTGGATCGGGCTGAAGGCGGGCGGCTTCGGCGAACTCCTCGACCAGCCGTCCGAGCTCGGCTGGGGAGCGGAATTCTGGCCGGTCTTCTTCCCGTCGCTGATGGGGATGATCGCCTTCTGGTCCACCCTCTCGCTCAACATCCCGGACTTCACCCGCTTCGGCGCCGGCCAGCGCTCCCAGATCCTCGGACAGACGCTGGGCCTGCCGACCACGATGACCCTCTTCGCGCTGCTGTCGGTGTTCGTCACCTCCGGGTCGCAGGCGGTGTACGGCACGCCGATCTGGGACCCGGTGGAGCTGGTCGCCAAGGTGGACAGCGTCTTCGGGCTGCTCTACGCCCTGGTGACGGTGCTCGTCGCGACGATCTCGGTGAACATCGCGGCGAACGTGGTCTCCCCGGCGTACGACCTGGCCAACCTGGCCCCGCGCCTGATCAACTTCCGCACCGGGGCGATGATCACGGGCGTGGTCGGGGTGCTGATCATGCCGTGGAAGCTGACCTCCACCCCCGAGCTGTACATCTTCACCTGGCTCGGTCTGGTCGGCGGGCTGCTGGGCACCGTCGCGGGCATCCTCATCGCCGACTACTGGATCGTGCGGCGCACCCGGCTGTCGCTGCCCGACCTCTACCGGGAGGGCGGGCCGTACTGGTACCGGGGCGGCTGGAACCCCAAGGCGCTGGCGGCCTTCGTGGTCGGCGGCGTCCTGGCCATCGGGGGATCGCACTCGGCGCCCGGCGAGGGGCCGTTCCCCGAGGAGGGGCTCATCCCCTTCCTGCGGCCGCTGGCGGACTACGGCTGGGCGGTGGGGCTGGCCTCGTCCATGGCGCTCTACACGCTCCTCATGCGCGCGGAGCGGCGGAGGGCGGCCTGAGGGGCGCGGGCGCGTTCACCGGCGGTCCATCCGGTGTGCGGCCGCCCGTCGGTCACGGGCGGTGGGGATTGTCCGTCCCGCGTGCTTTGCTGGGGACATGATCGATGAATTCCTGGCCCGTGACCTGTCCGACGTGGAAGAGGCCGTCCGCAAGGCGGCGGCGGTCGAGATCATGCCCCGGTTCCGCCAGCTCGCCGACCACGAGGTCGACGAGAAGAGCGGCCCGCACGATCTGGTGACCGTCGCCGACCGCAAGGCGGAGGAGCACCTCACCGCCGCCCTCACCCGGCTGCTGCCCGGCTCGGCCGTCGTCGGCGAGGAGGCCGTGCACGCCGACCCGAACGTGTACGGGGCGCTGCGCGCCGACGCCCCGGTGTGGATCGTGGACCCGGTCGACGGCACCCGCCAGTTCGTGGCCGGCGATCCGAACTTCTGCACCCTGGTGGCGCTGGCGCAGCGCGGCGAGATCCTCGCCTCCTGGACCTTCGCCCCGGCACTGGACGAGCTGGCGACGGCCGTCCGCGGGCAGGGCGCGTACGTCAACGGCGAGCGGATCCACAGCGGTTCGCCCGAGCCGGGCGCCGAACTGCGCGTGGCGATCGCCCACCACTTCTACACCAGTGCCGAGGACAAGGAGATCCTGGCCCGCCTGGAGGTGAACGGCGTCGCGCCCCGCCCCTGCGGCTCGGCCGGCCTCGAATACCTCAAGGTGGCGCGGGGCGAGATGGACGGCCTGGCCTTCACCTGGCCCTCGGCGTGGGACCACGCGGCCGGGCTGCTCCTGGTCGGCGAGGCGGGCGGCGCGCAGAGCACCGTCGGCGGGGTCCCGTTCCGGGTGGACCGGGACAACGACCTGCCGTTCGCGGTGGGCCGGGACGAGGCCACGACGGTGCGGATCCGCGGGCTCCTGCGGGGCGAGTGAGCGACCGTGGCGACCGGCCGCGGGGATCGACCGTAGGGATCCGGGAGCGGGCCCAATATCCTGGACCCGATGCCGCTGCCGGACGAAGGAGTCGCAAGGTGCCGTCGATTCTCGATGCGGTCGTGGTGGGGGCGGGGCCCAACGGCCTGACGGCCGCGGTCGAACTGGCCCGGCGGGGCTTCTCGGTGGCCGTGTTCGAGGCGGCCGACACCGTCGGCGGCGGGGCCCGCACCGAGGAACTGACCCTCCCCGGCTTCCGGCACGACCCCTGCTCGGCGGTGCACCCGCTCGGCATCGGCTCCCCGGTCTTCGCGACGATGCCGCTGGGGCGGTACGGCCTGGAGTGGCTGCACGCGCCGCTGCCCATGGCGCACCCCTTCGACGACGGCACGGCCGCCGTCCTCTCCCGCTCCGTCGCCGAGACCGCCGCCTCCTTCGGGGCGCGCGACGCGGGCGCGTACCGGCGGCTGGTGGCGCCGTTCCTCGGCAAATGGGACACCCTGGCCCGCGACTTCATGTCGCTGCCGTCCACGGCGCTGCCCCGCGACCCGCTCACGCTCGCCCGCTTCGGCCTCACCGGGCTGCCGCCCTCCACCTGGCTGCTGCGCCGCTTCCAGGAGGACCGGGCGCGCTCCCTCTTCGCCGGGCTCGTCGCGCACGTCATCGCCCCGCTCGGCGGGATCGCCACCGGCGCCGTCGGCCTGGTCTTCGCGCTCGCCGCGCACGCGAACGGCTGGCCGATGCCGCGCGGCGGCTCGCAGTCCGTCTCCGACGCCCTCGCCGGGTACCTGCGCGACCTCGGCGGGACGATCCACACCGGATTCGAGGTCAAGCGCCTCGACGACCTCCCGCCGGCCCGCGCGTACGTCTTCGACACCTCGCCGACCGCGCTGGCCCGGATCGCCCGGCTGGGCCGCGCGTACGACGGCTACCGGTACGGCGCCGGAGTGTTCAAGATCGACTACGCCCTGTCCGGCCCCGTGCCCTGGACCGCCGAGGCGCCCCGCCGGGCCGGCACCGTCCAGATCGGCCCGCGCGCCGCCGACATCGACGCCGCCCTGCAACTGGCCACCAGCGGGCGGGCGCCCCGCAACCCCTTCCTCATCACCGCGCAGCCCAGCCTGGTCGACCCCGGCCGGGCGCCCGAGGGAAAGCACGTGTTCTGGGCGTACGGGCACGTCCCGGCCGGCTGGGACGGCGACCTCACCGACGCCGTCGAGCGCCAGCTGGAGCGCTTCGCCCCGGGTTTCCGCGACCTGGTGCTCGCCCGCGCCACGGCCGGCCCGCCGGAGCTGGCCGCCCGCAACCCCAACTACGTCGGCGGGGACATCGCCTGCGGCGCCGCCTCGGGGCTCCAGCTGCTGCTGCGGCCCAAGATCAGCCCGTTCCCGTACTCGACGGCCCACCCGGCGGTGTTCCTGTGCTCCTCGGCCACCCCGCCGGGCCCGGGCGTGCACGGCATGTCGGGCCACAACGCCGCGAAGGCGGTGTGGCGGCACCTGCGGGCGCGCTAGGCCCTGTCGGCCGGCCGATGCGTCGCCGCGCCGCCAGGGGGACGATGGGGGAGGGGGTACGGAAGGCGGTCACCATGCTGGGAAAGAGCAAGGGATTCAGCGGCTACTCGGTGGACAGCATCGAGGGCGCCAAGGAGTTCTACGGTCAGACGCTCGGGCTGGACGTCGCCGTGGACGACGCGATGGGCATCCTGGTCGTGCACCTCGCCGGGGGCACCGACCTGATGCTCTATCCCAAGGACAACCACGAGCCCGCGACCTTCACCGTCCTGAACTTCCCCGTCGACGACATCGACCAGGCCGTCGACGGCCTCGCCGCGCGCGGCGTGACCTTCGAGTTCTACGACGGATTCGACCAGGACGCCAAGGGCATCGTCCGCGAGGACCCGCCCGGGCCCGCCATCGCCTGGTTCAAGGACCCGGCGGGCAACATCCTGTCCGTGCTCCGGGACACCAAGGCGTAGAGCGGCCCATTGGCGGCCCACCGGCGGGGCACTGGCGGCCCTACCGGCCCACGCGCTCCGCGAAGACGTCGTACGCCGCCTTGTCGAAGAGGACGAAGCGGACCTCCTCGACGTCCGTGGCCGCCGCGCCGACCGTTTCCAGCGCGATCCGAGCGCCGTCGTCCATCGGCCAGCCGTACACGCCCGTGGAGATCGCCGGGAAGGCCACCGTACGGGCGCCCAGCTCGTCGGCCACCCGCAGCGACTCGCGGTAGCAGGAGGCGAGCAGCGCCGAGCGGTCTTCCTCGCGCGACCACACCGGGCCCACCGTGTGGATGACCCACCGCGCCGGGAGCCGGCCCGCCGTGGTCGCGACCGCCCGGCCCGTCGCCAGGCCCTTGCCGTACTGGGAGGCGCGCAGCGCCCGGCAGGCCTCCAGGATCTGCGGCCCGCCCCGCCGGTGGATGGCTCCGTCCACGCCCCCGCCGCCGAGCAGCGAGGAGTTCGCGGCGTTGACCACCGCGTCCGCCTCCTCGCCGGTGATGTCGCCGAGGACGAGGGTGATACGGGGCATCGGGGCTTCCTTCGCAGTCGTGTCGATCACGGGCACCCCACGCTAGTGCGCCCGGCCGTCCGACGGGGCGCCGTCCGAAACAGCGCCGGTCACTGGTGCCTCGGCTAGGGTGAATCGGAAGGAATCAGGCCCCCCGGGGTGAGGTCGGTGCATTGGACACTTACCAGTCGACGAGCGAGGTCCCGGATCAGCCGGTGGCGGCTGTCGGGTACGCGGGCGTGCTCCGCGAGCTGCTCCCGATCGCCCTGTGGCGGGAGGACGCCGAAGGGCGCGTCGTCGAGTGGTCGCTGGCCGCCCAGGACCTCCTCGGGCACCGCCCCGAGGACATCATCGGCCGCGTCGGCACCTCCGTACTCGTCCCCGAGGCCAACCAAGAGCTCGCCGACGACCTGACCCGGCGCGTGCAGGCGGGGGAGAGCGTCGTCGGCACCCTGCCCGTACGCCACCGCGACGGGCACCGGGTGCGGATGGAGATGTGGATCGTCCCGGCCACCGACCCGCAGGGGCGCACGGGAGCCCTGCTCATCGCCGTGGAGACCTCCGAGGTCCTCCACATGCGGGACTCCCTCGCCACCCTCCAGAGCCTGTTCACGCAGTCGCCCATCGGCCTCGCCACCCTCGGCCCCGACCTGCGCTTCCTGCGGGTCAACGACGCGCTCGCCCGGATGAACGGCGTCTCCGCCGCCGAACACCTCGGCAAACGCCTCACCGAGGTGGTGCCCGGCGTCAACGCCGTCGCGCTGGAGGCCACGATGCGGCAGGTCCTGGACCGGGGGACCCCCGTCGTCGACGTCCGCCGCACCGGCCGCACCCCCGCCGACCCCGACCACGACCGGACCTGGTCCTGCTCGTACGCCCCGCTGCTCGACGCCGCCGGGCGGCGGCTCGGCCTGATCGCCTCCCTCATCGACATCACCGAGGGCCAGCGGGCGCAGGCGGAGGCCGAGCGGGCGCAGCGCCGGTTCGCCCTGCTGGCCGAGGCGGGCACCCGCATCGGGACCACCCTGGACCTGCGGCAGACCGCC
The DNA here is from genome assembly GCF_026339935.1 of Streptomyces sp. NBC_01551. Classification (NCBI taxonomy): domain Bacteria; kingdom Bacillati; phylum Actinomycetota; class Actinomycetes; order Kitasatosporales; family Streptomycetaceae; genus Streptomyces; species Streptomyces sp. NBC_01551. The sequence continues at coordinate 5,505,669 of NZ_JAPEPX010000001.1, forward strand.
GAGGAGATCGTGGACGTGCTGGTGCCGCAGCTCGCGGACTCGGCCGACGTCCAGCTGCTGGAGGCGGTGCTCGACCCCGACGACAGCCTCGCGGCCGCCGCGGGCGCCGGCCGGGGCGTGCTGCGCCGGCTCGCGGCCGTGTTCCCCGACCCGGCCGCGCCCACCGCCAAGCTGGCCCCCGGGCAGACCTTCCAGATCCCGGTGGGCACGGTGTACGAGCGGGTCATCGCCGACGGCCTGCCCATGAACCTGTACGTCTCCGACATCCCGGCGCTGATCACCGACCCCCGCGCGGGCGCCCTGCGCGACTACCTCGCCACGCTCGGCTCGGCCCGGATGGTCCCGCTCGTGGCGCGCGGGCGGGTGCTCGGCGCGGTCGCCGTGACCCGGCTGCGCGAGCGGGAGCCCTTCGACGAGCAGGACTACGTCCTCATCGACGAGCTGGTGGCCCGCGCCGCGCTCAACATCGACAACGCCCGGCTGTACACCACCCAGCGGGCGGCGGCCCTCACCCTCCAGCGCAGCCTCACCAACAGCGCCCTGCCCAAGGTCACCGGCCTCGAACTGACCGGCCGCTACCTGCCCGCCAGCGAGCACGACGTCGGCGGCGACTGGTTCGACGTCATCCAGCTGCCCAGCGGCCGCACCGGACTGGTCATCGGCGACGTCATGGGCCACGGCATCCACGCGGCGGCCGTCATGGGCCAGCTGCGCACGGCGGTACGGACCCTCGCCCGCCACGACGTGCCGCCCGCGCAGATGCTGCGCTCCCTCGACGCCGTCGTCGCGGACCTGGGCGAGGACGAGATGGCCACCTGCGTCTACGCCGTCCACGACCCGGTGTCCGGCAGCTGCGTCATCGCCCGGGCCGGCCACCCGCCGCCCGCCGTCGTCACCGCCGACGGGGAGATCACCTTCCTCGACGGCCCGCCCGGGACCCCGCTCGGCACGGGCGGCCACCACTTCCGCACCGAGGAGGTGCGGCTGCCGCCCGGAAGCCTGCTCGCGCTGTACACCGACGGCCTGATCGAGGCCCGCGACCGGGACCTCGACGCGGGAATGGAACAGCTCGCGGCGGCGCTGCTGGAGTCCGGGCAGCCCCTGGAGACCCTGTGCGACGGCATCCTGGAACGGCTGCTGCCCGGCGCCCCGCAGGACGACGTGGCCGTGCTGCTGGCCCGCACGGTGGGCGTCCGCGCCCCGGGCACCCCCTGAGGAGCGCCCCGCTCACCAGGCCAGGTCCTCCAGGGCGTCCAGGTCCAGCGCGGTGGCCGCCGGATCCGAGCCCCCGGTCAGCGGGACCTCGGCCCAGATGACCTTGCCGCGCTCGGTGTAGCGGGTGCCCCACCGGTCCGCGTACTGCGCGACGAGGAACAGCCCGCGCCCGCCCTCGTCGGTGGTGGCCGCGTACCGCAGGTGCGGGGAGGTGCTGCTGCCGTCGGAGACCTCGCAGATCAGGGTGCGGTCCCGCAGCAGACGCACCCGGACCGGCGCGTTCCCGTACCGGATCGCGTTGGTGATGAGCTCGCTGAGGATGAGCTCGGTGGTGAAGGCGATGTCCTCCAGCCCCCACGCGGTGAGCTGCGCCGAGCCCGCGTTGCGCACCCGCGAGACCGCCGACGGGTCGCCGGGCACCTCCCACTCCGCGATCCGGTCCGGCTCCAGCCGCCGGGTGTCGGCGACCAGCAGGGCGATGTCGTCGCTCGGCGCCGGGAACAGCAGCGCAGCCAGCACGTCCGCGCACGCCTGGTCGGGGCTGCGGCCGGGCTGCTCCAGCGTCCGGCGCAGCAGCGCCTGACCGGTGTCGAAGTCCCGGTCGCGGTCCTCCAGCAGGCCGTCGGTGAACAGCACGAGCCGGCTCCGCTCCGGCAGCGACAGCTCGGCCTTCTCGAACGGCATCCCGCCCACCCCCAGCGGCAGCCCGGCGGGCAGCTCGGGGAACTCCACGCGCCCGTCCGGGTGCACCAGGGCGGGCCCCGGATGCCCGGCGCTGGCCATCGTGCAGCGCCCGGAGACCGGGTCGTAGACCGCGTACAGGCAGGTGGCGCCCGTGACACCGGACTGCTCCCCGCGGCCCTCGGCGCCGGCGGCACTCTCGTTCTGGTCGATCCGGTCGATCAGCTCGTCCAGGTGCCCCAGCAGCTCGTCCGGCGGCAGGTCCAGCGTGGAGAAGTTGTGCACCGCAGTGCGCAGCCGGCCCATCGTCGCCGCCGCGTGCACCCCGTGGCCGACGACGTCCCCGACGACCAGCGCCACCCGGGCGCCCGGCAGCGGGATCACGTCGAACCAGTCCCCGCCCACCCCGGCCTTCGCCGGCAGGTACCGGAACGCGACGTCCACGGCGCTCAGGTCCGGCAGCACCCGCGGCAGCAGGCTCCGCTGGAGCGCCACCGCGGTGGCGTGCTCGCGCGTGTAGCGGCGGGCGTTGTCGATGGAGACGGCGGCCCGCGCCCCCAGCTCCTCCGCGAACGAGAGGTCCTCCTCGTCGAAGGCCTCCGGGGTGTCCGCCCGCCAGAAGTTCGCCATTCCGAGGACCACCCCGCGCGCCTGGAGCGGTACGGAGATCAGCGAGTGCAGCCCGTAGTCCAGGGCGATCCGGGTGCCCTCGTGGTCCTGGGCCCGCCAGCCGAACGCCTCGTTCAGATCGGCCGCGAGCACCGCCCGCCCGGCGTCCAGCGCCGCCGACATCGGCGCGGTCGGCACCACGAACCGGATGACGTCGCCTACCGGCTGGAGCGGCTGGTCGGTGCGGATCCCGGTCATCGCCGCCCGGCGCATCTCCGTGTACACGCCGTTGGCGACCGAGGGCTCCTCGCCGTGCAGCACCGGCTCCAGCAGCTCCACGGTGACGAAGTCCGCGAACCGCGGCACCGCGACCTCCGACAGCTCCTCGGCGGTGCGCACCACGTCCAGGGTCGTCCCGATGCTCACCCCGGCCTCGTACAGCAGCTGGAGCCGGCCCCGGGCCACCTCGGCGCGGCCGGAGAGCGAGGCGAGCTCGGTGGTGTCGCGCAGGGTCATCACGCTGCCCGAGGGCATGCCCGCGTACTGCTTGGTGGGGCGTACGTTCACTGCGAGCAGCCTGTTGTTCGCCAGGTGGACCTCGTCCGTCGCGACCCGCCCGGACGCCAGCAGCGCGGCGGTGCGCGGGTCGAGCCCGAGTTCGCCGACGTGCCGCCCCTCGGCGTCCGCCGGCAGGTCCAGCAGCCTCCGCCCCTCGTCGTTGGCCAGCAGCAGCCGGCGTTCCGCGTCGATGATGAGCACGCCCTCGCGCACGGCGTGCAGGACCGCCTCGTGGTGCTCGTTCATCCGGGTCATCTCGGCCTCGCCGAGGCCCCGGGTCTGGCGCCGCAGCCGCCGGCTGACCAGGAAGGCGCCGCCGGTGCCGAGCACCAGCGCCCCGGCCGCGGCCCCGAGCAGCAGCGGCAGCTGCTTGCGGACCACGTCGGAGACGTTCTCGATCTCGATGCCGGTGCCGACCAGGCCGACGACGTTGCCGTTCTTGTCCTGGACGGGGACCACCGCGCGGACCGCGTCGCTCGGGGTGCCCTTGAACACCTCGGTGAAGGCCTCTCCGCGCACGGCCCGGGACAGGTCGCCGGTGGCGCGCCGGCCGATCAGGTTGGGCCGGGCGTCGGTGTAGCGGATCCCGTCGGTGGTCATGACGGCGATGAAGTCCACGCCGGAGCCCAGGCGGGCGGCCTCGGTGAGCGGCTGGAGCTCGGTGGTCGGATTGGGCGCCTTCAGCGCCTGCGGGAGGCCCGGGGCGTGCGCGAACGCCTCGGCGGCGGCGAGCGAGCGGTTGCGGGCGTCGCGCTCGCTGTTGAAGCGCGCTTGGTAGACGAGGGCCAGCGTGGCGGCGGCGATCAGCACGAGCACGATGACGGCCTGGAGGGCGAACACCTGACCGGCGACGCTGTGCGGCGCGCGTGACAGGCGAGCGGGCGGGAACGCCCGCTGCCCGGCCGACTTGGGGGGCGGTGATGCCGGTGATCCCCTCGGTCGGCCAAAACGTCCTGTCATGAGCCATTTCTAACACTGTCGGGGAGGTTAGGGGATGGCGTGCCGATCAGGCATCGCCCTGGTGGCAGGCGCCGGGGTGGCGGTGGCCGCCGCGCGGTACGCGCGCGGGCCGAGGCCGACGTACGCGGTGAAATGCTGGCGGAAGGTTACCTCGCTCGCGAACCCGGCCCGCCGGGCCACCTCGGTGACCGGGTGGTCGGTGCGCTCCAGGAGCCGGCGGGCCGCGTCGAGCCGGTGGTTCAGCAGCCACCGGTGCGGGGTGGTGCCGGTGGCGGCCGCGAAGTGCCGGGCGAAGCTGCGCGGCGACATCCCGGCCCAGCCGGCCAGGGTCGGCACGTCGAGCGGCTCGTGCAGCCGCAGCAGCGCCCGCTCCCGTACGGCGGCCAGGACCTCGGCGGTCCGGTCGGCGGCCGGGGTGGGCCGGTCCAGGTACTGGGCGTGGTCACCGGTGCGGAAGGGGCCCGTCACCATCGAGCGGGCGATCGCGGCGGCGGCCTCCGCGCCGTGGGCCTCGCGGACCAGGTGCAGGCAGAGGTCGATCCCGGAGGCCACCCCGGCGGAGGTCCACAGCCCGTCGTCCGCCACGTACAGCGGGGCGTCCTCCACGAGCACCCCGGGGTGGCGGGCGGCGAGCAGCGGGGCCAGCGACCAGTGCGTCACCGCCCGGCGGCCCTCCAGCAGCCCCGCCTCGGCGAGGACGAACGCCCCGGCGCACAGCGCGGCCACCGGCACCCCCCGGGCGTGCGCGCCGCGCAGGGCGGCGAGGACCGGCTCGGGCGTGGGGTCCGAGGGCTCGGCCAGCGCCGGTACGACGACCAGATCGGCCCCGGCGAGCCAGTCGAGCCCCCGGTCGGGCTCCAGCGTGAGCCCGCCGGGCAGCGCGATCGGCCCGCCGTCCAGGGCGCAGCGGCGCAGCTCGAAGGCCGGCACCCCGAGCCGTCGGCGGTCGGGGCCCCAGACCTCTGTGATCACGGCGAGGTCGAAGCTGCGGATCCCGGGCTGGACGACGATGGCGACGCGGTGCATGAGGCCAGTGTGCGCGGTCGGCGCCGATCCTGCCAGGCTGGCAGGATCCCATCGATCGCCGTCGCCGGAGCCGCTGTCGGGCAGCCCCCGCGCCGGACAGCATGAAGCCATGACGAACACCGGATTCCACCTCGCCGAGAACGCCGCCCTGCTGGTCATCGACGTACAGAAGGGCTTCGACGACCCCTCGTTCTGGGGGCCCCGCAACAACCCCGAGGCGGAGGCCAACATCGCCGCCCTCATGGACGCCTGGCAGGAGACCGGCCGGCCGCTGGTCCTCGTACGGCACTCCTCGCTGCGCCCCGGCTCCGTACTGGCGCCGGAGCACCCCGGCCACGCCTTCAAGGACTTCGTCGAGGAGCGGGCCGGGCGGGCGGTCCTGCTGGTCGACAAGACCGTCAACTCCTCCTTCTACGGCACCCCGGACCTGGCCGACTGGCTCACCGCCCGGGGCATCGGCCAGCTGGTGGTGGCCGGGATCCAGACCAACATGTGCGTCGAGACCACCGCCCGGATGGCCGGAAACCTGGGCTACGAGGTCCTCGTCCCGCTGGACGCCACCCACACCTTCGACCTGACGGCCGGCCCCGCGGGCCCCGCCCTGACCGCGGACCAACTGGCCACCGCCACCGCCGTCAACCTCCAGGGCGGCGGCTTCGCCCGCGTCGTCACCACGGCCGACCTGCTGGCCGCCGCCCCCGGCCCCGCAGGCGTCTGAGACGGCCGATCCCCGGCGCCACCCCCCGCCCGGCGCTAGGCTTGATGTCGGAAAACCGCCAGCCCCGGGGGGATCCGGCCGGGATCCTGGAGCCATGTACACCGACACCGACCGCTGCGTACGGGCCGTGCAGTCGAAGGACGCACGGTTCGACGGGTGGTTCTTCACCGCCGTGCGGACCACCGGGATCTACTGCCGGCCCAGCTGCCCCGCGGTGCCGCCCAAGGTCGAGAACATGACGTTCCTCCCCAGCGCCGCCGCCTGCCAGCAGGCCGGGTTCCGGGCCTGCAAGCGGTGCCGGCCCGACACCTCCCCCGGGTCCCCCGAGTGGAACGCCCGCGCCGACGCCGTCGCCCGGGCCATGCGGCTCATCCAGGACGGCGTCGTCGACCGCGAGGGCGTCCCCGGCCTGGCGGCGCGGCTGGGGTACTCCACCCGCCAGGTCGAGCGGCAGCTGAACGCCGAGCTCGGCGCCGGGCCCCTCGCCCTGGCCCGTGCGCAGCGCGCCCAGACCGCCCGGCTGCTCATCGAGACCTCCGGGCTCCCGATGGGAGACGTCGCCTTCGCCGCCGGGTTCTCCTCCATCCGCACCTTCAACGACACCGTCCGCGAGGTGTTCGCCCTCGCCCCCGGGGAGCTGCGCCAACGCGCCGCGAAGGCGCACCGGCACCAGCAGCCCCGGGTGCCCGGGACCATAGCGCTGCGGCTGCCCTACCGGGCCCCGCTCAACCCCGACAACCTCTTCGGGCACCTCGCCGCGACCGCCGTCCCCGGCGTCGAGGAGTGGCGGGCCGGCGCGTACCGCCGGACCCTGCGGCTCCCGTACGGCACGGGCGTCGTCGCGCTCACCCCGATGCCCGATCACATCGGCTGCCAGCTGGCCCTGACCGACCTGCGCGACCTGACCATCGCCATCAGCCGCTGCCGCTGGATGCTCGACCTGGACGCCGACCCGGAGGCGGTGGACGGGCAGCTGCGCTCCGATCCCCTGCTGGCCCCGCTCGTGGACAAGGCCCCCGGGCGCCGGGTTCCCCGTACCGTCGACGCGGCGGAGTTCGCCGTACGCGCCGTGCTCGGCCAGCAGGTGTCCACGGCCGCCGCCCGGACCCACGCGGCCCGGCTGGTCACCGCGTACGGCGAACCGGTGGCCGACCCCGACCCCGAGGGCGGGCTGACCCACCTGTTCCCCTCGCCGCAGGCGCTCGCCGCGCTGGACCCGCAGGCGCTGGCCCTGCCGCGCAGCCGCCGCGCCACGCTGACCACCCTGGTCACGGCGCTGGCCGACGGGTCACTGCCGCTCGGCATCGACAGCGACTGGGAGGACGCCCGCGCCCGGCTGAACGCCCTGCCGGGGTTCGGCCCGTGGACCACCGAGGTCATCGCGATGCGCGCGCTCGGCGACCCGGACGCGTTCCTGGCGTCCGACCTGGGTGTCCGCAAGGCCGCCAAGGAACTCGGACTGCCCTCCACCCCGGCCGCGCTGACGGCCCGGGCGGCGCTCTGGCGGCCCTGGCGCGCGTACGCCGTGCAGTACCTGTGGGCCACCGACGGCCACCCCATCAACCACCTGCCCGTCTGAGGAGTACGACCCGCCATGAACAGCACGCAGCACAAGCGGCACACCGTCGTCGACAGCCCCTACGGGCCGCTCACCCTGGTCGCCTCGGACGGCCTCCTGTGCGGCCTCTACATGACCGGCCAGCGCCACCGCCCGGCCGAGGAGTCCTTCGGCGAGCGGGTCGCGGCCACCGAGGAGCCGTTCCCGGAAGTGGTACGGCAGCTGGGCTCGTACTTCGCCGGCGAGCTGACCGAGTTCACCGTCCCCGTCCGGCTGGAGGGAACGCAGTTCCAGCGCAGCGTGTGGGAGCAGCTGGTGCGCATCCCGTACGGCGAGACCTGGTCGTACGGGGAGCTCGCGGCCAAGCTCGGCAAGCCGAACGCCTCGCGGGCGGTGGGCCTGGCCAACGGGAAGAACCCGGTCGGCATCATCGTCCCGTGCCACCGCGTGATCGGCGCCTCGGGCGGCATGACCGGCTACGGCGGCGGCATCGACCGCAAGGTCCGGCTGCTGGAGTTCGAGGCCGCCGGCCGGGCCTGAGGGCCCGGCCGGGCCGGGCGGCCAGACCGCCTAGACCACCATCAGCGGCACCAGCAGGGCGAACCCCGCGCCGGCCTCCACCGCGTACGCGTACAGCGACGGGTGCTGGACCGGCGCGGCGAGCAGGACCAGGCTCTGCTGCGTGGTGGCGGCCTTCACCCAGTCCTCGTCGGCGCCGAGGTTGCCCTCGTACCAGCCTTCGCAGGCACCGGGGCCGGTGACGGCGAGGAAGTCGTCCTCGCGGCGGTACAGGGCCCGCCAGCCGGGGGCCGGCGCGGACCAGCCGTCGAAGTCGTTGAACTGGGCCCAGCCGCCCTCGCGGATGGCGGTGTCGAAGAGCCAGACCGGCATGCCCTCCGGGGTGACCTCACCGCCAGCCTGTTCTTCGGTCGTGAAGTGGACCATGGGCAGGGCGTCGGGCCCGTCGGCGGTGCTGGGCCAGGCGTACATGGTGATCATGTGCTGATTCTGTCCTGCTCTCGATGTGTGCCGTACAGCCGGGCCTACGTGTGGGCGGGGCGGCCGTTCTCCAGTTCCGCGGTGCCCTCGCCGGACTTCAGGACCCGGTACGCCTGCGCGGTGCGCAGGCCGAGCGCCCCCGGCAGGTAGGCGGTGAGCTCGGCGGGCTCGACCATCCGCCAGGAGATCAGTTCCTCGTCCTGGAGCTTGATGGCGGCGAGCTGCGCCTCGTCCAGTACGCCGCCGTCGTAGACGTACGCGACCAGCGGCGGGCGGGCGCTGCCGAGCACCCAGTCGACGGCGAGGAGCCGGCCGAGGGGGAGGTCGAGGCCGATCTCCTCGGCGCTCTCGCGGCGGGCCGCCGTACGGGGGGACTCGCCCTGGTCGGACTCGATCGTGCCGCCCGGCAGGGCCCAGCCCTCGCGGTAGTTGGGCTCGACGAGCAGCACCCGGCCCGCGGCGTCGAGGTAGAGCGCGGCGGCGCCGGCCAGCACCCGGGGCAGGCTCGCGATGTACGTGGCGTAGTCATCCGTGGTGGTCACTCCGCAACCCTACCCAGGCGGGCCTGACGGCTTCCGGCCGCGGGGTGCCCGGGCCTGCTCGGTGAGGGCGTCGCCGACCATCGCCTTGACCGCGTCGCGCATGCCGTGCAGCGGGTGGTGGCGGGCCGGGCCGGCGCCGGGGTCCTGGCGCAGTTCGCTGACCAGCGCCCAGCACAGCAGCAGCATGACGATGACGAAGGGCAGCGCGACCAGGATGGTGGCGGTCTGGAGGGACTTCAGGCCGCCGGCGACCAGGAGCACGGCGGCCACCGCGGCCATCAGGATGCCCCAGGTGACGACGAGCCAGGTGGGCGGGTTCAGGGAGCCGCGGCTGGTGAGCGAGCCCATGACGAGCGAGGCCGAGTCGGCGCTGGTGACGAAGTAGGTCATGACCAGGGCCATGGCCACGTACGAGGTGACGGTGCCCAGCGGGAGCGCGTCGAGCATCGCGAAGAGCGAGGCCTCGGCGCCGTCCTTGACCTTGACGGCGAGGTCGGCGACGCCGGTGGAGTCGAGGCGGATGGCGGTGCCACCCATGACGCAGAACCACACCACGGTGGCACCGCTGGGGACCAGCAGGACGCCGATCAGGAACTCGCGGATGGTGCGACCGTGGGAGATGCGGGCGATGAAGGTGCCGACGAAGGGGGCCCAGGAGAGCCACCAGGCCCAGTAGAAGATCGTCCACGCACCGAGCCAGGCGCTGTCGGTGAAGGCGCCGGTACGGGTGGCCATGGGCAGCAGTTCGTGCAGGTAGCTGCCGACGCTCGCCGGGATCACGTCGAGGATGTAGACGGTCGGGCCGAGCAGGAAGACGAAGAGCGCGAGGGCGCCGGCGAGCACGATGTTGACGGTGCTGAGCCATTTGACGCCCTTGTGGAGGCCGGAGAAGGCCGAGAGCACGAAGGCGGCGGAGAGCGAGGCGATGATGATCAGCTCGACGGCCGTGGAGTCCTCGACCCCGGCGGTGATGCTGAGGCCCTCGGTGACCTGGAGCGCGCCGAGGCCGAGGCTGGTGGCGGTGCCGAAGACGGTCGCGAAGACGGCGAGCAGGTCGACGGCCCTGCCGGGCCAGCCGTCGGCCCGCTCCTGGCCCATCAGCGGGACGAAGGCGGAGCTGAGGCGGTTGCCGCGGCCCTTGCGGAACGTCGCGTAGGCGAGGGCGAGGCCGGCGATGCCGTAGATGGCCCAGGGGGTCAGGGTCCAGTGGAAGAAGGAGTAGTCGAGGGCCGCCTGGGCCGCGGCCCCGGTGCCGGGGGCGGCCCCGGAGGCGGGCGGCGGGTTCAGGTAGTGGGTGAGGGGCTCGCCGACCCCGTAGAACATCAGGCCGATGCCCATGCCGGCGCTGAACATCATCGCGATCCACGCGAGGTTGGTGAACTCGGGCTCGGAGTCGTCGGCGCCGAGCCGGATCCGGCCGAAGCGGCTGATGGCGAGGACGACGCACATGACGAGGAACACGTCGGCGGCGATCACGAACAGCCAGGCGAAGTTGTCGAGCACCCAGGCGAGGGCGGCGGCGGACGCGGTGTCGAAGGAGCCCTTGGCGAGCGCGGCCCAGGCGACGACGGCGAGTACGGCGATCACTCCGATGGCGACGACGCTGCGGTCGGGGGCGCCGTCACCCGGGGGTTCGGGAGGCGGCTGGTCCAGTGATTCCGTACTCATGCGGCCACACTATGCAGGCGTATATCCCGATTTAGGGGCATGGCGCGCCGGGTGTGACCCGGGCCACGCATGGGCATAGGAGGATCCTCCGGATAGGCTCATGGTGGCGCGACTGCACTGTTCGATAGCAAGGGATTAGCAAGGTGACGGACGGAGCAGTAACTGAGACCGCGCGCGTGCTCATCGCCGCGGACAAATTCAAGGGCTCGCTCACGGCCGTTCAGGTCGCGGAGCGGGTGACGGCCGGGCTCCGCCGGGCCGTACCGGGCGTGGAGATCGAGACCCTCCCCGTTGCGGACGGCGGCGACGGTACGGTCGCGGCCGCCGTCGCGGCCGGGTTCGAGCGCCGGGAGGTCCGGGTCACCGGGCCGCTCGGCGACCAGGTGACGGCGGCGTTCGCGCTGCGCGACGGCACCGCGGTGGTCGAGATGGCGGAGGCCTCCGGGCTCCAGCTGCTGCCGGCGGGCGTCTTCGCCCCGCTGACGGCGACCACGTACGGCTCCGGCGAGCTGCTGAAGGCCGCGCTGGACGCGGGTGCGCGCTCGATCGTGTTCGGCGTGGGCGGCAGCGCCACCACCGACGGCGGCGCGGGGATGCTGGCCGCGCTCGGAGCGGTGTTCCTGGACGGGTCGGGCGAGCCGGTCGGTCCGGGCGGCGGCGCGCTGGCCGGGCTGGCGTCGGCGGACCTGTCCGGGGTCGACCCGCGCTTCGCGGAGGTCGAGTTCGTCCTGGCGAGCGACGTGGACAACCCGCTGACGGGCCCGAAGGGCGCGCCGGCGGTCTACGGCCCGCAGAAGGGGGCGTCGCCGCAGGACGTGGCGACGCTGGACGCGGCGCTCGCGCACTTCGCGGTGGTGCTGGAGAAGGCGATCGGTCCGAAGGCCACCGAGCTGGCGGCGTCCCCGGGCGCGGGCGGCGCGGGCGGCATCGGCTACGGTGCGCTGCTGCTCGGCGCCTCGTTCCGCCCCGGCATCGAGCTGATGCTGGACGTGCTGGGCTTCGCGCCGGCGCTGGAGCGGGCCACGCTGGTGATCACCGGTGAGGGGTCGCTGGACGAGCAGACCCTGCACGGCAAGGCCCCGGCCGGTGTCGCGGCCGCGGCGCGGGCGGCGGGCAAGGAGGTCGTCGCGGTGTGCGGGCGGCTCCTCCTCCAGCCGGAGGCGCTCCGGGCGGCGGGCATCCGCCGGGCGTACCCGCTGACCGAGATCGAGCCGGACCCGGCGAAGTGCATCGCGAACGCGGGCCCACTGCTGGAACGCGTCGCGGCCAACATCGCCGCCGACATCCTCTGACCCCACCCGAGGCCCGGCCCCCCAGGGACAGCCGGGCCTCACCCATCCCCTGCCGTGCCCCCGGCAGGCTCTTGCCGCGGCCCGGAGGCCCCTGCCGGGGCCTCCGCGACCGCACGGCCCCCCGCGGCCCACGGGCCTGTACCAGGCCGAAGGGCCGGCGCCGGCCCGCATGGTTCCTGCCCGGTCCCCGGGTACGTCAGTGCCCCGGCACGCGAAAAGGCCCCCGTTGCCTCTACGGCAGCGGGGGCCCTTTCCAAGCAGCGGCCGGCGTTAAGGCAGCTGGGCTGCCCGCGCCTCGCGGCGGTTGTGGCGGAACGTGTTCGCGCGGCGCGTCGTCGCGAACAGCGGGATCGTCGCCGCCAGGGCGATCTGCAGCGCGCAGCCCGTCTGGAGCAGCAGCTGGCCGCCCGGCGCGTCGAACGCCCAGGCCGCGAGCAGCCCCATGGCCCCGACGATCCAGCTCAGCATCGCCACCGCGAGGACACCCCGCGGCTTCGGGTACTCGACCCGGCTCACCATCAGCCACGCGACGCCGATGATCGCCAGCAGGGTCGGGATGAACTTCAGCTCCAGCAGCACGATCGAGACGACCGTCAGCGCGCCGAAGGGGCTCGGCATGCCCTGGAACATGCCGTCCTTCATCGTCACGCAGCTGAATCTCGCGAGGCGCAGGACTACCGCCAGCAAGACCACGATCGCCGCCAGTGCCGACATCTTCTGGTGCGCGTCGTCGGCGACCATGCCGTAGACCAGCACGAAGTACGCCGGCGCCAGACCGAAGCTGATCAGGTCGGACAGGTTGTCCAGCTCCGCGCCCATCGGCGAGCTGCGCAGCTTCCGGGCGACGATGCCGTCGAAGAGGTCGAAGACCGCCGCGAGCAGCATCAGTATCACCGCGGTCGCCGCGCTGTGCCGGGCCATGCCCGACTCGCCGCTGCCGGTGAGGTGCGGGATGAGGATCCCGGTGGTGGTGAAGTACACCGCCATGAATCCGCAGGTGGCGTTACCGAGGGTGAGCGTGTCCGCTATCGACAGCCGCAGCGACAGCGGCATGTCGTCCTCGGGCGACTCCTCCTCGGCGGGCTCGGGAACCCAGCCCTTCGAGGGGGTCGAGGGCGTGGCGGGAGTCTCAGGGTCAGTCACGGTCAATTCGGGTCACCCCCGCGGTGGTGGCCTGTCCGACCTCGACCGCGACCTCGACACCCTCGGGGAGGTAGATGTCGACGCGGGAGCCGAAGCGGATCAGACCGATGCGTTCGCCCTGCTCCACCTTGGTGCCGGCCGGCAGGTAGGGGACGATGCGTCGCGCGACGGCGCCGGCGATCTGCACCATCTCGATGTCACCGAGCTCGGTGTCGAAGTGCCAGACAACGCGCTCGTTGTTCTCGCTCTCCTTGTTGAACGCCGGGACGAACCCGCCGGGGATGTGCTCCACGGACGTCACCGTGCCGGCCAGGGGCGCGCGGTTGACGTGGACGTTCAGAGGGCTCATGAAGATCGCGACGCGCGTGCGCCCGTCCTTCCACGGCATGATGCTCTGCACCACACCGTCGGCGGGCGAGATGACACGGCCCTGGGTGATCTCACGCTCGGGGTCGCGGAAGAACCACAGCATGCCCGCCGCGAGAGCGGTGGCGGGCACGGCCGCCGCGGCCCAGCGTCCGGACTTGCGGGCCCGGGTGAGGCTGAGCGCCGCGGTGGCGACGGTCGGCAGGAGCCACGGCGATGCTCCGCGTGCGAGACGTCCGTTCAGGAAGCCGACGCGAGGTGCAGAGGTTTGGCTGTGGGGCATGGATGACCTTCGTAGCGGGTGATTGCCGCGCCGCAAACGGGGGGACGGGACGGCGGCTTTACTGGAATGCTATCGGTTGCACGCAACAACTGGGCAAGCCAGAAGCCGAGTCGATGGCCGTCAGCCAGTGACTGCTAGTGACTCTTTTGCGACGAATCTCGGAAAGATTCGCCGCAAAAGGTACATTCAGCCCTGGAGTCGGTACTCCTCGAGCAGGCGTCGCCCAATGATCATTTTCTGGATCTCGGCGGTACCTTCACCGATCAGCAGCATCGGGGCCTCCCGGTACAGGCGCTCGATCTCGTACTCCTTCGAGAATCCGTAGCCGCCGTGGATGCGGAAGGCGTCCTCCACCACCTCCTTGCAGTACTCGGAGGCGAGGTACTTCGCCATCCCTGCTTCGAGGTCGTTTCGTTCCCCGGAGTCCTTTTTGCGTGCTGCATTGACCATCATCGCATGGGCGGCTTCGACCTTGGTAGCCATCTCGGCCAGCTTGAACTGGATGGCCTGGTGCTCGGCGATCGCCTTGCCGAAAGTGTGACGTTGCTGGGCATAGGAGACACCGAGCTCGAAAGCACGCTGAGCGACACCACAGCCACGGGCCGCCACGTTGACGCGGCCGACCTCGACGCCGTCCATCATTTGGTAAAACCCTCGGCCGGTCTGGCCTCCGAGGACCCGATTGGCCGGAATGCGCAGTCCGTCCATGATGAGCTCGGTCGTGTCGACGCCCTTGTAGCCCATCTTGTCGATCTTGCCCGGGATGGTCAGACCCGGACGGACCTCACCGAAGCCCGGCTCCTTCTCGACGAGGAAGGTCGTCATCGACTTGTGGGGCGCCGTGCCCTCGGGGTGTCCTTCGTCACTTCGGACCAGGACGGCCACCAGGGTCGAGGATCCGCCGTTCGTCAGCCACATCTTCTGGCCGTTCAGGACGTACTCGTCGCCGTCCTTCACCGCCTTGGACGTGATGGCCGACACGTCCGAGCCCAGCCCCGGCTCGGACATGGAGAACGCGCCGCGCACCTCGCCGAGCGCCATGCGCGGGAGGAAGTGGTCCTTCTGCTCCTGCGTGCCGTGCTGCTTGAGCATGTACGCCACGATGAAGTGGGTGTTGATGATGCCCGAGACGGACATCCAGCCACGCGCTATCTCCTCGACGCACAGGGCGTAGGTGAGCAGCGACTCACCCAGGCCGCCGTACTCCTCCGGAATCATCAGGCCGAAGAGGCCGAGTTCCTTGAGGCCGTCGACGATCTGCTGCGGGTACTCGTCGCGGTGTTCGAGCTCGGTCGCGACCGGGATGATCTCCTTGTCGACGAACTCCCGGACGGTCTTGAGGATCTCCCGCTGGACGTCGGTGAGCCCGGCGGTCTGGGCGAGTCGGGCCATGGCTACTTCCCCTGTTCCTTCAGCTGCGGGCGGCCGGGCTGCTCGCCGCCGCGCTCCTTGATGTACGTCTCGGTCGGGACCATCACCTTGCGCCGGAAGACGCAGACGAGGGTGCCGTCCTGCTTGTAGCCCTTGGTCTCCACGTAGACGATGCCGCGGTCGTTCTTCGACTTCGACGGCGTCTTGTCGAGGACCGTGGTCTCGCCGTAGATGGTGTCGCCGTGGAAGGTCGGCGCCACGTGCCGCAGGGACTCGATCTCCAGGTTGGCGATGGCCTTCCCGGAGACGTCCGGCACCGACATGCCCAGCAGCAGGGAGTAGATGTAGTTGCCCACGACCACGTTCTTGCCGAAGTCGGTGGTGTTCTCCGCGTAGTTGCTGTCCATGTGGAGCGGGTGGTGGTTCATGGTCAGCAGACAGAAGAGGTGGTCGTCGTACTCGGTGACCGTCTTTCCGGGCCAGTGCTTGTAGACCGCCCCGACCTCGAACTCTTCGTACGTGCGTCCGAACTGCATGGGGATCAGGCCTCCGGGATCTCGAACTTGGTGGTGCGCTGCATCCCGGCCGCGCGGCCCTTGCCCGCGATGACCAGGGCCATCTTGCGGCTGGCCTCGTCGATCATCTCGTCGCCGAGCATCGCCGAGCCCTTCTTGCCGCCGGCCTCGGAGGTGCACCAGTCGTACGCGTCGAGGATCAGCTCGGAGTGGTCGTAGTCCTCCTGCGAGGGGGAGAAGACCTCGTTGGCCGCGTCGACCTGGCCCGGGTGCAGCACCCACTTGCCGTCGAAGCCCAGCGCCGCCGCCCGGCCCGCCACCTCGCGGTACGCGTCCACGTCGCGGATCTGGAGGAAGGGGCCGTCGATCGCCTGGAGGTTGTGCGTGCGGGCCGCCATCAGGATCCGCATCAGGATGTAGTGGTAGGCGTCCGCCGGGTAGCCGGGCGGCTGCATGCCCACGACCAGGGACTTCATGTTGATGGAGGCCATGAAGTCGGCCGGGCCGAAGATGATGGTCTCCAGTCGCGGCGAGGCGGCCGCGATCTCGTCGACGTTGACCAGGCCCTTGGCGTTCTCGATCTGCGCCTCGATGCCGATCTTGCCGACCTCGAAGCCCATGGTCTTCTCGATCTGCGTCAGCAGCAGGTCCAGCGCCACGACCTGCTGGGCGTCCTGGACCTTCGGCAGCATGATGCAGTCGAGGTTCTGGCCGGCGCCCTCGACGACCGTGATGACGTCGCGGTACGTCCAGTGGGTGGTCCAGTCGTTGACGCGCACGACCCGGGTCTTGCCGGTCCAGTCGCCGTTGTTCAGCGCGTCCACGATCGTGTGGCGGGCGCCTTCCTTGGCGAGCGGGGCGCAGGCGTCCTCCAGGTCGAGGAAGACCTGGTCGGCCGGCAGACCCTGGGCCTTCTCCAGGAACCGCGGGTTCGAGCCCGGAACCGCGAGGCAGGAGCGGCGCGGCCGCAGCCGGTTCACGGGAGACGTGGGCGTGGTCATGCGGGGACCTCCAGAGGGTCGAGCTTGTTCGCTTTCCGGATCTCGTCGACGATACGGCCGATGATCTCCGTGATACCGAAGTCCTTGGGTGTGAAGACGGCGGCGACTCCGGCCGCCTTGAGGGCGATGGCGTCGGCGTTCGGAATGATGCCGCCCAGGACGACGGGTATGTCACCCGCCCCCGCCGCGCGGAGGCGTTCCAGCACGTCCGGAACGAGCGCGCTGTGCGATCCGGACAGGATGGACAGTCCCACGCAGTGGACGTCCTCGGCCAGCGCCGCCGAGGAGATCTCCTCGGGCGTCAGCCGGATGCCCTGGTAGACCACCTCGAATCCGGCGTCCCGGGCCCGGACGGCGATCTGCTCGGCGCCGTTGGAGTGCCCGTCCAGGCCCGGCTTGCCGACCAGCAGCCGCAGCCGGCCGGAGCCCAGGTCCTGCGCGGTACGGGAGACCTTCGCGCGGACCAGGGCCATCGGCGTGCCCTCCTCCGCGGTGACGGCCACCGGGGCCGAGGAGACGCCGGTCGGGGCGCGGAACTCGCCGAACACCTCGCGCAGGGCGCTCGCCCACTCGCCGGTGGTGACACCGGCCCGGGCGCACTCCAGGGTGGCCTCCATCAGGTTCTCGGTCCCGGCAGCGGCCTCCTTCAGCCGGTCCAGGGCCTGCATGACCGTCGGGAAGACGAACGGGTCGCCGCCCCCCTGCCGCTCCGAGGACTCCTGCCGCTCGGCGCGCCAGCGGACGATGCGCTCCACGGTCAGCGCCTCGACGGCCGGGTCGACCGTCATGATGGCGCCGTCCAGGTCGGCGGTGAGGGGGTTCTCCTCGGTCTGCTGGAAGCAGTTGACGCCGACGATCTTGTCTTCGCCGGCCTCGATCCGGGCGCGCCGCTCGGCGTGCGAGGAGACCAGCTGGGACTTCAGGTACCCGGACTCGACGGCGGCCATCGCGCCGCCCATCTCCTGGATCCGGTCGATCTCGGCCAGGCAGTCGGCGACCAGGGAGTCGACTTTGGCCTCGATGACGTGGGATCCGGCGAAGATGTCCTCGTACTCCAGCAGGTCGCTCTCGTGCGCCAGGACCTGCTGGATGCGCAGCGACCACTGCTGGTCCCAGGGCCGGGGCAGGCCCAGCGCCTCGTTCCAGGCCGGCAGCTGCACGGCGCGGGCGCGGGCGTCCTTGGAGAGGGTGACCGCCAGCATCTCCAGGACGATGCGCTGGACGTTGTTCTCCGGCTGCGCCTCGGTCAGGCCCAGGGAGTTGACCTGGACGCCGTACCGGAAGCGGCGCTGCTTGTCGTTCTCGATGCCGTAGCGCTCGCGGGTGACCTTGTCCCAGATGCGGCCGAAGGCGCGCATCTTGCACATCTCCTCGATGAAGCGGACGCCCGCGTTCACGAAGAACGAGATGCGGGCGACCACTTCGCCGAACCGCTCCTCGGGCACCTGGCCCGAGTCGCGCACGGAGTCGAGCACGGCGATCGCGGTCGACATCGCGTACGAGATCTCCTGGACCGGGGTGGCCCCGGCCTCCTGGAGGTGGTACGAGCAGATGTTGATCGGGTTCCACTTCGGGATGTGGTTGACCGTGTACGCGATCATGTCCGTCGTCAGGCGGAGCGAGGGCCCGGGCGGGAAGACGTGCGTCCCGCGCGAGAGGTACTCCTTGACGATGTCGTTCTGCGTGGTGCCCTGGAGCTGGGCGATGTCCGCGCCCTGCTCCTCGGCGGCCACCTGGTAGAGCGCCAGCAGCCACATGGCGGTGGCGTTGATCGTCATCGAGGTGTTCATCTGCTCCAGGGGGATGTCCTGGAACAGCCGCCGCATGTCGCCCAGATGGGAGACCGGGACCCCGACCCGGCCGACCTCGCCGCGGGCGAGGATGTGGTCGGGGTCGTAGCCGGTCTGCGTCGGCAGGTCGAACGCGACCGACAGGCCGGTCTGGCCCTTGGCGAGGTTGCGGCGGTACAGCTCGTTGGACGCCTCGGCCGTGGAGTGGCCGGCGTACGTCCGCATGAGCCACGGACGGTCTTTCTGGCGCTCTGTCATCTCAGGCGATCCTTATGGCCTTTGAGCCGACTCAGATGTTCCGGAAGCGGTTGATCGCGTCGAGGTGCGTCGCGCGCATCTCGTGGTCGCGCACGCCCAGGCCCTCCTCGGGCGCCAGCGCGAGGACGCCGACCTTGCCCTGGTGGAGGTTGCGGTGGACGTCGTACGCGGCCTGGCCGGTCTCCTCCAGGGAGTAGACCTTCGAGAGGGTGGGGTGGATCTTGCCCTTGGAGATCAGGCGGTTGGCCTCCCACGCCTCGCGGTAGTTCGCGAAGTGGGAGCCGATGATCCGCTTGAGCGACATCCACAGGTAGCGGTTGTCGTACTCGTGCATGTAGCCGGAGGTCGAGGCACAGGTGGTGATCGTGCCGCCCTTGCGGGTGACGTAGACGCTCGCGCCGAAGGTCTCGCGGCCGGGGTGCTCGAAGACGATGTCGATGTCCTCGCCGCCGGTCAGCTCGCGGATGCGCTTGCCGAAGCGCTTCCACTCCTTGGGGTCCTGGGTGTGCTCGTCCTTCCAGAACTTGTAGCCCTCGGCGTTGCGGTCGATGACCGCGGTCGCGCCCATGGCCCGGCAGATGTCCGCCTTCTCGGGGCTGGAGACGACACAGATCGGGTTGGCGCCGCCGGCCAGCGCGAACTGCGTGGCGTACGAGCCGAGGCCTCCGCTCGCGCCCCAGATCAGGACGTTGTCGCCCTGCTTCATGCCGGCGCCGTTGCGGGAGACCAGCTGGCGGTACGCGGTGGAGTTGACCAGGCCGGGGGAGGCGGCCTCCTCCCAGCTCAGGTGGCCGGGCTTCGGCATCAGCTGGTTGGACTTGACCAGGGCGATCTCCGCCAGGCCGCCGAAGTTGGTCTCGAAGCCCCAGATGCGCTGCTCGGGGTCGAGCATCGTGTCGTTGTGGCCGTCCGAGGACTCCAGCTCGACCGAGAGGCAGTGGGCGACGACCTCGTCGCCGGGCTTCCAGGAGTTCACGCCGGGGCCGGTGCGCAGCACGACGCCCGCGAGGTCGGAGCCGATGATGTGGTATGGGAGGTCGTGGCGCTTGGTGAGCTCCGACAGGCGCCCGTAGCGCTCCAGGAAGCTGAACGTGGAGACCGGCTCGAAGATCGAGGTCCACACGGAGTTGTAGTTGACCGAGGAGGCCATGACGGCCACCAGGGCCTCGCCCGGGCCGAGTTCGGGGACCGGGACCTGGTCGAGGTGCAGGGACTTGCGCGGGTCCTTCTCACGGGTGGTGAGCCCGGCGAACATCTCCGTCTCGTCCTTGTGCACGGTGATCGCGCGGTACGAGTCGGGGAGCGGCAGGGCCGCGAAGTCGGCGGCCGTAGCGGCCTGCGACTGGATCGCGTCCAGGATGTCCTTCACGGTGTGCCTCCGGCGAGCGCTGAGGGTGCGCTGAGGGATACGCGGGTGCGTTCGGTTCGATTGGTGTGGTGCTGCGCGGTGCCGTCGGTTCGGCGGAGCTGTGGAGCGGGCCACGCCTGTGGTGGGGCGGTGCCGGGGCCTGGTGACGCAGGCATCCGGGGCGCGTCCCACCGCCGGGTGGGCGGGGGTCGCGGGGACGTCCGGACGAGATTCAACGTATGGCACCCCGTGTCACCCGGCAAGGCACCGCGTGCCAAAACTTTCTCTCATTTGCCTATTGACCTGCGCAGATGAGCGATGATCGATCAGAGTTACCGATGAGTAGGGGCAAGTCGGACAAACAAAAGCGGCCGCCCCCGGTACGGGGGCGGCCGCTGTGATGTGTGTGACTACTGCTTGTTCCTCAGTGCTTCCTCGATGGTCCGCATGACCTCGTCGAGCGGTGCGTCGGTACGGGCCACCGCCACCAGCACCTCGCCCTGCGTACGGACCTGGGCCGCCTCCGGCCGCTCCTCCTGGGCCTGCGCGGCCGTGTTCAGGGTGCGGCCCGCGCCGATCCCCGAGCCGAAGGTCTTCCGTACGATCGAGAAGGCGTGGTCCAGCTCCGCCTCCACGTCCCCCCGGCCGCCGGCCCGCAGCCAGCGCCGCAGCACGTGGTTGTGGGCCGTGACGACCGCGGAGGCGGCCACCTCGGCCAGCAGCGGGTCGTCGTTGCCGTCGTGGTGGTCGTGCTCGTCGAAGTGGGCCAGCAGGTAGCGGGTGAAGAGCCGCTCGTAGCGGGCGACCGAGGCGATCTCCCGCTCCCGCAGCGCCGGCACCTCGCGGGTGAGGCGGTAGCGCTCCACCGACACCGCCGGCGAGGCGGCGTACATCTTCATGACTTCCTTGATCCCGCGGCACACCGTGTCGAGCGGGTGCTCGTGCGCCGGGGCCACGTCCAGCACGGCCTCGGCGCGGGTCAGGGTGTCGTCGTGATCGGGGAAGATCGCCTCTTCCTTGGAGCGGAAGTGGCGGAAGAAGGTCCGGCGCGCGACCCCGGCGGTCGCGGCGATCTCGTCGACCGTCGTCGCCTCGTACCCCTTGGTCGCGAACAGCTCCATCGCGGCCGCGGCGAGCTCGCGGCGCATCTTGAGCCGCTGTGCGGCCGCCTTGGTGCCGGCCGCGCTCTCCGGGGCGTCGGAGGCCGTGGTGGCGCGGGGCGAGGTCTTGGCGGGCTGGGACATAGAGCGAAAGTACTTCATTTGCGCAGGGGAGCGCGCCTGAGGGGGGTGGGACAGGGGTGGATGCGGGGGAGAGCCCGCACTGGGCTCGGGTACGGTCCGCCGTGAGGGTCCGGCGGACCCGAGCAGCCCTCCCCACGCATCCGGCTCGGTTGCCCCGGGGGCAGGGCGCGGCTTACCGGCGGGCGTACTCACGGAATCCGCGGCCGGTCTTCCGGCCCAGGCAGCCCGCCGCCACCAGGTGCTCCAGCAGCGGCGACGGGGCCAGGCCCGGGTCGCGGAACTCCTGGTGCAGGACCTTCTCGATGGCCAGCGACACGTCAAGGCCGACCACGTCGAGGAGCTCGAAGGGCCCCATCGGGTAGCCGCCGCCCAGCTTCATCGCGGCGTCGATCTCGTCGATGCCCGCGTAGTGCTGCTCGACCATCTTGATCGCGTTGTTCAGGTACGGGAACAGCAGCGCGTTCACGATGAAGCCCGCCCGGTCCCCGCAGTCCACCGGGTGCTTGCGCACCTTCGCGCAGACCTCGCGGACCGTGGCGTGCACGTCGTCGGCCGTCAGGACCGTACGGACCACCTCGACCAGCTTCATGGCCGGCGCCGGGTTGAAGAAGTGCATGCCGATCACGTCGTGCGGCCGCGACGTCGCGCGGGCGACGGCGATCACCGGCAGCGAGGACGTGGTCGTGGCCAGCACCGCGCCCGGCTTGCAGACCTTGTCCAGGCCCGCGAACAGCTCCTGCTTGACCGCCAGGTCCTCGGCGACGGCCTCGACGGCCAGGTCCACGTCGGCGAACGCGTCGAGCGAGCCCGCCGGGGTGATCAGGGCCAGCGTCCGTGCCGCGGCCTCCTCGGTCAGCCTGCCCTTGGACACCGCACGGCCCAAGGACTTGCCGATCGCGGCCTTCGCGGCATCGGCCTTCTCCTGGCTGCGGGCAGCCAGCACGACCGGGTAACCGGCCTGCGCGAAGACCTGGGCGATACCGCTCGCCATCGTGCCGGAGCCGGCGACGCCGACCGAGGAGACCGGGCGGCTCGCGCCCAGCAGGGACCCGTCCAGCGGGGTCTGGAGATCCCGGACGATCACCGTGCTGCCCGGGGCCTCGTACGTGTAGAAACCGCGCCCGGACTTCTGCCCGGTCAGGCCGGCCTCGGCGAGGTGGCCGAGGATCGGGGCCGGGGCGTGCAGCCGGTCGCCGGAGGAGGCGTACATGGCCTCCAGGACGGTCCGGGCCGTGTCCACGCCGATCAGGTCGAGCAGCGCGAGCGGGCCCATCGGCAGGCCGCAGCCGAGCCGCATCGCCGCGTCGATGTCCTCGCGGGAGGCGTACTTCGACTCGTACATGGCGGCGGCCTGGTTGAGGTAGCCGAAGAGCAGGCCGTCGGCGACGAAACCGGGGCGGTCGCCGACCGCGACGGGCTCCTTGCCGAGCTCGCGGGCCAGCGCGGTGACCGCCTCGACGGCGGGCGGCGCGGTCAGGACGCTGGAGACCACCTCGACCAGCTTCATCGCCGGGGCCGGGTTGAAGAAGTGCAGGCCCAGCACCCGCTCGGGGCGCTGCGACTCGGCGGCCATGCGGGTCACCGACAGGGCGTTGGTGCCGGTGGCCAGGATGGTGTCGGGCCGGACGATCGCGTCGAGTTCGCGAAACAGCCGCTGCTTGAGCTCGTAGTTCTCCGGGACGACCTCGATGACCAGGTCGGCGTCGGCGGCGGCGCTCAGCTCGGTGAAGGTGCGGAAGCGGGCGAGCACGCCCTCCCGCTCCTCCTCCGTGAGCCGCTCCCGGGTGACGGAGCGGGCGGTGGCGGCCGCGAGGGCGGCGGTGGCCCGGCGCGTGGCGGTGTCGCTGATGTCGATGCCGATGACCTCGCGGCCGGCCCGGGCGAGGACCTCGGCGATGCCGGTGCCCATCGTGCCGAGGCCGACGACGGCGATGGTCTGGAGGGTGGACTGACTGGACGGACGGTCCATCGCGGGACTCCAGTGAATGAGGGTGACGACTGGGTGAAGGCACGCGGCTGCACAAGCTCGCGGCCCGAAGATCCGCACAAGATGCCCAGGAAAGGGGGGCAAAGGGAGGGGCGGAGAGAACGGCGGACCCTGTCCCGGGGGTCACGCCGAAGACATACACGCGGTACCTGAGGGTGCCTGGTACCGAACCGACTGGTGCGGGGCGCTGCGTCACCAGGCCTGCCCCGTACGTTGATGCGAGAGTAACCCGTCGGTAACTGCTGCGCCAGTGTGCGGAGATGTGACCTGTACCGCCCAAATGTACCGATCATCGATCATCGATCATCGGGTGTTGCCGGGTCCTCTGCGCGAACCCGGCGTGGCGGCCGCCGCGCCGCCCTAGGGTGGCCGGGTGAACGACGTGCTGGAGCGCCTGCGCACCGAATCCGCGGACTCGGCGGAGTACGGGGAACTGCTCGCGGCGGACCCCGACGCCCTGGCCGCCTCCCTGACCTCGGCCGGGCGGCCGCTGTGGGCCCGCGAACTGGCCGCGTACCGGCTGGGGCTGGCCGGGGACCGGCGCGCCTTCGAGCCGCTGGTGCTGCTGCTGAACCACCGGGACCCGCCGCGCTGCGCGGCCGCCGCCGCGGCGCTGGCCGTGCTCGACGACCCCCGTACCGCCCGCGCGGCGGCCGCCCTCGCGACGAACGGCCTGCGCACCGCCTACGCACTGCACCCGGTCCGGCTGCTCGCCGCACTCCGGGCCCCGGAGTCGGCTCCGGCGCTGATCGCCACGCTGTCGCGGCTGCTCGCGCCGAACGACCCGTACTGGCGGGTCGCCCTCGCCTGCGTCGAGGGCCTCGGGACGCTGGCCGACCCGCGCGCCCGCGAGGTCCTCGTCCGAGCCCAGTCCCACCCCCGGCTGGCGGTGGCGGCCACCGAGGCCCTGCGCGGGCTGGCCTGACCCGGCCTCAGGCCCGCTGCGGCGCGACGATCGCGAAGGCCTCGATCTCCACCAGGAGTTCGGGGCGGAACAGGGCCGAGACCTGGACCGCCGAGGAGGCCGGGAGGCGGCCGGCGGGGAGGGCGGCGTCGCGGGCGTCGCGGACCGCCGGGAGGTACGCCATGTCCGTCACAAAATAGGTCAGCTTGACCACGTCGTCGAAGCCCGCCCCCGCCGCCGCCAGGCAGCGGCGGAGGTTCTCGAACACCTGCCGGGCCTGCGCGGCGGCGTCGCCGGCGCCGACCACCTCACCCCGCTCGTCGAGGGAGCACTGCCCCGAGACGGCGACGAACGTCCCGGTGCCCCAGACGACGTGGCTGTACTGGGGACTGGGGGCGACGCCCTCGGGCGCGGGGACACGGGTGAGGTGGCTGGTGCCGGACGTGGTCATGGGGATGATCTTGCCCGGTGTCCGTCAGCCGCGGAACCCCAGCAGGCCGTGCAGCGCCGCGCCGCCCGCCGACGGCGGGACCGAGCGGGTCAGCGCGGCCGGCTTCGGGGCCGGCTGGGCGGCGCAGGTCGCGTCCGCCGCCCGGCCCGTTTGCAGGTACGCCGACACCTTCTCGTCCAGGCACTTGTTGCCCGCCAGCGAGATCCCGTGGTTGCCGCCGCCCTCCTCGACCACCAGAGCGGAGCCCTTCAGCTTCTCCTTCATGCTCAGCGCGCCGCCGAACGGCGTCGCCGCGTCCTCGGTGGCCTGGAGCAGCAGGGCGGGCGGCAGCGCCGCGTTGGTCACGTCCGGTGTCGCCAGCGGCTCCGTCGGCCAGAACGCGCAGGGGGCGTTGTACCAGGCGTTGTTCCAGGTCATGAACGGCGCCTTGGCGTGCGTGGCCCACATGTCCGCGCGCCAGGTGTTCCAGTCCTTCGGCCAGGCCGAGTCCCGGCACTGCACCGCCGTGTACACGCTGTAGCTGTTGCCCGCGGAGGGCTCCACCGCGCCGAACCGCTCGTACGCCGCCACCAGCGGCTTCGGGTCGCGGTCCACCACGTACGCCGAGAAGGCCTCGGCGAGGTTGGGCCAGTAGCCGTTGTAGTAGCCGCCCGGCATGTAGGTGTCCTCCAGCTCGGCCGGGCCCACCTTGGCCCCGGCCGGGGTCTCGCGCAGCGCCTCGCGCATCGCGTACCAGCGGTTCTCCACCTCCGCCGGGTCGGTGCCGAGGCGGTACTTCTCGTCGTACTGGGCGACCCAGGCCAAGAACGCCTTGTGGCGGGCGTCGAAGGCCTGGTCCTGCGCCAGGTTGTCCTCGTACCAGACGCCGCCCGGGTCGACCACGGAGTCCAGGACCAGCCGGTGCACCCGGGACGGGTGGAGCTTGGCGTACACCGCGCCCAGGTAGGTCCCGTACGAGTAGCCGAAGTAGCTGATCCTCGGCGCGCCCAGCGCGGTGCGCAGCACCTCCAGGTCGCGGGCGGCGGAGAGCGTGCCGATGTACGGGAGCACGTCCGCGTGCTTGGCCTGGCAGGAGTCGGCGAAGGACTTGACCCGCTCCAGGTTGGCCTGCTCGGTCTCCACGTCACGCGGGACGGAATCCGGCCGCACGGGGGTGAAGTGCGCCGCGCCGCAGTCCAGGGCGGGCTCGCTCTTGCCGACGCCCCGGGGGTCGAAGCCGATCACGTCGTACTGGGCGGCGACGTCCTTCGCCAGCGTCGCGGCGACGTACCCGGCCAGGCCGCGGCCGCTGCCGCCGGGGCCGCCGGGGTTGACCAGCAGCGGGCCCTGGGAGGTGGCGGCCGTGTGCGGGACGCGGGTCAGGGCGAGGGAGATCTGCCGCCCGGCCGGCCGGTCGTGGTCGAGCGGCACCTTGAGGGAGGCGCACTGGAGGGTGGGGTAGCGGGGGGTCGCGCAGCCCGTCCAGCGGACCGCGGCGGCCTTCGCGCCCGGTGGGGCGGCGGCGGCCGTGACGGCGGCGGGGCTCGCGAGGGTCGCGGCGACGGTGGCGACGGAGACCGACACGAGGACGGCGGCGCGCTTCGTGACGGGGCGGTTCGTGGGGCGGAGCATGAGGGCCTCCCAGCCGAGGGTTCTGGGCGGAATCGTCCCGGAACCAGCGCCGCGAAGGCGGGATTGCGCCCCCTATTGGCCCGATGTGATGACCCGTCGCCCGCCGCCCGCGCTCACAGGAGCGTGAGCTGCGTCGGCCCGGCGGGCGCCGCATCGGCCGGCCGCTCCGGGACGACGGCGCGGCGGGCGGCGCCGCGCCGGGCCGGCCCGATGCCGAATTCGGCCGCCAGTTCGTGGACTTGGCGGGTGATCCGGCGCTGGTACCAGGTGGGCGCGTACGAGCCGCCCTCGTACATCCGCTCGTACCGTTCGACCAGGTGCGGGTGGTGGGTGCCCAGCCAGGCCAGGAACCACTCGCGCGCCCCGGGCCGCAGATGGAGTACCAGGGGTGTCACGGAGGTCGCCCCGGCCTCGGCGACGGCCCGGACGGTGGCCCGCAGCTGCTCCGGCGCGTCCCCGAGGAAGGGGATGACGGGGGCCATCAGCACCCCGCACTCGATCCCGGCGTCGGTGAGGGTCCGCACGGCGTGCAGCCGGCTCGCGGGGGACGGCGTACCGGGCTCCACGGTCCGCCACAGTGCGGTGTCCGTGAAGCCGACGGAGACGCAAACCCCGATGTCGGTGACCTCGGCGGCCTGCCGCAGCAGGGGGAGGTCGCGCAGGATCAGCGTGCCCTTGGTGAGGATGGAGAACGGGTTGGCGCGGTCGCGCAGCGCCTCGATGATCCCGGGCATCAGCCGGTAGCGGCCCTCGGCGCGCTGGTAGCAGTCGACGTTGGTGCCCATGGCGATGTGCGCGCCGCTCCAGCGGGGCCCGGCGAGCTCCTTGCGCAGCAGCTCGGGCGCGTTGGTCTTGACGACGATCTGGGAGTCGAAGCCGACGCCGGTGTCGAGGTCGAGGTAGCTGTGCGTCTTGCGAGCGAAGCAGTACACGCAGGCGTGGCTGCACCCCCGGTACGGGTTGACCGTCCATTCGAACGGCATCCGGGAGGCGCCGGGCACCCGGTTGAGCACGGAGCGCGCCCGGACCTCGTGGAAGGTGATGCCGCGGAACTCGGGGGTGTCGAAGGTGCGGGTGACGACGGACCCGACCCCGAAGAGCGCCCCCGTCCTCTCCTCGGTCCCGTCGGTCAGATTGTCCCAGCGCATGAGCGCCTCCCTCGGTAGCCCGGACCGAGAATAGAACAAACGTTCCCATGATCGTGCGGGAGTGCCGCCGGGCCGCTGTCATGCGGGGCCCGGATTTGGGCGCCCGCCCCGGAGGTGGTTGGCTTGCGGCCGACGAGCGAGAACAACTGCTGGAGGAACAGCCATGGCGCAGGTCGAGGCCACCACGGAGCGGATCATCGCGGCCGACGCGGAGACGGTGTTCGACGCGCTCGCGGACTACACCGGGACCCGGGGGAAGCTGCTTCCCGAGCACTTCAGCGAGTACGAGGTGCGCGAGGGCGGCGACGGCGAGGGCACCCTGGTCCACTGGAAGCTCCAGGCCACCAGCAAGCGCGTCCGCGACTGCCTGCTGGAGGTCACCGAGCCCACCGACGGTCAGCTGGTGGAGAAGGACCGCAACTCCTCGATGGTCACCACCTGGGTCGTCACCCCGGCCGGCGAGGGCAAGTCCAAGGCCGTGGTCACCACCGTGTGGAACGGCGCCGGCGGCATCGGCGGCTTCTTCGAGCGCACCTTCGCCCCCAAGGGCCTCGGCCGCATCTACGACACCGTGCTGGCCAACCTGGCCACCGAAGTCGAGGGCTGACCAAGCCCGTTACGGGTACCGGGGCCGGGGCGGCTCACCGGATCGGGTGGATTTCCCCACGCTGAGCCGCGCCCGGGCCGGGCCCGAGCCGCGCCCGAGCTTCGTCCGAGCCGGGCCCCCGAGCCGCGCCCCGATCCGGGCCGCCGGTCCCGGGCGTGGCCAAAGGGCCCCCGAAGGGGCCGGCGGGCTAGGGTGGGGCCCTGCGTGGACGGCACCCGTCCGTGTCGTCCGCCCCGCGCGCAGCCGACCGCCTGGGGGCCCGATGAAGATCCTCATCTCCGCCGACATGGAAGGCGCCACGGGCGTCACCTGGCCCGAGGACGTGATCCCCGGGGCCTCCCAGTGGGAGCGCTGCCGGTCCCTGTTCACCTCCGACGTCAACGCCGCGGTCCTCGGCTTCTTCGACGGCGGCGCCGACGAGGTCCTCATCAACGAAGCGCACTGGACCATGCGCAATCTGCTGCTGGAGAAGCTGGACGCGCGGGCCGAGCTGATCACCGGCCGCCACAAGACCCTCAGCATGGTCGAGGGCGTCCAGCACGGCGACGTCGACGGCGTCGCCTTCGTCGGCTACCACACCGGCGCCGGGACCGAGGGCGTCTTCGCGCACACCTACCTCGCCAACTCCATCACCGGGGTGTGGCTCAACGGGGTCCGGGCGAGCGAGGGCCTGCTCAACGCCCACGTCGTCGCCGAGTACGGGGTCCCGGTCATCCTGGTCACCGGCGACGATCTGACCTGCGTCGACGCCGCCGGTTACGCCCCCGACGCGGTCGCCGTCGCCGTCAAGGACCACGTCTCGCGCTACGCGGCCGTCTGCCGCACCCCCGCCCGCACCGCCGCCGACATCCGGGCCGCCGCCAAGCAGTCCACCGCGCTGGCGGTCCGTCACGACCCGGTGCGGGGCGGCCCGTTCGTCGTCGAGGTCGAGTTCGACGCCGAGCACCTGACACTGGCCGCGGCAGTGGTCCCCGGCGTCGAACGGTCCGGGGAGCGCCGGGTCGCGTACACCAGCGAGACGATGTACGAGGGGATCCGGGCCTTCAAGGCGGTCACGACGGTCGTCTCGAGCGCCGTGGAGGAGCAGTATGGATGACATGCACCCAACGGATGGCTCCGCCGGCGCCGCACTCGACGCGGCGGCGTTCGACGAGGTGGTCGAGTTCACCTCCGGGCTGATCCGGATCGACACGGCCAACCGGGGCGGCGGCGACTGCCGGGAGCGGCCCGCCGCCGAGTACGTCGCCGAGCGGCTCGCCGCCACCGGGCTGGAGCCCGTCCTCGTGGAGCGCACGCCGGGCCGCACCAACGTGGTGGCCCGGATCGAGGGCGCCGACCCCTCCGCCGACGCCCTCCTCGTCCACGGCCACCTCGACGTGGTGCCCGCCGACGCCGCCGAATGGAGCGTGGACCCCTTCTCCGGGGAGGTCCGCGACGGGGTGGTCTGGGGCCGCGGCGCCGTGGACATGAAGAACATGGACGCGATGGTGCTGGCCGTCGTACGGGCCTGGGCGCGGGCGGGCGTGAAGCCGCGCCGGGACATCGTGATCGCCTACACCGCCGACGAGGAGGACAGCGCCCTCGACGGATCGGGATTCCTCGCCGACGAGCACCCCGGCCTCTTCGAGGGCTGTACGGAGGGCCTCGGCGAATCCGGCGCCTTCACCCTGCACCTCGCGCCCGGCCGGCCGGTCTACCCCATCGCGGCCGGTGAACGCGGGACGGCCTGGCTGAAGTTGACCGCGCACGGCACGGCCGGACACGGCTCCAAGCCCAACCGGGCCAACGCGGTCAGCCGGCTCGCCGCCGCCGTGGCCCGGATCGGCGCGTACGAGTGGCCGGCGCGGCTCACCGGCACCGTCGCCGCCTGCATCACCGAACTCGCCGCCGTCCAGGGCCTGTCGGTCAACCCGGCCGCGCGGAACTTCGACCTCGACGAGGTCCTCGGCAAGCTCGGCCCCGCCGGACTCCTGGTCGAGGCGACGCTGCGCAACAGCGCCAACCCCACGATGCTCAGCGCCGGTTACAAACTCAACGTCGTGCCCGGGACCGCCACCGCATACGTGGACGGAAGGACACTGCCCGGCGGCGAGGCCGAGTTCATCGCGACCCTCGACGAGCTCACCGGCCCCGACGTGCGCTGGGAGTTCCACCACCGGGAAGTGGCCCTCGAAGCCCCGGTGGACGGGCGGACGTACGGGATCCTGCGCGAGTCGGTCGAGCGCTTCGACCCCGGGGCGCGGGTGGTGCCGTTCTGCATGGCGGGCGGCACCGACGCCAAGCAGTTCTCCCGGCTCGGGATCACCGGCTACGGCTTCTCGCCGCTCAGGCTGCCGCCCGGGTACGACTACTGGTCCCTCTTCCACGGGGTGGACGAGCGCGTCCCGGTCGACGCCCTGCACTTCGGCGTCCGCGTCCTCGACCACGCGCTGCGGACCCTGTGATGGCCCGGCCGGCGGGCGCCGGGGCGGGTACGCGGCCCTACGGGAGCTGGCCCTCGCCCATCGACGCCGCGCTCGCGGCCTCGCTCGACGGGCGCCCCGAGTACCTCGGCACGGTCGGCGCCGAGCTGTGGTGGACCGAGCCCCGCCCGGCCGAGGCCGGGCGCCGCACCCTGGTCCGCCGGCCGGCCGACGGTGGCCCCGAGGTCTCGGTGCTGCCCGCGCCGTGGAACGTGCGCAGCCGGGTCACCGAGTACGGCGGCCGGCCCTGGGCCGGGGCCGAGCGGGCCGAAGGGGGCCCGCTGCTGGTCTTCGTACACTTCGCCGACCAGCGGCTGTACGCGTACGAGCCCGACGCGCCCGCACACCCCGGTCCGCGGCCCCTGACCCCGCTCTCCTCCGTCGGCGGCGGGCTGCGCTGGGCCGACCCGGTGCTGCGCGGCGGCGAGGTCTGGTGCGTGCTGGAGGAGTTCACCGGGGCCGCGCCGACCGACGTGCGCCGCGTCCTGGCCGCCGTACCGCTGGACGGGTCGGCGGCCGAAGCACGCTCCCTCGTACGGGAGTTGACGGACGACCGGCACCGGTTCAGCACCGGGCCCCGGCTCTCCCCGGACGGTCGGCACGCGGCCCGGCTGGTGTGGGACCACCCCCGTATGCCCTGGGAGGGCACCGAGTTGCTGCTCGCCGAGGTCACCGCGGACGGGGTGCTCGGCCCGGCCCGGACCGTACTCGGCGGCCCCGACGAGGCGGTGGCCCAGGTGGAGTGGGCGTCCGACGGAACCCTCCTCGCGGTGAGCGACCGCAGCGGCTGGTGGAACCCGTACCGGGTCGACCCGGCGACGGGCGGGGCGGTCAACCTGTGCCCCCGCGAGGAGGAGTTCGGCGGCGCGCTGTGGAAGCCGGGGCTGCGCTGGCTGGCGCCGCTGCCCGACGGGCTGATCGCCGTCCTGCACGGCCAGGGCTCCTCGGTGCTCGGCGTCCTCGACCCCGAGAGCGGCGACCTGGTGGACGCCGCCGGGCCGTGGACGGCGTGGCAGCCGGCCCTGGCCGTCAGCGGGACGCGGGTGTACGGGGTCGCGGCCAGCCCGCGCAGCGGCTACGAGGTGGTGGAGCTGGACACCGCGACCGGCCATGCCCGGGTCGCCGGCGCCCCGGCCTCGGACCCCGTGGACGCGGCCTACTACCCGGAGCCGCAGAGCCGGACCTTCCTCGGCCCCGGCGGCCGGGAGGTGCACGCCCACGTCTACCCGCCGCACCATCCCGCGCTGCGGGCCCCGGCGGACGAGCTGCCCCCGTACGTGGTGTGGGCGCACGGCGGCCCCACCGACCACGTGCCGCCCGTACTGGACCTGCACATCGCCTACTTCACCTCGCGAGGCATCGGCGTGGTCGAGGTCAACTACGGCGGCTCGACGGGCTACGGGCGCGCCTACCGCGAGCGGCTGCGCGAGCAGTGGGGCGTGGTCGACGTGGAGGACTGCGCGGCGGTGGCCCGCGCGCTGGCTGCGGAGGGGACGGCCGACCCGGCCCGCCTCGCGATCCGCGGCGGCAGCGCGGGCGGCTGGACGGCGGCGGCTTCGCTGGCCGCGAGCGACCTGTACGCCTGCGGAACGATCATCTACCCGGTGCTGGACCTGCTGGGCTTCGCGCAGGAGACCCACGACCTGGAGTCCCGCTACATCGACAGCCTGGCCGGGCCGCCGCAGACCCTGGCGGTGCGCTGCCGCGAGCGTTCCCCGGTGGCCCGTGCCGACCGGATCACCGCGCCGTTCGTCCTGCTCCAGGGGCTGGACGACCCGATCTGCCCGCCGGCCCAGGCGGAACGGCTGCTGGCGGCGCTGCGCGGCCGCTCGGTCCCGCACGCGTACCTCACCTTCGAGGGGGAGGGGCACGGCTTCCGGCGCGCGGACACGATGATCCGGGCGCTGGAGGCGGAACTGTCGCTGTATGCACAGGTGTTCGGGATCGAGCGGACGGACGTGCCGAGGCTCGCGCTGGAGCCGTGAGCGGTGAGCGGTGAGTCGTGAGCGGTGGACAGTGAGCCGCTCCGCTACGCGCCCCGCAGCCACACCCGGAGCGGGCCGATCGGGGTGAAGCCGTGGCGGGTGGCGGTGGTGAGGTCGTCGCCGGACTCGTAGCCGACGAGCGGCAGGCCGGGCCAGAGGGCGGCGAGGGCCGCGAGACTGCCCGTCCAGGCCTCGTCGGGTGGGGTGCCGGGCGCGGAGAACACGTTGGAGATCCCGACGACCGCGCCGGTGCGGTGCGCGGCGGCCCCGGCGAGGACGCGGCCGTCGCCGTCGTGGCCGGCCAGGAAGGCGAACTCCGGGGCCAGCAGCCCGGGGTGGAAGAGCCCGGTGCTCTCCTCGCCGTCCCAGGCGCGCTCCCAGGCGACCAGCTCCCCGGCGGTGACGACGCGGGTCCAGCGGAGCGACGGCACCGCGGCCGGGACCGCGGCCGGGACCGCGGCCGGGGTGACGGCGGCGCGGTGGATCCACTGCGCCTCGAACAGGACCTCGAACCCCGCCGGGCCGAGATCGAGCATGGCGAAACTGTCCTTGACCGAGCAGCCGGGCGCTTCGGTGTCCACCGCGGCGAGCAGGGCCGTGGCCGAGGCGTCCCGGGTGAGGGTCACGGCGTCCGGGTAGTACGGCGGGGTGCGGCGCGCGCTGGTCCAGGCGGCCTCGGTGAATCCGCCGTCGCGGCTGACCGCGGCGCACCACTCGGCGTTGTTGCGTGCCGCCGAGTGCAGGAGATCTTCGGTGTCCGGGTTGATGATCACACGGAGGAGCTTGTCATACGCCCTAGCCTGGGGCGATGTCATATGTCAGCTACCTCGCGGAGGGCGAGCGGGTCGGGCTGCGCCCCTTCCGGCTCGCCGACGGCCCCGAATTCACCACTCACGCGCACGAGAGCCGGCACCTGCACCGGCCGTGGCTGTTCCCGCCCACCACCGTCGAGGAGTACGAGCCCTACGCGACCCGGCTGATCGAGGACGGGACCCGGGCCGGGTACCTGGTCTGCGAGCGGGCCACCGGGGCCATCGCCGGGTTCGTCAACGTGAACAACATCGTGCACGGGGCCTTCCGCTGCGGGGCGCTCGGCTACGGGGCCTTCGCGCACGCCGCGGGCCGCGGGCTGCTGCGCGAGGCGTTGGGGCTGGTGCTCGGCCACGCGTTCGCACCGGCGGACGACGGCGGCCTCGGGCTGCACCGCCTGGAGGCGAACGTCCAGCCGGGCAACACGGCGTCCATCGCCCTGGTCCGCGGCCGGGGCTTCCGGCTGGAAGGGCTCTCGCCGGACTTCCTGTACATCGACGGGGCCTGGCGCGACCACGAACGCTGGGCGATCACCGCCGAAATGTCTGGTCCCGGGGGCGCCGATCGCGCAGGATGAGGGGATGCGAAGCCTGGTGCTCCTCGACGCCCCGTCCAACCTGGGCCTGCGCCCGCCCGCGCCCGGCACCGTCCCCGGGGTCTACAAACTGGCGGGCGCCCTGCGCGAGCAAGGCCTGCTGAGCCGTCTCGGCGCCCGCGAGGGCGGGGTCGTCGTGCCGCCCCGCTACGACCGCGGCAGTTGGAAGGAGGGCGACGGGGTCTTCCACGCCGCTCCCCTCGCCGCGTACACGGTCGCCCTCGCGGACCGGATCGAGACGCACCTGCGGGCCGGGGAGTTCCCCGTCGTCCTCGGCGGCGACTGCTCGATCCAGCTCGGCGCCTCCCTCGCCATGCGCCGCCTCGGGCGGTACGGGCTGGCCGCGATCGACGGCTCGGCCGACTTCCGCCACCCCGGCAACGAGGCGGTCAACGGGCCCGTCGGGGCCGCCGGCGGCGAGGAGCTCGCGCTCGCCACCGGCCGCGGCCAGGCCGACCTCACCGACCTGGAGGGGCTGCGGCCCTACCTCCGGGACCAGGACGTACGGCTCTTCGGGCTGCGCGACGGCGACGAGGACCTGCCGGAGCTGCGCGCGGCCGGGATGACGGCGGCCACCGTCGGCGACATCCGCGCACGCGGCGCGGCCCAGGTGGCGCGCGCCGCGCTGGACGGGCTGCACCCGCCGGACACCGCCGGGTTCTGGGTCCACCTGGACGCCGACGTGCTGGACCCGGCCGTGATGCCCGCGGTCGACAGCCCCGACCCCGGCGGGCTGCTCCCCGGCGAACTGGCCGAACTGCTCGCCGTGCTGGTGGGCTCCCCGCGGTGCGTCGGCCTCAACGTCACGATCTACGACCCGGACCTCGATCCCGACCTGCGGGCCGGGGCGCTGCTGGCCGACCTGGTGGCGGGGGCGCTCGCGTAGGGCTCGGCCGGGGCCAGGGCTTTGCGCAATCCTGACCGGTGGTGATCCGCGGAACCCCTGTGCAGCGACCGGTACGGCGTGTTCCATTCCTTCATGGCCACCACCGTCCGCCGCGCCGTACTGACCCTGCCCGCCGCCGTGTTGGGCCCCGACAACCCGCTGCCGGCCCTCCGCGCGCCCGACGGCGTCCACGTACTGGACGAGCGCTCCCGCGCCGGCCTGCCGCGCGACATGGCACGTCAGATCGGGTACGAGCCGCTGCGCTCGCTGCTCCCCGCCAGAGTCCGGGACGGCTACGGGCGGGCCCGCGCCGAGCGGGACGTCGACGCGGTCGTCATCGAGAACGAACACCTGCGGGCCACCGTGCTCCCGGGCCTCGGCGGCCGCGTGCACTCGCTCGTCCACCTCCCGACCGGCCGGGAACTGCTCTACCGCAACCCGGTGTTCCAGCCCGCCAACTTCGCGCTCAACGGCGCCTGGTTCTCCGGCGGCATCGAGTGGAACATCGGCGCCACCGGCCACACCACCCTCTCCTGCGCCCCCCTGCACGCCGCGCTCGTCCCCGCGCCCGACGGCGGCGCGATGGTGCGGCTGTGGGAGTGGGAGCGGCTGCGCGACCTGCCGTTCCAGGTGGACCTGTGGCTGCCCGAGGGCTCGGAGTTCCTCTACGTCGGCGTCCGCGTCCGCAACCCGCACGAGCGGCCCGCACCGGTGTACTGGTGGTCCAACACCGCCGTCCCCGAGGACTCCGGCACCCGGGTGCTCGCCCCGGCCGACGAGGCCTGGCACTTCGGGTACGAGCGCTCGCTGCGGCGGATCCCCGTACCGGACTGGGAGGGCGCGGACCGCACGTACCCGCCGCGCAGCGCGTACCCGGCCGACTTCTTCTACGAGGTGCGCGACGGGGAGCGGCCCTGGATCGCCTCCCTCGACGCCGACGGACACGGGCTGGCGCAGACCTCGACGGCGCGGCTGCGCGGCCGCAAGCTCTTCGTCTGGGGCGCGGGCGAGGGCGGCCGGCGCTGGCAGGAGTGGCTGACCGAGCCCGGCACCGGCGGCTACGCGGAGATCCAGGCCGGGCTGGCCCGGACCCAGCTGGAGCACGTACGACTGGAGGGCGGGGCGGAGTTCAGCTGGCTGGAGGCGTACGGGCCGCTGGCCGCGGATCCGGCGGCGGTGCACGGGGCCGACTGGCCGGCGGCGCGCGGCGCGGCCTCGGTGGCCCTGGACGCCGCTCTGCCGCGCGAGCGGGTGGACGCGGCGTACGAGGCCTGGCGCGGGAGCGCCGACACCGAGCCCGGGGAGCGGCTGGCGGCGGGCTCGGGCTGGGGCGCGCTGGAGGTGCTGTGCGGCGGGCACAAACTGCCGGGCACGCCGTTCGAGGAGGCAGGGCTGGGCCCGGAACAGGCCCCCTGGCTCGAA
This sequence comes from Streptomyces sp. NBC_01551, assembly GCF_026339935.1. Taxonomy (NCBI): domain Bacteria; kingdom Bacillati; phylum Actinomycetota; class Actinomycetes; order Kitasatosporales; family Streptomycetaceae; genus Streptomyces; species Streptomyces sp. NBC_01551. The sequence goes on from NZ_JAPEPX010000001.1 coordinate 5,541,682, forward strand.
CTGTGGCGGACCGGCGTCTTCCCGACGCCCCGGCGCGTCGTCCCGCCGGGGCCGACCCTGGTGGCCGCGCACTGGCGGGACATGCTGGAGACCGCCCGGGCGGATCCGCTGACCGAGTACCACCTGGGCGTGGCCCAGTGGCACGCCGGGGACGTGGCGCAGGCGGTACGGAGCTGGGAGCGCGGGCTGGCGCTGGCGCCCTCGCGGTGGCCGCTGCTGCGGTGCCTGGCGCTGGCGGAGGCGGTGGCCGGGGACCCGGAGCGGGCGGCCGACGGCTACGCGGAGGCGTTCGCGGACCTGGCCGAGGAGAGCCGCGGGGGCGAGGCCTGGACGGCCGCCGAGTCCGCGCTGGGGCGGGAGGCGATGACGGCCCTGCTCGCGGCCGGGCGGCCGGCGCAGGCCCGCGCGGTCTGGGACCGGCTCCGGCCGGCCCTGCGCGAACAGGGCCGGTTCCGGCTGCTCGCCGCCCGGTTGCTGGCGGCGGAGGGCCATGTCGGCGCGGCCCGGCGGGTGTTCGAGGAGGGTTTCGAGCTCCCGGACCTGCGCGAGGGCGAGGAGGTCCTCGCCGAGGTCTGGTCCTCCCTCACCGACCGCCCGCTGCCGCAGGCGTACAACTTCCGCATGAGCCCACCGGGTTAGCCGCCGGCCCGTCGGCCGTGGGCCGCCGCCTCGGCTTCGGCGACGGCGCGCGGGACTGCCCGTGGGGGCCCGGTGTCAGGCGCGGCACAGGATCTCGCCGTTCAGGACCGAGAACCAGGCATCGGGCCGGGCACCCCAGGAGCGCCAGGCCTCGGCGATCTCCGCCAGGCCCGCCGGGGTGGCATGGCCGTCGGCCGTGGCGAGCGCGGCGTACGAGGAGGCCGTCGTCCGGTCCGCCCACAGGGACGACCACCAGGAGACCTCCTCCGGCGTGGCGTAACACCAGGCCGTCGCCGAGCAGGCGATCTCCGTGAAGCCGGCCGCCTGCGCCCAGGACCGCAGCCGGCGGCCGGCGTCGGGCTCGCCGCCGTTGGCGCGGGCCACCCGGCGGTACAGGCCCAGCCACTCCTCCAGCCCGGCCTCTGCCGGGAACCAGGTCATCGCCGCGTAGTCCGCGTCCCGCACGGCCACGACGCCGCCCGGCCGGCACACCCGGCGCATCTCGCGCAGCGCCCGTACCGGGTCGCCGACGTGCTGGAGCACCTGGTGGGCGTGGACCACGTCGAAGGAGTCGTCCGGGAAGTCCAGCGCGTGCACGTCCGCCGTCGCGAACTCCGCGTTGGCCACGCCCCGCTCCGCCGCGTACGCGCGGGCCTGCTCGATCACGTCCTCGGCGGCGTCCACCGCCGTGACCCGGCCGCCCGGGGACACCAGGTCCGCCAGATCCGCCGTGATGGTGCCCGGGCCGCAGCCCACGTCCAGGACCGTCATGCCCGGTCGCAGCTCGCCGATCAGGTACGCGGCCGAGTTGCGGGCGGTGCGCCAGCGGTGCGAGCGCAGGACCGACTCGTGGTGGCCGTGGGTGTAGACGGCGGTCTCGTGCGCGGCGTGCGCGGCGTCCCCGGCGTGCGTGGCGTCCGCGACGTCCCCGGCATCCCTGGCGTCCATGGGTGACTCCTCCTCGTCGAAGTGTTTCCCGGCGTGGTGATCACGGTAGGGGATTCGATCGCCATGTGAGATATGCGTTTTGACATGTGGACACCATCCCGCTGCGGCAAGGGCAGTGTCCGGGCCGGTGGCAGGGTGAAAGCGGTGCGAGGACAGTGGGCCCCGGGGGAGAACACCACGGCAGAGGACGGTGAGACCCGTGCCGGACACGCTGCTCGAACAGCACGCCGCCGCGTTGGCCCTCTTCGGAGAGCGGGTGCGCGCCGTCGGCGCCGCCCAGTGGAACCTGCCGACCCCCTGTACGGAGTGGAACGTGCGGGAACTCGTCAACCACGTCACGGGCGAGCAGCTCTGGATCCCGCCGCTCGTCAGCGAGGGCCGCACGGTCGAGGACATCGGCGACTCGCTCTCCGGCGACCGGCTCGGCGACGACCCGGCCGCCACCTGGGAGCGGGCCGCGGCCGCCGCCCGGGCCGCGTTCACCGCGCCCGGGGCGCTGGACCGCACGGTCAGGCTCTCCTACGGGCCCGCGCTCGGCCGGGCCTACTGCTCGGAACTGACCGCCGACTGCGTCGTCCACACCTGGGACCTCTCGCGGGCCATCGGCGCCGAGGAGCGGCTGCCGGACGGGCTCGTGGAGTTCGCCATCAAGGAGGTCATGCCCTACGTGGACGGGCTCGCGGCCAGCGGACTGTTCGCCGCCCCGCTGGAGGTGCCGGCGGGCGCGAACGCGCAGACCCGGCTGCTGGCGATGGTGGGCCGGCAGGGCTGAGCGGGCGGCTCTCCTGGTCGCACCCCCGGGCGGACGACAACGGGCATGCCATGGCGAAAAATCGTATAAAGGGCAGGTCTGGCGGAGTCCGACGAGCGCGGAAGGCGGGAGGACCGTGGAGGGGACGCAGCGCACGGTGGCGGAGGGCCGTGGCCCGGTCCGCTACGGCCCACCCGCGCCCGAGCCCGGCCTGCCGGTGCTGCCCGAGCTCGCCGCCGTCCTCGCCGAGGCCGCCCGGCAGGCCGTCCCCGAGCCCCCGGGCGGCGGGGAACCCGTACGGGAGGCCGCCTGCCGGCACTGGGCGCGGCGCGGGCTCGCCACCGCCCCCGAGAACGTGGCCGCCGGACCCGGCGCGCCCGCCCTGCTGCTCGCGCTGCTGGGCGCCTACGGGGGCGACGTCATGCTGCCCCGGCCCTGTCCCGCCTGGTGGACGCCACAGGTCCGGCTGCTGGGACGGCGGGCGTACCACGTGCCGACCCCGGCCGAGTGCGGCGGCGTCCCCGACCCGTACGCCCTGCTGGAGACCGTCCGCCGGGTCCGCGCCGAGGGCGGCGACCCGCGCGTGCTGCTGCTCTCGGTCGCCGACGACCCGACCGCGACCGTGCCGCCGCCCGAGCTGCTGCGCGAGGCCTGCGAGGCCGCCGCCGACGCCGATCTGTTCGTCGTCAGCGACGAGAGCTGGCGCGACACCGTACACCGGCCCCACGACACCCTCGTCCTGAGCCCCGCCGAGATGCTCCCCGACCGGGCCGCCGTACTCGTCGACCTGGCGGGCGCGCTGCTGCCCGCCGGGTGGCCCGCCGCCGTCGCCCGCTTCCCCGGCACCCCGCGCGGGACCTGGCTGCGGGCCCGCACCCTCGACGTGCTCACCGCGACGGGCGCGCTCGTCGCCGGCCCGGTCGCCGCGGCCGCCGCGCACGCCCTGGAGGAGCCCGACGCGGTCGCCGGACGCGCCTACGCGGCGGCCGCCCTGCACGGCGCGGTGGCCGCCGCCGTGCACCGCGAGCTGCTCGCCGTCGGCGCGTTCGCGCGGCCCCCTCAAGCAGGCCGCCACCTGTACGCCGACCTGGGCCCGCTGCGCGCGGGGCTGGCCCGGCACGGGGTGGGCGACGCGATGGAGCTGGAGGACTGGCTCGGCGCGCGGCTCGGCGCGCCGACGCCCGGCGGGCAGCGGTTCGCGGACGAACCGGTCGCGCTGCGGGTCCGGCTGTCGACGGGGCCCTTCCTCGGCGCGACCCCGGGGGAGCGGCTGGCCGCGCTGACGGCGCGCGACCCGCTGGACCTCCCGCACGTACGGGGCTCGCTGGAGCGCCTGCGGTCGGTCCTGGCCGGGCTGTCCTGATGGGGGAGCGGACGCAGACGCCGGCCCGTGGCGCCGTGGCGCGGCGGCCGGCGACGCGGCCCGAGCCGGTCACCCGGCCGCCGGGGGAGATCCGGCACTGGCCGCGCTCGTTCGCCGACCGACTGACGACCCCGCTGCCCGGCGTCCGGGCCTTCGCCCGGCTCGCCCGCGAGGGCGCCTTCCGGCCCGATCCCGAGGGCCTGCGCGGCATCCCCGACCTGCCGTACGAGCCGGCTCCGCTCCCGGAGGCGGCCCCCGGCGCGGTGTCCGTCACCTGGGCCGGGCACGCCAGCTGGGTGCTCCGGCTGGGCGGGCTGACCGTCCTGACCGACCCGGTCTGGTCCCGGCGCATCCTGGGGACACCGGCTCGGATGACGCCCGTCGGGGTGCGGTGGGAGGACCTGCCGCCGGTCGACGCGGTGGTGATCAGCCACAACCACTACGACCACCTCGACGCGCCGACGCTGCGGCGGCTGCCGCGCGACACGGCCCTGTTCGTCCCGGCCGGGGTCGGGCGCTGGTGCCGGCGGCGCGGGTTCACGCGGGTGACGGAGCTGGACTGGTGGGAGTCCGCCGAGCTGGGCGGCGTACGGTTCGACTTCGTCCCGGCGCACCACTGGTCGAAGCGGTCGCTGATCGACACCTGCCGGACGCTGTGGGGCGGGTGGATCCTGACGGACGAACGGGGCGCGGGCCGGCAGGTCTACTTCGCGGGCGACACCGGGTACGGGCACTGGTTCGCGGAGATCGGGCGCCGCCACCCGGGGATCGACCTGGCGCTGCTGCCGATCGGGGCGTACGCCCCGAGGTGGTGGCTGCGGGACGTGCACGCCGATCCGGAGGAGGCGGTGCGGGCGTGCCTGGACCTGGGCGCGCGGCGGATGGCCCCGATGCACTGGGCGACCTTTGTCCTGTCGGCCGAGCCGGTCATGGAGCCGCTCCACCGCGTCCGCGCCGCCTGGTCCCGCGCGGGCCTGCCCCGCGAGGCCCTCTGGGACCTCCCCATCGGCAGCTCCCGCGCCCTGTGACGGCCGGCGCCGGCCTGTGACGGCCGGCGCCGGCCTGTGACGGCCGGCGCCGGCCTGTGACGGCCGGCGCCGGCCTGTGACGGCCCGCGCCGGCTCAGCCCGGCCCGCCCCGGCCGAAGGCCCGCCCCGCGTCCCCCGGTCCCGCGTCAGAGGGTGGCGAGGTCCAGCCCGGCCTGAGCGGCCGCCGCCCGGACGGTCTGCTCCAGGAGCACCGCGATCGTCATCGGGCCGACCCCGCCCGGGACCGGGGTGATCAGCGAGGCCCGCGCCGCCGCCGACTCGAAGTGGACGTCGCCGACGTTGCCCTCGTTGTACCCGGCGTCCAGGACCACCGCGCCCGGCTTGATGTCCTCGCCCCGGATGAACTCGGCCTTGCCGACGGCCGCGACCAGCACGTCCGCCTGGCGCACGATCGACGGCAGGTCCACGGTGCGGGAGTGGCAGTAGGTGACGGTGGCGTTCTGCTCCAGCAGCAGCATCCCGGCCGGCTTGCCCAGGATCGCGCTGCGCCCGACCACGACGGCGTGCTTGCCGGTCAGGTCCACGTCGTAGGCCTCCAGCAGCCGCATGATGCCGCCGGGGGTGCAGGAGACGAAGCCCGGCAGGCCGAAGCCCATGGCGGCGAACGAGTGCATCGTGACCCCGTCGACGTCCTTGCCCGGCGCGATCGCCTCGAAGGCCGCCCGCTCGTCGATGTGGTGCGGGACGGGGTGCTGGAGCAGGATGCCGCTGATCTCCGGGTCCTCGGAGAGCGCCGTGATCGCGGCGACCAGCTCCTCGGTCGTGGTCTCGGCCGGCAGCTCCACGTGGCGCGAGGTGATCCCGGCCTTGGCGCAGCGGTTCTGCTTCATCTTCACGTACGTGACCGACGCCGGGTCCTCGCCGACCAGCACGGTGGCCAGGCACGGAGCCGTTCCCGTGGCCTCGGTGATCTTCGCCGCGAGGGAAGCGGTCTCCTGCGAGATGCGGCGGGCGAGGGCGGTGCCGTCCATCAGCCGGGCGGTCCGCCCCGGCTCGGCGGACGCGGACGCGGACTCGGACACGGTCTGGGGCTGCGGGATGGACTGGACGGTCGTCATGGGGTCTCCTGAGCGTCGCTGCGGATCTCGGATCGGTGATCGCGGTTCGCGGTTTCGCCCAGGCGCGCGGCAGTGGACGTACGCACGGCGTACGCCGGGCCGCTCCCCGGTGGTGATCCACCCGAACGCCAGTCACGGCCCGCATCCACCATATCCGGTGGATGACCGGCGCCCGACCTGGGACGATCTAGACATGACGCGCACTTTCGACCATCTCGTCGCCGAAGCCGAATCCGTCTCCGTCGACGGCTGGGACTTCTCCTGGCTCGACGGCCGCGCCACCGAGCAGCGCCCCTCCTGGGGCTACCAGAGACTCATGGCCGAGCGTCTGGCCCGGGTCCACTCCGCCCTCGACATCCAGACCGGCGGCGGCGAGGTGCTCGCAGGGGCGGGGACCCTGCCCCGGCTGACGGTCGCCACCGAGTCGTGGCCGCCGAACATCGCGAAGGCGACCCGGCTGCTGCACCCGCTCGGCGCGGTCGTCGTCGCGGACACCGACGAGCCGCCGCTGCCCTTCGGCGACGAGTCCTTCGATCTGGTGATCAGCCGGCACCCCGTGACGATCTGGTGGGACGAGATCGCCCGCGTCCTCACGCCCGGCGGCACCTACCTCTCGCAGCAGGTCGGTCCGGCGAGCGTCTTCGAGCTCGTCGAGTACTTCCTGGGCCCGCAGCCCGAGGAGGTCCGGCGCGGCCGGCACCCCGACGACGCGGCCGCCGACGCCGCCGGGGCGGGCCTCGAAGTGGTCGATCTGCGCTCCGAGCGACTGCGGACGGAGTTCCACGACATCGGAGCCGTGATCTACTTTCTACGGAAGGTGATCTGGATGGTGCCCGGCTTCACGGTCGGGCAGTACCGGGACCGGTTGCGCGAGCTGCATGAACAGATCGAACGCGAAGGTCCGTTCATCGCGCACACCGCCCGCTTCCTCATCGAGGCCCGCAAAACGGGCTGACCGCGGGGCGGACGGATCCACGCCGGATCGGTTGCGCGGCCACAGCGTGGCGCAGGTCACTCAATTCAGCGCGTAACGAATCGACTCGGGCATGCGATGAACCGACAGGTGTCCTCGCGCGGCCCCGGAATACAGACCCCCCTCGGGTCTGTTTCCCGAGTTCGCGCGATGATGTCCCGCCCACCCCTTATCTGTTCGCAACGAGAGGCTCCTTGTGTCGCTCAGCCCGTCCCGTACGTTCCCTCCGGAGATCGCCGAATCGGAGGCCCTCGTCGCGCTCGTCGAGCGCGGCCGCGAGCAGGGTCACATCAACGGTGACGACGTGCGCCAGGCCTTCGAGGCCGGCCGCATCCCGGTGGACCAGTGGAAGCGGGTCCTGCGCAGCCTGAACCAGGTCCTGGACGAGGAGGGCGTCGCCCTGCACGTCAGCGCCGCCCCCGCCACGAAGGCTGCCGCGAAGAAGCCCCGCAAGGCGGCCGCCGCGCCTGCCCGCACCGTGACCAAGAAGGCCGCCGCCGCGCCCCGCCCCATCGGCGCGCGCAAGACCGCGGCCGCGGCCGCACCGGTCGCCGCCGCCGCGGCGATATCTGCCGACACCGTCGGCGCCGACGTGTCCGAGGACACGGACGCCGCCGCTCCGAAGAAGCGCGTGGTCAAGAAGACCGCCGCGAAGAAGACCGCCGTCAAGAAGACGACGGCTGCCAAGAAGACCACCGCCAAGGACGCCGACGAGGGCGAGACCCCCGTCGTCGAGGGCGAGGACTGGGCGGCCGAGGACCTGGCCGACGAGGTCGAGGAAGAGGCCCCCAAGGCCGGCGGCACCCAGGGCTTCGTGCTGTCCGACGACGACGAGGACGACGCCCCGGCCCAGACGGTCATGGTGGCCGGTGCCACCGCCGACCCGGTCAAGGACTACCTGAAGCTGATCGGCAAGGTGCCCCTGCTCAACGCCGAGCAGGAGGTCGAGCTCGCCAAGCGCATCGAGGCGGGCCTGTTCTCCGAGTACAAGCTCGAAGAGGAGGATGACCACAAGCCCGCGTTCAAGCGCGAGCTGGAGATCCTCGTCGAGGACGGCCGGCGCGCCAAGAACCACCTGCTGGAGGCCAACCTCCGCCTCGTGGTCTCGCTCGCCAAGCGCTACACCGGCCGCGGCATGCTCTTCCTGGACCTGATCCAGGAGGGCAACGTCGGCCTGATCCGCGCCGTGGAGAAGTTCGACTACACCAAGGGCTTCAAGTTCTCCACGTACGCGACCTGGTGGATCCGGCAGGCGATCACGCGCGCCATGGCCGACCAGTCGCGCACCATCCGCATCCCCGTCCACATGGTCGAGATCATCAACAAGCTGGCCCGTGTCCAGCGCCAGATGCTCCAGGACCTCGGCCGGGAGCCCACTCCGGAGGAGCTGGGCAAGGAACTCGACATGACCCCCGAGAAGGTCATCGAGGTCCAGAAGTACGGCCGCGAGCCGATCTCCCTGCACACCCCCCTGGGTGAGGAGGGCGACAGCGAGTTCGGTGACCTCATCGAGGACTCCGAGGCGGTCGTCCCGGCCGACGCCGTGTCGTTCACCTTCCTCCAGGAGCAGCTCCAGTCGATCCTGGGCACGCTCTCGGAGCGCGAGGCGGGCGTCGTCTCGATGCGTTACGGCCTGAACGACGGCCAGCCGAAGACCCTGGACGAGATCGGCCGCGTGTACGGGGTCACCCGTGAGCGCATCCGCCAGATCGAGTCCAAGACCATGTCGAAGCTGCGCCACCCGTCGCGCTCGCAGGTGCTGCGCGACTACCTCGACTAAGCCGGCCCGCGCCCCCAGGTCAGCCGGAACACCGGCCCCGGGGGGCGTGAACGGCAGGGAGGCACCCTGCGGAACCAGACAGGCGCGCTCGCGCCGGATCCGCAGGGTGCCGGTCCACCCGTCCGTGATCACCAGCACCAGCACCGGCACCGGCGCCTGCGGAGGGAATCCGCACCTGGTTCTCAGTGCTCCAGCAGGTGCTTGAGCTTCTCCTCGTTCCTCGGCATCTCTTTGCGGGCGTACGGCCTGACCACCAAGGGGACCAGGGCCCGGCCGATGCCGTGGGCCTCGAAGTCGAGGTCGAGGGTGACGCGCGAGCGCCGGCCCCCGTCGAGCGGTTCGATGGTGCCCCGGACGTCGCCGCGTACCGGGCCGTCGAGCCCGTGCAGGCGCCAGCTCCGCGGCGGGTCGAACTCCGTGACCTGCATGGTCATCGGGAACCGCCGCCTGCCGATCCGGCGGGTGAGGGCGACCTTCGAGCCGAGGTGGAGGGGCGCGCCGTCCAGCGGGCGGGCGGAGACGGCGCTGTCCTGCCACTCCGGAAGGTGCGAGGGGTCCGTCACGTAGGCGTAGACGTCCTGCGGACTCCGGGAGATCTCGATGCTTTCTCTGATCGCGGACATGGCGACCCCTTACTGCCCACTGCCTCGTTCCCCTGGTTCCACGCTACTGCGCAGGTCAAGCGGTTGCGCGGGCCCTGCGCGCGGACATCGCGGCGTAGCAGAGGACGCCCGCGAAGAGGAACAGCACGCCCTGGTAGACGGCCGCGTAGCCGGAGCCGGCGACCAGCCACATCGAGAAGCCGAAGGCGAGGGCGGCGAGGACGCCGTCGCGGACCAGCCGGCCGGTGTGGACGCGCTCGCGCTGCCCGGAGAGCAGGAAGTAGATCTGCGCGGCGGTGGCGAGCAGGTAGGGGACGGTCGCCGTGAAGGTGGTGATCAGGACCAGGCTCTCGAAGACGCCCTGGGTGCCGGCCGTGTAGTTGTAGACGGTGAGGGCGGAGGCCAGCGCGACGGTGACGACCACGCCGACGACGGGGACGCCGCGCTTCTTCGTCTCGAAGGCCTTGGGGAAGAGCCCGTCCTTGGCGGCGGCGTACGGGGTCTGCGCGCTGAGCAGCGTCCAGCCGTTGAGGGCGCCGAGCATCGAGATCACGGCGGCGCAGGCGACCACGGTGCCGCCCCAGGTGCCGCCGAACATGGCGTTGACGGCGTCGGTGAAGGGGGCGGTGGAGTCGACCAGCCGGTCGTGGGCGACCAGGCCGAAGACGGCGAGGGTGCCGAGCAGGTAGACGACGGCCGCGCCCGCCGTGCCCAGGATCGTCGCCCGGCCGACGTTGCGGGCCGGATCGCGGACCTCGCCCGCGCTGACGGTGGCGGACTCGACGCCGAGGTAGCTGAAGAGCAGGATCGCGGCGGACGCCGAGACGGCGCCGACGGCGCTCTGGTCCGTGGCCCGGAAGGGGCCGAGGTTGGCGGGGTCGAAGAAGAACAGCCCGCCCACGGCCACCAGCAGCAGCGGGGCGAACTTCAGTACGGTGGCCACGACTTGCACCGCGCCCACGTAGCGGGTGCCCGCCAGGTTGGCGAGCGCGGGGAGCCACTGCACGGCGAGCGCGGCCAGGCACATGGACCACTTGTGCGCGCCCGCGGCGGGGAAGAGCACCGTGAGGTAGCCGACGGCCGCGACGGCCAGGGCCGCGTTCGAGACCCAGGCGGTGATCCAGTAGCTCCAGGCCGCGAGGAATCCGGCGAAGTCCCCGAACGCGGCGCGGGCGTAGACGTACGGGCCACCGGTCTGCGGGTGGCGCTCGGCGAGCCGGCCGAAGACCAGGGCCAGGGCTATCGCACCGGCGGTGAGCACCCCGAAGGCGACCAGGCTGATCGTCCCGAAGGGGGCGACCGAGGCGGGCAGCAGGAAGATCCCGCCGCCGATGATGTTGCCCATGACCAGACAGGTCGCGATGGGGAGGCCGAAACGGCGGGCGTGCGGGCTCGCCGCGGGCTCTGTCGTCGCGGTCGGCTCGGCGGTCGGCTCGGCGGCCGGCTCGGCGGTCGGGGCGGGGACTTGCAGGGTGGTGCTCACGGGGTCGCGCCTCTGGTGTTTCACATGCTGGACAGGTCGACACATGGTCGTGCACGGTCAATCCCGCACCAAATCAATGGTTTTCGTCCTGTACGGGAGCCCCTACGGAAGGAAAGATTCCGCCCGTGGCGTCCTCCGGCCGGGGATCCTGCAGCGGAACCTGGGGGCCGTCCGCCTCGCGCAGCCAGCGCCGCAGTACGTCGTGCACGGCTTCGGCGCCGACCAGCTCGGCGCCCACCGGCTCCGCGCCCACCGGATCGGGGAGCGGATCCGACAGGACCGTCGGCCACATCAGGAACGGCCGCCCCTGCTCCCCGCCCAGGCCGCCGTGCGAGCCGATCTGCTCCTCGAAGGCGTGCACGGCCCCGGTGGCCGGGTCGTACGCCGAGTTCACCATCACATCGGCCACGTGCGGGAACGAATCCGTGCGCCGCACCGCCTCCGCCGCGCCCGGGCCGAAGGGCGCCAGGAGGGCCTCCGCCTCGCCCGGCACCGCCAGCCGCGCCACCGCGCCGCCCGGGCCGATCACCTCGCCGTCCACCAGCAGGAAACCGACCCCGGGATGGTTCGCGAGGGTCGTCAGCAGGGCCGGGTGCGCGCGCTCGATCCGCTCCCGGGCGGCCCGGCCCGCCATGGCCGGGAAGGAGATCAGAGCGAGGTTCCCCGAGGCCAGCACCACCGGGTCCGGACCCGGCCCCGGGCGGGCCTGCGCGTCCTCCTCGACCGGCCGGTGCAGCGCGGCCAGCACCGCCGCGCGGGCCTCCGCCCCGCTGTGCGTGCGGCCCGCCCGCCGGGACACCGGCAGCCCGCAGCCCGCCCGGACCAGGTCCTTGAGGGTCAGCCCGTACTTCCCGAGGAAGGTCTCCCCGGGGCTCTGGCCGTGGTCCGAGAGCAGCACGATCCGGTACTCCCTGGGCGCGTGCTCGGCGACCCGGGAGAGCAGCGCGAGGCTACGGTCGAGGCGGGCCAGCACGTGGTCGGTGTCCCGGCCGCGCGGCCCCGAGTGGTGGGCGACCTCGTCGTAGGCGACCAGATCGGCGTAGACCGCGGCGCGGCCGGCCAGCATGTCACCGATCACCGCCGCCACGACCACGTCACGTTCCACCACGGTCGCGAACGCCCGGATCAGCGGGTACAGCCCGCCGCGGGCCACCCGCGGCCCGTCCCCGCGCAGCCGCGCCCGTACCGACTGGCCGATCTCCCGGCCCGCCTCGGCGACGAACGACAGCGCCGTGCGGACGGCGTTCGCCGGATCCGAGAAGTACGCGAAGTAGCCCGCGCGCGAGCGGTTCGCCCGGCCCCGCCGCGCCGACACCGAGAGCACCAGGGCCAGCTGGTCGGCGCCGCCGCTGAAGAGGTTGCCGCGGCTGGCCCCGTCGTGGGTGAGCAGCCCCCCGTCCCGGGTCCGCTCGATGGCCCGCAGCTGGAGTTCCGCGGCGCTGGTGGGCCGGTTGCAGACCATCACCTCGCCGGTCTCCTTCTCGTACCAGCGGAAGGCGGGCACGTCGAAGTTCGAGCCGTGCAGGATGCCGAGCTGGCTGGCGCCGGTCTGGCTGGACCAGTCGGTGCGCCAGGACGCCAGCCGGTGGCTGCGGTCGAGCCAATCGGCCACCGTCGGCATCAGCCCCTCGGCCGCGGCGGCGCGCAGCACCTCGTACCCGACCCCGTCGAGCTGGAGGAAGAGCATCCCGGGCGCCGACCGGTCCGCACCGGGCCCGGCCGCCGCCCGCTGCCTGCGGCGGCGCCGGTCCGCGAGGCGGTAGAGCCTGCGGCGGTACGCCTCGTCGTCGCGTACGGCGAGCGCGGTGGAGGTCGCCGACGCGACGGCGGACATCACGGCGGCGACGACCACCGCGGTCTCGGGGGCCACCTCGCCGCGCCCGTCGGGGACCAGGCTGAGCGCGAGCAGCAGCAGCGAGCCGTTGAGGAAGAAGACGAGCAGCCCGAGCACCAGGGCGGGCACCAGCAGCAGGGCCCGTACCAGCAGCGGCCACACCAGCGCGCTGAGCAGGCCGAACGCGCCGGCGCCCCAGGCGGCGGCCAGCCCGATCTGCGTGACGCTGTCGCCGTCGCCCGAACGGAGGCGGAAGTCGGGCAGGACCCCGGCGAGGACCAGCATGGTGAGGGTGGACACCGCCCACACGACGATCACCCGCAGCAGCGCGCTGCCCGTGGTCCGCCACCGTCCGCGCAACACGCCGCACCCGCCTCAGCTCCGGGCCCGCGCGCCGCCCGCGGTCCCCGTGCCAGCGTCGCACAGGGGGCCGGTCACGTACCGTCGTAACCTGCCGTGGGCATGGACAGCCGGCGGTGCACCTCGGCCTTCATCGCGGAGGTGTAGCGGGGTTCGGCGAGCCCGGCGGTCTCCAGGCGTACGCCGCGGCGCGCGCACTCGGCGGCGAACTCCTCGACGGAGCGCAGGGCGCGGGCGAGCACGCGTTCGTTGGCGGCGACGAAGAGGTCCACGTGCCCGGCGTCGACGTCGGACCAGAGCCCGTAGTGGTCGGCGCGCAGCCCGCAGAAGACCAGCTCCCGTGCCACGACGCAGCCGTGTTCCGCCGCCCAGCGGGCGCACATGGCGTGCTGGCTCCGGGTGTCCACGGCGAAGGGGTCGGCGTCCAGATCCTCTAGCGGGGTCAGGCTGGCGATCGCGGCCACCCGCAGCTCATCCATGCCGCCCGACCCTACTCCGATCCGGGGCCCGGGAGGAGGGATCCACCGGTTCCGATCAGGCTCCGACCGGCGGGGCACCGCCTAAGCTCGGGAGGTCCGGGATCGTGCGAGGCGGGAGGACGGGTACCGGTGGAGATCACCTGGTGGGGGCATGCCACGTGCACGGTGGAGGACTCCGGGGTCCGGGTGCTGACGGACCCGCTGTTCGCCATGCGGCTCGCGCACCTGCGGCGGCGCCGCGGGGCGCTGCCGCCGCCGGAGGCGGCCGAGGCGGACGTGGCGCTGGTGTCGCACCTGCACGCCGACCACCTGCACCTGCCCTCGCTGGCGCGGCTTGCGGCCGGAACCCTGCTGGTGGTGCCGCGCGGAGCGCCGGGGGCGGTGCCGGGGCTGGCGCGGCTGGCGCGGACGCGGGGGCTGACGCTGACGGAGGTGGAGCCGGGCGAGGAGGTCGCCGTACGAAGCGGCGTACGGGTACGGGCGGTCAGCGCGCGGCACGACGGACGGCGGCTGCCGTTCGGGCCGCGGCGGGCGCCGGCCCTCGGGTACGTGGTCCAGGGCGCGGCGCGCACGTACTTCGCCGGGGACACCGGGCTGTTCGCCACCATGGCGCGGGAGGTCGGCCCGGTGGACGTGGCGCTGCTGCCGGTCGGCGGCTGGGGTCCGTACCTGGGGCCCGGACACCTGGACGCGGGGCGGGCGGCGCGGGCGCTGGCCGAACTCGCCCCGTCGGTGGCGGTGCCGGTGCACTACGGGACGTACTGGCCGATCGGGATGGACGCGGTCCGGCCGCACGAATTCCACGCGCCGGGTGAGGAGTTCGCCCGGCGGGCCGGGCAGCTTGCGCCGGAGGTGGCGGTGCGGGTGCCGGGGCACGGCGAGCGGGTGGGGCTGTCGTGACGGTGTGGCGGGCGGTGGGCGACGCCGTCACCACGGTGCCCCCGGAGACGACCCGGCAGGTGGTGGGCTACCCGGCGCTGTTCGTGCTGGTGGCGCTGGGCGCGCTGGTGCCGGTGATCCCGACGGGGGCGCTGGTGAGCACGGCGGCGGTGGTGGCGTTTCACCAGGACCTGCCGTTCGGGCCGCTGCTGGTGTTCGGGGTCTCGGCGGTGGCGGCGTTCACCGGGGACATCGCGCTGTACTGGCTGGGCGGGCGGGGGGTGCGCTCGCGCGGCGGCTCTCGATCGCTGGAGCGGCTGCGGGCGCGGGCCACGCCGGAGCGGCTCGCGCAGGCGCAGACGGGGCTGGACGAGCACGGGGTGCTGGTCCTGGTGCTGTCCCGGCTGGTCCCGGCGGGGCGGATCCCGGTGATGCTGGCCTGCCTGCTGTCCGGACTCCCGCTCGGCCGCTTCGCGCGGGGCGACGCGCCGGCGTGCCTGGCCTGGGCGGCGACGTACGGCCTGATCGGCATCTTGGGCGGTTCCCTCTTCTCGCAGCCGTGGAAGGGCGTCGTGGTGGCGGTGGCCCTCACCCTCGCCGTCAGCGCGACCCCCTGGGCCTGGCGCCACCTGCGCCGCTGAAGCCGAACCCTGCCCGAGCCGCCCTCTCCGGCCCCGCCGCCGTGTGAGGCGCGGGATCCGGGGCGGAGCCCGAGAGCGGCCGGGCGCCGCCCCGTTCCCGGAGTGAGGGCCCAGGCCCGCCGGGCCGGCGGCGCGGCGATCAGAGCGGCTGCGGGGCCGCCGTCAGGCCGGCGGCGGCGCGTTCGGCCGCGGTGAGGGGCGCAGCCGTCAGGGCGTTGCGGTCCGTCGCGCGCAGGACGTGCCAGATCACCGCCGGGGTGAGCCAGTGCGTCGGGGCGCTGTTCATCGTCATCACCCGCAGCAGCGCGGCCGCCAGCGCCCGGTCCGTCGTCGCCCCGGCCATCAGCCGGCCGACGTAGGAGCCGAGCACGCCCGAACCCCGCTTCGGCCGCACGCCTGTCGCCCCCGGGTACAGGATGTCCTGCGAGGTCGCGAGCTCCCACGCCGTCGCCACCCGCGGAGCGAGCGCCCGTTGGGCCTCGCGGCCGATGCCCGGGTGCGAGAGCCCCTTCGCGCGCAGCAGGGCCCGTACCGCCAGCAGCCCCTGCGCCGCGACCGTCATGCCCTGCCCGTAGAGCGGGTTGAAGGTGGCCACGGAGTCCCCGACCGCGAAGAACCCGTCGGGCAGGCCGGCCTTCTCGAAGTACAGCCGCCGGTTGGCGGTGCCCTGGGTGACCGCCACGTCCGTCAGCGGCTTTCGGCCCTCCAGCAGCTCGCCCACGATCGGGGAGCGGGCGCCCTTGGCGAACGGGACGAACGCCTCCGGGTCCGCCGTCGGCTGCCCGCCCCGGGTACCCGACAGCGTGGCCTGCCACTGCCCGTTCTCGATCGGCACGATCGTCGCCGTCTGCCCCGGCACCGGGACCCGCGCGTCGGACTGCACGTTGACGATGGGGAAGCCCGCCGCGTGCGCCCCGGCGGGCGCCTCGAAGATCCGGCTCGCGTAGACGAGGCCGGAGTCGACCTCGGCCTGCCTGATCACGCCCACGCCGAGTTCCCGGAGCCAGGTACGGGCCCGGGAGCCGCGCCCGCTCGCGTCCACGACGAGGTCGGCGCCGATCAGCCGGCCCTCCTCCCCGGGCGTGTCGACCCGTACCCCGGTGACCCGGGCGGCGCTGCCCTCCAGTGACCGCACCCGGCTCCGCTGGAGCGTGCTGACCCCGTCCAGGCCGGTAACCCGGGCCCGTACCACGGAGTCCAGCAGGTCCCGGCTGCAGGAGACGGTGAACTGCATCTCCTCGTGGCGCGGCAGCCAGCCCTGCGCGGTCAGGGTGACCACGTCGGTCGGCAGGCTGCGGCGCAGGGCGCCCGCCGCCCGCCACTGCGCGGTGATCCCCGGCAGGATCTCCTCGATGGCGCGCGCCCCGCCCGACCAGAGGAGGTGGACGTGCCGGGCCTGGGGGAGTCCTCGCCGAGGCGCCGGGCCGTCCGGGAGGACGTCGGCGTCGATGACCGTGACCGTCATGTGCTCGCGCAGGACGGCGGCCGCGAGCAGGCCGGCCAGGCCGGCGCCGATGACGACGGCGTGACGGGGCGGGGAGGACTGGGTCATCGTCGGGTGCTCTCTGTCAGGGCCCGGCGGGGGCGTCGCCCGGCGCGTCGTCGGCTCGCGTCACGGCGAGCATCGGGTTTTCCTCTCCGCCGCCGCTGGACTCCGGCTCGCGCTCCATCCCGGCGGCCGCCGCCGGCCGGGGCAGGCCTCGCCATGGCCGAGGCGGGTCGGCGACCGCCCGGACGCCTCGAAGACCTCGGCGACGGCGGCGAGGAAGTACGGCGGCCGGCCGTCCTCCCGGAGGCGGCTGCGGCGCGGATCTTCCGTACGTCGACCGGGCGTTCGGGTGGCTGGACTGCCGTGCAGCCTAGCCGCCGGCCCCCTGCCGAACCAGCACAACCCCACGTTTCCCGCGACGCGGCGCGAGACTCGCCCGCCCCCCGGCGGCACCCCGGCAGCGGCCGTGACGCCGACCACGACGCGAGCCGTGACGCCGGCCATGACCTCCGGCGTAATCGACCCCGGTCCGGCCCGGCGGCACAGTGGAGGCGTCGGGTTCCGGGGCCGCGCACTCGGTTCCGGGGCCCGCTCCCCAGCTCGCGCACCCGACCCTCGACGGAGGCTGATCCGCCATGTCCGCACCCCTGCCCGGCAGCGCCGCCCGTATCTCCCGCACCGCCGAACCGCGGGCCATGCTGCGCCGGTTCCTCGCCCTCGACTCCCTCGTCACCACCGGCAACGGCCTCGCGTACCTGGCCTTCTCCGCCCCGCTCGGCCGCCTGCTCGGCGTCGGGCAGGGGCTGCTGCTCGGGCTCGGCGTGCTCCTGGTGCTCTACGGCGCCGCGGTCGGTCTGCTGGCCTCGCGCCGACGGCCCCCCGCCTTCGCGGTGCGGTGTGTGATCGAGACCAACTACGCCTGGGCGGCCGTCAGTCTGGCCTCGCTGTTCCTCTGGTTCTCGCCGACCGCCGCCGGCGCCGGCTGGATCCCGGCGCAGGCCTTCGTCGTGGCCGCCTTCGCCGTCCTCCAGCAGCTCTCCCTGCGCGCGGCGCAGGCCGGGTCAGGAGTCCAGTGAGCGCAGGTACTTCGCCGTCGCCGGGTCGGCCGGGAGCAGCGTCTCGATGGCCAGCTCGGCGACGGTCACGTCCATCGGCGTGTTGAAGGTGGCGATGGAGGAGATGAAGGAGAGCAGCCGCCCGTCGTGCTCGATGACCAGCGGGAGCGCGATGTACGGGGCCGCCTCGTCCGGCTCGGCCTCGCCCGGCCGGTCCGGGGCGGGGTCCGGCACGGGGTAGGCCGACACCTCCTCGTACAGCGCGCGCAGCGGCGCCGAGCGCGCCAGCGCGATCTGCCGCCCCATCTGCGCCAGCAGGTGCCCGCGCCACTCCTTGAGGTTGTGGATGCGCGGGGCCAGGCCCTCGGGGTGCAGGGTGATCCGCATGGCGTTCAGCGGCGGGGTCAGCAGGTGCTCCGGCAGCCCGTCCAGCAGCATCGCGATGCCCCGGTTGGCCGCGACGACCGTGTAAGTGGCGTCCACGACCAGCGCCGGATACGGCTCGTAGCCCGTCAGCAGCCGCTCCAGCCCCTCCCGCAGGGCCCGCATCGCCGGCGCGTCCAGCGGGGTCTGCGCGTAGTGCGGTGCGTATCCGGCCGCGAGCAGCAGCGCGTTGCGCTCCCGGATCGGCACGTCGAGTCGGTCGGCGAGCCGCAGCAGCAGCTCCTCGCTCGGCCGGGACCGGCCGGTCTCGATGAAGCTGATGTGCCGGGACGAGGACTCGGCGCGGCCTGCCAGTTCCAGCTGGCTGATGCCGCGCCGCTCGCGCCAGGTGCGGAGCAGGGCTCCGACGGACGTCGTCGAGGGGGTCATGCCCACGACGTTAGCGGGGTCCGGTCGGGCCGGTCCGCCCCTGCCCGTCGTGCCGGAGCGTCCCGCCTCACCCCAGGTCGAAGACGTTCCGCAGGCCGAGGCGGTGGCGCCACAGGTCGTGCCGCTTCGCGGCCTCCACCTCCGGCGCCCGGTACAGCGGCGTGATCGTGCAGGGTCGCGCCGCCGAACCGTCCCTGGCCAGCAGCGCGTTGACGGCGGCCCGCGCCGACGCGTTGGCGCCTTCCATCGTCGCCAGGTCGATGTCGACCGCGACGTAGTCCCCGCTGAGGAAGAAGTTCGGGATACGGGTGCCCGCGCTCGGCCGGTTGTGGAAGGTGCCGGTCGGGTGGATCAGCAGCTCGTCCTGGTTCGTGGGGTTCGGGGTGCCGAGCCCGTCCACCCCCGGGTCCAGGAACCACGAGTGCAGCGCGCCGTCCGACAGCGCGCTGCGGCCGGTGTCGTTGAGGGAGGCCTTCAGCTGCGCCCACACCTCGCGGGCGACCTCGTCGCGGGTGCACTGCTTGGCCGTCTTCCCGTAGAGGAGCCCGGGCTTGTCCCACTCCGAGATGTCCACCGACAGGCAGTCCACCACCGCCCCGTCGCCGTAGTCGGCGGGGAAGTTCCGGGACGGCCAGTGTTCGGCCTGCTGGATCGCCGTCAGCGACCAGGGCGAGTCGATGCAGTTGAGGTGGCCGTGCACCAGCGGTGCCCGTTCGGTGAGATAGAACTGGATGCCGGTCATCCAGTCCGTCTCCAGCTTGTCGCAGCGTCCCAGCATCGGGTCGGCCGCGCGCAGCGCCGCGCTCCAGGTGCGGCGGGCGTGTTCGACGGGCAGGGCGGACACGTAGTGGTCGGCCGTCACGCTCTGGCGGACGCCGGCCGGGTCCTCGACCGCGACCCCGCTGACCAGGCCGTTCCCGTACCGCACCTCCCGTACCGTCCAGCCGATCCGGAACTCCACGCCCAGCGAGCGCAGATGGGCCTCCCAGGGGTCGATCCAGGCCTCGTTGGTCGGCAGGTTGAGGATCCGGTCGGGCGGGCCGTCCGCGCCCCGGCCGAGCAGGTTGAAGACGAAGGCCTCGCCGAGGGTGCCGACGGTACGGGTCGAGGCCTCCTCGGCCTTGGTCGCCACGATGTTGCGGGTGACGCCGATCGCCAGGATGCGCTGGTACTCGCTCGACATCCGCGCCGCGCGCACGAAGTCCCACCAGGGGGTGTGCTCCCAGACCTCGTCGCGGCGCTCGTCGCAGCTGGTCAGGAAGACCAGCGCGCGGTTCACGAAGTACGCCGTCTCGTGCGGGGGCAGCCTGACGAGGGACTGCATGATGCCGGTCAGGGCGCGGCGGAGCTCGTCGGGTGTCAGCTCGGCGGGGGAGTGGTCGGGCCAGGGGATGGGCGCGCGCAGGTCCTCGCGGCCGCCCGCCCGGGCGAACATCATCTCGCGCGGGGCGACCAGGTTGTCCCAGACGCCGTTGGCGTTGCCGGGGAAGGGGATGCGCCGCATCGTGTCGGGCAGGTTGTGGTAGATGCCCGGGATGAAGCGGAAGCCGTGCTCGGCCGGCAGCGGGCGGCGGCCGCCCCGGGCGCTGCCGGGCACGTCCATGCTGCGGGCCTTGCCGCCGAGCGCCCGGCGCTCGTACACGGTGACGGCGTAGCCGCGCTCGGCGAGTTCGTGGGCCGCCGTGAGGCCGGCGACGCCGCCGCCGAGCACGGCGACGGTGCGTCGGCCCGTCGGTGCCGAGCCCGGTGCGGCCGCGGCCCATGGCCGCGCGGCCGCTGCCGGGGCTGCCAGGGCGCCGGAGGCCCCCACCGCCGCGGCGCCGGCGGCCGCGCCCGCGCCCGTGATGAACGTACGCCTGGAATTGCCCGTGCGTGCCATGGGGTCCCCTCGGTGTGCGCCGTATTACCGCCGGTAACAGTCACGTCCGGCGCAGGAGCATAGGGGTGTCGCCATGGTCACGGAAGACGCGGAAGTACCCGCACGCACTATGGCGCGAAAGCTTCCCCGCGCCGCGCGCTGTGGGAACCTTGACAGCACGTCAGTCGTGGGACGGGCGCGGACAGCGAGGACCACCGGGAAGGAGCGTGCGGATGTCGGACGAGCCGCTTTCGCAGAAGGAGATCGAGGACCGGTTGCGGGAACTCCCCGGCTGGGCCTACGAGAACGACCGGATCACCCGCACCTACCGGCTGGACGGCCACTTCGCGGCGAGCGCGCTCGTCGCCCACATCGCCGCCCTCCAGCAGGAGTTGAACCACCACTCGGACCTCACCCTCGGCTACAACACGGTCCGGATGGCAGTGAACACCCACAGCGCGGGCGACGCCGTGACCGCGACCGACTTCGCCCTCGCCGAACGCGTCGAGGGCATCGCGCCCGGCCACGGCGCGAGCTGATGCCGATAACGGGGCGGGCGCGGGATCAGAGGGGTTCCAGGCGCCACCACTGGGAGGGCGCGTCGCTGTCCTCGCACTGGCGGGCCTGCCCCTGCGCGTCCGCCTCCAGCGGCAGTCCGCTGATCGCGGCGATCAGCGAGACCACGCCCGGCGCGTCGAGGTGCTCCTCGACGATCCACTCCTGCGCCCCGAACGCGTTCGCCTTCCACACCTGCACGCGCGTCCCGCTCTCCGTCGACGCGTTCGCGACATCGAGCCGTTTGCCGTTGTGCGCGCTCACCACGTGGAAGAGCCCGCCGCCGCTGTGTACCGGCGAGATCTCCCACTGCTGGGCCGCCGCGGGCACCGGCGCGCCCTCGGGCCCGACGCGCACCCGGTTGCCGCTCTCCACCTGGAGCAGCAGATCACTGGCGACGTTGCGGACCCGGTACAGGCCGTCCGGGGGATTCACGCGCGACCCGCCCCTCAGTAGTCGAACTCGGCCGGGTCGGGCCCGATCCGCCGGCCCTCGGGCCCGGACCCCAGGGCGTCCAGCGCGGCCACGTCCTGCGCGTCCAGCTCGAACCCGAACACGTCGAGGTTCTCCCGGATGCGCGCCGGGGTCACCGACTTCGGGATCACGATCGTGCCGGCCTGCAGGTGCCAGCGCAGCACCACCTGCGCGGGCGAGCGGCCGTGCTTGTCCGCGATCCCGGTGACGACCGGCAGCGTCAGCAGCTCCTTGCCCTGGCCCAGCGGCGACCAGGCCTCGGTGGCGACGCCGAGGCGGGCGTGCAGCGCGCGCAGGTCCGACTGCGGGAACAGCGGGTGCAGCTCGATCTGGTTCACGGCGGGCACGAGGGAACTCACCGTCCCGATCCGCTCCAGGTCCACCGGGCGGAAGTTCGACACGCCGACCGCGCGGGCCCGGCCGCTTGCCGCGATCTCCTCGAAGGTCTGCCAGATGGTCAGGAAGTCGTCGCGCATCGGGCGCGGCCAGTGGATCAGGTACAGGTCGAGGTGGTCGAGCCCCAGCCGGTCGAGGGACTCGTCGAAGGCGCGCAGCACCCCGTCCCGGTCCCAGACCCGCGTCTTGACGTTCCACAGCTTGGTGGTGACGAACAGCTCCGCGCGCGGCACCCCGCAACGGGCGATGGCCCGGCCCGTTCCCGCCTCGTTGTCGTACACGGCGGCGGTGTCGATGCTGCGGTACCCGGCCTCCAGGGCGTCCCCGACGGCACGTTCCGCCTCGCCGTCCGGGATCTGCCAGACGCCGTAGCCGAGCTGCGGCATCAGTGTGCCGTTGTTGAGCTTGATGGTGGGGACCTGGTTCACGTCTGCTCGTTCCCTCTCGTTCCCTCGCCGCGGTCACCGGATGGCTGCCGAGCCGGCACGTTACTTTGCGGAAGTCCCTCAGGGAAGGAACCCTTCGGAGCGGCGGGACCGCGGCGTTCCACTCCGTACTTGGTGCTCAGCTTCGCGATCAGCAGGCAGTAGGCCGGGGCGATGACCAGCTCCAGCACGAGCGCCTGCCAGGGGGCGTCCGCCGCGGTCCCGTTGTCCTCCAGCTGCCCCACGGCCAGGGAGATGCAGAAGGCCAGCACGTTGTTGGCGGTGTGCGCCGCGATCACGGCCTCCAGGCCGCCGGTCCGGATGACCAGCCAGCCCCACCACATGGCGGAGTAGAACAGAAGGGCGAACCCGGACCAGGCGCCGAAGCCGTGCGCCAGGGCGAAGAGCAGCGAGGCCACCACGATGCCGGGCCAGGGGGACTTGAGGAATCCGCCGAAGTACTGGGCGAGCCAGCCCCGGAAGACGAACTCCTCGGCCGCCGCCTGGAAGGGCACCACCAGCCAGAACACCAGCAGGCCGAGCAGCAGGCCGCCCCAGCCGGGGAACTCGCCCTCCAGGCCGGCGTCCCCCTCCTGGAGCCAGCCCCACAGCATGAGCAGGCCCATCTGGAGGGCGAGGACGGGAAACGCGACGGCGGCGCACACCCCGAGCCAGCGCCAGCGCAGCCGCCCGACGACGGAGGCCACGCTCCCGGCGAACCGGTGCCCGCAGACGCGGACCGCGAGCAGGACGGCGGGTATGCCGACCGCGATCCCCGCGAGCGCCAGGGCGTTGTCCGCCAGCGGATCGGCCAGCAGCTGCTCACTGTCGTCCGGGGCGACCTCGATCCCCAGCGCGTAGCCGGCCGCCATGCCGGCGATGATGACGGCGATCATGCCGCCGATCGCCACCGCGATGACCAGCAGCAACTCCCCGACCCGCCCGAGCCGGCCCTGCCGGCCGTTGCGCGCCTGCTCGTGATAGAGCGACCCGGCCGGGGCGGCCGTGGGCCCCAGGTGTTGAACCGCATACGGCCCGGCGGGCCACCCATGCGGCGGCGCCGCCCACCCTTGAGGACCGGGCCAGCCCTGGGGCGCGGCCCCGTCTTGGGGCGCGGCCCCGCCCTGGGGTGCGGCCCCGCCCTGAGGTGCTACCCCGCCCTGAGGACCGGCCCCGCCGTGGGGCGCGACCCAAGGACCGGGCCCGCCCTGAGGTGCCGCCCAAGGACCGGGCCCTCCGTGGGGCGCCGCCCCGCCCTGGGGCACGGCCCCGCCTGGGGAGTCGGGTCCGCCCTGGGGCGGTACCCCGCCTTGGGGCACGGCCCCGCCTTGGGGCGGTACCCCGCCTTGGGGCACGGCCCCGCCTTGGGGCGGCACCCCCTGGGGGTCGGGTGCGGTCGGGGTGACCGGGGTGTCGGTTGGGGCGGGGGTGCCCGTGGGTGGGGTCTGGTCGTTCGTGGGGCGGGTCCAGCCCGCTCGGTCGGGTGTCTGTGACACGGGTAGTCCGCCTTCTTCCAACTCCGCCGTCCTTGACCCCCATTCGATCACGCGCTCGACCGTGCGCGGTGCCGAGCCCGCTCCGGGGACGTACGGCGGCCGGAGGTCAGGCGGTGGCGGTCCCCAGATACGCCTCCCGCACCAGCGGGTCGGCCCGTACCTCGGCCGCCGTTCCCTCGGCGAGCACCGTCCCGAGGTCCAGTACGACGACCCGCGCGCAGAGGTCCATCACGAAGGCCACGTTGTGTTCGACCAGCAGCACCGCGCACCCCTCCTCCTCGGCCAGCCTCCGCACCACCCCCGCCAGCTGCGCCCGCTCCGGCGCCGACATCCCCGACGCGGGCTCGTCCAGCAACAGCACCCGCGGCGGATCGGCCACCGCGCGCGCCAGCTCCACCATCCGGGCCCGCCCCACCGGCAGCCCGCCCGCGTACGAGGGCCCCAGCGGCCCGATCCCGCAGTCGGCCAGCACCCGGGCAGCCCGCTCCCGGCGCTCCCGTTCCCGCCGGCGCCGGGCCGGCGAGGCGATCAGGTCGGCGGCGAGACCGCCCCCGCCGCCCCGCCACTCCTGCGCGACGAGCACGTTGTCCGCCACGCTGAGCTGCCCGAACAGCTGCTGGCGCTGAAAGGTCCGGCGCATCCCGTGCCGGGCCCGCCACACCGGGGAGCGGCGGGTGATGTCCACCCCGTCGAGCAGCAACCGCCCCCGGTCCGGCCGGCGGATCCCGGACAGGACGTCGAACAGGGTTGTCTTCCCCGCTCCGTTCGGCCCGATCAGCCCGCACACCTCCCCGGCCCGGATCCCGATCCGCACCCCGGTCAGTGCCCGGACCCCGCCGAAGCGGACGCTGACGCCGCTCGCCTCCAGTACGTACGGCTCCGTCATGTCGCCATCCCCAAATACGCCTCGGTCAGCCGGTCCTCCTCCACCTCGGCCCGCGGGCCGCACCACGACACCCCGCCCTGGGAGAGGTAGGCGACGGTGTCGGCGACCCCGAGGATCCCGGCCGCCTTCTCCTCCACCAGCAGCAACGCCGTCCCGGCGTCACGCAACTCGGTGAGCAGCGCGTACACCTCCTCCACCACACGCGGGGCGAGTCCGAGCGAGGGCTCGTCCGCGATCAGCACCTCGGGCGGCCGCTGGAGCAGCGGGGCGAGGGCCAGCATCTGCTGCTCGCCGCCCGACAGCGCCCCGGCGGGGACGTCGCGGCGCTCCCGCAGGCGCGGGAACCGCTCGTAGACGGCGTCCCGGGCGCGCGGGTCCCGCAGGTAGAGCGCCAGGTTCTCCTCGATGCTGAGCGAGGGGAAGATGCCCCGCCCCTCGGGCGCGAGCACCACCCCGCCCCGCGAACGCCGCACGGCGCCGTCCCCGGTCACGTCCCGCCCGCGTACGAAAACCCCGCCCGCGGCGACCGGCACCAGCCCGGCGGCCACCCGGCACGCGGTGCTCTTCCCGGCCCCGTTGGGCCCGAGCACGGCCAGGATCTCCCCGCGCCGCACGGTCAGATCCACCCCGTGCAACACGAGCCCTCCGTCATACCCGGCCCACACCCCCCGCAACTCCAGGGCGACGTCCGGCCCCGAGGCCCCGCCGGCGTTCGAGGCACGGCGGCCCGGGAGCCGGCTCCCGATTTCGGGAAGGGGCGGGGCGGGGGGAAGCCCCGCAGGGCCCACCATGCCGGCCCCGTCAGCCCCGGCCCCGTCAGCCGCGGCCCTGGCCACCCCGGCCCTGGCCCCGGCCCCGGCCCCGGCCACCCCGGCCCCGACCCCGGGCCCGGCAGCCTCGGCCCCGGCCACCCCGGCCCACGCCACCGCGCCCCGCCGCCTGGCCAACCGCACCGGAACAGCCGCGCAATACCCGTCCGGATCATTGGCCAAGGCCAACCCCGCCAACCCGAACAGAATCACCGGCAGATGCGCCGACGCCGTCACGTAGTCCGCCATCACCCGCGGAGCGACGGCGAACACCAGCCCCGCCACCACCGCGTACTGCGGCCGCCGGACCCCCGCGGCCACCACCACCGCCAGCCACACCAGCCCCGTCATCGCCGTGAAGTCCGTCGCCGTGATCCGGGTGTTGTACGACGCGTACATCACGCCCCCGAAGCCGGCCAGCCCCGCCGACAGCGTGAACAGCAGCAGCTTCGTCCGCAGGACGGACACCCCCGAGGCCATCGCCGCCGCCGGCGCGGACCGCACGGCCAGCATCGCGCGCCCCGACGGGGAGTCGCGCAGCACGCTCAAGCCGGCGGCCACCGCCGACACCAGCAGCACCAGCGCCACGCCCAGCGCCCGGTCGTCCGACAGGTCCACCGGCCCGATCACCGGCCGCGGGACCGACCAGCCCGCGTCCCCGTTCCGCAGCCACCGCAGCTGGAACAGCACCTGGTCGGCGAGGAACGCCAGCGCCAGCGTCGCCAGGGCGAGCGAGCGCCCGCCCAGCCGCAGCGCCGGCAGCGCGACCAGCGCCCCGAGTACGGCGGCCACGCACGTCCCGACCGCCAGCGCCGCCACGAACGGCCAGCCCCGGCTCATCAGCAGCCCCGCGACCAGCGCGGCCCCCGTCACGAACGTGGCCTGCGCCAGCGAGACCATCGCACCGAGCCCCGTCACCACCGTGAAGGACATGAACACCAGCGCGATCGCCAGTCCCTGCGCCAGCAGCCCGCTCCAGAACGGGGTGGTGACGGTGTAGAACGCCACGCACAGCGCCCCCGCGAGGGCTGCCCACACCCCCCACCGCCGCGCCCAGGACGCCCCGGCCAGATGGTCGACCGGCGGCGCGTCGGCCGCGGCGGTCCCCGCCGTCCGGGCCCGGCGCGTCAGCACCAGCAGTCCGCCGAACAGGATCAGGAACGGCACCGCGGTGCGGAACCCGGTGATCCCCTCGGCGAACGACGCGTACCCGGCGACGAGGTTCTGCAGCACCCCCAGCCCCAGCCCGCCCGCGAACGCGAGCGGTACCGACGCGAACCGCCCGATGACCGCCGCCGTGGCCGACACGAACAGGAACAGCGTGAAGTCGTGCGCCGACAGCCCCAGCAGCGGGGTCGCCAGCACCCCCGCCAGCCCGGCCAGCCCCGAGGCGATCATCCAGGCCACCGAGGACAGCCGGTCGGCGCTGATCCCGCGCAGCTCGGTCAGCGAGCGGTTGTCGACCGCCGCCCGCAGCCGCAGCCCCAGCCGGGTGTGCCGCATCAGCACCCACAGGGCCACGGCCACCAGCGCCGTCACCACCCAGGTGATCAGCTGGTCGGAGTCGATGCCGACGCCCTCCGTGAGCTGCCAGGACCGCGCCGGACTCGGCCCCACGCCCGGCAGCCCGAACTGGTTCTCCGCCGGCTTCACGGGCGCGCCCGCGTCCGCGAGGAGCTCCACCGCCCACAGTCCGGCCGCCGGGAGCGCGACCAGCAGCCCGATGGTGGCGACGATCTGCGCGGTCTCGCCGACCCGCGCGAGCCGGCGGAACATGAGCCGGTCCAGTGCCCAGCCCAGGCCGGGCGCGACGACCACGACGACCAGCAGGGCCGCCGGGACCGCCGGGACGCCCAGCCCGGAGTGCACTTCGTAGAAGATCAGTGCACACAGGTAGGCCGTCGCCCCGTGCGCGAAGTTGAACAGGCCGGAAGCCGAGTACGAGAGCACGAGCCCGGTGGCGAGCAGTGCGTACAGGGCGCCGGAGACCAGACCGCTCAGGACGAAAACGAGCAGATCCTCCATGCCGCTCCCCCTGCCCGGGCTACTTGAAGGGGATGGGCTCGCGGCACGTGAAGGGGACGGAGACCTCGTACGCCCCGTTCTTCAGCTGGACGAGGGCCCCGCAGCCGAAGCTGTCCTTCTGCCCCTTCGGCTCGGCCCGGTCACCGACGAGGGTGCCGGTGTCGGAGAAGCTCTGCGCGGCGTTCTGGAAGTGCGTGACGGTGAGGTCCTTGCCCGCCTTCTGGGCGATGGACACGAAGAGGTCCGCCGACATGTAGCCGGTCAGCATGTGCATGTTCAGCGGTATTTCCTGGCCGCCCGAGGCCGCCTTGATGTCCGCCTTGAACTGGGCCATCCCCGGGCTCGTCGACTCGAAGGGCTCGAACTGGAGCAGCACGTGCACGCCGTCGAGAGCCTGCTTGGTGGTGTCCTTGGCGAGCAGCGCCGGGTCGTAGTCGGTCGGGTCGGAGAGCAGACCCTTGTACCCGGCGCGCTTGAGCGCGGTGAACAGCCCGATGTTGTTGGGGGTCTGCATGACCGAGACGACGGCGTCCGGGGCCTTGCCGCCGCCCGCGGCGAGGATGTCCTTCACGTACGCCGACCAGTCGCTCGGCACGGCCGTGCCGGGGACGGACGCCTTGGCGTAGGCGACCTCGAACCCGGCGGCGGCGAAGCCCTGCTGGAAGGTCCGGATGCCGAACTTCCCGGCGTCGCTGTCGTTTGCGATGATCGCGACCGACTTGCCCTTCGCCCCGCCGAGGAGCTGCCCGATGCCCTCGGGCCAGGTCTGGTTGACGGTGCCGCCGGGGGAGGGGACAAGGCAGCCGTTGAACCCGTAGATGTGCTTGGGGCCGCAGAAGGAGGGCAGCGTGCCCCAGCCGAAGGTGGGGACCTTCTCCTGCTCCAGGAAGTCGGCGCCGGAGAAGGTGACCGAGCTCATCGGGGCGACCGCGAAGACCTTGTCCTGCTGGACGAGTTTGCGGGCGGCCGCCAGGTTCTTGCCGGGGTCCTGGCCGTCGTCCTCCGCGCCGATGTAGTCGATCTTTCGCCCGTTGATCCCGCCCTCGGCGTTGGCCCGCAGGTAGCGGGCCCTGGCCCCGAGGTCGGTGTCCTTCTTGCTGTAGCCGCCGGCGCTGGTCATGGAGACGATGCCGCCGACCTTGATCGAGTCGGCGCTCACCCCGCGGGTGGTTCCGGCCGCGTCGCCGGGCCTGCCCGGCTGGGAGCTGTTGGAGGCGGAGTTGCAGGCGGAGACGAGGGCGAGCGCGGCCGCGGCGGCGGCCAGGGCGCGGATCGGTCGCGGGGCGCGGATCGGTCGCAACATGGGTGGAATCCCCTCCCGGTCGGAATCCCCGCATTCTGTGCGTGACCTGACGCACCGTCAATATCCCTGACGAGGTGATTTGACGGAGCGTCAGATGTGTCGGGAGCGGTGTCGGGAGCGGTGCCGGGAGAGTGGCGTCAGGACGGGTAGAGGGCGGCGACCTCCTGCGCGTACGCCTTCTCGATCGCCCCGCGCTTCAGCTTCAACGAGGGCGTCAGCAGACCCCGTTCCTCCGTGAACTGCTCGGCCAGCACCCGGAACGTCCGGATCGCCTCGGCCTGCGAGACCAGCGTGTTGGCCGCCACCACCGCCCGGCGCACCTCCGCCGTCAGGTCCGGGTCGTGCACCAGGTCCGCCGCCACCAGCTGCGGGCGGCCCCGCATCGACAGCCAGTGCGCGACCCCCTCCATGTCCAGGGTCACCAGCGCCGCTATGTACGGCCGGTCGTTGCCCACCAGCACGCACTGCGCCACCAGCGGATGCGAGCGCACCCGCTCCTCCAGGGCCGCCGGCGCCACGCTCTTGCCGTTGGAGGTCACCAGGATCTCCTTCTTGCGCCCGGTGATCGTGAGGTAGCCGTCCTTGTCCAGCCTCCCCAGGTCCCCCGTCGCCAGCCAGCCGTCGCGCAGCACCGCGTCCGAGGAGCGCGGGTCGTTGAGGTACCCGGAGAAGATGTGGCCGCCGTGCAGCCAGACCTCCCCGTCCTCGGCGATGTGCACCGTACTGCCCGGGATGGGCCGCCCGACGGTGCCGTACTTCGTCGCCCCCGGCGGGTTCGCGGTCGCCGCCGCGCAGGACTCGGTGAGCCCGTACCCCTCGAACACCGTGATCCCGGCGCCGTCGAAGAACAGCCCCAGCCGGCGCGACATCGCGGACCCGCCCGACATGGCGTGGCGCACCCGGCCGCCCATCGCCTCGCGGACCTTCCCGTACACCAGCTTCTCGAACAGCTGGTGCTCCATCCGCAACGCCGCCGAGGGGCCCGGCCCGGTGCCGAACGCCTTCTGCTCCCGCGCCTCGGCGTACCGTACGGCCGCCTCCACCGCCCGGTCGAAGGGGCCCGTGCGCCCCTCCTTCTCGGCCTTGCGGCGGGCCGCCGCGAACACCTTCTCGAAGACGTACGGCACCCCGAGCACGAACGTCGGCCGGAACGCGGCCAGATCCGGCAGCAGCTCGGCCGCCGCCAGCACCGGCTGGTGCCCCAGCTTCACCCGGGCCCGCACCGCCGCCACCTCGACCATCCGGCCGAAGACGTGCGCGAGGGGGAGGAAGAGCAGGGTGGACGGCTGCTCGCCCGGGCCGGTCTGGAACACCGACTCCCAGCAGCTGACGAGCGTGTCGGCCTCGAACATGAAATTGCCGTGCGAGAGCACGCAACCCTTGGGGCGGCCGGTGGTGCCGGAGGTGTAGATGACGGTGGCCGTCGAGTCCGGGGTCACCGCGCTCCGGTGGCGGTGCACCACGCCCTCCGCGACCCCGCGCCCGGATTCGACCAGGTCCGCGACCGCCCCGGCGTCGAGCTGCCAGAGCCTGCGCAGGTCGGGGAGGCGCTCGATGACCGAGCCGACGGTCATGGCCTGGTCCTCGTCCTCGACCACGCAGCCGACGCAGGACGAGTCGTACAGGATCCAGTGGACCTGCTCGACGGAGGACGTCGGGTAGACGGGGACCGGCTGGGCGCCGATGGCCCACAGGGCGAAGTCGAACAGCGTCCACTCGTACCGGGTACGGGACATCACGCCGACCCGGTCCCCGAAGCGGACCCCCTGCGCCAGCAGGCCCTTCGCCAGCGCCAGCACCTCGGCGGCCAGCTCGCCGGAGGTGACGTCCAGCCAGCGGCCGTCCGTCTTACGGCCGAGGACCACCCGGTCCGGGTCCTGCCGGGCGTGATCGAACACGACGTCGGCCAGGCCTCCGACCGGTGCGTCCGTGATCACGGGTGGGACGGTGACCTCGCGCAACACCCGGCTCCTCTCCGTGTCGGCGCCGTGACGCTACCTCACGCGACACGCCGGCCGGGAGCCCTTCGGAAACCTCCACACGATCCCCCCGGATTTCACCGCGTCCGGTGATTCCGTTCGCAGGTCAGGCGGGCCGGCTGAGGCGGTCGCCGCCCGCGAGGACCGCGGCCGCCAGGGCCTCGGAGGCCGGGGTCGGGCGGCGCCCCTGCAGCAGCGCGAACTCCACCGGCCCCAGCTCGGGCAGCCCGCCGACGCGGACCAGGCCCGGCGGGATCAGCCCGCGGGTGTGCGCCATCACGCCGAGCCCGGCGCGGGCCGCCGCGATCAGGCCGCTGAGGCTGCCGCTTGTACAGGCGATGCGCCAGGCGCGGCCGTCGCGCTCCAGGACCTCCAGCGCGCGGGCCCGGGTGATGCCGGGCGGCGGGAACACGATCAGCGGGACCGGCCGCTCCGGGTCCACCCGCAGCCCCTCCGCCCCGATCCACACCATCCGGTCCCGCCACACGAGCCGGCCGCGCTCGTCGCCCGGGCCGCGCCGCTTGGCCAGCACCAGGTCCAGCCGGCCCGCGTCGAGCCGCTCGTGCAGGATCCCCGACAGCTCGACCGACAGCTCCAGGTCCACCTCGGGGTGCTCGTGCCGGAACCCCTCCAGGAC
The DNA here is from genome assembly GCF_026339935.1 of Streptomyces sp. NBC_01551. NCBI lineage: Bacteria > Bacillati > Actinomycetota > Actinomycetes > Kitasatosporales > Streptomycetaceae > Streptomyces > Streptomyces sp. NBC_01551. Next base: position 5,572,721 of record NZ_JAPEPX010000001.1, read on the forward strand.
CTCCGGCAGCCGGGTCAGCACGAAGTCCTCCGACGCGCCGAAGCGGAGGCGGCCGCGCAGCCGGGTCCCGGTGAAGAACGCGGCGGCCCGCTCGTGCGCCTCCAGGATGGTCCGCGCGAACCCGAGCAGCGCCTCGCCGTCCTCGGTCAGCTCCACGCTGTGCGTGTCCCGCAGGAAGAGCGCCCTCCCGGTCGCCTCCTCCAGCCGCCGCACGTGCTGGCTGACGGTCGACTGCCGCACCCCGAGCCGCCCGGCGGCCTGCGTGAAGCTGAGCGTCTGGGCGACGGCGAGGAAGGTACGGAGCTGGCCGGGGTCGTACACGGCGCCCAGATTATCGCGATTCCCGATAACAGTGAGAGCGCCGTACGCCTTTCCCGATCACCGGCCCCACGGTGAGGATGACGGAACCCGGCGACGGCACACGTCCACCGGCACCCCCTCGCCCACCCGCCCCCGTCCCCGCCCAGCCACCGTCCCCGCCCAGTTGCTGCTCACCGCGTCCCGGCTCATCGCGCCTCCGCGCCCGCCCGCTGTCAGCGCCCGGCGGGGCCGCCGGCTCGGCCTCGTCGAGCGTCCCGCAGGACCCGTCCCCGCTCCGCGTCTCCACCCCCGCCTGCTGCCATCGCCCTGCGAGGCCGCCGGCCCGACCCCGTCGAACGTCCCGCCGGACCGGCGAGAAGGCACCCGCACATGCGCCGTACAGACCCGACCGACCCCGCCCCGCAGCAACGGCGCGGGTGGGGGATGCCCGCGTGGCTGCGGGTGGACCCGTACGTGCTCGCCCTGCTCGGGACCGTCGGTGTCGCCGCGTTGCTGCCCGCCCGGGGGGCGGTCGGTGCCGGGGCCGACGCGGCCGCGACCGGCGGGGTGGCGCTGCTGTTCTTCCTCTACGGCGCCCGGCTCTCCGCCCGCGAGGCCCTCGACGGCCTGCGCCACTGGCGGCTCCACCTCACGGTGCTCGCCGCCACCTTCCTCCTCTTCCCCCTCCTCGGCCTCGCCGCCCGCGGCCTCGTCCCCACCCTCCTCACGCCCCCGCTCTACAGCGGCCTGCTCTTCCTCTGCCTCGTCCCCTCGACCGTCCAGTCCTCCATCGCCTTCACCTCGATCGCCCGAGGCAACGTCCCCGCCGCGATCTGCGCCGGCTCCTTCTCCTGCCTCGCCGGCCTCCTCCTCACCCCGCTCCTCGCCGCCGCCCTCCTCGGCCCGGCCGCGGGCGCCGGCTTCTCCCTCGACTCCCTCGCCGAGATCGTCCTCCAGCTCCTGCTGCCGTTCCTCCTCGGCCAGGCCCTGCGCCGCCGGCTCGCCGGCTTCCTGGTCCGCCACAAGAAGGTGCTCGGCCACGTCGACCGCGGCTCGATCCTGCTCGTCGTGTACGCCGCGTTCAGCGCGGGCATGGCCGCCGGCATCTGGCACCAGGTCAGCCTCCCGCGCCTCGGCGCCCTGCTGGTGGTGGAGGCCGTAGTCCTCGCCGTCATGCTCCTGGCCACCTGGTACGGCTCCAAGCGCCTCGGATTCGCCCGCGCGGACCGCATAGCCATCCAGTTCGCGGGGTCCAAGAAGAGCCTCGCCGCCGGACTCCCCATGTCGAGCGTGCTGTTCGGGCCGCAGGCGGGCCTGGCGGTGCTGCCGCTGATGCTGTTCCACCAGATGCAGCTGATGGTCTGCGCCGTCCTGGCCCGCCGCCGCGCCCGCGACCCCGGGCCACGGCCAGAGGATGAACTCCCCGTCGGCCATGTGGCGGAGGTCTCGCCCGCGCCCCAACACCCCGCCGCCCGGGCCCGGTAACGTGCGGCGGTGACCTGGATACGCCCGCTCGCTGCCCACGCCGAACGCCCCTGCACCCTCGTGGTCTGCCGGGGCTGCTGCTGTGGCGACCCCCGCAAGAACCCCGGCACCGACCACGCCGGGCAGCTCGCCCGGCTGCGCGAGGCCGCGGCCGCGTCGGGGGGCCGGCTGGCCGTCCGTACCAGCGACTGCCTGGGCCCCTGCGCGCAGGCCAACGTCATCGTGGTCCAGCCCACCTCCGAGGCCCGGCGCCGCGGCGCCCGCGCGGCCTGGTTCGGCTGGGCCCTCGACGACACCGCGACCGACGAGATCATCGCCTGGGCGCGAACCGGCGGCCCCGGCTCCGCCCCGCTCCCGGACACCCTGGACCTGCACCGCATCGACCCGCCGGAGCCGAAGCCGAAGGCGGGCACGCCCCGCCGCGCCCGCCGTGGCCGCTGAGGCGGACACCGGCTACGGGAGCCCCGGCTACGGGAGCCCCGGCTACGGGAGCGCCGGCTACGGGAGCGCCGGCCACGGGCGCACCGGCCACGGGCGCACCGGCTACAGGAGCACCCGCTCGTCACCCGCATAGATGTTCATGTCCGCCCCGCGCAGGAACCCGACCAGCGTCAGCCCCGTCTCCAGCGCGAGGTCCACCGCCAGCGAGGACGGCGCCGAGACCGCCGCCAGCACCGGGATCCCCGCCATCACGGCCTTCTGCGCCAGCTCGAAGGACGCCCGGCCCGACACCAGCAGCACCCCTCCCGCCAGCGGCAGCCGCCCGGCCTGCAGCGCCCGCCCGACGATCTTGTCCACCGCGTTGTGCCGCCCCACGTCCTCCCGTACGTCGAGCAGCTCGCCCTCCGCTGTGAACAGCCCGGCGGCGTGCAGCCCGCCGGTCCGGTCGAACACCTTCTGGGCCGCGCGCAGCCGGTCCGGCAACTGCCCGAGGACCGCCGCGGGGACCCGTACCGGATCGGCGGCGATCCCCGCGAAACGGGTCGCCGTACGCACCGCGTCCAGGCTGGCCTTGCCGCACAGCCCGCAGGAGGAGGTGGTGTAGACGTTCCGCTCCAGCGTGATGTCCGGCACCGGCACTCCGGCGGCGAGCTGCACGTTGACCACGTTGTACGTGTTCGAGCCGTCCTCCGTGGCGCCCTCGCAGTAGGTCACGGCCTGTACGTCCGCGGCCGCGGCGAGTACGCCCTCGCTCACCAGGAAGCCCACGGCGAGCGCGAAATCGTCACCCGGGGTGCGCATCGTGATGGCCAGCGGCTTGCCGTTCAGCCGTATCTCCAGCGGCTCCTCGGCGACCAGGGTGTCCGGGCGGGTCCCGGCCACGCCGCCCCGGATCCGCACGACACGACGGCGTTCGGTGACCCGTCCCATGGCGATCAGCCCACCCGTTCTCTGCTCGTCGCGCACCTCGTCGTGCACCTGACGAGCACATTCTCCCGGATCGCCGCCCATGGATGCCCCCGGCAGCGAGTTGCTCGGAATTCTCCAAATTCCGGGGCCGGAATCCTGTCGGGTCACTCACACCCGTACCCACCGGTAGCAGGCCAAGCTGGTTAATCCTGACCACCCGACAAAGGGGGACCCCGCCCATGACCGGTTCACGCGTGGTGGCGCTAGGGCACTACCAGCCCGCGAAAGTGCTCACCAACGAGGACCTCTCGGCCATGGTCGACACGAACGACGAATGGATCCGGTCCCGGGTCGGCATCAAGACCCGCCACATCGCGGGTCCCGAGGAGCCGGTCGACGAGCTGGCCTTCCAGGCCGCCGGCAAGGCCCTCGCGAACGCCGGTCTGAGCCCCGACGACATCGACCTCGTCCTCGTGGCGACCTCGACCGCGATCGACCGTTCCCCGAACATGGCCGCCCGCGTCGCGGCCAAGCTCGGCATGCGCAGCGCCCCCGCGCTCATGGACATCAACGTCGTCTGCTCGGGCTTCACGCACGCCCTGGCCACCGCCGACCATGCGATCCGGTCCGGCTCCGCGACCCGCGCCCTGGTCATCGGCTCCGACAAGATGACCGAGATCACCGACTGGACCGACCGCACCACCTGTGTGCTGACCGGCGACGGCGCGGGCGCCGCCGTGGTCGAGGCCAGCGAGGAGCCCGGCATCGGCCCGGTCCTGTGGGGCTCCGTGCCCGAGATGGGCCACGCGGTCCGCATCGAGGGCTCGCCGCCGGTCTTCGCGCAGGAGGGCCAGTCCGTCTACCGCTGGACCACCAGCCGCCTCCCGGCGCTGGCCCGCAAGGCCTGCGAGAACGCCGGGGTGACCCCGGAGGAGCTGGCCGGCGTCGTTCTCCACCAGGCGAACCTCCGGATCATCGAACCGCTCGCCAGCAAGATCGGCGCCGTCAACGCGGTCGTCGCCCGCGACGTCGTCGACTCCGGCAACACCTCGGCCGGCAGCATCCCGATGGCCCTGTCGAAGCTGGTCGAACGCGGCGAGATCCCCTCAGGCGCCCCGGTCCTCCTCTTCGGCTTCGGCGGCAACCTCTCGTACGCGGGCCAGGTCATCCGCTGCCCGTAGCGCCGACCACGCCCGGCACTGGCGAGACGCTCCGTCTCGTCACCGCGTGCGACGCATGCGTGCAGGTCAGCGCGGCCGCGTCGGACGCCCCGGCCCGATTACCTGGTCGGAACCACCCCGATCCCCTGCTATTGTTGTCCATGTCGCCGCGGGAAACCGGGGCCGACCACCTGGTCCGGGTGGCGGAATGGCAGACGCGCTAGCTTGAGGTGCTAGTGCCCTTTATCGGGCGTGGGGGTTCAAGTCCCCCCTCGGACACAAAGGTCAATCGACCACATGGAGCCGGTCAAAGTGACACTGTCGCTTTGACCGGCTCTGTCGTATGCGGTGAACATCGTCCGGCCCCCTGCGGTTCGCAGGGGGCCGGACTTGTTCGTGCTGGTGAGCTCGGGCGTAGGCGTTGGCGTGCGTGGCCCGGGTCTGTGCCGTTTCGTCAGGGCGTGGGGGTCAGTGCGGCCCGGGCGGCGTCCAGGATCTCGTCGGAGAGCGGGGTGTCCTTGGTGGCGCGGGCCAGTACGACCGCGCCGAGCATCGTGCACAGCCGGGCGATGCCGTCCTGGTCGTCCGTGGCGAGCCAGTCGGCGAAGTCGGACACGCCGTCGGCGTAGGTGCGGTGCGCCCCGAGGTCCCCGGGGTCGCGGGCCATGTCGACGGCCAGTGCGGCGGCGGGGCAGCCGACGGCGGGGGAATCCCGGTGCCGGGCGGACAGGTAGCTGTCGATCATCGCCTGCTGGGCCGCGGGGCGCTCGCCGTCGTGGTCCTCCAGTGCGGTGGTGCGCCGCTCGGCCAGTTCCCGGAACGCGTGCGTGACGGCCTCGTCGATGAGCGCTTCCTTGGAGGCGAACTGCTTGTAGAAGCCGCCGTGGGTCAGGCCGGCCGCCTTCATCAGGTCGGCGACGCTCACGCTCGTGCCCTGTTCGCGGAAGAGCCGCGATGCCATCTCCACGACCCGCTTGCGGTTCTCCTGCGCCTGCGCCTGCGATACGCGGCCCATGGCACCTCCTCGTTTGGATGACGACTGGCATCTATCTTACTCCGGGTGTAGATTATGGGCGTAATCTAAATGGGCCGGGACGAGCGTGTGCGCCCCGGCCGGCCGCCCGAACCTTGGGAGATGTCATGGAACTGAAGGACGCCGTCGCCGTGGTCACCGGAGCCAACCGGGGCCTGGGTCGTCATTTCGCCGCCCAGCTCGTCGAGCGCGGGGCCAAGGTCTACGCCGCCGCCCGCCGCCCCGAGTCGGTGGACCTGCGGGGCGTCGTACCCCTCCACTTGGACCTGGCCGACCCGGGGTCGGTGCGGGAGGCCGCCCACATCGCCTCGGACGCCACCGTGCTCGTCAACAACGCCGGGATCATGACGGGCACCCCGCTGGTCGCGGGCGACTGGGACGCGGTGCGGCTGGAGATGGAGACGAACTTCTTCGGCCCCCTGGCCGTCACCCGGGCGTTCGCCCCGGTCATCGAGGGCAACCAGGGCGGGGCCGTCCTCAACGTGCTCTCCGTCCTGTCCTGGTTCCACCCGGCCGGAGCCGGTGCCTATGCCGCCGCCAAGGCCGCCGGCTGGGCGATGACCGACGCGATCCGGGAGGAACTGGCCCCGCGGGGCATCGCGGTCACCGCGCTCCACGTCGCCTACATGGACACCGACATGGCCGCCCGGATTCCGGCCGGCCAGAAGACCGACCCCGCCCTCGTCGCGGCCCTCGCCCTCGACGGCCTGGCCGCCGGGGCACCGGAAATCCTCGCCGACGACCTCACCCGCGGTGTCAGGCAGGGGCTCGGAGGCGTCCCGTCCGCCGCCTGACCCACCCGCCCGGCCGCTCGCGGTCCGCCACCGCCGGACCGGACCAGGAAAGACCCTCCATGAAATCCCCCGTCACATCCGCCCCGGCTGTCCTTGCGCCCGCCGTGGTGGGCGAAGCCCCCGCCCCGCCCGTCCCCGACACCCGCCGCCGTCCGCCCGTACGGACCTGGCTTCAGCCCGCCGTGATCGCCCTGGTCCTGGCCGTCGCGTTCATCGGCTGTTACATCGGCCTGCAGCGTGACCCCCAGCCCCACCACGTCCCCATCGCCGTCACCGGGCAGGAACTCGCCGCGCGGATGGGCGGCGCGCTCGGCGACAGCGTCGAGGTGCACCCGGCCGTCGACGCCGGGGCCGCCCGCCGGGCGCTGGAGCGGCACGAGGTCTCGGCCGCGCTCAGCGAGGGCCCCGGCGGCCGGCTGCACCTGGAGATCGCCGGAGCCTACGGCCCGTCCACCACCTCGGCCGTCAAGAGCCTCGTCGGCGCGTACGCCGAGGGCGCGCGCCGACAGGTCACCACCGAGGACGTCGTGCCCCTGACCCGCTACGACTCGCGCGGCCTGGCCGGCTTCTACCTCGCCTTCGGCGTGACCCTCGCGGGATTCGTCCTCGCCCAGAACGCCCTGGGCCTCGCCGGCCTGCTCCGCCTGCGCCACCGGCTCTGGCTGCTCTGCGCCGTCTCCGCCGCGGTCGGGACCGTGGCCGCCATCCTCGCCGGGCCCGTCCTGGGCGCCGTACCCGCCCCGATCGTCCCCCTGGCCTTCACCCTCACCCTGCTGGCCGCGGCCGCCGCGTTCGCCACCAAGCTGCTGGGTACGTACCTCGGTCCCGTCGGGGTACCCGCCGCGACCCTGCTGCTGCTCACCGTGGGCAACTCCACCAGTGGCGCCGCCATCAGCGCGGATCTCCTGCCGCCGGCCGCGCACGCCGTCTCCGCGCTCCTGCCGCCGGGGGCGGCCGTCCGTGCCATCACCGACCTCGGCTACTTCCACGGCGCCCGCGTCACGGGCCCGCTCGTCACCCTGGCAGCCTGGGCCGTGACCGCAGCGCTCCTGGTCGCACTGCGGTCCCGCCTGCACCGCACTGCCGCGGATTCCTGACGCCCCAGCCAAGAGCGGGGCACTGCGTGGTCACCGGAGAACGTCCACGTGAACGGTGGAGGGCAGGGCGTCCGCTCCCCGGACATCGCCGTGGCCGTGGGCTGTTTTGACGTGGACCTGCTCAAGGTCGGGCAGGTCGGCGAGAGGCGCGAGGTCGATCTCGTCGTCAGGCGCCGCGCGCCAGGTGACCTGGAGCGATCGCAGCCTCGGGAACGAGCTGGGCAGGCGGTCGATCGCGGCCTGCGTGGTTCCGTGTTCGTGGACGAGGAGGACCAGGGTCCTGACCGCCGTGAATTGCGTGGTCGTGGGCATGGACTCAAGCGCGTCGAGGGTCGTCATCAGCTGGAACAGGGTGGACAGGGTGGAGATTTCCCGCCATTCGTCCGCGGTGGGTTCGCAGTCTTCGTCGAGCTTCAGGTCGCGGAGGGGGAGTCGGGCCATGCCGGAAAGGTCGACCAGGGCGGGGCACTGCCCGATCCACAACGCCTTCAGCTCCGACTGCCCGGCCAGAAAGCCCAGATCGGTCGCCGTGTCGTGCGTGAGCTCGAATCGTGTGACCGCATGGCGCGAGAGGTATGAGGTGAGCGCGGAAACGGAGACGCCGGTTCTGATGTCCAGGCGCCTCGGCCGCAGGCCCAGGCGGTCGAGGTGGTCCAGCTGCGCGTCCGACGTCACCGTGTAGTCCAGGTCGGCCGGGTCCAGGCGCGCGATGACCTCGTCGGCGTACCGGGCGGTGTCGAAGCGCGACCACGACCACATGAGCTGGGAACGGACCGGGAGCGACGGGTGATCGGCGAACCGGGACAGGAAGGCGACGGCGCCGTCGGACTGGAGGTGTGAGGCGGCGATGACCACGTGGTACGCGTCCGTGTCGGCCAAGCCCTCCGGGCCCGGGAGGAGGTCCAGGACGAGGGGGCCGACCTCGGCCAACGCGCGGGCTCCCTCCTCGTTCCTCGGCGGGATCAGGGAGGCCGTGCGCGCTTGCACCGCCTCGCGGACCGACGGGTCCAGGGTCGTGGCGTGTTCCAGGCAGGCCGCCGCCAGGAGGTAGACGCGGGCCTTCGTGGGCTGGTCGGGGGCGGTGGCGTCGCCGATGGCCAGCAGGTCGCGGAGGATCGCCACGCGTTCCGCGGGGCGGGCGAGGGCGACCGCCATGCGGATGACGTCCTCCCACTGGTCGTCGGCGGCGTGCCGGGTCAGCAGCCCGAAGTCGCCCTCCTCCACGGCGGCCCGCGCCCCGAGGAAGTCCTGGAAGGTGCGGTGGACGAAGTCCACCGTGCCCGGGGCCGGTTCGCGCAGCAGCCCGCTGCGCTGCAGGAAGTGCTCGAAGACCACCGGGGCGGCGCCCAGTGCGGCCGCCTCGGGGACCGACGGCAGTGCCCGGCCGACGATGTCCTCGGCACGCGCGCGGTCCATCTCGGTACGGCCGTTCTTGATCAGCCAGTACGCGAGCCGCTGGAGCAGATCGAGCTGCGGCTCCTCGCGCAGGTCGGGACCCGCCATGTCGCGCTCCCGGTCGCGTCGGCTCAGCAGCATCGACAGCGCGGCCTCGTAGAGGTCCTTGCGGCCGTGCGGGAGGTAGCCGCCCCGGTCGCGGTGCAGCGCGCAGATCAGCCCGCACATCAAGGGGTTGGTCGCCAGCCGGCCGAGGTCGGGCTTCGTGCGGACCGCGCCGAGGAGCTGGCCCTCGTACATGTCGAGTTCGGCGTCCCGTTCGGCCGTGTCACGGCCCGTGCCCCGGGCGGCGGCGTGCCAGCGCCTGATGAAGGTCGCGATGTCGGCGGGGCCCATGGCGGACAGCGTCAGCTCGGCGAACCCGTCCTCCGCGAGCCAGTCCTGGTCCACGGCCGACGGCCGGGAGGTCACCAGCCACCGGTTGTCGCCGTCGTACGTGTCGACCAGGTCCCGCAGCCAGCGCCGGGCCCGCGCCCGCTCGGCGTCGGGGATCTCGTCGATGCCGTCGACGAGGATCAGGCCGCGTCCCGCCGCGAGGACGCGGTGTTCCCAGCCCGCCGGCTGGGTCCCCGCCGGCGAGCAGTCGGTCGCCGCGAGGAAGTCCTTCGGCGCGGGCAGCCGCTCGCCGTTGCGCGTCAGCGTGCGCAGCGGGAGGACGAAGGGGACGCGGTCGCGGAGGTACGCCGGCTGCTGCCCGGTCCGGGTTCCGCCGGCGGCCGTGACGGCCAGCCACTGCACGAGGGTGGTCTTCCCCGAGCCGGCCTCGCCCCGCAGGAGCACCCGGGGGCTGTGCGCCAGAGCCCGGTCCGCGGGCTGCGGCCCGGGCAGATGGCGCAGCGCGCCGCGGTAGGGCGCCGTGGGGTCGGGGTCCGGCAGACCGTCCACCGCCCGTGCGTCGCCCCCCGGGGCCGCCTCCAGGCTCAGGTACGCCACGTCCAGCGGCCACCGGGTGGGGGAGTTGCCGAGATCGATCCCGTAGATCGTGAGTTTGCCGTGCTTCTTGGCCACATAGGGCAGGTACGTCGCCTCGAACGCGGCGTCCGCGCCCTCCGGGAGGGGGACGCGGCGGATCAGCTCGTCCGTCTTGGCCGTCAGCTCGCCCATCCCGCGCGACTGCTCGACCAGGGCGCGGGCGACGAACGTGGAGCGCTGCGTGAAGAAGTGCAGGATCTGATCGGCGGCGACGTCGAGCAGCCGCTCGTAGAAGTACGTGGCGTCGGCGCCGAGATGGCGCTCGGGGTTCCCGCCCGCGCGGCGCAGCTGCCGTACGAACTCCGCGCGCCCGAGGCGGACGGCGTCCAGATCGGTGAGCGTGAGGTCGCCGAGGGCGTGCAGCGTGGTCGCGAGGGCGTCGGCGACGGCCCGCTCCTCGTCGGCCGGTACGGGACGTTCGCCCGCGCCGACGGCCCGGCGGACGAGGGCGGCGGCGAGAGCGCTGACGTCCGCCTCGGTCAGGGAGCGTTTCTCGCCCCGGAAGGAGACGTACGAGGAAATGCGGACCGGCTTGTCGACGAGGCCGGCCCCCGGGCCCTCGGCGACGAAGATCTTCCTGATCAACGGGCCGATCACGGCCGAGGCCAGCCGGGTGCCGATCGTGATGGGTTCCATGCCAGCCCCCGTAGCGCCGTCAGCGAAGTCTTCGTGATCTTAGGGCGACCGCCCGTGCTCCACCCCCGACTTCAGCGGTTCGCTGACACTCTCGCGCACCACGGACACGGCCCCCTGCGCGTGCGGCATCATGGCACTTGAACGGGCCGAGGGGGAGCGAACGTGTCGCAGGACGAGCCGGGCAACGGCAACGTGATCGCCGGGCGTTACCGCCTGGGGAAGCGGCTGGGCAGGGGCGGCATGGGCACCGTCTGGCGGGCCACCGACGAACTGCTCGGACGCCCGGTCGCCGTCAAGGAACTCCACGTCGACGGCGGCAAGAAGGCCGCCACCGGCGCGCTGCGGGAGGCGCGCACCGTCGCGCAGGTCAAGCACCCGCACGTCGTGGTCGTGCACGACGTGGTCGAGGACGACGAGCGCCCCTTCATCGTGATGGAGCTCGTCGAGGGCGGCTCCCTCGCCGACCGGCTCTCCGCCGACGGGCCGTTGAGCGTCGGCGACACCGCCCGTACCGGACTCGCCCTGCTCGGCGCGCTGAGCGCGGCCCACGCCCGCGGGGTCCTGCACCGCGACGTCAAGCCCGCCAACGTCCTCATGGAGGCGGGCACCGGCCGGGTGGTGCTCACCGACTTCGGCATCGCCAGCCTCGCCGGGTCCACGACCATCAGCGAGACCGGCGCCTTCGTCGGCTCGCCCGAGTACACCTCGCCCGAGCGCATGCAGGGCGCCGCCGCCGGCCCCGCCAGCGACCTGTGGTCGCTCGGCGCGCTGCTCTGCGCCGCGCTGACGGGCGAGTCGCCCTTCCACCGGGACTCGCTCGGCGGAGTGCTGCACGCCGTCGTGTACGACGAGATCCGGCCGCCCGAGCAGGCGGGGCCGCTGGTTCCGGTCATCCGCGGCCTGCTGGAACGCGACCCGGAGCGGCGGCTGGCGGCGGCCGAGGCGGAGCGGCTGCTCTCGGCGTACGTGGCCACCGGGCGGGTCCCGCTGATGGAACGGGTCCCGGGCGCGACCCCGCCGTCCGCCGTGAAGCCGCCCGGCGCGGTCCCGGCCGACCGGGTGGCCGTGGGGTACTCACCGACCGAGCACGTCGCCCGGCCCGCGGCCCCCGCGTCCGCGGAGCCCCGGCCGGCCCGCCCGGCCGCCCTGCGGGTGGGGCTGGTCGCCGCGCTCGTGGTCGCGGCGGTCGTCGGCGCCGTGGCCGTGACCTCGTACCTCGGCGACCGGTCGGCCGCCCGGCCCCCGCCACTGTCGCGGACGCACCGGCCACGCCCTCGGCCTCGTCCGCTCCGTCCGGCTCGCCCGCCGCGGGCCCCACGCCGAGCGCCGCCGCACCCGGCGCGGCCACCCCGCCCACCGCGGACGCCAAGCCCGCCGGCACCAGGTCCCCGGTGGACGCGCTGCCGACGGCCCGCACCGTGACGGCGAAGCCCGCGCCCGCCGGGTACCGGAACGTGACCGACAAGGAGGGCTTCGGCATCGCCGTACCCGTCGGCTACCAGCGGACCACCGACGACCGCCGCGTCTTCTACGTGTCCCCGGACGGGGCCTTCCGCATCGGCATCAAGGTGAGCGGGCCGGCCTCCGGCGGCGCGCTCGGCGCGATGCGGCGCTCCGACGCGAACGGCGCGTCCACCAACCCCGGTTACCGCGACAACTCCGTCGTCGCGACCACCCACAACGGACTGCCCGCCGCCCTCTGGGAGTTCACCTGGAACGGCTTCAGCACCGCCGAGGGCGCCCGCCACACCTTCGACGTCTGCTGGGACGAGAACGGCCGCATGTACGACGTCTGGGTGTCCGCGCCCGTCGGCAGGCTCGCCGAGGCCCGCAGCCACTTCGACACCGCCCTCGACTCGTTCGTGCCGGCGGGCTGACCCGGCCGCCCTCAGGTGCCCAGTACCACCAGGCCGTCCGGGGTCGGCAGGCTCCCCGGCCGCAGCGGGGCGAAGGTGTGCGGCAGCGCGAGGCGGCGCCCCTCGCCCGCCGCCTCCGCGACGGCGTCGAAGAGATAGGCCGCCGCCGACGCCGGGTCGCTGACCAGGTGCGGGCCGTGCGGGCCGTGCGGCTCCGCGGTGGTGGCCCGGGCCAGGGGCGTACGGAACATCCTGCGCAGATGCCGCAGCGTCTCCGGGGTGACGCCCCCCGGCTGCGGAAGCGCGGGCACGGCCACCGGGGCGTCCGCCGGGACCTCCGGCGGGATCGCGCCCGTCAGCAGCAGCGCGAGCAGCACCGGAACCGCCTTGCGGCGCAGCGCCTCGGTGGCGGGCCGCAGGCGGTGCGCGTGCGCCACGGGCAGGGACAGCGCGAGGCTCCCGGCGGCGTTCCCGATGGTGATCGGCACCGCCGAGCAGACGACGCCGGGGGAGTACTCGCGCAGGTCGAAGACGGGCGCGCCCGGCGCGACCGCGTCCAGGGCGCTGAACAGGGCCCGGCTGTCGGTGATGGTGCGCGGGGTCAGCCGGGCGGGGCGGTGCCGGGCCACGTGGTCGGCCCGGCCGTCGTGGTCGAGCTGGGTCAGCAGGCACTTCCCGACGGCGCTGGCGTGCGCGGCCGCCCGGAAGTCCACCCACTCCCGCACGGGCGGGGTGCCGGGCCCGTCGGCCATCTGGGTGATCAGCACCTCGCCCTCCGCGTACCGGCTGAGGTACACGGCGGCGCCCGCGCTGTCCCGGGCCAGGGCCAGGGTCCGCTGGAGCCGGGCCGCCAGGCCCCGGCCGCCGGGGGCGCGGAGCTGGTCCAGGGCGGGCCCCCGGCCGTAGACGCCCGGGCCCAGCAGGTACGCGTACTCCTCCTCGCGCAGCATCACCAGCAACGGCCGCAACTCCGCCTCGGCGAGCCCCGCCTGCCGCCCCAGCGCGCGGGCCCGAACCCCCAGCGGGTGCCGTTCGAGTACCCGTACGACGGCCAGCGCGCGGTGTGCCTGTGCCAGGGCCTCGCTGCCGCTGCCCCGCGGGACGCTCGCGCGGGCCGCCGCCGTCAGAGCGGGATGCCGCAGCGGGTCCGGTCCGGGCCGGACCGGCCGCGCCGCCGGGGCCGCGGCGGTCCGCACCAGCGGCGGGGGCGGGTGGAAGGCGCCGAGCACCCCCGCCAGCCCGGGCCTGGGCAGCGGCACCGGTCCCACGTCGGGATCGTCGAGCTGGTCGACGTAGCGCAGGACGGCGGCCTGCGCGCACAGCCGTACCTCCCGCAGATCGCGGTGCCCGCCGGGCCGGAACCCGCGCCGGCCCAGCTCGCGCGCCCAGATCCGGGCGTCGTGGTGCTCGCCGCGCCGGGAGTGGTCGAGGAAGAGGCAGTACGCGGCGTGCGCGGTCCGGGGACTCCCCGACCCGGCGGCGAACTGCCACCAGAAGCGGGAGCCCTCGCGCAGCCCCGCGAGGTGCAGGAGGCAGCCGAACACGACGGCGCCCGCCAGGTCGCTGTGGTCGCCGGCGGCGAAGGAGCCGAGCTCGGCCTCCGCCGCGGGCGCGCACACGGCGGCCAGGCAGGCGGCCTTGAGGTCGCGCCGGGCCCGCTCGGAGTCGAGCGGGCAGTCCCGCGCGGGGTCGCTCCACCCGAGGGAGCGGCGGCGGGAGCGCCCGACGGCCGCGCCGAGCGCCCGCGGGACGCGCAGCAGGCGGGCCTCGGCCGCGCCGAGGTCGTAGTGCGGGTAGCGGTCGCGGACGCCCGCCCGTTCCAGGAAGTCGGCCAGGGAACGGGGGGTTCCGTCGCTCTCGGGCCACTCGGGCCGCTCTCGCCGCCTCATGATCGCGCGGACGTGTCGAGCAGGCGGGCCAGTCGCCGGTGGGCCTGGCCGAGGTGCGTGCGGACCGTGGCCTCGTCGACGCCCATCACGGCGGCCGCCTCCCCGGGGCTGCACTGGAGTCCGTAGCGCAGGATGACGGCGTCGCGCTGCCGCTCGGCGAGCCGGGAGACGGCCGAGTAGAAGCGGATGGTGTCGGTCAGCACCTCGTACCGGTCGGCCTGGGCCTCCTTGAGGGCGGCCTCGAAGGCGCTGATGTCCATCGGCCGGGGCCAGGGGCTGCGGCGGTACTGCCGGTCGGCGAGCCGCTGCTTGAGCACGGTCCAGGCGTAGGCGTCCAGACGGTCCATGTGCAGCATGCGCAGCCACTCGTTCATGAGCGCGTCGAAGGTGGCGTCCACCGCGTCCTCGGCGGCCGCGTCGGAACCCAGCTGCAGGTACGCGAAGCGCATGTACGAGGGCCGCCGGTTGGCGTGGAACGCCCAGTAGGACAGGCGTGCCGCCGGGCCCCACTGGCTCATCGGAGTCGGCCGCCGCCGTCGGCTGGGCAGCCCCACCGCCCCGCCGGACTCCTCCGGTCCGCCATCGCTCACCGTTCCACCTCATCCCCTCCGCGCAGCGTCGCCAGCCTGTCAGCGCGGGCGCACTCGGGGGGCGCGGAGGAGCAAGCTGGAGGCATTGCGCTCGGTGATGATCGACTCGTGACCGACTTCGATCAGGCACCGGCCCAACCAGGGCATTCGCATATGCCGCTCGCGTGTGACGGCCGGTGGACGCCGGTCGGGGCGCGGCCGGGCCCCCTGTAACATGGGCCCATTGCGAGGGCCGTGACGGAGAGGTCACTGCCCTCGCTTTTGCGTTACCACCTGCCTGACCCTGCGTTCGTCCACCCGTAGAAATGCGGCGCGCGGCGTTTCGGCGGTTCGATACGATGAACCGCATCACAATCCGTCACGTCACGTCGCAACCGCATATATGAAATGGAGCATCCGAGGATGGCTCGACACCTGATCACCAGCGCGCTTCCGTACATCAACGGGATCAAGCACCTGGGCAACATGGTCGGGTCGATGCTTCCGGCGGATGTGTACTCCCGGTACCTCCGCCAGCGCGGCCACGACGTCCTCTACATCTGCGCCACCGACGAGCACGGCACCCCCGCCGAACTCGCCGCCAAGGAGGCCGGTCTCTCGGTCGCCGAGTTCTGCGCGCAGGCCCACGACGCCCAGAAGGCGGTCTACGACGGCTTCGAGCTGTCCTTCGACTACTTCGGCCGCAGCTCCTCGGCGCAGAACCGCGAGATCACCCAGCACTTCGCGCGCCGGCTCCAGGAGAACGGCTTCATCGAGGAGCGCGCGATCCGGCAGGTCTACTCGCCGGTCGACGGCCGCTTCCTGCCGGACCGCTACGTCGAGGGCACCTGCCCGCACTGCGGCTACGACAAGGCCCGCGGCGACCAGTGCGAGAACTGCACCCGCGTCCTGGACCCCACGGACCTGATCGAGCCCCGCTCGGCCATCTCCGGCTCCACGGAGCTGGAGGTCCGCGAGACCAAGCACCTCTTCCTCCTGCAGTCCAAGCTCCAGCACGAGGTCGAGGCCTGGGTCGCGGAGCACGAGGAGGAGTGGCCGCAGCTGGCGTCCTCGATCGCCCGCAAGTGGCTGACCGAGGGGCTGCACGACCGCGCCATCACCCGCGACCTCGACTGGGGCGTGCCGGTCCCGGCCGACACCTGGCCCGAGCTGGCCGCCGAGGGCAAGGTCTTCTACGTCTGGTTCGACGCGCCGATCGAGTACATCGCCTCCACCAAGGAGTGGGCGGACGCCGACCCGGCGGGCCGCGACTACAAGTCGTGGTGGTACGAGGCCGACGACGTGCGCTACACCCAGTTCATGGCCAAGGACAACGTCCCGTTCCACACGGTGATGTTCCCGGCCACCGAGCTCGGCACCCGCGAGCCCTGGAAGAAGGTCGACTACGTCAAGGCCTTCAACTGGCTGACGTACTACGGCGGCAAGTTCTCCACCTCGCAGAAGCGCGGCGTCTTCACCGACCAGGCGCTCCAGATCCTGCCGGCCGACTTCTGGCGCTACTTCCTCATCGCCAACGCGCCCGAGTCCGACGACTCGTCCTTCACGTGGGAGCACTTCACCGCCACGGTCAACAAGGACCTCGGCGGCACCCTCGGCAACTTCGTCAACCGCGTGCTGACCTTCTCCCGCAAGAAGTTCGGCGACGAGGTCCCGGCGGGCAGCCCGGCCGGCGAGGCCGAAGCCAAGCTGGGCGAGCAGATCGCCGAGCTGCTGGCCGAGTACGAGGGCCACATGGAGTCGCTCCAGTACCGCAAGGCGGCGGCCGCGCTGCGCGCCCTGTGGTCGGCCGGAAACGCCTACCTCGACGAGAAGGCCCCCTGGCTGGAGGTCAAGACCGACCTGGAGGGCGCGGCGCTCACCCTGCGCACCGCGATGAACCTCATCCACCTCTACTCGGTGGTCTCCGAGCCGTTCATCCCGGCCTCGGCGCGCGCCATGCGCTCCGCGTTCGCCCTCGCCGGCGACACGGCGACGTGGGTGACCCCGGAGCAGGCCAGGTCGCTGGACTCGGTGCCGGCGGGGACGCCGTTCACCGTGCCGCCGGTGCTCTTCGCGAAGATCACCGACGAGGACCTGGAGTCGTACCGGGAGCGCTTCGGCGGTTCCGAGGCGGGCTGATCCTCGGCTGAGCCAAGGGGCGCGACCTTTTTCGGGGTCGCGCCCCTTCGGCGTACCCGAGGGGATCAGGATCAGCATCGGGATCGGGATCGGGATCGGGATCGGGATCGGGATCAGCCGAGGTTCGCGCCGAGCACCAGGAATCCGCAGATCAGCACGAACAGGATCGCGAGCAACGGCCAGACGAAGCGCAGGTACTTGTCGTAGCCGACCTTCGCGAGGGCCACGCCGCCCATGGTGACGGCGGTGGTCGGGACCCAGAGGTTCATCCAGCCGCTCGCCGACTGCCAGGCCGTGACCACCAGCGCCCGCGAGACGCCGGCGAAGTCGGCGAGCGGGGCCAGGATCGGCATGGCGAGGGTGGCGTGGCCTGAGGTGGAGGGGATCAGGAAGGCCAGCGGCAGGTTGACCACGAACACGATCACCGCGAACAGCCCGGACGAGGTGCCCCCGACCACGCCCTCGATCGAGTGGAGGATGGTGTCGGTGATCTTCGAGTTGTTCATGATGACCGTGACCCCGCGCGCCAGCATGATGACCAGGGCCGGGGAGATGAAGTCGGCGGCGCCCTGGATGATCGTCGAGCTCAGCTTCGCCTCGCCCAGCCTCGCCACCAGGCCCACCAGCACCGCCGCGCACATGAACAGCGCCGACAGCTCCGGGAAGGACCAGCCCAGCTCCCAGGCGTACGGGGCCGCTTCCGCCTCGCCGGTGAGCGCGCTCGCCCAGGGCACCACCGAGAAGATCATGAAGCCGAACACCAGGACGAGCACGACCAGTACCGTCTTGTGCAGGCGGGTCAGCTCGGGTTCCACCGCGTCCGCGTCGGTCGCCCGCTGCTCCCGGTCGCCCGGCAGGAACCCGCACACGGATTTCGCCGGGTCCTTCTGGACCCGCCGCGCGTACCGGACGACGTAGAGGATCGTGACGGGGGTCAGCACCACCCACATCGCGGCGCGCAGCGCGATGCCGTCGCCGAGGGAGATGCCGGCGGCCGAGGAGGCCACGCCCGTCGCGAACGGGTTCACCGTCGAGCAGAGGACCCCGATGCCCGCGCCGAGCACGGCGGAGCCGACCGCGACGAGCCGGTCGTAGCCGAGGGCCAGCATCATCGGCACCAGCAGGCCGTAGAAGCCCAGGGTCTCCTCGGCGAAGCCCTCCACGGTGCCGAGGACGGAGAAGACCGTCATCACGGCGGCGATCAGGAGCGCGCCCCGGTCGCGGAGCCGGTGGGCGAGGACGGCGATCCCGCGGTCGAGGGCGCCGGTGGCGAAGACGACGGTGATGAACGCGCCGATGGCGAGGACGAAGAGGAAGACGCCCGCGCTGCCGTACAGGTCTCCGGTGAAGCTCGGGCCGACCTCGCGGGTGGTCGTGTCCTGGATGCCGTAGAGGCCGTTGACGGGGGCGAGGAAGAGGTCGTTCAGGCGGTCGGTGAAGCTCTGGGTGTCCGGGACCCGGTGGTAGGTGCCGGAGACGGGCGCGCCGCTGTCGTTGCGGTCGTACTGGCCGGCCGGGACGAGGAACGCCAGCAGCCAGACCGCCACCGTGACCAGGGCCAGGATGGTCAGGGCGCTCGGGAAGGCGAACTTCCTCTCCGGGGGCGGCGGTCCCACCGCCTCGGGCGCCAGGGGTGGCGGGGGCGCCGCCGGCGGGCCTGGCGGGCTCGGCGGGCTCGGAGGGGTCGTCACCGCGGGTCCTGCGCCGGGGCGGGGCGGGCGGCGCGGTAGTCCGCGGCGTACTCGCGCAGGAACGCGGCCATCGCCACCACCGTGTTGCGCAGCTCCGACAGCAGCACCCGCTCGTTGGGCGCGTGCAGGTTGCACATGCTGTCCTGCGCGCCGAACAGCAGCACCTCCGCCTCCGGCGCCGCCTTCGCGAGTCCGTTCACCAGCGGGATCGAGCCGCCCGTCGCGACGTACGAGGCCTCCGTGCCCCAGGCCTCCTTCAGCGCGGTCAGCGCCGCCCGGTACGCGGGACCGCCCGTGCGCGCCTCGAAGCCCGGGCCGGTGTCCCCCGGCGTGACGGTGAGCGGGATGCCGAACGGGCGCTGCGCGAGCAGGTGGTCGACGAGCCGCTCCCGGGCCTCGTGCGGGTCTTGCAGCGGGTGGAAGCGGAGGTTCAGCTTGGCCCGGGCGTACGGGACGACCGCCGAGGCGGCCTGCTCCACGCCGGGCGCGTCGAGCCCGATGACGGTGATGGCGGGGCCGCTCCACAGCCGTTCGCCCAGGGATCCGCTGCCCAGCAGCGGCAGGTCGTCGTGGACGGAGGCGAGGTCGCGGAACTCCTCGTCGGTGTACGTCGTTCCCTCCCACGGCTCCCGCCGCAGCCCGGGCACCGCCACGTCGCCGCGGGCGTCGTGCAGCGTGGCCAGCGCGTGCAGGAGGACCAGCAGGGCGTCGGGGGCCGCGCCGCCGAACTCCCCGCTGTGCCGGGGCTCGGCGAGGGTGCGTACCTCCACCATCACCTCGCAGGCCCCGCGCAGCCCGGTGGTCAGGGTCGGGGTGCCGGGTCGCAGGTTGCCCAGGTCGGCGATGACCATGGCGTCGCAGGCGAACCGTGCGGGGTCGGTGGGCGGGAACGCGTCGAAGACGCTGCCGTACTCCTCCTGCCCCTCGACGACCAGCTTGATCCCGACGGGCGGGCGGCCCTCGTAGAGGCGCAGCATGCCGAGGTACGCGATCAGATTGGACTTGTCGTCGGCGATGCCGCGCGCCCGCAGGCCGCCCGGGACCGGGGTCGGGACGAAGGGCGGGGAGAGCCAGAGGGACTCGTCGCCGGCCGGCTGGACGTCGTAGTGCCCGTACAGCAGGACGGTCGGGGCGTCCGGTTCCGGCGGGGGTATGTCCCCGTAGACCACCGGGGCCGTGCCGGGGAGGTCGATGCGCTCGACGGTGGGGACGCCGGCCTCTCGCAGGAGGGAGACGACCAGGTCGTGCGCCTCCTGGACCGGTTCGGCCGGGTGGCCGGGGAAGGCGATCGAGGGGATGGCCGCCAGCCGCTCCAGATCCGCCCGGAGGCCCTCCATGAGGGCGTCCACCCGCGCTCCGAGGGCGCCCCTGCTGTCCGCTTCCACCCGGCGTCACCGTCCCGTCCTCCTGGTCCGCCCGCGCGGGGCAGCGGGTCGCTGCTTTGAGCATGGGACCGGCGGGAGGCGCGTGGCGTGCGGGATGAGCCGGGCGGGTGAACGGCAGGGTCTGCCCTGGCGCTCGACTGAGCCCGTATTGCCTGCTCAGAGCCCCAGGGGCGGTGCACACGCACACCGCGTGAAGGATCAAAGTGCGGTGGGGTTAGCATATGAGCGCCGCCTAGCTCGAAAGATAAACCTGTGACTGTCAACGAGGACTCGTTCACCAACTGGAAAAACCGCGAAGAGATCGCGGAGTCGATGATCCCGATCATCGGGAAGCTGCACCGCGAGCGGGACGTCACCGTCCTGCTGCACAGCCGCTCCTTGGTGAACAAGTCGGTGGTCAGCATTCTCAAGACCCACCGGTTCGCCCGGCAGATGCCCGGCGGTGAGCTCTCGGTCACCGAGACGCTGCCGTTCCTGGAGGCGCTGACCGCACTGGACCTCGGCCCGTCCCAGATCGACCTGGGCATGCTCGCCGCCAAGTACAAGACCGACGACCGCGGTCTGTCGGTCGCGGAGTTCACCGCCGAGGCCGTCTCCGGCGCCACGGGTGACAACAAGATCGAGCGCTGCAAGCCGCGCGACGTCGTGCTCTACGGCTTCGGCCGCATCGGCCGCCTCGTCGCCCGCCTGCTCATCGAGAAGGCCGGCTCCGGCAACGGACTGCGGCTGCGCGCCATCGTCGTACGCGGCGGCGGCGAGGCGGACCTCGTCAAGCGCGCCTCGCTGCTGCGGCGCGACTCCATCCACGGCCAGTTCCAGGGCACCATCACCGTGGACGAGGCGACCAGCACGATCATCGCCAACGGCAACGCCATCAAGGTGATCTACGCGAACGACCCGTCGGAGATCGACTACACGGCGTACGGCATCAACGACGCCATCCTCATCGACAACACCGGCAAGTGGCGCGACCGCGAGGGCCTCTCGCTGCACCTGCGTCCGGGCATCGACAAGGTCGTCCTGACCGCTCCGGGCAAGGGCGACGTCCCGAACATCGTGCACGGCGTCAACCACGACACGATCAAGCCGGACGAGCAGATCCTGTCCTGCGCCTCCTGCACCACCAACGCGATCGTCCCGCCGCTGAAGGCCATGGACGACGAGTACGGCGTGCTGCGCGGCCACGTGGAGACCGTCCACTCGTTCACCAACGACCAGAACCTGCTGGACAATTACCACAAGGCCGACCGCCGCGGCCGTTCCGCGCCGCTGAACATGGTCATCACCGAGACCGGCGCCGCCTCCGCCGTCGCCAAGGCGCTGCCCGACCTCAAGGCGCCGATCACCGGCAGCTCGATCCGCGTCCCCGTCCCGGACGTCTCGATCGCCATCCTCAGCCTGCGCCTGGGCCGCGAGACCACGCGCGAGGAGGTCCTCGACTACCTCCGCGACGTCTCCCTGCACTCGCCGCTGAAGCGCCAGATCGACTTCACGACCGCCCCCGACGCCGTCTCCATGGACTTCGTCGGCTCGCGCCACGCCTCGATCGTCGACGCCGGCGCCACCAAGGTCGACGGCGACAACGCGATCCTCTACCTCTGGTACGACAACGAGTTCGGCTACTCGTGCCAGGTCATCCGGGTCGTCCAGCACGTCTCCGGCGTGGAGTACCCGACGTACCCGGCCGCGATCTGATCGCGCCGCTCCGTCCGTCCGACCCGGCGCCCCGGCAGGCGCGCCGGCTGCGGGGCGGCGACTGGTCCCCCACGGGATCCGGCCGCCCTCCCGCCGCCGGCCGCAACCGGCGGCGCCGGTCCGGGTTCCGGGCCTGACCGGCGCCACTTCGACAGCACTAGCCGGCCGCGCGGGCGCGCAGCGGGAGGCGGGCGTACGAGGGAATCAGCACCCCCCGCGCCGGGCGTCGCCCCGCTATCGTCAGCTCCGGGAAGCCCCGCAGCGCCCCGACGACCGCCCGGATCTCCGCCATCGCCAGCGGCATCCCCAGGCAGAAGTGCGGGCCAGCCCCGAACCAGAGCCGGCGCAACTCGGCCGTACCGGCGGCGTCCCGCTCCGGCGCGAACGGCCCGTACGCCCGCGTGCACAGCAGCGTGGCGATCACCACCCGCTCCCCGGCCCCGACCCGGACGCCCCCGAGCCGGCCCGCCCGGGCCGCGCTCCGCAGCATCACCGGCGTCGGCGACGTCACCCGCAGCGCCTCCTCCACCAGCGCGTCCGTGATCCGGTCCGGCCCGCGCCCCGTGTCGTGGGCCAGCGCGACCAGCCGCGGCACGAAGGAGACCAGCGTCTCCGTGCCGGTCAGCAGGAACAGCCCGACCGCGCCCCGCGCCTCCGTCTCGTCCAGCCCCAGCGCGCGCAGCCGCCCCGGCACCGTCGACTCGTCCCCGGCCCGGTACGCGGCCACCGCCGCCTCGCTCAGCCGGGCCAACGCCGTCCGGGCACGCTTCGTCTGACGCCCGGTCAGCGAGGTCCGCCACAGCCGCACCGCCGACACCACCGCCGACGCCTCCGCGAAGTCGGCCCCGCCGGGCGGGAGTCCGACCAGCTCGCGGATCACCTCGCCGGCCCCGTCCCGGACCACCCGGACCAGGTCCACCTCCGCGCCCGCCGCCAGCCGCCGCTCCAGCTCCCCGAGCGGAGCCCGCAGCACCCGTTCGCACACCGCCGCCACGTGCCCCGGCGTGAACAGCCCGCCCAGACGCCTGCGCAGCGCCGCGTGCTCGGCGCCCTCCAGGGTGATCAGCGTCCGCGTCCCGAGCACCGGGGCCCACAGCCCGGCCGCCGCACCCGGCCCGGTCTTCGTGTACGCCGAGGTGTCCGTCAGCACCTCCCGGGCCAGCCGGGCATCGCTCACCACCACCCCGACCCGGGGCACCCGCACCACCGGGCCGCGCGCCGCGACCGCCCGCATCAGCCGGTACGCCACCGGGTGCGCGGCCGTCTGCACCCGTTGCTCCCAGCGCTCCCACTGCTCCATCCGGGCAAGGTAGCGCCACCGGTGGCCGGAAAGTGACCCCCCGGGCAAGGATCTTGACCTGTCTGCCGCGTGTCGAAGGGGGTGTCGTGATCGTTTCTTCAGACGGAACCCCACCATCTGCGGCGGAAACGGGAGGACGTGTGGCGACCGCTTGGCAGTACCTCGCCGGGGCGGGCCTGGTGGCGGCGCTCTGCCCGCTCCAGGCCCAGGTGGCGGTCGCGGGCGAGGGGTACGGCGACGACGGGGCGGGGGCCGGTGCCTCAGCCGGCGCCGGCCCCGCCGCGGCAGCCGGCCCCGCCGACGCCTGCGTGCCCGCCGGGCGGCCGCGGCCGCAGCCGGTGCCGGAGCCGGACCCCGGTCCGACGCCGGCGCCGACGGTGCCCGCGCCGCCCTCCGTGCGGCCCCCGCGCCGGCGCCCGCGCGGCCGTCGGTGAGGGTGACCGTGCCCCGCGCCGAGCGGCCGACCGTGCACCACCCCGGGCGCGCCGCCGTGCCCGTCCGGCCCGGCGCCCCCGTGCCGGGCGGCGCGGCGCAGAACCCGGCACCCGCGCCCCAACCCCGGGCGGTGGCCGCGCCGGAGGCCGGGGAGATCACCGCTCCGCCCCTGCCGGCGGTGGCCGTCGCCCCGGTCGCCCGCTTCCACGTGCGTCCGTACCACTCGAAAGTCCTGGAGCGGCGCGGCCCGGACGGCATGTCCACCGTGATGCTCATGACCGTCGTCACCACCCCGGCCGTCCTCGCGGCCGCCGCGCTCCGCCCCCGCGGCAAGAGCCGGCGCTGACGCCGCACACCTGCGATCCACAAACGGGAGAACCCTCGTGTCCGAATGGCTGGTCCTGGCCATCGCCATGGCGCTCGTCTGCGCCCTCGTCCTCACCTTCACCACGATCCGGCACCGCCGGGTCGCCGAAGACGAGGACACCAGCGAAACCCCCGACGTCATCGAGTACATGACGATGATGGTCGGCGTGGTCTACGCGATCGTCCTGGGCCTGGCCATCGCCGGCGTGTGGGAGGCGCGCGGCTCCGCCGAGGACGGCGTGCGCCGCGAGGCCCAGGCGCTGTACGAGGTCACCCAGCGCGCCGACGTCTACCCGGCCCCCGTCCGCGACCGGATCCGGGACGAGGTGGGCGCGTACGTCTCCCACACCGTCAACGTGGACTGGCCGCGGCTGACCTCCGGCGAGGCCGCGTCCGCCGAGGGCGCCGGCCTGCTGGCCAAGCTGCGCACCGATGTCACCCACGCGAGCCCCACCAGCGAACTCCAGGCGCAGGCGTACCAGCCGCTGCTGGACCACATCGCCGCCGCCGACGACGCCCGGCACTCGCGCACGCAGAGCTCGGAGTCCACGCTGCCGAGCGTGGTGTGGGTGGGGCTGCTGGTCGGCGGGGTGGTGACCGTCGGGCTGATCTTCACCCTGCAGATCCGCCGGTCTGGGCGGGAGCTGCTGCTCGCCGGGCTGTTCAGCGCGCTGATCGTGTTCCTGCTGTTCATGGTGTGGAGCTTCGACGCTCCCTACGGCCGGAACGGAATCGATTCGGCGGAGCCGTTCGAGGACCTGTTCCCGACGCTGACGGTCACCGCCGCCCGCTGATCGGCGGTGGGGGCAGGGCGCTCAGCCCGACAGCGCTGCCGACTGCCGCCGGACCGCAGCCACCAGCGGCGAATGCCGCAGCGCGTGGGAGATCCGTACGAGATCGCGCGGCCCGGCGGCGGTGTCCGGCACGTCGCCGCCCTCGACGGCGTCGATCGCCTCGCCCTCGGGGTCCGCGGAGCGCGCCCGCACGGCGGCCGCGACCATCGCGGCGTCGGCGATCGCGCGGGCCGTCTCCTCGTCCGAACCGTCCGCGAGGGCGCGCCCGTAGGCGCTGTCCCGGTGGTCCTTGTCGAAGTACGGGCCCAGGTGCAGGAACCCGTCGTGGATGTCCGACTCCCGCTGGATCACCCGGATCTCGGCCGGGGTCCACCAGGACATCCGCACGGCCGGGGTGCCGGCGGGAGCGGCGCTGCGCACCTCCTGCCAGAGCGCGCCGAGCCTGCGGTACGTCGTCCAGGTCTGCCAGCTGTCCCCGAGCCGCTGGCAGACCAGCGGGAGGACGAACCCGACGGCGCTCACGAGCGCGCCCGCCGAGGCGAGCGGCGGGGCGACGAAGGTGCTCAGGTCGTCCAGGTCGTGCCCGCTCCAGCGGGCGACGACCGCGGTGAACTTGGTGGCGTCGTAGGCGAGGCTGCACCCGTACCCGGACACGATGATCATCAGGCCGACGCGCAGCCATCCGTGCACCTGGAGGGACCAGCGCCAGCACATCGCCGACATCGTGAGCGCCGCGACGCTGTGGGCCAGCAGGTAGAGCGCGATCAGGATCTGGATGTACGGGGTGTTCGCGTAGTACGTGTCGAAGTCGCGCAGCCGCTCGTCGGGGGCGTCGCCGAGCATGAACAGGACGACGAGCACGGCGGCGACGGCCGAGTAGCCGACGATCCAGCGCCGGGAGAACCGCCGGGTCTCCTCCGGCGGCCCGCCCCGCCAGTTGACGATCAGCACCAGGCAGGAGGCGCTGAACAGGGTCATCAGGCAGTAGACGAGCGGGGCCGAGAAGTTCGGGATGCCGGTGAGGCGGT
Source organism: Streptomyces sp. NBC_01551 (assembly GCF_026339935.1). NCBI lineage: Bacteria > Bacillati > Actinomycetota > Actinomycetes > Kitasatosporales > Streptomycetaceae > Streptomyces > Streptomyces sp. NBC_01551. Next base: position 5,598,150 of record NZ_JAPEPX010000001.1, read on the forward strand.
TGACGGCCCCGATGGTGGGCGGGGCAGCGAAGGTGAACACCGCCGTGGCGAGGACGAGCAGGAGACAGACCGAACGCTGGAGCGGATCCCGCCAGCTGTTGCGCAGCGCCGGCAGCTTGCAGGCCAGCGAGACCGCCATCGCGGCCGCCGGGATGTAGTAGTCCTGTCCGTTCAACGTTCGGTCCTGTGCCCCCGGTAGCCGAGCGAGGTCTCGATCCGGCCGGCCAGCTGGTCGCGCTGGGCCGGCGCCCGGTGGCCCGCGGATCCGGCCAGCCAGCTCCGGCACCGGCTGCCCAGCAGTAAGCCGAAGGACTCGGCCTCGGTCTCCTCCGTGACGTCGGCGCGGGTGCGCGCGGCGACGCGGCGGACCGTCTCGCCGAGGTCGGCCCCGTCGGAGAGCAGCCGGGCGGCGACGGCGGCGCCGTCGACGTGGTGGCTGCAGTGGCCCGCCTTCATGTGCCACAGCTCGTGCCCGAGGATCACCAGTTGGTGGTCCGGTGCCGTGCGCTCTTCGATGACGACGAGATCGCGGTCCGCCATGTCGAGCCACAGACCGCTGGCCGTTCCGGGAGGGAACGCCGCCATCCGGAAGTCCACCCGGCGGCCGCGGTGTCTGCTCATGCCCTCGCAGAGGGCGGCGTAGAGGTCCACAGGTTCCACGGGGGCGGTCAGCTTGATGCCGTCCACCAGCTCCCCGCACAACCGCCGCTGCGCTCTGCCTATGCTCACCGTTCTCCCCGTCGGCGCGGATCCGGATCAGGATTCAAGGATCAGACCCAGACTTTCGACTGGGTCCCTATTCGTTCGGTTTGACGCTTTCGAGCAGCATGTCCAGCCATTCGGTCACCTTGTCCCGGTGCTTGTCACTGGGCAGTTGGGCGGCGCGCCAGGCGATGCCCCGTACACCGTGGTTCTGGAGGAGTCTTGCCAGCGGATCGCCCGCCGAAGCGGGCGCGGCGGGGGCGGTCTGACGTTCGCGCCCCGCGAAGTCCTGGAGCAGCTGCTGCTCGGTGCGCTGGAGCGCGTCGGTGAGGGCGTCGGCGTCGTGGGCGGTGAGGAAGCCCGCGTGTACCCCGAAGAAGCGCTGGATGGCGTCGCAGTGCTCCATCGTGGGGCGGCGGTCGCCGTTGATCAGGGCGCCCGCCTGCTGCCGGGACATGCCGGCGCCGTCCGCGATCTCCTGCTGCGTGTAGCGGCGGCCGTTGGGCTTGACCCGGGTCCGGCGCAGCAGGTCGAGGCGCTGGAGGAAGCGGGTCTGGAGATCGGGTTCGCCGGCCGGGCGGCCGTCCAGCAGGGTCTTGACCACGTCCGTGGGGACGCCGGAGGCATCCGAGAGCCGTCGCAGGTCGAAGACCTGGTTCAGGTCGCGGCCCATTTTGCCCGCGAGTTCGGCGACGCGTGCGACGGTGGCTGCCAGGGGCACGTTGGCCGCCGCGACGGGAGCCGGGAAGCCGTCTGTCACCAGTGGTTCTCCTAGATCGCGCGAGGTCGGTACGGGCACGTGGTCGGCCTGTCGAATCTATCCGGTCTGCTTCCTTAGGGCCAGAACTTGCCACAGCTGTGGCGGGAATGAGCTGTCAAGAGGCTGGAATTGCCACAATAGTTGACACTCGAATGAAGTCGGTAGCAGGATCGCCACACGGAAATGAAGATCCAGACCGTGAGGAGGGGGAGCTCTCGGTGCCATATCTCGCAGCGGTGGGCCCGTCCGATGACCTCGCCCGAGCCGGTGAGGAACGCCTGGCGGGCGAGGAGTCCGTACGAGGCGCAGTGCGGTCGGAGCGACGCAAGGAGATTTTGCGCCAGCGCCGCGAGGAGCTGGGGCTGAGCCAGGAAGACGTCGCCGCACGCCTGCGCATCAGCGTGCGCGCCTACGGAAACTGGGAACGCGGCCTCGTCAAGGAGTGGACGGACCGCAAACTGCTCGCCCTGGCCGAGGCGTTGGAGATGAGCGAGCGCCAGTGCTTCTGGCTGTTCCGCGTCATGGTCGACCGCGACCCCCCGCCGACCTGGCGCGCGGCCGAGGAGAACCGGCTGCCCGAGGACCCCGCCCAGCGGGACTACCTGTGCGACTACGCGGCCCTGATGGAGGCCGTGCCCTACCCGAGCTTCCTGGTGGACCACCGCTGGGACGTCGCGCTCACCAACTCGGCCTTCGACAAGCTCTTCCAGACGGTGCGCCCGCACCCGACCGCCCTCCCGGACGACAACTTCCTGCGCTTCGTGCTGTTCCACCCGGACGCCGCGGCCGTGCTGGAGGACCACGAACCGGCCTGGTGCGTCCCGCTGCTGGCCCAGTTCGCGACCGCGCTGGCCTCGTCCCCCGACGACGAGGGCCTGCGCAGCATCCGGCAGGAGGTGGCCCGCGACCCGTTCATGGAGGCGGCCTACCGCTACGGCGTGCCGCACTGGCTGACCACCCACGGGTCCGAGGCCGCCGAGCAGGACGGGGCGGTGCGCACCGTGCGCCACCCCGACCCGCACTGGGGTCTGGTGCGCTGCCGGATGGTGGCGGAATCCAGCCGCATGCTGGAGGCCATGGGGCTCACCCGGATCACCCTGGTCCTCTCGGCGCCGCAGGGCCTGCCCGCGGGTCCGGTGCGGGGCGGGGCCGGCATCGAGAACCGGCCACAGGCCCGGCTGCGCGCCGTGCCGCCGCTGGGGGAGTGACCCGGCGGGGGACACTGGAGCCGTGAGGAAACGTGCCGCCGCGGGGCCGAGTGCCGAGTGCCGCGGATCGTGGCACTGATCGTGGCACTGGTGGGGCTGAAAGGGCGGTAGGGGCGTGCGGCTGACCATCCTCGGCGGGGGCGGATTCCGGGTACCGCTCGTGTACGGAGCACTGCTCGGCGACCGCGCCGAGGGCCGGGTGTCCCATGTGACGCTCTACGACGAGGATCCCGGCCGCCTCAGCACCATGGCTCGGGTGCTCGCCGACCAGGCCGACGGGGTCGCCGACGCCCCCGCCGTCACCGCGACCACCGACCTCGACGAGGCGTTGCGCGGGGCCGACTTCGTCTTCTCCGCCATCCGCGTCGGCGGCCTTCAGGGGCGTGCCGCGGACGAGCGGATCGCCCTGGCCGAGGGAGTGCTGGGGCAGGAGACGGTCGGCGCGGGCGGGATCGCCTACGGCTTGCGGACCGTTCCGGTCGCCCGGGGGATCGCGCGGACGATCGCGCGTATCGCACCGGAGGCATGGGTCATCAACTTCACGAACCCGGCCGGGCTGGTCACCGAGGCGATGGCCGAGGAACTGGGCGACCGGGTGATCGGGATCTGCGACTCGCCGGTGGGGCTCGGGCGGCGCATCGCCCGGCTGCTCGGCGCCCGCCCGCAGGACGCCTGGATCGACTACGTCGGCCTCAACCACCTGGGCTGGGTGCGCGGGCTGCGCGTCGGGGGGCGGGACGAGCTGCCCCGGCTGCTGGCCGACCCGGTGGCGCTGGAGTCCTTCGAGGAGGGGCGGCTCTTCGGCGCTCAGTGGCTGCGGTCGCTGGGCGCGATCCCGAACGAGTACCTCCACTACTACTACTTCAACCGTGACACCGTACGGGCCTACCAGGAGGCCAAGCAGACGCGCGGCGCCTTCCTGCGCGACCAGCAGCGCGGCTTCTACGCCGAGGCCGGAGTGCCCGGAGCGCCGCCCGGGGCGGCGCTGGCCGCCTGGGACCGGACGCGGGCCGAGCGCGAAGCCACGTACATGGCCGAGAACCGCGAGGTGGCCGGCGTCGGCGAACGCGAGGAGAGCGACCTGGAGTCGGGCGGCTACGAGCAGGTCGCGCTCGCGCTGATGCGGGCCATCGCCCGCGACGAGCGCGCCACGCTGATCCTCAACGTGCGCAACGGCTCGACGCTGTCGGTCCTCGACGCGGAGGCCGTGATCGAGGTGCCGTGCCTGGTCGACGCCAACGGCGCGCACCCGGTGGGGGTCGCTCCGCTGCCGCTGCACGCGGTGGGGCTGGTGACCTCGGTCAAGGCCGTCGAGCGGGAGGTGCTGGCGGCCGCCGCGAGCGGGTCCCGGGCGGACGCGGTCAAGGCCTTCGCGCTGCATCCGCTGGTGGACTCGGTGGGCGTGGCCCGGCGGCTGCTCGACGGGTACGCGGCGGAGCACCCGGGCCTCGCTCACCTGCGCTGATTGCGGCCGGGGGTCACCCGTACGGCGTCGCGCCGCATGCGGGGCGGCGGGGGCGCTGTGAGAGTGCGAGATGTGACCACAGCGCCTGCCGAGGCCTCCGCCGGACCGCCTGCCGGACCGCCTGCCGCACCGTCCGCGCCGCCTCCCGTGCTCGACCGGAGGCGGCGCAACGTCATCTTCGGCACGATCATGCTGGGCGTGCTGCTCGCGGCACTCGACCAGACGATCGTCGGGACCGCGCTGCCCACGATCGTGGCGGACCTCGGCGGCGGCGACCACATGTCCTGGGTGGTGACCTCCTACCTGCTCGCGGAGACCGTCTCGACGGCACTGGTGGGCAAGTTCGGCGACCTCTTCGGCCGGAAACTGATCTTCCAGGTTTCGGCGATCGTCTTCATCACCGGCTCGTTCCTGTGCGGCCTGTCCGCGAACATGACGTTCCTGATCGTCTGGCGGGGCGTGCAGGGCATCGGCGCCGGCGGCCTGATGGTCACCGCGATGGCGCTGATCGCCGACGTGGTTCCGCTGCGCGAACGCGGCAAGTACCAGGGCCTGATCGGCGCCGTCTTCGGCGTCGCCACCGTGATCGGGCCGCTGCTGGGCGGGCTGTTCACCGACCAGCTGACCTGGCGCTGGTGCTTCTACGTCAATGTCCCGATCGCGATCCTCGTCGTCATCGCGGCCGCCCGGACGATCCCGTCGGTGCGGGCCGGGGGCAAGCCGGTCATCGACTACCTGGGCATCACGATGGTCGCGATCGGCTCCAGCGCGCTGATCCTGGCCACCAGCTGGGGCGGGAACCAGTACGCCTGGGGCTCGCCGGTGATCATCGGCCTGTTCGTGGCCGGCGTGGTCGCGCTGGCGCTCTTCTGCCTGGTCGAGACGCGGGCCGCGGAGCCGATGCTGCCGATGCGGCTGTTCCGGAATCCGGTCTTCGCGGTGTGTTCCGTGCTGAGCTTCGTCGTCGGGTTCGCGATGCTCGGCGCGATGACCTTCCTGCCGACGTACCTCCAGTACGTGGACGGGGATTCGGCCACCGTCTCGGGCGTACGGACGCTGCCACTGGTCTTCGGCCTGCTGATCGCCTCCGTCTTCAGCGGCAACGTCACCAGCAAGACCGGCCAGTACCGGATCTTCCCCATTGTGGGCTGCGCGGTCATGGCCGTCGGCCTGTACCTGCTGTCGACGATGCGGCCCGGGACAAGCGCCTGGCTGGAGTCCCTGTACATGTTCGTGCTGGGCACGGGCATCGGCCTGTCCATGCAGGTGCTGACGATCGCCGTGCAGAACACCGTGCACTACGCCGACCTCGGAACGGCCACCTCCGGGGTCACCTTCTTCCGTACGCTCGGCAGCGCGTTCGGGACCGCGGTCTTCGGGACCATCTACGCCAACAGCCTGGGACCCGCGCTGAGGTCGGGCGTCGCGGAGGCCGCCCGGCTGACGGGGCAGGACCCGGTGCAACTGGCGAAGGCCGCGTCGAGTCCCCAAGGAGTGCATGGGCTCGATGCGCGGACCGCCGGGCCGATCATCGACGCGTACGCGGACGCGCTGCACACGGTGTTCCTGTGGACGGTGCCGGTGGCGGTCGTCGGGTTCGTCGTCGCGCTCTTCCTCAAGCAGGTCAAGCTGCGCGACAGCGCGCGGGCCGGGTCGACGGACATCGACGGCTTCACCTCGCCGGCCACCACCTCGGCGGATCCGGCGAAGCTGCTGGAACTGGCGGTGGGCAAGCTCGTACGGAACATGGGGCCGGACGAGGCGCGGGAGATCGTGAACGGCTCGGACACCCGGCTGGACATCGCGGGCGCGTGGGCGGTGATGCAGGTGGACCTGCTGACCCGGACGGTCGGGCACGCGAGCCTCGGCGTGATCGCGACGCGGCGGTCGGTGCCGCCGGAGGTGCTGCTGCCGGTGTTCGACCGGATGCTGGAGGAGGGGTACCTGACGCGCGAGAACGGATACTTCACGCAGACCCCGGCGGGGGTGCGGGAGGCGCGGGTCATCTCGCACGCGTGGGCCGAGTGGCTGGGGGACAAGCTGGAGAAGGACCGGGGCCGCCCGAGCAGCGCGGAACTCCGCGTGGCGACGGACTCGATCGCGAAACGCCTGCTGGCGGAAGACCTCAGGGAGGGCCACTTCGCCCAAACCCCACAGCCACGCCCGTAGCCACCAGGGCCGCCCCCGACTGCCCACCCGGCTGCTGCTGCCGCCTCTGGCCGCGTGCGCCCGATTGAAGCCGGGATCGTCCCTGCGGGCTCCTGACGACACGCCCCAGCCCAGCCCGGCTCGGCCCAGCGGTTGGGGCGGCAACTCCGGCCTCGCCGGCGTTTGAGGCGCGGGTTCGGGCGGGCCCGGGAGGTGGGCGTTCGCGTTTTCCCGGGGCCGTGCCCGGGCCGGGCGGGCCGATTCAGCCTCGCCGGCGATTGAGGCGCGGGGTCCGGGCATGGTCCGGGGAACGGTGGAAGGGCGGGGCGGGGAGTGGCTCCGCGCAGCGGCAACCGCCCCTCCCGGCGGCAGCTCAGGCACCGCCGGTCGGGTAGTCGTACGAAGGCGCGGCCGTCGGCCCCGCCAGCCCCGGCCGCCACGCCCGCAAGACCGCCGCCGACGGCGCGTACAACGCCGAAGGAATCTCGCCCTCCCCGAACCACTCCCACCGCACGATCTTGTGCGGCTCCGTCACCACGGCCTCCCCCTCCGCGCCCCGCGTCACCGCCCCCGCAGTCAGCCGCGTGACATCGCCCGCGTCCGGCGCCAGCTGAACGGTGAACACCGAAACGCCCTCCGGCGCCACCCGCAGATCCGTCTCCTCGGCGAGCTCCCGCGCCGCGGCCTGCTCGAACCCCTCCCCGGGGTCCACCTTCCCGCCGGGCAGTTCCCAACGCCCGTCGTGGGCCTGGCCGAGCAGGATCCGCCCGTCCGGCCCCACCACGATGAGCCCGACGCCGACCACGGCATTCGGCTTCGGCACCGCTCGCACGGCAGGGAGGTTGTCGGAGCTGGTCATCAGGGTCCTTCCCCTCAGGATTGTGCTGAGTCGGCGGCGCCGCCCCGCGGCCTCGCCCGTACGTGAATGCGCTCGCCCTGCGGCCCGAACAGGCTGAGGAACTCCGCCGGCTGCGGCCCCGGATTGAAGAACGCGTGCGGGGTCCGGGTGTCGAACTCGGCCACCTCCCCGCTGGTGAGCACCAGGTCGTGCTCGCCCAGCAGCAGCCGTACCCGCCCGGACAACACGTACAGCCACTCGTAGCCCTCGTGCACCCGCAGCTCGGGCAGCGGCGCCGACGCTTCGGCCGCCGGCATGATCGTCTTGAAGGCGTGCACCCCGCCGAAGTGGCGCGTGAGCGGCACGTACGTGCTGCCGTGCCGGACGAACGGCCGCGGCCGGATCCGCGGATCGCCGGTCTCCGGCGCGCCGACGAGCTCGTCGAGCGCCACCCGGTGCGCCTTGGCCAGCGGAAGCAGCAGTTCCAGAGTCGGGCGGCGCTGCCCGGACTCCAGCCGGGACAGCGTGGAGAGCGAGATTCCGGTGATCTCGCTGAGCTGGGCCAGCGTGGTGCCGCGCTGCCGGCGCAGCGCCCGCAACCGCGGGCCCACGGCGGTGAGCACGTCCGCCAGCTCTTCGTCCTGCTCGGGGGTGACCATGCCTCCATTTGCCGGTTCGGCAAGTCCATTTGTCAAGAGGCGCCCCTCCGGCACACCCTCACGGGTATGGACAACGCGATGACGAGGCACTCCGACGCAGAGCTCGCAGAACCGGACACCCGGCTGGACGCAGGGCCGGACACACAGCCGCACACAAGGCCGCACGCAAGGCCGCACGCAGAGGCAGACACCCCCGTAGACGTGGCGGTCATCGGCGGCGGCGCCGCCGGCCTCGCGGGCGCCCTGACCCTCGCCCGGGCCCGCCGCTCGGTGCTCGTACTGGACTCCGGCAGCCCGCGCAACGCCCCCGCCGCGCACCTGCACGGCTACCTCGGCCACGACGGCGCGAGCCCGGCGGACCTGCTGGCCCGCGGCCGGGCGGAGGTGGCCGGGTACGGCGCCGAGATCCGGTCCGGGGCGGCCGGTACGGCCATCGCGGCCGATCGCCTGCCGGGCGGGGGCTTCCTCGTCCGCTGCGCAGACGGCTCCGCCGTCCGGGCCGGGCGGCTGCTGGTCGCCACCGGCCTGGTGGACGAGCTTCCCGCGCTGCCCGGTCTCGGGGCGCGCTGGGGGCGGGACGTGCTGCACTGCCCGTACTGCCACGGCTGGGAGGTCCGCGACCTTCCCTTGGCCGTACTGGCCACCGGGCCGGTCTCCGTTCACCAGGCGCAGCTCTGGCGGCAGTGGAGCTCACAGGTGACGTTGCTGTCCCACACCTGGCGTCTCACCGACGAGGACCGGGAGCTGTTGGCCGCCCGGGGCGTCGAGGTGGTGGCGGGCGAGGTGACCGGCCTGAGCGTCGCCGAGGACCGGCTGACCGGGGTGACCCTGGCCGGCGGCGCTAGCGTCGGGTGCCGGGCGCTGATCGTGGCCCCGCGCTTCACCGCCCGGTCCGGGGTGCTGACCAGCCTCGGCCTGCCCGCCACCGACCTGGTGCGGGACGGCCATGTGGTCGGCACCTGCGTGGAGTCCGATCCGGCCACCGGCGCCACCGCCCTCGCCGGGGTGTGGGCGGCCGGCAATGTGACCGCGCCGATGGAACAGCTGGCCGGCGCGGCCGCCCAGGGCGTGCACGCGGCGGTGGCCATCAACACCGACCTGGTCGCGGCGGAGACGCGGAGCGCGCTCGAAGCCCACCGCGCCACGGGCCCGACGGGCTAGCCGCGAGCCCGACAGCCCGCTATCGGACATGTGTGCGGGTTTCGGTCAGGTCCTACCCGCGCAGGCTTTGGGCGGTGTGATCGTCGTACGACGCGTCACGTCGGCGGCTCGCCGACGCAGCGGCTCGACGCATCGACGCATTCGCGCATCGGCGTATCACAGCATCGACTCATCGACTCATCGGCTGGTCGGCTCAGGGGGGCGCAATGGCACATGTGCTGGTTGTCGGCGGAGGGGTCGGAGGGCTGGCCACCGCGCTGCTCGCGGCGCGCCACGGACACACCGCCGAACTCTTCGAACGGGACACCCGGGCCCCCGGCACCGCGCTGGACCGCGACTTCTTCGGCTGGCGCCGCCCGGCCGTCCCGCAGGCCACCCAGCCGCACGCGCTGCTCGGCGCGGCCCGCAACGTGCTGCGCGACGATCTGCCCGACGTCCACGCGGAGATGCTCCGGCTCGGTGCCCGCGAGCGCCACGAGCTGGACTGGTTCGACGTACGACCGCCCGCGCGCCCCGGCGACGAGGACCTGGTCATGCTGCAGGCGCGGCGGATCCTGCTGGAGAGTGCCCTGGCCACGGCCCTGCGCGGCGAACCGGGCGTGGTCGCGCGGTATGGGGAACCGGTCACCGGAATCACCGCCACCCCCGGCATCCGCGTGACCGGCGTGACCACATCGGCCGGGGCGTACGAGGGGGACCTGGTCGTGGACGCGGGCGGGCGGCGCGGTGGCGTCGAGCGCTGGCTCGCCGCGGCGGGCTGCCGGCCGGCCGTCGTGGAGCGGCACCGCACGGGGCTCGCGTACTTCTGCCGCTGGTACCGGCTGCCGGAAGGGCTGGACGAGGGCCCGCGCCGGCCCTGGACGGTGACCGGCGGCGCCTTCGCGGGCTGCGCGGTCTTCCCGGCCGACAACCGGGTGTTCGCGGTCACCCTGTTCGTGCACACGGAGGACACCACGCGCTCCGCGCTGCGCCACCCGGCCGTCTTCGAGGCCGCGGCGCGGGCCTTCCCGCCCGGCGCGGCCTGGCTGGAGCTGGGCGCCGAGCCGCTGTCCGACGTACTGGCGACGGCGAGCCTGGACAACCGTTGGAGCTCGCTGGTCGACGAGCGGGGCCCGGTGGTCAACGGGCTGGTGCCCGTCGGGGACGCCATCGCCCACACCAACCCGACCCTGGGGCAGGGCACCTCGCTCGCCCTGTGGGCCGCGCGCAGGGTGGCCCGTACCGCCGGCCAGGACCCGGGGTCGGCCCGCTTCGCCACCGAGTACCACGACTGGGCGGTGCGCACCCTGAAGCCGTGGTTCGACTACCAGGTCGTCGCCGACGGGGCCATCGGCGAGCGCTTCGCGACCCGGGCCGGGCGGACGGGGACGGCGCGCGAGGTGGCCGCCCTCTTCGACTGCGCGCTGGAGGACCCCGAGGTGATGCGCGCGCGGGCCAGGGTCCGTCACCTGGCCGAACCGCCGGAGCGGGCGTACGCGGATCCGCAGGTCAGGACCCGGGTGGCGCGCTGGCTGGCCGCCCGGCCGGACTACGCGCCGAACGCGGTGGGGCCGGACCGGGCGGAGTGGGAGAAGCTGACGACGGGCTGAACGGGCTGAACGGGCTGAACGGGCTGAACGGGCTGAACGGGCTGAACGGGCCGAACGGGCTGACGGGGCCGACGGGCTGACCAGGCCGACCTCGCCGACCTGGCCAAGCCGGACCGCCCGGCCGGCGGTCCTCCCTCGCCGACGTGCTCGGCCGGGCGGTCACTCCGTCCGGCCGAGCACGTCGGCGAGGTCGTAGCCGACGGCCTCCTCCAGCTGCTCGTACGTACAGCTCTCCGGCGCCCGGTCGGGCCTCCAGCGGCGGAACTGGGCGGTGTGGCGGAAGCGGTCGCCCTCCATGTGGTCGTACGCGACCTCGCAGACCCGCTCGGGGCGCAGCGGTACCCAGGACAGGTCCTTCTTGCCGGTCCAGCGGCTCTGCGCACCCGGCAGCCGGGCGCTCTCGTGCGCGGACTCCTCGGCCCAGGCGGCCCAGGGGTGCCCTTCGGGATCCGCCATCCGCAGCGGTTCGAGCTCGTCCACCAGTTCGGCGCGGCGCTTCATGGGGAAGGCGGCGCAGACGCCCACGTGCTGGAGGGCGCCGTGCCCGTCGAGCAGCCCGAGCAGCAATGATCCGACAATCGGACCGCTCTTGTGGAAACGGAAACCCGCGACGACGACGTCGGCCGTACGCTCGTGCTTGATCTTGAACATGAGTCGGGCATCGGGCCGGTAGGGGAGATCGAGGGGTTTGGCGATCACCCCGTCGAGCCCGGCGCCCTCGAACCGCTCGAACCATTCTTGCGCGAGCGCGGGGTCGGTGGTCGCGGGCGCGAGATGAACGGGGGGCCGAGCGGTGGAAAGGGCTTGGGAGAGGGTGTCGCGGCGGTCCGCGAGCGGAGTGTCGAGGAGTGCCTCGTCGCCGAGCGCGAGCAGATCGAAGGCGACGAAGCTGGCCGGGGTCGTCTCGGCGAGCATCTTCACGCGGGAGGCGGCGGGGTGGATCCGCTCGGTCAGCCGGTCGAAGTCGAGCCGCCCGCCCTGCACGATGACGATCTCGCCGTCCACCACGCAGCGGGCGGGCAGGTTCTCCTTCAGTGCCACCACCAGCTCGGGGAAGTACCGGGTCAGGCTCTTCCCGGTGCGGCTGCCGATCTCGACCTCGTCGCCGTCGCGGTGGACGATGGCCCGGAAGCCGTCCCACTTGGCCTCGTACTGCATGCCCGGCGGGATCTTGGTCACGGACTTGGCTAGCATCGGCTTCACAGGGGGCATCACCGGCAGATCCATACTTGAGATTCTGCGGCGGTACATCCGGACCCGCCCGGTATGCGCGCCGGGCCGCGCCCGCCTACCGTGGCGCACATGGGTGCTGCCGGTAATGCGATCGAGCTCGACGCCGGAGGGCGGACGGTGCGACTGTCCAACCCGGACAAGGTCTACTTCCCCGAGCGCGGGCTCACCAAGAGGGACGTGGCCGAGTACTACCTGGCGGTCGCGCCCGGCATCACCCGGGCCCTGCGCAACCGCCCCACGACCCTGGAGCGCTACCCGGACGGGGTGGAGGGGGAGTCCTTCTTCCAGAAGCGGGCGCCCAAGAACCTGCCCGACTGGATTCCGACCGCCCACATCGCCTTCCCGAGCGGGCGCACGGCCGACGAGATCTGCCCGACCGAGCCGGCCGCCGTCCTGTGGGCCGCCAACCTGGGCTGCCTCACCTTCCACCCCTGGCCGGTGCGCCGCGATGACACCGACCGCCCCGACGAACTGCGCATCGACCTGGACCCGCAACCGGGTACCGACTACCACCACGCGGTGGCTGCGGCCCACGAACTGCGGACGGTGCTGGACGAGTTGGGACTGCGCGGCTGGCCCAAGACCTCCGGCGGCCGGGGCCTGCACGTCTTCGTGCCGATCGCCCCGCGCTGGACCTTCACCGAGGTCCGGCGGTGCGCGATCGCCCTCGGCCGGGAACTGGAGCGACGGATGCCGGGCAAGGTCACCACGGCCTGGTGGAAGGAGGAGCGCGGCGAGCGGATCTTCGTCGACTACAACCAGACCGCGCGCGACCGCACCATCGCCTCCGCCTACTCGGTCCGACCCCGCCCGCACGCCCCGGTGTCGGCGCCCCTGCGCTGGGACGAGGTGGACGACGCCGAGCCGGGAGACTTCGACATCGTCACGATGCCGGCGCGCTTCGCCGAGCTCGGCGACCTGCACGCGGACATGGACGAGCACGCCTTCGAGCTGGACGCCGTACTGGAACTCGCGGACCGGCACGAACACGACCACGGCCTGGGTGACATGCCCTATCCGCCGGACTACCCGAAGATGCCGGGCGAACCCAAACGGGTCCAGCCCAGCCGGGCCAAACAGGAGGACTGACCGACGGACATACCGTCTCGCACCACGCCCCTGCTCTTCCTCGACGTCGACGGACCGCTCATCCCGTTCGGGGCGACCGCGCGGCAACTGCCGGACGGCTACCCGACGTATCGGACGGTCCGCACGATCCGGCGGCCGACGGCCACCCGCTGCTGGCGCGGGTCAATCCCGCGCACGGGCCGCGCCTGGCGGCGCACCGCCTGACGGCGGGGTTGAGTAGCCCCTCGCGCCGCAGGGCGTCGCTGTCCGGACTAAAAACAACACGAACGATCGTGCTAATATTTTGCCCGTCATCCTGCCCATGCCCTCCGGCCTGGGCGAGCCCTCTGGCCGTTGGCCAGTTGAGGAGATTTCGGAGAACCGGGCATGCACCCCATGGCTTCACTCCTGAGCACCTCCCTCACCCTCGGCGCCCGCGTCGCCCCAGCCCTGGCCGGGCGGGCGGCGTTCGCGCTGTTCGTCCGGCCCATCGGCCGCCCCCGGCTCCGTCCCGAGGAGGCGGAGGTGATGGCCGGGGCGGTGACCGGCCGGCTCACCGTGGACGGCATACCCGTCACCACGTACCGCTGGGGAGACGGCGACCGGCCCGTGCTGGTGGTGCACGGCTGGACCTCGCGCGCCTCGCGGCTCGCCGGTTTCATCACCGCGCTCCGTGCCCAGGGCCGCACCGTCGTCTCCTTCGACGCCCCCGGTCACGGCGAATCCGGCGGCCGCGCCACCACGATCCGCAGGCAGCGCGAGATCATCCGCCGACTGCACGCGGAGCACGGCGACTTCTCGGCCGTCGTGGCCCACTCCTTCGGGGTGCTCACCACGTTCTTCACCCTGCGGGACGGCATCCCCGCGGACCGGATCGTCGGCATCGGGGGGATCGCCGACTTCGACTACCTGATGGCGCAGTTCCGCCGGAACTTCGGCGTGGGCCCGGCCGTCGAGCGCGCGCTGCGCCACCACATCCAGCGCCGCCTCTTCTCCGACGAGCCCGGCATCTGGCCCCGCCTCGACGCCCGTCGCAACCCCGAGGAAGTGCCGGCGGAGATCCTCCTGGTGCACGACGCCGACGACGACATGGCGACCCCGTCCCAGTCCCGCGGCATCGCCGCCGCGTACGGCAACCGGGCCCGGCTGATCGAGACCCGGGGCCTGGGCCACCGCCGCATCCTCGCCGACCCGCAGGTCATCACCGCCGCGGTGGACTTCGTGACGGCCCCGGCGGTCGCGCCGTCCTAGCCGGGGGAGTCGACGGGAGCAGTGGCGGCCGGCCGGTCCGGGAGGGCGTCCGGATCGGCCGCCACCGCACGGAGCCGGGCCAGTACCCCGCGCGCGGCCCGCTCGTAGGCCACCGGGTCCTCGTGCAGCACGGAATGCGCGTTGGCCAGCTCCATCAGCGCGATGATCTCGAAGGCCAGCTGCGGCACCTCCGCCGCGTCCGTCCCCGCCCGGAACCCGCCCGTCAGCCGCGCCTCGTCCAGGAGGCGCTCGATGTACCGCGTCCAGTCGGACCGGGCCTTGGCGATCTCGTCGTGCACGGGGCCGGGACGCGAGTCGAACTCCGCCGCGGCCGCGTAGAAGAAGCAGCCGCCGGGGAAGGTCCGGTCCCTGGAGTAGTCCATCCAGAGCCCGCACACCCGCCAGACCTTGGCCAGACCGGCCGGCTCCCTGCGCACGGGCCGCACGACCACGTCCATGAACACGTCCACGGCGGCGCGGACGGTGGCGAGTTGCAGGTCCTCCTTCGAGCCGAAGAGCGCGAACACTCCGCTCTTGCTCAAGCCCAGATCCGTGGCGATCTTCCCCAGCGACAGGCCCTCCAGGCCGTCCACCGAGGCGATGCTCATGGTGCGCTCGAGGACGGTCCGCCGCGTCTGGTTGCCGCGCTCCACGCGTCCGTCTGCCATAGGGCCCATCTTAACGAACGCACGGTCGTTCACTCTGTGGAGCGGCCGCTGTCAGTGGCGGGTGCGATGCTCGGAGATGTGAACACCGGGGCGCATGAACGCTTGTTGATCAGGTGTTGATAGGACGTCCATCGGTGGCGGACAGTCTCGGCGCATGTCGATGAACACGAGTGAGCGGACGACGACCGCCGCTGCCCCCGCCTGGTACGAACTCGCCCTGTGCGCCCAGACGGGCCCGGGATTCTTCTTCCCGGAGCCGGGCTCGTCGCTGCGCGACGCGAAGCGGCTGTGCGGTGCCTGCGAGGGTCGGGCGGCGTGCCTGGAGTACGCCCTGGCGAACGACGAGCGCTTCGGTGTCTGGGGCGGCCTCTCGGAAACCGAACGCCTCGCGCTGCGCCCGCGCGACTGATCAGGTCCGCGTAGCCCTCCCATTCCGCCGCACCGACCCACCCTGCGCGCGAGCGCGTCTCAGCGCGGTGCGGGCCTCCCGCAGAGCGGTCAGCGAGGAGAGGAGTCGAGGGTGCGGGAGAAACGGGCCAGTTGGTCGATGTCCGCCTGGAGGAAGGTCACGACGCGAAAACCCTGGCAGAGCACGGCTCTGCCAGGGCAATCGTCGTCTCCCCGTCGGGGGAGCGGGAACCGGTCAGGCCCGGGGGCCTGTGGGCATCAGGCCTTGCGGGCCGCGATGCGTGCCGCGCGGGCGGCCAGGCGCTCGTCGAACTTGCGCGCCTCGCCGTCCAGGCCGTTCATGAAGAGGCCGAGCTCCTCCTGGGCCTTCTGGCCGTCGGGGCCCAGGCCGTCGATGTCCATGATCTTCAGGAAGCGGATCACGGGGCTCAGCACGTCGTCGTGGTGGATCCGCAGGTTGTAGACCCCGCCGATCGCCATCTGCGCCGCCATGCGCTCGAAGCCGGGCATGCCGTGTCCGGGCATCCGGAAGTTGACCACGACGTCCCGCACGGCCTGCATGGTGAGGTCCGGGGCGAGCTCGAAGGCCGCGCCCAGCAGGTTGCGGTAGAAGACCATGTGCAGGTTCTCGTCCTGCGCGATGCGGGCGAGCATCCGGTCGCAGACCGGGTCACCGGACTGGTGGCCGGTGTTGCGGTGCGAGATGCGGGTCGCGAGCTCCTGGAAGGCGACGTACGCGACCGAGTGCAGCATCGAGTGCCGGTTGTCGGACTCGAAGCCCTCCGACATGTGCTGCATGCGGAACGCTTCCAGCTTGTCCGGGTCCACGGCGCGGGAGGCGAGCAGGTAGTCGCGCATCACGATGCCGTGACGGCCCTCCTCGGCGGTCCAGCGGTGCACCCAGGTGCCCCACGCGCCGTTGCGGCCGAAGAGCGTCGCGATCTCGTGGTGGTAGCTGGGGAGGTTGTCCTCGGTCAGCAGGTTCACGACCAGCGCGATCTTGCCGATGTCGGTGACCTTGGACTGCTCCGGGTCCCAGGCCTCGCCGTCCTCGAAGAAGCCCGGGAAGTTCCGGCCGTCGCTCCACGGGACGTACTCGTGGGGCATCCAGTCCTTGGTGACCTTCAGATGGCGGTTGAGTTCCTTCTCGACCACCTCTTCCAGCGCGTACAGCAGCTTGGCGTCGGTCCACGCCTCCGAGCTGCCGAGGTGGGGAGAGGTGATCGTCACTGGTACTCCTGGGGACAAAGCGAATTACCTACGGTTCCGTAGCCTACGAACCCGTAGGTTAAGCGCGCCGTGAAGGCCAGCCAAGCCCCACCGGTCCCTATGTCCGATTACATCCGGTTATCTGTGCAGTTTGAGGAGCCGTTTGAGGGCGTGCTGCGGCTGAAAGTCATGCGCAGGGGTGGTTCGACTTTGCCGGATTGACGCCGAATCGATGCCTTGGGCGTCCCCCGGAGGAGGGAATGGCGGAGGTCGGGGGTCCGGTAGGCGCTGCCTCCGGACCCCCGGCCTCCGGTCGTCCGGTGCCCCGGTCCCCGGTTCTCCGATCCCCGGTTCTCCGATCCCCGGCCCCTGGTCTGCCTCTGTCAGGCGGGTCGGCCTTCGGGCATCACTCGTGCCACAGGGACTCCCGGACCTCCTCCGCCGTGGTCGGCCGGAGGTCGCCGTCGAGCAGCAGCCATCGCGTGATGCCGATCGACTCCAGGAACGGCACGTCGTGGCTCGCCACCACGAGCGCGCCCTCGTACGACTCCAGCGCGCCCGCCAGCTGCCGTACGCTCGCCAGGTCCAGATTGTTCGTCGGTTCGTCCAGCATCAGCAGCTGCGGAGCCGGCTCCGCCAGCAGCAGGGCCGCCAGCGCCGCGCGGAAGCGTTCCCCGCCCGACAGGGTGCCGGCCGGGCGGTCCGCGCGGGCACCCCGGAACAGGAAGTGCGCGAGCCGCGCCCGGATCAGGTTGTTCGTGGCCTGCGGGGCGAACCGTGCCACGTTCTCCACGACCGAACGGCCGTCGTCCAGCACGTCCGCGTCCAGTCGCTGCGGCAGGAAGCGCGTCGGAACGTGCGTGATGGCCTCCCCGGACACCGCCGGGACGAGCCCGGCCACCGTGCGCAGCAGGGTGGTCTTGCCCGAGCCGTTGCGGCCCACGAGCGCGATCCGCTCCGGACCGCGCAGCTCCCACTCGCCCGGGACCGAGGCCCCGTGCGCCAGGTGCAGATTGCTCAGGGTCAGCACCTGTCGGCCCGGATGGACCTGGGTGGCGGGCAGCTCGATACGGATCTCCGCATCGTCCCGGACCGCCTCGACCGCCTGGTCGAGCCGCTCCCGGGCGTCCGCGAGCTTCTCGGTGTGCATGATGCGGTGTTTGCCGGCCGACTCCTGCGCCGCGCGCTTGCGGGCGCCCATGACGATCTTCGGCTCGCGCTTGGTGTCGTTCATCTTCTGGCCGTACCGCTTGCGCCGGGCCAACTTGGCGTGCGCGTCGGCCAGGTCCCGCTTCTGCCGCTGTACGTCGGCCTCCGCGACCCGGACCATCCGCTCGGCCGCGTCCTGCTCGGCGGCGAGCATCGCCTCGTAGTCGGTGAAGTTGCCGCCGTACCAGCGCACTTCGCCGTCGCGCAGCTCGGCGATCTGGTCGACCCGGTCGAGGAGTTCGCGGTCGTGGCTGACCAGGATCATCACCCCGGACCAGGACTCGACCGCCGCGTACAGGCGGCGACGGGCCCGCAGGTCCAGGTTGTTGGTGGGCTCGTCGAGCAGCAGGACGTCCGGCCGGGCCAGCAGCAACGCCGCCAGCCGGAGCAGGACGGACTCCCCGCCGGAGAGTTCCCCGACGGTGCGGTCCAGGCCGATCCGGGCGAGCCCGAGCTGGTCGAGCGTGGCGAGGGCCCGCTCCTCGACGTCCCAGTCGTCGCCCACGGCGGCGAAGTTCGCCTCGGTCGCCTCGCCCGCCTCGATGGCGTGCAGGGCGGCGCGGGCGGTGTCGATGCCGAGGGCCTGGTCGACGCGGAGTCCGGTGTCGAGCGTGACGCTCTGCGGGAGGTAGCCGACCGTGCCGGCGACGGCGGAGTGGCCGTCGGTGGGGGCCAGTTCACCGGCGATGAGCTTCAACAGGGTTGATTTGCCGCATCCGTTGAGGCCGATCAGGCCGGTGCGGCCGGGGCCCACGGCCAGGTGGAAGCCGTCGAAGACGGGGGTTCCGTCGGGCCAGTCGAAGGAGAGGGCGGAGCAGGTGACGAAGGTAGGGGCGTGGCTCATGGAGGCCTCCAGGTTGCGTGAGTGTGCGTGCAACTCGGGGAGACAGCCGTACCGGACCGCGGTGGTGGTGCTGACGGGCGGTGATCGGTGTCTCGGACCTCAGACGAGCAATGTCCTACTCCGTTTCGGCGGCAATGGGGCGTCAACGAAGTTACGGGCGGCCTGGGCCGCCCGCAAACGAATTATGGAGGGGGAAGGGTCAGGGGCGGGGGAGGGGTAGCGGAGATGTGTGTCAGCGGCCGCGCATGAGTTCTGCCAGGCCGTGGTCCACGTCGAGGTAGAGGTGTTCCAGGCCCGGCGGTACGACGGCCGCGGCCCGTTCCAGGAAACGGTGCAGCTCGGCCGTGAGCATCAGCACGATCGCGACGCCCTCCGGCGCGTGGAACTCGACGGTCGTCCGGTCGGCGTCGTACGGGCGCACGCGCACGTCGCCCGCGCCCGTCGGGCGGTCCAGCCCGGACTCCAGCAGCTCGCGCGCGAAGGTCCAGGAGATCTCGATGCCCTCCAGCGTGGCCGGGGCGGGGAAGGCCATGCGGATGGCGAAGGGATCCGCGCGGTCGTAGCTGAGCGTGACAGGTACGGTCTCGACCTTCGGGGCGGTGGCGACCAGACGGGCCTGCACGGCCTGCTCGATGACAGTGATCAAGGCTCGCTCCCTTGCGGCGGATCTGCTGGCGGGCCTGGGGTGGAGCCCGACAACCGGATAGACGCCGGAATCGGCAATTCCGTGCATGCGGAGTTGCGTGAGCTGTGTCACCGATTGGCCGAAACGCGTCCGTGTGATCGCACAGAGTGACCGTGGGGGAGGGTGGGACGGGGATGGGAGAAGGGGTCTCAGTCCGCGCCGCAGGCTCCGGAGTGATCGCAATAAGGCTGGTTCCGGCTCACTCCACAGGCGCAAAGCATCGCCCGGGTCTCCCTGCGGACCCCTTCCGGAGTCGTCACGCTCAGTTCGCCGCGCAGGATCAGTTGGCCGACGGAGGACCGTACGACGGTGGTCGGCCGGTCCGGTTCCTCGGCCGGGCCGTCGGAGAGGCGGTACTGGAGCGCGCCCGAGGGACAGCGCCGGATCACCTCGGCGACCCGCTCGGGATCAGCCGCGTCCGGCTGCACCCAGGGGCGCTGCCCGGAGTCGAAGACCTCGGGCAGGCCGTGCACGCATTCGGCGGCGTGGAGGCACCGCCCGACGTCGTAGGTGACGGTGATGTGCTTGCCGTCGTAGGCCTTGGGTTCCTTGGAGGGCATGGGGCCAGCGTAGGAATGTGGCGGTGGGGACGCACCCTGGACGGCGATTCCGGGGTGCGTTAGCTTCCGGCGCCATGAGACTTCTGGGAGTTGGGGCTGGGGTTGGGGTCGGGTTTGGCGTCGCGGTGCGGGGCGGGGTGTGCGCGGTGAGCTTGGTGTTGGGGGTGATGGGGGCGCCGGCTGTTGCGGGTGAGGGGGCTGGCGGTGATTCGGGTGCTGGTGGTGCCGGTGGTGCTGCTGGTGCCGGTGGTGCTGCTGGTGCCGCTCGTGCCGCCGGTGCTGCTCGTGGCGACGGTGCTGGTGGGTTACGTGGGCTGGGGTGGGGGGTGAAGGAGACCGGGAAGGACTCCCGGTTCCGGGGGCTGGCCGCCGTCAGTCGTAGTACGGCCTGGGTGGCCGGGTCCAAGGGGACCGTGCTCAGGACCGTGGACGGGGGCCGCACGTGGCGGGACGTTTCGCCGCCCGGGGCGGTGGCGGAGGGGCTGGAGCTGCGCGACATCGAGGCCTTCGACGCCCGGCGCGCGGTGGCGCTGTCCATCGGTGAGGGCGAGGCCTCCCGGGTGCTGCGGACCGAGGACGGAGGGGCGACATGGAGCGAGACCTTCCGTAACCCCGATCCGCGGGCCTTCTACGACTGCCTGACGTTCTTCGACTCCCGGCACGGACTCGCGATGAGCGACCCGGTGGACGGCAAGTTCCGCATCCTGTCCACGGACGACGGCGGCCGTAGCTGGGAGGTCCTGCCGAGCACCGGCATGCCGGACGCGCTGCCGGGTGAGGCCGGCTTCGCGGCCAGCGGGCAGTGTCTCGTCAGCGCCGGGGCGCGGGACGTGTGGCTTGCCACGGGTGGCGGCGCCGTCTCGCGCGTGCTGCACTCCGGGGACCGGGGGCGGAGCTGGAAGGTGGCCGAATCCGTGATCCCGGCGGGAGACCCGGCGAAGGGCGTGTTCGCCCTCGCCTTCCGCGACCGTACGACGGGCCTCGCCGTCGGCGGTGACTACCGGGCCGGGCAGGCCTCCCCGCGGGCCGCAGCGGTGTCGTCCGACGCGGGCCGCACCTGGCGCCCGGCGACGACCCCGCCGCCCGGCTACCGCTCGGGCGCGGCCTGGCACCCGTACGCCCGGGGAGCGGCGCTGGCGGTGGGACCGACGGGCACCGATGTGACGCTGGACGGGGGGCGGACTTGGCGGGCGCTGGACGCGGGGTCGTTCGACACCGTGGACTGCGCGGGCGACGGGGGATGCTGGGCTGCGGGGGAGAAGGGGCGGGTGGGGAGGTTGGAGAAGCCTGAAGGGTTGGAGAGGTCTGAAAGGCTGGAGAGGTTGGACCGGGGCTGATCAGGGCCTTGTGTTGGTGAAGAGGTCCATGCCCGGGTAGCGGCCACTGACGAAGCCCGCTGCCTTGTAGACGGGCTCGCCGTCGGCGCTGGCGTGCAGCTGGATGTAGTGGATGCCGCTGTCGTTGAGCCAGGAGACGAGCCCGTCGACGATCCGGCGGCCGTGGCCGCGTCCGCGGGCGGCCTCGTCGGTGACGATGCCGTCGAGGTAGCCGCGGCGGCCGTCGGTCCACTGGGGGCTGGGGAGGTGGTACGTCACCCAGGCCATGCCGGTGGCCAGCAGGGGCTCGCCGGGGGCTCCGCCGACTACCAGGCAGTGCACGTCGGTTCGGCCGGTGATGCGTTCGCGGAACCAGCCGTGGGCGTTCTCGCGCCAGACGGAGTCGGCGGGGCCGGGGTCGACGCCGAGGCTGGACAGGGCGACGGCGCGCAGGCGTATCAGCTCGGGGATGTCGGCGGGGGTTGCGGGGCGGGGGGTGGTCAAGGGGAACTCCGTGGGCGGGGTGGGGCGGGGCGGGGCGCTGCGGTGCGGGGGTGGTGCCGGGCGGGGTTGGGCGGTGCCCAGGGACGGGTCCCGCCGACCGCGTGTTCAGCCCCGCCGGCGTTCGCGGCGCGGGGTCGCCGCGCCACAGATCGCCACGCGCTTCGCACGGCTTGGCGGCTGACCGCCGTATGGGGCCGCCGGGACGCCTCCAGGTCGGGCGACGCTACGGCAGCGGGGTTTCGCGGACCGTCGCGAGGTCGGCCGAGGTCTTCGTGGCGATGAACTCGGTGATGCGGTACTCGCAGACCCCGGCCACCGTGAAGGGGTCGTCGGCGGCGATCTTCTCGATCTCCGCGCGGGAGACCCCGCCGGCCAGGACGACGCCGCCGTCGCGCGGGACCTTGCGGCCGGACGCGAGGAAGACGCCTGCCGCGTAGTGGCCGTCCAGCCAGGCGATGTGGGCGTCCATCTGCTCTTCGACGGCTTCGATGGGCGCGATGTAGGTGAGCTCCATGACGAACATGATCGCCAGGCTACTCTCGCACCATCATGACGAGCGTGAAGACCCCCGCCGACGAGGCCGAGGCCCGGGCGATACAAGACGAACTGCGTAAGAGTGTGGTGCTGGACGAGGCTGGGCCCGCTGTGGGGCTCGGGCTGATCGCCGGTGTGGACGTCGCGTACGACGACGAGCGCGATCTGGTGGCCGCGGCGGCCGTGGTGCTCGACGCGGCGACGTTGGAGGTGGTGGAGGAGGCGACTGCCGTCGGGCGTGTGAGCTTTCCGTATGTGCCCGGGCTGCTGGCGTTTCGGGAGTTGCCGACGGTTTTGGCCGCGCTGGACGCGTTGAGCGCTGCTCCGGGGCTCGTGGTGTGCGACGGGTACGGGTTGGCGCATCCGCGTGGGTTCGGGCTTGCCTGCCATCTCGGGGTGGTGACCGGGTTGCCCAGTATCGGCGTTGCGAAGAACCCCTTTACGTTTGCCTACGAGGAGCCGGGCGCGCGGCGGGGCGACGTCTCGTCGCTTGTCGCGGCGGACGGGCAGGTCGTCGGGCGGGCGCTGCGGACTCAGGGCGGGGTCAAGCCGGTCTATGTGTCCGTCGGGCACCGTGTTTCGTTGGACAACGCCTGTGCGCAGACGCTGGCTTTGAGTCCCCGGTTCAGGATTCCGGAGACCACGCGGCACGCCGACTCGCTGTGCCGGCGTGCGCTGCGTGAGGCGTCCTGATCAGCGGGCGTCGGCCACCCGGAAGCGGATGCCGGCCTTCTGGAGGCGGTCCAGGAGGGCGTCGCCCATGGCCACCGCGGTGGTGAGCTGGCCCGCCCGGTCGGGGAGGGTGTCGTACGCGAGGCAGAGGGCCGATTCCGCGAGCATCTTCGCCGTCTCGCCGTAGCCCGGGTCGCCGCCCGAGACCTCGGTGAAGACCCGGCGGCCGCCGCCGGTGCCGACGAAGCGGACGGTGAACCAGCTGCGCGCCCGGCGCGCCGCGTCCGGGCCCCGGCCCGACTCCCAGCGGCTCATCAGCCAGCGCCGCGCGGGCGGGAGCTGGGCCAGGGCGGCGGTCGCGCCGAGGGCCGCCGTACCGCCCAGGGCGATGGGGAGGTGCTGGACGGAGGCGTAGTGCCGGTAGCGGAAGTCCGGGCCGTAGCGGTCCAGGGCGGCGGCCGAGCGGGCGACGATCCGGGGGTCGAGCGCGGGCAGCGGCAGGGCCCAGGTGCCGGTCTCGGTGCTGAACCGGGGGGCGCCCAGGGGGCCTCGTACGCGGCGTCCCAGGAGGCGGGGCTCGTGCAGGCGGCGGGTGTGGGCGGCGGCCAGGGTCTGGGGGCCGCGGCCGATCGCGGTCAGGGCGGAGGCCAGGGTGCCGCCGGAGAAGAGGGCGTTGGAGCGCATGAAGCCGTCCACGCGGAGCGGGACGCCCTCGGGGAGCTGGTTCACGGTGAAGTACGCGCCGAGGTCGGCCGGGATGGAGTCGAAGCCGCAGGCGTGGACGAGGCGGGCTCCGGTCTCGCGGGCCCGGGCGTCGTGCTCGACGTACGTCCGGTCGACGAACTCGGGCTCGCCGGTGAGGTCCAGGTAGTCGGTGCCGGCCTCGGCGCAGGCGGCGACGAGTTCGGCGCCGTACCAGATGTACGGGCCGACGGTCGTGGCCAGCACCCGGGTGGAGGCGGCCAGTTCGCGCACCGCCTCGGTGTCCCGGGCGTCGGCCCGGAGCAGTGGAAGGTCCGCGCAGGCCGGGTCGAGGGCGGTGAGGTGCTCGCGCAGCCGTTCCAGCTTTCCGAGGTCCCGGCCCGCCAGGGCCCACCGGCAGTCGGCGGGGGCGTGTGCGGCGAGGTACTCGGCGGTGAGTGCTCCCACGAACCCGGTCGCGCCGAAGAGCACTACGTCGTAGGCCCGTTCCGGATCGCCTTGCCGAACCCCTGCGTTCATGTGACCGCTCCTCCCAGCTGTTGTCGGTGGCTGAGGCTAGCGTGAGTCTCGACTGTCCGTGCGAGCAGGTGTGACCTGCGGTAAGTGGAGGCGTCGATGAAGGCTGCGGTGCGCAAGTGGGAGGCGGTGCGGGAGTTCGCCCTGGGGCTTCCGGAGGCGGTCGAGGAGTTTCCCTGGGGTCCCGAGGACTGTGTGGTGAAGGTCAACAAGAAGATCTTCGTGTTCTTGGGCAATACCGACGGGCCGCCCGGGCTGTCGGTCAAGCTGAAGGACGAGGCGCTGCACGGGCACGCGATGACGGCGCCGGGCGCGACGCCCACCGGGTACGGGCTGGGCAAGGCGGGCTGGGTGTCGGTGCCGCTGGCGGAGAAGGGCGCGCCGTCGGCCGAGGTGCTCTGCGAGTGGGTGGAGGAGAGCTATCGGACCGTGGCCCTCAAGCGGCATCTGAGGGAATTGGACGCCCGGATCGAGACAACCGGCTAAGCGCTTGCTTGCTTGGGGCTTGTGCTGAGTGGAACACGTTCCTAGCATCGCTGGTGTTACATCAGTTGTGTCACACCGTGCGGCTAACAATGCTGGGGGCTCGATGGCAGTGACAGGGAACGGCCCGCTCGCCGGAGTGCGCGTCGTCGAGCTGGCGGGCATCGGCCCGGGCCCGTTCGCCGCCATGCTCCTCGCCGACCTGGGGGCCGATGTCGTACGGGTGGACCGGCCCGGCGGCGGCGGGCTCGCCGTCAACCCGGCGTACGACGTCACCAACCGCAACAAGCGGTCCGTCCTGATCGACCTGAAGTCCGCCGAGGGGCCCGAGCGGGTGCTGGAGCTGGTCGAGCGGGCCGACGTGCTCATCGAGGGCTTCCGTCCCGGGGTGGCCGAGCGGCTCGGCGTGGGACCCGCCGACTGCCACGCGCGGAACCCGAAGCTGGTGTACGGCCGGATGACCGGCTGGGGCCAGGAAGGCCCACTCGCGCACTCCGCCGGGCACGACATCGCGTACATCGCCGTCACCGGAGCCCTCGGCATGATCGGGAACCCGGGTGAGCCCCCGGCCGTTCCCGCCAACCTCGTCGGGGACTACGCGGGCGGTTCGCTCTATCTGGTGATCGGCGTCCTCGCGGCCCTCCAATACGCCCGCACCCCGGGCGGCGCGGGCCAGGTCGTGGACGCGGCCATCGTCGACGGGACCGCCCACCTCACCGCCATGATCCACGGCATGGTCGCGGCCGGCGGCTGGCAGGACCGGCGCGGGGCCAATCTGCTGGACGGCGGCTGCCCCTTCTACGGCACGTACGAGACCTCCGACGGGCAGTACATGGCGGTCGGGGCATTGGAGCAGCAGTTCTACGACGAGTTCGTCCGGCTGCTGGGGATCGTGGAGGAAGCGCCCGCGCGCAGGGACGTGGCGCGGTGGGGGGAGCTGCGTGAGGCCGTTGCCGCGCGGTTCAAGGCTCGCACCCGCGCCGAGTGGACGGCGGTCTTCGAGGGGACCGACGCCTGTGTGGCACCCGTGCTCTCGCTGCGCGAGGCGCCGCAGCACCCGCACCTCGCCGCCCGCGGCACCTTCACCGACTTCGGCGGGATCACCCAGCCCGCCCCCGCGCCCCGGTTCTCCGCGACCCCGACCGCCGTCACCGGCGGCCCCGCCCAGCCGGGGGCCGACACCGAAGCCGTGGCCGCCGACTGGGGCGTGCCGGGCCTGACCGCGAAGGGCGCCTGATGGAACTGTCGATGATGCTCGACTACGCCGAGGACCCGCGCCGGGCCGCCGACGAGGCCGCCGCGCTGGAGTCGGCCGGTCTCGACGCCGTCTGGGTCGCCGAGGCGTGGGGCTTCGACTCCCCGACGATCATGGGCTACCTCGCCGCCCGCACCGAGCGGATGAAGATCGGCTCGGCGATCGTCAACGTCTACTCCCGCACCCCCGCCCTCATCGCCCAGACGGCCGCCGGGCTGGACGCGCTCTCCGGCGGGCGGGCCCTGCTCGGACTCGGCGCCTCCGGGCCGCAGGTGGTCGAGGGCTGGCACGGGAAGCCGTACGACAAGCCGCTCGGCCGGACCCGCGAGACGGTCGGGCTGTGCCGCCGCATCTGGCGCCGCGAGACCATCGACCACCACGGCATCACCGACATGCCGCTGCCGCCCGAGAAGGGCGGCCGGCACGGCAAGCCGCTGAAGATGCTCACCCGGCCGGTGCGGAGCGACATCCCCGTCTACATCGCCTCGCTGGGGCCCGCGAACGTGCGGATGACCGCCGAGATCGCCGACGGCTGGCTGCCCACCCTGTTCATCCCCGAGAAGGCCGACGCGGTGTGGGGGAGCGCCCTCGCCGAGGGCGCCGCCCTGCGGGCCCCGGAGCTCGGGCCGCTGGAGACCGTGGCGGGCGGGCTGCTCGCCATCGGTGAGGACGCGGCCGCCGTACGGGACCTCGCGCGCCCGCAGATCGCCCTGTACGTCGGGGGCATGGGCGCGGCCGGCAAGAACTTCTACAACGACCTCGCCGTCGCCTACGGGTACGAGGAGGAGGCCCGCAAGATCCAGGAGCTCTACCTCTCCGGCCGCAAGCGCGACGCCGCGGCCGCCGTCCCGGACGAGTTCTGCGAGCTCATGACCCTGTGCGGGCCGGAGGGCTACGTCCGCGAGCGGGTCGAGGCCTTCCGGGAGGCCGGCGTCACGATGCTCAACGTCACCCCGGTCGGCCCCGACCCGGCCCGGCTGATCGAAACCGTCAAGAACTGGCTGTAAGGAGCCGCATCCATGAGACGCCAGATCTTCGACGCCGACCACGAGGCGTTCCGAGAGACCGTCCGCGCCTTCCTCGCCAAGGAGGTGCTGCCGCACTACGACCAGTGGGAGAAGGACGGCATCGTCAGCCGCGAGGCCTGGCTGGCCGCCGGCCGCCAGGGACTGCTGGGCCTGGCCGTCCCCGAGGAGTACGGGGGAGGCGGCAACGCCGACTTCCGCTACGCCGCCGTGATAGCCGAGGAGTTCACCCGCGCGGGCGCCGCCGGGCTCGCGATCGGCCTGCACAACGACATCATCGGCCCGTACCTGACCTCGCTGGCCACCGAGGAGCAAAAGCACCGCTGGCTGCCCGGCTTCTGCTCCGGCGAGACCATCACCGCCATCGCGATGACCGAGCCGGGCGCGGGCTCAGACCTCCAGGGGATCCGCACCACCGCCGAGGACCGGGGCGACCACTGGCTGCTCAACGGCTCCAAGACCTTCATCTCCAACGGCATCCTCGCCGACCTGGTCATCGTCGTCGCGAAGACCACCCCCGAGGGCGGTGCGCACGGGCTGTCGCTGCTGGTCGTCGAGCGCGGCGCCGAGGGCTTCGAGCGCGGCCGCAACCTCGACAAGATCGGCCAGAAGTCCCAGGACACCGCCGAGCTGTTCTTCAACGACGTGCGCGTCCCGAAGGAGAACCTGCTCGGCGAGCTGAACGGCGCCTTCGTCCACCTGATGACCAACCTCGCGCAGGAGCGGATGGGCATCGCGATGGCCGGCATCGCCGCCGCCGAGTACCTGCTGGAGATCACGACCCAGTACGTGAAGGAGCGGGAGGCCTTCGGGCGGCCGCTGTCCAAGCTCCAGCACATCCGCTTCGAGATCGCGGAGATGGCCACCGAGTGCGCCGTCACCCGCACCTTCCTCGACCGCTGCATCACCGACCACTCCAACGGCGAGCTGGACCACGTCCACGCCTCGATGGCCAAGTGGTGGGCCACCGAACTCCAGAAGCGGGTCGCCGACCGCTGCCTGCAACTGCATGGCGGCTACGGGTACATGACCGAATACCGGGTCGCGCGGGCCTTCACCGACGGCCGCATCCAGACCATCTACGGCGGCACGACCGAGATCATGAAAGAGATCATCGGTCGTTCCCTGCTCGGCTGACCTCCCCCTCGCACACCTCCGAAAGGCTTGACCAGTGAGCACCGAAGCTTACGTATACGACGCGATCCGCACCCCGCGCGGCCGCGGCAAGGCCAATGGCTCCCTGCACGGCACCAAGCCGATCGACCTCGTCGTCGGCCTCATCGACGCCCTGCGCGAGCGCAACCCCGGCCTGGACCCGGCCACCATCGACGACATCGTGCTCGGCGTCGTCGGCCCCGTCGGCGACCAGGGCTCCGACATCGCCCGCATCGCGGCCATCGCCGCCGGGCTCCCGGACACCGTGGCCGGCGTGCAGGAGAACCGCTTCTGTGCCTCGGGCCTGGAGGCCGTCAACCTGGCCGCCGCGAAGGTCCGCTCCGGCTGGGAGGACCTGGTCCTCGCGGGCGGCGTGGAGTCCATGTCCCGCGTCCCGATGGCCTCCGACGGCGGCGCCTGGTTCGCCGACCCGATGACCAACTGGGACACCGGCTTCGTCCCGCAGGGCATCGGCGCCGACCTGATCGCCACCATCGAGGGATTCTCCCGGCGCGACGTGGACGAGTACGCGGCGCTGTCGCAGGAGCGCGCGGCGGCCGCCATCAAGGACGGCCGCTTCGCCAAGTCCGTCGTCCCGGTCACCGACCGCAACGGCCTGATCGTCCTGGACCACGACGAGTTCGTCCGCCCGGGCACGACCGCCGACACCCTCGCCAAGCTCAAGCCGTCCTTCGCGGACATCGGCGAGCTCGGCGGTTTCGACGCCGTCGCGCTGCAGAAGTACCACTGGGTCGAGAAGATCGACCACGTCCACCACGCGGGCAACTCCTCCGGCATCGTCGACGGCGCCTCGCTCGTCGCGATCGGCTCCCGCGAGGCGGGGGAGCGCAACGGCCTCGCGCCCCGCGCCCGGATCGTCTCGGCCGCCGTCTCCGGCTCCGAGCCCACCATCATGCTCACCGGCCCCGCCCCCGCCACCCGCAAGGCGCTCGCCAAGGCCGGCCTGACCATCGACGACATCGACCTGGTCGAGATCAACGAGGCCTTCGCGGGCGTCGTGCTGCGCTTCGTCAAGGACATGGGCCTCTCCCTCGACAAGGTCAACGTCAACGGCGGCGCCATCGCGCTCGGCCACCCGCTCGGCGCCACCGGCGCGATGATCCTCGGCACGATCGTCGACGAGCTGGAGCGCCAGGACAAGCGCTACGGGCTCGTCACCCTCTGCGTCGGCGGCGGCATGGGCGTCGCCACCATCGTCGAACGCCTGTAGCCGTGCGGCGCGGCGCGGGTCCGACGACCCCGTGGCGCCCGAGCCGGACCACCCGGCCCCCCTCCCGCCCGGCCCTGCCGAACCAGACTTCCACGGAGAGACCCACCCCATGACCGAGACCCGCACCATCCGCTGGGAACAGGACGAGACCGGCGTCGTCACCCTGATCCTCGACGACCCCAACCAGTCCGCCAACACGATGAACCAGGCGTTCAAGGACTCCATCGCGGCGATCGCCGACCGCGCCGAGGCCGAGAAGGACTCCATCCGGGGCATCATCTTCACCTCCGCCAAGAAGACCTTCTTCGCGGGCGGCGACCTCAAGGACATGATCCGGCTGCGCCCGGCGGACGCGCAGATCGCCTTCGACACCGGCACCGAGATCAAGCGCTCCCTGCGCCGGATCGAGACCCTCGGCAAGCCCGTCGTCGCCGCCATCAACGGCGCCGCCCTCGGCGGGGGTTACGAGATCTGCCTCGCCTCCCACCACCGCGTCGCCCTCGACGCGCCCGGCTCCAAGATCGGCCTGCCCGAGGTCACCCTCGGTCTGCTCCCCGCCGGTGGCGGCGTCACCCGTACCGTGCGCCTGATGGGCATCGCCGACGCGCTGCTCAAGGTACTGCTCCAGGGCACCCAGTACACCCCGCAGCGCGCCCTGGACAACGGCCTCGTGCACGAACTGGCCGCCACGCCCGAGGAGATGCTGGCCAAGGCCCGCGCCTTCATCGACGCCAACCCGGAGTCGAAGCAGCCCTGGGACGTCCCCGGCTACCGCATCCCGGGCGGCACGCCGTCGAACCCGAAGTTCGCCGCCAACCTCCCCGCGTTCCCGGCCAGCCTGAAGAAGCAGCTGAACGGTGCCCCGTACCCGGCGCCGCGCAACATCCTGGCCTGCGCCGTCGAGGGCTCCCAGGTGGACTTCGAGACCGCGCTCACCATCGAGGCCCGCTACTTCACCGAGCTGGTCACCGGACAGACCGCCAAGAACATGATCCAGGCGTTCTTCTTCGACCTCCAGGCCGTCAACGCCGGCCGCAGCCGCCCGCAGGGCATCGAGCCGCGCGCCGTCCGCAAGGTCGCCGTCCTCGGCGCCGGCATGATGGGCGCCGGCATCGCCTACTCCTGCGCCCGCGCGGGCATCGAGGTGGTGCTCAAGGACGTCACCCCCGAGGCCGCCGCCAAGGGCAAGGCGTACTCCGAGAAGCTGCTCGACAAGGCGCTCTCCCGGGGCCGTACGACCGAGGCCAAGCGCGCCGAGCTGCTCGCCCGGATCACCCCGACCGCCGAGGCCGCCGACCTGGCGGGCTGCGACGCCGTGATCGAGGCCGTCTTCGAGGACACCGCCCTCAAGCACAAGGTGTTCCAGGAGATCCAGGACGTCATCGCGCCCGACGCGCTGCTCTGCTCCAACACCTCCACGCTGCCCATCACCGGGCTGGCGGAGGGCGTTTCGCGCCCCGTCGACTTCATCGGGCTGCACTTCTTCTCGCCCGTCGACAAGATGCCGCTGGTGGAGATCATCAAGGGCGAGCGCACCGGCGACGAGGCGATCGCCCGCGCCTTCGACCTGGTCCGCCAGATCAACAAGACCCCGATCGTGGTCAACGACTCGCGCGGCTTCTTCACCTCCCGCGTCATCGGCCAGTTCATCAACGAGGGCGTGGCGATGGTCGGCGAGGGCATCGAGCCCGCCTCGATCGAGCAGGCGGCGGCGCAGGCCGGCTACCCGGCCAAGGTGCTGTCCCTGATGGACGAGCTGACCCTGACCTTGCCCCGCAAGATCCGCAACGAGAGCCGCAAGGCCTTCGAGGCCGAGGGCAAGGCGTGGACCGAGCACCCCGCCGACGCGGTCATCGACCGGATGGTGGACGAGTTCGGGCGCCCCGGGCGCAGCGGCGGGGCCGGCTTCTACGCGTACGACGAGAGCGGCAAGCGCGCCGGCATCTGGCCGGGCCTGCGCGAGCACTTCGCCAAGCCGGGCCATGAGATCCCGTTCGAGGACATGAAGGAGCGGATGCTCTTCTCCGAGGCCCTGGACACCGTCCGCTGCCTCGACGAGGGCGTGCTCACCTCGATCGCCGACGCCAACATCGGCTCCATCATGGGCATCGGCTTCCCCGCCTGGACGGGCGGCGTGATCCAGTACGTCAACGGCTACGAGGGCGGCCTCGCGGGCTTCGTCGCCCGGGCGCGCGAGCTGGCCGAGAAGTACGGTGAGCGCTTCATCCCGCCGGCCTCGCTGGTCGCGAAGGCCGAGCGCGGCGAGACGTACGCCGACTGAGCGGACGGCCGCGCCGCGGTCCCGGGGGCGGGTCCTGCCCCCGGGACCGTTCGGCGTGGCGGGTCAGCGCGCGGCGAGGGACGCGAACACGCCCCGGTGCGCGGTCCCGTCGGGGCCGGTCCAGCCCGCGGTGACCTCGCCGAGGGGCTTGGCCGCGGGGGCCGACGCATCCCCGAGCACGCGCGTCACGGTGAGCGCGGGGGCGTCCTCGGCGTCCGCCGGCTCCGGTCCCTCGTACCGCGCGGTGACGGAGGGGTCCGGGGTGTCGCTCAGGCTCTGCGCCTGCGGCTCGGCGCGGCCCCGGAACAGCGCCAGCAACTGCGCGGTCAGCACCGGGTCGTGCGGCCCGTCGTACACCCAGCGGCGTCCGAGGACGCCGTGCTCGGTGGTGCCGACGAGGGCGGCCTCGGCGCCGGCCAGCGGAGCGCCGCGGTAGGTGAGCGGCACGTGGTACGCGGTCGGCTCCTCGCCCGAGGTGTCGGTGACCACCATGAACTCGATGCCCACCTCGCCCTCGGGGTCGTCGAGGCGGAATCCGCCCGCGCGGGCCAGGGCCGGCGGCCGCCCGGTGGGCAGGTACCAGGGCTGGGCCGGCAGCCAGGCGGCAAGGAGCTCCAGCTTGCCGGGGCTCATCGTGGTCTTGTGGATGATCGACATGGCGGCGAACCTACCTGCTGGGTCGGCCCGTTGGGTGGCCGGGTGGGGCCGCGCGAGGTCACCCCTCCGGGGCGAACGCCGCCTTCAGTTCTTCCTTCAGCGACCGCTGGAAGGCGGTGACCAGGGCTTGAACCACCATCGGCTGCATGTGCGCGGACAGCGCCTTCATCGACTCCACCCGCTCCGGATCGCTTTCGCCCTGCGTGAACGGCCCCCACACCTCGTCGCGGAACAGCGCCGTCAGCTGGTGCGCGGCGGTCCGCGCGTGCTCCAGCAGCACCTTGCGCGCCACCAGGATCGTCTCGTGCGCGATAGGCACGTCGAGCAGCGCGACCCCCAGCCGCAGCAGGCCCACGTCCACCCGGAAGCCCTCCGCGCTCGGCGTCAGCACGTTCATCGCCGTCAGCCGCCGGATGTCGGCCTCCGTCAGGGCCCGCCCGGCGCGCTTCTCCAGCTCCTCCCGCGAGGACTCCAGCGCCGAATCCGGCGCCCACGTCGCCACCAGCGCCCGGTGGATCGCCAGGTCGTGCGCGCTCAGGTCGTCCGGCAGCGCGTCCAGGTACCGCTCGATGGCCGACAGGGTCATGCCCTGGTGCTGCAACTCCTCGATGAGGGCCAGCCGGGACAGGTGCTCCGGGCCGTAGTGGCCCACCCGACGAGGGCCGATCACGGGAGGGGGCAAAAGCCCGCGCGTGCTGTAGAACCGTACGGTGCGGACGGTCACGCCCGCCCGGGAGGCCAGCTCGTCGACGGTGAGCGTCGGCTCGGGTGCCTGGGTGGTCATGGTCTCCGCCTCGCTCTCTGATCAGCGCGTCTACGCACGTTCCGTTCCTGCACTGCGGTTCAACAGTATTGCTGTCGCACCAACGATGTGAAACGGCCAGGAGCTGCCCATGCCCACGAATCTGCGACTGCCCGGACAACCCGACGAGCTCACCCTCCCCGCCCTGCTGGCCCGCAACGCCGCCGAGTACGGGGACCTCCCCGCCCTCTCGTGGCGCGAGGGCGACGGCTGGTCCACCCTCAGCTGGGCCGAGGCCCGCCGCAAGGTCGCCGTCCTCGCCTCCGGCTACGCCGCCCTCGGCGTCGAGCGCGGCGAACACGTCCTGATGATGATGGGCAACCGGCCCGAGCACTGGCTCAGCGACCTCGCCCTCGTCCACCTCGGCGCCGTCCCCGTCACCGTGTACGGGACCTCCGCGCCCGAGCAGATCGCGCACATCGCCCGCCACAGCCGGGCCCGCGTCGCGATCGTTGAGGGCGCCCGCGAACTGGCCCGGTGGGAGCCGCTGCTGGCCGACGGCACGGTCGCCCTGGAGCGCCTCGTCGTGGCCGAGGCCGCCGAGGCGGGCCCGCACCGGACGTACGGCTCCCTGCACGCGAGCGGCGCCCGCACGCACCGCCCCGACGCGTTCGAGAAGTCCTGGCAGGAGTCCCGCCCCGAGGACCCGCTGACGGTCGTCTACACCTCGGGGACCACCGGGGACCCCAAGGGCGTCCGGCTGACCCACCGCAACATCATGCTCCAGTCCGTCCGCCTCGACCGGCGGGTGGACCTGCCCGAGCACGCCGAGCACATCTGCTACCTGCCGTTCGCGCACATCGCCGAGCGGATCCTCGGCATCTACCTCCCGCTGCTGCGGGCCGCGCACGTCCGGCTGGTCGCCGACCCCACCGCCGTCGCGGGCGCGGTCCGCGAGCTTCACCCCGTGCAGTTCTTCGGGGTGCCCCGGGTCTGGGAGAAGCTCGCCGCGGGCGTACGGGCCGTCCTGGCGCGGCTTCCCGAGGCGCAGCGGCAGGCCATCGAGGCCGCCAACGACCTCGCCCGCGCCTGGGCCGCCCACCGGGAGCGCGGGGAGGCGGTCCCGGCCGCGCTGGAGTCCTCGTACGCCCGGGCGAAGGAGCAGGTGCTCGACCCGCTGCTGGGCCTGGCGGGGCTGGACCGGCTGGCCTGGACCGCCAGCGCCACCGCGCCGATGCCGATCGACGTGGTCCGCTTCTGGGCGGGCTGGGGCATCACCATCATGGACGCGTGGGGGCTCACCGAGACCTCCGGCGTGTGCACGGTCAACAGCCCCGACGGCTTCCGGCTGGGCTCGGTCGGTCGCCCCATCGAGGGGCTGGAGCTGCGCCTCGCCGAGGACGGGGAGATCCTGACGCGCGGCGCGACCGTGTTCGGCGGCTACCTGCTGCCCGACGGCTCGGTGGAGAGCGCGGCCGACGCCGAGGGCTGGTTCCCGACCGGGGACATCGGCCGGCTCGACGAGGACGGCTTCCTCTGGCTGACCGACCGCAAGAAGGAACTGATCATCACCTCGAACGGCAAGAACGTCTCGCCGGCGCTGGTGGAGAACACGGTCAAGGAGCACCCGCTGATCGGCCAGGCCCTGGTGCACGGCGACGGCCGCTCGTACCTGGTCGCCCTGCTGGTCCTGGACCCGGAGCTGGCTCCGGCCTGGGCGGCCGCCCGCGGCATCGAGGCCGCCACGCCCGCCGAGCTCGCCGCGCACCCGGACGTCCGCGAGGAGGTCGCCCGCGCCGTCGAGGCGGCCAACGCCCGCCTCAACCGCACCGAGCAGATCAAGCGGTACCGGCTGCTCACCGAGGAGTGGGGCCCCGAGTCCGGGGAACTGACCCCGTCGCTGAAGCTGCGCCGCCGGGTGGTCCGGGAGAAGTACGGGGCGCTGATCGACGCCCTGTACGAGCAGGCGCCGCCCGCGCGCTGACCCGGATGGCCCCGTCCGGTGAGCGCCCGGCCGCTCACCGGACCAGGGTGGGGTCATGCCGCGCAAAGACGTCAGCCGTGCCTGAGACCAGCTTCAGCCGTGCGCAGATCCGGGCGCTCGCCCGGCTCGGCCCGTTCGAGCTGAAGGACACCTTCATCCGGCTCGCGCAGGAGGCCCAGGCGGGGGAGCCGGGCCAGAAGGAGACCACCGCCCGCGCGATGCTGAACGCCGGCCGGGGCAACCCGAACTGGATCGCGACCGGCCCGCGGGAGGCCTTCCACGCGCTCGGCTACTTCGCGCTCGACGAGTCCCGGCGGGTGTGGACCGCGGACAACCTCGGCGGAATGCCCGAGAAGCGGGGCATCGGGGAGCGCTTCGAGTCGTGGGTGCGCCGCCACCCGCAGCTGCCGGGGGTCGAACTGCTCGCCGCGTGCGTCGGGTACGCCCTGGCGCGGTGGGCGTTCGACAAGGACGCGTTCGTCCACGAGCTGGCCGACGGCGTCATCGGCGACAACTACCCGGTGCCGGACCGGATGCTGACGCACGCCGAGCACATCGTGCGCGGCTACCTGGGGTTCGAGATGTTCGGCACGCGGCCGCCGAAGGGCGACATGTCGCTGTTCGCCACCGAGGGCGGCACCGCCGCCATCTGCTACGTCTTCGACTCCCTGATGAAGAACGGGGTCCTCCGCAAGGGCGACAGGATCGCGCTGATGACCCCGGTGTTCGCCCCGTACGTGGAGATCCCCGAGCTCGACACCTTCGCCTTCGAGGTCGTCGAGGTCCGCGCGAGCCCCTCCGCCGAGACCGGGGTACGGCAGTGGCACTACCCGCCGGAGGAAGTCGCCAAGCTGGCCGACCCCGCCGTCCGGCTCGTCTGCGTGGTCAACCCGGGCAACCCGCCGTCGCTGGCGCTGGACGAGCGGGTGGCGGAGCAGATCAAGGACATCGTCGCCGGCCCCAACCCCGGCCTGCTGATCGTCACCGACGACGTGTACGGCACCTTCGTGCCCGCCTTCCACTCGCTCGCCGCCGACCTCCCCCGCAACACCCTGCTCGTGTACTCGTACTCCAAGCACTACGGGTGCACGGGCTGGCGGCTCGGTGTCATCGGCCTGCACGACGACAACGTCATCGACGAGACGATCGGGAACCTGCCGCAGGAGGAGAAGGACCGCCTGGCCCGGCGCTACCGCACGCTCAGCCTGGAGCCGGACAAACTCCGCTTCATCGACCGGCTGGTCGCCGACTCGCGCTCGGTGGCCCTGGGGCACACGGCCGGCCTCTCGCCGCCGCAGCAGACGATGATGGTGCTCTTCTCGCTCTTCGACCTGCTGGAGGAGGGCCAGGCGTACAAGGAACGCGTCCGGGAGATCGTCCGGCGGCGCCTCGGGCTGCTGATGGAGGGCGCCCGGATGAAGATCGCCGACGACGACCGGCGGGCCGGGTACTACGTCGAACTCGATCTGCTCGCGGAAGCCGAACGGGTCCACGGCAAGGCGTTCGCGGACTTCCTGGAGAGCACCTACGAGCCGCTGGACCCGCTGTTGCGGCTCGCCGCCCAGACCTCGGTGGTCCTGCTGCCGGGCGGCGGCTTCGACGGACCGCAATGGTCGGTCCGGATCTCCCTGGCCAACCTCGACGACATGGACTACCTCAAGATCGGCCACCACCTGCGCGAGGTCTTCCGGGAGTACGCGGCCGAATGGACCCGCGCGCGGTCCCCGGGACGCCCCGCCTGAGGGCGGGGACGTCCGAGGGCGCGCACGGGACGGCCCGGGTCAGCGGCCGATCAGCGGGTAGTGGTCGGAGAGGTTCGTGTACGTGTAGGAGGTGCCCCAGCTGGAGACGGTCCAGGGCGCCGACTGCTCCTTCACCACGTTGTTCTCCCAGCCCGCCGGACGGGCGTTGCCCTTGCGGTACAGGACGTAGTCCAGGTCCTCGCGCGGGTCCGTCGGGTAGCGGTAGTTCGCGATCGAGTTCAGCGCGGTGTCGAAGGAGTACGGGTGGCCCGTACGGGTGTCGGCGCCGGCCAGGTCCGCGTTCGCCAGCATGGAGCCGTACTCCGCCGTGCGGGAGTCGACGTTCATGTCGCCCGCGACGATGACCTGCTCGTTCGCCGGGATGTTCTTGCCGTCGAGGAACGCGTCGATCTGCTTGAACTGGAGCGCCCGCATCTCGGCGGCCTCGCCGGCGCCGCAGCCCGGGTCGGTGGACTGCGCGTGCGTGCCGACCACGTGGACCTTCGTGCCGTTCACGTTCAGCACGGCGTACGCGAAGCCCTTGTTGGACCACCAGTCCGCGCCGCACGCGTCCTTGTAGACCACCTGCTCCTTGCGGACGATGGGCCACTTGCTCAGGATCGTGACGCCGCCGTCCTCCGGGGTGGTGGAGGAGTACGAGCCGCCCGTGGCGTCCCAGCCGCTCTTGCTGCGGCCCACGACCGGGGTCTGGTACGGGTACTGCGCGGCCGAGTTGGCCTTCAGAGCGTCCGAGGCGCCGTTGTCGAAGGCCTCCTGGAGCACGACGACGTCGTGGCCCTGGTAGAAGGAGGCCTTGGGGATCTCCGACGCGCGGTGGTCCTGGCCCCAGTTCGGGTACAGGTTCTTGCTCATCAGGAAGACGTTGTACGACAGGACGCTGAGCCGCGGGGTCGCGGCGGCGCTCTCGGCGGCCGTGGCCGCCGGCGCGGTGGTGGCGGCCAGCGCGCCGACGGCGAGGGCCGCGACGGCCGTGGCGGCGGCCCGGTGGCGGCGGTGCGTGGTGAGCGGCATGAGGTCTCCATCGTTCGCTGCGTGGGGGAGATCGACTCCGTCATCCAAGCAGCCGCGGTTACCTCTGGGTAACACCTGTGACAAGACTTTCTGTCGGGAGTGCGGACGTCTGGCACGGCATGCCACCGGCGCGCCCTCGCATACTGGATGGCATGAGGAAGACACAGGTCCCCGCACCCGCGGAGGCGGCCGCGCGCCGCCCCGACCCCGAGCCGCCCGCCCCCGGCGGGGTGCTCTGGACCATCTCCGGGGACATCCGGGCCCTGCTGATGCTGCCCGCCGCCTTCACCATGCAGGTCGCGCACCCCGCCATCGCCGCCGGAGTCGACGAGTACTCCGTCTTCCGCACCGACCCCTGGGGCCGCGGCGAGCGCTCGCTGCGCTCCGTCCAGCTCTGGGTGTACGGCGGGGAGCGCGCCGCCGAGGAGGGCCGCCGGGTGCGCCGGCTCCACAAGGAGATCCAGGGCACCGACACCCGGGGGCGCCGCTACCACTCCCTCGACCCGGCCTGCTACTCCTGGGTGCACGCCACCGGATTTCCCGTCTACCTGTACGCGGGGCGGTACCTGCTGCGCCCGTTCACCCCGGCGCAGGAACGGCAGCTCTACCGCGAGTGGCTCCAGGTCGGGCGGATCCTCGGCCTCCACGACCGGGACATGCCGCAGACCATCGAGGAGTACTGGCCCTACTACCGGCGGATGCTGGCCGAGGAGATCGAGCCGACCCGGGTCGCCCGCGAACTGGTCGCCACCGATGTGCCGCTGCCCCGGCCCGAGG
The DNA here is from genome assembly GCF_026339935.1 of Streptomyces sp. NBC_01551. Taxonomy (NCBI): domain Bacteria; kingdom Bacillati; phylum Actinomycetota; class Actinomycetes; order Kitasatosporales; family Streptomycetaceae; genus Streptomyces; species Streptomyces sp. NBC_01551. The sequence continues at coordinate 5,636,423 of NZ_JAPEPX010000001.1, forward strand.
GCGGGTCCTTCGCCGTGCGGCTGCTGCTGCGGGTGGCGTGGCCGGCGCTGCGGGTGCTGTTCCTGCGCTTCCGGGCCTTCGTCACCGTCGGGTACATGCCGCCCGACGCGCGCGCCGCCGTCGGGCTGGAGTGGAGCCCGGCCCAGGAGCGCAAGCTGCGGCGCTTCAGCGCGGCCGTACGGATCCTCGTACCGCTGCTGCCCGAGCGGCTGCGGTACCTGCCCATCGCCCGCGAGGCGCGGGCCCGGTGGCGCGCCGCCGCCCGCTGAGGGGCGACGGCGCGCGGGGCCTCGTACCGCGGCCGCCTTCGGTCAGTGCTCGTGGACCGAGTCCGTCGCCGCGATCTTCTTCCAGGACTTCGGCTCCACCGGCTGGGCTGCCTTGAGGGAGCGGGCGCCCTTGGACGGGGCGGCGGCCGGCGGGGCGAAGGCGGGCTTGCCCGGGGTGTAGAGCCAGGTCTCGAACAGCTGCGCCAGCGGCTTGCCCGAGATCTTCTCCGCGTACCGGACGAAGTCGCCGACCTTGGCGTTGCCGTACGCGCGCTCCGTCGGCCAGCCCTTGAGGATCCGGAAGAACTTCTCGTCGCCGACCTCGTTCCGCAGCGCCTGGATCGCGATCGCGCCGCGGTCGTAGACGGCTCCGTGGAACTGGTTGTCCGGACCCGGGTCGCCCGGCTTGACCTGCCAGAACGGGTCCTCGGCCGGACGCAGCCCGTAGGCCCAGTCGGCGAGTTCCTGCGCCGTGCCCTCGCCCTCCTTCTCCGACCACAGCCACTGGCTGTAGCGGGCGAAGCCCTCGTTGATCCAGACGTCCTTCCAGCCCTCGACGGAGACGCTGTCCCCGTACCACTGGTGGGCCAGCTCGTGCACGACCACCGAGACGTTCGAGCCGCTCTGGAACTGGCGCGGGCTGTAGAACGGCCGCGTCTGGGTCTCCAGCGCGAAGCCGGTCGGCACGTTCGGGACGTACCCGCCCAGCGCGTTGAAGGGGTACGGCCCGTAGACGCCCTCCAGCCACTCGGCGATCTCGCCCGTCCGCTCGACGCTCGCGCGCGCCGCGCCCGCGTTCTCGCCGAGGTCCGTGCTGTACGCGTTGAGGATCGGCAGCCCGCTCGCCGTCTTGTCGGTGGTGATGTCGAACTTCCCGATGGCCAGGGTGGCGAGGTAGGTGGCCTGCGGCTTGTTCGAGCGCCAGTTGTAGCGGGTCCAGCCGAGCCGGGAGCTCTGGGACTGGAGCACGCCGTTGCTGATGGCCTGCGTACCGTCCGGGACGTTGACGGAGACGTCGAAGGTGGCCTTGTCGAGCGGGTGGTCGTTGCTCGGGAACCACCAGGCGGCCGACTCCGGCTCCTGCGCCGCCACACCGCCGTCCGGGGTGCGCTGCCAGGCGCTGAAGCCGTCGACCTTGAACTCCGAGGGCTTGCCCGCGTACTTGACGACGACGCTCGCCTGCTTGTCCTTCTTCAGCGGCGACGCGGGGGTCACCTCCAGCTCGTGGTCGCCGGAGGTGGCGAACTTCGCCTTCACCCCGTTGACCCGGATCTCGCTGACCCGCAGGCCGAAGTCGAGGTTGAAGCGGGACAGGTCCTGCTTGGCGGTGGCGAGGAGGGTGGCGGTGCCCTCCAGCAGGTCCGTCTTCGGCTGGTACTGCAGGCGCAGGTCGTAGTGCGACACGTCGTATCCGCCGTTGCCGCTGGCCGGGTAATAGGGATCGCCGATACCCGGGGCACCCGGCACGGAACTCGCCGCCGATGCCGGGATCACCAGCAGGAGGGAAGCGGCGAGCACGCTCGGGGCGATGACTTTGCGGTGCACGAAGAGCTCCAAGGGGTAGGGGAGACAGTTGCGTTCGGGCGCTGGTCGTCCGACCGTATTCACGCCCGATCCCCGCGTCATGTCCATGGGGCCCCCTGTCACACGATCGCCATTCGGCCGTCACAGCACGGTGGGCGAACGCGACGCGGCCGGCCCGCGCGGTGGTGCCGCGGGCCGGCCGGTGGATCCGTCGGAGGGGAGTGCCTAGCCGGCGGCCGGCCCCTCGGGCCGCGGCTGCGGGGCCGCGGGGGTGGTGGCGCCGGGCGCGGGGACCGTGACCTCGGCGAGGATCGCCTCGGCCAGGCCCTCGCGCCGGATCCGCTGGTCCACGTACAGCAGCCCGGAGGCCAGCTGGGTGAACACGATCTGGAACATCTGGCCGGCGACACTGCCGATGATCATGAGGAAGACCGCGAACAGCAGGCCGGCGATCAGGCCCGCGGGGAAGCCGCTCTCCTCGGACGCCCCCGCGGTGGCGGGGACCATCGCGAACGTGCCGATGAACTGGAACGGCATCTGGATCGCCCAGGCGACCGCGCCCCCGATCACCCCGGCGAGCAGGGTGATGCCGAAGATCCGCCACCAGGCCCCCCGGACCAGCGCGGCCGAGCGGCGCAGCGCGGTGACCGGGCTCGCGTCCTCCATGACCGCGGCGGCCGGGGCCAGTGCGAGACGGGTGTTGAGCCAGACGGTCAGCGGCACCGTGACCAGCAGGAGCACCGGCAGCAGGCCGAGGAACAGGGGCACGTTGTCCTCGGAGTCCACGGCGGCGATCAGCAGCGGCACGCACACCGCGAGGGCGGCGAACACCGGGGCTCCGGCGATCAGTACCGTCAGGACCATCGCACCGGCCACCGCGGGCGTCCGCCGGAACGCGGCGCGCCACATCGGCCGGAACGCGGTGGGCTTGCCCATGACCGCCTCCCGGAGGACGGCCTGGCACAGCGAGGCGAAGACCGCCATGCCGAGCACGCCGATGACGCCGAGGACCACCAGCAGCGCGGCGCCCGCCACGACCACCGGCACGACGTCCTCGGCCGCCGGATCCTGGCCGTAGGGCGCGTCGAACACGGGCTCCAGGTGGCCGAACACCGTCGCCCCGGCGATCACCACGGCGAGGGCCATGGCCGGCAGCACGATGGCCTGAACGGCCAGCATCACGCCGACGAGCTGCTTCCAGTGGTTGCGAATGGTCCCGAATGCCCCGCTGAGGATCTCCCCGAGGTCCAGCGGCCGCAGCGGGATCACCCCGGGCTGCGGCGACTGCGGCGCCCAGGTCCCCCATTGCGGGGCTCCGGTGGTTCCCCACCCTGCGTTCTGCGTCATGCACGTGCTCCGTCGATCGTCCCCCGAATGGACGCACAACGTATCCCACCTCGTCAGGGACATGGCATGCGAGGTTCATCGGCGGGACCGCAGCGACGGGCCGGGCGCGGCCGGAGCCCCGGGTCCCGGCGTCCGTCGGCGGCACCTGCCACAATTGGCAGCCTTCCATGCAAACGAAGGCAGGCGGGACCGCACAGTGACGATGTCCATCGAAGGCAGGATCGCCGAGGAGCTCGGCGTACGGGAGCGGCAGGTCAAGGCGGCCGTCGAGCTGCTCGACGGCGGTTCCACCGTGCCGTTCATCGCGCGCTACCGCAAGGAAGCGACCGAGATGCTCGACGACGCCCAGCTGCGCACCCTGGAGGAGCGGCTGCGGTACCTGCGCGAGCTGGAGGACCGGCGCGCGGCGATCCTCGACTCCGTCCGCGAGCAGGGCAAGCTCGACGCCGAGCTGGAGGCCCGCATCAACGCGGCCGACACCAAGGCCCGGCTGGAGGACATCTACCTCCCGTTCAAGCCCAAGCGCCGCACCAAGGCGCAGATCGCCCGCGAGGCCGGCCTGGAGCCGCTCGCCGAGGGCCTGCTGGCCGACCCGTCGGTGGAACCGGCCGCCGCCGCGGCCGCGTTCGTCGACGCAGACAAGGGCGTCGCCGACCCGGCCGCCGCGCTGGAGGGCGCCCGCGCCATCCTCACCGAGCGGTTCGCCGAGGACGCCGACCTGATCGGCGAACTCCGCGAGCGCATGTGGGGCCGCGGCCGGCTCGCCGCGAAGGTCCGCGAAGGCAAGGAGGAGGCGGGCGCCAAGTTCGCCGACTACTTCGACTTCGCCGAACCCTTCACCGCCCTGCCCTCGCACCGCGTGCTCGCGATGCTGCGCGGCGAGAAGGAGGACGTCCTCGACCTCAACCTGGAGCCCGAGGAACCGAGCGAGATCCCCGGCCCCTCCACGTACGAGGGCATGATCGCCCGCCGCTTCGGCGTCGCGGCTCCCTCGGAACACAGCCGCCCCGGTGACAAGTGGCTCGGCGACACCGTCCGCTGGGCCTGGCGCACGAAGATCCAGGTGCACCTCGGTATCGACCTGCGGATGCGGCTGCGGCAGGCCGCCGAGGACGAGGCGGTCCGGGTCTTCGCCGCCAACCTGCGCGACCTGCTGCTCGCGGCCCCCGCCGGGACCCGCGCCACGCTCGGCCTCGACCCGGGCTTCCGTACCGGCGTGAAGGTCGCCGTCGTGGACGCCACCGGCAAGGTCGTCGCCACCGACGTGATCTACCCGCACGTGCCCGCGAACAAGTGGGACGAGTCCCTCGCCAAGCTGGCGCGCCTCGCCAAGGAGCACGCGGTCGAGCTGATCGCCATCGGCAACGGCACCGCCTCCCGCGAGACCGACAAGCTCGCGGGCGACCTCATCACGCGCCACCCCGAGCTGAAGCTCACCAAGGTGATGGTGTCCGAGGCCGGCGCCTCCGTGTACTCCGCCTCCGCGTTCGCCTCGCAGGAACTCCCGGACATGGACGTGTCGCTGCGCGGCGCCGTCTCGATCGCCCGCCGGCTCCAGGACCCGCTCGCCGAGCTGGTCAAGATCGACCCGAAGTCGATCGGCGTCGGCCAGTACCAGCACGACCTGTCCGAGGTGAAGCTGTCGCGCTCGCTCGACGCCGTGGTCGAGGACTGTGTGAACGGCGTCGGCGTGGACGTCAACACCGCCTCCGCGCCGCTGCTGTCGCGGGTGTCGGGGATCAGCGGCGGGCTCGCCGAGAACATCGTCGCGCACCGCGACGCCAACGGCCCGTTCCGCAGCCGCAAGGGCCTCAAGGACGTGGCCCGGCTCGGCCCGAAGGCGTACGAGCAGTGCGCGGGCTTCCTCCGGATCCGCGGCGGGGACGACCCGCTGGACTTCTCCAGCGTGCACCCCGAGGCCTACCCGGTGGTCCGGGGCATGGCCAAGACGGCGGGCAGCGAGGTGGCGGCCCTGATCGGCAACAGCGGCGTACTGCGCTCGCTGCGGCCCGAGCAGTTCGTCACCGAGGCCTTCGGCCTGCCGACGGTCACCGACATCCTGCGCGAGCTGGAGAAGCCGGGCCGCGACCCGCGTCCCGCGTTCAAGACGGCCACCTTCAAGGAGGGCGTCGAGAAGATCGGCGACCTGGCCCCCGGGATGATCCTGGAGGGTGTGGTCACCAACGTGGCCGCCTTCGGCGCCTTCATCGACATCGGCGTCCACCAGGACGGCCTGGCGCACGTGTCGGCGCTGTCGAAGACCTTCGTCAAGGACCCGCGGGACGTGGTCAAGCCGGGCGACATCGTCCGTGTGAAGGTCATGGACGTCGACATTCCGCGCAAGCGGATCTCGCTGACCCTGCGGCTGGAGGACGAGGCCGGGGCGGACCGTTCCGCCGGGGCCCCGAAGCAGCGCGAGGAGCGGCGCGGCGGCGGTGGCCGTCCCCCGCAGCAGCGCGGTACGGGCGGTGGCGGCGGCCGCGAGGGCGGCCAGGGCCGGGGCCAGGGCGAGGGTCAGAACCGGGGTCAGAACCGGGGGCAGGGCCAGAACGCGGGCCAGCGCCAGGGTGGTCAGGGTGGTCAGGGCGGTCAGCGCCAGGGCGGTGGCGCCCCGGCACCGGCCAACAGCGCGATGGCCGACGCCCTGCGCCGGGCCGGCCTCACCGGCGGCTCCGAGGAGCGCCGCAAGCGCTGACGGCGGCGGCGCGGGTCTTCGCGGTCCATGCGGTGCAAGCGGTCTTCGCGGTGCACGCGGTCTTCGCGACCGGTGCGGTGGGCGCCCGTTGCGCCCGTTGCGCGCGGGCGGTGGCGTGAGACGGTGGCGTGAGACGGTGGCGTGAGACGGTGGCCGGAGGCGCCCCTTCGGGGGCGGTCCTTCGGCCACCGCCGCGATGGAGACGTCGTGGAGAGATGGCCGAATAGGCGTGCCGCGGGGGGACATTCCTTGCCAACCCCCGTACAAGATCTGTAGGCATGGTGGAACACCCGTTCGTCGCCCGGCGGACGGGCTTGCCGTTTCCCCCCTCCAGGACCGCACTCCCCGAGGCCGCCTTGAAGGCACAGGTCACCATGCCCATGCCCCCGCACGCCTACCGACGCTGCCCGAGAAAGGGTCCGAAGAGGGATCACATGTCCCACCGGCAACTCAACCTGCGTAAACGCTGCGAGATGATTCTCAGCCATCTGGATCTGACTCATCCGTTTTGCCTCGACGGCCTCTGCGAGCGCATAGCCGAACAGCGCGGCCGCCCGATCCGGCTCCACCCGCTCCCCAAGGAGGCGGCCGAGTCCGGCGTCTGCGGACTGTGGGTCGGCACCGACAGCGTGGACTACGTCTTCTACGAGGCGCAGACCACCCCGCTGCACCGGGAGCACATCGTGCTCCACGAGCTGGGCCACATCCTCTTCGGCCACCACTCGCTGGAGGGCGAGGACACCGACGGCGTCCCCACCGTCCTCGGCCGGACCAACTACACCACCCGCCAGGAGCAGGAGGCGGAGATGCTGGCCAGCATGATCCGCATCCGCACCTCGGGCAGCGGACTCCTCCCCTCCGCCGCCCGCGGCACCCTGGCCCGGCTGGAGTCCGCCATGGGCTACGAGCGGGGGCCGCGCGATGGCAGCTGACCTCACCGCCTTCGGCAACTGGCTCGCCGTCCCCAGCGTCGTCTGCCTCTGGATCGCGGTCCTGCTGCGCGCCCCGGGCGCCCTGCGCTCCCCGCAGCAGCGCGGACTGTGGCTCGCCGTCGCCACCGCCGCCGCCGCGATGACCCTGAACCTGCCCGACGTCGTCGCGTACGCGATGCGGCAGGACCCCGACTACGCGCACTCCATCGGCCTGACCCGCAACCTCATCGGCGTGCTCTCCGCCGGCGCCGTGCTCTACTTCGTCGCCGCCGCCGCCGGCGGCCGCCGCCTCCAACTCGCCGCCTGGGTCGGCACGCTGGCCTGGCTGATCACCCTGGTCGCGCTGGACGAGGCCGCGCCCGCCCACGGCACGCACACCATGCCGCCCGTCGGCGACCCGGTGCCCTCGCTCGCGTACTGGCTTGTCCTGATCTCCGCGCACCTGGCCGCCAACACCATCTGCGTGTTCGTCTGCTGGCGCTACAGCGGCCGCGCCGAGAGCCGCGGACTGGCCCTCGGGCTGCGGCTGTTCGGCCTCGGCACCGCGCTGGCGGGCCTGTTCTGGTTCGCGTACCTGCTCAAGGCCCTCTTCGACAGCACCTGGGCGATGCCCGCGCTGCCGCTGATGATGAACCTGCACGGCCTGCTGCGCGCCGCCGCGATCCTGGTCCCGACCCTGTTCACCCTGCGGCGCGGCGCCGTCGACTTCGCCACCGCGTGGCGGCTGTGGCCGCTGTGGCGCGACCTGGTCCAGGTCGTCCCGCACGTCGCCCTCAACAAGCCCCGGGCCGGGCGGCTCCTGGAGCTGCTGTGGCCGCCGGTGCCGCGCGACATGCTCGTGTACCGCAAGGTGATCGAGACCCGCGACGCGATCCTGATCCTGGGGGAGTACGTCGCCCCGGGCGTGCCGGAGCTCGCGCGCAGCCATGTCGCCGGGACGGGGATCCCCGAGCAGCGGCGGACGGCGGCCGCGCTGGCCTGCGTACTGAAGGAGGCGCGGCAGGCGAAACTCGCCGGGCAGCCGCAGCAGGCGGGGGAGGCGGTCGCGCTGGAGCTGCCCGCCGCGATCCAGACGCCGGGGGCCGGCGGAGACCTGGCGGACGAGGCCCGGTTCCTGGTGGACGTGGCCGAGGCCTACGGCTCGCCCGCGACCACGACGTTCACCCCGTGAGGGTCCGGCGGATCCGAACCACCGGAAGCACCCCAACCGGCCGAAGCACCTGAACCACCCGAACCACCTGAAGCACCCGAACCACCCGAACCACCCGAACCACCTGGAAGTGACGTTCCCTTGACCACCGTTCTGATCACCGGGGCCAGCGCCGGCCTCGGCGCCGCCTTCGCCCGGGGCTTCGCGGCCAAGGGCTGCGACCTCGTCCTCGTCGCCCGCGACAAGGACCGCCTCGACGCCCTCGCCGCCGCGCTCGGCCGGGAGTTCGGGGTGGCCGTCGAGGTGCTGCCCGCCGACTTGCTGGACCCGGTGCGCTGCGCCGCCGTCGCCGAGCGGCTCGCGGACACCGGCCGGCCCGTCGACGTGCTGCTGAACAACGCGGGGTTCGGGCTGCCCGCCCCCTTCCCGTACAGCCCCGTCGAGGACGAGGAGCGGATGCTCGACCTGCTCGTGAAGGTCCCGCTGAAGCTCACCCACGCGATCCTGCCGGGCCTGCGCGAGCGCCGCCGCGGCGCCGTGCTGAACGTGTCCTCGGTCGCCGGACTGCTCCCGACCGGGACGTACGGGGCCGCCAAGGCCTGGATCACCGCCTTCAGCGAATCGCTGCGGGTGGACATGGAGCCGTACGGGGTCCGGGTCCTGGCGGTGGTACCCGGCTTCACGCGCACCGAGTTCCAGGAGCGCGCCGGGATGGACGTCAGCGCCCTGCGCGACACGGTGTGGCTGGAGCCGGAGGCGGTGGTCGCCCAGGCCCTGAAGGACCTGGGCCGGCGCCGGCCGGTCAGCATCACCGGCTGGCGCTACAAGGCGTACGCGACCGCCGTCCGCCACCTCCCGCGCACGTTCGTGGCGCGGAAGATGGCCCGCGACCGGCGGCCGCCGGCGGGCTTGCCTACAGCTCGGTGACCTTGCCGTCCGCGACCTCCAGGCGGCGGGTCACGTGGACGGCGTCCAGCATCCGGCGGTCGTGGGTGACCAGCAGCAAGGTCCCCTCGTACGCCTCCAGGGCGGACTCCAGCTGCTCGATCGCCGGGAGGTCGAGGTGGTTGGTGGGCTCGTCCAGCACCAGCAGGTTCACCCCGCGGCCCTGGAGCAGCGCCAGGGCGGCGCGGGTGCGCTCGCCCGGGGAGAGGGTGCCGGCCGGGCGCAGCACGTGCGCCGCCTTGAGGCCGAACTTGGCGAGCAGGGTGCGGACCTCGGCGGGCTCGGTGTCCGGGACGGCCGCGCAGAACGCCTCCAGCAGCGGCTCGTCGCCGAGGAACAGCCCGCGGGCCTGGTCCACCTCGCCGACCAGCACACCGGAGCCGAGCGTGGCCGCGCCGGAGTCCGGGGCCAGCCGGCCGAGCAGGACGGCGAGCAGCGTGGACTTGCCGGCGCCGTTGGCCCCGGTGATCGCGACGCGGTCCGCCCAGTCGATCTGGAGGCTGGCCGGGCCGAAGTGGAAGTCGCCGCGCTCGACGGTGGCCTCGCGCAGCGTCGCGACCACGGACCCGGAGCGGGGGGCGGAGGCGATCTCCATCCGCAGCTCCCACTCCTTGCGGGGCTCGTCGACGACTTCGAGGCGCTCGATCGCGCGCTGCGTCTGGCGGGCCTTGGAGGCCTGCTTCTCGCTCGCCTCGCTGCGGAACTTCTTGCCGATCTTGTCGTTGTCGGTGGCCTTGCGGCGGGCGTTCTTGACGCCCTTGTCCATCCAGCCGCGCTGCATCGCGGCCCGGCCCTCCAGCGCGGAACGCTTGTCGGCGTACTCGTCGTACTCCTCGCGGGCGTGGTTGCGGGCCCGCTCGCGCTCCTCCAGGTACGCGTCGTAGCCGCCGCCGTAGAGGTTGATCTGCTGCTGTGCCAGGTCGAGTTCGAGGACCTTGGTGACGGTGCGGGTGAGGAACTCGCGGTCGTGGCTGATCACGACGGTGCCGGCGCGCAGCCCCTTGACGAACTGCTCCAGCCGCTCCAGGCCGTCGAGGTCGAGGTCGTTGGTCGGCTCGTCGAGCAGGAACACGTCGTACCGGGACAGCAGCAGCGAGGCGAGGCCGGCGCGGGCAGCCTGGCCGCCGGAAAGGGCGGCCATCGGGAGGTCCAGGCCGACGGCGAGCCCGAGGTCGTCGGCAACCTCCTGGGCGCGCTCGTCGAGGTCGGCGCCGCCGAGGTTCAGCCAGCGGTCGAGGGCCTCCGCGTACGCATCGTCCGCGCCGGGGGTGCCGTCGACGAGGCCCTGGGTGGCGGCGTCCAGCTCCGCCTGCGCGGCGGCGACGCCGGTACGGCGGGCCAGGAACTCCCGCACGGACTCGCCGGGCCGCCGCTCGGGCTCCTGCGGCAGGTGCCCGACGGCCGCTCCGGGCGGGGAGAGGCGCAGCTCGCCGGTCTCGGGGGTGTCCAGCCCGGCGAGCAGGCGCAGCAGCGTGGACTTCCCGGCGCCGTTGACGCCGACGAGGCCGATGACGTCGCCGGGGGCGACGACGAGGTCGAGATCGGCGAAGAGCGTGCGCTCACCGTGCGCGGCGGTGAGGTTCTTGGCGACGAGGGTTGCAGTCATGATCTGCCGATCCTATCCGCGAGTCCTTGATCCCCTCACCGGCCGCCGCAGGGCCGCCGCCGATGGCCGGATTGGTGGGATGGCCGTCATTGCGGCCACCGCGCCCGGCGGCGGAGCATGAGGTCATGTCGACGCGAAACGTGCTCGTCGTCCTCTACGACGGGGTGCAGAGCCTGGACGTCACCGGCCCGGTGGAGGTGTTCGCCGCCATCGCCCACTTCCCCGGCCGGACCGGCTACCGGATCCGGACCGTCTCCCTCGGCGCCGCTCCCGTCCGCACCCACAGCGGCCTCACCCTGGTCCCCGACGGGGACCTGGAGAGCGCCCGCCCCGGCCCGGGCACCACGCTGCTGGTGCCCGGCGGGCAGTACCGGGCCGACTTCGAGCCCCGGCTCACCGACTGGCTGCGGGCGCACGGGGGCGGCGCGGAGCGGGTGGTCGCCGTGTGCACCGGCGGACTCCTGCTCGCCGAGGCCGGGCTGCTCGACGGCCGCCGGGCCACCACCCACTGGAACGCGTGCGCCCAGATGGCGCGGGACTACCCGGCCGTCACCGTCGAGCCGGACCCGATCTACGTACGGGACGGCAGGGTCGCGACCTCGGCCGGGGTCACCGCCGGGATCGACCTCGCGCTCGCGCTGGTGGAGGAGGACCACGGGCGGGACGTAGCGCTGCTGATCGCCCGGCACCTGGTGGTGTTCCTGCGCCGGCCGGGCAACCAGGCCCAGTTCAGCGCGCAGCTGGCGGCGCAGACGGCCCGCCGGGAGCCGCTGCGCGACGTCCAGCAGTGGATCACGGAGCACCCCGGCGGGGACCTCAGCGTGGAGGCGCTGGCCGCTCGGGCCAGGCTGTCGCCGCGGCACTTCGCGCGGGCGTTCCAGGCGGAGACGGGGGTGACGCCGGGGCGGTACGTCGAGCGGGTGCGGGTGGAGCACGCGAGACGGCTCCTGGAGGACAGCGCGGACGGCGTCACCCAGATCGCCCGCACCTGCGGCTACGGCACCCCGGAGGCGATGCGGCGCGCCTTCGTGAAGACCCTCGGCCAGTCCCCGGCGGAATACCGCCGCCGCTTCGGCCCACCCCACCGACCCCACCCACCGCAGTCACCCGCACCCCAAGCCCGTCCATGACCCCGCATCCAGCACTTCGGAGGACAGACATGCAGATCGCCGTACTGCTCTACGACCGCTTCACCGCCCTCGACGCCATCGGGCCGTACGACACCCTCGGCCGGTTGCCCGGTGCCGAGACCGTGTTCGTCGCCGAGCGGCCGGGAGCGGTGCGCAACGACTCCGGCTCGCTCGCGCTCGTCGCCGACAAGGGGCTGCACGAGGTGACGCGGCCCGACATCGTCATCGTGCCCGGCGGGCCCACGCCGGAGGTGGAGATGGGGAACCCGGCCGTCCTCGACTGGCTGCGGGCCGTCGACGCCACCACCACCTGGACCACGTCCGTCTGCACCGGCTCGCTGCTGCTCGCCGCCGCCGGGCTGCTCGACGGCCGCCGCGCCGCCTCGCACTGGATGTTCCTCGACCGGCTCCCCGCCTTCGGCGCCGAGCCGACCGGGGAGCGGACGGTGTTCGACGGCAAGTACGTCACCGCCGCCGGCGTGTCCGCCGGGATCGACATGGGGCTCGCGCTGCTCGGCCGGATCGCCGGCGACGAGGTCGCGCAGACCGTGCAACTGATGACCGAGTACGACCCCCGGCCGCCCTACGACGCCGGCTCGCCGGACAAGGCCCCGGCCGGGCTCGTCGCCAGGCTGCGCGAGGTCAGCCCGCTGTAGCCCCGGCCGAGGTTTCCGCCGCGGGGCCCGCCGCAGGGCCCGCCGAGGTTTCCGCCGCAGGGCCCGGCACCGTCCACGTGAACGACGGCGTACGCCGTTCCAGGAACGCGGCGACACCCTCCGCGGTGTCGCCGCTCCCGGCGGCCTGCGCCGTCCAGTGGGCGTCCCGGTCGGTGCGGCCGTCCGCGAACTCCTTCGCCGCCGCCTGCGTCAGCTGCGAGCGGGAGGCCAGGACCCGGGAGAAGTCCGCCACCCGCTTGACCAGTTGGCCGGCCGGCAGCAGCTCGTTCAGGAACCCGGCCCGCAGCGCGTGCTCCGCGTCGATCAACTCCGCCGAGAACAGCAGGTACTTGGCCACCGCCGGCCCGACCAGCCCGGCCAGCCGCCGCGTGGAGGAGGCCGGATAGACGATCCCGAGGCGCGCCGGGGTCACCCCGAAGGACGCCCCCTCCTCCGCGAACCGCAGGTCGCACGCCGCCGCCAGCTGGCTGCCGCCGCCCACGCAGAACCCCCGGATCGCGGCGATCGTGGGCTTCGGGAAGGCGGCCAGGGCCTCCTCCGCGGCCACCGCCAGCGCCTGCGGGTCCTCGTCCCCGGCCAGCGAGGAGATGTCCGCCCCCGCGCAGAACGTGGGGCCGGCCCCGGTCAGCACGAGCACCCGTACGGCCGGATCGGCGGCGAGCCCCGGCAGCAGTTCCGGGAGCGCGCGCCACATCGCCGCCGTCATGGCGTTCCGCTTGGCGGGGTGGGAGATGACGACGGTGGCGACCCCGTCGGCCACCGTGTGGAGGAGGGCTGCGTCCATGCGCCGGATGCTATCCCGCGCGGTGAAACCTATGATCAAGGGAGTCGGGCCAGGGGGCGCGGGGGGTGCTGAAAGGTGGCACGTCCATGGGCGCAGACCGTACCCGCCGCGAAGAACAGCAGGAGAAGAAGAAGCTCAGCCGCAAGTTCGGCCTGCTGGCACTGCTCGGCGTGCTGCTGGTGCTGGCCGGGCTCGTGGGCCTCGTCTACACCGGCCTGGCCACGCTGACCTCGATGTTCCTCTTCGGCTGGCTGCTCCTGATCGGCGGTGTGGTGGGCCTCGTACAGGCTTTCCAGTCGCGCAAGAGCGACTACTTCTGGCTCGCCGTGATCGTCGCTGCCCTCAACCTGGCCGCCGGGTTCGTGATCCTGCGCCGCCCGGAGGCCAGCGCCGAGGCGCTGACCATGTTCGCCGCGCTGCTCTTCCTCGTCGGCGGCGTCTTCCGGCTGGTGGGCGCCCTGGTGGTGCGCGGCTCGAACTTCGGGCTCACCCTCGTCCAGGGCGCCTTCGGCATCCTGCTCGGCCTGCTGATCCTCTCCAACTGGCCCGGCAACAGTCTGTACGTGATCGGAACCTTCTTCTCCCTCGCCCTGCTGTTCGACGGGCTGGCCCTGATCGCCCTGGGGATGGGCGCCCGCCGCATCCTGGGGTTGGTCAGGGAAGACGAGGTGTCGCCGGCGTCCGGCGGGCTCGACGGGGCCCGCGAGGCGGCCGAGAAGCGCGCCCCGGAAGATCAGGAACGGTCGAACAGTTGACGCTGTCATACGCCAACGGTCAGAAAGCGTCCGATTGACGCTGACTTCTGGTCAGCGGTCCGGTCCGGACCAGGCTGTTCCCCACTCTTGACGCGTGGAGACGATCGAGCGTGAAGACGGGGGCCGGAAGATGGAAGACAGCGGGAACGTCCCGCCAGCCAGGGGAGGTGAGCCGGAGGCTCCGGCCGACCCCCTCGCGTACGAGGGAGTGTGGCGTTTCACCGCTCCCGCGGTAGAAGAATCCGTTCCGCAGGCGCGCCGGGCGGTCCGCGACCTGCTCGGCCGGCAGGGGGTGCCGGCCCACCAGGACCTGGTGTACTCCCTGCTGCTGATCGTCTCCGAACTGGTGACGAACTCGGTCCGGCACGCCGCTCTGCTCTCTCCGGAGGTCGCGGTCGAGGTCGCGATCGGCCGGGAGTGGGTCCGGGTGGCCGTCGAGGACAACCACCCGTACCGTCCCAAGGCCCTGGAGGCGGATTTCGGCCAGACCGGCGGCCGGGGCCTGCTGCTGGTGCGCGAGGTCACGCGGGAGGCCGGCGGGGTCTGCGACGTCGAGCACACCTCGACGGGCGGCAAGGTCATCTGGGCGGCCCTGCCGCTCACCACACCCGCCACACCTGCCGCACCCGTCGCGCCGACATCCGCCGTCTGAACGACGTAGCACCCCGTCGACCCACCGGGCCGGCGAACCGCCGGCCTGCCGGAGCACCGGCGTACGACGGGCTACCAGCCCGCGGCGTCCCCGGTCAGCTCGCGGATCGCGGGCCGGGCCGCGTCCAGCACCGTCATGAACCAGGCCGAGAACGGCGCCTCGGCGTGCCGCTTCGCCAGCTCCTCGGCGGTCACGAACGCGGTGTCGCCGACCTCTTCCGGGTCCGGCCGCAGGTCCGCCTGCGCCAGCCCCACGAACAGGTGGTTGAACTCCTGCTCCACCAGGCCCGACGCCGGGTCCGGGTGGTTGTAGCGCACCGTCCCCGCCTCCGCGAGCAGCGAGGGCGACAGCCCCAGCTCCTCGTGGGTCCGCCGGGCCGCGGCCGCGAACGGCGACTCCCCCGGGTAGGGGTGACCGCAGCACGTGTTCGACCAGACGCCGGGGGAGTGGTACTTCCCCAGGGCCCGCTGCTGGAGCAGCAGGCGCCCCTGCTCGTCGAAGAGGAACACCGAGAACGCCCGGTGCAGCTGACCGGGTGCCTGATGGGCGGAGAGCTTCTCCGCCGTGCCGATGGTGTTGCCGGACTCGTCGACCAGTTCGAGCATGATCGGTTCTTGAGTGCCGGTGCCGGTGGACGCGCGGTTCGCGGCGGTGGCTGGTGTGGTCGGCATACCCATCCTTCGCTTCGGACTTCGACCTTCAGTCTGCCGTACAAAAGAGGCTTGTCCCCACTTCGGTGATCCGCGCATGTCTGCCCCCCGCCGCGTGGTAGGCGGCGGGGGGCAGACGATCAGCGGGGCATCAGATCCCGAACGGGGCCGGATACCCGATCGTGCCCGCCGGAACCGGAACGGAATCGTCCAGCACCAGCGCCATCATCGCCTCGTCGGGTACCTCGAACGGCGCCCTGATGCCGAAGCGGGACGCCGGCACGAAACCGAAGCGCGGGTAGTACGACGGGTGGCCCAGGACCAGGACCAGCGACTCCCCGCGCTCCTTGGCGGCCGCGAGCAGGGCCCGTACGACAGAGCTCCCCGCCCCCGTGCGCTGGAGCGCGGGATCGGCGGCCACCGGGGCGAGCGCGAGCGCCGGTACGCCGTCCACCTCGCACCGGGTCAGCAGGGCGTGCGCCGCCACCGACCCGTCCGGGGCCTCGGCCACGTACGACAGCCCGGGCAGCCAGGAGGCGTCCGCCCGCAGCGCGTCCACGAGATCCGCCTCCAGCGGGGTCTCGAACGCCGCGAGGTTGACGTCCCGCACGGCGGCCACGTCGGCCGCGGTCTCCGGGCGGGCCGGCCAGGCGGCGCCGTCCCCGGCGGTCACCGGGCGCAGCACGTACCCGGTGTAGCCGTACTCGTGCCCGTGCCGGGCCCGTACGTCGAGCTCCTCGCGCGTCGCGGCCAGCGCGGCCGCCATCGCGGGAGCCCCGTCGCCGGGCGCGACCCCGGCGCCCTCCCCGGCCCCGTCGGCGGAGTGGGCGCGGGCCCGCTCCGCGAGCGGGCCGTAGTACTCGGCCCAGTCGGAGTCGGGCTGGTGGAAGACGCCCAGCACCCGGTACCCGGCGGCCTGGGCGGCCGCGAGGTTGCGGGCGGTGGAGCGCAGCGGGTAGTGCGTGTCCCAGAACGCGCGGGCCCCGGCGGACGGTCGCGCCGCCGTCCACTCGCACTCGGTCAGCACCAGGGTGCCGCCGGGGGCGAGCAGCCGCTTCCACCGCGTGAGCGCGGTGTCGAAGCCGATCGAGTAGGCGCTGCCCTCGGCCCAGACGAGGTCGAAGGAACCATCCGCACAGGCGAGCGCGCCCATGTCCGCGTTGACGGGGCGGACGCGATCGGCGACCCCCCGGGCCTCGGCGGCCGCGCGGAGCTCGTCGAGGAACGGGCCGTGCAGGTCGACGGCGGTCACCCAGGCGGCGCCGGCGCCCGCCGGCCCCGCCTCCTCGGCGAGGAGCAGCGCGCTGCGGCCCGGGCCGCAGCCCAGGTCGAGGACGCGCGGCCGCTCGGGCAGCGGTCCGCACAGGGACAGCAGGTGCCGGGTGGTCGCGTCGGAGCCGGGAGCCTGCCTGGGCAGCCCGTGGTGGAGTGTGAAGAACGCCTCAGCGAAGGCGTCGCGGGAGAAATCGGAGGAACGCGTGGTGTCGGTCAACGTGAACCCTTGGAAAGGGGGCACCGGCCGACGGGGCCGATCGCTCGGATCAGGCCTGGCCGGACGCCCGGAAGACGGTGGGGATGTACCGGAGTTCGCCGTGCGTGACAGCGACCACTGCGACGGTCATCAACCCACCTCTTTTCGCGTTCCGGGCGTACGAACGCGTACGCGACTTCGTTCACCGTAACATCCACGCGGTTTGTGGTCCGTCGCCGCGATCGTCAATGATGATCACGGCATGGGGGCCGGCCCGCCCAGAGCCCGGGAATCTTCGGCTTATCGGGGCGTAAACGGGTGGTGAACCCCCGCTTCCATTCATCCGATAGCCTCTGCCGACGTGCTGCCGCCCCACCAGGCGCGCGTTCCGCGTTCGTTGCCAAGGAGTGAGTTCGTCTGCCGACCGTCATCCTCACCGGCCTGCCGGTCCCCGGATCACCCCTGGCGGACGGGCTGCGCTCGCTCGGCTTCGACGTCCGCTCCGCCGCCGGGCCGGAAAACGCCACGACCCCCGATGAGATCGCGGCCGCGCTGGCCGACGTACCCGCCGACCAGCGGGTTGCCGTCGTGGACAGCGCCTTCGTCGGGCACCTGCACGCGCTGCGCCTCGCGCTGACCGACCCGCGCTTCGACGCCTGCGCCGTCCCCGGCGCCTTCGCCGTCCAGCCGGGCGCCCGCGCGGCCCTGGACAAGGCCGCGGCGCTCGCGCCCGGCGGCGAGGGCCCGTACGCGGACCGGCTCGCCGCCGCGGTCGAGGACGCGGGGACCACCGTCCAGCGCCCCGAGCTCGGCACGCTCGTCGCCACCGTCCCCGCCACCACCGCGGAGCGCGACGCGGCGGCCGCCGCCGTCGCCGCCGTGGACGACGAGGCCGTCCGGCTGCGGACCGCCGTGAAGTCCCGCGACGGGTTCTTCACCACCTTCTTCATCAGCCCGTACTCGCGCTACATCGCCCGCTGGTGCGCGCGCCGCGGCCTGACCCCGAACCAGGTCACCACCGCCTCGCTGATCACCGCGCTGATCGCCGCCGGCTGCGCCGCGACCGGCGAGCGCTGGGGCTATGTCGCGGCCGGCGTGCTGCTCCTCGTCTCCTTCGTCCTGGACTGCACCGACGGGCAGCTCGCCCGCTACTCGCTCCAGTACTCGACGCTGGGCGCCTGGCTCGACGCGACCTTCGACCGCGCGAAGGAGTACTCCTTCTACGCGGGCCTCGCGCTCGGCGCCGCCCGGGGCGGCGACGACGTCTGGGCCCTCGCGCTCGGCTCGATGATCCTGATGACCTGCAGGCACGTCGTGGACTTCGCCTTCAACGAGGCCAACCACGACGCCACCGCGAACACCAGCCCCACGGCCGCGCTGTCCGGACGGCTCGACAGCGTCGGCTGGACGGTCTGGGTCCGGCGGATGATCATCCTCCCGATCGGTGAGCGCTGGGCGATGATCGCGGTCCTGACCGCCTTCACCACGCCGCGGATCGTCTTCTACGCCCTGCTCGTCGGCTGCGCCTTCGGCGCGCTCTACACGACCGCCGGCCGCGTGCTGCGCTCGCTGACCCGCAAGGCGACCCGGACCGACCGGGCAGCCCAGGCCCTCGCAGACCTCGCCGACTCCGCGGTGCTCGCCTGGCTCGGCGCCCCGCGCCCCGCCAAGCGGGCGTCCCGCGCCTCGGTGTGGCTGGCCGTCGGCGGCGCCGTGATCATGATCGGCGAGGCCCTCCGGCAGGACTTCGGGTCCCCGTGGGTGATCGCCGCGGCGGTGGGCTACGCGGGGTTCTCGGCCGCGGCGGTCGCCGCCCCGCTGAAGGGCTCCCTGGACTGGCTGATCCCGCCGGTCTTCCGGGTCGCCGAGTACGTGACCGTCCTCGTGCTCGCCGCCAAGGCGGACGTGCCCGGAGCCCTTCCCGCCGCATTCGGACTGGTCGCGGCGGTCGCCTACCATCACTACGACACGGTCTACCGCATCCGCGGTGGTTCGAGCGCCCCCCCGAACTGGCTGGTGCGGACGACCGGCGGCCACGAGGGCCGGGTCCTGCTGACCGTGGTCCTGGCGGCCGTCCTCGCCCGTGACGCGTTCCCCGCCGCTCTCACGGCCATGGCCGTGTTCGTGGCGCTCGTGGTGCTCGTGGAGAGCATCCGCTTCTGGGTCTCCTCCGGAGCACCCGCCGTACATGACGAAGGAGAACCAGCATGATCGGCCTTGTCCTCGCTGCCGGTGCCGGACGCCGCCTGCGTCCCTACACCGACACCCTGCCCAAGGCCCTCGTGCCCGTCGGACCCGAGGGCCAGGAGGACAGCCTCACCGTCCTCGACCTGACCCTGGGCAACTTCGCCGAGGTCGGCCTCACCGAGGTCGCGATCGTCGTCGGCTACCGCAAGGAAGCCGTGTACGAGCGCCGGGAGGCCCTGGAGGCCAAGTACGGCGTCACGATCACGCTGATCGACAACGACAAGGCCGAGGAGTGGAACAACGCCTACTCCCTGTGGTGCGCGCGTGACGTCCTGAAGCGGGGCGTGATCCTCGCCAACGGCGACACCGTCCACCCGGTCTCCGTCGAGCGCACCCTGCTCGACGCCCGCGGCAACGGCCAGAAGATCATCCTCGCCCTCGACACGGTCAAGCACCTGGCCGACGAGGAGATGAAGGTCATCACCGCCGACGGCCAGGGCGTGCGGAAGATCACCAAGCTGATGGACCCGGCCACCGCGACCGGCGAGTACATCGGTGTCACCCTCATCGAGCCCGAGGCCGCCGAGCAGCTGGCCGAGGCCCTGAAGACCACCTTCGAGCGCGACCCCGACCTCTACTACGAGGACGGCTACCAGCAGCTCGTCAACGACGGCTTCACGATCGACGTGGCCCCCATCGGCGACGTCAAGTGGGTCGAGATCGACAACCACGACGACCTCGCCAAGGGCCGGACGATCGCATGCCAGTACTGACGCGGCTGATCCCCTCGCCGGTCGTCGTCGACATCAGCCGCGGGGCGATGGACGACCTGGCCGGCCTCCTGGCCGACCAGCGGATCTCCGCGTCCGGCAAGCTGGCGATCGCGATCAGCGGTGGCTCCGGCGTGGCGCTGCGCGCCAAGCTGGAGCCCGTACTGCCGCACGCCGACTGGTACCCGGTCGTCGACGGCACGATCGACTCCGCCGTCAAGCTGGCCGACGACATAAAGGGCCGCCGCTACGACGCCGTCGTGGGCCTGGGCGGCGGCAAGATCATCGACGTGGCGAAGTACGCCGCGGCGCGGGTCGGGCTGCCCATGGTGGCCGTCGCCACCAACCTCTCCCACGACGGCATCTGCTCGCCGGTGTCCATCCTGGACAACGACAACGGCCGGGGCTCCTACGGTGTCCCCACGCCGATCGCCATGGTGATCGACCTCGACGTGATCAAGGAAGCCCCGGTGCGGTTCATCCGCGCCGGGATCGGCGACGCGATCTCCAACATCTCGGCCATCGCCGACTGGGAGCTCTCGCACCGGCTCACCGGGGAGGCCGTGGACGGCCTGGCCGCGGCCATGGCCCGCACCGCCGGCGAATCCGTGCTGCGCCACCCCGGCGGTTGCGGCGACGACGAGTTCCTCACCGTGCTCTCCGAGGCGCTCGTCCTCTCCGGCATCGCCATGTCGATCAGCGGGGACTCCCGCCCGTCGTCCGGCGCCTGCCACGAGATCAGCCACGCCTTCGACCTGCTCTACCCGGGACGCTCCGCGCTCCACGGCGAGCAGGTCGGCATCGGCGCCGCGTTCGCCATGCACCTGCGCGGGGCCACGGAGCAGTCCGAGCTCTTCGTCCGGGTGCTGCGCGGCCACGGACTGCCCGTGCTGCCCGAGGAGATCGGGTTCAGCGTGGACGAGTTCGTCGCGGCCGTCGAGTACGCCCCCCAGACCCGTCCGGGACGTTTCACGATCCTGGAGCACCTCAACCTGTCAGCCGCCGAGATCAGGGACGCTTACTCCGACTATGCCAAGACCATCCGTAGCTGAACTCCGGCCCGTCGTTCACCCGCCGGGCGTCAAGGACCGGCGCAGCGGCGAGCACTGGGGCGGGCGCCTCTACATGCGCGAGATCTCCCTGCGCATCACCCGCGTCCTGGTGAACACCAAGGTCACGCCCAACCAGCTGACCTACGTGATGACCCTCGCCGGCGTCCTGGCCGCCCCCGCCCTGCTGATCCCGGGCATCTGGGGCGCCGTCCTCGGCGTGGTGATGGTCCAGCTGTACCTGCTGCTCGACTGCGTCGACGGCGAGGTCGCCCGCTGGAAGAAGCAGTTCTCGCTCTCCGGGGTCTACCTGGACCGGGTCGGCGCCTACCTGTGCGACGCCGCGGTGCTGGTCGGCTTCGGCCTGCGCGCCTCGGACCTGTGGGGCAGCGGGCGGATCGACTGGCTGTGGGCCTTCCTGGGCACCCTCGCGGCCCTCGGCGCGATCCTGATCAAGGCCGAGACCGACCTGGTCGGCGTCGCCCGCCACCAGACCGGCAAGCCGCCGGTCGCCGAAGCCGCCGCCGAGCCGCGCTCCTCCGGCATGGCGCTCGCCCGCCGGGCCGCCGCCGCGCTCAAGTTCCACCGGCTCGTCCTCGGCATCGAGGCCTCGCTGCTGATCCTGCTGCTGGCCGTCCTCGACCAGGTGCGGGGCGACCTGTTCTGGTCCCGCCTCGGGGTGGCCGTACTGGCCGGCATCGCGCTGCTGCAGACGGTGCTGCACCTGGTGTCGATCCTGGCTTCGAGCAGGCTCAAGTGACGACGGCGATGCGGCTGGGCGCCGTGATCATCACCATGGGCAACCGTCCCGACGAGCTCAAGGCGCTCCTCGACTCGGTGGCCCGCCAGGAGGGCGACCCCGTCGAGGTCGTCGTCGTGGGCCAGGGCGTGCCCGTCACGGGGCTGCCCGAGGGCGTCCGCACCGTCGAGCTGCCCGAGAACCTGGGCATCCCCGGCGGCCGCAACGTCGGCATCGAGGCCTTCGGCCCCGGCGGCGCCGAGGTGGACGCCCTGCTCTTCCTGGACGACGACGGGCTGCTGGAGCGCACCGACACCGCCGAGCTGTGCCGGCAGGCCTTCGCCGAGGACCCCCGGCTCGGGATCGTCAGCTTCCGGATCGCCGATCCGGACTCGGGCGAGACCCAGCGCCGGCACGTGCCCCGGCTGCGCGCCGCCGACCCGATGCGCTCCTCCCGCGTGACCACCTTCCTGGGCGGCGCCAACGCCGTCCGCACGAAGGTGTTCGAGCAGGTCGGGGATCTGCCCGGGGACTTCTTCTACGCCCACGAGGAGACCGATCTGGCCTGGCGGGCGCTCGACGCCGGGTGGCTGATCGACTACCGCGCGGACATGGTGCTGCTGCACCCGACCACTGCCCCGTCCCGGCACGCCGTCTATCACCGTATGGTGGCCAGGAACCGGGTGTGGCTGGCCCGCCGGAACCTGCCGGCCGTGCTGGTCCCGGTCTACCTGGGCGTCTGGCTCCTGCTGACGCTCCTGCGCCGGCCCTCGGTGCCCGCGCTGAAGGCCTGGTTCGGCGGGTTCAAGGAGGGATGGACGACTCCGTGCGGTCCCCGGCGCCCCATGAAGTGGCGTACGGTCTGGCGGCTGACCCGGCTCGGCCGCCCGCCTGTCATCTGACAAGCTCGAGTCTGGGAGCATGGGGCCCGATCGCGGGTCCCGTGCCCTCAGGCCCGTTCCCCTTCTGCCGCATCTTGAAGACGGAAAGTTTCAACTTGTGAGTGACACAACCCACGACGGCGCCCTCGCGACGAGCAAGCCGCTGTCCGAAGACGCGGGACTCAGTCCCGCGGAGCTCGCCGGGAAGTACGGCCTTTCTGTCAGCGGCGCCCGGCCCGGTCTGGGCGAGTACGTGCGGCAGCTCTGGGACCGGCGCCACTTCATCATGGCCTTCTCCCGGGCCAAGCTCGTCGCCCAGTACAGCCAGGCGAAGCTCGGGCAGATCTGGCAGGTGGCGACCCCGCTGCTGAACGCGCTGGTCTACTACCTGATCTTCGGCCTGATCCTGGACGCGGGCCGCGGCATGGAGAAGGGGGTGTACATCCCCTTCCTGGTGATGGGCATCTTCGTCTTCACCTTCACCCAGAACTCGCTGATGGCGGGCGTGCGGGCGATCCCCGGCAACCTCGGCCTGGTGCGCGCCCTGCACTTCCCGCGGGCCTCGCTGCCGATCTCGTTCTCGATGCAGCAGCTCCAGCAGCTGCTGTACTCGATGATCGTCGTCTTCGCCGTCGCGATCGCCTTCGGGAACTACCCGAAGCTGTCCTGGCTGCTGGTCGTGCCGACGCTGGTGCTCCAGTTCGTCTTCAACACCGGTCTCGCCATGGTCTTCGCGCGGATGGGTGCCAAGACGCCCGACCTCGCGCAGCTGATGCCCTTCCTCACGCGCACGTGGATGTACGCCTCGGGCGTCATGTTCTCGATCAGCGAGATGCTGAAGGACAAGCCGGCGTGGATCGCGGACGTGCTCCAGTGGAACCCCGCGGCGATCTACATGGACCTGGTCCGCTTCGCGCTGATCGACGACTACGGCCCGGAGAACCTCCCGCCGCACGTCTGGGCCTTCGCCGTCGGCTGGGCCGTGGTGATCGGCCTCGGCGGATTCGTGTACTTCTGGAAGGCTGAGGAGCGTTACGGCCGTGGCTGAGATCGCAAAGAGCAAGGTCCCCACCGTCATCGCCGACGACGTCCACATCGTCTACCGCGTCAACACGGGCAGCTCCGGCAAGGGCAGCGCCACCGCGGCGCTGAGCAAGATACTCCGCCGCGGCAAGGGCGACGCCCCCGGCGTCCGCAAGGTGCACGCCGTGCGCGGCGTCAGCTTCACGGCGTACCGGGGCGAGGCCATCGGCCTGATCGGCTCCAACGGCTCCGGCAAGTCCACCCTGCTCCGTGCCATCGCGGGCCTGCTGCCCTGCGAGTCCGGCAAGGTGTACACCGACGGCCAGCCGTCGCTGCTGGGTGTCAACGCGGCGCTGATGAACGATCTGACCGGTGAGCGCAACGTGGTCCTCGGTGGTCTTGCGATGGGCATGACCCGCGAGCAGATCAAGGAGCGCTACCAGGACATCGTCGACTTCTCGGGAATCAACGAGAAGGGGGATTTCATTTCCCTGCCGATGCGCACGTACTCCTCGGGCATGGCCGCGCGGCTCCGCTTCTCCATCGCGGCCGCCAAGGACCACGACGTCCTGATGATCGACGAGGCGCTGGCCACCGGTGACCGGAAGTTCCAGGTCCGCTCGGAGGCCCGCATCCGCGAACTCCGCGAGAAGGCCGGCAGCGTTTTCCTGGTGAGCCACAACAACAAGTCCATCCGCGACACCTGCGACCGGGTGCTGTGGCTGGAACGCGGTGAGCTCGTCATGGACGGCCCGACCGACGAGGTCGTGCGCGCCTACGAGAAGCACACCAGCGCCTGACCGGCCGCTTCCGGCCAAGGCCCGCGAAGGCCCCTGCCGCAGCCGTGCGGCAGGGGCCTCGGCATGCCGGTGGCGGGGCTCGCGTACGACATTCAGTAGCGGGGCGAACACCCCTTGGGGCCCCGC
The DNA here is from genome assembly GCF_026339935.1 of Streptomyces sp. NBC_01551. Taxonomy (NCBI): domain Bacteria; kingdom Bacillati; phylum Actinomycetota; class Actinomycetes; order Kitasatosporales; family Streptomycetaceae; genus Streptomyces; species Streptomyces sp. NBC_01551. The sequence continues at coordinate 5,660,585 of NZ_JAPEPX010000001.1, forward strand.
GGCGTTGTACAGCGTAAGCTGGAGCGGTCCTGTATCGCGGCAAGAGTGGACGATTCCCCGCAGGTGAAATGGCCTGAACCACCCCGGGGAAAGGCGGGCGGCGTGTCCGAAATAGGATGACTTGGGTCGGCAGTGTAGAACGGGAGATGTGACGGCAATGGCTACGGGAATTCTCCGGCCCCCAGGCTTTACGGCCGTCCCTACGGCAGCCCCCGCACCGGGCGGCGGGCGGTGACCCGGGAGCACGGCATCCGGCCCTCCTCACAGGCGGCCCACACACGCGCCACCCTCGACAAGGCGGCCGCGGAGAATTTCCCGGTCGCCCCCTCCTTCCTTCCCCGCGCCTGGCGCGAGGGACTCATGGCGGTCTACGGATACGCCCGCCTGGTCGATGACATCGGCGACGGCGACCTCGCCCCCGGCGGCCGCGACGCCGTCCTCCTCGGCCTCGACCCCGCCGCCGCGGACGACCGGCTCGCCATGCTCGACGCCTTCGAGGCCGACCTGCTGCGCGTCTTCGGCAGCGACGGCCCGCCCCGCCATCCCCTGCTGCTGGCCCTGCGGCCCGTGGTCCGCGACCACGGCCTGACCCCCGAGCCGTTCCTCGGGCTCATCGAGGCCAACCGCCAGGACCAGCGGGTGACCCGCTACGAGACGTACGGGGACCTCCTCGCGTACTGCGAACTGTCCGCGAACCCAGTGGGCCGGCTCGTGCTCTCCCTCACCGGGACCAGCACCCCCGAACGGATCCGCCGCTCCGACGCCGTCTGTACCGCCCTGCAGATCGCCGAGCACCTCCAGGACGTCGCCGAGGACCTCGGCCGGGACCGGATCTACCTCCCGGGCGAGGACATGCGACGCTTCCACGTGACCGAAACCGACCTGAAAGCCCCGACCGCCGGCGCGTCCGTACGCGCCCTGGTCGCCTTCGAAGCGGAGCGCGCACGCGAACTCCTGAATGAAGGCACCCCGCTCGTGGGTAGCGTGCACGGCAGGCTCCGGCTGCTGCTCGCGGGCTTCGTGGGAGGAGGGCGCGCCGCGCTGCGCGCCGTCGGCGCCGCCGGTTTCGACGTGCTTCCCGGCCCGCCCAAGCCCACCAAGACCGGCCTGCTCCGCGAGGTGGCCGCCGTCCTGCGCACAGCGCCGAGAAAGGGGTGAGCCCGACCGTGGAGGGCCCCACACACCCGTCCGCACCGTCCGCACCGGCGGTGGTGTCCGCACCGGTTGCCGCGGCGTACAGCTACTGCGAGGCCGTCACCGGCGCGCAGGCGCGCAACTTCGCCTACGGCATCCGGCTGCTGCCCACGGACAAGCGGCACGCCATGTCCGCGCTGTACGCCTTCTCCCGGCGGGTCGACGACATCGGTGACGGCACCCTGCCGCCCGAGGCCAAGCTGACCCGGCTGGAGGAGACCCGCGCCCTGCTCGGCCGGATCCGCGCCGACGACGTCGACGAGGACGACACCGACCCGGTCGCCGTCGCCCTCGCGCACGCCGCGCGCCGCTTCCCGATCCCGCTGGAAGGGCTCGACGAGCTCATCGACGGCGTCCTCATGGACGTCCGAGGCGAGACCTACGAGACCTGGGACGACCTCAGGGCCTACTGCCGCTGCGTCGCCGGCGCCATCGGCCGCCTCTCCCTCGGGGTGTTCGGCACGGTGAACTCCGCGGGCCTGGCCGCCGCCGACGCGGAGCGCGCCGGCGAGTACGCCGACACCCTCGGCCTCGCCCTCCAACTCACCAACATCCTCCGGGACGTTCGCGAGGACGCCGGCAACGGGCGCACCTACCTGCCCGCCGAGGACCTCGCCAAGTTCGGCTGCTCCGAGGGCTTCCACGGCGACCGGGCCCCTGCCGGCTCCGACTTCGCCGGGCTCGTCCACCACGAAGTCCGCCGCGCCCGGGCCCTGTTCGTCGAGGGCTACCGGCTGCTGCCCATGCTCGACCGCCGCAGCGGCGCCTGCGTCGCCGCAATGGCCGGGATCTACCGGCGCCTCCTCGACCGCATCGAGCGGGAGCCCGAGGCGGTGCTGCGCGGCCGCGTCTCGCTGCCGACGCACGAGAAGGCGTACGTCGCCGTCCGCGGCCTCTCCGGCCTCGACGCGCGCACCATCTCGCGCCAGAGCACCCGGAGGCGGGCCTGATGCCCCTTCCCGCCACCGCCGCGGCGGCCTCGCCGGCCCGCGGCCACGCCGCACGCCCCGCGCACGGCGGCATCGCAACTCCCGAGGGGGCGTCCGCGTCTCCCTCGGAGGGCGCCGGGCCCCTCGGGGACCGTCCGTTCGTCCGCCACAGCACCGGGGAGGGCTCATGAGCGGCAGCGACGACCGCGCCGTCGTCGTCGGCGGCGGGCTCGCCGGGGTCACCGCCGCGCTCGAACTCGCCGACGCGGGGCTGCGGGTCACCCTCCTCGAAGGCCGCCCCCGGCTCGGCGGCCTGGCCTTCTCCTTCAAGCGCGGCGACCTGACCGTCGACAACGGCCAGCACGTCTACCTGCGCTGCTGCACCGCCTACCGGTGGTTCCTGGACCGTGTCGAGGGCGCCGACCTCGCGCCGATCCAGGACCGCCTCGACGTACCCGTGCTCGACGTCGCCCACCCCGGCGGGCCCCGCCTGGGCCGGCTGCGCCGCAGCGCCCTGCCCGTGCCGCTGCACCTGGCCGCCTCGCTGGCCCGCTACCCGCACCTCTCGCTCGCCGAGCGGGTGAGCGTCGGGCGTGCCGCCCTCGCGCTGCGCCGCCTCGACCCCGCCGACCCGGCGCTCGACGGCCTGGACTTCGCGACCTGGCTCGGCCGCTACGGCCAGAGCCCGCGCGCCATCGAAGCCCTGTGGGACCTCGTCGGCATCGCCACCCTGAACGCCACCGCCGGCCAGTCCTCGCTGGGTCTGGCCGCCATGGTCTTCAAGACCGGCCTGCTTTCCGAGAACGGCGCCGCCGACATCGGCTGGGCCAAGGTCCCCCTCGGCGACCTGCACGACACCCTGGCCCGCAAGCAGCTCGACGCCGCAGGCGTGCGCACCGAGCTGCGGACCCGGGTCACCGGCATCTCCCGCACGCCCGACGGCGGCTGGCGCGTCGACACCGAGGACGAGTCCCTCGACGCGGGCACCGTCGTCCTCGCCGTCCCGCAGCGCGAGGCGCACGGGCTGCTCCCGGCCGGCGCCCTCGCCGACCCGGACAAGCTGCTCGACATCGACACCGCGCCCATCCTCAACGTCCACGTCGTCTACGACCGCAAGGTGCTCAAGCAGCCCTTCTTCGCCGCGCTCGGCTCCCCGGTCCAGTGGGTCTTCGACCGCACCGACGCCTCCGGGCTCACCGACGGCTGCCAGTACCTGGCCCTGTCCCAGTCCGCCGCCCATGCCGACATCGAGGAGCCCGTCTCCGTCCTGCGGACCAAGTACCTGCCCGAGCTGGAGCGGCTGCTGCCCGCCGCGCGCGGCGCGAAGGTACGGGACTTCTTCGTCACCCGGGAGCGGACCGCCACCTTCGCCCCCACCCCCGGCGTCGGCCGGCTGCGCCCCGGCGCGCGGACCGACACGCCGGGGCTCTATCTGGCCGGTGCGTGGACCGCCACCGGTTGGCCCGCGACCATGGAGGGCGCCGTCCGGAGCGGACTGGACGCGGCCCACGCCGCGCTCGCCACTCTCGGCCGCCACCGCGACCACCCCCTGCAGGAGGCGGCATGACGCCCGTCAGCACCACCGCCGCCACCGGCACAGCACGCTCAGCACGTACAGGAACCAGAGGAGAGCCAGTGAACCCGGGGAATCCGGCTGTCGAGAACACGGATGCCAGTGTGGGCACGGCCGGAGGGGGCGTGGAGAAGGCGGACACGCTCGCCCTGCTGGAGCGCGGCCGCACGCTGTCGACGCCCGTGCTCCGCGCCGCCGTAGACCGGCTCGCGGCGCCCATGGACACCGTCGCCGCCTACCACTTCGGCTGGATCGACGCCCAGGGCAACCCGGCGGACGGCGACGGCGGCAAGGCCGTGCGCCCCGCGCTCGCGCTGCTCTCCGCCGAGGCCGCAGGCGCCGCCGCCGAGGTCGGCATCCCCGGCGCCGTCGCGGTCGAGCTCGTGCACAACTTCTCGCTGCTGCACGACGACCTGATGGACGGCGACGAGCAGCGCCGCCACCGCGACACGGTGTGGAAGGTGCACGGCCCGGCGCTGGCGATCCTGGTCGGCGACGCGCTGTTCGCCCTCGCCAACGAGGTGTTGCTGGAACTCGGCACCGCCGAGGCCGGCCGCGCCGCGCGCCGCCTGACCACCGCCAGCCGCAAGCTGATCGACGGCCAGGCGCAGGACATCTCGTACGAGCACCGCGAGCGCGTCAGCGTCGAGGAGTGCCTGGAGATGGAGGGCAACAAGACCGGCGCCCTGCTCGCCTGCGCGGTCTCCATCGGCGCCGTCCTCGGCGGCGCGGACGACCGCACCGCCGACAAGCTGGAGGAGTACGGCTACCACCTCGGCCTCGCCTTCCAGGCCGTCGACGACCTGCTCGGCATCTGGGGCGACCCGGAGTCCACCGGCAAGCAGACCTGGAGCGACCTGCGCCAGCGCAAGAAGTCCCTGCCGGTCGTCGCCGCCCTCGCGGCGGGCGGGCCCGCCTGCGAGGAGCTCGGCCGGCTGCTCGCCGCCGACGCCAAGAGCAACGACTTCGAGAACTTCTCGGAGGAGGAGTTCGCGGCCCGCGCGGCGCTCATCGAGGCGGCCGGCGGCCGGGAGTGGACCGCCGAGGAGGCGCGCCGCCAGCACGCCATCGCCATCCGCGCGCTGGACGACGTCGACATGCCCCAGCGGGTGCGCGAGCAGCTCGTCGCCCTCGCCGACTTCGTCGTCGTGCGCAAGAGGTGATCGCCACCCGAGCTCGGATATGACTCGCGAGTCGCCGGCCGGCGCCACCTGACCGTGGCGCCGGCCGACGGCGGACCCCAGGACAGCAGAGGACACTGCACGCAAAGGGGAAGCCATGACAGCGACGACCGACGGCGCCGGGGCCTGCGGCGCCGATCCGGATGACAGTGCGGCCGCCGGGCCCGCCGCTCCGCCGGGCACCCGAGGGGCCGTCCGGCGGCGCCGGTCACCGGGGGGACCCGGAGCCGGCCCGGAGGCCGACTACGGTCCCGCGCGCGCGGCGCCGCAGGGCGTGATGCGGAGCGACCCGGTGCGGGGCGACGCGCTGCGGCCCGTCCAGGACGCCACCGCGCGGGCCGTGCGCAACCTGCTCGACCGCCAGGACCCCGAGGGCTGGTGGAAGGGCGACCTGGAAACGAACGTCACCATGGACGCCGAGGACCTGCTGCTGCGGCAGTTCCTCGGGATCCGGGACGAGGCCGTCACCCGCGCGGCCGCGCTGTCCATCCGGGGCCGGCAGCGCGACGACGGAACCTGGGCCACCTTCCACGGCGGGCCGCCCGAACTCTCCGCCACCATCGAGGCGTACGTCGCCCTGCGCCTCGCCGGAGACGCCCCCGACACGCCGCACATGGCCGCCGCCTCGGCCTGGATCCGGGGCCACGGCGGGATCGCCGCCGCCCGGGTGTTCACCCGGATCTGGCTGGCGCTCTTCGGCTGGTGGGACTGGGACCACCTGCCCGAACTCCCGCCCGAGCTGATCTTCCTGCCGCCCTGGGTGCCGCTCAACATCTACGACTTCGGCTGCTGGGCCCGCCAGACCATCGTCCCGCTGACGGTCGTCTCCGCGATGCGGCCCGTCCGCCCGGCCCCCTTCGCGCTCGACGAGCTGCACGCCGACGCGCGCGTCCCCGCCCCGGCCCGCCGGATGGCCCCGCTGACCAGCTGGAACGGCGCCTTCCAGCGGATGGACAAGGCCCTGCACGTCTACCGGCGCCTCGCCCCGCGCCGGCTGCGCGCGGCGGCGATGGCCACCGCCGGCCGCTGGATCATCGAGCGGCAGGAGAACGACGGCTGCTGGGGCGGGATCCAGCCACCCGCCGTGTACTCGATCATCGCCCTTCACCTGCTCGGCTACGACCTGGGGCACCCGGTGATGCGGGCCGGGCTGGAGTCCCTCGACCGGTTCGCCGTGTGGCGCGAGGACGGCTCCCGGATGATCGAGGCCTGCCAGTCCCCGGTCTGGGACACCTGCCTGGCCGCCATCGCGCTGGCCGACGCGGGGGTGCGCCCCGACCACCCGGCCCTGGTGAAGGCAGCCGACTGGATGCTCGGCGAGGAGATCGTCCGCAGCGGCGACTGGGCCGTGCGCCGGCCCGGACTCGCCCCGGGCGGCTGGGCGTTCGAGTTCCACAACGACACCTACCCCGACATCGACGACACCGCCGAGGTGGTCCTCGCGCTGCGCCGGATCCGCCACCCCGACCCGGCGAAGGTCGAGGGCGCCATCGCCCGCGGGGTGTCCTGGAACCTCGGGATGCAGTCGCGCAACGGCGCCTGGGGCGCCTTCGACGCCGACAACACCAGCCCCTTCCCCAACCGGCTGCCGTTCTGCGACTTCGGGGAGGTCATCGACCCGCCGTCGGCGGACGTCACCGCGCACGTCGTGGAGATGCTCGCGGTCGAGGGCCGGGCGGCGGACCCGCGGACCCGCCGGGGCATCGCCTGGCTGCTCGCCGAACAGGAGCCGGAGGGCGCCTGGTTCGGCCGCTGGGGCACCAACTACGTGTACGGGACCGGGTCGGTGGTCCCGGCCCTGACGGCCGCCGGCATGGCCCCGGCGCATCCCGCGATCCGGCGGGCGGTGCGCTGGCTGGAAACCGTACAGAACCCGGACGGGGGCTGGGGCGAGGACCAGCGCTCGTACCAGGACCGGGCCTGGGCCGGGAAGGGGGAGTCCACCGCCTCGCAGACCGCGTGGGCGCTGATGGCCCTGCTCTCGGCGGGCGAACGGGACGGCAAGGCCGTCGAGCGGGGCATCGCGTACCTGGTGGAGACCCAGCAGCCGGACGGCGGCTGGGACGAGCCGTACTTCACCGGCACCGGCTTCCCCTGGGACTTCTCCATCAACTACCACCTGTACCGGCAGGTGTTCCCGCTCACCGCGCTCGGCCGCTACCTGTACGGGGAGCCGTTCGGCCCCGACGGCCGGCACACCGGCGCCCGCCCGGGCGACCGCGCCGCGGCCCTGGCCGAGGAGGCGTGATGGAGCGCCGAGCCGACGCCCCCGCCGCGCTGCTGGTCGCCTGCGCCCTGCGCATCGAGCGGGCGGCCCTGCGCAGCGGCCCGGAGCGCGGCGCTCCCGAGGGGTACGCCGTCCTGCGCACCGGCATGGGCCCGCGCGCCGCGGAGCGCGCCGTCGCCCGGGCGCTGGCCGGACCGGGGCGGGGCGGGGCCGCGGTCCTGGCCACCGGGTTCTGCGCCGGGCTGGTGCCCGGCATGAGCCCCGGCGACCTGATCGTCGCCGAGGAGACCCGGGACCCGCGCGGGACCGTCGCCTGCGACGGGACCGCCCTGCTGGCCGAGGCGCTGGCCCGGGCCGTCCCGGGCCGGACCGTGCACCTCGGCGCGCTGACCGGCTCCGACCACGTCGTCCGCGGCCAGGAGCGCGCGCAGCTGCGCGCCACCGGCGCCATCGGGGTCGACATGGAATCGGCGGCCACCCTCTGGAGCGCCACCCGCGACCGGCGCGGCCCGGTTGCGGCCGTCCGGGTGATCGTGGACGCTCCGGAGCACGAGCTCGTCCGTATCGGCACGGTTCGCGGTGGAATATCTGCCTTCCGTGTTCTCCGTGCCGTGCTGCCCGCGTTTTATGAATGGCACCGTTCTTTGCTGCTCCCCAGGAGGTGAGCCAGATGGCCATGCCACTGCGACAGTCCATCAGGGTCGGGACCTATCTTCTCGAACAGAAGCTCAGGAAGCGTGAGAAGTTCCCGCTGATCGTCGAGCTCGAACCGCTCTACGCCTGCAACCTGGCCTGCGAGGGGTGCGGCAAGATCCAGCACCCGGCCGGGGTGCTCAAGCAGCGCATGCCGGTCGCCCAGGCGGTCGGTGCCGTCCTGGAATCCGGGGCCCCCATGGTGTCCATCGCGGGTGGCGAGCCCTTGATGCACCCGCAGATCCACGAGATCGTGCGCCAGTTGGTGGCCCGGCGGAAGTACGTCTTCCTCTGCACCAACGCGATGCTGCTGCGCAAGAAGCTGGAGAAGTTCACCCCGTCCCCGTACTTCGCCTTCGCCGTGCACATCGACGGGCTGCGCGAGCGGCACGACGAGTCGGTGGCCAAGGAAGGCGTCTTCGACGAGGCCGTCGCGGCCATCAAGGAGGCGAAGAAGCGCGGGTTCCGAGTGACCACGAACTCCACCTTCTTCAACACCGACACCCCGCAGACCATCATCGAGGTGCTCAACTACCTCAACGACGACCTCAAGGTCGACGAGATGATGATCTCGCCCGCCTACGCCTACGAGAAGGCCCCCGACCAGGAACACTTCCTGGGCGTCGAACAGACCCGCGAGCTCTTCAGGAAGGCCTTCGCGGGCGGCAACCGGCGGCGCTGGCGGCTCAACCACTCGCCGCTGTTCCTCGACTTCCTGGAAGGCAAGGCGGATTTCCCCTGCACCGCCTGGGCCATTCCGAATTACTCCCTCTTCGGCTGGCAGCGCCCCTGCTACCTGATGAGCGACGGCTACGTGCCGACGTACCGGGAGCTGATCGAGGAAACCGACTGGAACAAGTACGGCCGCGGAAAGGACCCGCGCTGCGCGAATTGCATGGCGCACTGCGGCTACGAGCCGACCGCCGTCCTGGCCACCATGGGCTCGCTCAAGGAGTCCCTGCGCGCGGCCAGGGAGACGATCGGCGGCAACCGGGACAGCGCGGTATGACCCCGGCACGGGGAGGGGCCGGGCGCGGGGGCTTCGACCTCGGCGCCCTCCTCGCCGAGCGCGGCGGGGAGCGCTACGAGCTGCACGCCCGGCACCTCAACCACCAGCTGCCCCGCATGCTGCACACCATCGGCTTCGACAAGGTCTACGAACGGGCCGAGGGCGCCCACTTCTGGGACGCCGAGGGGAACGACTACCTCGACATGCTGGCGGGCTTCGGCGTGATGGGCCTGGGCCGACACCACCCGGTGGTCCGCCGGGCCCTGCACGACGTCCTCGACGCCCAGCTCGCCGACCTCACCCGCTTCGACTGCCAGCCGCTGCCGGGACTGCTGGCCGAGAAGCTGCTCTCGTACAGCCCCCACCTGGACCGGGTCTTCTTCGGCAACAGCGGCACCGAGGCGGTCGAGACCGCCCTGAAGTTCGCCCGGTACGCCACCGGCCGCCCCAGGATCCTCTACTGCGACCACGCCTTCCACGGGCTCACCACCGGCTCCCTCTCGGTCAACGGGGAGGGCGGGTTCCGGGACGGCTTCGCGCCGCTGCTGCCCGACACGAGGATCGCCCTCGGGGACCTGGCCGCCCTGGAGCGGGAGCTGCGGCGGGGCGACGTCGCCGCGCTCATCGTCGAGCCGATCCAGGGCAAGGGCGTGCTCGCGGCCCCGCCCGGTTTCCTGTCCGCCGCGCAGGAACTGCTGCGCCGCCACAAGGCGCTGCTCATCGCGGACGAGGTGCAGACCGGGCTGGGGCGTACCGGTGACTTCTACGCGTACCAGTACGAGCCGGGCGTGGAACCGGACCTGGTGTGCGTGGCCAAGGCCCTGTCGGGCGGCTACGTGCCGGTCGGCGCGACCCTCGGCAAGGACTGGATCTTCAAGAAGGTCTACTCCTCCATGGACCGGGTGCTGGTGCACTCCGCGAGCTTCGGCTCCAACGCGCAGGCGATGGCCGCCGGGCTCGCGGTCCTCTCGGTGATGGACGACGAAGGGGTCGTGGCGAACGCCCGCGCGACGGGTGACCTGCTGCGCGGGCGGCTCGCGGCGATGGTGGACGAGTACGAGCTGCTGCACGAGGTGCGCGGGCGCGGGCTGATGATCGGCATCGAGTTCGGCCGGCCGTCCTCGCTCGGGCTGCGCAGCCGCTGGACCATGCTCCAGGCGGCCCGCAAGGGGCTGTTCGCGCAGATGGTGGTGGTGCCGCTGCTGCAGAAGCACCGGATCCTCACCCAGGTCTCCGGCGACCACCTGGAGGTCATCAAGCTCATCCCGCCCCTCATCGTGGACGAGGGCGACGTGGACCGGTTCGTGACCGCCTTCCGGGCGGTCATGGACGAGGCCCACGGAGGGGGCGGCCTGATGTGGGACTTCGGCAGGACGCTGGTGAAGCAGGCCGTCGGCAACGGCTGACGGCCCGCTCCGGCGGGGCTATTCCAGGAGCCGGTCCCGCAGCCGGCCGAGGGTCTCGGGCGCCAGCCCGAGGCCCTCCGCCAGGTAGGGCTCCACTCCGCCCCAGGTCGTCTCGATGGTGTCGAAGGCCGCCGTCAGGTACTCGGCGCGGGCGTCGAAGAGGGGCGCGAGGAGCTCTGCCACCTCGGGGGAGCGGGCCCCTGCGGGCTCCCCGCCGCGGCGCATCCGGTAGCGGCGGTGCGGCGCGTTGGACTCCAGGTAGTCCGCCACGATGGCGTCGCGCTCCACGCCGAGCGCGAGCAGCGTGACCGCGATCGACAGGCCGGCCCGGTCCTTGCCGGCCGCGCAGTGCATCAGGGCCGGGACGCTGTCCTCGGCGAGGGCGTGCAGGACCCGGCTGTGCTCGGCGGTGCGTCCCGTGATGATGGCGCGGTACGCGTCGGTCATCCGGGTCACGCCCTTGCCGTCGCCCAGGATGCCGCGGAGCTGGGCGAGGTCGCCCTCGCGGACCAGCTTCCAGAACTCGCTGCCGTCCGCCGGGTCCGACAGCGGGATGTTGACGTTCCGGACGCCGGGGAGCTCCACGTCGAGGCCGTCGAGGGCCCGGTCGGCGCCGTTGCGGAAGTCGAAGACGGTGTGCAGGCCGAGCGACGCGAGGAAGTCTGCATCGGTTTCGGTGGCATGTGCCAGATGTCCGCTTCGGAATAGTCGTCCCGACCTGACCCTCCGTCCGTCCGCGGTCGGCATCCCGCCGACGTCACGGAAATTGCGCACTCCGGACAGTTCCGGCTCCATGTACGGGGCCTGGGGTATCTGCTGGGTCACGGGAACTCCTCCGCATCGTCGTGGGGTGTCCGAATTACACTGTTTGGCGCCAACTTGCCATATCCGGAGGCGAGATCGGGTCCGTCCCCGTGAGCCAGATCATACGGTGACCGTGAGTGCCTGATCGCCGAAGTCGAATTGCCTTGCCAGGGCGGTTGTTGAGGGTCCGGAATGGACGGAGGGTGACGGGAATTCCGTTGATCCCTCATACCTGCGAATGCGTCAGGGAATTCGTGGCTTGTTCCGCGTGGCGCGGCTGGATTACCTTCGCGATCGATCCGGGTGGACCGCCGAATCCTGCCGCCGCCCGGGAACCGCACCCGACTATCAGCGCGCGCGGCAGGAGCGGGGGAACCAGGTAAGCCGCTGTTCCGGATCTCTGTCCGGGACGGCTTGGGGTGAAGCCGTACATGTGCTGTTCATGTACGGCCGGACATCTCCAGTCCGAATCCGACAGCTCACCTCGCAGGCGACGGAGAGGAAATGCCATGCCCGCAAAGGGTAAGCACCGCCGTCCCAAGTCCCGTTCGATTTCGCGCGGTTTCGCCGTGGCGGGCACCGGTGGCGCGGCCCTCGCGCTGCCGTTGCTGGGTGCGACCGGCGCCTCCGCGGCCGGCGGCCAGACCGCCGCCCCCGCCGCCGCTCCGGCCTCGGCGCCGCAGGTGCGGGCCGCCGCCCCGCAGGTGCAGGCCGCTGCCCCGCAGGCAACGCAGGCCGCGCCGGCCGTGTACACGGTCGTGCCGGGCGACTACCTCTCGAAGATCGCCGCGGAGCGCCACCTGGAGGGTGGCTGGGAGCGGCTCTACGAGGACAACCGCGAGGCCGTCGGCGCCAACCCCTCCCTGATCCACCCGGGTCTGAAGCTGACCCTGGGCGCGAAGGGCGCGGCGGCCGAGGCCCCGGCGCAGTCCGCCCCGGCCCCGAAGCGCGCGCAGCAGCCGACGCAGCGGTCGGCCGACCGGTCCGCCGAGAAGCCGGCCGAGCGGTCCGCCCCGGCCCCGAAGGCCAAGGCGAAGACGGCCGCCGCCGCACCCGCCAAGCAGCAGGACGCGGGCTCCTCCACCGCCACCGGCAAGACGGCCGCCTTCGTGGCCCCCGTCGGCGGCGGCATCTCCACCCAGTACAAGACGGCCGGCGCCATGTGGTCCTCCGGCTATCACACCGGTGTGGACTTCATCGCGAGCTCCGGCACCACCGTCCGGGCCGTCGGCGCGGGCACCGTCGTCTCCGCCGGCTGGGCCGGCTCGTACGGCAACGAGGTCGTCATCCGGCACGCGGACGGCAAGTACTCCCAGTACGGCCACCTCTCGCAGCTGTCGGTCTCGACCGGCCAGAGCGTGACCCCCGGCCAGACCATCGGCCTCTCCGGTTCGACCGGCAACTCGACCGGCCCGCACCTGCACTTCGAGATCCGCACCGGGCCGTCCTACGGCTCGGACATCGACCCGCTCGCCTACCTCCGCACCAAGGGCGTGAGCATCTGACGGCAGCCGCCGCCGGACGAGGTACGACCGACACGTGAGGCCGGGGCCCGAGGGGGGTCCCGGCCTCACGCCGTTATTCCGATCCGACCGGGTGGTATAGATCACGGTCCGTCAACCCCTGCCTACGGTGGCGTAGGTCACGTGCCGGGGTGAAGGATGTGTTCTCGTGGCAGCGACGACGACGACACTCAAGACCATCGGCTCGTACGCGGCGATCGGGGACAGCTTCACCGAGGGCGTGGGGGACCCGGGACCCGGGGACAGTTTTCTCGGCTGGGCGGACCGGCTGGCCGTACTCCTGGCCGATCAGCGGGAAGAGCACACCTTCCGGTACGCCAACCTGGCCGTGCGGGGGCGGCTCCTGGACCAGATCGTGGAGGAGCAGGTGCCGCGGGCCAAGGAACTCGCGCCCGACCTGGTGACCTTCTGCGCGGGCGGCAACGACATCATCCGGCCCGGCAGCGACCCGGACGACGTCGCGGAGCGGTTCGAGGCGGCCGTCGCCGACCTCGCCGGCGCCGTCGGGCAGGTCATGATCACCACCGGCTTCGACACCCGGGGCGTGCCGGTCCTCAAGCACATCCGGGGCAAGGTGGCCACGTACAGCGCGCACGTGCGCGCCATCGCCGACCGGTACGACTGCCCGGTGCTCGACCTCTGGTCGCTGAAGTCCGTACAGGACCGGCGGGCCTGGGACGCCGACCGGCTGCACCTCTCGCCCGAGGGCCACACGCGGGTCGCGCTGCGCGCCGCGCAGGTGCTCGGCCTGGAGGTGCCCGCCGACCCCGACCAGCCGTGGCCGCCGCTGCGGCCGCGCGGATCGGTGGACGTGACCCGGGACAACATCCAGTGGGCCCGCGAGTACCTGGTGCCGTGGATCGGCAGGCGGTTGCGAGGGGAGTCCTCCGGGGACCACGTCGAGGCCAAGCGGCCCGACCTGCTGCCGCTGTAGGACGGGCGCGGTCGGGGCGGGACACCGGCGAGGGCGGCCGGGCGCGGTGGCGCGGGCAGGCCGTGCGGGCGGGCGGGGGTCGTGGCGCGGGCAGGCCGAGCCGTGGAGCGAGCCCGCCGGGGCCTTGGCGTGGGCGGGCCGGGGCCTTCCCGCGGGCGGGGCGCGGGGACCGGGCGCGGAATCCTTCGGGTCCGGTGCGCGTTGGAACGTCGTAGCCTGTATGACCCGTCCTGCCCCGAGCCTTCCTGGAGGCGCCTTGACCGGCTCCCGTCCCCTGCGTCCGCGACTGCGCGCCCTGCGGCCCGAAGCCTTCGGCGCGGACCCGTCCGGCGCGCGGATGGAGCGGATCCGCCGCTCGCCGAACTTCGCCGACGGCGTCTTCCAGAACCCCATCGGCGCCCGCACCCGGCCCTCCGGCTCCATGGCGGAGTTCGCCAAGATCTACTTCCACAAGGAGCAGCGGGTCCGGCGCAACCCCGGCGCGCCGATCCCGGTCTACCCGACGACCCTCGCCGAGCTGGCGAAGCCGCCGGTCAGCGGGCTGCGCCTGACCTGGATGGGGCACTCCAGCGTGCTGGCGGAGATCGACGGGCGCCGCGTGCTGTTCGACCCGGTGTGGGGCGAGCGCTGCTCCCCCTTCCCCTTCGCCGGCCCCAAGCGCCTGCACCCCGTGCCGGTGCCGCTGGCTTCCCTGGGCACGGTCGACGTCGTGGTGATCTCCCACGACCACTACGACCACCTCGACCTCCCGACGATCAAGGCCCTGGCCGGTACGGACACGGTCTTCGCGGTCCCGCTGGGCGTCGGCGCGCACCTGGAGCGCTGGGGCGTCTCGCCCGACCGGCTGCGCGAGCTGGACTGGAACGAGAGCACCGAGGTCGCCGGGCTGTCCCTGACGGCCACCCCGGCCCGGCACTTCTGCGGGCGCGGTCTGCGCAACCAGCAGTTCACCCTGTGGGCCTCCTGGGTGGTCACGGGCGACTCGCACCGGATCTTCCACAGCGGGGACACCGGCTACTTCCCCGGATTCAAGGAGATCGGCGCGGCGCACGGCCCGTTCGACGCCACGATGATCCAGATCGGCGCGTACTCGGAGTACTGGCCCGACATCCACATGACACCGGAGGAGGGCATGCGGGCCCACCTCGACCTCCAGGGCGACATGCCGCACGGCACGATGCTGCCGATCCACTGGGGCACCTTCAACCTGGCCCCGCACCCGTGGGACGAGCCCGGCGAGGGCACGGTCGCCGCGGCCGAGGGCGCGGGCGCGGCCATCGCGCTGCCGCTGCCGGGCCAGCCTTTCGAGCCGGGCTCGGCCGACGCGCCCGCGGCGCCCTGGTGGCGGCCCTTCGTGGCGGGCGGCTCGCCCGCGCCCGCCGGGCAGCCCCGGTCGGCCGCCGCCGAGCGCCCGCCGGCCGTGGCGCAGGAGGAACCCGAGTCGGTGGGTTCGTAGCACGGCCTCGCCCTTCAGGGCCCGGGTCCCGGCACCGTCCGGAACCCGGGCCCCGGCGTTTGCCGGGGCCCGGCTGTCCCGGGCTCCGGCGTGCCCCGGGCCGCCCGGGTTGGTCAGTGCCCGGGGGCCATGTCGTAGGTGACCCACATCGTGCGCGTCGCGACCTGGTCGTACTTGGAGCGCGCCCGGTGGTTGTCGTCGGCGGTGATCCAGCGGACGACGCTCCAGCCGCGCTCGGCCGCGATCTCGCGCAGCCGGGCGAGCAGCAGGTCGGCGGCGCCGGAGCCGCGGCTGCCTGGGGCCACGAACAGGTCGTCGAGGTAGCAGCCGACCGCCGCGAACAGCGGCCGGGCGTACGGACGGTAGTGCGCGAGGCCGATCAGATGGCCGTCGGCGTCCTCGGCGACGAGGGCGTTCTCCTCGTGGCCGGGGTCGTTGAGCCAGTCCCACACCGTCCGGGCGGCTTCCTCGCTCTGCTCCACCTTGTAGAAATCGGCGTAGCCGCGGAACAGCGCGCGCCACTGGGCGAAGTCTTCGGGCCGGAGCGCGCGTACCTGGATCTGGGACATGTGAGGGAACTCCCGTGGTCGGACAGCGAGGGGTGTGCCGGAAACCGATCATGCTCGATCCCCGTGCGGGGGCTGAGTGCCGCGGTGTCGAAACGCGGCTCTCCCGGACGCCGTCGCGGACACTTGCCCCCTGCCCGGCCCGCCGTGCGCGGGCTGACCGGCGCGATCCCGCCGCGCCGGGGCGTACGCGCTCCCGGCGCATTCGGGCTGCCGTACGAGCGCTCCATCGGGAGCGGGAAGCACCCCCGCCAAGTTCCCCAACTGGGCGTCCGGGGCGGGATCGTGCGGTCTAGCGTGGGTATCCGGTGATCAACACCGGACCCGGGAAACGCTCACCGGCCACCGCCGCGAGAGCCCCGGGATCCGGGACCCACGTACCGAGGACCCCAGATGTCCGGACTCCGCACCGCCCGCCACGCCCCGTCGAGACACGCCGTCACCGGTCCCGGGCGGCAGATACGTCCCCAGCTGGTCCGCGCCGCCGTACTGCCCACGCTCGCCGCCGGGCTCAGCGGCGCGGCCGCCGTGATCTTCACCCTCCAGCTCGGCGGCGGCGCGGGGGAGCGCGACGCCCGGCTGTGGCCCGTCCTCACCGGCTGCGCCCTGCTCGTCGTCGGCGCGCTCGCCGCCGCCCTGCTCGGCGCCCAGCGCTCCGCCAAGGCCGTCCGCGACCGCTGCGAGGCGCTGCGCCGCTCCAGCGTGCGCGGCCGCCAGGAACTGCGGACGGCCGCCGAGCGGCTGGAGCACGGGGAGACGCCGGCCCGCCCGGTGCGCGGGGGCGCGTCCCGGCCGGACGGCGACCCCTCGGCGGTGGACGAGTTCTGGCTCCTCGCGCAGGAGCTGCGCGGCGCCCGCGAACAGGCGCACACCACCCTCGTCCGGCTCGCCGCCCCGGTCGCGCCGTCCGACAGCGACCGCAAGGTCGAGGTCTTCGTCAACCTCGCGCGCCGGCTCCAGTCCCTCGTCCACCGCGAGATCTCGCTGCTCGACGACCTGGAGGACACGGTCGAGGACCCGGACCTGCTCAAGGAGCTCTTCCACGTCGATCACCTCGCCACCCGGATCCGCCGCCACGCCGAGAACCTCGCCGTGCTCGGCGGCGCCGCGTCCCGGCGCCAGTGGACCCGGCCCATCGACCTCAGCGAGGTGCTCCGCTCCTCGGTCGCGGAGGTCGAGCAGTACACGAGGGTCAAGGTGGTGCCCCCAGCGGGCGGCACCGTGCGCGGCCACGCCGTCGCCGACGTGGTGCACCTGCTGGCCGAACTCGTCGAGAACGCCACGGTCTTCTCCGCCCCCGACACCGATGTGGTGCTGCGCGCCGAGCGGGTCACCGCCGGGATCGCCGTCGAGGTGGAGGACCGGGGGCTGGGCATGCCCGCCGCGGAACAGCACCGGATGAACGCCCTGCTCGGGGACCCCGACCGGTTCGACGTCCGGCACCTGCTGGCCGACGGGCGGATCGGCCTGTTCGTCGTCTCGGCGCTGGCCAGGCGGCACGGGATCGCCGTCGAGCTCAAGTCCAACATCTACGGCGGGGTGCTCGCCGTGCTGGTACTGCCGCAGGACCTGCTGGGCGCGGAGGCGCCGAGCGCCGCCGACGTGCTCGGTGGGTCGCGGGCCACCTCGTGGACCGCCGGTGAGCCTCTCGACGCCCCGCCGCTGGAGCCGGTACGGGTGACCCCGCCGCGGCGGGAGCCGGCGGGCCCGGGGTACCCGTCCGACCCGGGCCCGGGGTACCCGTCCGGCCCGGTGCCGGTGCCGGTGCCGGGGCCCGGAGCCGGGCCACCGGCTCCGGCCTGGGCGGAGTCCGTTCCGCGCACGGGCAGCCGAGGCGACGTGCTCGCGGAGCCCACGGGGCTGGACCTGGGGTCCGCGGGCGCGATGCCCGGGCCGTCCGCTTCCCCCGCGGAAGGCGACCGGCCGCCGCTGCCCAAGCGCCGCGCCCAGGAGCACCTCGCGCCACAGCTGCGCGACACCCCCGCCCCGCGCCGGACGGCGGACCCCGAGCCACCGGTGCACGACCCCGGCCTCATGGCCGCCTTCCAGCGGGGCTTCGGCCTCGCCCAGTCGGAGAACCAGGCATGACCATGACCTCTCACCCCAGCAAGGAGCGCACCCTCATGGGCGGCGATGTGGCGACCACGACCAGCCGGCTCTCGGATCTCGACTGGCTGCTCAGCGGCCTGGTCCAGCGGGTGCCGTACACGCGCAGCGCCGTGCTGCTCACCGCCGACGGCCTCGTCACCTGCGTGCACGGCCTCGACGCCGACAGCGCCGACCACCTGGCGGCCCTGGCCTCCGGGCTCTACTCGCTCGGCCGGAGCGCCGGATCCCGGTTCGGCGACGGCGCGGAGGTCCGGCAGGTCGTGGTCGAACTCGACACGGCCCTCGTCTTCGTGTCGGCCGCCGGATCCGGGACGTGCCTGGCGGTCCTCGCCGACCGGGAGGCCGACGCGGGCGTCCTCGGCTACGAGATGGCGATGCTGGTCAAGAGCGTCCGACCGTACCTGGCGGCCCCGCCGCGGCGCCCCGTCGCCGACGTGGGGCGATGAGGGCCCGGGCGACGGGGGCGCACGGATTCGGCGCGACGGGGCGGGACACGCCGTGGCTGGACGACTCGGCGGGCCGCATGATGCGCCCGTACACGGCGAGCGGCGGGCGGACCCGGCCGGCGGTCGCGCTCGATCTGCTCTCCCTGGTGACCGCGACCGGCGTACGCCCACGCGCGCCGCTCGGCGCCGAGCACACCCTCGCGCTACGGCTGTGCGCCGGCGCGGCGGCGGTCACCGTCGCCGAGGTGGCCGGGCAGCTGCGGCTCCCGGCGGTGGTGGTGAAGGTGCTGCTGGCCGACCTGATGGAACACGGAGCCGTGATGGCGCAGTCACCGCGCTTCCCCGGCGGCGGCACCGGCTCGTTCGCCGCCGATGACCAGACTCTGCTGCGGGCGGTGCTCGATGGCTTACGCAAACGGCTGTGACAGCCGCCCCGAAACCCTGCCCGCGACCTTGAAGATCCTGGTCGCGGGTGGGTTCGGGGCGGGGAAGACCACGTTCGTGGGCGCGGTGAGCGAGATCGAGCCGCTGTGCACGGAGGAACTGCTCAGCGGCCTGAGCGAGACCGCCGACCCGCTCGACGGGGTCGAGGCGAAGACCACGACGACAGTCGCGCTGGACTTCGGCCGGATCACCCTGGACGAGCGGCACGTCCTCTACCTCTTCGGCACACCCGGGCAGGAGCGCTTCTGGTTCCTGTGGGAGGAGCTGTGCGCGGGCGCGCTCGGGGCGGTCGTGCTCGCCGACACGCGCCGCCTGGCCGACTGCTTCCCGGCCGTCGACTTCTTCGAGCGGCGCGGGATCGGCTTCATCGTCGCCGTCAACGAGTTCGACGGCGGGCACCGCTACACGGCCGAGGAGGTCCGCGAGGCGGTGGGGCTAGGCCGGGAGGTGCCGGTCGTACGGTGCGACGCGCGGCTGACGAGCTCCGGGACGGCGACCCTGGCCGCCCTGGTCCACCACCTCCTGACCATGAGGCCGCCGGCCCCGGCGTACTCCACGAACCCGATGAACTCAGAGATGTCTCCGGACCCGGGGGAACCGATATGACGTACTACGAATCGACCGGACACCTGTTGCTCACCCCGGTGGACCGGGAGGCGCCCGAGCGCGTCGTCCGGCTGCGCGAACTGGGCTTGGGGGAGCGGCCGGACACCGAGCTCGACCTGTTCGCCCGGCGGGCCGCGCAGACGCTCGGCGCCCCGTACGCGGGGGTCAACTTCATCGGCGAGGAGCGGCAGTTCTTCGCCGGTCTCCACCACGACCCGGACGCCCCGGCGAGCGGCTACCCGGCCCGGTCCCTGGCCCGGGACCACGGCTACTGCCCGCACGTGGTGGTGCGGCGGCGGGCGCTGGTGCTGGAGGACGTGCGGGACTTCGCGCGCTTCGCGGGGAACGCGGTGGTCGACGAGAGCGGGGTGCGGTCGTACCTGGGGGCACCGCTGACGGACCGGCGGGGCATCGTCCTGGGAACCGTGTGCGCGGTGGACGGGGTGCCGAGGCGGTGGGGGACGGACGGGCTGGCGACGGTGAAGGCCCTGGCCGTCGATCTGGTGGCGCTGCTCCACGAGCGGGAGGACCGGCGCGGCCGGTGACCGCCCGGCGGGCCGTTGTCGGTGCCGGGGTCTACGGTCGCAGGGGAGGTCGCACGGGTGACCGGAGAGGAGTCGCGGGGATGGCCACGACGGCGCAGGACGTCCGGGCGATCGCGCTGTCGCTTCCGGACAGCAGCGAGAAGCCGGCCTGGGGCATGCCGACCTTCCGCGTGGGCGGGAAGATCTTCGCCGCCCTCGGGGACGACGACACCTCGATCGGGGTGAAGTGCCCCAAGGAGGACCGCGCGGAGCTGATCGCCGCGGAGCCGGAGAAGTTCTTCGTACGGGAGGGCCACGACGACAACTACGCGTGGCTGCGGGTCCGGCTGAAGGCGGTGTCGGACGCGGCGGAACTGCGCACGATCCTGACGGACTCCTGGCTCCAGGCGGCCCCGAAGCGCCTCGCCGCGGCCCACCCGGAGCTCACCGCCGACTGACGCCGCCAACGGGCACCGAAAGGTGCGCGCGACCACCCCGCGAAGTGCGGTATTGTTCTCCTGCGCGTTCAACCAGGGGAAACCCCCAGGTCAGCGGGCATCGGGACGTGGCGCAGCTTGGTAGCGCACTTGACTGGGGGTCAAGGGGTCGCAGGTTCAAATCCTGTCGTCCCGACTGTGCATGGAGCACGTCGGAGGCCGTTCTCTCATCCGTGAGAGGGCGGCCTTTCGTGCGTCCCGGGCCGTTCTCCGTACCCGCCCTCAGTGAAACGCAGCCGCTCCGCTAGCATGTTCGAGTTAACACGATCATGTTGAAACATATACATCGGCTGAAAATTGATATCTAAGGCATCGCGAGTTCCCTCGCGAACGGGTGGCGGAGCCGGGTTCGCCACGTGGCGTCAACCACGGGTCCTGCTGTGGGCCGCGGTGAGTGTGGTTGCCTTCGGATTCCTCATCGCGCTGGAGATCGCCGCGCGCCACTACGGCGAGCGGGGCCCGATCGCCGACCAGGCGCGAGAGGTGATATTCGCCCCCAAGTCGGGGACGGTGCTGTACGCCAGCATGGCGTTGATGATGGTGGTGCTCAGCTGGCGCCAGCGCTTCATCGCGGTCGGTGCGGCGATCGGCATCGACCTCGTCTTCTGGGCCGTGCGGTCGGCGGTCGGCGCCGAGATGATGTTCGGCAACGGCGCGCTGTGGGTGACGTTGGCCTGCGCCGTCATCGCCGTCACGCGCCGGACCGGCCGGGAGCGCGCCCTGCTGCTGAAAGGCGTCGCGCTGGCCCTGTTGCTGGTGGCCGGCCGCAAGACGGGCTACACCTGGCTGCTGATCACGTCACAGACCCGTCCGATGGTGCTCGACCAGTACGTGGCGACCGCCGATCACGCGCTGGGCAACCCGTCATGGGTGGCGGGCCGGATCGTCGAGGCCACCGGCGCGATCGGCGCCCACGTTCTGGAGTGGGTCTACATCCAGCTCGCGGTGGGCGCGGTCATCGTCGCGCTGTACCAGCTGCGCCACGTGGCGGCCGAACGCCGCTTCCCGCGCCATCACCTGGTGCGCACGTTCCTCGTCGTCGGCCTGCTCGGTCCCGGCATCTACATGATCTTCCCGGTGGTCGGGCCGATCTTCGCCTACGGCGCCGACGGCGGGCAGTGGGCGCTGGCCGACCTGTGGCCGCACACGCCGTCGCCGGTCGGTGTCCCGCAGCCGATGCCCTTCAACGACTTCACCCCGCGCAACTGCATGCCCAGCCTGCACACGGCGTGGGCCACCGCGATCTTCATCCACTCCCGCAAGGGCCCGCTGGCCCTGCGCCTGCTGGGCACGTTCTGGCTGATCGCCACGCTCGGCGCGACGCTGGGCTTCGGCTACCACTACGGCGCGGACATCGTCGCCGGCGTCGTGTTCACGTACACGATCGAGACGGGGCTGCGCTCGCTCGACCGTGGCTGGGACCGGTCGGGAATCAAGCTGACGGTCTACGGCGCCGCGGTCTTCGTCGCGTTCTTGGTGTCGTTCCGCTTCCTGTCGACGGAGATGGCCGCCTACCCGTGGGTGTTCGGGCCGCTGCTGATTCTGGGGATGGCCTCGGTGGTCTACGGCCACGTGCGGATCACCAGGCTGTGGGAGCGCGAGGCCGTGTCTGCGCGGGTGCCGCAGCAGCGACGCGAAACGCAGCCCGAACTGGTCTGAGCCCGGCTCAGGCCCGGGCGAGGAGCATGCCGCCCATCGTGACCATCGTCGCGGCGACGAGGCCGTCCAGGACGCGCCAGGCCGACGGGCGGGCCAGGAGGCCGCTCAGCAGGCGGGCGCCGTAGCCCAGGGAGCCGAACCAGGTCAGGCTGGCCAGGGCCGCGCCGGCGCCGAAGGCCCAGCGCAGGTCGCCGCGGTCGGCGGCCAGGGAGCCCAGCAGCAGCACGGTGTCCAGGTAGACGTGCGGGTTGAGCCAGGTCATGGCCAGGCAGGTCAGCACCGCGCGGCGGCCGGAGCCGGGGGAGGCGCCGTCGGCGGTGAGGGCGGCGCCCGGGGCGGGGCGCAGTACCCGGCGGGCCGCGAGCACTCCGTAGCCGATCAGGAAGGCGCCGCCGGCGATGCCGACGGCGGTCAGGGCGGCCGGCCAGGCGGTGACGACGGCGCCGACGCCCGCGACGCCGAGCACGATGAGCAGCGCGTCCGAGAGGGCGCAGATGGCGACCACGGCGAGGACGGAATGCCGGCGCGCGCCCTGCCGGAGGATGAACGCGTTCTGCGCGCCGATGGCGACGATGAGGGAGAGGCCGGTGCCGAAACCGGCGAGTGCCGCCGTGATGATGCCGTGTGTCATGTGATCGACCGTAGGAGTGGGCGCGGCGACAGTACAGCTAAAGATTTTTACGTAGCATTAGCGCTCGTGATGGACGAGCTGCCGCTGGACCAGGTACGGACCCTCCTCGCGGTCGTGGACGAGGGCACCTTCGACGCGGCCGCCGCCGCCCTGCACGTCACGCCCTCCGCCGTCAGCCAGCGGGTCAAGGCGCTGGAGCAGCGCACCGGGCGGGTGCTGCTGATGCGGACCAAGCCGGTACGGGCGACCGAGTCGGGCCAGGTGGTGATCCGGTTCGCGCGTCAGCTGGCCCGGCTGGAGCGCGACGCGCGGGCCGAGCTGGGCATGGGTGCGGCGCAGGGGCTGGGGCCGGTACGGCTGCCGATCGCGGTGAACGCGGACTCGCTCGCCACCTGGTTCCTGCCCGCGCTGGCCCTGGTTCCGCAGGATCCGCCCGTCTGCTTCGAGCTGCACCGCGAGGACGAGTCCCATACGACCGCCCTGCTGCGGGAGGGGCAGGTGATGGCGGCGGTCACCTCCTCGCCGGACCCGGTGGCGGGCTGCACCGTACGGGCGCTGGGGCTCGCGCGGTACCTGCCGGTCGCGAGCCCCGGTTTCGCCGCCCGCCACCTCACGGGCGCGCTCGCGCGGGACCTTCGCGAGGCGCCTGTGATCGTGTTCGACCGGCGGGACGTCCTCCAGGACACCTTCGTACGGTCGCTGGCCGGCCCGGACGCCGAGGCCTCGCCCGCGCGCCACCACGTGCCCACCTCGGAGGGGTTCTGTGACGCGGTCGCCGCGGGGCTGGGGTGGGGGCTGGTGCCGCAGTCGCAGGCCGCCCCACTGGTGCGGTCCGGGGGGCTGGTGCTGCTGGCGCCCCGGCGGCCGCTGGACGTGCCGCTGTACTGGCAGCAGTGGAAGCTGGACTCCCCGGCGCTGTCGCTGGTGGCCGCCGTGGTCGCGCGGGCGGCGGCCGAGGCGCTGCTGCCGGCGGGCTGACGGGCGCCGCGGGTCGACACAGCTAGAGCTTTCGGAAGTCCCAGGACACGACCGACTCCGGGGTGAGGCGGATCCAGGCGTGCCGCCCGTCGTGGGGCATCTCCTCGATGCCGAAGTTCTTGACGGGGAAGATCCGCTCGGCCTCCGCCAGCTCCGGGCAGGGCTCGCCCGTCCGCGGGGCCTCGCCCACGAACACGGCGGTGCCGCGGAGCTCGACCCCGCGCAGTTCGTCGTAGGCCTCGCCCGCGTCCACGACCACCGAGATGCGGGGATCCTTGCGCAGGTCGGCCCAGCGGCGGCTGCGTGTGATCGAGTACAGCCACAGCGAGCGGCCGTCCCAGGCGAACCACAGCGCGCCCACGTGGGGGCGGCCGTCCGGGGAGACCGTCGCCACCCGGCAGGTGCGCTGCTCGCGCAGGAAGGCGTCCACTTCCTCCCCGGTCATCATGATGCGGCGGCCCCGCCGCTGCGGGGCGGCGGCCCCGGTCGTCCGCTCGCCGTCGTCGATCCCCTGGGTACCGTCCATCGGCTCCGCTCCTCTTCACATCTGACTGTGTGTCAGGAATCATGAGGGCTCTTCGGCCGCCACGCCAGGGGGATACATGCCGCACCTCGATCCCGCCACCACCGCGCTGCTCACCGTCGAGTGCCAAAGCGGCGTCGTCGGCGACGAGAGCGCCCTGCCCGAGCTGGCCAAGGAGGCCAGGGACTCCGGGATGCTGGCCCGGGTGGCCGCGCTCGTCGACGCCGCGCACGGAGCCGGCGTACAGGTGCTGCACGCGGTCGCCGAGCGGCGGCCGGACGGGCGCGGTGCCAACACCAACGCGCGGCTGTTCCGGGCCGCCGGAAAGCTGCCGGTGCGCCAGCTCACCGGGAGCCGGGCGGTCGAGGTCGCGGCGCCGATCGAGGTGGCCGAGGGGGACCTGGTCGTCCGGCGGCTGCACGGGCTGTCCCCGATGGCCGGAACCGATCTGGACCCGCTGCTGCGCAACCTCGGCGTCCGCACCCTCGTCGTCACCGGGGTCTCCTCGAACATCGCGATCCCGAACACGGTCTTCGACGCCGTGAACCTCGGCTACCAGGTCGTGGTCCCCTCGGACGCCATCACCGGGGTGCCCGCCGCCTACACCGCCGAGGTGATCCGCAACTCCCTCGCGCTGGTCGCGGCCATCACCACGGCCGAAGCGCTGATCGCGGAGTGGGCTTCGCCGCGCTGACCCCCGTAACCTGGGCGGATGTTGTCCGAAGTGATCGCGACCCGCTACGTCACGCCCTTGCGCGAGGGCGGCTCGCTCCCGGGAATCGTCGAGGCCGACGACCTCGGTACCTACGTCATGAAATTCACCGGAGCCGGCCAGGGGCGCAAGACCCTCGTCGCCGAGGTCGTCTGCGGCCGCCTGGCCCAGCACCTGGGCCTGCGGGTCCCGAGGCTGGTGCAGATGCAGCTCGACCCCGTCATCGGGCTCGGCGAGCCCGACCAGGAGGTCCAGGAGCTGCTCAAGGCCAGCGGCGGGCTGAACCTCGGGATGGACTACCTGCCCGGCTCGATCGGCTTCGACCCGCTCGCGTACCAGGTCGACCCGGTCGAGGCGGGGCGCGTGGTCTGGTTCGACGCCCTGATCAACAACGTCGACCGGTCCTGGCGCAATCCGAACATGCTGGTCTGGCACGGGGACCTCTGGCTCATCGACCACGGCGCCACCATGATCTGGCACCACAACTGGCCGACCGCCGAGGCCGCCGCCGCCAAGCCCTACAACGCCTCCGACCACGTGCTCGCCCCGGTCGGCCCGGACGTCGCGGCGGCCGCCGCCGCGCTCGCGCCCCTGGTGACCCGGCAACTGCTCGAAGAGGTCGTCGCCGACGTGCCCGACGAGTGGCTGGTCGACGAGCCGGGTTTCGACTCCACCGACGCGGTGCGCCGCGCCTACGTGGACGTGCTGCTGCCGCGCGCGGCCTCGATCCACGAGAGGATCTCGATGGAGGCCGAGGTGAAGGCGTCCTCGAAGCCGCCCGGGTGGCTCACCGACCATCTGACCGAATGGCCCCACAAGACCAAGAAGAAGAGCGGCAGCGAGTGACCAAGCGGGACGTGTTCGAGTACGCGCTGGTGCGCGTGGTGCCCCGGATGGAGCGCGGCGAGTGTTTCAACGCCGGCGTGATCGTCTACTGCCGGGCGCGGTCCTACGTCGCCGCCCGCACCCACCTGGACGAGGCCAAGCTCCTCGCCCTGGACCCCAAGGCCGACGTGGCCGGGGTGCGGGCCGCGCTGCGCGCGGTCGAGGGGCTGTGCGCGGGCGGCGAGAGCGCCGGCCAGGCGGCGGGCGACGAGCCGGGCCGCCGGTTCCGCTGGCTGGTCGCGCCGCGCAGCACGGTGGTCCAGCCGGGCCCGGTGCACACCGGTCTGACGGCGGACCCCGAGGCCGAAGTGGAACGGCTGCTCGACCTGCTGGTGCGCTGATCGCCGTACCGCCCGGAGCCCTGGGACCCGATGCCGTTGACACCGGGTGCCAGGGCTCCTAGCGTCTCCTCAGCTGAGGCTACTAAGCGGTTGCTCACCCATCGGGCGCCGCTGTTGAGGATTCCAAGGGCGAGGAGATCCAGCATGTCCACCACCGAGCAGCGCGTCGCGATCGTGACCGGGGCGGCCCGGGGCATCGGCGCGGCCACCGCCGTACGCCTGGCCGCCGAAGGCCGCGCCGTCGCCGTACTCGACCTCGACGAAGCGGCCTGCAAGGACACCGTGGAGGCGATCACGGCCGCGGGCGGCACGGCCCTGGCGGTCGGCTGCGACGTCTCCGACGCCGCGCAGGTGGAGGCGGCCGTCGAGCGCGTCGCGAGCACCCTGGGCGCCCCGACCATCCTGGTCAACAACGCCGGCGTACTGCGCGACAACCTGCTGTTCAAGATGAGCGAGACCGACTGGGACACCGTCATGAACGTGCACCTGCGCGGCGCGTTCCTGATGTCGAGGGCCTGTCAGAAGTACATGGTGGAGGCCAAGTTCGGCCGCATCGTCAACCTCTCCAGCAGTTCGGCGCTCGGCAACCGCGGCCAGCTCAACTACTCCGCCGCCAAGGCCGGCCTGCAGGGCTTCACCAAGACCCTGGCGATCGAGCTCGGCAAGTTCGGCGTCACCGCCAACGCCGTCGCCCCCGGCTTCATCGTCACCGAGATGACCGCCCAGACGGCCGCCCGCGTCGGGATGGGCTTCGAGGACTTCCAGGCCGCCGCGGCCACCCAGATCCCGGTGCAGCGCGTCGGCCGCCCGGACGACATCGCCAACGCCATCGCGTTCTTCACGGGCGAGGCCGCCGGCTTCGTCTCCGGCCAGGTCATGTACGTGGCC
Organism: Streptomyces sp. NBC_01551; assembly: GCF_026339935.1. Taxonomy (NCBI): domain Bacteria; kingdom Bacillati; phylum Actinomycetota; class Actinomycetes; order Kitasatosporales; family Streptomycetaceae; genus Streptomyces; species Streptomyces sp. NBC_01551. Next base: position 5,687,323 of record NZ_JAPEPX010000001.1, read on the forward strand.
GGCGGCCCGCTCAACTGACGAGAGGCAGGCCCACGGCCATGACGGACAGCACCAGCACCAGCACCAGCAGCGCGGGCGGCGGCGCGGACAGCGGCAAGGTCGCGCTGATCACCGGAGCCAGCCGCGGCATCGGCTACGGCGTCGCCGAGGCGCTCGTCGCGCGCGGCGACCGGCTCTGCATCACCGGACGCAACGAGGAGGCCCTCAAGGAGGCCGTGGAGCGCCTCGGGGCGGACCGGGTGATCGGGGTCGCCGGGAAGGCGCACGACGAGGCCCACCAGGCCATCGCCGTGGAGCGCACGATGGAGGCCTTCGGCCGGGTCGACTTCCTGATCAACAACGCGGGAACCAATCCGGTCTTCGGCCCGATCGCGGACCTTGACCTCGGCGTCGCCCGCAAGGTCTTCGAGACGAACGTGATCTCGGCGCTCGGCTTCGCCCAGCGCACCTGGCACGCCTGGCAGAAGGACAACGGCGGGGCGATCGTGAACATCGCCTCCATCGCCGGCGTCTCCGCCTCGCCCTTCATCGGCGCGTACGGGATGAGCAAGGCCGCGATGGTCAACCTCACCCTCCAGCTCGCCCACGAGATGGCGCCGGGCGTCCGGGTTAACGCGATCGCCCCCGCGGTGGTCAAGACGAAGTTCGCGCAGGCGCTCTACGAGGGCCGCGAGCAGGAGGCCGCGGCGGCCTACCCGCTCGGCCGGCTCGGCGTCCCGGAGGACATCGGCGGGGCCGCGGCGTTTCTCACATCTGCACAAGCGGAATGGATCACCGGGCAAACTCTGGTCGTCGACGGAGGAATGTTCCTCAATGCCGGTGTCCACTGACCGATAATCGGACGCATTTGCCTCCCTGGGGGAGGCAAATGCGTACCTAATATGCACGAAATCGGTCAAGTGCCTCACGAAACCTGCCCATTGGATTTGGTGAGCACTGCGGTAGGGTCTGCCGCACCCCTGGCTGATCGAGGAGCGTGCACGTGTTCATCCGGACCAGATGCCTGCAGATCACTGCGGCCCTTGCGTCCATATCCCTGCTCGCCGGATGCGGCCTGCTGTCGGACGACAAGGGCGAAGCCGCTCAGAAGATCGTCGTCGGCACGACGAGCGCCCCGAGCACCCTCGATCCCGCGGCCGCCTGGGACGGTTCCTGGGAGCTGTACCGGAACGTCTACCAGACCCTGCTCGCGTTCCCCACGGGTGCCACCAAGCCCCAGCCGGACGCGGCCCAGAACTGCGAGTTCACCGACTCCGCCAGCGAGTCCTACCGCTGCACGCTGAAGAAGGGCCTCAAGTTCTCGAACGGGGAGCCGCTCGACGCCAAGGCGGTCAAGTACTCCCTGGACCGGATCAAGACCATCAGCCACAAGAACGGTCCCAAGGACCTGTTCGGCAGCCTGGACAAGATCGAGGCCCTCGACGCGCACACGGTCGTCTTCCACCTGAAGGCCCCGGACGCGACGTTCCCGTTCGTGCTCGGCTCCCCGGCGGCCTCCCTGGTCGCGCCGAAGGAGTACCCGGCCGACAAGGTGCGCGAGGACGGCAAGGTCGTCGGCTCCGGCCCGTACGTCCTCCAGTCGTACAAGGAGGGCAGCGAGGCGGTCCTCGCCAAGAACGAGAGCTACGCCGGTTTCGCGAACCGCAAGAACGACGCCGTCACCATCCGGTACTTCGCGGAGTCCAAGCAGATGGTCGCGGCGCTGAAGAACAAGGAGATCGACGCGACCTACCGAGGCCTGTCCGCCGCGGAGATCAAGGACCTCCAGAGCCCCGAGTCGCACAACGAGGGCGTCCAGGTCGTCGAGAACGTCGGCGCCGAGATCCGCTACCTGGTCTTCAACCCCCAGGACCCGCAGGTCAACAAGCTGCCGGTGCGCAAGGCGATCGCCCAGATCATCGACCGCGGGACGCTCGTCACCAAGGTCTACCAGGGCACGGCCGAGCCGCTTTACTCCATGGTCCCCAAGGGCGTCGTGGGCCACAAGACGCCCTTCTACGACACCTACGGCCACGCCGACGTCGCCAAGGCGAAGAAGACCCTCAAGGACGCCGGGATCACCCAGCCGGTGGACCTGACCTTCTGGTACACCACCGACCGCTACGGCGCCTCCACGGCGGACGAGTTCACCGAGATCAAGCGCCAGCTCGACGAGAGCGGCCTCTTCAAGATCACCCTGCGCGGACAGCCCTGGAAGACCTTCCAGGAGGGCTACAAGAGCGGGCAGTACCCGGTCTTCGGCCGCGGCTGGTTCCCCGACTTCCCAGACCCGGACAACTTCATCGCGCCGTTCGTCGGCAAGGAGAACGCGGTCGGCACCCCGTACGAGCCCGCCGAGATCCTCACCGACCTGCTGCCGAAGTCCCGCCGCGAGAGCGACCGCTCGGCCGGTGCCAAGGAGTTCGAGAAGGCGCAGGAGATCTTCGCCCAGGACGTCCGCCTGCTGCCGCTGTGGCAGGGCAAGCTGTACGTCGCCGCCCGCGAGGACATCGCCGGCGCCGAGCGGTCCCTGGACCCGCAGACCGCCATGCAGATGTGGGAGATGTACCGCAAGACCAGCTGGTAGCGGCCCCCGCCCGGCGGGCGGGTGGGGCGTTGTCAGTGGCCCCGGGTAGGTTCTGATCAGTAGCCCGACGCAGTTGCACGACGCAGTCGCGCGAAGCGGTTTTGGAAGAACCTGTACCGGAGGTTGTAGACGTGACCCAGATGCTGCCCGAGTCCTGGCTCCCCGCTGTCGGCGGGGAGCTGGACCAGCCCTACTTCAAAGAGCTCACCGAGTTCGTCGAGAAGGAGCGGGCGAACGGGCCGGTCTACCCGCCCCGCGAGCAGGTCTTCGCCGCCCTGGAGGCCACGCCGTTCGACAAGGTGAAGGTCCTGGTCCTCGGCCAGGACCCCTACCACGGCGCCGGCCAGGGCCACGGCCTGTGCTTCTCCGTGCGGCCCGGGGTCAAGACCCCGCCCTCGCTGCGCAACATCTACAAGGAGATGAAGGAGGAGCTCGGCCTCCCCGTCCCCGACAACGGGTACCTGATGCCGTGGGCCGAGCAGGGCGTCCTGCTCCTCAACGCGGTCCTCACCGTCCGCGAGGCCGAGCCCAACTCGCACAAGGGCAAGGGCTGGGAGAAGTTCACCGACGCGGTGATCCGCGCCGTGTCCGAGCGCCCCGACCCGGTCGTCTTCGTGCTCTGGGGCGCCTACGCCCAGAAGAAGATCCCGCTGATCGACGCGGAGCGGCACGTCATCGTCAAGGGCGCCCACCCCTCGCCGCTGTCGGCCAAGAAGTTCTTCGGGTCCCGGCCCTTCACGCAGATCAACGAGGCCGTCGCCGCCCAGGGCCATGAGCCGATCGACTGGCGGATCCCGGACCTGGGCTGACGCCCCACCGCGCCTCGGCGCCATTGCCGGTGCCTGCGGCTAGCGTCTTGACGATCAGACCGGAGCAGGTCTGGCGGAGCGAGCCGGAGGCCGCGGTGACGGAGCAGCGGGAGGCGTCGGAGGACGCCGTCATGACCAGGATCGGCCAGGCGGTCATCCTGCTGCACGCGGGGGACCGTGAGGAGGCGCGCAACCGGCTCGGCGAGATCTGGGCCGAGATCGGAGTGGAGGGCGACGCCCTCCACCGGTGCACGCTCGCGCACTACATGGCCGACGCCCAGGACGATCCCGCCGACGAACTGGCGTGGGACCTGCGCGCCCTCACCGCGGCCGACGGGCTGGGCCCGGGGGACGGGCCCGCCCCGGCGGCGGACGGGCCGGGTCCGGCGGTCGGCGGGCCGGTCCCGGTGGGGCAGCGGCCGGCTCCGGGAGAGGGGCCGCCCGCCCGCCCCGAACCGCATCAGGCCGTGCGCGTGTTCTACCCGTCGCTGCACCTCAGCCTGGCCGCCGACTACGTGAAGCTCCGCCGGCCCGAGGCCGCCCGGGTGCACCTCGCCCGGGCCCGGGCCGCCACCGGCGCACTCGCCGACGACGGCTACGGGAACGGGGTGCGGGCCGCCATCGCCCGGCTGGAGCGCAGGCTCGCGGCGGAACCCGGCGAGGGGCCCCGCGCGTTCCCGGAGCAGGGTTCCTAGGACCTGCGCGGGTTTGCGTACCCGGGCCGGGTCAGCCTTCGCGGACCCCCGCGCAGATGCGGGCCTCGGGGCTGTCCGGGTGCCAGCGGCCGTGGCGGCGCCCGAGGGCGCAGACCTCCGCCGGGTGGACCGGCAGCTCCTTCACCAGCTCCCGCGGTACCTCCGGCCCCGCCTTCTTCCCGCGGTGCCGACGACCCCCGCGGCCCTCGCCGTCGCCCTTGCCGTCGCCGCGTCCGTCGGCCCTGTCGTGCCCGTCGGGCCCGCCTGAGAGCCCCGTCGCGGCCTCGGCGGGCTGCCGGGGCTCCGGGATGTCCGGGACCGGCGGTACGGCCGCCTCCGCCCCTGTGGCGGCGTCCGCGGCGGCGCTCGCCGCGGGGGCGGGGGCGGCCTGGGACGCCGCCGCCTGCCCGGGGCGCCCCGCGACCGTGTCCCCGGCCTTCAGCGCCTCCAGCGCGGGCGCTTGAACGACCACCGGCGAGGCCCCCGGCCCGCCGCGCGCCTCGTGCTGTGGCGGCACCCCGGACGCGGGGGCCGCCGCCGGCTGCATCGGGGCGGGGGTCACATTCACACAGCCGGAGACGGCCGAGACGGCACAGGCGACTCCGAGCAGCAGCGTTGTCGTGGTTCGGGTTGGATGCACCCGCGCAACTCTGCTGTGCGAGGACCCCGTTGCGAAAACCCGCGGGCGATATTGACCCCGCACGGGTGACGGCCGTCCGCAGGTGGACCTGCCGTGCAGTCGCGCGAGTTGCCCGCGGCGCCGGCCCGTGGCGCCGGCCCGCCGCGTCAGTCGCCGGTGGAGCCGTCGAGCTGCTCGCGCAGAAGGTCCGCGTGTCCGTTGTGGCGCGCGTACTCCTCGATCATGTGCGTGTAGACCCAGCGCAGGCTGAACACCTCGCCGCGGTGGTGGCTCTCGGCGCGCGACTCCAGCTCCAACGGGCGGCCCGCCGCGGCCTGCCGGGCCAGTTCGACCTCGGTCTGCCAGACCCGCTCGGCATCCGCATAGGTGTCTTCCTCGCTGAAGTGGAAGTCACCGTCCGGGTCTTCGCGCGTGCAGTACAGCTCGGGCAGCTCCTCGCCCAGCATGATCTCCCGGAACCAGTACCGCTCCACCTCGGCCATGTGCCGCACGAGCCCCAACAGGCTGAGTTCGGACGGGGCGAGGACGGCCTGCCGCAGTTGCGCGTCCGCGAGCCCCTCGCACTTCCACACGAGGGTGGCGCGGTGGTAGTCGAGCCACCCGTCCAGCATGTCCCGCTCGTTGGCGGTGGTCGACGGTTCGGTGCGCTGTGATCCGGAAGTGATGGTCATGCGGCCCATCCTCGGCGACCCCGCCCCCCGCCACCAGGGATTAAGCTCCTCAAGTCCCACAAGGAACGAACCTGGAGGCTCCCGGTGAAGGTTGGCGTCATCGGACTCGGCGACATCGCCCGCAAGGCGTACCTGCCCGTCCTCACCACCCGCCCGGGGATCGAGCTGCACCTGCAGACCCGCACCCCCGCCACACTGGAGCTGATCGGCGGGACCCACCACATCCCGGCCGCACGACGACACACCGACCTGGACGGGCTGCTCGCCGCAGGCCTAGACGCCGCCTTCGTGCACGCCCCCACCGACGTCCACCCCGAGATCGTGACCCGGCTGCTGGAGGCCGGCGTACCGACGTACGTGGACAAGCCGCTCGCCTACGAGCTCGCCGACGCGCGGCGGCTGGTGGAACTCGCCGAGGAGCGCGGGGTGTCGCTGTGCGTCGGCTTCAACCGCCGCCACGCGCCCGGCTACGCGCAGTGCGCCGACCACCCGCGCGAGCTGATCGTCATGCAGAAGAACCGGGTCGGCCTGCCGGAGGACCCGCGCACCCTCGTCCTGGACGACTTCATCCACGTCGTCGACACGCTGCGCTTCCTGCTGCCCGGCGAGGCCGACCACATCGACGTCCGCGCCGTGGTGCGCGAGGGGCTGATGCACCAGGTGGTGCTCCAGATGTCCGGCGAGGGATTCACGGCGCTCGGCATCATGAACCGGCTGTCCGGCTCCACCGAGGAGGTCCTGGAGGTCTCGGGGCAGGACAGCAAGCGCCAGGTCGTCAACCTCGCCGAGATCATCGACCACAAGGGCCAGCCGACCGTGCGCCGCCGCGGGGACTGGGTCCCGGTCGCCCGCCAGCGCGGGATCGAGCAGGTCGTGGACACTTTCCTGGAGGCCGTCCAGGCGGGCAAGACGGTCAGTGCCCGGGACGCGCTGCTCACCCACGAGCTGTGCGAGCGCGTGGTGCTGTCCGCTCTGGAGCAGGCCGCCCGGTCCTGACCGAGCGCACGCCCTCGGCCGCGCAGTACGCCGCCAGTACGGCGAGGGCCGCGCCGACGGGCCAGGCCCCGAAGCGGACGTAGAGGGTGGTGCCCCGGGCGAGCGGGACCTCGTACAGCGCCGCCGCGCTCTGCGAGGTGGACAGCGCGGAGCCGACCCGCTCGCCGGACGGGCCGTACACCGCGCTGATGCCCGTGAGGGTGGCGTGCACCATGGGGCGGCCGGTCTCGGCGGCGCGCAGGGCGGCGATCGAGGCGTGCTGCGCCGGCGCCCAGCTGTCCTGGAAGGACGAGGTCGCCGACTGCGCGATGAGCAGGCCGGCGCCCTCGCGGGCCAGGTACCGGCTCATGTCGGGGAAGGCGGACTCGAAGCAGACCAGCGGGCCCAGCCGGACGTCCGGCCACCCCGGCAGGTCCATGACCACCGGGGAGGCGCCGCGCACGCGGTCCTCGCCGGCCGCCTTGCCGACCGAGGTGGCCCAGCCGAGCAGCGAGCGGGCCGGTATGTACTCGCCGAAGGGGACCAGGCGCATCTTGTCGTAGCGGGCGCCGGTGGGGCCCTGGGGGCCGACCAGCACGGCCGACTTGTGAATCCCGGCCACGGCGCCGGCCGCGGTCGGCGTGGTCGCTCCGGCGCCCGCGCCCGCCGGTGGTTGCCGGGCGTCCACGTTGACCAGCAGCGGAGCCCCCACCTGCGCCGACAGTGCGGCGAGTCGCCGGGCCAGGTCCGGGCGGGCCGTCAGGTCCGCGCCGACACTGCTCTCGCCCCACACCACCAAGTCCGGGCGCTGCCCCGCGAGCTCCCGGGTCAGGCGCTCCCCGGCGGCGAACCGCCGCTCCGCGCTGTCCGGGCCGTCCGCGACGAGACCCGGCTGTACGACGGCCACCCGCAGCCCGCCCGACACCTCCGGCCGGGGCACCCACAGCCACACCACGCCGGTCAGCACCGCGCACCCCGTGATGCCCGCCACCGCCGGGACCCGCGCCGCCGGCGCCGCGATCAGCAGCACCACCGCGCAGTTCACCGCCACCAGCAGCAGGCTCACCAGCCAGACCCCGCCCACCGAGGCCAGCCGCAGCACCGGCGCCACCTGCCACTGGCTGGCTCCGAGCAGCCCCCACGGCCCGCCCAGCCCCTGCCAGGACCGGGCCAGCTCCGACAGCAGCCACCCCGCCGGTACGAGGACCAGCGCCGCGCCCGCCCGCGCCCCGGCGGGGACCCCGCCGAGCAGCTCCCGCACCAGCAGTGCCCACGGGATCCAGAGCAGCCCCAGCAGCGCGGCCAGGGGCAGCAGGAACACGTGCAGGCTGGGCAGCAGCCAGTGGTGGACGGCCAGGATGAACCCGGCGCCGCCCAGCCACCCCTCCAGCGCGGCGCGCCGCCCGGTCGGCGCGGACCTCAGCAGCAGCATCCAGGGCACGAGGGCCACGTAGGCGAACCACCAGAGGGCGGGCGCCGGGAAGGCGAGGCAGGGCAACGCGCCGGCGGCGACCGCGGCCGCCGCACGCCACCACCGGGCCGGCTTCGTGAGCATGAGGCGCCTCCGCTTCCAGTGTGGGACGGGCGGGCCGGATCAGCCGGACAAGTGGCGCCACTTCTCGTGCACGGTGACGCGGCTGAGCCGCCAGCCGTCGCGGGTGCGGGCGAGCGCGAAGGTGTAGCGCCCGGCCGCGACGAAGTTGGGCGCGGCGGCGCCGTCGTCGCCGGACCCGGCGGCGGACAGCCGCATCGGGTTCACGAAATCCGCTCGCACCTCGGCCGAGTCCCCGGGCGAACCGCCCAGGTCCTCCAGCCGGATCAGCCGGTTGACGATCAGGTGCTGCCGTACGGGGAACAGCCGCATGGTCTGCTCGAGCCAGTCCGCGACCTGCACCGCGGGGCCCTCGATCCCGCCCGCCGAGCTGTAGTCGGCCCGGCCGGACGGGACGAACAGGGCGCGGTAGGCGTCCCAGTCCCCGTCGTCCACGGCCACGGCGTACCCCGAGACCACCTCGTCGATGGCGAGGCGGTCCATTACCGTCGCGAGGTCCACACGCTGCGTCATCGGGTCAGTGTGGAGGCGCGGGCCGCCCAGGCCAAGGGGCGTGCGCGTACGGGATCTCCGTCGGCGCGGTCAGTGACCGGAATGTGCCTCCCGCTGCCGCACCACGACGAGGAACGCGTCGGTGGCCAGGTCCATCACCACCTCGGCCGGCACGCCCTCCCGCATCCGCTCCGCGGCGTACTCCTCGGCCGGCCAGCTTCCCCTCGGACTACCGGCCGGAAAACGCTCCAACACCACGCGACCCATGGGACACCCCCTGCTGCTTGCCTTCAGGTCTCTCCAGGCACAACGACGCGGAGGCCGCCCGGGAACGTTCCCGAGCGGCCTCCGGTTCACGCGTCCTGGTGACGCGAAGGGGTGGCTAGGACCCGGACTCGCCGGCGTGCGGGCTCAGCACGCCCGCGGCGATCAGGGCGAACAGGGCGATGCCCAGCAGGATCCGGTAGATCACGAACGGCATGAAGCTCTTGGTGGAGATGAACTTCATGAACCACGCGATCACGGCGTAGCCGACGAAGAAGGCGATGACCGTCGCGAAGATCGTCGGTCCCCAGGAGATGTGGCCCGGGTTCTCCATCACGTCCTTGATCTCGAACGCGCCCGAGGCCAGGACGGCCGGGATGGCGAGGAGGAAGGAGTACCGGGCCGCCGCCTCGCGGGTGAAGCCCAGCAGCAGACCGCCGGAGATCGTCGCGCCGGACCGGGAGACGCCCGGGATCAGGGCCATCGCCTGGCATACACCGAAGATCAGGCCGTCCTTGACGCCCAGTTCCTTCAGCGTCTTGCGGCTGCGGATCGCGCGGTGGCGGCCGCCCTCCTCGTCACGCGCGGCCAGCCGGTCGGCGATGCCGAGCACGATGCCCATCACGATGAGGGTGGTGGCGGTCAGCCGCAGGTCGCGGGCAGGGCCCACGATCGCGTCCTTGAACACAAGGCCGAGGACACCGATCGGGATCGACCCGACGATCACCAGCCAGCCCATCTTCGCGTCCTGCTCCGAGCGCAGCGCCTTGGTGTAGAGCGAGCGGAACCAGGTGGAGACGATCCGCGCGATGTCCTTGCGGAAGTAGATCAGCACGGCGGCCTCGGTGCCGATCTGGGTGATGGCGGTGAAGGCAGCTCCGGGATCGTGCCAGCCGGCGAACGCCGCGGTCAGCCGCAGATGGGCGCTGGAGGAGATCGGGAGGAACTCCGTAAGCCCCTGGACGAGACCGAGGATTAGGGATTCGAACCAGCTCATGTCGGGGTGCGCTCGTCCTTGTGATCGTCGGGCAGTTCGGGTCCGATGCTAGGGCCCGTGGGAAGCGGCCGTGACCACAGGGGGGTGTTGGGGCGCCTGCTCACGCGGGGCGGGCGGTGCGAACCGGTGCCGCTCGCGCCAGGCGACGGCCCCCGCGACGACCGCGGAGACGGCGATGAAGCCGAACGAGGCCAGGAACGCCGGGGAACCCGGGGAGGAGGCACTGGACCCCGCGATCACGTACGCGGCGGTGTTGGGGACCGTGCCGATCGCGGTGGCCAGCAGGAACGGCAGCCAGCCGCAACGGGAGACGGCCGCGCAGTAGTTGGCGGCCGCGAACGGCACCCCGGGGAAGATCCGGACCGCGAGCATCGAGCGGAAGCCGTGCCGGCTGAGCTGGCCGTCGGCCGCCTTCAGCCAGCGCCCGCGAAGGTACGGACGCAACGCCTCCTGGCCCATGATCCGGCCGAGGCCGAAGGAGATCCCGGCGCCCAGGACCGTCCCGCCGACCGCCGCGACCAGGCCGAACTGGGTCCCGAAGACGGCTCCCGCCGCGAGGTTGAGCAGGGGTCGCGGGACGAACGCCGCCGTGCAGAGCCCGTACGCGGCCGCGAACAGCAGCACCGCCGCGCCGACGGGCAGTCCCGGCGGCCAGCCCTCCGAGAGGATGCGCTGGGGCTCGTACAGCAGCACGCACACCCCGGCCGCCACGAGCAGCAGGACGAGCAGCGCAAGCCGGGTCCACGGCGCGAGGAGGAGGGACATCCCGGGAGACTAGCCGACGTATGCGGCGTCGCGCCGTAATCTGGGCCTCATGCGGCCGAACGACCAGCGACCCCCGGGTGTTCCGCTCAGCGCCCTCGCCGACCTGCTGACCGAGCGCCTGATCGCGGCGTACGGAGCGGCTGCCGACCCGGAGCGGGCCGGGCAGATGGCCGCGTACATGAAGGACGTCGCGCCGTTCCTCGGGATCCGCACCCCGCTGCGCCGCGAACTGTCCCGGGCCGTGACCAAGGACACCCCGGAGCCGGCCGAGGCGGACTGCGCGGCGCTCGCGCTGCGCTGCTGGGGCCTCGCGGAGCGTGAGTACCAGTACTTCGCGGCGGACTACCTGCGGCGGCACGTGTCCCGCTGCTCCTCCGGGTTCCTGCCCGTCGTGCGGCACCTGATCGTCACCGTCCCCTGGTGGGACACCGTGGACACGCTCGCCGCGCACACCGTCGGCCCGCTGGTGGCCGCCGACCCCGGGCTGCGGGCCGTGATGGACGAGTGGATCGGGGACGAGCACCTCTGGGTCGCCCGCACCGCCCTCCTGCACCAGCTGCGCTACAAGGAGGCGACCGACACCGGGCGGCTCTTCGCCTACTGCCGCCGCCAGGCGGGCCACCCGGACTTCTTCGTCCGCAAGGCGATCGGCTGGGCGCTGCGCGAGTACGCCAAGACCGACCCGGAGGCCGTGCGCGCGTTCGTCACGGCCGAACGGGGCTCGCTGTCCCCGCTGTCGGTGCGCGAGGCTCTCAAGAACCTCTGACCGGGGGGAAATTCATTCGACGCCGCCCCGGCCCTCCGGCAGGATCAGGGGCATGTCCCGGTACGCCTTCCCCGCAGCGCCGTCCGCAGTCGCGGACGCGCCGAAGGCTGCCCTCCCCGCAGCGGCACCCGCTCCCGCCGCGTTCGGCGGCGCACGAAGCTGACCCTTCCCGGATCGTCCGGCGGACCCCACAGGGGGAGGGTCGGTTCGCTCCAGGGGTCCCGTCTCCAGCTTCGGAAGCACTCGGGAAGACATCATGGCCAAGACGGCCTTCGTACGCACCAAGCCGCACCTCAACATCGGCACCATGGGTCACGTCGACCACGGCAAGACCACGCTCACCGCCGCCATCACCAAGGTCCTCGCCGCGCGGGGCGGCGCCTCCTTCGTACCCTTCGACCGGATCGACCGGGCCCCGGAGGAGTCCCGGCGCGGGATCACCATCAACCTCACGCACGTCGAGTACGAGACCGACACCCGCCACTACGCCCACGTGGACATGCCGGGCCACGCCGACTACATCAAGAACATGGTCACTGGCGCCGCCCAGCTCGACGGGGCGATCCTCGTCGTCTCCGCGCTCGACGGCGTCATGCCACAGACCGCCGAGCACGTCCTGCTCGCCCGCCAAGTCGGCGTGAACCACATCGTGGTGGCGCTCAACAAGGCGGACGCCGGGGACCCCGAGCTCACCGACCTGGTCGAGCTGGAGGTCCGCGAGCTGCTCACCGCGCACGGCTACGGCGGGGACGCCGCTCCCGTCGTACGGGTCTCCGGGCTCGGGGCGCTGGAGGGCGACCCGCGCTGGACCGGGGCGATCGAGGCGTTGCTGGACGCGGTCGACACGTACGTCCCGATGCCCGTGCGGTACACGGACGCGCCGTTCCTGCTGCCGGTGGAGAACGTGCTGACCATCACCGGGCGCGGGACCGTCGTGACCGGCGCCGTCGAGCGCGGCAGCGTCCGCCCGGGCGACCGGGTGAGCGTCCTCGGCGGCGACGGCGAGGCCGTCGAGACCGTGGTCACGGGCCTGGAGACCTTCGGGAAGCCGATGGAGTCCGCCGAGGCCGGCGACAACGTCGCTCTGCTGCTGCGCGGGGTGCCGCGCGACGGCGTGCGCCGCGGGCACGTGGTGGCCGCGCCCGGCAGCGTGCGGCCGCGCCGACGCTTCACGGCGCGGGTGTACGTGCTCTCCGGACGGGAGGGCGGCCGCACGACACCGGTCGCCAGCGGGTACCGGCCGCAGTTCTACATCCGGACCGCCGACGTGGTCGGGGACGTGGACCTGGGCGAGGCCGCGGTGGCCCCGCCCGGCGAGACGGTCACCATGACCGTCGAGCTGGGGCGGGACGTCCCGCTGGAGGCGGGGCTCGGCTTCGCCATCCGCGAGGGCGGCCGGACGGTCGGCGCGGGCACGGTGACCACCGTGCTCGACTGAAGCCCACTCGCGCGGGGGCGACCCCTTGGTGGTGACGGCGGACGGCGTGCGCCAGACTGCCGTCACCACTGGCGCGTGAAGAGGGGCGGACGGACATGGGAAGCGGCGGCGACACGGCACTGGTGCTCGGCGGCGGGGGACTCACCGGCGTCGGCTGGGAGTCCGGGATCCTGTACGGCCTCGCCCGCGCTGGCGTGGACCTGAGCACCGCGGACCTCGTCGTCGGCACCTCGGCGGGCTCGCTCGTCGGCGCCCAGCTCACCTCCGGGCTGCTCACCCCGCAGGAGCTCTACGAGCGCCAGCTCGGCGACGGCTCCGGGGAACCGGTGGCCCGGTTGGGGGTCGGGCTCGTCGCCAAGTACGCCGTCGCGATGGCCCGGTCCCGGGACGCCACGGCCTACCGGCAGCGGGTCGGCGCCATGGCCCTCGCCGCCGCCGGGACCACCGACGAGGCGGAGCGGCGCGAGGTGCTGGCGGCCCGGCTCGTCTCGCACGAGTGGCCCGAGCGCCGCCTCGTCGTCACCGCCGTCGACGCCCTGAGCGGCGAGCTGGCCGCCTTCGACCGCGAGAGCGGCGCCGGGCTGCTGGACGCCGTCTCGGCGAGCTGCGCGGTGCCGATGGTGTGGCCGCCCGCGACGGTGGGCGGGCGGCGCTTCATCGACGGCGGGATCCGCTCCGCGACCAACGCCGATCTGGCCGCCGGACATGCCCGCGTCGTCATCATCGCGCCCATGGCCCTCGGTGCCGGGCTGATCCCCTCGCCCGCCGCTCAGGCGGCGCGGCTGCGGGAGGAAGGCGCGCGGGTGCTGCTGATCACGCCGTCCTCGGCGGCCCGCAAGGCCTTCGGGCGCAACGTACTGGACCCGGCCCGGCGGGCGCCGGCGGCGCGGGCCGGGCTCGCGCAGGCGGCGGAGCACGCCGCCGAGGCCGCCGCGATCTGGTCCGGCCCGGCGGCCTGACAATGGTGGGGTGAGCGACGAACAGATCCCGGTGATCCGGGAAGTGGGCCAGGGCACCGCCAAGCTGATGCCGGACGTGGACCGGGAGCGGGCCTGGCTGCTGACCGTCGACGGGGCCCCGCAGTCGTACGTGGACCTGGACGAGCCGGAGCACCTGGAGTTCGAGTACGTACGCCGACTCGCGCACGTGCTCGACTGCGCGGCGGAGCCGGGGGCCGGGCTGGACCTCCTGCACCTGGGCGGGGGCGCACTGACCCTGCCGCGCTACACGGCGGTGACCCGGCCGGGCTCCCGGCAGACGGTGGTCGAGTTCGACGCGCCACTGGTGGAACTGGTCGCGGAGCACCTCCCGCTGGCCGACGGCGCGCGGGTGGCGGTGCACGCCGCCGACGCCCGCGCGTGGCTGGAGGGCGCGGCCGCCGGGAGCGCGGACGTGATCGTGGCCGACGTGTTCGGCGGCTCGCGGGTCCCGGCGCAGCTCACGTCCGCCGAGTACGCCCGGGAGGTGGCGCGGGTGCTGCGCCCCGGCGGGCTGTACGCGGCGAATCTGGCCGACGGGGCGCCGTTCGGCTTCCTTAAGGCGCAGCTGGCGAACTTCGGGGCGGTGTTCGGGGAGCTCGCGCTGATCGCCGAGCCGTCCGTGCTGCGCGGGCGCCGGTTCGGGAACGCGGTGCTGGTGGCGTCGGACCGGGAGCTGCCGCTGGCGGACCTGACGCGGCGCTGCGCGGCGGACGTGTTCCCCGCCCGCGTCGAGGCGGGGCCGGCGCTGGCCCGCTTCATGCGGGGCGCACTGCCGGTGCCGGACGCGGACGCCGTGTCCTCGCCGGAGCCACCGGAAGGCGCCTTCAGCGTGGGCTGAGCCCGGGCTCAGGCCGCCTTGGCGGGATGGGGCGCGGACGGCTGCTGGGTTCCGGTGGCGACGGGCTTCGATGGTTTGCGGGTCATCCGGCGGACGTCCGGGACGAGCAGGACGACCGCCGTGCCGAGGACGACCAGGGCCGCGCAGCCCCACAGAGCCGTGGTGCGCCCGAAGGCGGTTTCGGCCGGCCCGGCCAGCGCGGTGGCCAGCGGGAGCATCGACACCGAGCCGAACCAGTCGTAGGCCGAGACGCGGGAGAACTTCTCCTCCGGGATCTCCTGGTGCATCGTGGCCATCCAGTTCACGCCGAACACCTCGATGGCCAGGCCGCTGACCAGCATCACGGCGCACAGGCCCCACACCGGCAGCGGAACCGCCAGCCCTGCCGACGGCAGCGCCAGCGGGAACACGCACAGGGTGCCGACCAGCAGCAGCCGGCGCGGCTTCCAGAACATCATCAGGACGGCCCCTGCGATGGTGCCGGCGCCGAAGCAGGCCAGGGCCACGCCCCAGGGGGCGGGCCCGCCCAACTGGTCCCGGGCGACGAGCGGACCGTAGACCGCCTCCGCGGCGCCCACGACGGCGACGACGACGGAGAACTGGAGCACGATGCTCCACAGCCAGGGGCGGGTCTTGACCTCGACCCAGCCCTCGCGCAGGTCGGCCAGCAGGCCGCCGCCGGGGGCCCGGCCGGGGACGTGGCCGACGTCCAGGAACGCCCGCAGGGCTCCGGCGACCGCGAACGCGGCCGCGTCCACCGCCAGCACCCAGCCGGGGCCGATAGCGGCGATCATCGCTCCGCCGAGCGCGGCGCCGCCGATGCCGGCGCCGTTCATCGCCATCCGGAAGAGGGCGAAGGCGCGGTTGGAGTGTTCGCCGGAGACGCTGGAGAGCAGCATCCCCTCGGCCGCCGGGTTGAAGAACGCCGTGCCGGTGCCGCAGAGCGCGGTGAGCAGCATCATCTGCCACAGCTGGGGGTCGCCGGCCAGCACGAGGACGGCGAAGGCGGCCTGCGAGACGCAGTTCAGGGCGTTGGCCGCGACCATCACGCGGTGCCGGGGCAGCCGGTCGGCGAGGGCCCCGCCGATGAGGAGGAACAGGACGAGCGGCAGCGTACGGGCGGCGGCGACGAGGCCGACGTCGCCGGGGGAACCGCCGGCCTCCATGACCGCGAACGAGGCCGCGATGAGCGCTCCGTGGCTGCCGAGGTTCGTCACGACGGCGGCGCCCGTCAACAGGGTGTAGTTGCGGCTGGCCCACTCGGGTCTGCGGCGGCGCGGCGCGGACGTACGGACGGAGCGGGAGGAGGCGTCGGCGGGTGGAGAGCTCACCCACGGACTATCCCCGCCCCGGGCCGAGAATCCAAACGGATATCCGGCCCGGGGTGGGGACGCGTCAGCGCTGCGGGCCGGCCTCCACGGGCGGCGGGCCGGCCTTCGCGGGCGGCGGACCGATCAGCTGGTGCTGAGGCGGACCGAGCTACCGATCAGCTGGTGCTGAGGCGGACCGAGCTGAGGATCTTCTCGTACGTCTCCTGCGTGACCTCGCCCTCGACACCGGCGGCGCCGTACAGCACCCAGGTGGCGAAGTCGCCCTTGGTGTTCTTGAAGCTGAAGGCGATGCTCTTGCCGTCGGAGGAGCACTTGTTCGCCTTCGGCACCGGGCCGGCCGTCGCGGTGGCGATGTGGCCCTTGAGCCCGGAGGCGGTGGTGTACTCCTTGGCCGGGGTGGACTTGACGACCTCGCGCGGGTTCTTCACGCCCTGCGCGTACGCGGCGAACACCCAGCTCTCGGCGGCGTTGACGGAGGCCTCGGCGGTGTCCTTGGCACCCTGGGCGCCCTTGGTGCCGGTGCCGGCCAGCGAGGTCGACTCCTCACTGCCGTTCTTGTCGGAGTCGACCTTGCACCAGTCGTCCTTGAGGAAGGCCGGCGCCGACATCATGACGAAGGCCGAGCCGTCGTTCTTCTTCTCGTCCTCGAAGCCCGTGGACATGCCGGAGCTCGAGACCTTCCACTCCGGCGGAACGTCGAAGACAGTGCCGTACTTGGGGTTGACGACCACCTTCCAGCCGGGGATGACCGGCTTGACCTGGTCGTCGGCGCGCGGGTTCGAGCTCGGGGCGGCCGGCGCCGCCGAGCTGGGCGGCGGGGAGGAGGCCGCGGCGGGCTTGGCGTCCGCCTCGTCGTTCTTCTTGTCGTCCCGGGTCAGGACGTACGCGCCCATGCCGGCCGCCGCGACGACGACCGCGGAGGCCGCGACGATGGCCACCGTCTTGGTGGAGTACGGGCTGGTGCGGCCACCGCGCGGGGCGGCGGCGGGCTGCTGCTGCGGGGCCTGGCCCCAGGGCTGAGTGGGAGGCGGCGTCTGGTAGCCCGCCTGCGGGTATCCGTAACCGGGCTGCTGCTGGCCGAACCCCGGCTGCTGCTGGTTGTACGGGTTCGGCTGTCCCGGCTGCTGCTGGTACGGGTTCTGTTGCGCGTCCTGGGGGTTCTGCTCGCCCCCGGGCTGCTGCTGCTGTCCTGGCCACATGGCCGGTAACGATAGTGGGAGCGGGGGCGACGGGTCACGGCCGCCCCCGTAACAGGTCTGGTCAAGGGCGTCTACTCGTGGGTAACATCGCGTCTCATGAGCGCAGATCAGATGAACGTGGGCGAACTGCTCGCCGCGACCGTGCCGATGGCCCGGACCCTGAACCTCCAGTTCCTGGAGACCACCCCGGAGCGCGCCGTCGTCCGCCTTCCGGACCAGCCCGACTTCCACAACCACGTCGGCGGTCCGCACGCGGGCGCCATGTTCACGCTGGCCGAGTCCGCGAGCGGGGCCATCGTCCTGGCCGCCTTCGGCGAGCAGCTCTCGCGCGCCGTGCCGCTGGCCGTGCGGGCCGAGATCGGCTACAAGAAGCTCGCCAAGGGCGTCGTCACGGCCACCGCCACCCTGGGCCGTCCGGCAGCCGAGGTCGTCGCCGAGCTCGATGCCGGCGGTCGCCCCGAGTTCCCGGTCACCATCGCGATCCAGCGCGAGGACGAGGCCGTGACCGGCGAGATGACGGTCGTCTGGACCCTCCGCCCGAACGCGTAGCGGGCCGACGGTGGAGGAGTGCGGGGCCGCGTCCGGAAGGGCGCGGCCCCGCACTTGTCCCCGGCTCCGAATCCCGCTCCGAATCCCGTGCCGCAACGCGCTGGGTTCCCCACCGGGTCCCCCGCCCGATCCCCGGCGGGCCCGGGCCCGGCGCCGCTAGAGTCCCTCGCACGACGAAGGGGAGGGGTCCTCGTGAACAAGACGGCCAAGGTCAGCGTCAGTCTCGACGCCGAACTCGTGGTGGAGGTGATGGTCCTCGCCGGGATCGGCTCGCCCCAGGACGCGGTGGAGGCCGTCGTACGGGACTACATCGCCCGCGGCCACCGCACCGAGGCGCGGGTGCAGACCCAGGACGAGCCCCGGCGGGACCCCGACACCCTGCAGCAGCCGCCGCAGGGCTGAACCTCGGCGGCGCGGTGGCGCGTCAGGGCGGACCCGCGGGGCGGGCGGCGCACAGTGGTCGGCGGGGAGCGGTCCGGCGCGGGCCGCTCCCCGCCGACTGACGCCGGTCGACTCCGAAGCCGACTCCGCGGGGAGCGCCCATGAGCGAGGCCTTGTCCAGACGTTCCGCGATCCGGCTGCTCGGGGCGTTGGGGGCCGCGCTCGGGACGGGAGGCTGCGTCGCCACCGTCCCGCCGGGCGCGGGCGTGCGGGAATCCTCGGCCGAGGCCACGGCGGCCGCCGCCCGGCCCGGGAGCGCGGCCCGCGTCGACGCCCTGCTCGGCCGGCTCACCCTCGACGAGAAGACCGCCCTGCTGCACGGCGCTCGGGACCCGGCCCCGCTCGGCCAGGCAGGCTACGTGCCCGGCGTCCCTCGCCTCGGCGTCCCGGCGCTGCGCTTCGCCGACGGGCCCGCCGGGGTGCGCGTCGCCCGGCCCGCCACCGCGCTGCCCGCGCCGGTCCTGCTCGCCTCCGCCTTCGACCCCGCGCTCGCCCGCGAGTACGGCCGGGTCCTCGGCCGCGAGGGCCGCGCCCTCGGCCAGGACGTCCTCCTGTCGCCCATGGTCAACCTGATCCGCACCCCCTTCGCCGGGCGGAACTTCGAGACCTTCTCCGAGGACCCGCGGCTGACGGCCGACCTGGTAGGCGAGGTCGTGCGCGGGATCCAGGACGAGGGGCTCATCGCCGCCGTCAAGCACTTCGCCCTCGGCAACCAGGAGCAGGGCCGCGACACCATCGACGCCGTCGCCGCCGAGCGGACGCTGCACGAGACCGAGCTGCGCGGCTTCGAGGCCGCCGTCGTCGCCGGCGCCGGAGCGGTGATGGGCGCGTACAACAAGGTCAACGGCACCTACGCATGCGAGAGCAAGCCGCTGCTCGACGAACTGCTGCGGGGCGGCTGGGGGTTCGACGGCTGGGTGATGTCCGACTGGGACGCCACCCACAGCACCGTCGCCTCCATCAACGCCGGCCTCGACATGGAGATGCCCGACGGCACCCACTTCGGCGGCCCGCTGCGCGAGGCGGTGACGGCCGGCTCGGTGCCCGAGGAGGCCGTCGACCTCGCGGTGCGCCGGGTGCTGAGCACCATGGACCGTTTCGGGCTGCTCACGGACCGCCCCGCCGCCCGGCCCCGGCGCGAGCCCGCCGCCGGGGCCCGGATCGCCCGCCGGGTCGCCGCCGCCGGGGCGGTGCTGCTGCGCAACGAGCACGCCACCCTGCCGCTGACCGGGGCCGCGGCCCGCTCCGTCGCGGTGATCGGCCCCACCGGCCAGGTGCCGTTCGTCAGCGGCGGCGGCAGCGCCCACGTCGTCCCCGACCGGGCGGCCGCCCCGCTCGCCGCCATCAGGAAGCGGGCCGGGAACGGCGCCACCGTCCGCTACGCCCTCGGCGAGGACGTCTACGGCCGCCCCCTCCCGCCGGACCTGCTCTCGCCCGCCGCCGCCCTGGACGACCGGGCCGTCGCCCCCGGGGGCCGCTGGAGCCACGAGGGCGGGTTCAGCCTCGCCGCCGACGACGAATGGACCCTGATCGTCCACTACACCGGCATGCGGCCCAGCGTCTGCCTCGACGGCGAGGAGCTGTTCCCCGTCCTGCAGGGCATGGCCGAGTACTTCGCGGGCGGACTCCTCGCGGCCGCGCCCGACGGGCGGACCGTCCGCCGCCGCAGCCTCGCGCTCAAGGCGGGCCCCCACCGGCTCGCGGTGACCGCCGAGGGCGGGGAGCGGGGGCAGCGGTTCCGGCTCCGGCACACCACCGGGGCGACCCGGGCCGCCGACGTCGCCGAGGCCGTCAAGACCGCCAAGGCCGCGCGCAGCGTGGTGCTGTTCGCCTACGAGGACGCCACCGAGGGCAGGGACCGTACCTCCCTGGGACTGCCCGGGGGACAGGCCCGGCTGATCGAGGAGGTCGCCGCCGCGAACCCGCGCACCACGGTGGTGCTCAACACCTCCTCCAGTACGACCATGCCGTGGCTCTCCCGTACCGGGGCGGTCCTCCAGATGTACTACCCGGGCCAGGAGGGCGCGGGCGCCACCGCCGACCTCCTCTTCGGGGACGTGGACCCCGGCGGGCGGCTCACCCAGACCTTCCCGGCCGACGAACGGGCCACCCCGGTCGCGGGGGAGCCGCTGCGCTACCCCGGGGTCGGCGGCCGCCAGGAGTACACCGAGGGCGTGCACGTCGGCCACCGCTGGTACGACGAGCAGCGGGTGGCCCCGCTGTTCCCGTTCGGGTACGGGCTCTCGTACACGACGTGGGAGTACGAGAAACCGGCCGTCCGGGCGGAGCGCGGCGGGCTGCGCGTGGAGTTCACCGTCCGCAACACCGGGCGCCGCAAGGGCACCGAGGTGGCCCAGGTGTACGTGGGTCCCTCCCCGGACCTGAAGCTGGACCAGCCGGTGCGCGTGCTGGCCGGCTACCGGCGGCTGACCCTGGCGCCGGGGGAGGCGCAGCGGGTCGTGATCGACGTCGACGCCCGGGCGCTGTCGTCCTGGGACCCCGAGGCGCACGGCTGGGTGCTCGGTTCCGGCCGCAGGGAGGTGTTCGTGGGCCGTTCCTCCCGAGAACTCCCACTGAAGGCAAAGGCTGTGGTGAGGAGCGGATAGGCTGCCCGTTCGGCGCGCCACAGGGGGCGCGTCGCCGCGATTGGGGAGGACGTACCGGTGCACATCCAGGAATGGCTGGAGACGATTCCGGCGGTCAGCATCTATCTCCTGGTGGGTCTGGTCATCGGCCTGGAGAGCCTCGGCATCCCGCTGCCGGGCGAGATCATCCTCGTCAGCTCGGCGCTGCTGGCCTCCCAGCACGGGGAGATCGACCCCGTGGTGCTGGGCGTCTGCGCGAGCACCGGCGCGATCGTGGGCGACTCGATCGGCTACGCGATCGGACGCCGGGGCGGCAAGCCGCTGCTGGAGAAACTGGGCCGGCGCTTCCCCAAGCACTTCGGGCCGGAGCACGTGGCGCTGGCGGAGCGTTCCTTCGACCGGTGGGGCATGTGGGCCGTCTTCTTCGGGCGGTTCGTGGCGCTGCTGCGGATCTTCGCGGGTCCGCTGGCCGGTGTGCTGCACATGCCGTACTGGCGGTTCCTGATCGCCAACATCCTGGGCGGGATCCTGTGGGCCGGCGGCACGACCGCCGTCATCTACTCGGTCGGGGTCGTCGCGGAGCCGTGGCTGAAGCGGTTCTCCTGGGCGGCGCTGGCGCTGGCGGTGCTGTTCGGCCTGGTGGTGACGCTGGTGATGCGGAGCCGCATGAAGAAGGCGGCACGCTCACTCCCGGCCCCGACGTCGCCGGCCGAGGACGCGGCGTCCCCGGTCCCGGCCCCGACGTCGCCGGCCGAGGACGCGCCCCCGGCCACCGCCATCGATGCCGCCCCGGCCCCCCGGGCGACCATCTCCGACTGAGACCCTCCCGACCCCGACCCCGACCCCGACCCGGCTTGGCCTGGACCCGGCTCGGCCTTGCCTCGGTCCGGCCCGGCCCGGCCCGTCCCGGCCCCGGCTCGGGCCCGGATCATCGGACCGGCCGGATCGGACCCGGTCTGGGGCGAGCCCGTTCCGCGGCGCTGCCTGCGGCGAGCCCGTTCCGCGGCGCTGCCTGCGGCGAGCCCGTTCCGCGGCGCTGCCTGCGGCGTGAGGTCGGCCGGCTGGGCCTGGTCTGGGTGAGCCCGGCTCCGGGCGGACTGGGGTGAGCCCGGCTCCCGGTAGGGCCGCGGCGGCGTGCGGCTGGGGCCGGTGCCTGAGCGCGCCGCGCCCCCGTCGGCCAGACGCTACGCGCCCGGGGTGACCGATGCGGCGTGCTGCTTCGCCAGGTCCACGTACATCAGGGCGTTGACCTTGATGCCCTCGCGCTCCTCGTCGGTCAGCTCGCGCCGCACCTTCGCCGGGACGCCCGCGACAAGCGAGCCGGGCGGGACCACCATGCCCTGCGGGACCAGCGCCTGCGCGGCCACGAGCGAGCCGGCTCCGATGACCGCGCCGTTCAGGACCGTCGCGCCCATCCCGATCAGGCAGTCGTCCTCGACCGTGCAGCCGTGCACGACCGCGTTGTGGCCGATGGAGACCCGCTCGCCGATCGAGACCGGGAAGCCGGGGTCCACGTGGACGGTGCAGTTGTCCTGCACGTTGCTGTCGGCGCCGAGCGTGATCGGACCGCAGTCGGCGCGCAGCACCGCCGAGTACCAGATGCTCGCGCCGGCGCCCATGGTGACGTCGCCGACCACGACGGAGGTGGGCGCCGTGAAGGCCGTGGGGTCGATCCGCGGGCTCGTTCCGTTCACGCCCGCGACGAGTGCCCGGCCCTGGTCCGTCTGATGCGTCATCTTCTCTTCCTCAGTCCTCTGTCGTCGTCTTCATCCGGGGTGCCTGCCGCGCTACGGGCACGGTAGGCCACGCCACCGGCTCCGCCCGCGATGGGGTGAAGATCACGGCGCGCTCCGGGCGCCCGGGGCGTTACGGTGGCCGGGTGCCGAAGAACCAGAACACGTTCTCATCCCTCACGCCCCTCGCATCCCTGAAGGTCCTGCGCCGCCGCCTCGCGAGCCGGGCCGCCCACGCCGGCTGGCGCTGGATGCAGCAGGCCGGCGCGGTCACCGCGCAGACCCCGGGACGCCTGCGGTTCGGCGCGATCGGGCCGCACACCCGGCTCGCCTTCCCCCAGGGCACGGTCTTCGGCGAGCCGTGGATCCGCCTCGGCGACCACTGCATCATCGGCGAGCAGGTCACGCTCACGGCCGGGATGATGCCGGACCTGGACCTCGGCCCGGAGCCCGTGCTGGTGCTCGGCAACGGCGTGGTCATCGGCCGGGACAGCCACGTCATAGCCGACACCCGGATCACCATCGGGGACGACACCTTCTGTGGACCGGGGGTCTACATCACCTCCACCAACCACAGCTACGACGACCCGCACGAGCCCGTCGGCAAGCAGTGGCCACGCAGCGCCCCGGTGGAGATCGGCCCGGGCTGCTGGCTGGGCACGGGAGCGGTGATCCTGCCCGGGGCGCGCCTGGGCCGCAATGTGGTGGTGGCCGCGGGTGCCGTCGTACGGGGTGAAGTGCCCGACCACGCCGTCGTGGCGGGCGCGCCCGCGCGGATCGTACGGCGCTGGGAGCCGGAGACGGGCTGGACGCCGCCGCTGCGCACTCCGGCGCCCGTGCCGATACCCGACGGGGTCACGCCGGCTCAGCTGCGGGCGCTGGCGGAGCTGGAGCAGCCCGAGCAGCGCCCGACGGCGGACACGCTCTAGCCAGTGCTGTGACCGGAAAGGTTCGCGGTCACAGCACTAGCCGGCGGCGAGCAGTACCGTGCCCGCCAGGGCCAGGCCGGCGCCGGCCGCCTGGACGGTGCGCAGCCGTTCCTTCAGGACGGCGAAGGCCGCGAGCGCGGTGATCACCGGGTACAGCGAGGAGAGCACCGCCGCGAGGGTCACGGGGCCGTTCTGGGCGGCGATGGAGTAGGTCCCGTTCGCGGCGACGTCCGCGAGGCCGACGAAGGCCAGGGCGGGCAGCAGCGCCCACAGGATCCGCGGGCCCGCGCCCTCCGGCAGGGCCGGGGTGCCGCGCCGGACCTGGACCCAGAGCGCCGCGCCGCCCGCGGCCACGTTGGTGACGCGCTGGACGAAGAGCGCCAGGAACAGCCCGGTGACGGTGCTGGAGGCGTGCGAGATCAGTGCCATCACCGCGCCGAATCCGAAGGCCGCGACCAGGGTGAGGACGACCGCCTGCCGCTGCACGGGCGCGCCGCGCAGCTCCGGACCTCCGGCCAGGACGATGCCGACGACGGCCACCGCGATCCCGGCGAACTGGCCGGCGCCGGGGCGCTCGCCCAGCGCGAGGCCGGCCGCGACGGGAACGACCACCCCGAGCGAGCCGAGCGGCGAGACCACGCCCATGGGGCCGAGGGCGAGCGCCTTGTAGAAGCTCAGCATCGCGACCGGGCCGACCAGGCCGGCGGCGACCGCGAACCACAGCTGCGGGCCGGCCTCCCGCCAGGCGCCGGTGGCGAGGACCACCGCGCCGAGGACGACGACGGCGACGACCTGCGAGACCACGACCACGGTGAGGGCGGGCAGGCGCCGGGTCAGCAGCCCGCCGCCGAAGTCGGCGAGACCCCACAGCACTGCTGTGGCCAGGGCGAAGAGGGCGGTCATGACAGGAGCCTCGCAGTACAGTGCAGTGAACGGTGCAGTGCAGTGCACGGTAGTTCAGTCTGTTGGACTCTGCCAACCAAGATATTGGACGGAATGGTGTCGGACCTCGAAGAGCTCACCCAGGCGCTCGCGCGCAACCTCAAGCGCTGGCGCGGTGAGCGCGGTTTCACCCTGGAAGCCCTGGCGGCCCGGGCGGGCGTCAGCCGGGGCATGATCATCCAGATCGAGCAGGCCCGTACGAACCCCAGCGTCGCGACCACGGTGAAACTGGCCGACGCCCTCGGCGTCAGCATCACGACCCTGCTGGACCGCGAGCGCGGCCCCCGGGTGCACCTGGTGCCGCCGGGGGAGGGGGTACGGATGTGGTCCACCGAGTCGGGCAGCGGCGCGACCATGCTGCTCGGCGACGACCGGCGCGGGCCGCTGGAGGTGTGGACGTACCGCCTGGAGCCGGGCGACGGCACGGCCTCGGACCCGCACCCCGCCGGGACGCTGGAGATGCTGCACGTCACGGCGGGGCGGCTCACGCTGGTCGTCGACGGGGAACCGCACGAGGTGCCGGCGGGCGGGGCCGTCTCCTTCGAGGCGAACCTTCCGCACGAGTACCGCAACGACGCGGCCGAGCCGATGGAGATGACCATGGCGATCTCGATCCCGCCGGTCGGCGCGGGCGGGGCGGAGCTGCCCGTACAGCGCTGACTCCTAGCGCGCCATCACAAGGCGGGGATCTCGATCGCGGGGCAGCGGTCCATGACCATCTCCAGCCCGGCCCCGCGGGTGCGGGCGAAGGCGGCCTCGTCGAGCACGTCCAGCTGGAACCAGACGGCCTTCGCGCCGACCGCCACGGCCTCGTCGGCGACCGCGCCGGCGAGGGAGCTGTTCACGAAGACGTCCACCACGTCCACCGCGAACGGAATCGCCTCCAGCGAGGGGTACCCCTGCTCGCCGTGCACCGTCTCGGCCTTGGGGTGCACCGGGATCACGCGCTTGCCGAACCTCTGGAGCACCCGGGCCACGCCGTACGCGGCGCGGTCCTGGTTGTTCGACAGGCCCACCACCGCCCAGGTGTCGCCGAGTTCGGTAAGGATCCTGCGGATGGTCGCCGGGTCGCCGTACACGTGTGCCGCCTCCTGCTGCTCGTACTCTCACCCGCGGCCCGGCCGATCCGCCGGCCCGCACCGGCGACAACCGGAGACCGGCCTGTTCGATTCCCAGCCGGGCGGCGCCGGGGCACGGCTTAGGGTGGAGCGGTGAAGGCAAACCAGTATGTGACGGTGGCCCGTGAGGGCGTGCACGAGGCGGAGATCAACCGCTCGCGCTTCCTGTGCTCGCTCGCTCCCGCCGCGACCGAGGAGGAGGCGCAGGAGTTCATCGCGCGCGTCCGCAAGGAGCACCCCACCGCCACGCACAACTGCTTCGCCTACGTCATCGGCGCCGACGCCTCCGTCCAGAAGGCCAGCGACGACGGCGAGCCCGGCGGCACCGCCGGGGTGCCCATGCTCCAGATGCTGACGCGCCGGGACGTCCGGTACGCCGTCGCCGTGGTGACCCGCTACTACGGCGGCGTGAAGCTCGGCGCCGGCGGGCTCATCCGGGCCTACGGCGGAGTCGTCGGCGAGGCGCTCGACGCGCTCGGCACCGTCACCCGCCGCCGCTACCGGCTGGCCACCGTCACCGTCGACCACCAGCGGGCCGGCAAGACCCAGAACGACCTGCGCTCCACCGGCCGCACCGTCGTGGACCTGCGCTACGGGGCCGAGGTCGAGATCGAGGTGGCCCTTCCCGAGGCAGACCTGCCCGCCTTCGAGGCCTGGCTCGCCGACAGCACGGCGGGCAGCGCCACCCTCACCCTCGGCGGCGAGACGTACGCGCCGTAGGAGAGGCCCGTCTTCCCGACCCGGCCTGTGTGACCCCGGTGACGGGTTAGCGTAGAGGGGGGCACAGTGCCACGATTCGACCCGGGGGAGAGACCATGCGCGGCGGCGGCGAGTGAAGTTCCTGCACACCTCCGACTGGCACCTCGGCCGGGCCTTCCACCGCGTGAACCTGCTCGGCGCCCAGGCCGCCTTCATCGACCACCTCGTCGAGACCGTCCGCGAGCACGAGGTCGACGCCGTCCTCGTCGCCGGTGACGTCTACGACCGCGCCGTCCCACCGCTGCCCGCCGTCGAGCTGTTCGACCAGGCCCTGCACCGGCTCGCCGACCTCGGCGTGCCGACCGTGATGATCTCCGGGAACCACGACTCCGCCCGCCGCCTCGGCGTCGGGGCCGGGCTGATCGACCGGGCCGGGATCCACCTCAGGACCGACCCGGCCGGCTGTGCCGACCCCGTGGTGCTGGCCGACGTACACGGCGAGGTGGCCCTGTACGGGCTGCCGTACCTGGAACCGGCCCTGGTCAAGGACCGGTTCGGCGCCGGGCAGGTCAGCCACGAGGCCGTACTGGGCGCGGCCATGGACCGGATCCGGGCCGACCTGGCCACCCGCCCGCCCGGCACCCGATCCGTCGTCCTCGCCCATGCCTTCGTCACCGGCGGGCAGGCCAGCGACAGCGAGCGCGACATCACCGTCGGCGGGGTCGAGGCCGTGCCCGCCGCCGTCTTCGACGGGGTGGACTACGCCGCCCTCGGCCACCTCCACGGCTGTCAGGCGATCAACGAACGGGTCCGCTACTCGGGTTCCCCGCTCGCCTACTCCTTCTCCGAGGCCGACCACCGCAAGACCATGTGGCTGATCGAACTCGGGGCGCGGGGGGAGATCGTGGGCGCCGAGCGGATCGCCACCCCCGTGCCGCGGGCACTCGCCCGGCTGCGGGGACCCCTGGAGGAACTCCTCGACGATCCCGCGCACGCCGCCTGCGAGGACCGCTGGGTCGAGGCCACCCTCACCGACCCCGTGCGCCCCGAGGACCCGATGGCCCGCCTCGCCGCCCGCTTCCCGCACGTCCTCAGCCTCGCCTTCGACCCCGAGGGCCGCGAGGAGGACAGCGCGGGCACGTACGCGCAGCGCCTCAAGGGCCGCAGCGACCAGGAGATCGCCGAGGACTTCGTCGCCCACGTCCGCGGCGGGGGCGCCGCCAGCGAGGCCGAACGGGCCGTGCTCCAGGGCGCCTTCGACGACGTACGCACCGACGCCACGCGTCAGGAGACCCTGCGATGAGGCTGCACCGGCTCCGGGTCACCGCCTTCGGCCCCTTCGCCGAGCCCCAGGAGATCGACTTCGACGCCCTGTCCGGCGCCGGCATCTTCCTCCTGCACGGCCCCACCGGCGCCGGCAAGACCTCCGTCCTCGACGCCGTCTGCTACGCCCTGTACGGATCCGTGCCCGGCTCCCGCCAGGCCCCCGGCACCAGCCTGCGCAGCGATCACTCCGCCCCCGACACCCCGACCGAGGTCACCCTCGAACTCACCGCCGGCGGCCGCCGCCTGGAGATCACCCGGCGGCCCGAGCAGGACCGGCCGAAGAAGCGCGGCTCGGGCACGACCAAGGACAAGGCGCAGAGCTCGCTGCGCGAGCACACCGGAGAGGGCTGGGAGCCCCTGAGCCGCTCCCACCAGGAGATCGGCGAGGAGGTCGAGCAGCTGCTCGGCATGAGCCGCGAGCAGTTCTGCCAGGTCGTGCTGCTCCCGCAGGGGGAGTTCGCGCGCTTCCTGCGGGCCGACGAGGGGGCGCGGGGCCGGCTGCTCGGCCGGCTCTTCGACACCCGCCGCTTCGCCGCCGTCGAGACCCTGCTCGCCGAGCGCCGCCGCGCCGCCGAGGCGAAGGTCCGGGCCGGCGACGAGAAGGTGCTCGGCACCGCCCAGCGGCTCGCCCAGGCCGCCGGGCACGGCGTCGACCTGCGCGACTGGCCGATGCCCCGGCACCAGCCCGGCGACCCCGGCCTCGCCGAGGCGGTCCGGGCCTGGGCGGCCGTCGCCCGCTGCTCCGCCCGGGAGCGGCAGACCGTCGCCGAGTACGCCCTCGCCGCCGTCGAAGGGCGGGACGCCGCCGCCCGGCGCGCCGCCGAGGACGCCCGGGAGCTCGACCGGCTGCAACGCCGGCACGCCGAGACGGCCCGCCGGGCCGCCCTGCTGGCCGGGGCCGCGCCCGAGCGGGAACGGGTGCGCCACCTGCTCGACCGGGCCCGGCGCGGCGCCCTGGTCGCCCCCGCCCTGGAACTGCGCGGAGCCGCCTACGCCGCGCACCTGACCGCCGCCCACGCGGAGAACGCCGCCCGGGCGCAGCTCCCGGCCACCCTCGCCGAGGCCGGGACCGAACAGCTCGGCTCCGTCGAGCAGCGCCTGCGGGAGGAACTCGGGGCGGTCGGCGCCGCACACCGCTCCGAGCAGCGCAGCGCCGAGATCGGCCGCGAGCGCGCCACCCTGGAGCGGGAGGCCCGCGCCGCGGAGGAGCAGCACCAGGAGTCCGCCGAGTGGCTCGCCCGCTGGGACGACACCCGGGCCGCGCTGGCCGGCCGGGTGGAGGCCGCCCAGCAGGCCGCGACCCTGGGCGAGCAGCTCGCCGGGAAGCTGGAACCCGCCCGGATGCAGCTGAAGGCCGCCCGGCGGCGCGACGAGCTGGACGCCGAGGCGGAGGTCGCCTCCGGCGAGCTGCTCTCCGTGAGGGACGAGTCCGCCGCCGCGCGCGAACGCTGGCTGGAGCTGAAGGAGGCCCGGCTGCGCGGGATCGCCGCCGAGCTGGCCGAGGCGCTGGAGGCGGGCCGGCCGTGCACCGTGTGCGGCTCCGCGCAGCACCCGGATCCGGCGCGGCCCGCCCCCGGACACGTGGACCGGGCCGCCGAGGACGCCGCCCACGCCCGCTTCGAGGAGGCCGAGGAGCGCAGGGCCGCCGTCGAGCGGAAACGCGCCGCCGTCCGCGAGGCCCGCGCCGAGGCCGCGGCCGCCGCTGGCGAGGCCACCACCGCCGAACTGCTGGAACTCACCGCCGACCTGAGCTCCCGGCACGCCGGCGCCCACGCGGCGGCCGCCGGGCTGCACGCCGCCCGGGAGCAGCTCGCCCGAGCCGAGCGGGAGCACGCCGCGCGCAGCTCCGACCGGCTGGACGCCGAACGCCGCGCCGCCGCCCGGATCTCGCGCCGGGAAGCGCTGGACCGCGAACAGGCCTCCCTGGAGGCCGAGCTCGCCCTCGTCCGGGGAGACGCGCCCACGGTCGCCGCCCGCGCCCGGATCCTGGAGGACCGGATCCGCATGGTCACCGGCGCCGCCCACGCGCTGCGCCGGGCCGAGACCACCGCCGCCCGCCTGAAGGAGGCCGACGACCAGTTGGCCGACGCCGCGTTCAAGGCGGGCTTCGACACCGTCGACGCCGCCGCCGACGCGGTGCTCCCCGAGTACGAACGCACCGCCCTCCAGCACCGGGCGGACGCCTGGCAGGCCGAGGAGGCGATGCTCGCCGACCGGCAGGCCGAGGCCGACACCGCGGCGGCCGCCGCGCTGCCCCCGGCCGATCCGGAGACCGCCCAGGCCTATGCGGAGCGGGCCGCCGCGAAACTTCGTACGGCCGGCTCTGCCTACGACGCCGCCCGGGTCCGCTGCGCCGAGCTCGACCGGCTCTCCCGGCAGGCCGAGCAGGAGCTGCGCGCGATGGGCCCGCTGCGCGAGGAGTACGACCGGGTGGCCCGGCTCGCCGGACTCACCGCGGGCACCTCCGCCGACAACGAGCGCAAGATGCGGCTGGAGGCGTACGTCCTGGCCGCCCGGCTGGAGCAGGTCGCCGCCGCGGCGACGGTACGGCTGCTGCGCATGTCCGGCGGCCGCTACACCCTCGTCCACTCGGACGCGAAGACCGGCGGGCGGGGCCGCTCCGGCCTCGGCTTGCACGTGGTCGACGCCTGGACCGGCAGCGAGCGCGACACCGCCACCCTCTCGGGCGGGGAGACCTTCTTCGCCTCGCTCGCGCTGGCCCTGGGACTGGCCGACGTGGTCACCGACGAGGCGGGCGGCATGCGCCTCGACACCCTGTTCATCGACGAGGGCTTCGGCAGCCTCGACGACCAGGCGCTGGACGAGGTCCTCGACGTTCTGGACTCGCTGCGCGAACGGGACCGCAGCGTGGGCATCGTGAGCCACGTCGCGGACCTGCGCACCCGGGTGCAGGCGCAGCTGGAGATCGTCAAGCAGCGCGGCGGCTCGGTGGTGCGCCACCGCACGGCGGCCGCGCTCGCGGACTGAGCTGAGGAGCCGCGCTCACGGGACGAGCTGAGGAGCCGCGCTCACGGACTGAGCGGAGAGGCCGCGCTCACGGACTGAGCGGCCTGCGCGGGAGCGGCGAGGAGTACACGATGCTGGTGGTGACGGCGCCCAGGCCCGCGATCCGGCCCGTGACCTCCTCCAGGTGCGCCATCGAGCGGGCGGCGACCTTGAGGACGAAACAGTCGTCGCCCGTGACGTGGTGGGCCTCCAGGATCTCCGGAGTGGATTCCAGCAGGTCGTGGAACGGCTTGTAGTTGCCGTGCGGATAGCGCAGCCGGACCAGGGCGAGGATCGACTTGCCCAGCTTCTCCGGGTCGACCACGGCCGTGTACCCAGTGATCACACCGGCCTCCTCCAGCCGGCGCACCCGCTCGGTGACGGCGCTCGACGACATCGACACGGTGCGCGCGAGCTCGGCGAACGTGGCCCGGCCGTCCGCCTGGAGGGCCGTCAGGATGCGCCAGTCCGTGGCGTCAGGGGAATACTCGGTCATGCCGCAGATCTAGCAGGTCAATCCCCGGCCGGACAACCGGAAGGCCGGGGAATTCCACTTCCCGAGATGATCAAGCGCTCGTAGATTTTCAGCCATGACGACGACACAGACCAGCACCACGACCGCCACCACCACAGCCGCCGCCATCGCCCCCAACCCGGTCCTGCGGGTCCCCCCGGCCAGCCCGGCCGCCGCGGCCGCCTACTTCGCCGCCAGCCTCGCCTTCCACGCGGACGTGTCGGACGTCGCCGCCGCCTTCAAGGCCCACCGCGAGCAGGGCGCCGCACTCGGCTTCCAGCTCGTCGACTCCCGCTCCACCCCGTCCTGGGACCAGGCCCACGTGCCCGGCGCGATCCACCTGCCCACCGCGCTGATCCCCGAGCAGGCCGAGCGGCTCCTCGACAAGAACGTCCCGGTGGTCACGTACTGCTGGGGCCCCGGCTGCAACGGCGCCACCCGCTCCGCGCTCGCCCTGGCCGAACTCGGCTTCCGGGTCAAGGAGATGCTCGGCGGCATCGAGTACTGGATCCGGGAAGGCTTCGAGGTCGAGACCTGGCAGGGCAGCGAGCAGCGCGCCGAGGCCGACCCGCTGACCGCGCCCACGGACTCCGACGACTGCGGCTGCTGACAGCTGAACGGAACGGAACGGGCCGCTCGCTCCCCGGGGGAGGCGAGCGGCCCGTCCGTGTGCCGTGCGGCCGTGTGGCATGCGGCGGTGTGGCCGTGTGGCCCGTGGGACCTGGCGGGATCAGAGCTTCGAGAGCTCGTCCACCAGGTCGTCCAGCCCCAGCGAACCCTGCGACAGCGCCGCCATGTGCCAGGCCTTCAGGTCGAAGGACTCGCCACGCGCGGCCCGCGCGTTGTCCCGCCCCAGCAGCCAGGCGCGCTCGCCCAGCTTGTAGCCGATCGCCTGCCCCGGCATCGACAGGTAGCGGGTCAGCTCGCTCTCGACGAAGTCCGCCGGCCGGCCGCTGTGCAGCCCGAAGAACTCCTGCGCCAGGTCGACCGTCCAGCGCTCACCCGGGTGGAACGGCGAGTCCGTCGGGATCTCCAGACCCAGGTGCATGCCGATGTCCACGATGACCCGCGCCGCGCGCATCATCTGGCAGTCGAGGTAGCCCAGGCGCTGCTCGGCGTCCTTCAGGTAGCCCAGCTCGTCCATCAGGCGCTCCGCGTAGAGCGCCCAGCCCTCGGCGTTCGCGCTCACGAGACCGACGCTGGCCTGGTAGCGGGAGAGCTGGTCCGCCACGTGCGTCCACTGCGCGAGCTGGAGGTGGTGGCCCGGAACGCCCTCGTGGTACCAGGTGGAGACCAGGTCGTACACGGGGAAGCGGGTCTGGCCCATCGTCGGCAGCCAGGTGCGCCCCGGACGGGAGAAGTCCTCCGAGGGGTTGGTGTAGTACGGGGCCGCCGCGCCGCCGGGCGGGGCGATCTTCGACTCCACCTTCTTGACCCGCTCGGCGAGTTCGAAGTGGGTGCCGTCGAGGTTCTCGATGGCCTCGTCCATCAGCCTCTGCAACCAGGCCTGGACCTCGTCGACGCCCTCGATGTGGGTGCCGTGCTCGTCCAGGTGCTTCAGCGCCTCCCAGGGACCGGCGCCGGGCAGGATCTTCGCCGCCTCGGCCTTCATCTCCGCGAGCAGCCGGTGGTACTCCGACCAGCCGTACGCGTACGCCTCGTCCAGGTCCAGGTCCGTGCCGTTGAAGTAGCGCGACCAGCGGGCGTAGCGCTCGCGGCCCACGGCGTCCGGCGCGTCCGCGACGGCCGGGGCGTACACGTCGCGCATCCAGTCGCGGAGTTCGACGATGGCCGCGGTCGCACCGGCCGCCGCCTCGTCCAGCTCGGCGCGCAGCGCCTCGGGGCCGCCGGCGGCGAACGCGCCGAAGAAGTCGCGGGCGCCGTCGGCGTCCTGGCCGGCCCAGGTGGTGAGCTGGCCGATGAACGTCGTGGTCGGGCGCGGGCTGCCCGGCAGGCCGCGCTCCAGGCCGAGCGCGAGGCTCTCGCGGTAGCCGGCGAAGGCCGCGGGGACGGCGCGCAGCCGCTCGGCGATCGCCGCCCAGTCCTCCTCGGTGTCGGCCGGAGTCAGCGTGAAGATCTCGCGGACCGAGTGCGCGGGAGAGTGGATGTTGCTGACCGCGCGCAGGTCCTCTTCGGCCTCGTGGATCGCGAGTTCGGCTGTGAGGCGTTCGCGCAGCAGCCGGGCGCAGCGGCGCTCGGCGTCGCTGTCCGCTCCGGGCAGCAGCTCGGCGGCGTCGAGGCGGGCGAGGGTGGTACGGGCGAGCTCGGCGGCGGCCGCACGGCCCGCCGGCGAGAAGTCGGGGAGCTTGCTGGAACTCGCGGCGACACCGAGGTAGGTGCCCGTGAGGGGATCGATGGCGATGAGGTCGTCGACGAACGCGTCGGCGACCTGGCGGGGCAGCCGCGCGGCGCTGTCACTGTGGAGGGTCTCTGACATGCGGACATCTTCGTCTGTGAGACGGGTCCGCGTCATCACCGATGACTCTCGGCCGCCTGACTTGGCCGGGAAGCAGCGGCTCTGGGTCCGGTATCCGGACACCCGTCGCCCCCGCCCGCCCTCCGGCCGGTTCGCGACCGGGGGGCAGGCGGGGGCGGGCGGGCGAGGAGGGTCGGAGTCTGCGGCGCCGCGGCCGGGCCTGCGGTCCTGTCGACCGCGCCCGTGGTCCTACGAGCGGTGCGGCTGCCGGCTCGACACCTCGCGCGGGAGTTCGTACGGCAGCCGCGAGCTGACCGGGCTCGCGTCGAGCCGGGCCGTGATCACCAGCGTGCCCTCCTCGATCTGGTAGTCGAGGGGCAGGCCGAGGCCGCGCATGGCCGCGACCATGCCGGTGTTGGACGCCTGCGTGACGGCGTACACGCTGTCGCACCCGGCCTCCACGGCCATCGCGACCAGGCGGCCCAGCAGTTCGGTGCCGATGCCCCGGCGCTGCCAGTCGTCCTCGATGAGCAGCGCGACTTCGGTCTCGTCGCCGTCCCACAGCAGGTGGCCGAGGGCGACCAGCTTCCCGGAGGCGGTGGTGGCAGCGAGGGTGCGGCCGAACCGCGGGCTCAGCAGGTGGCCGAGGTAGCGGTCGGCGTCGGCGACGGGGCCGTGGTAGCGCAGGCCCAGGGTGCGATCCGAGCAGCGGTCGTGCATCGCGCGGGCCGCCGCCTGGTCGGAGCCGTCGGCGCGGCGCACGGTGATCTCGTTGCCCTCGGGCAGCGTCAGCACGTCGTGGCTGCGCGGCACGCGCGGGCCGAGACGGGTGTCGAGCTCGACGAGCGCGCGGGCGCGGGCGAACTCGGTCGGGGTGAAGGGCAGGTACGGGCGCTCCACGGTGATCGCACCGCCCGCCGGGTCGCGCAGCTTCATCACCGTGGCTTCCAGGACCCCTTCGACCGGCGCGTCGGCGCCCGCGTTGGGGCGGCCGGAGAGAGTGGTCGCCGGGATCGAGTGGATGGTGCAGCGGCCGAGCAGCTGGCGCAGCGCGAGCGGGAGTTCGGCGGCGTCCAGGGCGGTGCGGGTGGCCAGGCCGAGGACGCGGGTGGGGGTGTCGACCAGGTCGTGCGCGTCGGCGCGCTCGATCCAGGTGCTGACGCCGCCGGCCCGGGCGATGGCCCGGGTCAGCTCGGCGGAGGACAGGTCCTGCGGGGCTCGCAGCAGGAACTCGTCCACCGTGCCCCCCTCGGGCAGCGGGTGGGTCTGCAGGGTCAGGATGTCGACGCCGTTGTGCGCGAGTGCGGTGCACAGCGCGGCGAGGCTGCCCGGCTCGTCACGCACGGTCGTCCGCATGCGCCACAGGGCGGCGTTGGTCCTCGGATCGGCCGGGGATCCGACCGCGGGCGCCGCGGGCACTGCCGGCGCCGGATCGGAGGGCGCTGTGCCGCCCGGCGGTGGGGCATGGCCGTGACGGCGTGCCCACCAGGTGTGGAACGCCGCCGTGACCAGGAGTGCGACGGCCGAGGCGACCAGCAGGATCGGGCCCCTCGGGCCGTGCACGACGAGATTGGCGATGCCGTCGGCCACCGCGACGGCGCAGAACAGGGCGGCGAGTTCGACGACGTCACGGCGCCAGTGGTGGCGGTGGGGACGGTGGGCGGAGGCAGGATTACGTTCAGTCATGCACATCACTGTGGCGCAGGGGTGTTGCGTGATCACGAACGATCTGTGACCGGCGGGTTAAGTGTCCATCTGGTCGATTTCGCCCAGTTTTCCGGCTGATTTCCGGAATTGCGGTGGACGGGCGCCGTGTTGCCCTGCCCTGCCCTGCCCGGCTGCGGCGCCGCCTGGTTCCCCTACTGCCCCACGCGCCCCGGCCGCAGCGTCTTGGTGAAGAGTACGCCGCCGCCCTGGCGGCGCAACCGGACGGTGAGGTCGCCGCCCGCCCCGTCGATCTCCACCTCGCCGTAGTACGGAGGGTTCTCCGCCGGCGACATGTTGGCGACCGGAGCCGACTGGACGTACGCCGTCTCCGGGCCGAAAGTGGCGTCGAGCCGCCCGGCGGGGAAGCCGCCCGCGCCGATGGGGCCGGAGACGAACTCCCAGAACGGGGCGAAGTCGGTGAACGCGGCCCGCTCCGGCGCGTAGTGGTTGGCGGCCGTGTAGTGGACGTCGGCCGTGAGCCAGACGGTGCCGGTGATGCGCTGGTGCTTGATGTGGCGCAGGAGTTCGGCGATCTGGAGCTCCCGGCCCAGCGGAGCGCCCGGGTCGCCCTGGGCGACGGCCTCGAAGTTCGCGGCCCCGTCGGGGACAACGATGCCGATCGGCATGTCGGCGGCGATGACCTTCCAGGTGGCGCGGGAGCGCGACAGCTCGCGCTTGAGCCAGGCCAGCTGCTCCGGCCCGAGGATCCCGATCGGGTCCTCGGTCTGGAGGCCGGGGGAGTTGGCGTTGCGGTACGTGCGCATGTCGAGGACGAACACGTCCAGCAGCGGCCCGTACCGCATCACGCGGTACATCCGGCCCTCGGCCCGGCCGCCCCGGAGGTCGGTGACCGGGAAGTACTCGCCGAAGGCCTGGCGGGCGCGGGCGGCGAGGGTGTCGGCTTCCTTCACGGTGTAGCGGGGGTCGTCGATCAGCTGGCCGGGGTACCAGTTGTTGCGCACCTCGTGGTCGTCCCACTGGGCGAGGACCGGCACCTGGGCGTTGAAGTCCCGCAGGTTGCGATCGAGCAGGTTGTAGCGGAAGTTCCCGCGGAACTCGGTGAGGGTCTCGGCGACCTTCGCCTTCTCCTCGGTGGTGATGTTGTGCCAGACGGTGCCGTCCCGCAGCGGCACGGCGGCCTGGATCGGCCCGTCGGCGTAGATCGTGTCACCGCTGAACAGGAAGAAGTCGGGATCGCGCAGCCGCATCTCCTCGAAGACGCGGTAACCGCCGACCTCGGGGTTGATGCCCCAGCCCTGCCCGGCCAGGTCCCCGGACCACAGGAAGCGCACGTCGTGGCGGCGCGAGACCGGGGTGGTCCGGAAGGTGCCCCGGACCGGCTCGCTGGTGCGGCGCGGGTCGTCGGGGTCGGCGAGGGTCACCCGGTAGTGGATCTGGCGGCCCGGCGGCAGGTCGCGCAGGGTGGTGGTGCCGGTGTAGTCGGTGGCGGGGCCGAGGAAGGGGCCGCCGTGCCGGCGCACGCCGTAGCGGAACGACTCGCTCGGGGACGTGTCGACGTACATCCGCGCGGGCCGGTCGGAGCGCGTCCAGATGGTGGCGGAGTGCGCGGTGATCTCGCCGGACTGGGTGCCCCAGAGCGCGCTAGGGCGCCCGGAGCGGGTGAACGCGGGCGCCGTCGCGGTGGCGGCGAACGCGGGCGCGGCGAGCGCGCCGGACAGGGTGAGGCCCACGGGGACGGCGAGGGAGCCGCCGAGCAGGGAGCGTCGGGTGTGCCACATCGGTGCCATCGGTGCGCCTCCAGGGGCCGGCGGGGACGGGTCGGACCAGTGTGCCGCCGCACACCGGCCCGGCCGCGTCGCCCACGCGAACCGCGGATGAACAGCCGTCAGCTGCTCAGATCGCCCGGGGAGTTGTGCCGGGCGTTGTGTCAAGAGCCGTGACAGGGGCAATGTCCCGGGGCCCTCTCCCTCTTCGCCTCGGTGTTCTCCCCGGTGTTCTCCTCGGCCTTCTCCCCGCGTTCTCCTCGGCGGGCCCTTAGAACTGCTATCGGAATGACTTCAGGCGCCGCCAGCAGATGAGTGAGCAAGCGAGGCTGAGGAATGCCTCGTGGATGTCGTCGCGTACTTCCCAGCGGATCCGTAGCCGGCGGAACCAGTGCAGGTGGGCGAAGGTCCGCTCGACGACCCAGCGGTCGGTGCCGAGGCCGGATCCGTGTGGGACGCCGCGTCGGGCGATAACGGGTTTCACGCCCAGGGCCCAGGCCAGACGCCGGTACTTGTCGTGGTCATAGCCGCGGTCCCCGAGCACGGTGTCGGGCCGCTGACGCGGTCGGCCGCGCTTGCCGCGGACCGGTGGAACGGCTTGGAGAAGGGGGATGAACTGGGTGACGTCGTTGCGGTTGCCGCCGGTCAGGGTGGCAGCAAGCGGAATGCCGGTGGCGTCGGTGATCAGGTGGTGCTTGCTGCCATTCCTGCCCCGGTCAACGGGGCTTCGCCCTGTCTTGGGGCCCCCTTTAACGCGCGTATGTGGGAGCCGTCGACCACGGCCCGTGAGAAGTCCAGGGCATCCGCTCCACGAAGCCGGGCCAGAAGGGTTTCGTGTAGTCGTGGCCAGACGCCAGCCTCGGTCCACTCGGCCAGGCGTCGCCAGCACGTCATGCCCGACCCGAAGCCCAGTTCCTGCGGGAGGTGTTCCCATGCGATCCCGGTGTGCAGCACGAACAGGATGCCCTGGCACACCAGCCGGTCCGGATGCCGCTTCCGACCAGGATGACGAGCCCGACGCTCCACCCTCGGCAGGAGCGGCTCGATCACCACCCAAAGCTCATCGTCTACTTCCCACGGCTTCCGCCGAGCCATCCTGCACCCCCAGATCAAGGCTCTTCAGGGCCATCCAACCAGCCCGAAGATCATTTCGTTAGGGGTTGTTAGGCCGTCGCCGGGGCCGTCTCCCGTGCCGCCGCCCGCGCCGTGTCCAGGATCACGCGGGAGACCAGCGCCGGGTCGTCGTGCATGGGTACGTGGCCACAACCCGGCAGCCGCACCAGCCGGGCGCCCGGGATGGTGTGCTTGGCCCGGACGCCCTGGCGGCGCAGCAGCAGCCGGTCGCGGCTGCCCCAGGCGATCGTCACCGGCAGGCCGGGCACGTCCTCGGTGAACCGTACGGACCCGCCGGCCGCCAGGGTCTGCTCGAACCCGGTGGCCTCGCGCAGGGCCAGGGTCTCGGCGACCACGGCCCCGGGCGCGCGGCGGGCCGGGGCGGCGTAGATGCTGCCGGTCAGCGCGGCACGCCCGGCGGCGCTCCGCGAGAGCCGCTCCAGCGCGGGCAGGGGCAGCGCCTTGGCGCCGACCCGCATCGCCCTGAGGGTGGCGAAGGCGTACCGGCGTTCCCCCTCCGTCCAGAACCCGGCGGGGGACAGGGCGGTGACCGAGCGGGCCAGGCGGGTCCGGCCCATCTCCAGCGCGAGCAGCCCGCCGAGGGAGTTCCCGGCGACGTGCGGGCGCTCGACGCCGAGCGCCGCGGCGAGGGCTCCGAGGGCCGGGGCGACGGTCGCCAGGTCGTACGGAACCCCCTCGGGCAGCGGCTCCGAGGTCCCGAAGCCGGGCAGGTCGACGGCGATGACGTCGTATTCGGCGGCCAGGATGTCGGTCACCGGCTGCCAGGCCTGGAGGTGGTGGCCGATGCCGTGCAGCAGAAGAAGCGGTTCGCCGGCGCCCTTGCGCTCGTAGGCGACGGTGGTGGTGCGGGGACCCAGCGGCGAATCGATCGTGAAGGAGACCGTGGCGGTCATGCTGCTCCTCGTCGGGTGGACGCGTATGAGACAGGCCGTCAGTAATGACTACAGCCATGATTACCGCCCGGTAGCCCTTGACTACAAGCCTTCGAGGACAGCGAGAACATCCCGTGAACGGCTTGATACGTATGCCCGATCTGCCCGGCAAAGGGATGAGGATTGGTCTTGACCAAGGGATTGCGCCGTCTTATCGTCGCAGGGATAGTGCAGGAACCTTTAATAAACAAGGGCGCGGAACTGCCGCTGGAACACGGCGATTGCAGCGATGGCAGGAGGAGTCAGGGTGGGGACCACGCAGCTCGAATCGGTACCGGAGCCGAAGTACTGGCACCTCAAGACCGTGCTCAGCGAGGCGCTGGACCAGGATTTCGCCGTGGGTGAGATCCTGCCGAACGAGCGTGAGCTCGCCGCCCGCTTCGGCGTCGCCCGTGCGACCCTGCGCCAGGCCCTGGAGCAGCTGGAACTCGAAGGCCGTCTGCAGCGCCGGCGCGGCGTCGGCACCACCGTGGCCCCGCCGCGCGTGGGCGTCGCCGTCGGCAGCGCCCAGCACAGCTGGCCCGGCGAGAGCGCCGACGGCTGGGAGGCCGTGGACGCCGCCGAGGCCCTGCCCACCGCCGCCGTCCTGAAGCTGCTCGCCACCGGAACGGGAACCGCCGCGTTCGCCGCCGACCAGCCCGTACACATCGTGCGCCGGACCCGCGTCACGCAGGGGCAGGCCGTCGCCGCCGAGCTGCTGTACGTGCCGGCCGCCTCCGTGCCCGGCCTCTCCGCCATCGACGCCCCGGTCGGTCCGGCGCGCGCCCGCGCCGTCCTGCGCGAGCTCCAGCGGCTCGCCCTCGACGGGCAGGACCGCTCGGTGGAACTCGGCTCGGCCCGCGCTGACGACGCCAAGGAACTCGACCGGCTGCCGGGCGCCCCGGTGCTGCTCGTCACCACCCGCTACTTCACCGCTGCGGGGACGGCCGCCGTCTCGGTCGCCACCTATCGCGCCGACACCTGCCGGCTCACCTTCGGCGACTCGGGCGTGGAGATCACGGAAACCCGCGTCGCCTCCTGACCCGCCCGCTGACGCCGTACCGCACCGGCCGCCCGCACATCGCGGGCCCGGTGCGGCGGCGTTTCCGCTGTCGCGGGCGCGCCGCTGTCGCGGGCGCCGTCGACTGGGGGCGTCGACACCCCGGGCGGCGACCACGCAGGCCGGTGAGCCGGGAGCCCGGGAGCGGTCGGCTCGTACGGGCCGTCAGCAGCGTGGCCGACGACGGGTACGGGGAATCCCGAAGGCCGGATCGCGGTGAAGCCACGGGCCGGTCCGCCGGTCCGCCTGTCGGCCTGTCGGCCTGTCGGCCTGTCGGCCTGTCGGCCTGTCGGCCTGTCGGCCTGTCGGCCTGTCGGCCGGTCCGCCTGTCGGCCGGTCCGCCCGTCGGTCGGCCCGCTGGTCAGCGGCTGGCGGTGACCGTCTTCTCCACCGCGAACAATTCTTCCTCCACGTGATCCAGCGCCAGCCGCAACGCCCCGGTCGCCACCGCGGCCTCGCCGAGCAGGGACTGCGCCACCCGCGGCGGGCGCAGGCAGTACCGCTCCAGTTCCTGGCGCAAGGGGTCCAGGACCCCGTCCAGGCCGGCCGCCCAGCCGCCGACCACCACCAGCTCCGGATCCATGGCCAGGACCAGCGCCGCGACGTCGTGCACCAGGCGCTGGATGAACCGCTCCACGGCGGCCACCGCACGCTCGTCGCCGCGCTTGGCCATGGCGAAGACCTCGGCGACGGCCTGCTCGTCCAGCGGGTGCAGTGGTTCGCCGGTCGTCGACAGCAGCCGCTCGGGCGTGACCTCGCGTCCCAGCAGGTGCAGCGCGCCGATCTCGCCGGCCGCCCCGCCGAAGCCCCGGTGCAGCCGGCCGCCGATCAGCGAGCCGGCCCCCGGACTCAGGCCCGCCATCACGAAGACCATGTCGCCGGTGTCCCGCGCCGCGCCCTTCCAGTGCTCGGCGACCGCCGCCGCGTTCGCGTCGTTCTCCACCTGTACCGGGCAGCGGAACGAACGCCGCAGCCGTTCCCCGAGCGGCAGCCCGGTCCAGCCGGGCAGCGCGGTGCCGAGGCGGACGGTGCCGTCCGCCTCCACGATCCCCGGGCTGCCGACCCCGACCGCCCGCAGGGAGTCCCGGGGGACCCCGGCCCGGCGCAGCAGGTCGGCCACCGCCGCCCGCACCCGCTCCAGCCGCTCATCGGCCGACGCGTCCTCGGCGACCTCCTTGGTACCGGCGCCGATCACCCGCCCGTCCAGCCCGGACAGCAACACCGCGATGCGGTGCGAGCCGATCTCTATGCCCAGCAGATGACCCGCCTCGGTACGGAAGCGGAACCTCCTGGCCGGCCGCCCCTGCCGCCGCGCGCCTTCCTCCGCGTCGGCCTCGACGACGAGCCCGGTCCCGATCAGCCCTTCCACCACACCTTCGACGGTCGGCCGGGAAAGCCCGGTCACCCGTGTCAGGTCCGTGAGGGTCGGCGATCCGGCCGCACGCAGTGCCCGCAGTACGACGGCGGAATTGATCCGCCGGAGCAGAGAGGGATCCCCGCCGGTCAGCTGCCCCAACGTGTGTCCTCCCAGCTAGCGAGCTTGTCAGCCGGATCGTACTGCGCCGCTGGTGCGGGGGCGAGAAGCGGCCCCCCATCGGCCGGAACCGGTCGCTCCTTCAGGAGGGGGAGACGAATCCGGACTCGTACGCCATGATGACCGCCTGGGTCCGGTCCCGCGCCCCCAGCTTCGCCAGAATCGCGCTGACATGGGACTTCACCGTCTCCGTGCCGACGATCAGCTCGCCGGCGATCTCCACATTGGTCAGCCCCCGCGCCATCAGCCGCAGCACGGCCTCCTCCCGCTCGGTCAGCGCGGCCCGCTCCAGCAGCACCCGCGCCTTGCGGTTCCCGTACTCCGCGGCCAGGGCCCGCACCGCGGCGGGGAAGAGCAGGGTCTCGCCCTCCGCGACCAGCCGTACCGCGTGCACGATCTCCGAGGGACGGGAGCGCTTCAGCAGGAAGCCGTCCGCCCCCGCCCGCAGCGCCTCGTAGACGTACTCGTCGTTCTCGAAGGTCGTCACCACGAGGATCTTCGGCGGGCAGTCCACCGTCCGCAGCACCGCCCGCGTCGCCTCGATCCCGTCGAGCAACGGCATCCGCACGTCCATCGCCACCACGTCCGGACGCAACTGCCGCACGAGCGGGACCACGGAGGCCCCGTCCGCGGCCTCACCCACCACCTCGATGTCGGGCTGGGCGTCCAGGACGGCGCGCAGACCCGCGCGCACCAGGGGTTCATCATCGACGAGCAGTACGGTAACCGGCATCCGGTCAGCGTATTCGCTCCAGCGGAAGCCGGACGCGCACCCTCCAACTGCCCTCGTGTGGACCGGTCTCGGCCTCCCCGCCCAACAGGCCGGCGCGCTCCCGTATCCCGCGCAGCCCGCTCCCGCTACCCGACATCACGGAGGGTCGCTCCGGCAGCGGATTCGACACCTCCATCGCCAGCCGGCGCTCGCTCATCTCGATCCTCACCCGGACGGACACGGGACCGCAGTGCCGCAGCACATTGGTGAGCGCCTCCTGAAGGATCCGGTACCCCTCCCGGGTGACGGGCCCGGGCAACTTCTCCAGCGGACCCGTCAGTTGCGCGTCCACCGTGGCCCCGGAGGCGCGGGCCGACTCGAAGAGCCGGTCCGCCTCCACCAGCGTCGGCCGCTGGGAGGGCGACTGCCCGGACTCGCGCAGCACCATCAGCACCCGCTCCAGATCCTCCAGCGCGGCCCGGCCCGTCTCCTCGATCGCGCTGAGCGCCCGCTCGGTGAACTCCGGGTCGCCGGCGGCGCGGGCGGCGCCCGCCTGCACCACCGCCACCGTCAGCGCGTGCCCGATGGAGTCGTGTAGCTCGCGCGCGATCCTGGTCCGCTCCAGCAGCTGCTCGGTGCGTGCCTCCAGCGCGGTGAGACGCTCGGCCGCCGAAGGTCCCAGCAGCCGCTTGGCGATCGCGGTGATCAGGTCACCGAGCAACGCCACTATGCAGATGAGCAGGACCGGCGGCACCGGCACGAGCAGTGCGGCGGCCCAGCGCGGCGGGTAGAACGGCAGCATGTGATCCGCTGCCAGTGGATGCCCGGACGCGATCGCCACCAGCTCGACGGTCATGAACGGCAGCCACACCGTGGGGAACATGGCGGCGAGCGAGACCACGCACCGGACCTCCAGCCACAGCAGCGTCCGCCACCGGTCGCTCCAACGCGCCGACGGGGCCGTACTGATGGTGCTCTCGGCCCCGTCCCAGTCGTGCGGGGTGAGCAGGAACCGCGCCTGCAGCCCCTCGGCGAGCCGCACCCACGGAACCAGCCCCAGCGGAATGACGACGAGCAGCGGTACCCACGGCGCCTCGGGCTCTATGAACATCCAGACGGCCAGCATCAGGATGGGCACGCAAAGGTGCAACCAGCGTGAGTAGGTCACTGGTTGGAACGGGGCGCGGAGCAGTCGGTACATGCACTCATCGTGACAGGGTGCAGGTCACGGCCGTCTCCCCCACGTGGGGGAGACGCTACCCCCGCGTGGGGGAGGGAGGGGGAGGGGGCCGGCGGCGAGTCTTGAGCCATGAACAGCATCGAGATCCGAGAACTGACCAAGGAATACGGCCGTACCCGGGCCGTGGACCACCTCACCTTCGACGTTCTGCC
This sequence comes from Streptomyces sp. NBC_01551, assembly GCF_026339935.1. Lineage (NCBI taxonomy): Bacteria > Bacillati > Actinomycetota > Actinomycetes > Kitasatosporales > Streptomycetaceae > Streptomyces > Streptomyces sp. NBC_01551. The sequence goes on from NZ_JAPEPX010000001.1 coordinate 5,730,733, forward strand.
CGGACGGGTCACCGGCTTCCTGGGCCCCAACGGCGCCGGCAAGTCCACCACGATGCGCCTGCTGCTGGGTCTGGACCGGGCCACGTCCGGTACGGCCACCATCGGCGGGCAGCGGTTCACCGACTTCCCCGACCCGCTCCACCGGGTCGGCGCGCTCCTGGACGCACAGGCGGCCCACGGCGGTCGCACCGCCCGGGACCACCTCCGCTTCCTCGCCGCCGCGAACCGCATCCCGATGAGCAGGGTGGAGGAGGTCCTGGAACAGGCCGGGATCGCCTCGGCGGCCAAGCGGCGGATCAAGACCTTCTCGCTCGGGATGCGCCAGCGCCTCGGCATAGCGGCCGCGCTGCTGGGCGACCCGGGGGTGCTGCTGCTGGACGAGCCGACGAACGGGCTCGACCCCGAGGGCATCATCTGGATCCGCGAGCTGATGCGCACGCTCGCCGCCGAGGGGCGCACGGTCCTGGTCTCCAGTCACCTGATGTCCGAGACGGCCGCGTTCGCCGACCACCTGGTCGTGCTCGGCCAGGGGCGGCTGCTGGCCGACACCTCGATGAAGGCGTTCATCGACGCCCGCAGCACCCCGAGAGTGCGGCTGCGGACCTCGGATCCGATCCGGCTCAGGGCCGCCCTCGCCCGGGACGACTTCGAGATGGTCACCGCCGATGACGGGCGCTGGACCGTCGAGGGCATACAGGCCGAGCAGCTCGGCGCCCTGGCGGCCCGTGAAGGCATCCCGATGCTGGAACTCTCCGACGAGCGCGCCTCGCTGGAGCAGGCCTACCTGGATCTCACGGCCGATCACGCCCAGTTCGCCGCCACCCGCTGACATTCCCCCGTCCCTCTCCACCCAGGAGGCTTCGCCATGAGCACCGCCCTGCCCACCAGGCCCGTCCTGCACTCGGAATGGATCAAGATACGGTCCCTGCGCGGCACGTTCGGGTCCCTGATCGCCATCTTGTTCGTCACCGCCGGGATCCAGGCGCTGACGTCCGCGGCGATAGGCCAGGCCGAGGAAGGCAGCATGGGGGACGATCCGCTCCTCGCGGCCTTCTACGGGATCACCTTCGGCCAGATAGCCGCCATGGCCTTCGGCGCGACCGCTCTCTCTTCGGAGTTCCACGACGGAGGCCTGCGCACCTCGCTGGTCGCGGTCCCGAACCGGGCCCGTTTCTACCTGTCGAAGATCGCCACGGTGGGCGGACTGGCCTTCGTGGCGGGCCAGGTCGCCGGGTTGGCGACGTTCGTGGCCGGCCAGTCGTTCATGGGGCCCTACACCATCGAGCTGGGAGCCCCGGGCACCTTCCGGGCCGTGTTCGGCTGCGGGATGTACCTGACGCTGATGGCCCTGTTCGCGGCGGGCCTGACGGCCGTGCTGCGGAGCGCGACGGCCGTGCTGAGCCTCCTCATACCGTTCGTGCTGATGCTGTCCTTCGTCATCGGCGCGGGTGCCAAGGGCGTGGCCGAGTTCCTGCCGGACCGGGCCGGCCAGATGATGATGCGGGCGGAGGCCGGCAGTGTCGTAGGCCACTGGCAGGGTCTCGGTGTGCTCACCCTGTGGGCGGCGCTCGCGGTCATCGGCGGCTGGCTGGCGGTGCGTCGGCGCAACGCGTGACGCCGGGCCAGTTGTCAGTGGCCCCCGGGATACTGACGGTATGACCACGGCAGAGCATCTCGACACGATCGACCGGCTCCGGACGCGTGATTTCCCCGAGGTCCAGGGCCGGTCCGAGGTGGGCACCAGCGGCCCCGGCTATCACCTGGCCGAGCTGGGCGGCAGCCGCTGGTACGGGGACGAGGACGCGGCCGACCGGATAGCGGAGGAGGAGCAGGTCTCGGCCGAGTTCGATGCGCTGAGCCTGAGGCTGGCGGAGCGTTGGGGAGAGGCCGACACCTTCAGTCTCGGCAGCCTCGCACTGCGGCCGCCGGGCGAGGAAGTGCCGCAGCCCTGGCGGGAGATCGGCGACACGTCCGAGCAACTGAACCTGTGGCGGGCCGGGGACCGCTGGGTCGCGCTCTACGAGGCCCGCTGGGGAACCGACCACTCGCCCCAGCTGATGGCGGCGGTGACGGTGATCGATCCGCCGTAGGGGTCGCTGGCCCTCGGGGTCGTCAGTCCCCGGGGGCGGGGTCGGCGGCCGCCCGGAGGCGGGCGTACTCCTGGGCCATGGACTCCGCGGTCCAGTGGGCGTTGAGGCCGCTGGGGTTGGGGAGGGCCCAGATGCGGGTGGAGCCGATCATCCGCTCCTGGGGGCCGATCTGGGCCCTCCGCTCGCCGAATGCCGTGCGGTAGGCGGTAACGCCGACCACCGCCAGCCACTGCGGGCGCAGGAGCTCCACCTTCGCCGTCAGGATGCGCCCGCCCTCGCGGAATTCCTCGGCGCTCAGCTCGTCGGCCCGGGCGGTGGCGCGGGCGACCACGTTGGTGATGCCGAGCCGGTAGGTCAGCAGCTCCTCCTGCTCGGCGGGGGCCAGCCGGCGCGGGGTGAAGCCGGACAGGTGCAGCACCGGCCAGAAACGGTTGCCGGGGCGGGCGAAGTGGTGGCCCGTCGCGGCGGAGAGGAGACCCGGGTTGATCCCGCAGAACAGCACACGCAGACCGCCCGCGACCACGTCCGGGAGGACGCGGTCGCGGGCGGCGTTCAGCTCGTCGGGGGTCAGAGGATCGACCCCGGCGCGTACCCGGCGGCCTCCGGGTGCTGCTTGGCGATCGCCTCGATACGGGAGACCACCGCCGCGACCTGGTCGCCCGCGGCGCCCGTGAAGGACAGCTTGTCGGCCATCAGAGCGTCGAGCTGGGCCCGGTCGAGCGGCATCCGCTCGTCGGCGGCCAGCTTGTCCAGCAGCTCGTTGCGCTCGGCGCCCTGCTCGCGCATGGCGAGCGCGGAGGCCACCGCGTGCTCCTTGATGACCTCGTGGGCGGCCTCGCGGCCCACCCCGGCCCGCACCGCGCCCATCAGCACCTTGGTGGTGGCGAGGAATGGCAGGTAGCGGTCCAGCTCGCGCGCGACGACGGCCGGGAAGGCGCCGAACTCGTCGAGGACCGTCAGGAAGGTCTCCAGCAGGCCGTCGAACGCGAAGAACGCGTCGGGCAGGGCCACGCGGCGGACCACGGAGCAGGAGACGTCGCCCTCGTTCCACTGGTCGCCCGCCAGCTCGCCGGTCATCGAGGCGTAGCCGCGCAGGATGACCATCAGGCCGTTCACGCGCTCGCAGGAGCGGGTGTTCATCTTGTGCGGCATCGCCGACGAGCCGACCTGGCCGGGCTTGAAGCCCTCGGTGACCAGCTCGTGGCCGGCCATCAGGCGGATGGTCTTGGCGATCGAGGACGGGGCGGCGGCCAGCTGCACCAGGGCGGTGACCACGTCGTAGTCGAGCGAGCGCGGGTAGACCTGGCCGACGGAGGTGAAGGCCTGGGCGAAGCCGAGGTGGGCGGCGATCCGCTGCTCCAGGTCGGCCAGCTTGGCGGCGTCGCCGCCCAGCAGGTCGAGCATGTCCTGGGCGGTGCCGACGGGGCCCTTGATCCCGCGCAGCGGGTAGCGGCCGAGCAGGTCCTCCAGGCGCGCGTACGCGACCAGCAGCTCGTCGGCGGCGGTGGCGAAGCGCTTGCCCAGGGTGGTCGCCTGCGCGGCGACGTTGTGGGAGCGGCCGGCCATGACCAGCTCGGCGTGCTCGCCGGCCAGCTTGCCGAGGCGGGCGAGGACGGCGACCGTGCGGTCGCGGGCCAGCTCCAGGGAGAGCCGGATCTGGAGCTGCTCGACGTTCTCGGTGAGGTCGCGCGAGGTCATGCCCTTGTGGACGTGCTCGTGGCCGGCGAGGGCGTTGAACTCCTCGATCCGGGCCTTCACGTCGTGCCGGGTGACCTTCTCGCGTTCGGCGATGGAGGCGAGGTCGACCGTCTCCAGGACGCGCTCGTAGTCGGCGAGGGCGGCGTCCGGAACCTCGATACCGAGGTCCTTCTGGGCACGCAGGACGGCGAGCCACAGCCGCCGCTCCAGCGTCACCTTGTACTCGGGGGACCACAGGACGGCGAGCTCCGCGGAGGCGTAGCGGCCGGCCAGGACATTGGGGATGCGGGGCTTGGCTGTCACGTGGAGTGATTCTACTTGGGCCGCCGCTGTGGCTTTACGCAGGTAGGGGCCATGCTCCGGATTGTGGCTTGCTACGAGAGCCGGTCGGCGGCGCGGTCCCCGTACGGCAGCAGTTCCGGCCGCTTGGGCGGGAGCCCGTCGCCGCTGGAGCGGCCGGTCAGCCGGCGCCCTATCCAGGGCAGCAAGTGCCGGCGGGCGAAGCTCAGGTCCTGGGAGCGGCGTGCGGCCCAGCCCGGCGCCGCCTCGGCGGCCAGTTCGGTGCGCCAGTCCCCCTCGGGCGGCAGGCCCAGGGTCTGCCAGACCGCCTCCGCCACGCGGCGGTGGCCCTCGGGCGTCAGGTGCAGCCGGTCCACGTCCCACATGCGGGGGTCCGCGAGCGCGGGAACCCCGTACAGGTCCACGACGAGGGCGCCGTGCCGGTCGGCGAGCTCCCCGATGACGGCGAACAGCTCCTCCATGCGCGGCCGGAACCGGTCCATCACCGGACCGTTGCGCCCGGGGGAGCGCATCAGGACCAGCTGCCGGCAGGACGGGGCGAGGAGGGCCACGGACTCCTCCAGGTGCGCGCGCACCCGGCCCATGTCGACCTTGGGCCGCAGGGCGTCGTTGAGGCCGCCGACCAGGGTGACCAGGTCGGCGCCCATGGCCGCCGCCGTCGGGGCCTGCTCCTCGGCGATCTGCCCGATCAGCTTCCCGCGGACCGCGAGGTTCGCGTACCGGAAGCCCGGTTCGCGCGCGGCCAGCCGGGCGGCGAGCAGATCGGCCCAGCCCCGGTAGGAGCCGTCGGGCAGCGCGTCGGACATGCCTTCGGTGAAGGAGTCGCCGACCGCGACGAAACTGGTGTAACGCGCATTCATCTCCATGGCGGGAGAGATGTTACCGCGCGGTACCGCCACCCCGTGGACGGAGTGGCGGCACCAGCGCGCTGACCTGTGCCGATCCGGTGCAGGCGATGACCGCGAGACGGTTACATGGACGCGGGCCTGTCGAACAGCTCGCGCAGCACGTCCTCCATCGTCACCAGGCCCGTCATGGCGCCGTCCGCCCCGAGCACCGCCGCCAGATGCGTACGGCTGCGCCGCATCGCGGTCAGCACGTCGTCCAGCGGGGTCTCCGCCCGTACCTGGGCGATCGGCCGCAGCGTGGGCACCGGGAACGGCTCGTCCCGCTCCGTCGCGTCCGCGTCCAGGGCGTCCTTGACGTGCAGGTAGCCGAGGATCCGCTGCTCCGCGTCGATCACGGGGAAGCGGGAGTACCCCGACTCGGCGGACAGCCGCTCCAGCCCGGCCGGGGTGATGCCGACCCGCGCCGAGACCACCCGGTCCGCGGGCAGCACCACATCGGTGACCGGCCGCCGCCCCAGTTCCAGGGCGTCGTACAGCCGCTCGCGCGCCCGGTCGTCGAGCAGTCCCGCGGCGGAGGAGTCCTTGACGATCCGGGCCAGCTCGTCGTCGGAGAAGGTGGCCGAGACCTCGTCCTTGACCTCGACGCGCAGGAGCCGCAGCAGGGCGTTGGCGAACGCGTTGATGGCGAAGATCACCGGCCGCAGCGCCCGGGTCAGGGTCACCAGCGGCGGCCCCAGCAGCAGAGCGGTGCGCACCGGCTCCGCCAGCGCCACGTTCTTCGGCACCATCTCGCCGAAGAGCATGTGCAGGTACGTGGCCAGCGCCAGCGCCACCACGAAGGAGATCGCGTGCGTCACCCCGCCCGGCACCCCGACGGCGTCCAGCAGCGGGGTCAGCAGGTGAGCGATGGCCGGCTCGGCCACCACACCCAGCACCAGGGTGCACAGCGTGATGCCCAGCTGCGCCGCCGCCATCAGCGCCGACACGTGCTCCAGGCCCCACAGCACGGCGCGGGCGCGCCGGTCGCCCTGCTCGGCGTACGGCTCGATCTGGCTGCGCCGCACCGAGATCAGCGCGAACTCCGCGCCGACGAAGAAGGCGTTGACGACCAGGGTCGCCAGGCCGATCAGCAACTGGATCGCGGTCATCGGGTCCCCTCCGCACCGTCGTCGCCGGTGGGCTCGACCGGCTCGTGCAGCAGCACCCGCGCGGCCCGGCGCCCGCTGGCGTCCACCACGTCCAGCCGCCAGCCGTCCAGCTCCAGGCTGTCGCCGACTGCCGGGATCCGGCCCAGCTCGGTCGCTATCAGCCCGGCCAGCGTCTCGTACGGCCCGTCCGGCACCCGCAGCCCGATCCGTTGCAGCTGATCGGTGCGCGCGGCGCCGTCGGCGGAGTAGAGCGCGCGCCCGGAGGCGTCCGTACCGGCCGGGGCCAGGTCCGGGGTCTCGTGCGGGTCGTGCTCGTCGCGGACCTCGCCCACGACCTCCTCGACGATGTCCTCCAGGGTGACGACACCGGCGGTGCCGCCGTACTCGTCGATCACCACGGCCATCGTCTGCTTGCCGGACAGCCGGTCCAGCAGCCGGTCCACGGTCAGCGACTCCGGTACGAGGAGGGGCGGGCGCAGCAGCTGTGAGACGGATGTGCGGTGCCGCTCCTCGGCCGGCAGGGCCAGTACGTCCTTGATGTGGACGGTGCCCACCACGGTGTCGAGGTTGGACCGGTAGACGGGGAAGCGCGACAGGCCGGTGGCCAGCGTCGCGTTCGCCACGTCCTCGGCGGTGGTCTGGACGTCGAGGGCGGTCACCTGGACGCGCGGGGTCATCACGTTCTCCGCAGTCAGGTCGGCCAGGTTCAGGGTCCGCACGAACAGCTCGGCGGTGTCCTTCTCCAGAGCGCCCGCCTTGGCGGAGTGCCGCGCCAGCGCCACCAGCTCCTGCGGGCTGCGCGCGGAGGCCAGCTCCTCGGCCGGCTCCAGGCCGAAGCGGCGCACCGTGTGGTTCGCGGTGGTGTTCAGGTGCCCGATGAGCGGCCTGAAGGTGCGGCTGAAGATCCGCTGCATGGTGGCCACGCGCTTGGCGATGGCCAGCGGCGAGGAGATGGCCCAGTTCTTCGGCACCAGCTCGCCCACGACCATCAGGACGACGGTCGACAGCGCGGTGCCCAGGACCAGGGCGGTGGAGGAGGCGGCGCCGGCCGACAGCCCCATGGACTCGAACGGACCCTGTAGCAGGGCGGCGATCGAGGGCTTGGAGATCATGCCGATGACCAGGCCGGTCACGGTGATGCCGAGCTGGGCGCCGGACAGCTGGAACGTCAGGCTGCGGACGGCGGTCAGGGCGCTCTCCGCGCCCCGCTCGCCGCGCTCGACGGCGCCTTCGAGCTCGCTGCGCTCGACGGTGGTCAGCGAGAACTCCGCCGCGACGAAGACTCCGCAGGCAAGGCAGAGCAGCAGCGCCACGACGAGCAGGAGCACTTCGGTCATCGGTCGGTCACCTCCGTCCCATGATCAGTCAGGCGGAGGGGGAGCGCGCGATGTCGGCTGCGGCGGTGTCGGGTACTGGGAGGCTCGCCCATGGGCGGACGCTCACACCTTTCGATCGAGGGGAACGGGTCGAACAGCTGCTCACATGGTAAAGGACGGGCAAAGGCGTCGGATCGTCCTTCTGGCGGAGCGGACCCGGATGATGGGATCCGGGGCATGAGCGATCTTCACATCGGCCCTGCGTCGGCGGCCGATCTGCCCGCCGTCCTGGCATTCTGGCGGACCGCCGCCGAGGGTACGAGCATCAGCGACGATCTCGCCGGCGTCGAGCGGCTCCACGACCGCGACCCGCGGGCGCTGCTGCTCGCCCGCCGCGACGGCGAGCTGGTCGGCACCGTGATCGCCGGGTTCGACGGCTGGCGCTGTCACCTCTACCGGCTCGCCGTGCACCCGGGCCACCGGCGCCGGGGCATCGGGTCCGCGCTGCTGGCCGCCGCCGAGGAGCGCTTCGTGGAGCTGGGCGGACGGCGCGCGGACGCGATGGTGCTCGACCGCAACGAGGGGGCCCACGGGGCGTGGGACGCGGCCGGCTACCACCCCGAGGGCCACTGGACGCGCTGGGTCAAGCCGCTGACCGGGTGACTACCCGGCGTCCGGGCGCCGGCGGGCCGCGCCGATCACGCAGTACGAGGACGGCAGCGCGGGTCCGCCCTCCGGGACCCGGACGCCGCGCACGGCCGTGATCTCGAACCCGGCCTCCTCGATCGCGGCCAGCGGCTCCCGCGCGGTGTGGCAGCCTCCGCACAGCCGCGGCCACACCGTCCGGTCCAGCACCCGCTGGACGGCGGCCATGCCCCGGCCGGGGGCGCGGCCGTGCTCGAAGAAGCGCAGCTCCGAGCCCGGGCGCAGGACGCGGTGGAGCTCGGAGAGGGAGCGCGGCAGGTCCCGTACCGAACACAGGACGAGACAGGCCACCGCCCCGTCGAAGGACTCGCTCTTGACCGGCAGGGCCTCGGCCACGCCCGGCACCACGTCGACGGGCACCTCGACGCGCAGCCCCGCCTCCACGGCGTGCCGGCGCAGCAGGCGCTCCGGTTCGACCGCGACGACCTCGGACACGGCGCCGGGGTAGTGCGGGAAGTTGAGGCCGTTGCCCGCGCCGATCTCGATGACCCGGCCGCTCAGCCCGGCCAGGAGCTCCTCGCGGAGTCTGCCGACCCCGGCGCGCGCGTCGGCCTGCACGCTCATGCGAGCGTAGAAACGGGCGAACAGGGGATGGTGAACCGGATCCTGCGGCGGGCGGCTGCGACGGGGCACGGCGACTCCTCCTCATGCGGACGGGCGCATACCGCCATGTTCCCCCGCCGGCGGCCGCCTCATCCCGGGAACGCGCCGGGCTCCGCGGCGGCTACCGCGCGGGGCCGGAGCGGCGGCCCGCCCCGAGCCCCGCCCTGAGCCTCGATCCGAGCCCCGCTCCGAGCGCCGCACCTCGACCCGTCCCACGCCCCGACCCGTCCCGCGCCCCGACCCGCGTCCCAGCAGGGCCGACTGCTCGCTCTTCAGACGGGTGAAGCGGTCGCGGGTGTACTCCATCAGCTCCCGCCCAGGGAACGGCATGACGGACAGGTGCTCGGCGTAGTCGCCCTGGGCCCACCGCGCGGCGGTGATCTCGTAGCCGGAGACGTGCGCGCAGAGCTGGAGCAGGGCCGGCGGCATCTCCTCCTCGATGAGGAGATCGGCCTTGGTGACCACCACGTCGCGCATCGCCCGGATGTTGGGCCTGGCGCTGCGCCAGCCGCAGCCCGTTGAGGTACGTCGCCAGGTACCCGACGAACGCCGGCGTGACGGTCACGATCGCCGTGGCCACGAGGGACGCCGCCCCGCCGGTCAGGCCGGCCAGGCGGCGGCGAAGGCCTCCGGGGACCAGGTGCCGTGCAGGGAAGGGGCCAGCCAGGAGGGGGCCGAGGCGCGGAAGTCGGCGGGCGACAGGGTGCCCGAGCCCTCCGGGACCGCGCCGAGCAGCGGCAGCCCCGAGGAGCCGGGGAGGTCGGCCAGGTTGCAGCGGCAGGCCAGGTCCGGGTCGGCCGGCCAGCTGCCGATCACGACGCCCAGCGCCGCCAGCTCGCGCGCCCGCAGGGCCTCGGCCGTGAGGGTCGTGGAGTTGAGCGTGCCGAGGGCCGGCGGGGTGACGACCAGTACCGGCGCCGCCAGCAGCCGGGCCGCGTCGGCCAGCGTGTGGCCGGCCTCGTCGAAGCGGACGAGGAGCCCGCCGGCGCCCTCCACCAGGACCAGCTCGTGGTCCAGGGAGAGCCGCCGCGCCGCCTGCGCGATCTGCGCGGGGGAGAGCGTGGGCAGCCCGGAGCGCCGGGCCGCCGTGTCCGGGGCCAACGGCTCCGGGTAGCGGGCCAGTTCCACCGCCGTCACCTGCGCGCCGGCCAGCCGGACCGCTTCCGCGGCGTCCCCGGGCTCCGTCGGCCCCACGCCCGTCTGGGCGGGCTTGAGGACCGCGACGGAGCGGCCGGCGGCCACGGCGGACGCCGCGATCGCGGACGTGACCACCGTCTTGCCGATCTCCGTGCCCGTGCCGGATATGAAGACGACCGGCATGTCAGCCCTCCTTCGCCGCGGCGCACACCGCGCGGCAGATACGGGCGACGTCGGCGTCGCCCGTGACGAACGGCGGCATGGTGTAGATCAGGTCCCGGAACGGGCGCACCCAGACGCCCTCGCGGACCGCCGCCCGGGTGGCGGCCGCCACGTCGACCGGGTGGTCCAGCTGGACGACGCCGATCGCGCCCAGCACCCGGACATCTCGAACACCGGGCAGTTCCGCGGCCGGGGCCAGGCCCTCCCGCAGGCCCGCCTCGATGCGCTTGACCTCGCGCTGCCAGTCCTGGCCGAGCAGCAGGTCGATCGAGGCCGACGCCACCGCCGTGGCCAGCGGGTTGCCCATGAAGGTCGGCCCGTGGGCGAGGACCGGGACCTCGCCCCGGGAGATCCCGTCGGCCACCCGCGCCGTGCACAGCGTCGCCGAAAGGGTGAGGTAGCCGCCGGTCAGGGCCTTCCCGACGCACATCACGTCCGGGGTGATCCCCGCGTGGTCCGCCGCGAACAGGGCGCCGGTGCGGCCGAACCCCGTGGCGATCTCGTCCAGGACGAGCAGGACCCCGTACTCCTCGCACAGTTCGCGCAGCACCCGCAGGTACCCGGGGTTGTGGAAGCGCATGCCGCCCGCGCCCTGCACCACCGGCTCCACGATCACGGCCGCCAGCTCGTCCGCGTGCGCGGAGATCATGGAGCGCAGGTGGTCGGCGTACGCCGGGTCAACGGGCGTGTCGAAGCCGCCGGGCGGGGCGTCCGCGAAGACCTGGCGCGGGAGGGCTCCCGACCAGAGTTCGTGCATGCCGCCCTCGGGGTCGCAGACGGCCATCGGCTGCCAGGTGTCCCCGTGGTAGCCGCCGCGCCAGGTCAGCAGCCGCGTCTTGCCGGGGCGGCCGATGGAGCGCCAGTACTGGAGGCACATCTTCACCGCGACCTCGACCGCGACCGAGCCGGAGTCGGCGAGGAAGACGTGCTCCAGGCCGGCCGGGCTGATCTCGACGAGCTTCGCGGCCAGCCGGACGGCGGGCTCGTGGGTGAGCCCGCCGAACATGACGTGTGACATCCGGCCGAGCTGGTCGGTCGTGGCCTCGTTCAGCACCGGGTGGTTGTAGCCGTGGATCGCCGACCACCAGGACGACATGCCGTCGACCAGCTCGTCCCGGCCCTCGGCCGGCTCGGCCAGCCGCAGCCGCACCCCCGAGGCCGAGGCGACGATCAGCGGCTCCTGCTTCCCGGGCATCGGGCCGTACGGGTGCCAGACGTGCTGCCGGTCCAGCGCGAGCAGTGCGGAGGCCGGCAGCGCGTCGTACGCCTGGGTCTGATCAGGCATTCGGTGCGATGTCCGTTCCCGCCCCGCGTCGGCGCACCGCCACCAGGTCCGAGCGCACCTCGCCCGCGTCCGCCTGGGCGGGGACCGCCTCGTGGCCCGAGCAGCCTCCGCACGCCGAACCGCAGCCCGCCCCGGCCGGGGCGGCCGCGCCGGCCGCGGAACCGCAGACCCCGCCCGCGGGCGCCGCCGCGGCCGTCGCCTCGGAGCGGTGCGCGGGGAGGGTCGTCGTACCGGCGCCCTCCACCTCGAAGCCGGCGTCGGCGATCATGTCGAGGTCGGCCTGGCCGGCCTGGCCCTCGCTGGTGAGGTAGTCGCCGAGGAAGATCGAGTTGGCCAGATGCAGCGCCAGCGGCTGCATCGTGCGCAGGTGCACCTCGCGGCCGCCCGCGATCCGGACCTCCACGTCGGGGCAGACGAAGCGGACCATCGCGAGGATCCGCAGCGCGCGCTGCGGGGTGAGGTTCCACTCCTTGGCGAGCGGGGTGCCCTCGAAGGGGATCAGGAAGTTGACCGGCACCGAGTCGGCGTCGAGCTCGCGCAGCGCGTAGACGACGTCGATCAGGTCCTCGTCGCTCTCGCCCATGCCCGCGATCAGGCCCGAGCAGGCCGACAGGCCGGCGGCGTGCGCCTTCTGCACGGTGTCGACGCGGTCGGCGTACGTGTGGGTCTTGGTGATGTCCCCGTACGTCGCCTCGGAGGTGTTGAGGTTGTGGTTGTACGCGTCCGCGCCCGCGTCGCGCAGCCGCTCCGCCTGGCCGTCCGAGAGCAGGCCGAGGCACGCGCAGACCTCGATGCCCTCGTTGCCCTCCTTGATGGCCTCGATGGTCTTGCCGACCCGGTCCACGTCGCGGTCCGTCGGACCGCGCCCGCTCGCCACCAGGCAGACCCGCTTGGCCCCGCCCGCGACCCCGGCCGCGGCGGCCTGGGTGGCCTCCTCGGGCTTCAGCCACGTGTACTTGAGGATCTCCGCCTTCGATCCCAGGCGCTGGGAACAGTAGGAGCAGTCCTCCGGGCAGAGGCCGGATTTCAGGTTGACGAGGTAGTTCAGCTTGACCCGACGTCCGAACCACTGGCGGCGCACCTTGCCGGCCGCGGCCACAACGTCGAGCAGTTCGTCGTCCGAGGTCGCCAGTACGGCCAGCGCCTCTTCGCGGGTCGGCAGCTCACGCCGCAGTCCCTTGTCCACCAGGGTGTTCAGCAGGTCCATGGTCCGAATCCTGGACCACACGACCACTCCCGGCCAAGGAGAGATCGGACAACATGGCCTGATTGGAGTGTGTGTATCACCACACCTGACACAGAGGTCACGCCCACTAGGGTCGGTCGCAGCTCTGTGGACAGCCGACAAAACGCGAGGACCCCGCCGATGCCCCAGCACACCCCCGACGCCGCGGCCGCCGGGCCCGGTCCGGCCTTGGACGTCTTCGCCTGGATCGACGACGCCGAGCGGGCGCGCGAAGAGGCGGGGCTGGTGCGGACGCTGCGTCCCCGGCCGGCCTCCTCGCCGCTGCTGGACCTCGCGAGCAACGACTACCTCGGCCTGTCCCGGCACCCCGAGACGGTCCGGGGCGCCCGGGACGCCGCCGAGCGCTGGGGCGCCGGAGCCACCGGATCGCGCCTGGTCACCGGCACGACCGAGCTGCACGCCGAGCTGGAGCGGGAACTCGCCGACTTCTGCGGTTTCGAGGCCGCGCTGGTGCTCTCCTCGGGATACGCCGCCAACCTCGCCGCCGTGACCGCCCTCAGCGACCGGGGCACGCTGGTCGTCTCCGACGCCGGGAACCACGCCTCGATCGTCGACGGCTGCAGGCTCTCGCGCGCCGAGACCGCGGTGATCCCGCACGCCGACGTGGACGGGGCGCGCAAGACCCTGGCCGCGCACTCGGGCCGGGCCCTGCTGGTGAGCGACTCGGTGTTCTCCGTGGACGGGGACGCCGCCCCGCTCGCCGGGTACGCCGCGGCCTGCCGGGACGAAGGCGCGGCCCTGGTCGTGGACGACGCGCACGGGCTGGGCGTCCTGGGCGCGGGCGGGCGCGGCGCGCTGCACGCGGCCGGGCTCGCGGGCGCGCCCGGGGTGGTCGCCACGCTGACCCTGTCGAAGTCGCTGGGCAGTCAGGGCGGCGCCGTGCTCGGCCCGGCCAAGGTGATCCGGCACCTGGTCAACACGGCCCGGACCTTCATCTTCGACACCGGGCTGGCCCCGGCCGCCGCCGGAGCGGCGCTGGCGAGCCTGCGCCTGCTCGGGCGGGAACCGGAGCGGGCCGGCCTGGCCCGCGAGGTGGCCGCCGAACTGTACGGACGGCTCACCGCGTCCGGCCTGACCGCGGCCCGGCCGGACGCGGCCGTGGTGTCGGTACGGGCCCCGTCGGCTTCGGCGGCACTGCGCTGGGCCGCCGACTGCCGCGAGGCAGGTCTGTCCGTGGGGTGCTTCCGGCCGCCGTCGGTGCCGGACGGCATTTCCCGGCTGCGGCTGACCGCCCGGGCCGATCTCACGGGGGACGAGATCGATCGGGCCGTCAAGACGATCCTGCGGACCGCTCCGGCCGGAGCCACGGACCGGTAGGCGGGACTGGCTTCCTACGACACGGCTAGGGGAGCGCGTCCGCCCGTACACAGGTGAGGAAGCCGTCCCAGGCCGGCCCGGTGAAGAGCACGGCCGGGCCGTCCGTCCGCTTGGAGTCGCGGACGGCCAACAGACCGCCGCGGAGGGCGGCGGCTTCCACACAGTTGTTCATTCCGGTGCTGCGGCTGCTCCGCCGCCACCGCGCGCTGATCAGAAGTCCGCTGGTGGATAAGAGGGTTGCGGACACGGGGGTGCCTCCTTACGCGTCGTCAGCGAGTGAGCTGATGAGATCCGACGAGTCACGGGGCGGGAGGGCGTGCGCCTGGATCGCGCGGAACGCGGCGCTGTAGGCCTCGAGGTCTTCCTTCCGCTCCAGATAGAGGCTACTCGTCAAATGGTCGAGTACCACCACATCCAGATCAGCGATGTCCGGAAATGAAAAAATCACGAACGGTCCTGTCAGGCCGAGATGGCCGCCCACACTGAACGGCAGTACCTGAAGACAGACTTGGGGCAGCTCCGCCACCTCCCTCAGGTGCCGCAACTGCTCGGCCATCACCCCCGGGCCGCCGATCTGCCGCCGCAGCACCGCCTCGTCCAGCACCGCGCTCAGCTTCAGCGGCGGATCCGCCCGCAGCACCGACTGCCGCGCCAGCCGTACGTCGACCAGCGCGTCCACCTTCGGTTCCGGAAGCCCGCCCAACGCGGCCCGGGTCACGGCCCGTGCGTAGTCCGGGGTCTGGAGCAGGCCGGGCACCACCGACAGCTCCACCGTCCGGGCCGAGCGGGCGCCCGCCTCCAGGCTGATGAAGTCCCGGTACTCCTGCGGCAGCAGCCCCCGGTAGTCGTGCCACCACTCGCGACCCCGCCCCGTCCCGGCGCCCGGCCCGGGGCCGGCCGCCGAGGCCGACAGGGCCTCCAGCAGGGCCCGCTGCTGGGCGCTGACCACGTCCCCGTAGGCGTCGAGGAGCGAGCGGATGTCCTCCGGTTTGACCCCGCTGCGCCCCGTCTCGATGCGGCTGATTTTCGACTGGTGCCACCCCACGATCCGGGCCGCCTCACCACTGGTGAGTCCGGACCGGTCGCGCAGGGCTCGCAACTCCTCGCCGAGCTTGCGCCGACGTACCGCGGGACCGTGCTGCATACCCGCTCTCCTTCCACCGGCACAGCTCGCACCAGTCTGCCGTCCAAATACGCTCTTCCGTAGCAGAGTTCACCGCATTGAGCGACAGATATATGCATATCTTGGAGGAACGGCAGCACGGGCGGGACGATGGGTGCCACTCTGGCGCTCAGCACAGATCCGGGGCGGCTCCGCCCCGGTGGGAAAGGGACGTCGCCATGGCAGACCAGCAGGAAGCCTCCATCACTCTGCCGAGCGATCCCGCCTCGGTCTCCGTCGCCCGCCGCTACGTCGCGGAGGTGCTCGAAGAATGGGGACTGCCCGAGGACGCCCAGACCGCCGACACCGTCCGGCTGATCGTCTCGGAGCTCGCGACCAATTCCGTACAGCACACATTCGGCCAGTCGCCCACCTTCACCGTCGAGGTGCGGCTGGAGCGCGGGGAGTGGCTCCGGGTCGGGGTCACCGACAGCCACCCGCGCTGGCCCAAGCGCCTGCCGGCCGCCGTGCAGCAGGACAACGGCCGGGGGATGGTCATCATCCGCTGGCTCGCCGCCGAGGCGGGCGGGCGGCTCTCCGTCTGCCCCACGGAGGACGGCGGCAAGACGGTGTGGATCGCGCTCCCCTGGACCGCGGGCGCCCCGGTGAAGAGCGCCGTCACGGGCTGCTGAAGCGCGCCGGGCGCCCATGAGCGTCCGGGGCCGCGAGCGTCCGGGGCCGCGAGCGTCCGTATACGGAACCGGGTCCGCGGCGGACGCGGGTGTTGAACCGGGAACCTTCCCGAAACGTGGGTTAACTCGGCGGAAAAGCACGGCCCTTAGCGTGAGGGTCACGGCTGTCCGCCAATGATCACCCATGAGCGTGCAAAGCCGTGGTGGTCGGGACGGAAAGCCTTTCTCTGCGTTGGGCAAGACATGCTTGGCACGGATATGCGCAGGTCAACAAAGTGTTGACGGCCCGTAGGGTCGGCCCGGCGCGACGTTGATCATGTCCCGGAAGCTTGGTGATTCGAGTGCAACTGACACCGCATGAGCAGGAGAGACTGCTCATCCACGTGGCCGCAGACGTGGCCGAGAAGCGAAAAGCGCGCGGGGTCCGCCTCAACCACCCCGAGGCGATCGCCCTCATCACCTCCCACATCCTCGAAGGCGCCCGCGACGGCCGGACCGTGGCCGAGCTGATGGCCTCCGGCCGTACGGTGCTCAGCCGTGCGCAGGTCATGGAGGGGATCCCCGAGATGATCCACGACGTCCAGGTCGAGGCGACCTTCCCGGACGGCACGAAGCTCGTCACCGTCCACGACCCGATCGTCTGAGGAGGAGCACCCGTGATTCCCGGCGAAATCCGCTACGGGGACGGCCCGGTGCGCCTCAACGAGGGCCGTCCCGTCACCCGCATCACCGTGCTCAACGCCGCCGACCGGCCGGTCCAGGTCGGCTCCCACTACCACTTCGCCGAGGCCAACCCCGGCCTCGACTTCGACCGCCCGGCCGCCCGCGGGCTCCGGCTCAACATCGCCGCCGGAACCGCCGTCCGCTTCGAGCCGGGCATCCCGGTGGCCGTGGAACTCGTACCGCTGGGCGGGCTGCGCACCGTCCCGGGGCTGCGCGGCGAGACCGGGGGGCCGCTCGATGGCTGAGCTCTCCCGCCCCGTGTACGCCGACCTCTTCGGGCCGACGGCCGGCGACCGGATCCGGCTCGCCGACACCGACCTCTTCGTGGAGATCGAGCAGGACCTCAGCGGCGGCCCCGGACGCTCCGGCGACGAGGCCGTGTTCGGCGGCGGCAAGGTCATCCGCGAGTCCATGGGCCAGGCCCGCACCACCCGCGCCGAGGGCGCCGCCGACACGGTGATCACCGGGGTCGTCGTCCTCGACCACTGGGGCATCGTCAAGGCCGACCTCGGCATCCGCGACGGCCGGATCTGCGGCATCGGCAAGGCCGGCAACCCCGACACCATGGACGGGGTGGATCCCGCCCTGGTCATCGGCCCCGAGACCGAGATCATCGCGGGCAACGGGAAGATCGTCACCGCCGGGGCCATCGACGCCCACGTGCACTTCATCTCCCCGACCGTCATCGAGGAGGCCCTCGCCTCCGGCATCACCACCCTCGTCGGCGGCGGCACCGGCCCCGCCGAGGGCACCAAGGCCACCACGGTCACGCCCGGACCCTGGCACCTGGCCCGGATGTTCGCCGCGCTGGAGGCCTACCCCGTCAACATCGGGCTGCTCGGCAAGGGCAACACCATGTCCCGCGAGGGCATGCACTCCCAGCTGCGCGGCGGTGCCCTCGGATTCAAGATCCACGAGGACTGGGGCGCGACCCCGGCCGTCATCGACGCCTGTCTGAGCGTGTGCGAGGAGACCGGAGCCCAGGTCGCCATCCACACCGACACGCTCAACGAGGCGGGCTTCGTCGCCGACACCCTCGCCGCCATCGCCGGCCGGACCATCCACTCGTACCACACCGAGGGAGCGGGCGGCGGGCACGCGCCCGACATCATCACCGTGGTCTCGGAGCCCAACATACTGCCCAGCTCCACCAACCCGACCCGGCCGCACACCGTCAACACCGTCGAGGAACACCTCGACATGCTGATGGTCTGCCACCACCTCAACCCGGCCGTCCCCGAGGACCTCGCCTTCGCCGAATCCCGGATCCGGCCCTCGACGATCGCCGCCGAGGACGTCCTGCACGACCTCGGCGCCATCTCCATCATCTCCTCCGACTCCCAGGCCATGGGCCGCGTCGGCGAGGTCGTGCTGCGCACCTGGCAGACCGCCCACGTGATGAAGAAGCGGCGCGGCTTCCTGCCCGGCGACGGACCCGCCGACAACCAGCGGGCCCGCCGCTACGTCGCGAAGTACACGATCAACCCCGCCGTGGCCCAGGGACTCGCCCGCGAGATCGGCTCCGTCGAGACCGGCAAACTCGCCGATCTGGTGCTGTGGAACCCTGCCTTCTTCGGCGTCAAGCCCGAGCTGGTCATCAAGGGCGGCCAGATCGCCTACGCGCAGATGGGCGACGCCAACGCCTCCATCCCGACCCCGCAGCCCGTGCTGCCCCGGCCGATGTTCGGCAGCCTGGGGCGGGCACCCGGGCTGAACTCCGTCAACTTCACGGCACAGGCCGCGCTCGACGACGCACTGCCCGAACGGCTCGGACTCGGCAAGGAGTTCGTGGCCATCGAGAGCACCCGCAAGGTGGGCAAGGCGGACATGCGCAACAACGACGCCATGCCGAGGGTCGAGGTCGACGCCGACACCTTCACCGTCACCATCGACGGCGAGGCCGTGGAGCCGGCGCCCGCCGCCGAACTGCCCATGGCACAGAGATACTTCCTCTTCTGATGGCGACCAGCCTCGCCGCGCTGCTCGTCCTCGCCGACGGCCGCTTCCCCGCCGGAGGGCACGCCCACTCCGGCGGGGCGGAGGCCGCCTGCAAGGCGGGCCGCATCCACGACGCCGCCACCCTGGCGGACTTCTGCCGCGGCCGCCTGCACACCGCCGGGCTCGTCGCCGCCGGGCTCGCCGCGGCCGCCGCCCTCGGGCTCGACCCGGCGGAGCTCGACGCCGCGGCCGACGCCCGCACTCCGTCGCCCGCCCTGCGCGCCGCCGGGCGGCGGCTCGGCCGGCAGCTGCTGCGGGCCGCCCGGGCCACCTGGCCCGCCGCCGAACTCGACGCGCTGGCCGCCGCCTTCCCGCGCGGGGCCCACCAGCCCGTGGTGCTCGGCCTCACGGCCCGGGCCGCCGGGCTCGGGCCGCTCGACGCCGCGCACGTGGCCGCGTACGAGAGCGTCAGCGGGCCCGCCACCGCGACCGTACGGCTGCTGGGCCTCGACCCCTTCGAGGCGAGCGGGGTGCTGGCCCGGCTCGCACCCGAACTCGACGCCGTCGCCGCCGAGGCGCAGGCGGCCGCCCTGCGCGCCCGGGCGGCAGGCGTGGAGGAGCTGCCCGCCGCCTCCTCGCCGCTGCTGGAGATCGCGGCGGAGATCCATGCCGACTGGCCGGTACGGCTGTTCGCGTCCTGAGCCACCCCCCAAGGAGAACCCCATGCACCTCGACCACGGCGTGACCTACCCCCACCGCCACACCCACAGCGCCGAACCCCTGCGGGCCGACGGCACCCGCCGCGCCCTGCGCATCGGACTCGGCGGACCCGTCGGCTCCGGCAAGACCGCGACCGTCGCCGCCCTCTGCCGGGAGCTGCGCGCCGAACTGTCCATGGCCGTCGTCACCAACGACATCTACACCCGCGAGGACGCCGAGTTCCTGCTCCGCGAGGCCGTGCTGCCGCCCGAGCGGATCACCGCCGTCGAGACGGGGGCCTGCCCGCACACCGCCATCCGCGACGACATCTCCGCCAACCTGGAGGCCGTCGAGGAGCTGGAGGAGGCCTTCCGGGAGCACGCGCCGCTCGACCTGATCCTCGTCGAATCCGGTGGGGACAACCTCACCGCCACCTTCTCCCGGGGCCTCGTCGACGCCCAGATCTTCGTCATCGACGTGGCCGGCGGCGACGACATCCCGCGCAAGGGCGGCCCCGGCGTCACCACCGCCGACCTGCTCGTCGTCAACAAGACCGACCTCGCCCCGCACGTCGGCTCCGACCTGGGCCGGATGGCCCGCGACGCCGCCGAGCAGCGCGGTGAACTGCCCGTCGCCTTCCAGTCGCTGCGCGGCCCGGAAGGCGTGATCCCGGTGGCCTCGTGGGTGCGCGAGCGGTTCGCCGCCTGGGCCGTACGGTGACCAGCGCGCCCCCCGTCATCCCCGTCCCGGCGGGCCTGCGGGCCACCGCCCGGATCCGCGCCACCGCCGACGGCCGCGGCGGCACCGCCCTGCCGCTGCTGGCCGGCGAGGGCCCGCTGGCGCTGCGCCGCACCCGGGGGGAGGGCGCCGAGGCCGGGGTGATGCTGGTCGGCGCGATGAGTGCCCCGCTCGGCGGGGACCACCTCACCGTCGAGGCGGAGGTCGGCCCGGGGGCCCGGCTGGCACTCGCGTCGGCGGCGGCCACCCTGGCGCTGCCCGGCCGGGGCGGTGAGCCCGCGCGGTACGACGTACGTCTGACGCTCGGGCAGGACGCGGCCCTGCGGTGGCTGCCGGAGCCGCTGGTCTCCGTCCGCGGCAGCGACCTGCGGGTCCGCACCCGGGCCGAGCTCGCCCCCGGGGCCCGGCTGCTGCTGCGCGAGGAGCAGGTGCTCGGCCGCGCCGGCGAGCCGGGGGGTCTGCTGCGCAGCCGGCTCACCGTCACCCGCGCGGGTCGCCCGCTGCTGGACCAGGAGCTGGCCTGCGGACCCGGCGCCCCCGGCGGCTGGGACGGCCCGGCGGGTCTCGCGGGGCACCGCTCGCTCGGCCAGCTCCTGGTGGTCGACCCGGTGTTCGAGCAGGCCCCGCCCGCCGCCGGGGTGCTGGGGGAGTTCGCCGCGGTCACCCCGCTGGCCGGTCCCGCCGTCCTGGTGACGGCGCTGGCCCCGGACGCCCTCCGGTTGCGGGAGCTGCTGGAGTCGGCCCGCCGGACGTACGGCTGGTGACGGGCGTCCGAACTCCGGACGAATCAGACCCCGCTCAGCGGTACACGCCTTTCCGGTTATCGGTTGGGCAAAGAACCTTGCGCTCCTCTGTTGTCGGGTATCGGTCAGGCGCAAGGATCCCCCTGCACGCCGACGACCGAATCCACCGAACCCGGCCGCCCACGGCGGCACATGAGCAGGGGGAACAACCACGTGATACGCAACGCGGCGCTGGGGAGCGCCGCCACACTGATCACCGGCACGCTGGCGGCGAGCCTGATGCTGGCCCCGTCCGCCTCGGCGGCCCCGGCCGGCCGCGACAACGGAGCGGCGGAGGCGATCGGCGTTCAGATCGCGGCCGCCCGGGCCGCCCGCACCGGGATCGACTGGAAGGACTGTCCTGCCGACTGGGGCTTCGAGAAGCCGATCCAGTGCGGCTGGGTGAAGGTCCCGCTGGACTACCGCAAGCCGTTCGGCAAGACGATCGACCTCGCGGTCGACCGCGCGCTCAGCACCGGCACCAAGGAGGAGCGCCAGGGCTCCCTCGTCTACAACCCGGGCGGCCCCGGCGGCTCCGGCATGCGCTTCCCGCGCCGGATCACCACCAAGAGCCCGCTGTGGGTCAACACCGCCAAGGCGTACGACTTCGTGGGCTTCGACCCGCGCGGTGTCGGCCACTCGGCGCCGATCTCCTGCATCGACCCGCAGGAGTTCGTCAAGGCCCCCAAGGCCGACCCGGTCCCCTCCAACGAGGCCGACAAGCGCGCCCAGCGCAAGCTCGCCGCCGAGTACGCGGACGGCTGCAAGGAGCGCAGCGGCGAGATGCTGCCGCACATGACCACGCCGAACACCGCGCGCGACCTGGACGTCATCCGCGCCGCGCTCGGTGACAAGAAGCTGAACTTCATCGGCGTCTCGTACGGCACCTACATCGGCGGGGTCTACGCGACCCTGTTCCCGACCCACGTGCGCCGCATGATCGTCGACAGCGTGGTCAACCCGGCGCAGGACAACATCTGGTACGAGGCCAACCTCGGCCAGGACGTCGCCTTCCAGACGCGCTGGAACGACTGGCAGGACTGGGTCGCCAAGAACGACGCGGTCTTCCACATCGGCGACACCCGCGCCAAGGTCGAGGCCAAGTACCAGGAGCTGCGCGCCAAGGCCAAGGCCAACCCGATCGGCGGGGTCGTCGGTCCGGCCGAGCTGATCGGCTTCTTCCAGGGCGCCCCGTACTACGACTCCTCCTGGGTGCCCGTCGCCCAGACCTGGAGCAAGTACATCGCCGGTGACGAGCAGGCCCTGGTCGACGCCATCGCCCCGGACATGAGCGACACCGCGGGCAACGCGGCCTCGGAGAACAGCAACGCCGTCTACACCGCGGTCGAGTGCGCCGACGCCAAGTGGCCGACCAGCTGGGCCAAGTGGGACCGGGACAACACCAAGCTGCACGAGAAGTACCCGTTCCTGACCTGGTCCAACGCGTGGATGAACCTGCCCTGCGCGACCTGGAAGTCCAAGCAGAGCACCCCGATCGAGGTCGGTGCCAAGCGCGGTATCGCCCCGGTGCTGATCGTCCAGTCCGAGCGGGACGCGGCCACGCCGTACGAGGGAGCGGTCGAGCTGCACCGCCGCCTCGCCGGCTCGCGCCTGATCACCGAGCTGAACGCCGGCTCGCACGGTGTGACCAGCCTGGTGAACCCCTGCATCAACACCCGGGTGGACGCCTACCTGCTGACCGGCAAGGTCGACGCCAAGGACGTGAAGTGCCAGCCGCACGCCACCCCGGTGGCGCCGGCCCCGGCCGCCGCGAAGTCGCTCGCCCGCGCTCAGGGCGCCGAGCTCGCGCCGCGTGAGGAGCTCCCGGCCGTCCGCTAGTCGCGGACCGGCGGGGCGGTACGACGCACCACGGCACGGGAGGAGGCTCAGCGCGTTCGGCGCCGGGCCTTCTTCCGTGCTTCCTCTTCCTCGGCCTTGACCTCGGCGGCGTACCGGTCGACGTACTCCTGGCCCGACAGACCGAGGATCGCGTACATGATCTCGTCGGTGACGGCCCGCAGGATGGCCCGCTCGCCCTCCAACCCGGCGTACCGCGAGAAGTCCAGCGGCTCGCCGAAGCGGATCGTCACCCGCCGGATCTTCGGGATCCTCTGCCCGGGCGGCTGGATCTCGAAGGTGCCGAGCATCGCGCAGGGGATCACCGGCACCCCGGCGCCCAGCGCCATCGCGGCCACGCCGACCTTGCCCTTGTAGAGCCGCCCGTCGTGCGAGCGGGTGCCCTCGGGGTAGATGCCCAGCAGCTCGTCCTTGGCCAGCACGCCCAGCCCCTCCCGCAGCGCGGCCTGCCCGGCGTCCTTCCCGGAGCGGTCCACCGGGATCTGCCCGGCGCTGCGGAAGAACGCCGCGGTGAGCCGCCCCTTCACCCCGGGGCCGGTGAAGTACTCGGCCTTCGCGAGGAAGGTGATGCGGCGCCTCAGGATCGCGGGCATCAGGAAGTGGTCGGAGAACGACAGGTGATTGCCCGCGACGATCGCGGCACCCTCCGCCGGGATGTTCTCCAGCCCCTCGATCCGCGGCCGGAACAGCAGCCTCAGCAGCGGACCGAGCAACACGTGCTTGAGCAAGTGGTAGAACACCAGGCCGCTCCCGTCGATGCCTCGTTGTCACGGACATCCTACGGACAGTCAGCCCTGTGTCAGGAGGGGGCGGCGATACCCGAGCGACGGGTGGCCGGTATTCAGGTGTTGCGGGACGCGGCCATGCCGACGGTGATCAGCCCCAGCACCACCCAGCCGAACCACAGCCAGCCGTTGCTGCCGAGGGCCACCGAGTACGTGGCGACGGCCACCAAGGCGGCGAAGGTCATGATCGCCATCGCCTTAACGGATCCGGTCATGCCCCATGGTGCCGCGCGAAGGCGCCGGTGCGCTACTGGCCACGCGCTTGGAGTGAGGCCAGATACGCGTTGTACGCCTCCAGCTCCTGGTCACCGTCGCGGTCCGCGGCCCGGTCGGAGCGCTTCGCCGTGCGCTGCTCGGAGTGGTACCACTGGTAGACCAGCGCGATC
Source organism: Streptomyces sp. NBC_01551 (assembly GCF_026339935.1). NCBI lineage: Bacteria > Bacillati > Actinomycetota > Actinomycetes > Kitasatosporales > Streptomycetaceae > Streptomyces > Streptomyces sp. NBC_01551. The sequence continues at coordinate 5,754,350 of NZ_JAPEPX010000001.1, forward strand.
AGCACCAGCACCGAGGGGATCTCGCTGAAGGCCCAGGCGATTCCGCCGCCCCACTGCTGGTCGAGCAGCGGATCGATGGTGAGGGAGGCCGGCGGGTTCGCGTACGTCTTGATCATCGGCTCGCTGGCCATCATCAGCGCGATGCCGAAGAACGCGTGGAACGGCATGCCCGCGAACAGCTCCAGCATCCGCATCACGTAGCCGGGGCGGTGCGGGCCCGGGTCCACTCCCATGATCGGCCAGAAGAAGATCACACCGACGGCGAGGAAGTGCAGCATCATCGCGATGTGCCCGGTCCGGCTCTCCATGAGGAAGTCGAAGAGCGGGGTGAAGTACAGCGCGTAGAGGCTCGCGATGAACATCGGGATCGTGAAGGCCGGGTGCGTGATCACCTTCATGTACCGGCTGTGCAGCAGCATCAGGAGCAGCTCGCGCGGCCCCTTGTGGCCGCGGGCGGCCGGCGGCAGCGCGCGCAGCGCCAGAGTCATCGGGGCACCGAGCAGCAGCAGGATCGGGGTGATCATGCTGATCACCATGTGCTGGACCATGTGCACGCTGAACATGACCATGCCGTAGTCGTTCAGCTTGGTGCACATCACCAGGATCACGGTCAGCACGCCGGTGGTGAAGGCGGCGGTCCGGCCCAGCGGCCAGGCGTCCCCGCGCCGGCGCAGCCGCAGCACGCCCCAGACGTACAGGGCGAGCCCCAGCAGTGAGCCGAACAGGAAGAAGGCGTCGAAGGAGAACTCCAGACCCCTCCCGAGAGTGAACGGCGGCAAGTCCATGTCCATGTCCATGCCGTGCCCGCTGTGATCCATCTGTTCACTCCCTTGACCTGTGGTGCCCCACCACAGTAATGCCGCCCCCGGGCGCTATCGCGTCCGGGGGCGGTGAGGGAAGGGGGTGGGGATCACAGAACCGTCTCGGCCTCGGCGTAGCGCTCCGCCGGGACCGTCTTCAGGGTCTGCACGGCCTCGGCGAGCGGCACCATCACGATGTCGGTGCCGCGCAGCGCCGTCAGCATCCCGAACTCGCCCCGGTGCGCCGCCTCCACCGCGTGCCAGCCGAAGCGGGTGGCGAGCACCCGGTCGTACGCGGTGGGCGTGCCGCCGCGCTGGACGTGGCCCAGGATCACCGGGCGGGCCTCCTTGCCGAGCCGGTCCTCCAGCTCGACGGCGAGCCGGTTGCCGATGCCGGCGAACCGCTCGTGGCCGTACATGTCCGTACCGCCCTCCTCGACCGCCATCGAGCTGCCCGGGGCGGGCTTGGCGCCCTCGGCGACCACGACGATCGCGAACCGCTTGCCGGCGGAGAAGCGCTCGCCGACGATCGCCGTCAGCTCGTCGATGTCGAAGGGGCGCTCCGGGACGACGATCGCGTGCGCGCCGGCGGCCATGCCCGAGTGCAGGGCGATCCAGCCGGTGTGGCGGCCCATGACCTCGACGACCATCACGCGCTGGTGGGACTCGGCGGTGGTCTTCAGCCGGTCCAGGGCCTCGGTGGCGACCCCGACGGCGGTGTCGAAGCCGAAGGTGACGTCCGTGGAGGCGATGTCGTTGTCGATGGTCTTGGGGACGCCGACGATCGGCAGGCCGCCCTGCGCGAGCAGGTTCGCCGCCTTCAGGGTGCCCTCGCCGCCGATCGGGATGATCGCGTCCAGGCCGAGGTCGGCGACGTGCCCGCGGGCCCGCTCGACACCGTCGCGCAGGTGCGCGGGCTGGACCCGGGAGGAGCCGAGGATCGTGCCGCCGCGGGCCAGGATGCCGGCCACGGCGTCCAGGTCGAGCTTGCGGTAGTCGCACTCCAGGAGGCCGCGCCAGCCGTCGTGGAAGCCGATGACCTCGTCACCGTGGTCGACGACGGCGCGGTGGACGACGGAACGGATGACGGCATTGAGGCCGGGGCAGTCGCCGCCGGAAGTGAGCACACCAATGCGCATGGCAGGGAAAACCTTTGCAACGTGGGCCGACGACCGGACCACGTCGTCCGGTTGGAACTACCTGTCACCCTACAAGCGGATCCGCACCGCGCTGAACCATCCTCCACATGCTGGTCAGATCCGTCGTGCGAACGCACGTCGGCCCGGATCCCCCAGGGGAATCCGGGCCGGACGCGAGGTGACGCGGGTGTTACGCGGGCTGCGTGGCCGCCGCGATGCGCTCGGCGCGCAGCGCGTCGTACCAGCGGTCGTCGATCGGCGGCAGCGCGTTCACGTCGAGGGCCAGCTTCAGCAGCAGGTCCGCGATCAGCGGGTTGCGGGCCATGACCGGGCCGTGCATGTACGTGCCGAACACCGTGTCGTTGTACGCGCCCTCGGTGCCGTCGCCGGTGCCGTTGCCGCGGCCCAGCTGGGTACGGGCGAAGGGCCGCGCCGTCGGACCGAGGTGGGTGACGCCCTGGTGGTTCTCGAAGCCCGTCAGCTGGGGCAGGCCCAGGCGCGGGTCGATGTCGGCGAGCACGTCGCCGACGCAGCGCTCGCCCTCACCGCGCACGGTCTCGACGTCCAGCAGGCCGAGGCCCTCCTGGCGCTGGCCGACGTCGTTGACGAAGGCCTTGCCGAGGATCTGGTACCCGGCGCACACGGAGAAGACGATCGCGCCGTTCGAGACGGCCCGCTCCAGACCGCCGTCGCGCAGCAGGCGCTCCGCGGCCAGCCGCTGGGGCCGGTCCTCGCCGCCGCCGATCAGGTAGATGTCGCCCGAGGTGGGGATCGGCTGGTCGCTGCGCACGTCCACGCGGTGGACGTCCAGGCCGCGCTGGCGCGCCCGGCGCTCCACGACCAGGGCGTTGCCCTGGTCTCCGTACGTGCTCAGCAGGTCCGGGTAGACCCACACCAGACGCAGGCTGTTGTCGCTCATGCTGTTGTCCTTGAGGGTTCTAGTTGCCGACGCGGCGGCGCACGTCCTGGAATGCGGTGTAGTTGGCGATCAGCTCGATCTGCCCGGGCGGCGCCAGCTGCACGGCCTCGTCGAGGGTCTCGCACACCCGGAAGTCCAGGCCCGCGACCTCCAGGCGGACGGCCAGGTCCAGCTTGCGGTCGCCGATCACGAAGATCGGGTGGCCGGCCAGCCGCGGGTAGTCCACGTCCCACAGCCAGGAGGTGTCCGTGCCGTCGGCGCCGCGCGCGTTCACCGACAGGATCACCGGGGTGGGCGGCGGGTCGATCAGCGAAAACGTTTCGAGCCAGCCCGCCGGGTTCTTCGCGAGCAGCAGCCGCAGCTCACGGCCCTGGAAGTTCACCACGTCGTAGCGGCCGGCGACGGCCTGCACCTGGTACATCCGCTCCAGCGCGACCTGCGGCGGCACCCCGAACACGGCGGCCACGGCGGCCGAGGTCGCGGCGTTCGCCTTGTTGGCGCGGCCGGGCAGCTGGAGGTGGATCGGCCAGGCCGAGCCGTGCGGGTCCAGGACGTGGTCGCCGGACAGCACCCAGCTGGGGGCGGGGCGGCGGAAACCGCACTCGCCGCAGAACCAGTCGTCGCCCGGGCGCTGCATGACGCCACCGCAGGAGGGGCACGACCAGGCGTCGTCCTTCCACTCCTGACCGGCCGCGACCCACACCACGTTCTGCGACGAGGAGGCCGACCACACGATCAGCGGGTCGTCGCAGTTCGCGACGATGACCGCCTTGGAGCCCTGGAGGCCCTCGCGCCACTTCTCCGCCAGCATGCGGGTCTCGGCGGCGCGGTCCAGCTGGTCGCGGGAGAGGTTCAGCAGGGCGATCACCTTGGGGGTGACGTCCCGGGCCACGCCCGCCAGGTACTTCTCGTCGACCTCGATGACGCCGTACTTGGCGTCCGAGCCGCCCGCCAGCGCCGAGGTGATGCCCGCCGGCATGTTCGCGCCGAGCGCGTTGGACACGACCGGACCGCTGGCCCGCAGGGCCTCCGCGATCAGTCGCGTCGTCGTGGTCTTGCCGTTCGTCGCGGAGACGAGGACGACATCGAGATGCTGCGCCAGCGCTCCGAGCAGATCGGGGTCGAGCCTGAGTGCGACCTTGCCACCGATCACCGATCCGCTTCCGCGTCCCGCGGCCCGCGACACCGCCGCCGCGGCCTTGCCCGCCGTCACGGCCAGCTTGGCCCGCGGCGAAAGCGGCTCTGTGTTGCCTGCCATCGTCCCTTGTCCTCCTTGCGTCGGTCGGCACCAGCCTATCCAGTACCGGCCGGAGCCCTGACCGCGGCGCCCCAGTGCCGCCGCGGATCTCCTCATATATTCGCCCGTCGTACCCTTACGGCCATGCGACAGCGCCCCATTCCCGGTACCACCGGCCTCGTCCGCACCATGAGCCTGCTGGGCGATCCGGTGCTCCACTCGGCCTGCGCGGAGGTCACCGAATTCGGCCCGGCCCTCGACCGGCTCATCGAGGACATGTTCGCCACGATGTACGCCGCCGAGGGCGTCGGACTCGCCGCGAACCAGATCGGCGTGGGGCAGCGGGTGTTCGTGTACGACTGCCCCGACGACGATGATGTCCGCCATGTCGGGCACGTCGTCAACCCGCGTCTGGTGGCGGCCGACGGGGACGTGTTCCGCGGTCCCGAGGGCTGCCTCTCGCTGCCCGGCCTGGAGGCGGGCACGGACCGGTTCGACCGCGCGGTCGTCGAAGGGGTCACCTCCGACGGCGCGCCCGTGCGGATCGAGGGCACCGGGTTCTTCGCGCGCTGCCTGCAGCACGAGTGCGACCACCTGGACGGCACGGTGTACGCGGACCGGGTGACGGGGCTGCGGGCGCGTCGGCTGCGGAGGGCGATCCGCAGGACGTCGTGGGGCGCGCGGGCCCTCGTACAGCCGTAGCCGGGCCCGCCGCGCGCGCCAACTCCCGTTAGAAGCCCGGCCCGTCCACGCGGTTGCCGGCCGTCGCCAGGCGGCCCCACAGCAGATCGGTGAGGCCGGTGACCAGCTCCGCGCGCTCGCAGGGGCGCTCGCCGAGCCACCAGTCCCCGGCGGCGTGCATCATGCCGACGATGCCGTGGCCCCAGACGCGGGCGAGGCGTTCGCCGCCGGGGCCGAGGTCCACGCGCTCGCCGATCACCTGCGCCAGCTCCTCGCCGAGCCGGCGCAGCAGCGGGGCCGAGTGCAGGCCGACGTCGAAACCGCGCTCGGAGGCCTGCGAGTCCTCGGCCGGGTGCATCAGGAACCGGTAGACCTGCGGGCGGGCCTCGATGGCGGCGAGATACGTATCGAGGGTGGCCTCCACCCGGCGCCGGCGCTCGGCCGGGGCGTCCAGAGCCGCCCGCAGCGAGTCGAGCAGCGCGTCGGTGTGCCGGACGGCGAGCGCCTGGTAGAGGCCCGCCTTGTCGCCGAAGTGGCGGTAGAGGATGGGCTTGGTGATGCCCGCCTCCGCCGCGATGGCGTTCATGGACGCCTTGGGGCCGTCCCTGAGGACGACCCGGTCGGCCGCTTCGAGCAGTTCCCGCCTGCGGCGGTCGGCCGCTCCCGGCTCCCCGGCCTGCTGAGTGGTCTCCATGACGTGTTTCTCTCCCCGCCCTTGCGATGTGCGTGACGCCCACGCAACGTAACACCCCGCACACCCTGGCGATCGACTCGGCATCCGCCGCCTCGGCGCCCGGACCGCGCTTGACAGTGCTTACTCGCCGGTAACAGACTGTGGCCATTGTTCGGGTTACCGGCAGTAACAGTGGTTACCGGTAGTAAACAGTAGCTGGAGGGGACATGGCGGAGTTCACCATGGAGCTCAACGACGACCAGAAGCAGGTGCGGGACTGGGTCCACGGCTTCGCCGCCGATGTCATCCGGCCCGCGGCCGCGGAATGGGACGAGCGCGAAGAGACTCCGTGGCCCGTCATCCAGGAGGCCGCCAAGGTCGGCATCTACTCGCTCGACTTCTACGCCCAGCAGTTCTTCGACCCCACCGGCCTCGGCATCCCGATGGCGATGGAGGAGCTCTTCTGGGGCGACGCCGGCATCGCCCTGTCGATCGTCGGCACCGGCCTGGCCGCCATCGGCGTCGTCGCCAACGGCACCGAGGAGCAGATCGGCACCTGGATCCCGCAGATGTACGGGGACCAGAACGACGTGAAGGTCGCCGCGTTCTGCTCCTCCGAGCCCGACGCCGGCTCCGACGTCGGCGCCATGCGCACCCGCGCCGTCTACGACGAGGCCAAGGACGAGTGGGTCCTCAACGGCACCAAGACATGGGCGACCAACGGCGGCATCGCCAACGTCCACATCGTCGTCGCCGTGGTGGACCCGGAGCTGGGGACGAAGGGGCACGCCTCCTTCATCGTGCCGCCGAACACCCCGGGCCTGTCCCAGGGCCAGAAGTTCAAGAAGCACGGCATCCGCGCCTCGCACACCGCCGAGGTGGTGCTGGAGGACTGCCGCATCCCCGGCTCCTGCCTGCTCGGCGGCAAGGACAAGCTGGACGAGCGCCTCGCGCGGGCCCGCGAGCGGGCCAGGGCGGGCGGCGGCGAGCGCGTGAAGAACGCCGCCATGGCCACCTTCGAGGCCTCCCGCCCGGCCGTCGGCGCGATGGCCGTCGGCACCGCGCGCGCCGCCTACGAGGTCGCCCTCGACTACGCCAAGACCCGGACCCAGTTCGGCCGTCCGATCATCGACAACCAGGGCGTGGCCTTCCAGCTCGCCGACATGCGGACCCAGATCGACGCGGCCCGGCTGCTGGTGTGGCGGGCCTCCTGGATGGCGGTCGCGGGCAAGCCGTTCACCTCGGCCGAGGGCTCGATGTCGAAGCTGTTCGCGAGCGAGGTCGCCAAGAAGGTCACCGCCCAGGCCGTGCAGATCCTCGGCGGCAACGGCTTCACCCGCGAGTACCCGGTCGAGCGGATGCACCGCGACAGCGCGATCTACACCATCTTCGAGGGCACCAGCGAGATCCAGCGACTGGTGATCGCCCGGACGATCTCGCAGATGCCGATCCGCTAGCCGCGGCGCGAACGGCGCCCCCGGACACCGCGAGGCGTCCGGGGGCGCCGTCGTCCGCCTCAGCCCTGGCGCAGCGGCGTCAGACAGCTCCGGGTCCACTTGTCGGCGCTGTACTTGGTGTCCGCTATGAGGTCGAGGGGGGCGCAGGTGTCGCCGACCCCCAACTCCTTGGTGACGGTGTACTGGGCCCGCGGCGACCCGCACTCCACGACCCGCAGGTCCTGCTCGTGCCAGCTGCCCTCGTTGCGCGCGCACTGCCCCACGGTCAGCGTCGGCGGCTCGTCCTCGCCCACCAGCAGGCCGATCACGATCAGCGTGGGGATCGAGAGGAACAGCAGCAGCGCCGGTACGAGGAACAGCATCGCCGCCGGCCGGCGCCACAGCGGCTTGCCCGGGTCGAGCGCGGGACGGAAGCCGCCCGCCGGGGGCGGGAGCCTGCGGAATGCGGCGCGCGGGCCGAGGTTCGTCAGCAGCGTGACGGGCGTGATGAAGAACGACAGCGGCCCCCACCAGCCCTGCCAGAGCGTGTCCGAGGACATCCGGCGGTAGGTGGAGAGCCCGCAGTCGCGGCAGAACGGCCCCGGCATGCTCAGGAACCGCATGATCACGAGGAAGCCCTGGTGGCCGCGCACCGTCGCGTGCGCGGCCGGGTAGGCCCCGCAGAAGCGGCAGCCGTGCATGCCTTGGGGCGGCGGGTAGGCCGGGCCGTACGGGGCCGGGGCCTGCTGCGGGGGCCAGGGGCCGTACGGGCCCGCCTGCTGCGGGGCCATCGGGTACGGCCCCGGGGGCGGGCCCGGCTGCGGGGCGTACGGGGAATGGGGGCCGGCGCCGTACTGCGGTGGCGGAGTGGCCACGGATTTCTCCTCGGGTCTGACTCGGGTCCACCCGGAGCGGTGAAACCGACGGTGATCACGGAAGGTGATCACGGAACCCTAGCGGGAGCCCTCACGGGCGCAGCAGCCGGGCAAGGGCGCGGCCGAAGAGGAACCGGCCCGCCGCGGCGACCAGCGGGTCGAAGGCGCGGCCGAGGCCGCGCAGCCGCAGCTCCTCCCGCCAGTGGATCTCCGTGCCGCCGGCCGGGAGGGGGCGGACTTCGATCTCCGCCCAGCCCCGGACCGTCCGCCCGCGTTTGACCAGCCGGACCAGGCCCGAAGAGGCGCCCCGCGAGGCCGCTGCCGGAGGTCGCCAGACCACCACTTCCATGGGATCGTCGAACGTGATTCTCCCCACGCCCGTGCGCGCCGTGAACACCGTTCCGACGTGGGTGGGAGGCGCCGTCTCGATGATCGTCCGGGTGAGCGGAACCTGTGCGCCGTGCCGTTCCCAGTCCGTGAGCCTCTTCCATGCCTCCGCCGGAGCCAGCGACGAACGGTGAACGATCCGGATAGCGGGCATGAGCGCATGGTAAGCGGGCATACACATCCTGAACTGGACCTCGAATATGGGTTCCGTCCGGGGGCGGCGATCAGTAATACTCACCGCCACCGTGGATCGCGGATTCGACCGGGTGACCACCGGCCCTCCCGCCCCACACTGCGAGGAGGTGCACCATGTGCTCCCACCAGCCCCCATGCCCGGCCGCCGATGAAGCCGATCACGACGCCGCCCGCACCGTGGCCTTCCACCCCGAACAGGGCTGGAGCCTGCTCTGCAACGGCCTGGTGATCTTCGACGACACCGGCGAGCTGCTCCCCGACGGCCGCGCGGTGGACCCCCGCCGCCCGGCCCTGGTCTGAGCGAGGAGACAGCATGCGCCAGCAGCTGATCCGTAAGCCCGTCCCCAAGCCCGCCCCCCGAGACCTGGATCTGCGCACACCGTCGGGCAGACCCCTCCCGTACTGACGGGAGCCCCGGAGTTACGACGTCCACCGGCTGGCAGTCAGCCGGTGGAAGCCGCCGCGCCGCCCCGGAAGGCGCTCTCGTACGCCGCGTCGCCGATGGCCGCGCGGGCCTGGCGCTCGCCCTGGTCCCGCAGGGCCGTCAGGGAGGGCGAGCCGCCCATCTGCGGGCGGCCCACCGTGCGCCACCAGGCGTGCCCGGTGCCCAGCAGGCGCGCCGCCAGTTCCCCGTCACCCAGCGCCGCCACGGCCGCCGCGAGCAGGTCCAGGCCCAGCGCGATGCCGAAGCGGTCGCCCAGCAGCCGCTTGCCGGAGAGCATCGCGCGCACGTGCCGGGCCGCCTCCCCGTGCTCGCCGAGCCCCAGCGCGGACACGGCCAGGATGTAGTCCGCGTACGCCCGCAGCCAGCGCTCGCCCAGCTCCGCGCACGCCTCCCGCAGGCCCCGCGCCTCCTCGGCGGCCTCCTCGAAACGCCCCAGGTCGCACAGCGCGTACCCGGTGGCCAGCCGGCACAGCAGCCAGCCCGGGCCACTGGTGCGGCCGCCGTGGCCCGCCCGGGCCCGGGGGCCCACCAGCGCGAGGGCCCGGACCGCGTCGCCCGGCATCATCAGCGCCACCGCGTGCAGATAGGCCGCGCGCAGCTCCCGCTCCGGGTCCGCCAGCCGGTCCGCCTCGGCGGTGCACTCCTCGCCGAGCCGCCGGGCCGCCGCCAGGTCGCCCTGGAGCAGCGCCGTCAGGCCGAGCGCCCACACCGCCTGGGTGTACGCGGCGCCCGTGCGCGGGCCCACCGCCATCGCGCGCTCCAGGAAGGCCCGGCCCTCGCGGACGTGCCCGCACGAGAACCAGAAGAACCAGAGGGACCCCGCCATCTCCAGCGCCGCCGTCGGATCGGCGCCCAGCAGGTGCTCCAGGGCGGTGCGCAGCTGCGCGTGCTCGGCCGTCATCCTGCGGTACCAGTCCACCTGGGCGGGGCCGAGCCAGCCCCGGTCGGCGGCCTGGGAGAGCGCGGCGTACCAGTGGGCGTGCCGGTCGGCGACGGTCCGTACCTCGCCGAGTTCCGTCAGCCATTCGTGGCCGTACTCGCGGATCGTGTCCAGCATCGCGTAGCGGGCCCCCGCGCCCCGCTCCTCGCTGCGCCGGACGACCGACTTCGCGACGAGGCCGGCCAGCACCCGCTCCACCCGGGACGCGGGCAACGGGCCGCCGGAGCACACCGCGCGGGCGGCGGCCACGTCGAAGTCCCCGGTGAACACCGACAGCCGGGCCCACAGCAGCCGCTCCAGCGGCTCGCACAACTCGTGGCTCCAGCCGACGGCGGTCCGCATCGTCTGGTGCCGGGCCAGCAGCGGGGTCCCGGTGTCGGTGAGCATGTCGAAGCGGGCGCCGAGCCGTTGCGCCGTCTGCTCCAGGGTCCACAGCCGCAGCCGGGCCCCCGCCAGCTCCAGGGCGAGCGGGATCCCGTCCAGCCAGCGGCACACCTCGGCGGCGACCGCGGCCCGCCCGGGGTCGTCGAAGACGGCCGCGAGCTGCGGGGTCGCGGCGACGGCCCGCTCGCGGAAGAGGGTGAGGGCGTCGCTGTCGGGGCCCTCGCAGGGCAGCGGCCGGATCTCCATGACCTGCTCGCAGGGGGAGTCGAGCGGCTCCCGAGAGGTGACCAGCACGGTCAGTCCGGGAGCGGACTGCAGGAGTTCGCCGACCAGGTGGCGGCAGGCGGAGACCAGGTGCTCGCAGGTGTCGAGGACGAGGAGCAGTTCCTTGTCGGCCATCCACGCGCACAGTTCCTCTTCCAGGGAGCGCGCGGAGTGGTCGGCGAGGCCGACGGCCTGGGCGACGGTTGCCGCGAGCAGGCCGGCGTCGCGCAGCGGCGAGAGTTCCACCCAGATGACCCCGTCCCGGCGCACGGGGCGGCCGCCGGAGACGGCGCGCAGGGCCAGCCGCGATTTCCCGACACCGCCCACCCCCGTCAGGGTGATCAGTCTCCGGTCCCGCAACAGGGCGTCGAGTTGGCCGAGTTCGGACCCCCTGCCCACGAAGCCCGCCGGTTGTGGCGGAAGATTTCCCTGCATGGAGTCGGAGTCTGGCCGAGGGTCGCCCGCCGCGGAATCCGACTGATTGTTGTTGACCGAGTACTCACCGAACACGGTTGTATTGTGCGTGATCTTCTTTGCCGACAGGGGCGTTCCGGCCATTACCTCGTCAGGTCCTTCGGACCGCCCGCCGCGCACGGCTACTTCGCGAGGGTGATCCGGCGTTCCGCGGAGAACGCTCCCCAGTTGCCGTCGGGCAGGCGGGCCCGCAGTTTCACCGTCCACGCGGTGCCGGCCGGCTCGGTCACGGTGAGCCGGTGCTCCACCCGGCCGCCCGGGGGCGGGACCGCGGCGCCGATGCCGAATTGGATGACGGTGGTGGGCCGCCCGTTGACGTAGAGCTGGTACTCGGTGGTGGGGCGGCCGGTGTCCGGGGCGGTCCAGGACAGGGCGACCTCGCCGGGCGAGGCGAGCGCGGTGAATCCGTCGGGAGAGGTGGCCGGTCCGTCGCCGTCGGCGGGTGGGGTCGTCACGTCCACGGCCGGGCCGTCGGGGGAGGAGTTGTCGGCGCCGTCCCGGGCGCGGACGGTGAAGGTGTAGACGGTGTCCGGCCGCAGACCGGTGACGGTGGTGCCGGTCTCCCCGGGGCCGGCGGTGTGGATCCGGACGCCCCCCTGGTAGACGTCGTAGGCCGTCACGCCCGTGTCGTCGGTGGCCGCGGCCCAGGTCAGGCGGGCGGCGCGGGGTCCGTCCGGGCGGCCCGCGGTGGTCGCCGGGGCGGTGGGGGCCCGCCGGTCGTCGGCCTTGGCGGCCGGGGTGGTGACCGAGGCCGCAGTGCTGGGGCCGGAGAGGTTCCCGGCGGCGTCCTTGGCCCGGACCGTGAAGGCGTAGGCGGTCAGCGGAGCGAGGCCGGTGACGTCCACCATCGTCTTGTCCGCCGGGAGTTCGCGCACGAGCCGGTCCGCCTGGAACACCTGGTAGCCGGTCACCCCGTCGGCCTCCGCGGCCGCCCGCCACATGACGTGCACGGAGCCGGCGCTGCCGGCCTGGGCGGTGAGGCCGGCGGGGGGCGGCGGGCCCTGGGTGTCGGCCGGGGTGCAGGCGGTGAGGGCGACGAGGACCGTGAGGGCGGCCCCGGTGAGGGGGAGGGCGAGCGTGGGGGCGGTGCTTCGCACGGGGAGCCTTCCTCGGCTTCCTGGTAAAGGTCTAGACATTTATGGCACGCGGCGTGGCGGCCGGGCAAGACCCTTGCGGCCTGCGGGAGTTGTGATCCGGTTCGTCTTCTTCTGATCCCTTCTGGCATTATTGCGACCTCTTTGCAATAGCGGTGCGGTGGCGACTGATCGCGGACAGCGTCATTTCCGGCCACCCACCGGCACCACGGCGACACGGCAACACAGGGATGTGCACAGCATGACGGCCCGGACAGCACGGGGAGCGGCCGCGGCGACGCTGGCCCTCGCACTCATCACGGGAGCGGCGGCCTGCTCGGCCCCCTCGGCGGGCGGCGCGGCGAGCGCCCGGGCGGACTCCGTCGTGGTCGGCACGGCCACCGAGCCGGAGAGCCTGAGCCCGCTGCTGGGCTACGGCAAGGACGGCAACTCCAAGATCTTCGACGGGCTGCTCACCCACGACGCGGACATGAAGCTGAGGCCCGCACTGGCCGAGGCCCTGCCGGAGGTCTCCGCGGACGGGCTCACGTACACGTACAAGCTCCGCACGGGCGTGAAGTTCAGCGACGGGCAGCCCTTCAGCGCCAAGGACGTCGTCTTCACCTACCGGACGATCCTCGACCCCAAGACCAACAACGCGTCCAAGAGCGAACTGGACGCGGTCAAGGACGTGACGGCGCGGGGCGAGGACACGGTCGTCTTCACCCTCAAGTACCCCTACGCGCCCTTCGCCGAGCGCACCGTGCTGCCCATCGCCCCCGAGCACATCGCGGGCCGGCAGGACGTCAACAGCGGCGACTTCACCACCCGGCCCGTCGGCACCGGCCCCTACCTGCTCACCGGCTGGTCCAAGGGCGAGAAGCTGAGCTTCAAGGCCAACCCGTCGTACTGGGGCGGCGAACCGGCGGTGAAGAAGTTCACCATGGCCGTCATCAAGGACGACGACGTACGCGCCACCCGGCTGCGCTCCGGCGAACTCGACGCGGCGATCCTCCCGCCCAACCTCGCCAAGGGCCTCGGCCGCGACAAGGGGCGCAGGACCTACGCCGCCAAGACCTTCGACTACCGCAACGTGACCCTGCCGACGCACAACACCGTCACCGGTGACGTGGCGGTCCGCCAGGCGCTGGACATCGCCGTGGACCGCGAGGCCATGGTCGACCGGCTCCTCGAAGGCGCGGGCAAGCCGGCCTACGGCCCCGTCCCGACCGACAGCCCCTGGTTCACGGCCGGCACCGAGCGCGCCCACGACCTCGACAAGGCGAAGAGGATCCTCGACGACGCCGGCTGGCGGACCGGCGAGGACGGCATCCGCGTCAAGGACGGGGTCCGGGCCTCCTTCCCGCTCTGGTACACCTCCGGCGACAAGATCCGCCAGGACCACGCGCTCGCCTTCGCCTCCGACGCCAAGAAGGCCGGCATCGAGGTCCGGACCGAAGCCGGGACCTGGGAGGTCATCGAGCCCCGGATGAAGACCGACGCCGTCCTCGCGGGCGGCGGCTCCCCAGCCGACCCGGACTTCGACCAGTACCTGCTGCTGACCTCCTCGCTCGGCGGTGACGGCTTCAACAACATGGCCCGGTACGACAACCCGGCCGTGGACCGGGCCCTACAGGACGCCCGCGAGAGCGGCGACCCGGCCGCTCGCAAGGCGGCGTACGACACCGTCCAGCGCGAACTGGTGAAGAACCCCGGTTACGTCTTCCTCACCCACATCGACCACCTCTACGTAGTCAACGACACCTGGGACGGGCTCAGCACCCAGGTCGAACCGCACGACCACGGCCTCGGCGCCGGCCCCTGGTGGAACGTCGAGACCTGGAAGCCGAAGCAGAAGTGAGCCGTACGCGATGATCCGCCGCCTCGTCCGGTTCCCGTGGGGGCCGATGGCGCGCATGGCGGGGCGCCGGGCCCTGTTCGCCGCCCCCGTCCTGCTCGCCGTCACCTTCGGGGTCTTCGCCGTCGCCGCGCTGTCCCCCTTCGACCCGGTCAAGGCGTACGCCGGCACGGCCGGACTCACCGCCTCCCAGGCCGAACTCGACCAGCTGCGCGCCAACCTCGGCGTGGACCGGCCGCTGCCCGAGCGCTGGTGGGACTGGCTCACCTCGGCGCTCACCGGCGACCTCGGGACCTCGGCCGTCATGCGGCAGCCGGTGGCCGACGTCATAGGCGAACGCGTGGGCTGGTCGGCGCTGCTCGCGCTCTGCGCGTTCGCGGTGGCGGTACTGGCCGGGACGGGGCTCGGCGTGCTCGCCGCGCGCCGCCAGGGCGGCCCGCTCGACCGGGCCGTCTCCTCGCTCGCGTACACCCTGGAAGCGGCCCCCGCCTTCTGGCTCGGGCTGCTCGCCATCTGGTTCTTCTCGGTCCGCCTCGGCGTCCTGCCGTCCGGCGGGCTGACGGACGCGGGGAGCGACGTGGTCACCTTCGGCCAGGTCGCCTCCCACCTGGTGCTGCCCGCGCTGGTGCTGGGACTCTCCCAACTCCCGTGGTTCTTCCTGTACGTCCGCCAGGGCGTGGCCGACGCGCTGGACGAGGACCCCGTACGAGGAGCCCGCGCGCGGGGTGTGCGGGAGCGGCGGGTCCTGCTCGGCCACGGTCTCCGCTCCGGGATGCTCCCGATGCTGACGCTCATCGGGTCGCGGGTGCCGGAGCTGATCACCGGGGCGCTGCTGGTGGAGACCGTGTTCAGCTGGCCGGGCATCGCGGCGGCCACCGTCCAGGCGGCCACCTCGGTGGACTTCCCGCTGCTGGCGGCGCTGACGGTGCTGGCGACGGCGGCGGTGCTGGCCGGGAACCTGCTGTCCGACCTGCTGTACGGGGTCGCGGACCCGAGGGTGGGCTTCGATGGCTGACGTTCGGGCCGGCGTGGGCACTGACGTGAGCACCGGCGTGAGCACCGGCGTACGGGCCTGGCGCTCGCGCGGGCGCGACCGGCGTTCCACGCGTACCGTGCGGGTGCGGACCTCGGCGGCGGTGGTCGCGCTGATGGTGGCGGCGGTGTTGCTCGTGCCCCCGCTGGCGCAGCTGGACCAGCAGGCCGTCGACTTGTCGATGAAGCTCCGGCCGCCTTCCTGGGCCCATCCGTTCGGCACCGACGACGTCGGTCGGGACCTGCTGCTGCGGTGCGTCTACGGGCTGCGGGTCTCGCTGCTGGTCGGCCTGGTGGCGGCGCTGGCCGCGACCGTGATCGGCACGGCGGTGGGCGCGGCCGCCGGGGCGCTGGGCGGGTGGACCGACCGGCTCGCGATGCGGGCGGTGGACACCCTGTCCTCCATCCCGCACCTGCTGCTGGGCATCTTCATCGTGGCCGTGTTCCGGCCCGGGGTGTGGCCCGTCGTGGTCTCCGTCGCGCTGACGCACTGGCTGTCGACGGCCCGCATCGTGCGCGCGGAGGTGCTGTCGCTGCGGTCGCGGCCGTTCGTGGACGCGGCGATCTCGGGCGGGGCCTCGCGGTGGCGGGTCGCCGTGCGGCACCTGGTGCCGGGTGTGCTGCCGCAGGCCGGGCTGGCGGCGGTGCTGATGATCCCGCACGCGATGTGGCACGAGTCGGCCCTGTCGTTCCTGGGCCTCGGGCTGCCCTCCCACCAGGCCAGCCTGGGCGGCCTCGTCCAGGGCGCCCGGGGCTCCCTGCTCGCCGGCCACTGGTGGCCCACGCTCTTCCCCGGCCTGCTGCTGATCATCCCGACCCTGGCCCTCGCCGGCCTCGCGGGCGCCTGGCGCGACCGCCTGAACCCCCGTCGCCGCTCGGAGCTGACCCTGTGAAACCGTTCGGCCGGCCGGACCGGCGCAGTGCAACCCGTCTGGGACGGGGGACGGGCGGGGGAGGCCCCGCCGGGTCTGCCCCGGCCCCCGTGCTCGCCGTCGACGGGCTGTCCGTCCGCTTCCGGATGCCCGGCGGGCGGTACGTCGAGGCGGTCACCGACGCCACCTTCGACCTGGCCCCCGGCGAGTGCCTCGCCCTCGTCGGCGAGAGCGGCTGCGGCAAATCCGTCCTCGCCTCTGCCCTCCTCGGCCTCCTCCCCGACAACGCCGAAACCTCCGGCACGGCCCACCTCGCCCCGCCCGACCCCGGCGGGGCCGAGCCCGGCGGAGCCGACCTCGGCTCGACCCGGCCCGGCGGGGCCCACCTTGGCGCGGCCCGGCTTGGTGTGGACGGGCCCGGTGCTGGCCGGCTCGGCTCGGGTGCCTTCGGTGTGGACGGCACCGGGCGGTCCGGACTTGAGCTGCTCGCCGCCGACGAGCGGACGCTCGCCCGTGTCGTGCGCGGGCGTCGGATCGGGCTGGTGCCGCAGAGTCCGGCCGCGCACCTGACCCCGGTCCGGACCATCCGCTCGCACCTGGAGGAGACGGTCCGGGAACTCACGCCCACCCCCAAGGCAGGGCTCCGCGCAGCGGCCGAGGCGGCGGCGCGCCGGGCCGCCTTCCCGGAGAGCCACCTCGACCGCCACCCCCACGAACTCTCCGGCGGCCTCGCCCAGCGCGCCGCCACCGCCCTCGCCCTGATCGGCGACGCCCCGCTGCTCCTGGCCGACGAGCCGACCACCGGTCTCGACCGGGACCTCGTCCACCGCACCGTCGACGAGCTGCGCGCCCACACCCGCGAGGCCGGCCGCGCGCTGCTGATGATCACGCACGACCTCGCGGCAGCGCACCGCATCGCGGACACCGTCGCCGTCATGTACGCCGGGCGGATCGTGGAGATCGCGGCCGCCGGGGCCTTCTTCGGCGAACCCGGCCCCCGCCACCCCTACGCCCGGGGCCTGCTCGACGCCCTTCCCGAGCGCGCCTTCACCCCCATCCCCGGCGCCCCGCCCGAGCTCGGGGACCTGCCGCGCGGGTGCGCGTTCGCCGCCCGCTGCCCGCGCGCCGACGCCGTCTGCCGCGCCGGGCGGCCCCCGCTCACCGAAGGGGTGGCCTGCCACCATGCTTGAGCTGACGGACATCACCGCCGGGTACGACCGCCGCGCCCCGGTGGTGCGCGGCGCGCGGCTCACCCTGCGACCCGGCGAGGCGCTCGGGCTGCTCGGTCCCAGCGGCTGCGGGAAGTCCACCCTGGCCAAGGTCGCCGCCCTGCTGCACCGTCCCGACCGGGGCACCGTGACCCTCGACGGCCGCGCCGTGACCGGCTTTCGCCATCGGGCCCCGCGCTCCCTCCGCGTCGACGTCGGGGTCGTCTTCCAACAGCCCCGCCTGTCGGCTGACCCCCGGCTGCGGCTGCGCGACCTGGTGGCCGAGCCACTCCGCGCAACCGGCCGACGTAAGGAAGCGGACGCGAGGGTCACCGAGTTGGCGCGTCGCGTCGGCCTCGGCGCCGACCTCCTCGCCCGGCGCCCGCACGAGGTCAGCGACGGGCAGCTGCAACGCGCCTGCCTGGCACGGGCATTGGTGCTGGAGCCGCGCTGGCTGGTGTGTGACGAGATGACCGCGATGCTGGACGCCTCCACCACCGCCGCCCTGGTCGGCGTGGTCGAGGAGTATCGCGCCGAGACGGGCGCGGGCCTGCTCGCCGTCGGCCACGACCCCGTGCTGCTCGCGCGCTGGTGCGACCGGACGACCCACTGGGAAGAGATCGTCAAGGACTGAACGCCCGTCACGGACGGTCAACACCCGTTTGGCGGACACGGGTTTCGCCCGAAAGAGCCCCCTTCTGCGCCACCATGGCGCCGCGTAAGGAGGTTTCGATGGTGATTTCCCTCTCCGTGGTCGTCCTGCTCCTCGTCCTCGCGTGGATCTTCCTGCGCGGCGGCGGCCTGAAGTTCTCACACGCCCTGGTCTGCGTCCTGCTCGGCTTCTACCTCGCGAGCAGCAGCATGGCCGCGACCATCCACGACGGCCTCGCGGCCACCGCGAGCGTGGTCTCCAGCCTCAGGCCGTAGCGGCGGCCCGTAACGGCGGCCCGTGGTGGCCTCCGTAGCGGCACCCCCTGGCGGAGCGGCCTCGATTCTTGATCGACTGTTGCGCCTTCGTGAATCATCCGGCTCCTCCATGGACTCCTCGGGCAGCGCGACTTAGCGTCTGGCGGCGGCGCGATGTCAGACGCAGTGTCAACAACACCGAAGAGGATGGGAGGAAGCCCGATGTTCCGAAGAGCGCTGAACTGTGCTGTGGTCCCGGCCCTCGTCGCCTTCACGGCGATGTACGGGATCGGTCCGGCCCAGGCCGAGGAGATACCCAAGGCCCCCGGCCACCGCCTGGTCAGCCACTACGACGGCAGTCCCGCCACCGCCGTCCCGCTCCCCGGCGAACAGCCGCCGCAGCACCCGTACCTCGCGCCCAATGGCCGCAGCGGCATGCACTCGGACGCGGCCGGCAGCGCCACCTCGCCCTGGTCCGGCCCGCTCGGCAGGAACCCGCAGGTCACCAGCGAGAAGATCGCCGCGCTCGGCGGCGAATGCGCCACCGCCACCTTCGACTCGGGCGGCCGCCTGGTCACGGTGTGCGGCACGTTCTCCGGCTTCAAGGTCAAGCTCCTCGACCCCCGTACGCTCGCCACGCTCGCGGAACACCAGCTCCCGCAGCGCTCTTCGACGGTCGAGGCGATCACCTCGCTCGACTTCGCGAAGATCTTCAAGGACACCTCCGGCGGGGCCTACTTCTACCTGGACAACCAGGACCGCGCGGTACTGGCCGACTCCCGCCAGCACGTGCTCCGCCTCTCCCACGCGCAGCGGCCCGACGGCAGCTGGGCGTTCACCGTCGACGACGACTGGGACCTCACCGGTCACGTCCCGCACGACTGCGTCAGCTGGACGAACCTGTGGCCCAGCGGCAGCTGCGACCCCGTCACCTCCGTGATGCCCGACTGGGACGGCCGCATCTGGTGGGTCACCCGGCAGGGCCGCGTCGGCACCGTGGACCCGCGGACCTCGCAGATCCGCTCCGTCCTGCTCGCCGGCGAGGAGATCCAGAACTCCTTCTCGGTCGCCGAGGACGGGGTCTCCATCGTCACCGACCACGCGCTCTACGGCTTCCGCGCCACCGCCGACGGCACCCCCGAGGCACAGTGGCGCCAGACGTATGACCGCGGCACCGGAACCAAACCCGGCTCCGTGAACCAGGGTTCGGGCACCACCCCGGACCTCTTCGGCAACGGCTACGTCGCCATCACCGACAACGCCGACGACCGGATGAACGTCCTGGTCTACAAGCGGGGCGTGGACGTCCCCGCAGGTCAGCGGCTCGTCTGCAAGGTCCCGGTGTTCGGCACCGGCGCCTCGACCACCGACAACTCCCTGATCACCTGGGGCAACAGCATCGTCGTCGAGAACAACTACGGCTACGAGAACCCCACCACGCTGCTCCTGGGCAAATCGGTCGTCGGCGGTGTCACCCGCATCGACGTCCGCGCCGACGGCAGCGGCTGCGACACGGTGTGGCAGAGCGGGATCCGCTCACCCTCCACCGTGCCGAAGCTCTCCACCGCGAACGGGCTGCTCTACTTCTACGAGAAGGAGCCCAACGCCTGGGGCATCGACGCCTGGTACCTCACGGCGGTGGACTTCCGCACCGGCGAGCGCCGCTGGCGCACGCTGACCGGCACGGGCCCGCTGTACGACAACAACTGGGCCCCGATCACCCTGGGACCCGACGGCACCGCCTACGTCGGCGTCTTCAACGGCATCATCGCCGTCCGCGACGGGGGCTGACCGACCGCGCGGGCACCCGTTCAGCGGCCGTGCCGCCACAGCGGGTGCTCGCGCTCGGCCCACTCCCGCTCGACGGAACCCGTGCGCATGCCGCGCCGGGCCTCCGGATCGGCCAGGGCCTTGGCGATGTGGCCGGCGAGCACGATGCCGAGGGTCAGGGCCAGCCAGTCGTGGACGAAGGTGGCGCCGGTCCGCCACACGAGCGGGGCGAGCCCGGTGAACCACATCAGCAGCCCGGTGCCCGCCATGACGAGGACCGCACCGCCGAGCCAGCCCGCGTACACCTTCTGACCGGCGTTGAACTTCCCGGCGAGGCGCCCGCCGTCGCCCCCGCGCCGCAGCGCGGCCCGAAGCCAGACCCGGTCGTGCGGCCCGAACCGGTTGAGCCGCCCCAGATCGGCGCGGAACGCCCGCGAGGCCAGGCCCAGCAGGAACGGCGCGAGCAGCAGCAGCCCGGACCATTCGTGCACGACGACCACCAGGTGCCGGCGGCCCACCAGCTCCGCGAGCGGCGGCAGGTACAGGCAGGCCGCGGTGGCGACGCACAGCCCCATCAGAGCGGCGGTGCCGCGGTGCACCCAGCGCTCGGCGCGGCTGAAGCGGCGCACGCGCCGCGGCTGGTCAGACGGTAGGGGCATCGTCGCGTCCGTTCGACTTGCCGACCCAGGCGTCGACGTCATAGCCGAGGCGCTCCCAGTAGCCGGGTTCGACGTCGTCGGTCAGGGTGATCCCGGAGAGCCACTTAGCCGACTTGTAGAAGTACATCGGGGCGACGTACAGCCGCACCGGGCCGCCGTGCGAGTGGCCGAGCGGCTCGTCGCGCATCCGCAGCGCCACCATGACGTCGTCCCGCTTGGCCTGGGGGAGCGTGAGGCTCTCCGTGTACACGCCGTCGAAGCAGCTGAAACGGATCGCCTTCGCCTCGGGCCGCACCCCCGCGGCGTCCAGCAGCCGGGTCAGCGACACCCCCTCGAAGGGCGTGCCGGGCACCCGCCAGCCGGTGACGCACTGGACGTCGCGGACCACCCGGGTCTGCGGGAGCCGCCGCAGCGCGTCGAGGGTGTACGTGGCCGGCCGCTCGACCAGCCCGTCGACGGTGAGCCGGTAGTCCTGCGGCCTCCGCTCGGGGACGGACGAGGCGACCGAGTAGTAGCGGAACCCGCCGCCGTTGGGCAGCAGCCCGGTCAGCCCCGTGGGGTCCTTGTCGGCGGTGGCCCCGAGGACGGATTCGAGCCCCCGCTGCAGGTGGGGAGCCCCGGCCAGGCCGGCCGCACCGAGCCCGACCATGCCCAGGACCAGACGGCGCCCGACCGGCGTGCCCCGTCCGTCGGGATCCGCGTGCTGTTCTGTACTCACCCGCCGATTCGACCACCCCCGGCGCCCGGGGACCAGCCCCGGCGGGGTTGCGTCAGACTTCCGTCACACTTCGGCGCCGTCCTGGGCGGGCGCGGCGGCCGGGACGGAGTTCCAGGTCAGGGTCACGGAGAAGTTGGCCTGGGTGGCGGTGCTCGCGATGACGATGTCGGCCTCGGCCGACAGGGACAGCCCGAACTCCAGCGTGATCTCGTCCGGCGGGTGGACCAGCCCGCTGAGGCGTCCGACGAACCCGTCCGCCACCGGACGCACGCTGTCCACCATCTCGCCGAACGTCCGGGACGCCCGGGTCACGGAACGCCCGCCGCGTCCGACCCGCGCCAGCGATTCGTCCACCTCGCGGATCTGCACCCGCAGGACGCCGTCCCCGGCGCCGTCCAGCGGTACCTCGACCGTGTGTACGTCGGTGCTCATGGATGCCCCACCCCTCCTCCACCGCCCGGATCAACTGCCGTGTGTCCGGACCGAGTTCGAGGGATGGTACTACCGGCCGCCGCCGACCCGCTCGATCGCCACCATCGCCGCGTCGTCCCCCAGCCGGCCGCCCGTCGCGTGGCCGAGCAGGTCCGCGCACAGGTGGCGCAGCAGCGCGTCCGGTCCGTCGTCGGGCCAGTCGGCGGCCCGCTCGGGCAGCGGGTAGAAGGTCCCGGCCTTGTCGCGGGCCTCGATGACCCCGTCGGTGTAGAGCAGGACCATGTCACCCGGCTCGAAGGCGAAGCTCTGCGCGCCGAAACCGGTCTCCACGAACTGCGTGAGACCGAGCGGCGGCGCCGGATGGTCCACCTCCAGAGGGATGACCCGCCCGCCGCGCAGCAGCAGCGGCGGCGGGTGCCCGCAGCTGACGAGCTGCAAGGACGCGCCCCGGTCGGGGATGTCGATGACGGCCGCCGTGGTGAAGCCCTCGCCCGGCGGCGCGAGGTCTTCCCCGTCGCCCTCCAGGCCCTCCCGGCCCTCCCCGCCGTCCGGGTCGGCGGCGACGGCCGCCTCCAGGTAGGCGACCAGCCCGGGCAGGTCGTCCTCCTGGTGCGCGGCGGCCCGGAACGCGCCGAGCACGATGGCCGCCTCCCCGACCGCCTCCAGCCCCTTGCCGCGCACGTCCCCGATGATCAGCCGGGTGCTGTCCGGGGTCCGCGCGGCGGCGTAGAGGTCGCCGCCGATCTGCGCCTCGGCCTCGGCCGCCAGGTACACGGCGGCCACCCGCAGCGGCCCCATCCGGGCGGGCAGCGGTCGCAGCACCACCTGCTGGGCGGCCTCGGCCACCGAACGGAGCTGGGTGAGCTGCTCCTCGTGGACCTCGCGCAGGTGCGCGAAGAACGTCACGAAGGCCGAGATCAGAATCAGCGCGATGATCTGGAAGGTGTGGTTCAGGTCGGTCAGGGTGGTCCGCCAGATCGCTACCACCGACTGTGCGAGGACCGCCACCGCGCCGACGAACGCCGTCATCCAGGGCCCCGCGAACGAGGCCGTCACAGCCGGGGCGGCGACCAGGAACGGTCCGAGGTGCACGTCGGGCGGCGCCAGGACGTCGACCACCGTGACGATCGCGATCAGCGCGAAGGGAACCGACAGCAGCGCAAGGCGCGGTTCCGGTGGCCGGCTGAACGGTGGGGGCGGCGGCCGGTGGTCCATGACTCCTGAATACACCGCGCGTCCTGCTCCCGCCCACCGCCGCACCGGCCGCACCCGTCCCCGCGCGGCGGCGGACGCACCGTCAGCAGTCGCGCGCCTCACCCTCTCGCCGCGGAATGAAGCCATTTGCGCGCCGGATGTATCCATCCGCTTACCTTGTGTGGCGAATCGCGAAGATCGCCCATAACTTCGGGTTCATGACGAATCGGCAGCTCAAGTGCCTCGCATCCATCTCGGTCGTGATGGCCACCGGAATCGGCGCCGCCGCGCCCTCCGCCGGATCGGCCATCCACAGGGTGAGTGCGGGCCAATCGATCCAGGCAGCGGTGGACGCCGCGAGCCCGGGAGACACCGTCCTCGTACTCCCGGGCACCTACCAGGAGAGCGTGCTCATCACGAAGCGGCTGACCCTGCGCGGGTACGGCCAGGGCCGCACCGTGATCACGCCGCCCGCGACCGCGCCGGCCGCCGGCAACGCCTGCGCCGCGGCGGGCAACGGAATCTGCGTCATAGGGTCCGCGGAGAAGAGCGTCGAGCGGGTCACCCTCAAGGGGCTCAGCGTGTCCGGCTTCGCCAAGTCCGGCATCTGGGCCAGCAGCACCGACCGGATGCGGGTCGAGCACGTGACCGCCGAGAACAACAAGGTCTGGGGCATCGCCCAGCAGATGTCCACCCGTGCCGTGTTCCGCGACAACACCGCGCGCGACAACGGGGAGTCCGGCCTCTTCATCGCCAACACCGTCGAACACGAGGGCGGGGCCACCGACACCCTCCGCTCCGTGATCCGCGAC
Source organism: Streptomyces sp. NBC_01551 (assembly GCF_026339935.1). Taxonomy (NCBI): domain Bacteria; kingdom Bacillati; phylum Actinomycetota; class Actinomycetes; order Kitasatosporales; family Streptomycetaceae; genus Streptomyces; species Streptomyces sp. NBC_01551. The sequence goes on from NZ_JAPEPX010000001.1 coordinate 5,777,733, forward strand.
AACACCGCGACCGGCAACCGGATCGGCATCACGGTCCGCCGCGTCCGCAACCTCACCGTCAGCGGCAACACCCTCACCGGCAACTGCGGCGGCGTGTTCGTCGTAGGGGACGAGGGCACCCCCCGCGCCGGGGCCATGACCGTCCGGGACAACCAGGTCCGCGCGAACAACAAGTTCTGCCCCGCCACCACCCGCCTCCCGGCCATCCAGGGCAGCGGCATCGTCCTCACCGGAGCCGAGAAGACGGTCGTGCGCGGGAACTCCATCACCGACAACGTCGGATCCTCGCCGCTGTCGGGCGGGATCGTGCTGTTCCAGAGCTTCGTGGGCGCGGCGAACACCGACAACGTCATCAAGGACAACGTGGTGACGGGCAACAAGTCGGTGGACCTGGCCAACCGGGGCACCGGAACCGGCAACACGTTCACCCGCAACAGCTGCGCGCTCTCCGAGCCCGCCGGAATGTGCTGACCGGTGCCCCCCGTCATCCTCAGGAGAATCGAGGCCGTATGACCACGGTAAGTACCACCCCCACCACCATCGCCACCCCCACCATCGAACCCACCGTCATCCCCCTCACCACGGAGAGCGCCCCCGCCCCGCAGCCGGCGATGCGCCTGCGCGAACTCGTCTTCGGAGCGGCCTGCGCCGCCGCGGTCCGGGCGGCCGCCCGCCTCGGCGTCGCCGACGCGCTCGGCCAGTCGCCCGCCACCGCGGCGGAACTGGCGGAGGCCCTGGAGTGCGAGACACAGCCCCTGCGGCGCCTGCTCCGCGCGCTGACCTGCTACGGGATCTTCGTCGAGACCGAGGACGGGAAGTTCGCGCACACCGAGATGTCCCGGCTGCTGCGCGAGGACGACCCGCACAGCCTGCGCTACATCACCCTGTGGTGCACCGAGCCCTGGACCTGGCAGGCCTGGCCGCGCCTCGACGACGCGGTGCGCTCCGGCGGCACCATCTTCCACGAGCTGTACGGCAAGGGGTTCTTCGACTACCTGCACGAGGACGCGCACGAGTCGGCCCACGTCTTCAACCGGGCGATGACCACCTCCAGCGCCCAGTCGGCGCTCGACGTCGCGGAACTCCTCGACCTCACCGGGATCTCGGTGGTGGCGGACATCGGCGGCGGCCAGGGCCACGTCCTGGCCAGTCTGCTGGAGAAGCACCCCGAGGTACGGGGAACCCTGCTCGACCTGCCCGGCGTGGTGGAGCGGGCGGATCCGCGGCTGCGCGAGGGCGGCGCCCTGGCGGCGCGCGCCAGCATCGTCGCCGGGGACTGCCGCGAGGACATCCCGGTCGAGGCCGACCTCTACATCATCAAGAACATCCTGGAGTGGGACGACGACAGCACCCGCAGGACCCTGCGCAACGTCATCGAGGCGGCCCGCCCCGGAGCCAGGGTCGTGGTCATCGAGAACCTCGTCGACGACACCCCGTCGATGAAGTTCACCACCGCCATGGACCTGATGCTGCTGCTCAACGTGGGCGGCGCCAAGCACACCAAGGAAAGCCTGGTCAACCGGATGACCGCCGCCGGTCTGGTGCTCGGTGAGATCCGGCCGGTCAACCCGTACCTGCACGCCTTCGAGTGCACGGTGCCGCTGTCCGTCTGAGCGGCGTCCGCCACCACGACATCGCCCCGAGTCCGGCGTCCTGCCGGGCTCGGGGCGATCGTCCGTAGGGCCGGCCGGGGCGTGCGGCCGGGCGGATGGGTCAGGAGGCCTCCGACGTCCGCCGGTCGGTGATCAGCCGCATGCTGCAACGTTCGAGGCAGCGCGCCACCTCCTCGTCGGAGGCCAGGACACCGTCCTTGGCCTCGTCCAGGAGCCGCGCCAGCACGGCCGCCTTCTTGCCGCCCTCGATGCCGAGCGCCAGGGCGGGCCGGGCGTCGATCGGGCCGCGCACGTCGAGGAGACGGACGACGATGTCGTCGCGCTGGAAGACGGTGCTGCCCGCGATGGGATTCGTCGGATCGTCGGCGGCCGCCTCGTCCTGGCCCGCGAGCAGCTTGGCGAGCGCGGTTCCGCAGCCCTTCTTGGCGGGGTAGAACAGCGCGTGCCGCCGGACGTCCGCCGGCTCGTCGCCGCCCGCCGCCACCCGGTGCACCACCGGCAGGGCCGCCCGGGTGAAGAACACCCGCGCCGAATCCGGGTCGCCGAGGTCCCGGTCCTGCTCCAGGTACGGGTTGATGGCCTCTTCGAGGGCCCTGACCTCGGGCTGTTGCGCCACATGGCGCAGCGCCGCCGTCAGGTCCCCCTCCACCTCCATCGCCCGGACCACGCGGTTTCCGTGCATGAAGACCGAGCTGCGCCGCAACAGGGTGTTGTCGTCGACCCGGGCGCGGGGGGAGGTGTACCCGGCCAGCAGCTCCGCGACGGCGGCCTCGCTGCCCGGCTTGACGGTGAAGGTGAGGGCGTGGCGCACCACGCCGTCCCCGTGCCGGGGCGTCGCCCGCAGACCGCCGCCGATCGTGTCCGGAACGCCGGCGAGGGCCTTTCCGCCCTGGCCGGCCGTCTCCTGCAGCACGCTGAAGCGCAGCGACCGGGTGTCCCGTACGCAGCCGTGCAACGGCCGCACCGTCTTCACGTGCTCTTCGCTGCCCACCCAGGCCAGGAAGGGGGAGGCGCTCTCCCATTCGCTGGTGATGAGCCACTGCGAGGGGTTCTCGATCGACTGGCACAGCTCGTCGCTGATGTGTCCGGGGACGGACGACACCTGGTTGCGCAGATGCTCGTAGACCTCCAGGAACTGCTTCTGGGCTCCGTCGTACAGGTCCAGCAGCAGCACGACCCGAAGTCTCGAGCCGTCGAAGGCGGACTGCGATATCCGTTCCGACACGGTTGTCATCTTTCACACTCCTTCGAGACCCGGTCGCCACAGCCGGTGGCATGTCGCCGGTCGCTCGTGGAATCCGCGTGGGTGACCACCTGCGGATGCGGTCTGTCAGCACCCGGTCACGGGTGGCACTACCGAAACCGATCGTCGTCCGGTACGGCCACCGGCGCGAGACGGGAGAACCATGCGGGTGAAGGGGCGGGGGGAATGTCCCGGAAAAGGGCATGAAAAGAGCATTCCCCCTCGGGCGGCAGGAGCTGGAGCAACTGATGGAAGAACACGTCGACCACCGCGTGCCGGTCCTCATCGTGGGCGGCTCACTCGTGGGCCTGTGCACCTCGCTGTTCCTGGGCCGTCACGGCATCAGGCACATGCTGGTCGAAAAGCACTCGGGCACGTCGAAGCACCCACGCGGGCGCGGCATCAACGTAAGGACGATGGAGGTGTTCCGCGTCGCCGGCGTCGAGGAGGCGATCCGGGCGGCCGCCTCGGTCCTGGCGGACAACCACGGGATCCTCCAGGGCGGCTCGCTGACCGGCGACGACCAGGAGTGGCTGTTCAAGGAGATCGACGCGGGCGGCGCGATCGCGCGCTTCAGCCCGTCGACGTGGTGCCTGTGCAGCCAGAACGACATCGAGCCGGTCCTGATGTCGGTGACCCCGACCCTCGGCGCCGACCTGCGGTTCTCCATGGAACTCCTGTCGTTCGAACAGGACGACACCGGGGTGACCGCGCTCGTGAAGAACCGCGAGACGGGCGAGCACAGCACGGTCCGGGCGGACTACCTCGTCGCGGCCGACGGGCCGCGCAGCCCCGTCCGCGAACAGCTGCGCATCGGCCAGAGCGGCCCCGGAGACCTGTTCCACAACGTCAGCATCACCTTCCGCTCCCGCGGGCTCGCACAGGTCGTCGGCGACCGGCGCTTCATCGTCTGCTACCTGACCAAGCCCGGCGCCGACGGGGCGCTGCTCCCCGTGGACAACGAGGAGAAGTGGGTCTTCCACGCGCCCTGGCACCCCGACCAGGGCGAGACCCTGGAGGACTTCACCGACGAGCGCTGCGCGGACCACATCCGGCGCGCGATCGGCGCCCCCGACCTGGACGTGGAGATCACCGGGAAGGCCCAGTGGCACGCCGCCGAACGGGTGGCACGGCACTACGCGTCCGGCCGGGTGTTCCTCGTCGGCGACTCCGCGCACGAGATGTCCCCGACCGGGGCGTTCGGCTCCAACACCGGCATCCAGGACGCGCACAACCTCGCCTGGAAGCTGGCCGCCGTACTGGAGGGCGCCGCGCACCCCCGGCTGCTCCTGACGTACGAGGCCGAGCGCCTGCCGGTGGCCCGGGCGACGAGCGAGCGCGCCTCGGCCCGCTCGGCGGAGCACAGCCACCCCGGGTACGCCCCGGCCCCCGGCGGGGGTGGCGGACGGCAGGGCGGGGTCCTCTCCGTCGCCATGGGGTACCGCTACAACGCGGGCGCCGTCGTGGGCGGCGACGCCGAGCAGCCGATCGTGCCCGAGCAGATGCGGCTGGCGGGCGATCCGGGCTCCCGGGCACCGCACATGTGGCTGCGCCGGGCCGGCGAGCGGATCTCCACCCTCGACCTGTACGAGCGCTCGTTCGTCCTGCTCAGCGCCGAGGGCACCCGCTGGGGCCGGGCGGCGAGGCGCGTCGGCCAGCGCCTGAACATGCGCCTGGAGGCGTACGAGGTCGGCACCGGGCCGGACGCCGGTCTGCTCCCCGAGGACGACGGGGGCGACTGGGCCGAGGTCCACGGCGTGACCCCGGAGGGCGCGATCCTGGTCCGACCCGACGGGTTCGTCGCCTGGCGCTCCCCGAAGGGCGAGGCCGATCCGGAGCCGGTCCTGTACGAGGTCCTCAGCACCCTCCTGGGCCGGGCCGGAGCCGACTGGGCCTAGCCGCGCGAGCCGGGCGGCACGCCCCTGGCCGGGGGCCGGGGGCATGCCGCCCGGTGGTGGTGCGGGCGGGTGTCAGCTCACCTGGAGGGTGACGTCGTCCACCACGAAGGAGGTCTGGAGGGACTGGTCCTCCACGCCCTTGAACTGGAGGGTGACGGTCTGGCCGGCGAACCGGGAGACGTCGTAGGTCTTCAGCGCGTACCCGGAGCCCGCGTCCACGTTGGACAGGGTCGCCAGGGTCTGGCCGCCGACGGAGACGGTGAACCGGTCGTAGACCACGTCCTCGTACTCGTCGGTGTCGATGTGCAGGTAGAAGGCCAGCTGGTGCGAGGTGCACCCGGACGGAATGGTCAGCGACTGCGAGGCGCTGTCCGTACGGGAGGAGCCCCAGCCGTTCAGCCACGCCATGTACGAGCCGGCGTGCGGGGCCTGGCCGGACTGGTTGGTGATGACCCCGGACGTGGCGGTCCAGGGGCCGCTGCCGTTCTCGAAGCCGCCGTTGACGACGAGCTGGCGCGGGGTGCAGGTGCCGCCGCCGCCCCCGACGGTCAGGGTGTAGGTGGTGGCGTGGCTGGTGGTGCCGCTGCCGGTGACGGTCAGGGTGTACGTGCCCTGCGCGGCGCCCGCGCCGACCTGGACGGTGAGCGTCGAGGAGCTGCCGGACTGGACGGAGGACGGGCTGAGCGTCGCGGTGACGCCGGCGGGCGCGCCGGAGACCGACAGGGCGACGGTCTGGGCGGCGCCGCTCACGGTGGTGGTGTTCACCGTGGAGGTGACGCTGCCGCCCGGGTTCGCGGAGCCGGCTGCCGGGGAGGTGCTGATCGAGAAGTCCTGCGCGGGGGTGTCACCGCCGACGGCCTGCTTCCAGACCGCGTAGGCGACGCCGTCGGCACTGCGGTCGAGGACGGTCGCGTTGATGTTGCTCGCGGTGTCGCAGGAGCTGTGGTAGCAGGCGTCGTACGCCGAGTTCGCGGTGCCGCCCCACTTCGTGGCCTGAGCCGAGGTCTTGCGGGCGCTGGCGCCCGCCGCGTAGCCGGAGGTGGGGATGCCGGCCTGCTGGAAGGAGTAGTCGTCACTGCGGCCCTGGCCCTCGGTGTTCTCCTCGGGGGCGAGGTTCAGCGAGGTCCAGTACGCCTTCAGGGGCGCGGCGGTGGCGGAGTTGACGTTGTTGATGAAGTAGCCGCCGTTGGGCGAGCCGACCATGTCGAAGTTGTAGTAGCCCTTGATGGCGGCCTTCTCGGCGCTGCCGAGCCGGCCCACGTAGAACTCCGAGCCGTTGAGGCCCTGCTCCTCGTCGGTCCACCAGGCGAAGCGCACGTGCTTGGTCATGGTGGGGTTCTTCTGGGCCAGGACCAGCGCGTTCTCCAGCAGGGTCGCGGACCCCGAGCCGTTGTCGTTGATGCCGGGGCCGGCCGAGACGCCGTCGAGGTGGGCGCCGAACATGACGACCTGGTCGGCCGGGCCGCCGGGCCAGTCGGCGATCAGGTTGTTCGACGGGTAGGTGCAGGAGGTGCAGTTCTGCTCGGTCACCGTGTATCCGGCGGCCTGCAGCTTGCCCTTCACGTACGCCAGCGACTGCGTGTAACCGGCGCTGCCCGCCCGGCGGTTGCCGCCGTTCTGGGAGGCGATCGTGTTGAACTGGGTCAGGTGCGCCCGCACGTTGTCGACGCTGATGTCCGGCGGGTCGGTGGGCGTGGTGGTGCCGCCGACGCTGAGCGCGTAGTCGACGGTGTGCGCGAGGCTCGGGCCCTGGCCCTTGACCGTGACGGTCGACGCCCCGGGCGCCGCGCTGGAGCTCGCGGACAGCGTCAGCGTCGAGGACTGCCCGGACTGGACGGTGGCCGGGCTGAAGGAGGCGCTCACCCCGGCCGGCAGGCCGGTGGCAGTGAGCGTCACCTGCTGCGCGGATCCGGTGGTGGTGCTGGTCGCCACGGTGGTGGTCACGGAGCCGCCCTGCTGGACGGTGCCCGAGGCCGGGTTCAGCGCGAGCGAGAAGTCGTCGTTCTGGCCGCTCGGCGTGCAGGTCGGGTCGGCGGACTGGGCGGGCACGCTGATGGCGTCCCAGGCGGCCTTGGTCTTGTTGAACAGGTTGCAGGTGGCGGGGTCGAGCGACTTGGCGGAACTGAGGGTCGCCGTCCGGTACTTCTTGTACGACATGCCGCTCGTCTTGAGCAGCATGCCTCCGTAGAAGATCTTGCCGGCGTTCTGGACGCCCACGCCGGTCAGCGTGCTGGAGTTGCAGGTGGAGCTGCCGGGCTTGCCGCCGCCCGGGTTGGTGCCCTCGGCCAGCAGGTAGAACCAGTGGTTCAGGGGTCCGGCGGCCGCGTGCACCTCGGTGCCGGGTATCGCGGAGCTGTAGCAGGCCGGGTCGTTGTTGACGGCCGGCGGGTTGTACATGTTCCGGATCGGCCCACGGCCCTGGAGGTTGATCATCTCGCCGACGGTGTAGTCCGGGACGTCGTACGGGGCGGGCTCGTTGGCGTACGCCTCGGTGAGCGCGCCGAAGATGTCGCCGGTGCCCTCGCCCAGCCCGGACTCCTGGCCGCTGGTGCCGCCGGGGGTGTTGGAGTCGATGGCGTGCCCGTACTCGTGGCCCACCACGTCGATGCCGGCGATCCACTCGTTGGCGCTGTTGTGGCCGATGGTGACCGAGCTGCCGTCCCAGTAGGCGTTCAGGTCGTTCAGGCCGACCTTGCCGGGGAAGCTGCGGCCGTTGCCGTTGACGCCGTTGCGGCCGAGCCACTGGCTCAGCATGTCCCACTGCTTCTGCGCCGCGAACATCAGGTCCGTGCAGCCGGTCTCCTTGGAGGTGGCGTTGCCGGTGCCCCAGGAGTCGGACGACTTCGAGAAGACGCTGCCGGTGCTGTAGTCGGCGCAGCTCAGGCCCGGCCGGTTCGGGTCGCGCAGCGAGTACGTGCCGCCCGAGGCGGTGGTGTCGAGGGTCAGCGGGTTCGGGCCGTTCCACTTGCTGTTGCCGCTGCCCGCGACGACCTCGTCGTGGCGGTCGACGACCTTGCCGGTCCGGGCGTCCACGAAGACGTGCAGCTTGCTGGGCGCCGTCTTCGTCCGGCCGGACAGCACGGTCTCCCAGGCCAGGATCTGCCGGTCGTCCTTGAGCCGGACGACGAGGCGGCTGTCGAGGACCTTGTCGACCTTCGCCAGCTCGCCCCGCGAGGTGGCTTCCGCCGTCTTCGCGGTCACGGTCGGCGTGGTCGCCACGTCGATCGCCTTGGCCGAGGCCGACTGGAGGGCGCGGACCTTGCCCGCGCCGTCGGCGAGCACGACCGCGTCGCCGCCGACGACGGGCAGGCCGCGGTAGCTGCGCTCGTAGGCGACGGAGTAGAGGTCCTGCACCCAGGGGGTGACCAGGCGCCGCTCGTACCGTTGCTGAGGTGAGTTGACCAGCGTGTCGAGGCCGCTGCGGACCGCGGCGTCCGCGGCGGCTACCGCGCGCTCGGCTGACGTGGGGGCGGGCTGTGACCGCTCCCGGGCCGGCTGCGCGGCCGACGCGGTACCGGCCAGCGCTCCGGTGAGGCCCGCGGTCAGCGCCAGCGCCGCCACGGAGGCCATCCATCTGGTGGGCTGCAAGAGTCCACTCCGATCGTGTGGGGGGTTCGTGAAGGGGATGTGGTCCGGCTGTTCGCCGCCGAGTATGAGCGTGGACATGGCGAGATTGGGACATCCCTGAGCACATAAGGTCCGCGTTATGGTGCGTTGGGGTCACGCTGCGTAAGCTGCCCGGATGCAGCTGGAGTTGAGGCATCTGCAAGCCGTCTGCCAGATAGCGGAAGTCGGCAGTCTGGGCGGCGCGGCACGGCGCCTGGGGGTCTCCCAGCCCGCGCTCTCCGCCCAGCTGCGCCGGATCGAACGGGTCACGGGAGGCGAGCTGTTCGTCCGCGGCCGACACGGCGTGGAGCCCACCCCGCTGGGTCAGTTCGTCCTCGCCAAGGCACGCCGGGTGCTGAGCGAGATGGACGCCCTCGGCGCCGAGACCCGCGCCATGGCGACCGAGGCCGCTCCGCTGCGGCTCGGCTGCATCCTGCTCGTGCTGATCGATGCCCTGCTCGCGCGGACCGACCTGACCCTGTCCGGGCGGGAGATCACCGTCGACGTGGAGCACTCGGTGACCTCGCTGGTACGGATGCTCGGCGCGGGCCGCTACGACGTCGTCGTCTACGGGGAGGTCAACGACCACGAGGTCGCGGTGCCCCGGGGAGCCGTGGCCCGGACCCTGGTGCCCAAGGAGCCGTTCTGCATCCGGATGTCCACCGGCCACCCCCTCGCCGGCCGGGAGGTCCTCGATCTGGCCGACCTGGCCGGCGAGCAGTGGATGACGCTGGTCGAGGACGACGACGGCGGCCCCGAGGCCCTCGTCGAGGCCTGCGCGAAGGCCGGCTTCGTCCCCTCGCTGCGCTACCGGATCACCGACCGCAAGATGCGCCACGACCTGGTCGCGGCGGGCCGCGCGATTTCCCTCACCCAGCCCACCGCGCCCGGCGTGGAGGGCACCGTGATGCGCCCGCTGCTCGGCACCCCGATCACGGGCCGCATCCGCCTCGCCTGGAACCGCTCGGCGGTCTCAGCGCCCCAGGCGGAACTCCTCTACCGGGCGGCCGCCGGGGCGTACCTCGCCAACATCGACAACAACCCCTTCCACCGCCGGTGGTGGAACGCCCACCCGGAGGCGCACCCGCCGCTCGACTGAGCCGCCCCGACAGGGCCTAGGCCAGTGCGACGGGCGTGTCGTCGAGGATGAGGCCGGCGACGTGGTCGGTGACCATGTCGAGGACGGCCGCCGCGGCCGTGTCGTCGCCGAGGACGAGGAAGTTCAGGGTCAGCCCGTCCGTCATCGCCGCCAGGTAGCGGGCCAGCACGGGGACGGGGACCCGGAGCTCGAAGCGCACGCTGCGCCGGAGCTGCTCGATGAGCTCGCCGTAGGTCGTGGAGTACAGCTCGTACTGGCGTCGCGCCAGCTGCTCGAACCCTGGCTGGCGCAGCGCGTACTGGGTGAGCTCGTACGTGAGCATGTGCTCGCCGGGGTGGGCCACCACGTGGTCCCAGTAGGCCTGGAACCCGGCCCGGATCGTCTCCCGCAGGGTGGCCCGCGGCCGGATCGCCTCCTTGGCCAGCGACACCGAGTGGTCGGCGATCGTCGTGATGACCGACTCCAGCAGCGCCTGCTTGGAGTCGAAGCAGTAGTGGAAGACGCTCAGCGACACGCCCGCCTCGGCGGCGATCGACCGCGTGGTCGTCCTGGCGACGCCGTCGCGGGTCATCGCCCGGATCGCCGCCTCGGTCAACTGCCGGCGCCGCTCGGCCGACGGCATCCGTGCCATGCGTGGTTCCCTCCGGTTCTCGCGCGGGGGCGGGCGGCCGTCATCGCCCGCCCGCCCCGGCGCGGTCAGCTGCTGTAGACGCCGACCTCGTGCAGGGAGTAGCCCCACTTGGTGCCGCGCTGCACCCCGTGGATCCGTACGTGGCGGGCCGTGACGCCGGCGAACCGCGCCGTGTCCAGGCCGCCGTCACCCGTGGTCGTGGACCACGCGGTCTGCCAGCTCGTGCCGTCGGTCGAGACCTCGACACGGTACGCCTTCCCGTACGCGGCCTCCCAGTCCAGGGTGACCCGCGAGACCAGGTTCGCGGATCCGAGGTCGACCTGGAGCCACTGGTCGTCGCTCCAGTCGCTGGCCCAGCGGGAGCCGGTGTTGCCGTCCACCGCCCTGCCCGGCGCGTAGCTCGTGAACGGGTTCCACTCCGAGGAGCTGGCGGAGGCGGGCGCGCCCGCCGCGAGGTTCACCCCGGCCTTGTGCTTCTCCGAGGCCCCCCAGGTGCGGAGGTAGGACTCGGCGCCATTGAACAGGTCGTCCACGACGCCCTGCCCGCCGACGAGCCGGATGTCCTCGATCCAGTCCGGCACCAGGCCGTAGTGCGAGGCGCCGTCGGTGTTCAGGTCCCACGTGCGCTGCCCGGTGGTCTGCTTGTCGATGACGGAACCGCCGTCGACGCTGCGGAACGGGTACGTCACCGGGTTCGAGGTGTTCGCCCCGCGCGGGCCCGGCCAGCCGCCGACGCCGTTCATGTCGGTGCCGTAGCCGTACCCGACCTGGTACTTGTCGCGCAGCGCATCCGTGCGCTTCGCCTCCGCGCTGAACGCCTCGCTGCCGTTCATGTACTGCGCGGCGAACCCGCCCAGCTTGTACAGCCGCTCCAGCCAGTCCATGTCCATCCAGCTGTGCGAGGAGATCACACCCGGGTACGACTCGGCTTCCAGGATGTCGAAGGCCCGGCCCGCGGCCTTGACGCTCATGTGGTCGACTTCCAGCATCATCTTGCGTTTCATCATGCCGCGCACCGCGTACTCACCGAGGTCGGTCAGACCGCGGGTGTTGCACCGGGCGCCCGCCGCGTACCGGGGCACCGAGACCCCCGCCGGCAACTCCTTCTGCGCCGCGGGCGCCGCCGCGAGGCCGATGGGGTTGTCGTGCTGCGGCCCCTTGCACTCCTCCGTCTGCCAGAACGTGCCGGTCGACAGGAACTGGCCCACGTTGATCGCCGTACCGAGGGCGCCCTCGTCGAAGCGGACCCCGCACAGCGCGTTGTCGAACTTGTGGCACAGGAACATGCTGCGCACCCCGAGCCGGTGCAGCTCGTCGAGGCCCCGGTCGATGTCGGCCTTGGAGCACTGCGCGACGTCCAGGATCATCTTGCAGCCGAACGGCTCGGAGGTCTCGACGCCCAGGATCACCGCCAGCTTGCCCTGCGCGATGACCTCGCGGGCCTGCGCGGAGTCGGTGACGATCCGGAACCAGCCCTTGCCCGCGCCGCCGTACATCTTGTCCACGTACGCCTGCATGTCGTACGTCTTCTGCGCCTGGAGACGGATGGAGGTCATCTCGTCACAGGAGCGGTCCTTGAAGAAGTAGACCGAGCAGATCACCCCGTTGGTCACGAGGTCGTTGACCAGCACCCGCTGCCCGCCGCGCCAGGCCCGCTCGATCCAGGCGTAGTAGTTCTGCTGGTGGGTCAGCGAGTCGTGCGCGGGCCAGTCCTTGAAGGTCGGCCAGCCGTCGGGGTCGTGCTTGCCGTCCCCGCCCTTGGTGATGAAGTCGAAGACCGCTAGGGAGCCGTCGGGATAGTGCTCCGGGCAGTCCTTGAGGGCGTCCGCCACCCCCAGCTCGGAGAAGGCCTTGCCGCAGATCAGCCGGCCGCCGAAGGCCTCGTTCGACATGATGTGGTCGTGGGCGTCGACGAAGCCCCGTACCTGTCCCTGGGCGTCCGTGCCCTTGAAGGGCTCGCCCGTCACGTTGACCTGGGAATCGGGAGCCGGGCGGGCCGTCGGGTTCCACCAGCCGGGATCGGCCGAGGCGCCGGACGCGGGGCCGAGTGTCATGGCCACCATGCTGAGGAGTAACACCAGGAGCGCGAGAGGTCTGCGCCCACCGTGCGGGTGAGGGGTCATGGTCGAGGAGAATCGCGACTGCCGCATGCAGAGTCAATAGTCCGGGACACATGACCTGAAGACCGCGGGACACACACCTCCAGGACCCGGCGTGAGCGCGATGTGACATGGGCGTAAGGAACCGTTGGTACGGTCGCTGAGCGTGATCCGATCATGAGAGGAACCCGCCCCGTGGCTCTACCGGACTCCTCGGCCGGCACCGGACAGGTGCGGACGGTCTGCTCGTACTGCGGCGTCGGATGCGGCATGCTCCTCGACATCGGGGTGGGCCCGGACGGCAGGCGCACGGTCCTGCGGGCGACCGGGGACAAGGCCCATCCCGCCAACCGCGGCCGCCTGTGCACCAAGGGCGCGACGACCGCCGACATGCTCGCGGCGCCCGGCCGCCTGACCACCGCGCTGCTGCGCCCCGAGCGGGACGCCGAGCCGCGCCCGGTGCCCGCCGACGACGCGATCGCCGAGACCGGGCGGCGGCTGCGGGCCATCGTGGACGAGCACGGTCCCGACGCCCTCGCCTTCTACGTGTCCGGGCAGATGAGCCTGGAGGCGCAGTACCTCGCCAACAAGCTCGCCAAGGGGTTCGTCCGGACGAACCAGATCGAGTCCAACTCGCGCCTGTGCATGGCCAGCGCGGGCACCGGCTACAAACTGTCGCTCGGCGCCGACGGCCCGCCCGGCTCGTACGACGACCTCGACCGCGCCGACGTCTTCCTCGTCATCGGCTCCAACATGGCCGACTGCCACCCCATCCTGTTCCTGCGCATGATGGACCGGGTCAAAGCGGGCGCCAAGCTGATCGTCGTCGACCCGCGCCGCAGCGCCACCGCCGACAAGGCCGACCTCTTCCTGCCCGTCCGCCCCGGGACCGACCTCGCGCTGCTCAACGGGCTGCTCCACCTGCTCGTCGAGAACGGCCACACCGACCCCGACTTCATCGCCGGCCACACCGAGGGCTGGGAGGCAATGCCCGAGTTCCTCGCCGACTACCCGCCCGCCACCGTCGCGGAGATCACCGCAATACCCGAGGCCGACCTGCGCACGGCGGCGGAGTGGATCGGGCGGGCGGGGGAGTGGACGAGCTGCTGGACGATGGGGCTCAACCAGTCCACCCACGGAACCTGGAACACCAACGCCCTGATCAACCTGCACCTCGCCACGGGCAAGATCTGCCGTCCGGGCAGCGGCCCCTTCTCCCTCACCGGCCAGCCCAACGCCATGGGCGGCCGCGAGATGGGCTACATGGGACCCGGCCTGCCGGGCCAGCGTTCGGTGCTCGTCGACGGGGACCGCGCCTTCACCGAGCAGCTGTGGGGACTGGAGCCGGGTGCCCTGCGCGCCGACGGCTCCGGGCAGGGCACGATCGAGATGTTCCGGCGGCTCGCCGACGGTGAGATCAAGGCCTGCTGGATCATCTGCACCAACCCCGTCGCCTCGGTCGCCAACCGCAAGACGGTCATCGAGGGCCTGGAGGCCGCCGACTTCGTCATCACCCAGGACGTCTTCGCCGAGACCGAGACCAACGCCTACGCCGATGTCGTCCTGCCGGCCGCCCTGTGGACCGAGACCGAGGGCGTCCTGATCAACAGCGAGCGCAACCTCACCCTCGCCCGGCCCGCCGCGGACCCGCCCGGCGAGGCCCTGGCCGACTGGCGGATCATCGCGCAAGTCGCCTGCGCGATGGGCTACGCGGACGCCTTCACCTACGACAGCGCGGAGCAGGTCTTCGAGGAGCTCAAGGGCGCCGCCAACCCCAAGACCGGCTACGACCTGCGCGGCGTCTCCTACGAGCGGCTGCGCGCCACCCCCGTCCAGTGGCCCGCTCCCAGCGCCGACGGCCCGGACCGCAACCCGATCCGCTACGTCGACGGCGGCGCCGATGCCGCCGGGCCGGTGTTCCCGACGTCGAGCGGCCGGGCCGTTTTCTTCGCCCGCCCGCACATCCCGTCGGCCGAGATGCCGGACGACGAGTTCCCGTACGTCCTGAACACCGGGCGGCTCCCGCACCAGTGGCACACCCTGACCAAGACGGGGAAGGTGGCCAAGCTCAACAAGCTCAACCCCGGGCCGTTCGTGGAACTCCACCCGCAGGACGCGCGCGAGCTGGGCGTCGAGGACGGCGACACGGTCGAGGTGGCCTCGCGGCGCGGCCGGGCCGTGCTGCCCGCGCTGGTCACCGACCGGGTGCGGCCGGGCTGCTGCTTCGCGCCGTTCCACTGGAACGACCTGTTCGGCGAGTACCTGAGCATCAACGCGGTGACCAGCGACGCCGTCGACCCGCTCTCCTTCCAGCCCGAGTTCAAGGTCTGCGCGGTGACCCTGACGAAGGTCGCCACCGCGGTCACGGCGGGGCGCTCCCCGGCGACCGCGACGGCGACGGGCGTCGAGGGCGTCCCGGGCCTCGCGGGTGCGGCGGGTGCGGCGGGCCCCGCGTCGGCCCAGGTCCAGGCCCAGTCGCCGGTCCTGCCGACGGGCGTCGCACCCGGACCGGCCACCGCGTTCGGCATCGAGACCGGGCCGCCGCCGGTCCTCGCCGAGCACGAGCGCCAGTACCTCGTCGGCTTCCTCGCCGGACTGGGATCGGGCCTGCCCGGCATTCCCGTACTCCCGCCCGGCGCGCCGTTCAGCGAGGAACACGCCCGCTGGGTGAACGGCGTGCTCGCCGGGCTGTACTCGCGGGTCGGCCGGTCCGCGCCGGATGCGGCCGGCGACGCCGCGTCCGGGCGCGAGGTGGCCGTCCTGTGGGCCTCGCAGACCGGCAACGCCGAGGAGTTCGCCGCCGCCGCGGTCCGCGAGCTCACCGCGGCCGGCCATCGGGCGGCGCTCCTCGACATGGACGCCACCCACCCCGGCGCCCTCCCCGACTCCGCCGACCTCCTCGTGATCACCAGCACCTTCGGCGACGGCGACGCCCCCGACAACGGGGCCGCCTTCTGGGACGCGCTGGCCGCCGCCGACTCCCCGCGCCTGGACGGCCGCCGCTACGCCGTCCTCGCCCTCGGGGACTCCTCGTACAGCGACTTCTGCGGACACGGCCGCCGCCTGGACGAGCGCCTCGGGGAGCTGGGCGGCGTCCGGCTGGCTCCCCGTACGGACTGCGAGCCCGACTACGAGGCGTCGGCGGCCGCCTGGCTGGAGCAGGTGCTGACCTCCCTCCAGGGCGTGGGCAGGGCTCCGGGCCGGCCCGCGAACCCGGCCTCCGGGGGATCCGCACCGGCCGCCGGGGGAGGGGTGCGCACGCCCGCGCCGGTCACCGCCCGCCTCGTCGGCAACCGGCTGCTCAGCCTGCCCGGCTCGGCCAAGGAGGTGCGCCGCTTCACCTTCGACACCCGCGACAGCGAGGTCCCGCTCGGCTACGAGACGGGGGACGCGCTCGGCATCCACCCCGTCAACGCGCCGGACCTCGTGGCCGAATGGCTGGAGGTCACCGCAACCGACGCCTCCGCGGAGGTGCACCCCGGGGCGAGCGCCGGCGCGGCGGCCACCGGCCCCGGACCGGTCGCCTGGGCCGGGGCGCTGCGCCACCACCTCGACATCACGAAGATCACCCCCGGCCTGCTCCGCTTCCTCGCCGAACGCAGCGGCGACCACGGACTGCGCCGGCTGCTGCGCCCGGACAACAAGGACGCCCTCGCCCAGTGGTGCTGGGGCCGCCAGGCCGTGGACGCGGTGGCCGAGTTCCCCGTACGGGCCGGGGCGCACGAGTGGGCGCAGGTGCTCGGGCGCCTCCAGCCGCGCCTGTACTCCATTTCCTCCAGCCCGCTCACCGACCCGCACCAGGTCTCCCTGACCGTCTCCGTCGTCCGGTACGAGAACCTCGCAGGCCGCCCCCGCCATGGCGTCTGCTCGCCGTTCCTCGCCGACTCCGAGGACGGCGCCCCCGTCCCCGTCTTCGTCCGGCGCTCCCCGGCCTTCCGGCCGCCGGCCGACCCGGCCACCCCCATGATCATGGTCGGCCCCGGCACCGGCGTGGCCCCGTTCCTGGGCTTCCTCGACGAACGCCGTGCCCGCGGCCACCGAGCCCCGAACTGGCTGTTCTTCGGGGAGCAGCACCGGGCGACCGAGTTCTACTACGAGGACGAACTGGGCGCCCTGCGCGCGGACGGCACCCTCACCCGCCTCGACACCGCCTTCTCCCGCGACCAGCGGGCCAAGGTCTACGTACAGGACCGGATGCGCGAGCGCGGACCGCAGCTGTGGTCCTGGCTCCAGGACGGGGCGCACTTCTACGTCTGCGGGGACGCCTCCCGGATGGCCAAGGACGTGGACCGGGCGCTGCGCGAGATCGCGCGCGTCCACGGCGGCCTGACCGAGGGCGAGGCCGCCGTGTACGTCAAACAGCTCGCCGCCGACAAGCGCTACGTCCGGGACGTGTACTGACGGCGGCGGCGGTCGGCCGCCCGGCCGACCGCCGCCACCGCCAGTACGGCTGGCGTCAGCCGGTCCGTTCGAGGACTCCCGCGATGCCCCGCGCCAGACACGGGATCCGGTCCGCCGATATGCCCGCGATGTTGATCCGGCCCGCGGTCGTGCCGTAGATGGCGAACTCGCCGCGCAGCCGCAGCATCTGCTCCGGGGAGAGCGGCAGCATCGAGAACATGCCCTTCTGGCGTGCGAGCGACGCCGCCTGGGTGTCCCAGCCGAGCGCGGCCAGGCGCGCCGTCAGGTCGGTCCGGTTGTCCTCGATGCGGCCCCGCATGGCGTCGAGCTCGGCCCGCCAGGCGGCCCGCAGCCCGTCGTCCTCCCAGATGGCCGTCACGACGGCCGCGCCGTGCTCCGGAGGCATCGAGTACAGGGTCCGGGCGGCGTTCTGCAGCGCCGTCTCGACGTGCCGCAGCGACTGGCGGGACGCGCCCAGCACCACGGCGCATCCGGTGCGGTCGCTGTAGAGCCCGAAGTTCTTCGAGCAGCTGATGGCGATGAGCATCTCCGGCACCCGCTCCGCGAGCATCCGGGTGGCCGCGAGGTCCGCTTCGAGGCCGTCGCCGAGCCCGTGGTACGCGAGGTCGACGAACGGGACCCACCCGGCCCGGGCCGCGAGGTCGGCGAGCGCCTCCCAGGCGTCCGCGTCCGGGTCCACCCCGGTGGGGTTGTGGCAGCAGCCCTGGAGCAGCACCACGTCGTCGCGGCGCGCGTCCGCGAGGTCGCGCAGCATGCCCGCCGTGTCGGAGCGGCCCTCGGCGTCGACCCAGCCGTACGTACGCACCGTCAGCCCGGCGGCCTCCAGGATCGGCCGGTGGTTGACGTATGCGGGGTCACTGATCCACACCGTCGTGCCCGGGCGGGTCCGGCAGATCAGGTCCGCCAGCAGCCGCAGCGCCCCACTGCCCGCGACGGTCTGGACGGCCACGGCCCGCTCGGCCGCCCCGCCGGAACCCAGCACCATCGACAGCATCGCCCGGTTGAAGGCGGTATTGCCGGAGAGCCCGCGGTACTCCTTGGAGACGGAGCGCTGCGCCAGCCGTATCTCGGCCTCGCGCACGGCCGCCATGACCGGGGTCCCGCCCGTGTGGTCACGGTAGACGCCGAGGACCAGGTTCAGCCGCTCGGGGCGCGCGTCGGCGCCGAAGGCCTCGGTCAGGTCCCACAGCGGGTCGACGGGCGGCGGAAGGAGGAGCTCAAGCATCTGCGGGAACCTCGGCTCGGGGGTGGGAGGGGGACACGGGCTGGGAGGGGGGCTCGGGCGCGGGCTGGGGTTCGGGCTCGGGCTCGGGCTCGGGCTCGGGCCGTGACGCGGACCGGGGGCGCCGGTTGGCGAGGACGACCCCCGCGGTGATCAGGGGCACGCCGATGAGGACGGCGACGGTCGGGGACTCGTGGAGCAGCGGGATGGCGAGCAGTACGACGGCCACCGGGCTGAGGCTGCCCACGACCGAGCTGCGCTCCGCGCCCAGCCTGCGGATGGCGAACGCGTACAGCAGACCGGCGCAGAGGCCGACGCCGAGCCCCTGCACCACCAGGAACAGCAGGATGTCGCCGCCGGCGGCGGAGGCGATGCCGGTGGGGAGCACGCCCGTCGCGACCAGGAGCACCATCACGGCGAACGAGGGCAGGCAGAGCAGACCTATCGAGCCCACGGGGTCGAGGTCCACCTCCTTCAGCCCGACCGTGTACAGCGCCCACAGCCCGCTGGCGACGAGGAGCACGCCGGCGCCGGCCAGCACCCCGGTGTCCGGCGGGGCGACGTAGCGCCAGACGAGGGCGACCACACCGGCCGCGATCAGCGCGAGCCCGGCGACCTGCGTGCCGCGGGGCACGCCGCGGCCCGCGGCGACCATCAGCGCGGAGACGAACAGCGGCACCATGCCGGGGACGATCGAGCCGACGAACGCGGCCGAGGTCAGCGAGCCGCCGTACATCGCGGCGAGGAAGAACGGCACCCCCGCCCCGCAGATGATCTTCGCGGCGGCCGCCGGGCGCACCGCGGCGATCCGCCGGCGCCGCCGCCACAGCGCGGGCGCCAGGACGAGGACCGGAACGCCGAAGCGCAGCAGCGCGGCGTCGGCGGGGAGCAGGGAGGAGCTGCTGAGCGCGCGGGCGCTGAGCGCGAACGCGGCCCAGATGGTCACGGTCACCAGCAGCGCCAGCATCCCCCGCGCGTGCGGGGACAGCCGTGCGCGGCCCGCTTCCGGGGCCTTCGGGGGCGCCGTCGCGAGCGGGGTGTTCGGTGTCGCCAAGACGGCTCCTCCAGCCTCAAGGGGGCCGGATCCGGCCATGTGGCAACGCTAGATCTTTGTGCGAAGCAGCCGATTGCCAGTTCTGCCTCCCAGGCATAGGTTTGGGGCAGAATCTGCCAAGGACGGCCAAGGAGTGGTGATGGACGCAGTCGATCTGCAGATCATCCGTGAGTTGCAGGCCGACGGGCGGCTGTCCAACCAGGACCTCGCCGACCGCGTCCGGCTGTCCCCCTCCCCCTGTCTGCGCCGGGTCCGGCGGCTGGAGGAAGCGGGCCTGATCCGCGGCTATACGGCCATGGTCGACCAGGTCGCCTTCGGACTCCCGATCACCGTGTTCGTCCGGATACGGCTGGAGCGCCACACGGGCGAGGCGGTGCGGGTCTTCGAGGAGCACGTCGCCGTCATCGAGCACATCCAGGACTGCTACCTGATGGCCGGAAGCAGCGACTACCTGCTCAGGGTCGTCATCGAGAGCCTGGAGGCCTACGAGGCCCTGGTGCGGCACCGGATCCACGCCATCCCCGGCATCGCCTCGATCGAGTCGAGCTTCGCGTTCGGCAGCGTGAAGCAGTCCCGCGTCTACCCGCGCCCGGCCTGACGGGTCCGCCACCGGGGTGAGCCGCCGCCCGGGAGCCGCCGGGGTGAGTCGCGTCTCACCCGGGCGCAGCCGCTTGTCTGTGCAACCAGTTGCATAGAAAGATCGCGGCATGGCGCTCGAACACGCGATCCTCGTCTCGCTGCTGGAGAAGCCGGGCTCAGGCTATGAGCTCGCCCGGCGTTTCGGCCGGTCCATCGGCTACTTCTGGACCGCCACCCACCAGCAGATCTACCGCGTGCTGGGGCGCATGGAGAGCGCCGGCCTGCTCGTCGTCCGCGAGGTCGCACAGCAGGGCCGGCCGGACAAGAAGGAGTACTCCGTCGCCGCCCCCGGCCGCGCCGCGCTCTCCCAGTGGCTGCACGAGCCGATCGAGCCCGAGAGCCTGCGGCACGACCTCGCCGTCAAGATCCGCGGCGCGGCCTTCGACGACCCCGCCGCGCTGGTCCGCGAGGTCGAACGGCACCGCCAGGTGCACAGCGACCGCCTCGCGCACTACCTCGCCGGAGAACTGCGCGACTTCACCGGCCCCGACGCCCCCGCAGTGCCCGACGCCGGACAGGAACTCCAGCACGTCGTGCTGCGCGGCGGCATCGCGTACGAGCGCATGACGATCGCCTGGCTCGACGACGTACTCGCCACCGTCCACCGGATCGGCGCGCCCCGCCCGCGCGCCTGAGCCGCTCCGCCCCCCGCATCTTCGTCAACGCCGCACCCGGCGACCCCTCAATCCCTCGGAAGGCGAACCTCCATGGCCGACTCCCTGCTGTTCAACCCGCGCACCTACGACCCGCAGCACTTCGACCCCGAGACCAGCAGGCTGCTGCGCGCCACCGTCGACTGGTTCGAGGAGCGCGGCAAGCGGAAGCTGATCGAGGACTACCGCACCCGCGCCTGGCTGGGTGACTTCATCGCCTTCTCCGCCAAGGAAGGCCTGTTCGCCACCTTCCTCACCCCCGCCTCCGCCGCCGACGGCCGGCCGGACCAGCGCTGGGACACCGCCCGCATCGCCGCCCTCAACGAGATCTTCGGCTTCTACGGCCTCGACTACTGGTACGCCTGGCAGGTGACCATCCTCGGCCTCGGCCCCGTCTGGCAGAGC
This sequence comes from Streptomyces sp. NBC_01551, assembly GCF_026339935.1. NCBI lineage: Bacteria > Bacillati > Actinomycetota > Actinomycetes > Kitasatosporales > Streptomycetaceae > Streptomyces > Streptomyces sp. NBC_01551. The sequence continues at coordinate 5,798,317 of NZ_JAPEPX010000001.1, forward strand.
GACAACGCCGCCGCCCGCGCACGCGCCGCCGAACTCCTCTCCCAGGGCGAGGTGTTCGCCTTCGGCCTGTCCGAGAAGACCCACGGCGCCGACATCTACTCCACCGACATGCTGCTGGAGCCCGACGGCGAGGCCGGGTTCCGCGCCACCGGTTCCAAGTACTACATCGGCAACGGCAACGCCGCCGGTCTCGTCTCCGTCTTCGGCCGCCGCACCGACGTCGAGGGCCCGGACGGCTACGTCTTCTTCGCCGCCGACAGCCGCCACCCGGCGTACCACCTGGTGAAGAACGTCGTCGACTCCTCGAAGTACGTCAGCGAGTTCCGCCTGGAGGACTACCCGGTCGGCGCGCAGGACGTCCTGCACACCGGCCGCGCCGCCTTCGACGCCGCCCTCAACACCGTCAACGTCGGCAAGTTCAACCTCTGCACCGCCTCCATCGGCATCTGCGAGCACGCGATGTACGAGGCCGTCACCCACGCGCAGAACCGCGTCCTCTACGGCCGCCCCGTCACCGCGTTCCCGCACGTGCGCCGCGAGCTGGCCGACGCGTACGTCCGGCTCGTCGGCATGAAGCTCTTCAGCGACCGCGCCGTCGACTACTTCCGCACCGCCGGCCCCGACGACCGCCGGTACCTCCTCTTCAACCCGATGACGAAGATGAAGGTGACCACGGAGGGCGAGAAGGTCATCGACCTGATGTGGGACGTCATCGCCGCCAAGGGCTTCGAGAAGGACACGTACTTCGCGCAGGCGGCCGTCGAGATCCGCGGCCTGCCCAAGCTGGAGGGCACCGTCCACGTCAACCTCGCGCTGATCCTCAAGTTCATGCGCAACCACCTGCTGGACCCGGCCGAGTACGCGCCCGTCCCGACCCGCCTCGACGCGGCCGACGACGACTTCCTCTTCCGCCAGGGCCCGGCCCGGGGCCTGGGCTCCGTACGCTTCCACGACTGGCGCCCCGCCTTCGACGCGTACGCCGAGGTGGCGAACGTCGCCCGCTTCCGCGAGCAGGCCGACGCGCTGTGCGCCTTCGTCACCACCGCCGCCCCGGACGAGGAGCAGAGCCGTGACCTCGACCTGCTCCTCGCCGTCGGCCAGCTCTTCGCGCTCGTCGTCCACGGCCAGCTGATCCTGGAGCAGGCCCGCCTGACCGGCCTCGACCAGGACGTGCTGGACGAGCTGTTCTCCGTCCTCGTACGCGACTTCTCGGCGCACGCCGTCGAGCTGCACGGCAAGGACTCCGCCACCGAGCAGCAGCAGGCCTGGGCTCTCGGCGCGGTCCGCCGCCCGGTCGTCGACGAGGCCCGCGCGGCCCGCGTCTGGGCCCGCGTCGAGGCCCTCTCCGGCGCCTACGAGATGGCCCCGTAACCCCACGCGAGACAGGCGTCCGGCCCGCTCCCGGGCCGGACGCCCCCGGGTCGCGGGGACCGCGTTGTCCACAGGTTCGGGCGGACGGATCCGGGGTGTCGGCGGGTGCGGATAGGCTTCGGGAATGGCCCTTCCGGACGCTTCCCCCGAGATCTCCGACGCTCTGCAGGTACTGCACCGAGTCTTCGGTTACAGCTCCTTCCGCGGTGAGCAGCAGGAGATCATCGAGCAGCTCGTCGGCGGCGGTGACGCCCTCGTGCTGATGCCGACCGGCGGCGGCAAATCGCTCTGCTACCAGATCCCGGCGCTCGTCAGAGACGGCACCGGCGTCGTGATCTCACCCCTCATCGCCCTGATGCAGGACCAGGTGAACGCGCTCACCGCCCTCGGCGTCCGGGCCGGGTTCCTGAATTCGACGCAGCTGCCGCACGAGCGGCAGGCCGTCGAGCGCGCCTTCCTCGACGACGAGCTGGACCTGCTTTACCTGGCCCCCGAGCGGCTGCGCACCGAGAGCACGCAGCGGCTGCTCGACCAGGGCAAGGTGGCGCTCTTCGCGATCGACGAGGCGCACTGCGTCGCCCAGTGGGGCCACGACTTCCGGCCCGACTACCTCGCGCTGTCCATGCTGCACGAGCGCTGGCCCAAGGTGCCGCGGATCGCCCTGACCGCGACGGCCACCGAGGCCACCCACGCCGAGATCGTGGCCCGCCTCGGTCTGGAGGACGCCCGGCACTTCGTCGCCAGCTTCGACCGGCCGAACATCCAGTACCGCATCGTCTCGAAGAACAACCCGCTCAGGCAGCTGCTGGAGCTGATCCGGACCGAGCACGACGGGGACGCCGGAGTCGTCTACTGCCTCTCTCGGTCCTCGGTGGAGAAGACCGCGGCCTTCCTGGTGGAGCAGGGCATCGACGCCGTGGCCTACCACGCCGGCATGGATGCCCGGACGCGCGCGGAGAACCAGGCCCGCTTCCTGCGGGAGGACGGCGTCGTCGTGGTGGCCACGATCGCCTTCGGCATGGGCATCGACAAGCCGGACGTCCGCTTCGTGGCACACCTGGACCTGCCGAAGTCGGTCGAGGGCTATTACCAGGAGACCGGCCGCGCCGGCCGCGACGGGGAGCCGGCCACCGCCTGGCTGGCCTACGGCCTCCAGGACGTGGTCCAGCAGCGCAAGCTCATCGACGGCTCCGAGGGCGACGAGGCGCACCGCCGCTCCCTGGGCATGCACCTCGACGCCATGCTCGCGCTGTGCGAGACGGTCGCCTGCCGCCGGGTCGGCCTGCTGGCGTACTTCGGGCAGGCGGGCGAGCCGTGCGGCAACTGCGACACGTGCCTGACTCCGGCCGAGTCCTGGGACGGGACGGTCGCGGCGCAGAAACTGCTGTCCACGGTCTGGAGACTGGCGAAGGAACGGCGCCAGAAGTTCGGCGCCGGCCAGATCATCGACATCCTGCAGGGCAAGAAGACCGCCAAGGTGATCCAGTTCGACCACGACGGACTCTCCGTGTTCGGCGTCGGCGCGGACCTGAGCACCGCGGAGTGGCGAGGGGTCGTACGCCAGCTGCTCGCGCTCGGGCTGCTGACGGTGGAGGGGGACTACGGCACGCTCGTCCTGACGGACGCCAGCGGCGAGGTCCTCGGCGGCCGCCGGACCGTCCAGATGCGCAAGGAGAAGGCGGCCGCCGCCGCGCCCCGCAAGGAATCCGGATCGCGCTCCGGGAAGGGCGCCCGCGTGCCGGTCGACCTCCCGGCCGCGGCCGAACCGGTCTTCCTGGCCCTGCGCGCCTGGCGGGCCGCGACGGCGCGGGAGCAGGGCGTACCGGCATACGTCGTCTTCCACGACGCGACCCTGCGCGAGATCGCGACGCGCCTGCCCACCACGACGGAGGAACTGGGCACGATCGGCGGCGTCGGCGAGGCCAAGCTCGCCAAGTACGCCCAGGGCGTCCTGGACACCCTCGCGGACCGCGCCCCCGCCGACACCGCGGCAGCCCCCGCCCCGCCGCCCCCGACCACCCCACCCGCACGGCCCACGGCCCCGCACACCGACGAGGAGCCGCCCTTCGACCCGGACGAGGAGGAGCCCCCGCCCTGGGACGACTGGCAGTAGGCCTCGGACACCGGGGAGGATCCGCACAGGCCCTGGCTCAGGGCGTCGGCCGCGGATGAAGGGGGCAGTCGGCGCGGCGCGAGGGGGGCACGGTCGGCGGCAGGCCGTCGGCCGGGCCGTCCGAGAGCTGCCACGCGGTGCGGATGGAGCCGATCAGATGCCGAGCGCTGTACGGCGAGACCTCCAGCTCCTGACGGGCCTCGCCGAGCAGATCCAGGTCCCCTTCCGGACCCCGCGCCTCCGCCGCGGCCCGCCGGCGGGCGAGGTCACCCTCGCCGAAGACGTCGAGCAGCGTCAGGGAGAACAAGACGTACGCCGACGCCTCGTCGATGAGTTCCCGGGCCTCTTCCGGCAGCTCCGCGGCCGCCTCTTCCCCCAGATGCCGGCGCAGATCGTGGAAAGCCACGTGCTCCAGCGCCCGCCGGAGCTCGGCGGAGCCACAGGGGCAGCCCGGACGCAGATGGCCCATCAGGTTCCGGAACGCGACCAGGATCGCGCTGGTCCGCGGCGTCCACCGCTGCTTGCTCAGGAGCGTGCGGATGCCGGCGAGCGTGTCGGCGAGCTCTTCGAGGATCAACTGGCGGGCGATGTCGGTGAGTTCGATGAACCGGGTCTTGTCCTTGATCTCGTCCAGACGCAGCCCGTAGCGGATGAGATCCCTGGGTATGCCGCCCGAGAGGGCGTGCGTGAGCACCTTGTAGGGCTCGGACAGACCCGATGCCCGGCGCCCCAGGATCTCCTTGGACTCCTCCAGCGTGCAGGGCAGGACGTGCACGATGTCGTCCAGCGAGCTGTCGGTGACCCCGCGGTGAGGAAGCCCCCGGCGCACGAAGGAGGCGCCGACGTCCTCGGCGACCGAGATCAGGTAGTGGACGTGCGGCACACCGAGAATGGCCTTGATCTCGCTCAGGAACGCGAGCGCCTGGGTGTCGGAGCCCAGCCGGTCCACCTCGTCGATCGCGATGACCACCCGCTGCTCCAGCCGGTGCTGCTCGTCGGCGATCCTCGTCAGCAGGTCGCGGAAGTCGGACACCAGCTCGGGGAAGTTCGGCGGCAGGGTCGACAGTGAGGTCGTCTGCGTGGTGAGGAACTGCGGGACACCGGAGGCGACCGCGGAGGACGCCGTCTGCGCGGTCTGGAGCCGGTAGAGCTTGTCGCGGCATGCGGTGACGAGGGGCGGGGGCGGGGCCTTGGGGCTCCACAGGGCCACCTTGATCAGCAGCAGCCCCACGATGATGCCGGCGAGACGGAGGGGATTCTCCGGGTCCGTCGCGATCGCCTGGGGCAGGGGCCTGGTGAAGACCAGCGCGAGTGCGACGAGGCATACGACGAGAGCGACGCGGCTTCGGAGGTACATGCCGACGAGGCGGCGCTGCCCGCTGGTTCTCCACTCCCATTCGGGGGACAGACTCGCGAACGCCGCGAACGACATGACCAACAGCAAGAGCGCCAGCGGGCCGTCCCGGCCGCTGATCTTCCCCAGGGTGGCGCGCAGACCGTCGTCGAAGAACAGCGACGCGAAGCCGGCGATGATCAGCGCCGCGCCGACGGCGAGCGAGGCGTACCAGGCACCCCGGCGGGCGGTCGCCCACCACTGCCACCGCCTCAGATGCCACAGCAGAACGCCGGCGAGGACGATGAGGACGGCCGCCCCGATCCGCTCTCCCCGCCATGTGCCGAGCGCCACGTCCGCCGCCCCGTGCCAGAGCTCCGCCGCGTGCGCGCGCACGGACCGCTCGTGTCTGGCCGCGAGGGCGCGCACGCTCGACGCCACGCCGAGCACGACGAGCGCGCCCGCCGCGAGCCCGAAGGCCAGCAGGGGCAGCGCCTTGCGGAGTGCGGGGAGCAGGCGGCGTGCCGCTCTGCCGAACGCGGAGAGCCGGGTGAACGAGGGAGGGACGTAGCCCCGGTGGACGATGTACCTCTCGCAGGTCCTGACGTAGAGGGACAGCAGGAAGTCGTACGGCGAGTACGTGGCCGGTGCCTGCGCGACGACCGCGAACCCGGCGTCGTTCGCGCAGGTTTCCAGCAGGGTCGTCTTGCCCGCGCCCCGGGATCCGCTGACGGCGATGGTCCCGCCGCTTTCCAGCTGGGCGACCTTGCGGGCGAGGCTCCGGGCGGCCCGGCTGTCGATCACGTACTGGGGATTGCGCGGCGAGCGCAGGCCGGCGTAGCTGTCGGCGAGGAGCAGCGAGTCGTGGTCGTCACCGAGGAGCGCCCGCACCACACGGTCGACGAGGGGGCGCACCCCGTTCTCCAGGAGGTCTCGGCGCCAGGAGTCTTCGGCCCACGCGGTTCTTCTCCTCCCGAGGAGGATGCGGGGCCTCAGCGCCCACTCCCGGAGGTTGAGCAGGACGTGCATGCGCCACACCGGGTGCCGCCAGATCACCGTGGCGGTCAGGGGAGGGATCACGGAGACGGCGAGGGCCGTCGTCCAGGATGCGAAGACGAGGAACACGAGGGCCGGCAGCGTGGTCGCGCCAAGAAGCACGGTGGCGGGATGCGTCCCGCTGCGGAGGTAGTCGAGCCGTCGGCTCAGCTCCTGCCCCTCTTCGAGCAGCGAGCGGAAGCGCGTCTGGGTGTCCCGGCAGGGTTCGACGGCCCGCGCGACATTGGCCTCGGTGAGCATGGCCGCGCGGGCGTTCTCCCTGGTCGCCAGGGGACGCACGTCCAGGCGCCTCGCCATCGCCGACTCGGCCAGGCAGGCGTCCACCACGGCGAGGTACACCTCCGCTTCCCGCTCCAGGGCGAAGAAGCCGGCGACCTGCCATGCGCGGCGCGGTCGGGATCGGGGCATGGACGCAGGGCCTTTCGGGAGAGACGTCGGTCAGCGTGGGTGGGGACGGCGGCGGTCAGGACGAGAGGCGCACGCGTATGAGCTCCCGGCGCGAGATGCGCGTTCCCCGCTTGTGCTTGATCCGGAAGTACTCCCGGAGTCCTGGCTCGTCCGCGTCGTCGTCGAAGGTGACGGCGTGTGCGCTCCCGTCGTCGAGCAGCCGCCCGACGCACTCGGAGAGCGTGGTGGGCCCCGTGCCGCGGTACCCCCAGGACAGCCCCGGGGCGCCCATGGCGGGGGCCGGGTACAGCACGCCGTCGCTGGTGCGCACCCAGATCGGGTCGTCCAGGATGACTTCCTTGAGGACGGACCCCGCCGGAAGGCGCTTGGGGGCCCGTCCGATGTAGGTGATCTCGCGGGCGTCACGGAAGATGAACTTCCCCTTGACGGCGACCACGGGGCTTCCGGTCGCCGGATCGACGAAGGTGCCCACGGTGTCGTAGTCCTCCTCCCACATCCGGTGGAGGGCGGTCGGCGGCACGGCACGCAGCCGGTTGATCCACTCGGCCGCGGCTCGGCTGACATTCGTCCGCATCACGTTGAACGTGCCCCCGTACGGAAGGTCCTCCGCGCCGCTCCACTGGCTGACCTGTTCCAAGCACTCCACCGCCAAGTCGTCGGTGCGCGCGCAGAGTTCGGCGAGGCCGGCGCCGACGATGTCGTCCGTGGCGACCTGCGCGAGACCGGGGTCGGCTGCCGTCTCCGGCACGGCCGGGAACACCATGGAGGCCGCCACCCTCCCAGCCCGACCACGGAGGTCCGCCATCTCTTTCAGGGCGCCGTCCGCGGCTCCGGCCCGGATCCGGTGGCCGATCGTGAAACAGGCACGCCGGAGCGGGGAGCCTTCGGGCTCCTGCCGCGCCAGCGTGTAGAGCGGCTCCCAGGAGGGGGAGGTGACCACTTCCACGCGCCGGGGTTCGTCTCCCGGCCGCCATGTGGTCAGGTGCTCCTCGCGGCGCAGTGCATCGGGCCACCACGGGACGCCCGTCCCCAGATGTGCCGCCAGCTCCGCCCAGGACGGGTGGTAGACGAGCTCGGGCCGCTCCCGGTCGACCGCGCGCAGCTCGGGCCCGTCGAGGTCGTGGGCGTAGCCGACGGCGACGACGGTGTCGGCGTCGTCGTGAAGGTCGAGGAGTCCGCGTTCCGCGTCGATCCAGTCGTACAGGGGGTAGGCCACGCCGACGACCACACCCTGTGGCGTCCGCCACAGCCCGGTGAAGCGGTCGGCGCGGTCGCTCGCGTCGTCCCGTGGGGCCCGGCACGCACCGCCGAGGTATTGGGGCTGGGCCGGGGCCGCCGGGCGCAGGAGCAGGGGGCCCTTGCCCGCCAGTCCGGGATGTCCGGTGGCGAGCCAGCGGCCGAAGGCGTGCCCGGACCACATCGTCTCGCCGCCGGTGCGGGCGGGATCGAGCGGGGAGGGCATGCCGGTCGCGAGGCTCGCCCACGCGGCCTCCGACAGGCGGAACACGTCCTTCAGCTCCGCCGCGGTCAGCTTCTCCAACTCGGCCCCCCTCCAAGATCCTTGACGCTGTTCATCATGAGGGAAGGGGCTGACAACTCGATAACTCGACAACTCGACCACATGGCCCCGGCCGCGGTGTCCGGAGCGCTCGTCATGAACCGCCGGAGGGCTCCCTCACCCTGTGTGACGGTGCGCGATGGTCGTAGGTCCCGCCCCGCCCCTTGGCCGGGCCGGCCGTGTTCGCACGTCACCCGCCCCGCGCGGATTCCCGCTCCGCCTCGTGCGTCGCCGCCGCAACTCCCCTCCGTGCCGTATGTCCGCATTTGCGGTGACTTTGTGAGTGAAGCAGAACACTCTCCGCAAGGCATTGCGCATGGATCCCGGAAGCCGGGGCAGGCGGCCGGATCGTGCCGGTCTGACCGGCAGGGGGATCGCAAGCACGGAAAGGCCATACGCAACGTGACGGCAGCACAACAGACCATCCATGTGGGCGGAGAGTGGCGCACAGCACTGTCCGGGGCCACGCGCGAGATCATCGACCCCGTCGACGCGACCGCCTTCGCGGTCGTGGCGGAGGGCGGCGTTCAGGACACGGACGACGCCGTGGCGGTGGCGCGCGCCGCGTTCGACGACGGTGCCTGGCCGCGTACGCCGGTCGCCGAGCGGGCCGCCCTGCTGCGTCGGGTCGCCGCCCTGCTGGAGCGAGACCGCGAGCGGATCGGCGCCCTGGAGAGCCAGGACGCGGGCAAGACGCTGGAGGAGGGCCGCGTCGACGTCGACTGCGTCCGCGACGCCTTCCTCTACTTCGCGGACCTCGTGGCGAACGAGGCCGCCGCACGGGTCGTCGACGCCGGTTCGGACGAGATCCACAGCGTCGTCGTGCACGAGCCGGTCGGGGTCTGCGCCCTGATCACGCCGTGGAACTACCCGCTGCTCCAGGCCAGCTGGAAGATCGCTCCCGCCCTCGCCGCCGGCAACACGTTCGTGATCAAGCCCAGCGAGATCACCCCGCTGTCCACCGTCGTACTGGTCGAACTGCTCCTGGAAGCGGGACTTCCGCTCGGCGCGGCCAACATCGTCACCGGCCCCGGCGACACCGTCGGCGCCCGGCTCGCCGAACACCCCGACGTCGACCTCGTCTCGTTCACGGGCGGCCTCGTCAGCGGTACGAAGGTCGCCAGGGCGGCCGTCGACAGCGTGAAGAAGGTCGCCCTCGAACTGGGCGGCAAGAACCCCAACGTCGTGTTCGCCGACGCCTGTTCGACGCCCGAAGGGTTCGACACCGCCGTCGACCAAGCACTCAACGCCGCCTTCATCCACAGCGGCCAGGTCTGCTCCGCCGGCTCCCGCCTCATCGTCGAGGAGCCGCTGCGCGAGCGTTTCGTCGCCGAACTCGCCCGCCGGGCCGAACTGATCCGCCTGGGACGCGGCACCGACGAGGGTGTCGAGTGCGGTCCGCTGGTCTCCGCCGCCCAGCTGGCGAGGACACAGGGCTACGTCGCCTCCGCCCTCGCCGAGGGCGCGGTCCTGCGGGCCGGCGGCGAGAAGCCGGCCGGTCCCGGCTACTTCTTCCGCCCCACGGTCCTGGACCGCTGCCACCGCGGCATGCGCGTCGTCCGCGAGGAAGTCTTCGGCCCCGTCCTCACCGTGGAGACCTTCCGCACCGAGGAAGAGGCCGTCGCCCTCGCCAACGACACCGAGTACGGCCTCGCCGGAGCGGTGTGGACCTCCGACGAGCACCGCGCCCAGCGCGTCGCGGCCCGGCTGCGCCACGGCACCGTCTGGATCAACGACTTCCACCCCTACCTGCCGCAGGCGGAATGGGGCGGTTTCGGGAAGTCCGGCATCGGCCGCGAACTGGGCCCCGGCGGCCTCGCCGAATACCGCGAGGCCAAGCACATCTACCGGAACCTCGCCCCGCGCCCCGTGCGCTGGTTCGCGGGCACGACGGAGAAGGACCAGGCATGAACGACCAGCACGTGTACGACTACGTCGTCGTCGGCGGCGGCACCGCGGGATCCGTGATCGCCTCCCGGCTGACCGAGGACCCCGATGTCAGCGTCGCCGTCATCGAGGGCGGCCCCAGCGACGTGGGCCGCGACGACGTCCTCACCCTGCGCCGCTGGATGGGGCTCCTCGGCGGTGAGCTGGACTACGACTACCCCACCACCGAACAGCCCCGGGGCAACTCGTACATCCGCCACAGCCGTGCGCGGGTGCTGGGCGGTTGTTCCTCGCACAACACCCTCATCGCGTTCAAGCCCCTCCCCTCCGACTGGGACGAGTGGGCGCAGGCCGGCGCCGACGGGTGGGACGCGGCGGCCATGGATCCCTACTTCGCCCGGCTGCGCAACAACATCGTCCCCGTCGGCGAGGCCGACCGGAACGCGATCGCCCGGGACTTCGTCGACGCGGCGCAGAGCGCGCTCGGCGTGCCGCGCGTCGAGGGCTTCAACAAGCGCCCCTTCCACGAGGGCGCCGGCTTCTTCGACCTCGCCTACCACCCGGAGAACAACAAGCGCTCGTCCGCGTCGGTCGCCTACCTGCACCCGTTCCTGGACCGGCCGAACCTGCACATCGCCCTGGAGACCTGGGCGTTCCGCCTGGAGCTGGAGGGCACCCGCGCCACGGGCGTGCACATCCGTACCAAGGAGGGCGCGGAGCACGTCGTACGCGCCCGGCGCGAGGTCCTGGTGTGCGCCGGGGCCGTGGACACCCCGCGCCTGCTGCTGCACTCGGGCATCGGGCCGCGCGCCGACCTGGAGAAGCTCGGCATCCCCGTCGTGCACGACCTGCCGGGCGTCGGGGAGAACCTGCTAGACCACCCCGAGTCGGTCATCGTGTGGGAGACGCACGGTCCGATCCCGGAGAACTCCGCGATGGACTCCGACGCCGGCCTGTTCGTCCGCCGGGACCCGGCGTCCGAGGGTCCGGACCTGATGTTCCACTTCTACCAGATCCCCTTCACCGACAACCCCGAGCGCCTGGGCTACGAACGGCCCGCGCACGGCGTGTCGATGACCCCGAACATCCCCAAGCCGCGCAGCCGCGGCCGGCTCTACCTGACCAGCGCCGACCCCGCGGACAAGCCCGCGCTCGACTTCCGGTACTTCACCGACGAGGACGACTACGACGGCCGGACCCTCGTCGACGGCATCCGCATCGCCCGGCAGATCGCGGCGAGCCAACCGCTGGCCGGATGGCTCAAGCGCGAGGTGTGCCCGGGGCCCGAGGTGACCTCCGACGAGGAGCTCAGCGCGTACGCCCGCCACGTCGCGCACACCGTCTACCACCCGGCCGGCACCTGCCGGATGGGAGCCGTCGACGACGAACTCGCCGTCGTCGCGCCCGACCTGAGGATCCGGGGCCTCGACGGCATCCGGATCGCCGACGCGTCCGTCTTTCCCACCATGACCGCCGTCAACCCCATGATCGGCGTGCTCATGGTCGGCGAGAAATGCGCCGACCTGCTGGGAGGCACCACCCGATGAACACTCCGCCGCACACCACGACCCCGCACGCCGCGACCCCGTCGCAGACGTCCGCGGACTCCGTCTTCTCCGTACGAGACCTGTGGAAGGTCTTCGGTCCGAAGGCCGACCGCGTGCCCGCCGACAAGGAGCTCGCCTCCCTCGGCGCCGCCGAGCTGCGCGAGCGCACCGGCTGCACCGCGGCCGTCCGCGACGTCTCCTTCGACGTCCGCAAGGGCGAGGTCTTCGTCGTCATGGGCCTGTCGGGCTCGGGCAAGTCCACGCTCGTACGCTGCCTGACCCGGCTCATCGAGCCGACCTCGGGCAGCATCTCCATCGACGGCGAGGACGTGCTGTCCATGGACACCGGCCGGCTCCGCGAGCTGCGCCGGCACCGGGCGGCGATGGTCTTCCAGCACTTCGGGCTGCTGCCGCACCGGACGGTGCTCGACAACGTCGCCTACGGGCTGGAGATCCAGGGCGTGGGCCGCGGCGAACGGCGCGAGCGGGCGGCGGAGTTCATCACCAAGGTCGGTCTGGACGGCATGGAACAGCGCAGGCCGAGCCAGTTGTCCGGCGGCCAGCAGCAGCGCGTCGGCCTGGCCCGCGCACTCGCCGTGGACCCCGAAGTCCTGCTGTTCGACGAGCCGTTCAGCGCGCTGGACCCGCTCATCCGCCGGGACATGCAGGAGGAGGTCGTACGCCTGCACCGGGAGGAAGGCCGCACGATGGTCTTCATCACGCACGACCTGAGCGAGGCGCTGAAGCTCGGCGACCGCATCGCGCTCATGCGCGACGGCCGGATCGTGCAGCTCGGCACGCCGGAGGAGATCGTGGGCGCCCCCGCCGACGACTACGTCAGGGACTTCGTCCGGGACGTGCCGCGCGAGCAGGTGCTGACCGTCCGCTCGGCGATGCGCCCCGCGCTCGCCGACGAGCGCGAGGCCGGTCCCGCGCTCGCCCCCAGCGCCACCGTCCACGAGGCCATCGAGGCCGTCGCCCGGACGGGCGAGAACGCGCGGGTCGTCGAGGACGGCCGGTGCCTCGGTGTGGTCGACCACGCGGGACTCCTCGGTGTCGTCGCCGGGGTCCCGGCCGCGACAGGGAAGGCGGTGGCCTGATGTATCCCCATACGACCTGGCCGCCGCCGTGCGACACGGGGAGGTGTGGCCGATGACCGCCACCGTCACGCCCGCTCCCTCGGGCTCCCCGACCAAGACCGACACCGCCACCGCGACCGGCAACGCGACCGACACCGCCACTGGCGCCGGGCCCGGGCTGCTGCGCGCGCTGGCGCACCACCGCGGTCGGCTGATCGGCGCCGGCGCGGCCGTCGCCCTCGTCCTCGGCTGCGTGCTCCTGGGCCGCGGCAGCTGGCCGGCGTCGCTCGCCGTCGACCTGTCCGGGCCGCTGGAGCGCACCAGCGACTGGATCATCGACAACCGTGACGGCCACCCGCTGTTCCTCTACTTCCTCGGGCACGTCAGCAACGTCGTGGTCGTGTCCGTCCGCGCCGTGTACCTGGTGCTGCTCGCCCTCGGCTGGGCCGGCGTCACCGCCGCCGCCGCTCTCGTGGCCTGGCGGGTCGCGGGAGTCCGGCTCGCGCTGACCTCCCTCGCCGCCTTCGCCGTGTGCGGACTGCTCGGCATGTGGGTGCCCACCATGCAGACGCTCGCCCTGATGGTGGTCGCCGTCGCCGCGTCCGTGCTGCTCGGAGGTCTCCTCGGGCTGGCCGCCGGCCTGTCGGACCGTACGCACCGCATGCTGCGGCCGGTGCTGGACACCATGCAGGTGCTGCCGGCCTTCGCGTACCTCCTGCCCGTCGTCCTGGTCTTCGGCATCGGCGTGCCCGCGGCCGTCCTCGCGACCGTCGTCTACGCGGCCCCGCCCATGGCCCGCCTCACCGCGCTCGGACTGCGCGGCGCCGACGCCGGCGTCGTGGAGGCCGCCACCTCCCTCGGCGCCACCGGCAGGCAGCGGCTGCTGACGGCCCGGCTGCCGCTGGCCCGCAAGGAACTGCTGCTCGGCGTCAACCAGTCGATCATGATGGCGCTCGGCATGGCCGTGATCGCCTCCGTCATCGGCGCGGGCGGTCTCGGCGACCGCGTCTACCAGGCGCTGGCCTCCGTCGACGTCGGTGCCGCGCTCGCCGCCGGCGTGCCGATCGTGCTGCTCGCCATCGTCTTGGACCGGGTCACCGCCGGGGCGGGGGAGCGGATCGGCGCGGCCCCGACCCACCGGGCGGGGCTCCGCTGGGCCGTCGCCGCCGCGACGACCGCCGCCGTCGCCCTCGCGGGACGCCTGTCCGACCGGCTCTCCTGGCCCGACGCGTGGACGGTCGACATCGCCGGACCCGTCAACGGCGCGGTCGACTGGATGACCGCCCACCTCTACTCCGGCCTGCCCCTCGTCGGCGGCACCGCCGACTGGGCGGCACGGTTCACCACCTGGGTCCTCAACCCCCTGCGCGGGGGCCTGCAGTGGCTGCCCTGGTGGGCGGTCCTTCTCACCGTCGGCGTCCTCGCCCTGCTCATCGGCACCTGGCGCACCGCCGGGACCGCCGTCCTCGCCATGGCCGCGATCGGCGTGCTCGGCGTCTGGGACCCGGCGCTCGACACGCTGTCCCAGGTACTGGCCGCGGTCGCCGTGACGCTCCTGCTCGGCTTCGCGCTCGGCGTCGCCGCCGCCCGCAGCGCCCGCCTGGGACGCGCGCTGCGACCGGTGCTCGACGTGTTCCAGACGATGCCGCAGTTCGTGTACCTGATCCCCGTGGTCGCCCTGTTCGGCGTGGGCCGTGCCCCGGCGGTCGCGGCCGCCGTGGTCTACGCGCTGCCCGCGGTCGTGCGGATCACAGCCCAGGGCGTGCGCGCGGTGGACCCGGCCGCCCTGAAGTCCTCGCGCTCGCTGGGCGCGACGGGGCGGCAGCAGCTGCTCCAGGTCCAGCTTCCGCTGGCCCGGCCCGCGCTGCTGCTGGCCGTCAACCAGGGCGTGGTGCTGGTCCTCGCCGTCGTCGTCATCGGCGGCCTCGTGGGCGGCGGGGCGCTCGGCTACGACGCCGTCTTCGGCCTCGCCCAGGGCGACCTGGCGACCGGTCTCGTCGCCGGCGCGGCGATCGTCTGCCTCGGCCTGATGCTCGACCGCGTCACCCAGCCGACCCAGCGCCGCGACCTCGCCGGAAAGGGGGCCTGACATGGCTCGCACACGCTTCGCACTCGGCGGCTCCGCACTCGCGGCCGCCGTCGCCGTCGCCCTGACGGCCCTCACGGGCTGCGGCGCCGCCGACATGACCCGCCAGGCCTCCCCGTACGCCGACGCGAAGGGCTCCCGCACGGTGACGCTGTCCGTGCAGTCGTGGGTGGGCGCACAGGCCAACGTCGCCGTCGCCCAGTACCTGCTGGAGCACGAGCTGGGCTACCGGGTGGACACCGTCCAGATCGACGAGGTACCCGCCTGGGACGCACTCAGCCAGGGCCGCGTGGACGCCATCCTGGAGGACTGGGGCCACCCGGAGCAGGAGAAGCGGTACGTCGAAGACAAGGCGACGATCAAGCGGGGCGGCGACCTCGGCGTGACCGGCCACATCGGCTGGTTCGTGCCGACGTACTTCGCCGAGGAACACCCGGACGTCACCGACTGGAAGAACCTGAACAAGTACGCCGACGAGTTCCGCACCGCGGAGAGCGGCGGCAAGGGCCAACTGCTCGACGGCTCCCCCTCGTACGTGACGAACGACAAGGCGCTCGTGAACAGCCTGGACCTCGACTACCAGGTCGTCTTCGCGGGCTCGGAGGCGGCGCAGATCACCCAGATCAAGCAGTTCGCCAAGGAGAAGAAGCCGTTCCTGAGCTACTGGTACAAGCCCCAGTGGCTCTTCGAGAAGGTCCCGATGACGGAGGTGAAACTGCCCGCCTACCAGGAGGGCTGCGACGCCGACCCGGCGAAGGTGGCCTGCGCGTACCCGCACACGCCGCTGCAGAAGTTCCTCAACGCCCGCTTCGCGGACGGCGGGGGCGACGCCGCCGCGTTCCTGAAGAAGTTCCGCTGGACGACCGACATGCAGAACGACGTCTCCCTGATGATCGCGGAACAGAAACTGGCCCCCCAGGAAGCGGCGGCCCGCTGGGTGAAGGAGAACGAGCCCACCTGGCGGACCTGGCTCCCGTCCTGACACCCGTGCCCGGAGGAGGATCCCCGAGACCCCCCTCCGGGCACGCCGGGACCTCAGGAGCACAGGACGTGCACCAGGGCCTCCAGTGCGGAGTTGTCGAGAGTGGTGCGGTGGGCGAGTTTGTTGCGGGACATCCACAGGGTGCGCAGCCGGTCGGCCTCCGGCTGGGTGAGCCGTACGTGGCCCTGCAAGTGAGCGCGCCACATCGCGCCGAGTTCCATTTCGGCCCGCTGGCCGTAGAGGACGGCGAGTTCGGTTGCGGGGAGGCGTGAGCGGACCCCGATGACCTCGGTGAACTGCTCACGCGCCTCGTCGAGCAGGGGCAACAGGGCGTGATTCTGAGCCAGCCAGATACGGGCGCGCACACTGTGCTCGTGTTCGCCCGCGCCGTCGGGGCGGCGGCGCAGCCGCCCGTCCCACCTGTCGAGCGTGCCCAGGTTCCATTCGGGGCGCAGCGAGGCGTTCGGATGGAGCAGGGCCGCGGTCGGCTCCGTCTTACGCGGGCCGGGCACGGGGATCGGGTCGGGTACCGGTCCGGCCGTGAGCAGCCGCAACTGCGAGGGAAGGCTGTCCGGGAGTCCGTCCCACTCGACCGCCAGTCGCGCCGCCAGATCGAGGAAGGGCCCGCACACTTCGACCACGGTGGCCTGCGCCACCGCTTCGAGGAGCTGGTGCCGGGCGGCCGGACCGGACGGGCGGGGCCGGGCCATGGCAACCACGGTGGCGGTGTCCAGCCGGCCGAGGGCACCCCACCACCAGTGCACGCCGACATCCTCGCGCGCGATCTGCTCAGGCAGTTCCACGGGCAGCCCCGCTGACGTGGCCAGCACCAGCAGCCGCGGGCGCCGTCCCGGAGGCAGGCCGGCCGCCTTGACCGTGGCGGACAACCGCCGCAGCAGGTCGGTCGCAGCGGTCGGAGCCGGTTCCCGCCAGCCGCGCACCACGATCACCCGGGTCGCGTCAGGGCCGCCCGCAGCGGTGGTGAGGCGTTCGAGGAGACCCTCGATCCCCGTGTGCCCCCCCTGGTACTCGCCGGAGACCGAGTCTCCGAGTTCCTTGGCGATCCGGTCGGCCAGGGCAGGGACGCCGGACTCCTCCCGCTGGACGTCTGGGGCCGAGGCCGCACGAGCCTGCGGAACCGCCGCGTCGTGCGCCCGCACGGCCGAGAAGGCGGACAGCCCGTCGTCGTAGTCCAGGATCGGGTCCGTACCGCCCCACGGGTCCGAGGGCGCGGGCGGCGGTGGGGCCGGGGCAAGGCTCCCGGGCGCCGCGCCGTCGCCGGGTGCGGGAACGAGGACGAAGTCCGCCAGTTCGTGGAGCAGCTCGTCCAGCAGGGCTTCGGCGGCGGCCGGTACGCCGGTCAACTGGGCCTGCGGGAACAGGCAGAGGCAGCTCTTTCCCGCCCGAAGGTCACCCAGCAGCCGCCGCATCCACAACCGCACTCCGGGCAGCGCGGTCACCGGGGTCCCGGAGGGCGCGTGGGACACGGGAGTCACGACGGTTCCGACAGGACCTGGAGCGCCCGGAAGGTGATCCGGTCCAGCGAGCAGCCCTCCGGTCCGTCGTCCAGCACGCCGTGGTCGAGCAGTCGGCCCACGAGCGATCCGACTTCCTCGATCTGCAGCCCGGTGACCGAAGCGATGTCGGCATAGGCACACCCCTCGCCCGGTTCCACGTACTGACTCCACTCGGTCAGCACCTCTGTCAGACGGGTGTCGAGCTCGACCCGCTCCAGGTGCACACGGGCGAACTCACGCTGCCCGATGAAGTCCCTGGCGTCCTCCAGGGCTGCTTCGAGCGTGGAGCCCTCCCGGGTGATGCGGTGCACGGTCCGCTCCAGCAGGTGGGGCCAGCCACCGGTGAGCTCGATGACCCGCCGCCGCTTGTCCGGCGTGTCGAACGGACACTCCGGCCAGGCGCGGAGACTGTCGGCGGTCCACCGTTCGGGACGCACCACGCAGGTGATGAGTTCGTCCTTCTGGTCGAGCTCGGCCGGGTCCACCAGCAGGACGGCCGTCCGGTGGGGTACTCCGCCCTCCGGCGAAGAGGTATGGGCGTGCAGGGCCTTCGCCCAGTCGGCGACCTCGGCGGACCCGCGACCCCGGACGTCGGCCAGGAGCAGGAACGGTCGGCCGTCCGCGTTCTGCGTCAGAGCCTGGGGCAGGGCCCCGGCGGGCGCGTCCCGGAAGTCCAGTCCGCGCGCGGTGGAGTACGACTTCACCGCACGCTTCACGAGCGCCGGACCGTGGGCCTCGGTCAGGCACACCGCGGCCACTCCGGGCGCCGTCACCAGGTGCAGCTGGTGCTCCGTCAGCGGGCTGTAGCGGGAGATGCCCGCGCGGTCCGGCCCGACGAAGCGCCTGGAGAAGCGCGGGTTGTAGTCGTAGGGCAGGTCGAATTCGGTTTGGCGCAACTCGAGTTCGAGGTCTTCCCGGGTTCCCAGCATGCTGACGACGTTCGGGCTGCGGACGGCGTACAGACGCGCGTCGGCCAGCTGGATGAGCAGGCCCAGGCCGACCATCTCGTCCAGGTAGATCCGTACGTCGCTCGCGGTGAGCGAGCTGAACCCCTCCCGCCAACGCTCCTTGGCCGCCCTCAGGAGCTCGTCGGCGTCGTAGCCGTACCGGTACCGGTCCTCCTGGCTGCGCAACGCGATCACCAGGGCGAGGACCCGGTAGCGGTCCTCCAGGTTGATGGTGATCCGCAGCCGCTCGGCGATGTGGCGGTGGACCTGGGCGGATCCGGTCACGGACCGGACGTCCTCGTCGGTGACCGTGATGGGCCACTTCGCCGAGGCGAGCGACTTCCCGCGGAGCGTCGCGACGAGCCGCTCGCAGAAGATCTGGACCAGGCAGGCCTGGTAGTTCGTCGCGGCGAGTACCCGCCAGACCAGCTCGGGCCGCTCGAAGCGGTACCCGAACGCCGCCATCGGCTCGACGACCAGGCGCTGTGCCTCGGCCGGCTTCAGTGTGCTGATCAGCACGTCCGGGCCGCCGTGCGTCAGGGGCACGTTGGACAGGTGGCTGAAGCGCTGGACCTGGTGCAGACCGGCGAAGACGATTTTGAAGCGACGGTCGGTGCGGTCCATCAGCCCCTTGAGACGGAGCACGTTGGAGAACGTGGCCTCCCCGCCCCGCCCGCGTACGGCCTTGGAGTCCGCGGTCAGGAAGGCGTCGGCCTCGTCGGCGAGCACCAGCACCCGCCTGTCGTGACTCTCCTCCAGCCACCT
The DNA here is from genome assembly GCF_026339935.1 of Streptomyces sp. NBC_01551. Classification (NCBI taxonomy): domain Bacteria; kingdom Bacillati; phylum Actinomycetota; class Actinomycetes; order Kitasatosporales; family Streptomycetaceae; genus Streptomyces; species Streptomyces sp. NBC_01551. The sequence goes on from NZ_JAPEPX010000001.1 coordinate 5,816,966, forward strand.
CTCCACCCTGTCGAGCATCGCATCCGGGGCGTGGCCGGAATCCACCGACTCGCCCAGCACGCCCACGCGCTTCAGCTCGTCCTCGAGTACCGCCCAGATGCGCTCGGCCGGCTCGGCCTCACCCACTCCACGCGCCTTGAGGTCGACGTAGATGGCCTTGCGGCCGGGGGTGCCCGGGAAGGTCGCCTGCACCTTGCGCAGGAGAGCGGACTTGCCCAACTGGCGCCCGCCGTAGAGGAACAGCGCGCCGAGCGGGTCCGTGACGGCGGCGATCTCCTCCTGCCGCCCGTAGAAGACCTCCGGCGGCACGAGCCCGGCCACGAAGGGCGTGTACGGGTTGTACGCCGTCCAGGGCAGGGTCACGCGTTGGGTGGCCCGGAAGGATCGCGGCGAGCGCGCCGCGACCCAGCCGAACACGGCAGGGTCCACCACCAGCGCCTGTTGGGAGGAGGCGGTGCGCGCGCGGGCCGCCATCGCCCGGCGTCCGTTCAGCCCGAGCGGGTACAGGTAGAGGATCAGGCAGGCCCCGGAGTCGCTGCTGTCCAGCAGTTCCAGCGGGCTGCGGCCGCGCTGTTCGTCGGAGACCACGAGGATCGTGTACGAGGACGCGGCCGACCCCAGGGCGGCGACGTAACCGGGCGCCGTCTCGCTCGCCCGAGCCCGGGCGGTGAGCCGCAGAACACCCCGCACCTCGTGCTGCTGGTCCCGGACGGGCGTCTGGGGGCATTCCAGCCCCAGCACGCGCAGGACCGACGGGATGTGCCGCTGCCACTCCGAGCCCCGGGTGGCGGGCCGGCACAGGGCGTCCCACGAGTCCAGCCCGCTCTTCGCGCCCTCGGTGAGGGGCTCCCCGTCCACGTAGAAGTCGGCCCAGGGCCGGGCGGAGTAGCCCTGGGCGCCGGCCTTGCGCACCCCGGACAGCTCGATCCCGGCGGTGAAACGCTCCAGCTCCGCCCCCGAGTCCGTACTGCTCCAGTCGGGGAGGGGTTTGCCCTCGCGCAGCAGCGCCAGACATTCCTCGGCGGTGACCGTGTCCCCGGCGTGGAGCAGCGAGGTGAGGCGCTGTAGTTCCTCCGCCGGGGGGTTCAACGCGGCCAGGCTTTCGTGGAGGCGCTCCACGTACTCCTGGACCTTCGCCCGCATCTCGCCCTCGAGGACGGTGATGCCGGCGCAGGCACGGCCGAACGCGCCCTCCGGGGCGGGTCGGCGCAGCTCTTCGAGGCGGCCGACGAGTTCCCGCTCCGTCTGCATGTCGAGCTGCTGGGTCCGCAGTTCGGCGAGGAGGGCGCTCGCCGCGGCGTGGGCCTTGCGGTGAACGGCACTCCAGCGGGTCCACTCGGGGTCGCGCAGTTGCCGCCAGTCGCGGGGCACGGCTTCGAGGCCCTCCGGCAGGGCGGGAACGAGGTCCTGCTCCAGCGCCGAGACCAGGGCGTCGGCGAGATGAAGGTCGCCCCGCTCGAAGTACCTCCGGAGCACCGTGCGCACGTCGACCGGCTCCAGCAGCGTGAGCACCGCCTCCCCGAAGCCCTCCTCGTCGGGCCGGGGTGCCCCTTCGGCCGACCGCGGGAGCTCCGGCGCGGCGAGCAGAGCCTCCGTCCGGGGTTGGTCCATCACACGCGGGGCGTCGGGGTCACGCGCCGGGACGGCGGCGCCGGGTGACCGGTCACCCTCGAGCAGCCACGTGCGCAGCCGCAGCAGAGCGGCCCCTTCGACGCCCGGCGGGGGCGCTTCGTGAAGTACCTGGTCCAAGGCGTGGCGGAGGCCGGTGGTGCTGTCCGCTCGCTCGTCGACGGCGGGGGCGGCCAGCGCACGGGCACGGGACAACAGGTCGGACACCTGCTCGATGCTGCGGAGCAGAGCCCTTTTGGCGGCGGCCTCGATCGGTTCCTTCGCCTGCTTCGGCGTGCGGATCTCGGCGTCGGCCTCCTCGATCATGCGTTCCGCGGAGCCGCGCTTGCGGAAGAGCTCCCAGATCTGGTCGAGGTCGGCCGCTCCGGCGGTGCCGGCCGCCCAGGCGCTGACTCCGTCCAGAGCCTTCCCCAAGGGCTGGTCCGAGCCGATCAGACGGGTGCGGACCTGGGTCGCGCGGGTGTAGCCGATGCGCTGGCGCCGCAGGGCATCACGCAGTGCGGCGGCTTCCGAGGAGAGTTGGTCCGCGGTGAGTCCGGTCATGTCGTCGGTGGTGAGACGGGTCGCGCTCAGGTCGAGCCGGTGGTAGCGGCGCAGCGCGTCGACGGCCCGTTCGAGGAGCTTGCCCCAGTTCCCGGGCACGGTGGAGGAGAGGTCCGTCTGGATCAGGAGGTCGTTGGGCCATCCCGCCAGCAGACCGGCCCGCAGCGAGGCCACGGCGGCGAGCACCAGGGCGGGCCGGTCGGCCTGGAGCAGCTGGATCTCCGGGTCGAAGCCGGTCATCACGGCCACGGCCTCTCCCTCGTCGCCGCAGGCGAAGGCGGCCTCGGCGAAGGCGAGGCAGTCGGCGCGGTGCGGGGGCTCCGCCGAGCCGGCCGTCGTCCAGTAGGCCTCCTGGAAGCGGCCCTGGCCGATCAGTCGGGCCACCGCGGCCTCGTCGTCGCCGGGCGTCGTCGGGGTCTTCCAGGGCAGGAAGGACGATTTCGCCGCGGCCGCCGGATCGAGGGCCGGGGCCGGCGTGTCCGTCGGGGCGCCGGAGGCTTCCGTGTAGGTCCGTTTCGACGGCGGGCTCTGTGTCCCCGCCGCGCGCGACCCGCCTTCGGTCTCGACCTCCCGAGTGGGGACGGATCCGGCGGCCGATGCCGCGGGCGGGGCGGGCGGGGCGGGCGTGGATGCCGCGGCCGGTTCGGCCTTGGAGGATCGGGCCGCGGCCGGCTCCGCATCCGGGACCGCTTCGGGCTCCGGCTCCGGCTCCGAGTGCGAGCCCGAGTCCGAGTCCGAGGGCACGGTCGACACCGCGACCGTGGCGGTCTCGACAGCCGGCTCCGGGACCACATCGGGTGCGTGGTTCTGCTCCGCCGTGAGATCCGGCGTCGGTTCCGTAGCCGGTTCCGTTGCCGGTTCGGATCCCTCGCCGGGATCGATGCTCCGGGCGCGTTCGGGCGCGGCGGCGGGCAGGGCGTCGTCCGGCGGTGCGGCGGCATGGGCCCCCGCCGCCACGAGTTCGCCGATGCGCGCCTCGAGCGCGGTCAGTGACTGCTGCAGCGGTATGCGGTGCGGTGCGTCGGACGCGGTCCTGTCCAGGAGGACGCGAAGTCCCTCGCGGTCCTCATCCAGCCTGCGCAGCTCCTCGGCGCGCTCTGCCGCGGTGTCCCGCAGCTCCTGCGTGATCGCGTCGAGTTCGGCGAATCCCGCTTGCCCGGACCACTCCCGGCCGTTGGCGGCGAGGCTGTCCGCGATGCGGGACCGAGCCTGGCGCCATTCCTCCAACCGCAAGGCCAGCAGACCCGGAACAGCCCGTCCCGCCTGGACCTGCCCCAGTGCCTCTTCCAACACCCGGCCCAGTTCCGCCGACCGCTCTCTCAGCACCTGCCGCGACGCAACCACCTGCTCCTCAGTGATCCCCACGATCGACGGTTCGCCCTCTTCTCCTTGTATGACATCCGACTCGACGGCTTCCCCGTCGGCGTCGGATCCGTCTTCGGATCCGTCTTCGGCTTCGCCGGCCGGACGGCATGGTCCGTGGCCCCGCCCGCACCTGCACGGTGTCCCGGCGGCCGAGGCGGCCGCCCACAGGTCTTCCCAGTGGTCCCCGACCGACCCGCCGTCGGCGACGGGACGGTCGCAGAGGCCGTACAGGGTGATCTGCGCGAGCACGGGATCGACCTCGCTCAGCATCTGCCGCAGATGCTGAGCGGCGGGTGCCGACAACTGCTCCGCCGGATGTCCGTAACACCGCTCCAAGCGGTACATCGTCCAGCCCGAGGCATATTGCGCGATCGCCGCGAGGCTGCCCGCACTCGTGCGGCTCAGCCATGTACGAGCCGCCTGGACCTCGCGGCGCCGCAAGCGCGGCGCCAGCCCGTTCACGGCGGCGATTCCCGGTATGTGCGCCAACATGCCCGGGATCATGAGCAGTTCTCGGAGTGCGCGGTCGTCCAGCCCGGTCACCCAGGCGCGGAGCGCGTCCCCCTTGGTGTGCATGGACGGATCTTGCCAGAAGCGCGTGCTGCCGCAGGCGGTTTCCGGCAGATCCGGCGACCCGGGGTGCACGGCGGCAGCAAACCCGGGAGACGACGCAGCGCGTCGAAGGGGTGGGAGCGGCCAGGGTCACTACAACTAGGCTTTGCTCCACCCGGCTGTGCCGGAATACGAGTCCAGCAGGTCCACCACGAAGACCAGGGTCGACCCCGCCGGGATCAACGGCGATGGCGACTGATTGCCGTAGCCGAGACGCGGGGGAACGATGATCTCGCGCCGACCGCCGACCCTCATCCCCCTCACCCCCCGGTCCCAGCCCTTGATGACCTTGCCACTGCCCAGGGCGAACTTGTACGGCTGGCCCCGGTCCCAGGAGGCATCGAACTCCTTCCCGGACTCGAAGGTCACCCCGACATAGTGGACCCTCACCACCATGCCCGGCTTCACCTCGGCCCCGTCCCCGACGACCAGGTCCCGGATGGTCAGCTCGGTAGGAGCGTCACCCTCCGGAACCTCGACCTCGGGCTTCGTCGGTTCACTCATTGCAGCCTCATTCACTCTCCGTCGAAAGCCCCGCACGGACCAGCCGGACACATGGACACCCCATGCGGCTGATGGTCACGTTACCGAGAATGCCGATCCCCGGAGCGCGGCCTCGCAGCCGTGGGTGACCGGAGAGTGTGACCTCCAGCGCCAGCCGCTCCAGCCCGAGGTCCAGCGGGCCCCAGATCGGACCGGCCATGCTCGCCGTCCTGGCCGCCGCTTCCCGCGACCACGAGATCGTCACCTTCGACTACACCACGCGCCAAGGCGCCTCCAGCTCCCGCCGCGTGGAACCCCACAGCCTCGTCCCCGCCATGGGCCGCTGGTACCTCGTCGCGTGCGACACCCGTGCGAACGACTGGCGGATCCACCGCCTCGACCGCATGACCGGTCCCGCCCCCACCGGCCACCGGGTCCCCGCGCGCACCGTGCCGGCCCCCCACCCCCCGTCAACCACGCCGGCCTTCTTCTGGGCGAGGTGGGCGTGCCGGGCTGGGCGGTGCCGTGGCTGCGACCACCGCCCAGCCCGGAGTTTCAGGCCGCCTCGGGGAGGGGGTGTTCGTGCTCGCAGGCGTCGTCGATGCCGTACGTCTCCCACGCCGGGAAGTCGTCCTCGGCGGGTACCGGCTCGCCCGGGTCGAGCAGGCAGGCTTCGAGGGCTGCGCGGAGGGCGTCGGGGCGAAGCCCGGTGCCGATGAAGACCAGCTCCTGACCCTGGGCGGTATCCGGACCGAGGGCGCCCGAGGGTTCGAAGCGGGCGACGGCGCCGGCCTGGGACCAGAGGCCGGTCACGCGGGGGCGGCCGGCGAGCCGGAAGAATCCCTTGGAGCGCAGGATCTGCCCGAAGGTGCCGCTGTCGAGGCCCTTGGTGACGAACGTCCACAGCCGGCCGGGGTGGAAGGGCAGGTCGGCGCGGAAGACGAGCGAGGAGATTCCGTACTCCTCGGTCTCCGGAACGTGGTCGCCGTTGAGCTCCTTGACCCAGCCCGGGGCCTGCTGTGCGCGCTCGACGTCGAACAGGCCGGTGCCCAGCACCTGTTCGAGGGTCACCTGCCCGCGGACGGCGGGAACGATCCTCGCCTCGGGGTTCAGCCGCGAGAGCGTGGCGCGCAGCCTGGCGACCTCGGTCGGCCCGACCAGGTCGAGCTTGTTGAGGACGATGACGTCCGCGAACTCGACCTGGTCCATGAGGAGGTCGCTGACGGTGCGTTCGTCGTCCTCGTACTGGTCGAGGCCGCGGGCGGTGAGTTCGTCGCCACCGGTGAGTTCCGGCAGGAAGTTCGCGGCGTCCACGACGGTGACCATGGTGTCGAGCCGGGCGAGGTCGTCCAGGGTGGCGCCGTCGTCGCGCGGGAACGAGAACGTGGCCGCCACGGGCATCGGCTCGGAAATTCCGCTGGACTCGATGAGGAGGTGGTCGAAGCGCCCCTCGCGGGCCAGCCGGGCGACCTCCTCCAGCAGGTCGTCGCGCAGGGTGCAGCAGATGCACCCGTTGGTCATTTCGATCAGCCGCTCCTCGGTGCGCGACAGCGCGGCCTGTCCGCCGCGGACGAGCGCGGCGTCGATGTTGACCTCGCTCATGTCATTGACGATGACCGCGACGCGCAGGCCCTCGCGGTTGCCGAGGATGTGGTTGAGCAGGGTGGTCTTTCCCGCGCCGAGGAAGCCGGACAAGACGGTTACGGGCAGTCGGTCGTACGTCGTCATGGCCTGCTCAGCCCTCGGGGCGGAGCAGGCCGCGCTCGTACGCCTTCACCAGGCGCTGCGGCACCTGGTACACCGAGCCGTCGACCGTGATCGGAACGAGCTGTGGGGTGGTGGCCTTCCACTGGGCGCGGCGGTGGCGGGTGTTGCTGCGGGACATCTTCCGCTTGGGGACAGCCATGGGTATCTCCTGTGTGAGTCGGGGCCGGGCCTCGTCGGCGACACTATGTGAAAATGGATTCCATTACCAATTATGCTCTCCGGTGGGGTCGCCGTCGAGGAGTTCTCGCTCGGCACACCACCGTGTGGTTACCGGCTGCTGCCGTATGGGAGCAGGGCCATCTCGCGAGCGTTCTTGATCGCCGCGGCGAGGCGGCGCTGCTGCTGGGCCGTGACGCGGGTGACGCGGCGGCTGCGGATTTTCCCGCGGTCGGAGATGAACTTCCGCAGCAGGTCGGTGTCCTTGTAGTCGATGTAGGTGATCTTTGCCGCGTCCAGGGGGTTGGGGCGGGGCTTGAGCGGCTTGTGCGGGGTTTGGCGGCGGGCCATGGGGACTCCTTGCGGGGTGTGGGTGTGGGTGTGGGTGTCGGAGGTTCTCGGATCCGGATGTTCAGGCGACGGGGTCGAGGAGGGAGTCGAAGACAGCGGGGAATTCCCGCCATGCCTCGCGTCCGGCGGTGTATTCGGCGTCTGTGAGCAGGCAGGACTCGAGGAGTCGCTCCAGCCCGTCGCGGTCGAGGTCGGGCGAGGTGAAGACGAGGTGCTGGCAGCAGTCCCCGTGCTCGGGATGCCAGTCGAGGGAGGCAGCCGCCCTGCGCATCGGCGGCACCATCTCCCAGGCGGCGTCCGGCAGGGAGGCCAGCCAGGGCCCGGCGTTCTCCACGCACAGGGCGCCGCCCGCGGCGTCCCAGGCGAGCAGGGTGTCGGGGCGGTCGGCGAGCCAGAACCGGCCGCGGCTGCGGGCGGCGGCGCAGCAGAGGTCTTCCAATGCCTCGTAGAGGCGCTCGGGGTGGAAGGGGCGACGGCGGTGCCAGACGAAGGTGGTGATCCCCGCTTCCTCTGCCTCTTGGGGCAGGAGGGCGCAGGCCGGGTGCTGAGCGGCTGCCGCCGTTTCCACGTCGAAGCCGGCGAAGGCCAGCTGGGCGAGCTCTCCGGATCCGGCCGATACTCGGCGGGCGGTCGGGTGGAGTTGGGCGAGGAGGGCGCGGTCCTCGTCGTCGGCGTCTTCGCTGTCGACGAGGGCGAGTACGGGGGCGTACTCCAACTGGCGCGCCCAGGTGTCCCCGACGGTGCGCTGGTCGGTGGGGGCCGCGGCGAGGCCCGCCTCGGCCAGGTCGTCGCCATTGACCAGGTAGGGCAGCACGAGCGCGGGGTCGACCGCAGTCATGACACCGGTGAGATCGAGTACGTCGCCACCGTGTTCGGTGATGACCTCGGCCATCGCCTTGGGCTCGACGGAGTCCCACAGCTCGACGATGGCCAGTCGGGTCATGCCGCTTTCCGCCAGCCGTTCCAGCTCCGGGACGAGGTCCTCGCGCAGTGCGCAGCAGGCACAGTCGTTGAAGAGCGGGGCCTCGTCGCGGGACAGCTCGCCCGAGGCGTCGCGCACCAGACGCTGGACCGTGCCCGCCGCTGCCGTGGCGAGGTCGTGATGGAGGGCGACGCTTCCGAGGACGGTGTGCAGCAGCCGGTCCACCACCTCCTTGCGGGCGTCGCAGTGGAGCCCGCCGACGATGACGACGGGCAGCCGGGCTCTGTCCCGCATCAGTTCGCACCGTGGCGTGCGTAGCGGCGCTCGAAGCGCTCGACGCGGCCGGCGGTGTCCAGGACGCGGGCGGTGCCGGTGTGGAAGGGGTGGCTCTGCGAGGAGATCTCCACGTCGATGACGGGGTGGGTATTGCCGTCCTCCCATTCGACCGCCTTGTCGCTGGTGGCGGTGGACCGGGTGAGGAAGGCGAAGTCGGCGGCCTTGTCGCGGAAGACGACGGGGCCGTAGGCGGGGTGGATTTCAGGCTTCATGGCGGTGTCCTTCTGGGGTGTGTCGGCGCGGGCGGGGTCAGCGCTCATCGCGGAAGTCGACGTGTCGGCGGACCACCGGGTCGAACTTGCGCAGGCCCATCCGGTCCGGGTCGTTCCGGCGGTTCTTGCGGGTGACGTCGGTGTAGCCGGTTCCGGCGGTGGAGCGGAGCTTGATGATCGGGCGTACTTCGGGGCGAGCCATGAGGCTAGTATACGACAATGGTTTCCATTACCAATAGGCGCTCCGTCGCCTGGAGAGGCAGGTAGTCCCATGTCCGCCCACTGCCAACTGACCGGCGCCCAGCCGGGCTTCGGCAACAACATCTCCCACTCGCACCGACGCACCTCCCGCCGCTTCGACCCCAACATCCAGCGAAAGCGGTACTGGCTGGCGAGCGAGGGGCGACACGTGCGCCTCACCCTGAGCGCGAAGGCGATCAAGGCCATCGACACCATCGGCATCGAGGCCGCGGTGTCCCGGATCCGCGCTCGGGGGGTGAAGGTCTGATGGCCAAGAAGAGCAAGATCGCGCAGAACGAGAAGCGCAAGGCGATCGTCGAGCGGTACGCCGCCAGGCGCGCCGAGCTGAAGGAGGCCCTCCGGCAGCCGTCCTCGACAGAGGCCGAGCGGCGCGCGGCGCTCGAGGAACTGCGCAAGCAGCCCCGCAATGCCAGCGCCACGCGGGTGCGGAACAGGGACAGCGTCGACGGTCGGCCCCGCGGGCACCTGCGGAAGTTCGGGCTCTCGCGTGTCCGGATGCGTGAGCAGGCGCACGCCGGATTCCTCCCCGGAGTCACCAAGTCGTCCTGGTAGTACCCGTGTATCCGGCGGGAGTGCGTGGGCCCACATTCCCGGCGGGGTGTGGGCCTACGCGTCACCCTGCCCGTATCGACTGATGGGAAGCGAAATGCCCAAGGGTCTGCTGAGCGTGGTCGCCGGCAGTGCCCCTTGCATCCGGGGCCTGGTGGTGGATCAGCAGCCGCAGGCCGGCCCGCGTGCGGTGGTGCTGTCGGTGTCGCTCCACTGCCGCGACGAGGGCTGTCCCGTCGTGCAGCGATTCAGTACCGGGCCGATGCGGAGCCGGCCGAGACCGTGACGCGGGGCGCGTCCGGTGACCCGGTGGTGATCCTCCGCCAGGACTTGCCGGCCATCCGGCGGGCGATGGGACAGCCCCACGTCATCCTCGCCCTCCCTCCGGAGCTGGATGTCCTACCGTTCCTGTTGGAGTTGTGGCAGCCGCGGACCGCGGTGAGGGCCGTGTGCGACCACTACGATCCCGCGCCGGTTCTGGTCGGCGTCGATCTGGATTCCTTCACGGCCGACATCGGGCGTGTCCACCGGGCCGTGAGCCTGTGGGAGGGCGGGGCCTGCGCCACTCCCGCGACACCGGCCGAGGTCGCTGCCCGTCAGGTGGAGGCGGCGAGCCGTTCGTCGCCATGCCCGCACGGAGCATGGCGCAGTACATCTCCTACGGGGGGCCGTCGCCGAAGGCTGAGCTGCAAACCTACTGCCGACCGCAGCTACATGGAGGCTGGGGTCTACGGCATCACCTGGTCGAGTGCGAGGAAGTACGTCTTGGCCCGGACGGAACTCGCCACGGGTCTGGCCAAGCGTCCTGGACGGTGTTCAGGAGCAGGCCAACCGTCTCATCGAGCAGTCGGTGGAGGAGCGGAACCGCGTCAGCCAAGGCGCCGGACCTGCGAGGTGAGCCGGGTTTGGTCCGTGACTGGTCCGGAAGTGCTGGTCAGATGCGGGATACGAGTGGGAGGAACTGGGAGGAAAGGAGTAGATCGAAGCTCACCTCGAGCGAGTCGAGCTGAAGGCGCCTGCCGGGTAAAGGCCCAGGTCAGGCGCCTTCTTCTATGTCTCTAGAAGAAGCCGAGACGCTTCGGCGAGTACGAGACGAGGAGGTTCTTCGTCTGCTGGCGGTACAGCAGCTGCACTCATCCTGACCTGCTGAAATGGTAGTCGGTGAAGCCTTCTGCCAGGGGCTGGCCCGGAAATGGTCCGGATCTTGGTAGGTTCCGGCCCGGGCGGCAGGGATCGGGCAGGAGCGGGAAGCCGTGGGAGCGATCGGCAGCGGGGAGGGCGCTCCCTCGGGTGGCCTGAGCTTTCGGCTAGGAAGGGGGAAACCGCTTCATGATCAGTTCCAGAGGTACGCGACCGGTACGCAACCACGGAACCGTCGTGTCCCGCGCCGTGTCCTGGCTGTCCGTCTGCCGTGCGTCCAGCACGTCCGCCCGTCGGGCCGCCACATCCCGTGCCTGAATCTCGCGCGGGTTGCCGTCCTCGGCGTCGCTTTGCACGTGGGCGGCGATGACTCTGCCCATCCGCTGGTACACCGACATGCGCTCGATGAAGCCGCGTTCCTCGCGCACTTCTGCACAAGTGAGGCGGCGGGGTACGTGCAATCGGCGATCACGGAGGTCTTGTTCGAGCAGTGCCGCGCCGCCTGCCGCTCCGAGGTCCGGTTTGTCAGGTCCAGATGTCGGTCGAAACCTGAGAGCCGCACGTACCGGTTGGGCATGCCGGCCTCCGCTCGCTGTACGGCCACCCTGGGCCGCTGCTTCTGTCAGGGGCATTCCCCCGGTGCAATGCGATAGTCCGAGCTCCGATCGTGACAGGGACAGCTGCGCTCGTCCGGGGGCTGGCAGGCGCGCTGGCCGATGCACGAGGCATGGTCGCAAGTACGCCACTCATTCAGGCCCCGGAAGGGGTGCATTGACGACTCCGAACGGTACGTGAACGCTTGGGGTGGCCGGCGCCGTGCCGGCCAGGTGGGAGACCTGGTCGTCGAAGAAGATGTGCGGGTCGAGGGCGCTCATCACGGCGGCCTCGTCGATGCCGCCGAGGAAGAAGGCGTCGTTGACGCGCAGTCCCCACTGCTTGAGGCTACGCACGGCACGTTCGTGCGCGCGGAACCCGTCGATGCCGGCGGTTCGGTAGATCCGCTCAGAGGAGTCGCCCGCCAGTACGCCGTCGAAGTCGAAGGCGATACGGAGTTCCTGGTCGGTGTCGTCATCGACTCGCTCGGTCTCGAGTACATGCCCCGCCGGCAGGCCGTCGGCCACTGCTTCCCGAACGTCGGAACCGTTGGCCGACAGGAACAGGGACATGTTCAGAGCGGGTATGAAGCGGTGTGACGACCGGCCTTGCTGGAACACGGCCCGACTGATGTGCAGGCCGTGCGCCGCGATGGAACGCATGACGCGGAGCCCGGTGTCCGGGTCATTGCGTGACAGGATGATGACCTCGACCAGCGGATCGAGGGGCTCCGCGAGGTCGTTCAGCGACAGCAGGCGCCGGACGAAGGGGAAGGCCACCCCCTTGTCGAGGACGTCGTCCACGTGGGCCTCCTGGTACCTCCGGTGCGCGTCCTCACCCTGCTCCCGGAACACCGCGTCGCAGTCGGCGAGGTCGAACAGGGCGCTGGAGGCGATCCCGATGACGACACGGTCGGACAGGTCGTACTCCATCTCGCCCCCTGCTGGCACACGTGCAACATCGAGATGGTTATCGCCTGTTCGAATATGCCGAAAACGTGCGCGCCCCCTGCTCTGTAACCAGCTGCGCTCCGGGCGGCCGCGTCCGGTGACTCGTGGACGGGGCGGCGTGCAGAGCGAGAACGGCCGACCGCACGGGTCGCAGCCGTCCTTCTCCGGTACCCCTTCGCGCCTCCGTGTCCCCTCGGGGAGTCAGGGATCCATCCCGTGAAGGGGATCTTCGTGACCACCACGGCCGCAGCCGCGGCAGCAGCCGCCACTGCCCACGGCTACCCCCGCCAGGGCGGGAACCGAGAGCTGAAGAAGGCGATCGAGGGCTACTGGAAGGGCGTCTCACCGAACCCGGCGGCGCCGCCGGTACGGCCGAAAGATCTGAACCGGTACTGGGAATCAGGCAGCGACGAGCTCCTGCTCGCGGTCCGGCGCATCGACCTTGGGCTTCTTGTTCGGCAGCGAGAGCCGGAAGACCTTGTGCCACGCGGAGAACACCTGCTTGGGCAGCGGCCCGGTGACGTACTCCAGCTCGTACTTTTCGAACAGCGCGCGCACCTTCACCGCGACCTCGGCGTACCGGTTGCTCGGCAGGTCCGGGAACAGGTGGTGCTCGATCTGGTGCGACAGGTTGCCGGTCATGAAGTGCATGGCCCTGCTGCCGCTGATGTTTGCCGAGCCCATCATCTGGCGCAGGTACCACTGGCCGCGCGTCTCGCCCTTGATCGACCGGCGCTCGAAGACCTGCACGCCCTCGGGGAAGTGCCCGCACATGATCACCGAGTGGGACCAGATGTTGCGGACCAGGTTCGCGGTGAACGTGGCGGCGAGCGTGGTGAGGAACGACGGGCCCGACAGCAGCGGGTGGATCACGTAGTCCTTGAGCACCTGCTTGCGGATCTTGCGGCCCACGGCCTTGGCCCGCGCGCGGAACTCCGGGTTCTTGCGGCGGCGCTTGTGCAGGTTCTTGCCGAGCTCCAGGTCGTACGCCGCGATGCCGTACTCGAAGAAGCAGGCGTTGAGGAAGTTCCACAGCGGCTGGCCGAGGTGGAACGGGTGCCACTTCTGGTCCTCGTCGACGCGCATGATGCCGTAGCCGAGGTCGTTGTCCTTGCCGATCACGTTGGTGTGCGTGTGGTGCAGCTCGTTGTGCGAGTGCTTCCACTGATCGGACGGCGAGACGTGATCCCACTCCCAGGTGGTGGAGTGGATCTTCGGGTCTCGCATCCAGTCCCACTGGCCGTGCAGGACGTTGTGGCCGATCTCCATGTTGTCCATGATCTTCGCCACGGACAGACCGGCGGTGCCGAGCAGCCACGCGGGTGGGAAGAACGAGAACAGCAGTACGCCCCTGCTGACCAGCTCGAGCCTGCGCTGCGCCGAGATGACCTTGCGGATGTAGGCGGCGTCCTTCTCGCCGCGGCTGGCGATCACCTCGTCGCGGATCGCGTCCAGCTCGCGGCCGAGCTCCTCGATCTGCTCCGCGGTCAGGTGGGCGGTGGGGTCGATGGCGGTCAAGGTGCTCCTACCGTTCGATGTCGCAGGGGCCCGCCGCGGCGGACACGCAGGTCTGGATGAGGACGCCCGGCTCGGCCTCGGTGATCTCGCCGGTGCGCAGGTCGCGCACGGCGCCCGCCTTGAGCGGCGTGATGCAGCCGAAGCAGATGCCCATGCGGCACCCGGAGGGCATGAGCACGCCGGCCTCCTCGCCGACGTCCAACAACGGCGTGGCGCCGTCCGCCTCGACGGTCTTGCCGGTGGCGCTGAACGTGACCTCGCCGCCGTCACCGGCGACGACGATGCCGGGGCGGAAGCGTTCGGTGTGCAGGCGCTCTCCGACGCCGTGGCCGCTCCAGAACTCCTCGGCGGCGTCGAGCAGGCCGGCGGGCCCGCAAGCCCAGGTCTCGCGCTCGGCCCAGTCGGGTACCAGCTCGTCGAGACGGGCGATGTCGAGCACGCCGTCCGTGTCAGTGTGCACCTCGGTGAGCCGCAGCTTCTCGGCCGCGACCAGGTCGTGCAGTTCATTGCGGAAGATCACGTCTTGCGGCTGTGGCGCGCAGTGGACCATGACGACGTCGTCGAACTCGATGTCACGCAGCATGCCCATCACAGGCGTGATGCCGCTGCCGGCCGTCAGGTAGAGCACCTTGGCGGGCTTGGCCTTCGGCAGTACGAAGTCACCGGTTGGCTGGTCGAGCTGGACCAGCGTGCCCGGTTTCGCCCTGCGGACCAGGTGGTTGCTGACCTTGCCGTCCGGGATCGCCTTCACGGTGATCGTGACGCGGCCGTCCTGGCGGTTCGTCGGCGAGGTGATGGAGTAGGCACGCCACAGGCGCCTCCCGTCGACGTCGACCCCGATCCGCACGTACTGACCGGCCGTGTGACCGCGCCAGCCCCTTCCCGGCCTGATCACGATGGTCGCGGCGTCACCCGTCTCCGGGTGCACGGCCTCGATGCGCCCACGCAGGTCAGCGCCCGCACGCAGCGGGCTGACCAGGTCGAGGTAGTCCGACGGCAGCAGCGGCGTCGTGATCATCTCCAGCAGCTTCCACGCCCCACTGCGGAGGGTTGCACTCGTCATGACCCCAGCTTGATGCGCCTCAGGGCGTAAAGTCCTGACCGCAGGACGTAAATCTGGCCGGTCGAATTGTTCGCAGGGAATAAAAAATGAGCCATCCCATCCGGAGGGTCACCGACCTGACCCTGGACCGGACGACGGTCACCGCAGTTCGGGCCGCGCTGAAGACCACCGCCGACGAGGTCGTCCAGGCGATCATCGACGAGGTCCCTCCCTACGCCAACGCCCTCTCGGGCCGCATGGGCGTCACCATCCGCCGAGCCGTCCGCACCGCCCTGGGGCACTACCTGGACCTCGCGAGCGGGAACGCCACCGGCGGCGACGCCGGTGACGCGGCCTACGAGCTGGGCCGCGGCGAGGTGCGCGACGGGCGTTCGATGGACGCCCTGCTCAGCGCCTACCGCGTCGGCGCCCGCGTGGCCTGGCGATGCCTGGCGGCGGGTGCCGTACCCGCAGGTCTGCCCGCCGCCGAGGTCGCCAAGTTCGCCGAGCTGACCTTCGCCTACATCGACGAGCTCTCCGCCGCGAGCGCCGCGGGCCACGCCGACGAGCTGGCCGCCCGGGGCCGTGACCACGAGCGCCACCTGGAACACCTGGCCCGCGACCTCCTCGCCGACGCGAGCCCCGACGTGCTGCTGGCCTCTGTTCAACGGGCTAGGTGGCAGCCTCCGGTTTCGCTGACCGCCGTCTTGCTGCCCGCTGCCCAGGCCCGGCCCGCCTACCGCGCGCTCGACCCGAGCACCCTCGTCCTCGACGATCTGCCGGACGCCTTCGGGGTGCTGCTCGTCCCCGATGCCGACCGGTCACATCTCTTGCGGCAGCTGACCGACCGCACGGCCGTGGTCGGCCCGGCCCGGCCGTGGACTCGTGCATCCGCCTCGTACGCACGAGCCGCACGCGCGCGCTCCCTCTCCTCCGATATCCGCGACACCGAGGACCACCTGCCCGAGCTGGTGCTGAGCGCCGACGTGGACGCGTTCGCAGACCTGCGGGCCCGAGCCCTCGCACCCCTCCGGACCTTGCCTGTCGCGACCGCACGGCGGCTGGAGGAGACGTTGCGGGCGTGGCTGCTTCACCAAGGCAGGCGGGACGAGGTGGCGGCGGCGTTGTTCGTCCATCCCCAGACCGTCCGGTACCGGATGTCGCAGCTGCGGGAGCTGTTTCCGGATCTCGCATCGCCACACCGGGTCCTCGAACTGACGCTGGCGGTCGGTCTTCGGGTCAGCTGACGCGTACTTCGACCGTGGGAGAGGGGCTGGATGAACCGGGAAGAACAGAAAGAGTTGACACCCGTGTCGAGCGGGTCGCGCCGACGGCTCCTGACGGGCGAAAGCCCAGGTCAGGCGCCGTCTTTCATGCCCTAAAAGAAGCCGAGCTTCTTGGGGGAGTAGCTGGTCAGTATGTTCTTCGAGTACTGGTGGTACACCCGCCACACCCCTCCTGACCAGGCAAGATGAAGGTACCTGCCATCGGTGGTCCGGTGCTGGCCCGCCACTGGCCCGGATCTTGGTCGGTGAGGGAGGGGGCACTGTAGTTCCGTGGCCAGGGCCCGAAGCGATGGTCGTGGGTGGAGGGCCTCAGGGCTTGGGCTGTGCGACGGCGCGCCAGCCGAAGATCACTCACTGCTGCTGCTCGCCCACTGGAGGCCCGGCGTGGTTTCGAAGTTCATGCCGTAGACCGTGCCAGCCAGGGTGGGGGCGAAGAGGGTGGCGGCCCAGGAGGAGATCTTCTTGAAGTCCTCGCCCACAACGCGCTGACCTGGGCAGATTGCTGTACGAGCCGGGCTGACCTGCGAATTTGCTCGTTTCCGGGGCTTTCAGGGTGACGCCGTTTTGCGCGGTCGCTTCTCCCCAGCCGCTCCCCAGAACGGCTTCGTTCTCCCCAGATTCTCCCCCTCCGCGGCTCGTTCTTGGCGATGTTTCCGCTGGTGAGGCGGCCCTTCGTTGGGTTGGGGTGTGGTGACGCGCCGTTTCGGGGGGTCTCGGGGCGAGTGTGCGGGTGTCGCGACCTTGCGCGTTCGCGCCCGTGACACTGCGCGGATCTCGTCCTTGACCGGTTGTGCGCTGTCGTGCCAACCCCTGGGCGCAGGAGGTCAATGCGGTCGGTCGGGTCGCTCGTAGCTTGAAGAAGTGCCGAGCCGCGGACGCGGCGGGGGCACGTTACCGATTGCTTCGAGAGGACCCCTCATGTTCGACGTCAACAAGGTGCAGGCCGCCCCGAGCAAGGATCTGCTCACGCCCGACAACGCGGTCATGCTCTTCGTGGACCACCAGCCGCAGATGTTCTTCGGCACCGGGAGCGGCGATCGCGCCGCGATCATCAACAGCACCGTGGGTCTCGCCAAGGCGGCTCAGGCATTCGATGTGCCGGCCGTGCTGACCACGGTCGCCGCCGAGTCGTTCTCCGGGCCCCTGCTGCCCCAGCTTGCCGAGGTGTTCCCCAAGCACGAGGTCATCGACCGTACGACCATGAACGCCTGGGAGGACGAGGCGCTCGTGGCGGCGGTCAAGGCTACCGGCCGCAAGAAGATCATCCTGTCCGGCCTGTGGACCGAGGTCTGCCTGGTGCTGCCCGCGCTGTCCGCCCTGGAGCAGGGTTACGAGGTGTACGTGGTCTCCGACGCCTCCGGCGGCGTCAGCCCGGCCGCCCACGAGCACGCGCTCCAGCGGATGATCGCCGCCGGCGCCGTACCGGTGACCTGGGTCCAGGTCCTCCTGGAGCTGCAGCGCGACTGGGCGCGCCAGGAGTCGTACGGCGCGGTCATGGAGATCGTCAAGGCCCACGCGGGCGCGTACGGCCTGGGCGTCGTGTACGCGCAGAGCGTCATCGGCGCGCACGCCGCCGGCTGACCCCTGTGGACACCGGCATTCTGATCCTGCGTCTGCTGGTGGGACTGCTCGTCGCCGGCCACGGTGTGCAAAAGATCAGTTCGCACCTGGGCGGCAATGGACTCAACGGCGGTACCGAGGAGTTCCGCGCCGACGGTTTCCGCGGCGGTGCCCTCACCGCCCTGGCGGCGGGCGGTGGTCAGATCGGATCGGGCCTGCTGCTCGCCGCCGGCCTCCTGACCCCGCTCGCCGCGACCGGCGCCATCGGGGTCATGACGGTCGCGCTCACCGTGAAGTGGCGCCACGGGCTCTGGGTGCAGAACGACGGATACGAGTACCCGCTCGTCCTCATCGGCACCGCCGCCGCCCTCGCCGCCACCGGCCCCGGCGCCTGGTCCGTCGACGCGGCCCTCGGCCTCACGCCGTACCCGCTGTGGTGGGCGGCCCTCGCGCTCGTGGCCGGTCTCGGTAGCGGACTCCTCACCCGGCTCGTCCTGCACCGGCCCCCCGCCCCGGCGATCGCCGACCGCTGAGCGCGAGCCGCACAGACCGGGTCCGGCCGCCCGCGTACCCCCGACCGGGCGGCCGGGCCCTTCCCACCCTCTCTCCCGAACAGGAGCACCCGATGGACACCCTCACGACCCCACACGGCGGCGGCCAGCCGCTGCTGCGTCAGAAGGGAGCCGAGACCCAGGCGTTCGGCACGCTCAAGCAGCTGCCGATCGGCCTCGGCCACGACACCCGCATGTACGCGTGCCAGCGGCTGAACCGCGTACTCGCCGACGCGCAGATCCTGTACTCCCTCTACAAGAAGCACCACTGGCTCATGCGCGGAGCGACCTTCTACTCACTCCACTTGATGCTGGACAAGCACGCGGAAGCCCAGCTGGCCATCGTTGACGCGCTGGCCGAGCGGGTCCAGAGCCTCGGCGGCGTCGCCGTCGGAGACCCGCGCCACGTCGCCGAGCTGACGTCGATCCCCCGGCCGCCGGACGGCGTCGAGCCGGTGCCCGTCATGCTGTCGCGGCTCCTCGACGCGCACGAGCGGATCCTGATCGACGCCCGGGACGCCGCCGCCCGGCTCTCCGGGGAGGGCGACGAGGGCAGCGCCGACCTGCTCGTCTCCGATGTCATCCGCACCGGCGAGGCGCAGGTGTGGTTCCTCGCCGAGCATCTCGTGGACACTCCTCTGGTGCGCGGCTGATGGACACGTACGACCTCGTCGTGGTCGGCGGCGGTCCGGCCGGCGAGGTCGTCGCCGACCGGGCCGTCCGATCGGGACTGACCGCCGTCGTCGTCGAGGCCGAGGCGGTCGGCGGCGAGTGCTCCTACCGTGCCTGCGTGCCGAGCAAGGCCCTGCTGCGACCCGGCGCCGCCCGAGCGGCGGCCCGGTCGGTCGACGGGGCCCGGCAGGCGGTCACGGCGGCACTCGACCCGGCGCGCGTCCTGGCCCGCCGTGACCGTTTCACCGGGCGCGGTGACGACACCGGCCAGGCCGACTGGCTCGACGGTGCGGGCATCGCGCTCGTACGGGGGCACGGACGGCTCGCCGGTGAGCGCCGGGTGGAGGTGACCGGGGCCGACGGCACGGTCCGTACCCTGCGGGCCCGGCGCGCGGTCGTGGTCTGCACCGGCACGGAGCCCGCCCTTCCGCCGGTCGAAGGGCTCGACCGGATCGGTGTGTGGACCAGCCGGCAGGCCACCACGGCCGACGCGGTGCCCGAG
The DNA here is from genome assembly GCF_026339935.1 of Streptomyces sp. NBC_01551. Classification (NCBI taxonomy): domain Bacteria; kingdom Bacillati; phylum Actinomycetota; class Actinomycetes; order Kitasatosporales; family Streptomycetaceae; genus Streptomyces; species Streptomyces sp. NBC_01551. The sequence continues at coordinate 5,835,967 of NZ_JAPEPX010000001.1, forward strand.
CGGCTCGTCGTCATCGGCGGGGGAGTGGTGGCCTGCGAGATGGCCACCGCGTGGCGCACGCTCGGCTCCTCCGTCACTCTGCTGGTCCGCGACCAGGCCCTGCTGACCGGCTGGGAACCGTGTGCCGGCGAAGAGGTCACCCGGGGGCTGAGCGATCTGAGCGTCACGATCCGCTTCGGGGTGTCGGCCGTCCGGGTCGCCCGTGACGCCGACACCCGCACGGTGACCGTGAACACGGACGACGGCACCGCACTCGTCTGCGACGAGGTCCTCGCCGCCGTCGGCCGGCGCCCGCGCACCACAGACCTCGGCCTGGACTCCGTCGGACTGCCGGCGGGCGACTGGCTCCCGGTCGACGACACCTGTCGGGTCACCGCGGTCGAGGGCGCATGGCTCTACGCCGTCGGCGATGTGAATCACCGTGCGCCGCTGACCCACATGGCCAAGTACCAGGCCCGCGCCTGCGCGGCGGCGATCGCAGAGCGAGCAGCGGGCCGCCCCGCCGACACCGGCGGCGGGCAGCCCTGGAGTGCGGAAGCCGACCGCTTCGCCGTCCCCCAGGCCGTCTTCACCCACCCCGAGATCGCGAGCGTCGGTCTCACGGAACGCGCCGCACGCGAAGCGGGTCTCGCGGTACGCGTGGTCGAGTACCGCATCGACGACGTCGCCGGTGCCGCGCTCCACGCGGACGACTACCGCGGCCTCGCGAAGCTCGTCGTCGACGAGACCCGAGGGGTCGTCGTCGGCTGCACGTTCACCGGTCCGATGGCGACCGAGCTCATCCACACGGCCACCGTGGCCATCGTGGGTGAGGTCCCCCTGGAGCGCCTGTGGCACGCCGTGCCCGCCTTTCCGACGGTGAGCGAGGTCTGGCTCCGGCTCCTGGAGGCGTACGGCCTCTGAGGCCTGGTCCCCTTCTCCCGCGCCGGGTCCCGTCCGCCCGGCCGGCGCACCCCTCCGCCCGAGCGGCGCACCCCTCCTGCTCGACCGAGCGCACCCCCACGCTTCCCCATCCGACAAGGAAACACCCACCCATGCAGCTCACGAGGCGCACCCTCGCCCTCGCCATGCCCGCGACGCTGGCCGCCCTGATCGGCGCCGCACCCGCCGCACCCGCGAGCCGCCCGGCCGCGGCCGACACCGACCGGCACGACCCGAAGCCGACGATCGTCCTGGTCCACGGAGCGTTCGCGGACGCCTCCAGCTGGAGCGGCACGATCCGGCGGCTGCAGCACGCCGGCTACCCCGTCCTGGCGCCCGCCAACCCGCTGCGCGGTCTCGCCGCGGACACCGACTACCTGCGCAGCGTGCTGGCCGCCGTCGACGGGCCCGTCGTCCTGGTCGGCCACTCCTACGGCGGCGCCGTCATCAGTGGCGCCGCAGTGGGCAACAGCCGTGTGAAGGCCCTCGTCTACATCGCCGCGTTCACCCCGGACAAGGGGGAGAGCGCGGCCGAGCTCGCCGCCAAGTTCCCGGGCTCCACCCTCGGCGACACCGTGAGCCCGCGGTCGTACCCGCTGCCCGGCGGTGGCACCGGTACCGAACTCGTCATCGAACGAGCCAAGTTCCACAGGCAGTTCGCCGCCGACGTACCCGCCGCCGAAGCGGCGGTCATGGCCGCGACCCAGCGCCCGGTCGCCACCGCCGCGCTGGAGGAGAAGGCCGGGGAAGCGGCCTGGAAGACGATCCCGTCCTGGGCGCTGATCGCCACCGCCGACAAGAACATCCCGGCCGCCGCCGAACGGTGGATGGCCCGGCGTGCCGGTTCGCACATCACCGAAGTGGACGCGTCCCATGCAGTGGCGGTCTCCCGCCCGGCCGTGGTCACCCACGTGATCCTCGCCGCCGTGCGAGCGACCCGCTGACGCTCCGACCCGCCCCGTACATCCTCTGAAGGAGAGCCCCTCATGAACAACCGTCCGGTCCTCGAACCCGCAGCCCAGGCCTTCGCCGACGCCACCGCCCAGCCGCCGTACCTCTACCAGATCCCCGTCGCCGAAGGCCGTAAGGCCGTGGACGACGTCCAGAACGGTGAGGGCGTCCCCCTGCCGGACGTCGACGAGGAGTGGACCACCGTCCACGGCGGCCCGACCGGCGACGTCCGCGCCCGGATCGTCCGCCCCCGCGGCGCCACCGGCCCGCTCCCCGTCATCCTCTACATCCACGGCGCGGGCTGGGTCTTCGGCAACGCCCACACCCACGACCGGCTCGTCCGCGAACTCGCCGTCGGCACCGGGGCGGCCGTGGTCTTCCCCGAGTACGACCTGTCGCCCGAGGCGCGTTACCCCGTCGCGATCGAGCAGAACTACAGCGTCGCCCAGTGGGTCGCCCGCGAGGGACACCACAAGGACCTCGACGGCACCCGGATCGCCGTAGCCGGTGATTCCGTCGGCGGCAACATGAGCGCCGCCCTCACCCTCATGGCCAAGCAGCGCGGCGATGTCACGCTCGTCCAGCAGGTCCTCTTCTACCCGGTGACCGACGCGAGCTTCGACACGGATTCGTACCACGCCTTCGGCGAGGGCTACTTCCTGCGCCGCGACGCCATGAAGTGGTTCTGGGACCAGTACACGACCGACGAGGCCGAGCGGGCCCAGATCACCGCTTCCCCGCTGCGCGCCTCCACCGAGCAGCTCACCGGCCTGCCGCCGGCCCTGGTCATCACTGCCGAGGCCGACGTCCTGCGCGACGAGGGCGAGGCGTACGCGGCGAAGCTCCGTGCCGCCGGCGTCCCCGTCACCGCCCTGCGAGTCCAGGGCGTCATCCACGACTTCGTGATGCTGAACGCACTGCGCGATACGCAGGCCGCGGAACTCGCCATCGGCCTCGCCACCGACATCCTGCGCAAGGCCCTCGCATGACCGGGCCGTCGACGAGCATGCCGGTGGCGGGCCTCGTCCCCGCCCCGCGTCGGGAGCACGAGCACGCCGACCTCCTCGTCCGTAACGCCAAGGTCTTCACCGGTGACCCCGACCGGCCAAAGGCCCGTGCCGTCGCGATCCGCGACGGCCGGGTCCTGGCCCTGGGCGACGACCACGACCTCGCCCACCTCGTCGGGCCGGGAACGAAGGTCGTCGACGCCCTCGGCCGCCGGGTGATTCCCGGCCTCAACGACTCGCACCTGCATGTCATCCGGGGCGGCCTGAACTACGTTCTGGAGCTGCGCTGGGACGGCGTACGAAGCCTCCGACACGCCCTCGCGATGCTGCGCGAGCAGGCTGGCCGCACCCCGAAGGGGCAGTGGATCCGGGTGGTGGGCGGCTGGACCGCCGAGCAGTTCGCCGAGCGCAGGATGCCGACCGTCGCGGAGCTGAACGCCGCCGCCCCCGACACCCCGGTCTTCGTCCTGCACCTGTACCAGTCGGCGCTGATGAACCGGGCCGCGGTCAAGGCGGCCGGGTTCACCCGGGAGACCCCCGACCCCCGGGGCGGGCAGATCGTCCGCGGCCGGGACGGCGAACCCAACGGCGTGCTCCTCGCGGCGCCGAGCGCTCTCGTCCTGTACTCGACGCTGGCCAAGGCGCCTGCCCTCGACGAGGCCGACAAGCGGACGTCGACGCGCCACTTCCTGCGCGAGCTGAACCGCTTCGGCCTGACGTCCGCTGTCGACGCCGCCGGCGGCTTCCAGAACTTCCCCGACAACTACGCGACGGTCACCGACCTCGCCAGGTCCGGGGAGCTGACCCTCCGGATCGCCTACCACCTCTTCCCGCAGACGGCCGGGCAGGAACTCGCCGACCTGAAGCGCTGGACCGAGATGGTCAAGCCCGGGGACGGGGACGAGTGGCTCCGGCTGAACGGCGCGGGCGAGAACCTGACCTGGGCCGCCGCCGACTTCGAGAACTTCTCCGAGCCCCGGCCCGAGCTCGCCGCGGGCTACGAGACCGAGTTCGAGAGCGCCGTACGGCTCCTGCTCGAAAACGGCTGGGGCTTCCGGCTCCACGCGACCTACGACGAGACCATCCGCCGCGACCTGGCCGTCTTCGAGAAGCTCGCCGGGGAGGGACTCTTCCCCGGCGGCAACCGCTGGCTCTTCGACCACGCGGAGACGGTCTCGGCCGACAGCCTGGACCGGATCGCGGCCCTCGGCGGCGCCGTGTCCGTGCAGAACCGCATGTCCTTCCAGGGCGCCGCGTTCCTCGACCGTTACGGCGCCGAGGCCGCCGCCCACACCCCGCCGGTCCGGGCCATGCTCGACCGCGGCCTGACGGTCGCCGCCGGAACCGACGCGACCCGCGTCTCTTCGTACAACCCGTGGGTCGCGCTGCACTGGCTGGTGGCCGGGCGCACCGTCGCCGGCACCGTGCTCTATCCGGCGGGGAACCTGCTCGACCGGGAGACCGCCCTCGGCCTCTACACCCGGGGCGGAGCGCAGCTCACCGGCGAGCAGGACGTCAAGGGAACCCTGCGAGAAGGGTCGTACGGCGACCTCGCGATCCTGTCCGACGACTACCTCACCGTACCCGAGGACGTCATCCCCGACATCGAGTCCGTCCTCACCGTCGTCGGCGGCCGCATCGTCTACGCGACCGCGGAGTACGAAGGTCTCGACGAGGCCGTCCCGCCGGTGAGCCCCGAGTGGAGCCCCGTGGCCCACTTCGGCGGCTACCAGAGCGGTGCCCGTCAGGCCTCGCTCGTGGCCGAGGCCGTCGCCGAGTCCGAGCAGTACCGCCGGTGGCGCGTCGCGCGTGGCTCCCTCCCCGACACACAGCCGTCGTTCGTCGACCCCTGCTTCGAGCACTGAGAGGGATCCACACCATGAGTACCGCCTCACCCACCGCAGACAGCGGCGACGACGCCCGGGCCACCCCGCGGGACGTCCCCCCGGGACGCCGTTTCGAACCGGACCTCCGGTCGATGACACGGATCAACCTGCGCCCCATCGCCTCACCCATGCCGCTCGGCTTCTTCACGATCGCCATCGCGTCCGTGATGACGGGCTGCCTCCAGCTCGGGATCCTCGGCGAGGAGGCCCGTACCGCCGTCGCCTTCACCGTGCTGCCGGCCTTCGTCCTCCAACTCCTGGTCAGTGTCCTGGCCTTCGGCGCCCGTGACGTGATCGCGGCGACCCTGATGGCCGTGTTCGCCGGAAGCTGGCTGCCCTACTCGCTGATCATGCTCAGCGGCGCGGCCGACGGCCTGAAGGTCCTCGGCGTCTTCAACCTGGCGCTCCTCTGCTTCGGCGCGCTGATGACCGCCGTGACCGGGCCCAAGCGGGCGCTGTGGCTCGTCCTCGCGGTCTCCCTGCCCCGCTGGGCGGCCACCGGCCTCGCGGGCGTCACCGGCGCCGAATGGCTGACGCGCACGTCCGGGGCGCTCGGCCTGCTGGTGGGGGTCGTCGCGATGTACACGGCGTTCGCCCTGATGCTCGAGGACATGCGCAGCGAGCAGGTCCTGCCCATCGGCCGCAGCGGCCCCGCCCACCTCGCCGTGGAAGGCGACCTGTCCGTCCAGCTCCGCAACCTGGAACGGCAGGCAGGCGTACGCCGCACGCTCTGACCGCGCGCACCCACCCCGTCACACCACGACCGCACAGGAGCACCCATGGAACCGCAGGTGACGGACCGGCCCCAGAAGTCTCGGTACGAGATCCTCGCCGGCGACGACGGCACCGAGACCGCGGGCTTCGCCGAGTACCACCTCTCGGAGGGTGAGATCGCCTTCATCCACACCGAGATCGACAGCCGGTTCGCCGGCCAGGGCTTGGGCGGTCTCCTTGCCCGGGGAGCGCTCGACGACGCCCGGGCTCGTGGGCTGCGCGTCCTGCCGTACTGCCCCTTCATCCGGGGCTGGATCGGCAAGCATCCCGAGTACACCGACCTGGTGCCCGAGGCGAGGCGCGCCCGCTTCGGCCTGTGAAGCACCACACGAACACCACATATCCGCCTCCCGCATCCCCAGCCCCATCACCCGTCACGCACCAAGGAGTTCCCCATGCCCCGACACGCCCGCCCCACCGTCGTCCTGGTCCACGGCGCCTTCGCCGACGCCTCCAGCTTCGCCCGCGTCATCCCCGAACTGGCCGCCGCCGGTATGGAAGTGGTGGCCCCGGCCGTGCCCAACCGCAGCCTCGTCGACGACGCCGCGTACATAGCCTCGGTGATCCGCGCCGTCGAAGGCCCCGTGATCCTGGTCGGGCACTCCTACGGTGGTGCCGTCATCACCCTCGCCGGCGCGGAGGACAACGTCCGCGCACTGGTGTACCTCGCGGGATACGCACTGGAGGAGGGCGAGAGCCTGGGCGAGCTGCAGGGCCGCTTCCCCGACTCCGGCCTCGCCGACGCGCTCGTCTACACCCCGTTCCCGGTGGCCGGCTCCACCGAGACCGGCACTGATGTCTCGGTGGACATCGAGAAGTTCCCCGCCCTCTTCGCGGCGGACGTCGACCCCGACCTCGCCGCGGTGCTCGCCGTCTCCCAGCGCCCCCTGGCAGCACGTGCCTTCTCGGAGGCGGCGCCTGTCGCGGCGTGGAAGACCAAGCCCTCGTGGGGCCTGGTCGCCTCCTCCGACCGCACGATCAACCCCGATGTGGAGCGCTACGGGTACGAGCGCGCCGGCATGACCACCGTCGAGGTCGACTCCTCCCATCTGGTCATGCTTGCCCAGCCCAAGGCCGTGGCAGAGCTGATCCAGGACGCGGCCCGGTCCACCGCCCACTGACCCGATCGTTCAGGATCGAACGATTAGTCGATAATGTTCGAGCGCTGGTAGCTTCTGATCGCCCCTGAGGACCCCTCGGCGGGCGATCGGAGGAGATACACCCATGAGGTTCGGCGCGAGGCTCGCGCTCGCCGGCATCGCCCTCGCCGTCCTTGCCACCGCCTGCGGTGTTCCGCAGGACAGCGGTTCGCAGTCGCACACCCCCGTGGACTGTGGGCCGTACGCCAGGTACGGCGAACACCCCGGCACCAAGGTCACCGTCTACGCGGAGAACCGGGACCGGGAGGCCGACCTGTTCGAAGAGACCTGGGCGGACTTCGCGGACTGCACGGGAATCGACGTCCGGTACGAGGGGGACGGGGAGTTCGAGGCCCAGATCCAGCTCCGGGTCGACGGCGGGAGCGCACCGGATGTGGCGTTCTTCCCCCAGCCGGGGCTCCTGGAACGCTTCGCGCGGGCGGGGAAGCTCAAGCCCGCGAGCGCCGGGGTCGTGGCCCTCGCGAAGAAGGGCTGGTCGGCGGACTGGAACAGCTACGCGACCGTGAACGGCACCCTCTACGGCACGCCGCTGGTCGCGAACGTGAAGTCGTTCGTCTGGTACTCCCCGAAGTTCTTCCGCGACAGGGGACTGAACGTTCCCCGCACGTGGTCCGAGCTGATGGCCGTGACGGAGAAGGTCGCGGCGTCGGGCGTCAAGCCGTGGTGCGCGGGCATCGAGTCCGCCGAGGCAACCGGCTGGCCCGTCACGGACTGGATCGAGGACGTCCTGCTGCGTCAGCAGGGCACGGACGTCTACGACCAGTGGGTCGCTCACCAGATCCCGTTCAACGACCCGCGGGTGATCAAGGCCATGGACACCGTCGGGTCCCTCCTCAAGAACGACCGGTACGCCAACGGCGGTTTCGGTCCGGCCCGTTCGATGGCGTCGATCTCCTTCCAGGAGGCCGGCACACCGGTTCTCTCAGGCGACTGCGCGATGCACCGCCAGGCCTCGTTCTATGCCGACATGTGGCCGAAGGGCACCGAGATCGGACCGGACGAGGACGTCTACGCCTTCCTCCTGCCGGGGGCCGACCCGGCCGACCGGCCCGTCCTGGGCGGTGGGGTGTTCACCGCGGTGTTCGCCGACCGTCCCGAAGTGCGGGCGTTCCAGGAGTATCTGGCCTCCGCGGACTTCGCGAACGCGCGCATGAAGAAGGGCCCGTTCGTCTCGGCGAACAAGGGCGTGGATCCGGCGAACGCCGCCACCCCGGTCGACAGGCTCTCGATCCAGCTGCTCCAGGACTCAGGCACACAGTTCAGGTTCGACGGTTCGGACCTGATGCCCGCTTCGGTCGGCGCCGGGACGTTCTGGAAGGGAGCCGTCGACTGGATCGGCGGCGCGAGCACCCGACAGGTCGCCGACTCCGTCGAACGGTCCTGGCCGAGCCACTGATGCCGTTCGACGCCGTCGCCCAGCAGCCCAAGCTGCTGTACCTGCTCCAGGGCGTCGCCGCCTTCGCGGCGGTGGTCTCCCTGATCCTGCTCGCGCTGCACCGGGGGCCGGTTCGGAGAAGGGCCGCGGCCCTGATCCTGCTGACCCCCGCGCTGCTGCTGCTCACGGTGGGTCTCCTCCTGCCCGGTCTGCGCACCCTGGCGCTGTCGTTCACGCAGAACGGGGGAGACGCCTGGGCCGGCCTCGACAACTACGTGTGGATGGTCACCGACCCCCGGGCGCTGGTCGCGCTGCGCAACACTCTGGCGTGGGTGGTGCTCGTGCCGCTGCTGGCCACCTCGGTTGGTCTGCTCTACGCGGCGGCCGTCGTACGGTCGCGGTTCAGAGCGTTCGCGCTGCTCCTAGTCCTGATGCCGATGGCGATCTCCTTCGTCGGCGCGGGCGTCGTCTGGAAGTTCGTCTACGCCTACCGTCCCGCGGAGGCCGGGCAGATCGGGCTGCTCAACCAGCTCGTCGTCGCGTTCGGCGGCGAACCGAGGCAATGGCTCGTGGACTCTCCCTGGAACGTACTGTTCCTCATCGTGGCGATGGTGTGGACACAGGCGGGCTTCGCGGCCGTCCTGCTGGCCGGCGCGATCAGGGCCGTTCCCGGCGAGCTCACCGAGGCGGCCCGACTCGACGGCGCGTCCCCCCGCCAGATCTTCTGGCGGATCACCCTGCCGTCGATCAGACCCACGCTGCTCGTCGTGGTCCTGGCCCAGGCGATCGGCACTTTCAAGGCCTTCGACATCGTCAAGACCATGACCGGCGGGCAGTTCGACACGGGCGTCATCGCCCACGAGATGTACGACCAGGCCTTCCGCCACGGCGAGACGGGCCGCGGCGCCGCTCTCGCCGTGCTCCTCTTCATCCTCGTCACCCCCTTCGTCGCCCACCAGGTCCGGGCACAGCGGAGGGCAGCGTGAACGGCGTCCGGGAGCGTCTGGCCTCCCGCGCCTTCACGTCGATCGCCGTGGTGATCGCGATCCTCTGGACGACACCGACCCTCGGTCTGCTGCTCTCCTCCTTCCGTCCCGAGGAGGAGATCAAGACGACGGGCTGGTGGACCGTGTTCGGTACGCCACACCTCACGCTCGACAACTACGGCGAGGTGCTGTCCGGCGGCGGGAACGGGTCGGGGCGGTTGGCGGAGTACTTCGTCAATTCCGTCGTCATCACCCTTCCCTCGGTGCTGTTCCCGCTCGTGCCGGCGTTCTTCGCGGCGTACGCCCTGGCGTGGATCGACTTCAGAGGGCGGGACGCGCTCGTCGTCGGCATCTTCGCGCTCCAGGCCGTGCCGCTTCAGATGGCGCTCGTCCCCCTCCTGAAGCTGTTCTCCCAGGGCTGGCTGTTCCTGCCCGCGTGGCACCTCACCGGTCCCGCGCGTTTCGGCCAGGTCTGGTTCGCCCACACGGTCTTCGCGCTGCCGTTCGCGGTGTTCCTCCTGCACAACTTCCTGGCGGGACTGCCCCGGGACCTGATCGAAGCCGCCCGCGTTGACGGCGCCTCGCACGGGGCGCTGCTGCTCCGGATCGTGCTGCCCCTGGCCCGCCCGGCCCTCGTCTCCTTCGCCGTCATCCAGTTCATCTGGGTGTGGAACGACCTCCTCGTGGCACTGACGCTGTCGGGCGGAACGGCCGAGACCGCGCCGATGACGGTCAGACTGGCGAGCCTGGCCGGGACGTACGGCAACGAGTGGCAGCGGCTCACCGCAGGAGCCTTCGTGGCGGCGTTCGTCCCGCTGCTCGTCTTCATCGCCCTCCGTCGGCACTTCGCACGGGGACTGCTCGCCGGATCGGTCAAGGGATGAGCCTCGACCGGCCCGAGGGAGAAGGCACGGCGGTGCCCGGGAGCGCGGCGCTGAGCCGGCCCGGGCTGCGGGGCCGCGAAGCCGAGCTGGAGCGGCTGCGCGCCCTGGTCGAGGCGGTGCGCGACGGCGAGGGAGGAGCGGTCGCGCTGCTCCTGGGCGAACCCGGGATCGGGAAGACCGTACTGCTCCAGGAGACCGTCTCTATCGCGCGGGCTCACGGGTTCGTCGTCAGCCACGGGCGCGCCGAGGAACTGCACGAGCTGGCACCGCTCGCCTCACTGGCCTCCGGCCTCCTGCGCGGTGACCCGCCGCTGCTTTCCAGCACGGACTTCGCAGACCTCGCGGGCCATCACGACCAGCGCATCTGGCTCGTCGAACGACTGGCCCAGCTGATCGAGGAACGCTCGGCGGGCACACCCGTACTGATCGCGGTCGACGACGTCCAATGGGCCGACCCGCTCAGCCGGTTCGCCCTGAGCGTCATGCCGGCGCGGCTGCTCAGCTCCCCGGTCCTCTGGCTGCTCACGGGCAGGAACGACCCGGAGCCGTACGGGCAGGGGCCGCTGGCGACTACCCTCCCCCTCCGACCGCTGTCCGACACGGCCCTGGCCGAGCTGGCACGGGACGTCCTCGGCGGGGACGTACCGGAGCAGGTCGCGGAACTCCTCGACGGGGCGGGAGGCAACCCCTTCCTCGCGGCCGAGCTGCTCACGGGCATCGCGGCGTCGGGCGGGGACGCGGACGTGCCGGAGCCGCCGGAGCGGCTGGTCCTCGGTGTACGCGACCGGCTGGCCGGCCTCCGGCCGGGCACCCTCCACTTCCTGCGGATCGGCTCGGTCCTCGGCCGCGCGTTCTCGCTCGCGGACGCCGCCGCGCTGTGCGGCCGGCCCGCCTCCGGACTCAGCGCCGAAGTGGACGAGGCGATCGCCGCCGCCCTCCTCCACGACGATGGCGAACGCCTCCTGTTCCGCCACGACCTGCTCCGCCAGGCGGTGTACGCCGATCTCGCCCCCTCCGTACGCCGGGCGCTCCACCGTGAGGCCGCGAGCCGGCTCGTCGCGGCGGGCCGGAGCTCCACCGACGCGGTCCCGCATCTGCTGAAGAGCGCCGACCCCGGCGACCAGGAGGCGATCGGGCTGCTCGGCACGGCCGCCACGGACGTGATCGCCGTGATGCCCGACCTCGCCGCCGACCTGGCCGTACGCGCCCTTGAACTCGTACCGCCCCACGCGCCCATGGTGTTCGACGTGGGCGAACGGGCCATCGTCGCGCTGACCCGCGCGGGCCGGTACACCCAGGCACGGGACACCGGCGACACGCTGCTCGCCCGGCAGCCGCCCCTGGACGTCTTCGCCCGTCTGCAGTCCGTACTCGGCGACACGCTGTGGCACCTCGACGACATCCACGAGCTGACCCGACGTTCGACGGCAGCACTGGCCGCAGTCACCGACCCGACAATCCGCGCCCGGCTCACCGCCCGGCAGGCCCTCGCCCGGTCCCGCGGGCGCGACCTCGGGGCCGCTCGCGAGACCGGCGAACGGGCGCTCGCCGAAGCGGAGCGGTCCGGTGACCGGGAGGCCCGTGTCCTCGCGCTGTGGGGCCTGGGCGAGATCGCCCTCAACGCGGGCGATTGCGCCGCCGCCGCCGAACACCACACGGCGCTGAGCGTGTTCGACACGGCCTTCCTGCCCGAGGAGGCCGTCGCCCGGATCCACATGGACGACTTCGATACCGTACGGCGACTGCTCCGGACGGCGGGCGACGCTCCCCTGCGCCCCGCCATGCTGAGTTGGGCCCAGGGAACCCTGAACATGGGGCTCGGCCGGCTCGACGACGCGGACGCCGACCTCGTCACCGCCGAGCGGCTCGAAGCGGACCTCCACGTGCCCGGCAACCTGGTCAACATCCGCGTCAACCGCGGCCTCCTCGCGATGCTGCGCGGCGACCGCGAAGCCGCGCGGGAACACCTGGACGTCGTGCGGGCGACCGTGGCCGAGCGGCCGAACACGGGCAACCACGCCACGCACCAGTATTTCGAGGCCGTCGTCGCCGACGCCGACGGCGACCACGCGGCAGCGGCCGAACTGGTCCGATCCGTGCAGCGTGACCATTCCTTCCTCCGATGGCGGCTCCTGCGCCCCCATGTCGTCCAGGCCGTGCGGATCGCCCTGCGCGGCGGGGATCGGAACCTGGCCGAGGACCTCGCGGCCCAGGCTGTCGAACACGCCACCCGCAACCCCGGCGTGCCGACCGCCCAGGGGGCGGCCGCCCACGCATCCGCCTTGGCGAACGCCGACCCCGGACTCCTGGAGCGATCGGTCCGCATCCTCCTCACCGGCCCCCGGCCGCTGCCCCTCGCCGCCGCATCCGCCGACCTCGGGCGCGCTCTTCTTGCGGCAGGCGACCCCGCTGCGACACCCACTCTGACCAGGGCCCACGACATCTACGCCCAGGCGGGGGCCGATGTCGAGGCCGATCGGGTCCGGGCCGATCTGGAACGGGCCACCAGCCGCCCCGGCCGACGCACCGGAGGCCTCCGGCCGCGCCCCGGCCAGGGCTGGGACGCGCTCACGGCCTCGGAACGCAAGGTGGCCCGGCTGATCGCCGCGGGCCACACCAACCGGTCGGCCGCGGAGGCCCTCGTCGTCTCCCCGCACACGGTCAACACCCATCTGGCGTCGATCTTCCGCAAGCTCTCGGTGCGCTCCAGGGTCCACCTGGCCCGGATCGCGCTTGCGGAGGGCGACGCCGGAACAGTCACCGGCGGCTGAGTGACCTCTGCGCCCCGGTGCAAGGTGTGGTGCGCGGTACGGCAACAGGAGGTGCAGGACCGGTCCTAGCGTGACGGGCATACCGCGCCGCTTCGAGGCGCGGACCAGCCGACCCGAATCGAGGAAGCATCCCCATGCCGTACATCACCGTGGGCCAGGAGAACACCAACCCCATCGAGCTGTACTTCGAGGACCAGGGTGCCGGGCAGCCGGTCGTCCTCATCCACGGCTTCCCGCTCGACGGCCACTCCTGGGAGCGCCAGAGCGCCGCTCTGCTCGACGCCGGCTACCGCGTGATCACGTACGACCGGCGCGGTTTCGGGCAGTCCTCTCAGCCGACCATCGGCTACGACTACGACACCTTCGCAGCCGACCTGAACACCGTGCTGGAGACCCTCGACCTGCGGGACGCCGTCCTGGTCGGTTTCTCCATGGGCACCGGAGAGGTCGCCCGCTACGTGTCCACGTACGGCTCCGGCCGGGTCGCCAAGGTCGCCTTCCTGGCCTCGCTCGAGCCCTGCCTGCTCAAGAGCGACGACAACCCGGACGGCGTCGCCCCGAAGGAGTTCTTCGACGGCGTCGTCTCCGCCGTCAAGGCCGACCGCTACGCCTACTACACGGCCTTCTTCGACGACTTCTACAACCTCGACGAGAACCTGGGCACCCGCATCAGCGAGGAGGCCGTCCGCAACAGCTGGAACACCGCGGCCCGCGGTGGCTCCTTCGCCGCGTCCGCCGCGCCGTCGACCTGGTACACCGACTTCCGCGCCGACATCCCCGCCGTCGACGTGCCCGCCCTGATCCTGCACGGCACCGCCGACCGCATCCTGCCGGCCGAGGGCACCGCGCGCCCGTTCCACAAGGCGCTCCCGTCGGCCGACTACGTCGAGATCGAAGGCGCCCCGCACGGTCTGCTGTGGACCCACGCCGAGGAGGTCAACACCGCCCTCCTCGCCTTCCTGGCGAAGTGACGCCGCACCGCCCACCCGCCGGGAGATGCCGGAGCCCCCGGCGTCACCCTGGCCCCCGGTTCCCCGGCGCGGGAACCGGACGAGCTCAGGAGAGCAGACACCCCATGCAGTTCGGCATCTTCACCGTCGGGGACGTGACCCCCGACCCCACCAACGGTCGCACTCCGACCGAACGCGAGCGCATCAAGGCGATGGTGGCCATCGCGCTCAAGGCCGAGGAAGTCGGCCTGGACGTCTTCGCGACGGGCGAGCACCACAATCCGCCGTTCGTCCCGTCGTCGCCGACGACCATGCTCGGCTACATCGCCGCCCGCACCGAGAAGCTGATCCTGTCCACCTCCACGACGCTGATCACCACGAACGACCCGGTGAAGATCGCCGAGGACTACGCGATGCTCCAGCACCTGGCCGACGGCCGGGTCGACCTCATGCTGGGGCGCGGCAACACCGGTCCGGTCTACCCGTGGTTCGGCCAGGACATCCGCCAGGGCATCAACCTCGCCAAGGAGAACTACGCGCTGCTGCGCCGGCTGTGGCGCGAGGACGTCGTGGACTGGGAGGGCACGTTCCGTACGCCGCTCCAGGCCTTCACGTCGACACCGCGGCCCCTGGACGGCGTCCCGCCGTTCGTCTGGCACGGATCCATCAGGTCCCCCGAGATCGCGGAGCAGGCCGCCTTCTACGGCGACGGCTTCTTCCACAACAACATCTTCTGGCCGGCCGACCACACCCGGCGCATGGTGCAGCTCTACCGGCGCCGGTTCGCGCACCACGGCCACGGCCGGCCGGAGGACGCCATCGTCGGCCTGGGCGGACAGGTCTTCATGCGGAAGAACTCCCAGGCCGCCGTACGGGAGTTCCGTCCCTACTTCGACAACGCTCCCGTGTACGGCCACGGCCCGTCGCTGGAGGACTTCACCGAGCAGACCCCGTTGACGGTGGGCTCTCCCCAGCAGGTCATCGAGCGGACCCTGTCGTTCCGGGAGAGCGTCGGCGACTACCAGCGCCAGCTGTTCCTGATGGACCACGCGGGCCTGCCCCTCAAGACCGTCCTCGAACAGCTGGACATCCTCGGCGAAGAGGTCGTGCCCGTGCTGCGCAGGGAGTTCGCGAAGGGACGTCCGGCCGACGTGCCGGAGGCCCCCACGCACGCGTCCCTTCGAGCCGTCCGGGGGGTGTCCGCCGCATGAAGCTGATCGTCGTCTCCGCGGGGCTGAGTACCCCTTCCTCCACCCGCCTGCTCGCGGACCGGCTGGCCGAGGCGGCCCGCGACGAACTCGCCGCCAGGGGGCAGGTGCCGACGGCCGAGGTCGTGGAGCTGCGGGAGCTGGCCGGTGACATCGCCAACCACCTCGTGACCGGCTTTCCGCCGCCGCGGCTGAGCGCCGCGATCGACGCGGTGACGGCGGCCGACGGCCTGATCGTGGTGACTCCCGTGTTCGCGGCTTCCTACAGCGGTCTCTTCAAGTCCTTCTTCGACGTGATCGATCCGGACACCCTTTCCGGGAAGCCGGTCCTGATCGCGGCGACGGGCGGCACCGCGCGCCATTCCCTGGTCCTTGAGCACGCAGTGCGCCCGCTCTTCGCCTATCTCCGCGCCGTCGTCGTCCCCACCGCCGTGTTCGCGGCTTCCGAGGACTGGGGCTCGGGGGGAGACGAGTACACCGACGGCCTTCCCGGCCGCGTGCGCCGGGCGGGCGTCGAGCTCGCCGCGCTCATGGCGGCGCGCCCGGTCGGTGAAGAGCCCGAGGACGACGTCACCGTCCTCGAACGGCAACTCGCCGACCTGCGCTTCGACTGAGACGGGCCCCTGGGCCGGGCGACGGCGGGGTGGTTCATATGGTTCATACTGTTTCGCCGTATGAGCGTGAACCGAGTGACGACAAGGACCGTGCCCGAGGAGCTCGACGGCGTACGGACACCCCTCCGGGGCAGGGACGCCGAAATGGCGTTCATCGAGGAGCGGCTCGACGCGCTCGGCCGGGGCGAAGGCGGGATCGTCCGCGTCGAGGGCCCCGCCGGCATCGGCAGGTCCAGGATCCTCGCGGAGGCCGCGGCAGCCGCGAGACGGCGCGGGACGAGGGTGTTCGAGGGAGCGGCGGACCCCGACGAACAGTTCGTGCCGCTCGGCCCGCTCCTCGACGGTCTGCTCTCCGGCGAGGAACCCCTGTCCGGCGCCGTCCGCCTCAGGGACCTCGCCACGACGCCCGGCCAGCGCTTCTGGCTGCTCCAGGAACTGGGGGACCGCCTGCGGGAGACGGCGCGAAACGGCCCCCTGCTCGTCGTCCTCGACGACCTCCAGTGGTGCGACGACCTGACCCTTCTCACCTTCAACACCCTCGCGGCCGGACTCTCGTCGCACGCCATCCTGTGGCTGGTCGCCGTGCGCGGCGGCAGCGTGCCGTCGGGAGTGCGCACGACCCTGGACCGGATCCGGCAGGCAGGCGCACACGAGCTGGCGCTGGGAGCGCTGGAGGACCAGGCGACCACACGGATCACCGAGGACGTCCTCGGCGCCGCTCCCGACCCGGACGTCCTCCGCGTCGCCCGCCGCGCCGAAGGAGTCCCGCAGCTGCTGGTCGAGCTGCTCGGGTCGCTGCGGGAGGCGGTGACGATCGAGAACGGCACGGCCGGGCTGTCGGCCGGACCACCCGCCCCACGGGAACTCCCCTCGGTCGTGCGCCGCCTCGACCGGCTGTCCGACGAGGCACGGGAGCTGGTGCAGACGGCGGCCGCCGTGGGCGCCCCGGTCACCGTCGCGCTGCTGGCCGAACTGCTCGGCAGGTCCCCGGCGGCGCTCATCACAGCGGTACGGGAATCCCTCGACGCCGATCTGCTCACCGAGAGCGGCGATCGCCTCGCCTTCCGCCACGGCCTGATCCGTGAGGCGGTGGAAGCCGGCCTCCCCCTGTCCCTGCGTCAGGCCCTGCGTGGTCAAGCCGCCGAGCCGCCGCCGGGGAGCGCGGCCTCCTCTGTCGAGCATCCCGGGCCGTCGGCCGGGAGAGCACCGGCAGCTGCGGCGGAGGCCGGGACGGGAGACGCGGCGGAGGCCGACCGGCTGCGCACCGCCGCGGCGGAGTACGCGGCCACGGCTCCCGGACCCGCTGCGGAACGCAGCCTCATGGCCCTGGAACTCACCTCCGCGGACGCTCCGGAGCGGCCGCGGGTCATCGCCGAGACGATCCCGCTGCTCTGGCAGACGGGCCGGGCCGCCCAGGCGCGTGAACTGGGAGCCACCGCCCTGGCGGCCGGCGGTCTCGGACCCGAGGACGAGGCGCTCATACGCCTGGCCCTGGCACGCCTCGCCGTACAGTTCGACTTCTCCGAGGCGGTCCGGCAGGCCCGAGCCGGGGCGGCACTGCCCGGGATCTCCCTGACCGCGAGGGGGCGACTGCTCGCCATGCTCGCCGTCGGCCTGTCGATGTCGGGCGAACACGCGGCGGCCGAGCAGGTCGCCGCGCAGGCGTGGGACACCGCGGCGGCAGCGGGAGACCGCACCGCCGAGGCCACGCTGACGACGGTCCGCTCGGCCGTGAGCTTCCACCGCATGGACCTGGCCGAGGCGTTCCGGCAGGCCGAGAGGGCCGCCGCGCTGGCCGACGCCCTGGGCGTCAGCACCTCGCTGTGGCTGCCGGAGGCCTTGTGGCACGCCCTCCTGTCGAACACCACCGGACGCACCGCGGAGGCGCTCGCCGTCGCGGAGGAGGGCATCCGGATCACCAGGGAGCAGGGCCGGACGGCCGCCACCCGCATGTGGCTTATGACCCGCACCCGCATCCATCTGGAGACCGGACGGCTGTCGGACGCCCGGGCCGACGCGGAAGCCGCGTCCCCGGCGACCGACGAACCCGGCCCGGGCAACCTCGCCGATGTCACGCTCCGGTACGTGATGCTGCGCGTCGCCCTCCACACCGGCGACCGGCAGACCGCGGAGGCGTACGCGGCACAGGCGCGGCGCATGCGGAGCGACGACGCACCCGTCGTCCGGCACTTCGGCACCTGGATGCTGGCGCTGATGGCCGACTACGAAGGCCGGACCGACCGCGCCATGGCCGAGCTCGACGCGGTGATGACGTCGCCCGCCGCGGACCGGCCCGCCTACGCCGGCCTGATCGACCCTGCCGACGCCCCGGTGCTCGTCCGCCTGGCGCTGCGCGCGGGCAGGCACGAACGGGCCGTGCAGGCGGTCGCCATGGCCGAGAAGCGAGCCGTGCTCAATCCCGACCTCCCGTTCCTCGCCGCAACCGCCGCGCACGCCCGGGGGCTCCTCGACAACGACCTCGCCCCTCTCGTACGCGCCGTTCGGCTGTACGAGAACTGCTCTCGGGTGCTGGCCCGGGCGTCGGCGCTGGAGGACGCCGGACGCAAGCTGGCGGTCACCCGCAAGCCGGAAGCGGTCCCGTACTTCGAGACGGCCCTCACGCTCTATGTGCGAGCGGGCGCCGAGAGGGACGTCGCACGCGTCCGCCGGCGTCTGCGGGCCGCTGGTGTCCGCCGCCGGCCCTCGACGGCCGGGCTCTCCGGGGCATGGCCCGAGCTGACGGCCGCGGAGATACGGGTGGTACGGCTCGTGGCACAAGGGCTGACCAACCAGCAGGTGGCCGAGTACCTCTCCCTCTCGCCGCACACGGTGAGTTCGCACCTGCGCCGGGCCTTCACCAAGCTGGACACCACCTCGCGCGTGGAGCTGACCCGGCTGGTGAAGCATCGTGACAGCGGAGAGTAGTCACTTCGTATCCCCCGTGGGTGTCATGGCAATGGACGATTCGTGTGATGTGCCGACGTCGTCGCTTCCTCAGAATGATCAAGAGCCGCGGAATGGAGAAGTCCGCGGGGAACCGTTGATCGAGAGAGGAACAGCGCGTGACCGTAAGGCTCCTGCGAGCCCGCCCCGGCAGCCCCGAGCTCCAGGCGCTTGTCGACGAGCTCGCGGAGCGGCTCGGCCGGTCCGTCGCCGTCGACGACCCGCTGGTCCGCATGGTCTGCACGAGCCGCCACTTCGGCGACGAGGACCCGGTCCGCATCGGCACCCTGTTGCAGGGCCGCGCCGACAACGCGACCATCCGCTACGTCCTCGCCCAGGGCGTGACCCAGTGGTCCCGAGCCGGATTCATCGACGGCCGTGACGATCTCGGACTGCTGCCCCGTTACGTCGTGCCGCTGCGCGAGCGCGGGCACCTCCTCGGGCTGCTCATGGTGGTCGTGCCCGAGAAGGCGCTAGGAGAGCGGGAGACACATGCCATCGCCCGGGCCGCGGACGCCATGGCCGCCCAGATGTTCGGAGAGTACATCGCCGCCGACACCCGGAGGGTCGACGAGCGGGACCTGGTCCTCGCACTCGTCGGTACCGACGTCGCCGCCCGTACCACCGCACGGCGGCGAGGCAAGGAACTCGGACTGCTCGGAGCGGCGGAGCACGTCCTTGTCACCGTCGTCCAGCTGAGCTGCGCGACGGAGTTCGTGCGGCAGTCCGAGGCTGCCCTGTGGGGGGCGTTGGAGGGGTTCCGGCAGACGCGCTCTGCCCAGGGCCTCATCGCGATCGGCAGGGAGCGGGCGACGCTGCTCCAGCTGCGCGACCGCCCACCCGGCCAGGACGAGGTCACGGCACAGTCCGCTCGCATCCTGGACGAACTCCGCACCTTCCTGGGCCCGTCGGCGGACCCGGTGATCGGCGTCGGTGGCCGACACCCCGGCCTGGACGATGCATGGACGTCGTACGAGCAGGCGCTGGTGGCGGCGCGCGCGGCACGCCGACTGCCCACCCTGAAGAGCGCCGGTGACTGGGAGCTGCTCGGGGAACTCGCCGTGCTGCTCCAGCTCCCCGAGCACGCCCTGAACGCGTCCCTGGTCCCGAAGCCGCTCCGTACCCTGAGCGAGGCTCATGCCGGCGACCGCCTGCGGGACACGCTGCGCTGCTTCCTCGAACACGCGGGATCGATTCCCCGGACCGCGGACGCGCTGGGAATCCACCGCACCTCGCTCTACTACCGCCTGCGCCAGATCCAGGAGATCACCGGACTGGACCTCGACGACGGCGCCCACCGGCTCACTCTGCACCTCGGCCTCAGGATCGAGGAACTCCTCGCCCCCGGCGGCGACGGGGCCGTCTGACCACGGACTCGCTTCGACAAAGCGAGGAGGATCCACGGCCCGATTCCTACAGCTCGCGGTGGTGCGGGCGGCGGGCCCCATTCGATGATGTTCGGGACGGGCGGGAGCGATGCACCGCCTCTGACCAGGGGAGAGGTCATGAAGGAACTGATCACGACGGACGGCGCACGGCTCGCGTACCAGGACACCGGCGGCGAGGGCGTCCCGCTGGTGATGCTGCACGGCTGGGGGCAGACGCAGGCGATGTTCCGCCACCAGATCGAGGGGTTGGCGCCCGGCCGTCGCGTCGTCACCGTCGACCTCCGCGGCCATGGGAAATCCGGCAAGCCGCGGCACGGCTACCGCATCGCCCGGCTCTCCCGCGATGTGCTCGAACTCGTCGACCATCTCGGTCTCGACCGTTTCGACGCACTGGGCTGGTCCATGGGTGTCTCGGTGTGGTGGAGCTTCATCGACCAGTACGGGACCGGACGGATCCGGCGCTTCGTCGCCGTCGACCAGCCCGCGGCGGTCGCCGCCGTGCCCTGGATGACCGAGCGGGAACAGCGGGACTCCGGTGCCATCTTCGATGTGTCGGGGCTGTTGTACCTGGGTGCGGCCCTCGCGGGGCCGGAGGGCGACACGGTCCGCGCCGACTTCGTGCGCGGCATGTTCTCCGGCGAGCCCGACCCCGAGGTGCTGGCCTTCGTCGGCGAGGAGATCCGGTCGACACCCGCCTACGCGGGCGTACCGCTGCTGTTCGACCACTGCGCGCAGGACTGGCGCGACGTGCTTCCCCGGATCGATGTGCCGACCCTGGTGATCGGCTGTGAGGGAAGCCATGTGCACCCCGATTCGCAGCGCTTCGTCGCCGAGCGGATTCCCGGCGCACGCCTGCACGTCTTCGCCTCCGACGTGGCGAGCTCGCACTTCCCCTTCCTGGAGAACCCGCCGGCCTTCAACGCCGTGGTGGAGAAGTTCCTGGCCGAGGAGCCGGCGAACGGGGCGTGAATCCGCCCTCCGCCCGCACGCACCTACGGCTAGGAATCCCCATGACCCCCACACTGATGTCACGTGCGCCCGAACGGGTGCCCCGGCGAGCGCCCGATCCGGCCTCGCCCTCCTCCCGCTCGGGGTGGCTGGTCCAGATGCTTTCCGAGATGCCGGAGACGAACGACCGGACCCACGTCTACCTCGGCGTCCATGTCCGTGGGCCCGTCACCGTCGTCCACGAGCGCGCCAAGAGCCTGTTGGAGCCGAACGACCTTGTCTTCTGCGACCCGGCCCGACGGCATCTGCTGCAGTTCGGAGAAGACTGCCAGATGATCTTCTTCCGGGTGCCCCGGTGCTATCTGGGCGTCACGGAGTCGGAACTGAACCAGGTGCTCGGCGTACCCGTACGCGGCGGGGAGGGGATCGGGGCGCTGGCGTCCGACTTCCTGACCGCGCTCGCCGGCAAGGCGGAGTTCCGCCGGTCCACGATCGGGGACCGGCGTGCCCGGACGGCCGTACACCTCCTCTCCGTCCTGGTCATGGAGCTCCTCGAAGCGGACACGACGGACGAGGCCGACGACGCGTCCGGGGCCGTCAACGAGATGCTGTCCCGGATCCGCGCCTACATCGAAGAGCATCTGATGGACCCGGACCTCTCACCGGAGTCGATCGCACGCGCCCACCACATCTCCGTCCGGTACCTGCAGAAGCTCTTCCAGAACGACGGCAGCACGGTGAGCCAATGGGTGCGGGAACGCAGGCTCGATTTCTGCCGGCTCGAACTGGGCCGCTCCAGCCGGAGAATCACCATGGCCGCGGTGGCCCACCGCTGGGGCTTCAGCAGCCCCTCGCACTTCAGCCGCACCTTCCGTGGGGCCTATGGCATGAGCCCCAGCGAATGGCAGGCGCTGGCGACCTCGGCCTTCGCGCCGACGACTGCCGACGCCCAGAACGAGCGAAGTCGCTGAGCCGCGTGTGCGCCGTCGTGCCAGCGCGGATGCGCGCACGGACAAGAGGTGCCGCTTCCACGGCTCTACCGTGAGTAACGGTCGCACGGGCCTCCAGTCGAACTCCGGGCCGCACCCACACCCTGACCGTCGTGACGACGCCCCCCACGTGGCCCGACACCGAGAAGAGAACTCGCATGACCCACCCCACCGTCGTCCTGGTGCACGGTGCCTTCGCCGACGCGACAGGCTGGATAGGCGTCATCTCGGAACTGCGGAGCAGCGGTATCCCGGTGATCGCTCCGTCGAACCCGCTGCGGGGCCTGACGTCGGATGCCGCCTACCTCGCCTCCGTCCTGGCCCAGCTCGACGGCTCGGCCGTACTCGTCGGCCACTCGTACGGCGGTGCGCTGATCACCGTGGCCGGCACCGCGGAGAACGTCGTGGCGCTCGTCTACGTGGCCGCCTACGTGCCCCACGAGGGCGAGAGCCTCGGCCAGCTCCAGGCGGGCTTTCCCGAATCCCCCCTGACGGGCAACCTGAAGGAGTGGACGTACCCGCTCCTCGACGGTGACTCGGCGGTCGAGGTCACCATCGAGGAGACGGCCTTTCCCTCCGTGTTCGCGGCGGACGTGCCCGAGGACATCGCCGGCGTCCTGGCAGCGGCCCAACGCCCGCTCGCCACGGCCGCCTTCACGGAGACCGCATCCGCGGCGGCGTGGCGGACCAAACCGTCCTGGGCCCTGGTGGCCGGGTCGGACCGCACGATCAGCCCCGAGGTCCAGCGCTTCGGCGCCACACGGGCCGGCGCCGTCGTCGTCGAACTTCCGGACGCCTCCCACGCCGTCGTACTCTCCGAGCCCGCACGGGTCGCCGACCTGATCAGGGACGCGGTACGGGCGGCGAGCTGACCCACCGACCTCCGCGACGACAGGAGCGGGACCCGGCCAGTCGGGGTGCCACCCCTCGCTCGGGCCGGGCTCGGACCGGAAGGCCTCCACACCTGGCCGCGCGAGCGCAAGTAGCGGTAGCGGTACATCGGTGCCCGGCGCTGCCGCAACGGATCGAAGGGGCGTGACGGCGGCGGACGGCTGTCCGGGGTGAGGGTGTGGATCAAACCTTGTCGATGGCCACACGGCTGTGAGAGGTGGTGAGTATTCCGATGTCTTTGGCCGTCTTCAGAAGGCCGCAGCGGTCGCCCAGACGAAGGGCCTGCCCGACCTCAAGGACAGGCCACGAGGGAGCTGCAGAAGATGAAGTTCGAGGATCTCGGGATGCAGAAGGTGGGCGGCACACTCCGCCTGCCCACCGAGGCGTTTTCCCAGCGGGCGGCGCGGATGGACACGCCCGCCACGCTCCCCGAGGCACTCTGGCTCCTCGCTCGCGACCCCTCTCCAGCAGGTACCGCTGACGATGCCCGGCGCGCCGCGACCGTGATGCAGGAGGCTGGGCCCGTGGCCGCCAGTCTGCCCAGTGCCCGGGTCAACGATAACGGCCCGGTCCTGGTGACCGAGGCAACCGCCGATCCGCAAAGGCGTCTCGAAGCGAAGGCCCGCGTCGATCGGATACAGCTCATTGGCCACTTGCTTGTGGGCGCCCTTCTCCGGCTCCGTGACCGCTTCAACCCCGACGAGGCTGAACTACTGGAGATCTTCTTCGCCCCTGGGGCGCCCGAGACCTCAGCCGCGGGCATCGCCGTGCGTCGGTGTTGGGTCGTCGGGTGGTGTAGCGGCCAGGGTCTGCTGGTAGCCGGGTGGTCCGGAGGTCGCCCTGGCCCATGTATGGCCCGGATCTTTCCTCTGGAGTGGGATATCGGAGAGAAGTGACTCTGGAATCGAACGGTTTTTTATTGCTTCCCCGAGGCCAAAGAACGGTGCCCGACTGTGGCGTTTATGCAGGTCAGGCACCGTTCTCGGCTTCTTAGAAGAAGCCGAGCTTCTTGGGGGAGTAACTTACTAAAAGGTTCTTCGTCTCCTGGTGGTACAGCAGATGCACCCATGCTGACCAGGGCAAACGGCAGTTGGTATGGCTCCTTGGAGGAGGCTGGTCCGGAAATGGTCCGGATCGCGGTGCGTGCGGTCCTGGGGCGGCGGGGATGGGGTGGGACGGGAAGTTCTGGTAGCGATCGGGAGCGGGGAGCCCGGCGCAGTCGGGCGAGCTGGGGTCCTGCCCTCCACGATGGCCGGCGACAAGCGTGCCCCGCTGGCCCGAGCTCGCGGCCGCCGTTATAGCGGGCCCACGAGCAAGGCGATGTCCGTGTCTATCGAGTCGCGGGCTGTGCGGTGCACGTCATGGATTCCCGGGCCCAGTTCGTACGCGGCGATGCGATGAGGCTGCCGTTCCCGGACGGCGGGCGTCGGTGGCGATCAGCGGCCTGGTCCTCAGCTTCGTCCCTGCTCCTGAGCCGGCCGTCGCAGAGATGGCCCGCATCCTGCGCCCCGGCGGCACGCTCGCCGCGTACCTCTGGGACTACACCCAGGGAGGCATGGAACTCATCCGCTACTTCTGGGAAGCCGCCGTCTCCCTGGACGAGGGCAGCCGGGAGCTGGACGAGGCTCTCCGGCTCCCCCTGCGCGCGCCCGGTCCGTTGGACGAGTTCCTGCGAGCGGCCGACCTGGCGGACGTGGAGGTCGACGAGATCAACATCCCCACACGCTTCAGGAATTTCGACGACTACTGGGCCCCGTTCCTGGGCGGGCAAGGGCATGCCCCGCCTGAATCTCACGGGCGTGTCTCCCGGTGCCGGAAGGGACCTCGCCGCCGGTCGGTGCGGCGAGGTCCCTTCCGTACAGTGCGCCAGCGGCAGGCAGCGGATCGCAGGATCTACAAATTGCAGAAATCTGCAATTTCATAGATGCTGTGGGTGCTGTGTCCGTAGGTAGCCGCGGACACAGCACCAGGCATTTGCCCCGTTCGGGGTGGTGAGAAGGGGTGCGAGACCGTGCCGGTTCCGCTGTACCAGGCCAAGGCCGAGTTCTTCCGGATGCTCGGGCACCCGGTGCGGATAAGGGTTCTGGAGCTGCTGCAGGACGGGCCGATGCCGGTGCGGGACCTGCTGGCCGCGATCGAGGTCGAGCCCTCCGCCTTGTCCCAGCAGCTCGCGGTCCTGCGCCGCTCGGGGATCGTCACCTCGACCCGTAACGGCGCTACCGTCGTCTACGCACTGGCCGGCGGGGACGTCGCGCAGCTGATGCTGGCCGCGCGGCGGATCCTGACCGAGGTCCTGACCGGGCAGAGCGAGCTGCTCGAGGAGCTGCGCGCGTCCAAGGTTGCGGCCTCGTGAGCGTGAACACCGCCCTGACGGCCGTGCTCGGCCGGGTCCGTTCCGTCCTGCCCGCCCGGGCCGATTACGCGGTCATGGCCCGCAACCCCCGACGGGATCTCCTGGCCGGCCTCACGGTGGCGATCGTCGCCCTTCCCCTCGCCCTCGGGTTCGGGGTCTCCTCCGGGCTGGGCGCGGAGGCGGGGCTGGCCACCGCCGTGGTCGCGGGCGCGCTCGCCGCCCTCTTCGGCGGGTCGAACCTCCAGGTGTCCGGCCCGACCGGCGCGATGACCGTCGTCCTGGTGCCGATCGTCGCCCGGTACGGGCCCGGCGGTGTCCTGACCGTCGGGCTGATGGCCGGCGTGCTCCTGATCGGTCTCGCCCTGCTGCGGGCCGGGCAGTACATGCGGTACGTGCCGGCACCGGTGGTGGAGGGCTTCACCCTGGGGATCGCGTGCGTGATCGGCCTCCAGCAGATACCCAATGCCCTCGGGGTCGCCGAGCCGGAGGGGGAGAAGGTCCTGCTCGTGGCGTGGCGGGCGCTCGTGGAGTTCGTCGCCTTCCCGAACTTGACGGCGATCGGCCTCTCGGTGGGTGTCGCGGCGGTGATGCTGGCCGGGGCCCGGTGGAAGCCGAGGGTCCCGTTCTCGATCGTCGCGGTCATCGTCGCAACCGTGATCGCGCAGGTCTTCCGTCTTGACGAGGCGGCCCCGATCGGTGACCTTCCCTCCGGGCTCCCCGCTCCGTCCCTGGCCTTCCTCAACGCTTCCGCGTTCGGGTCGCTGCTGGCCCCGGCGGTCGCGGTCGCGGCGCTCGCCGCGCTGGAGTCGCTTCTGTCGGCGACCGTGGCGGACGGGATGACGGTGGGGCAGAAGCACGATCCGGACAAGGAGCTCTTCGGGCAGGGCATCGCCAACCTAGCGGCCCCGCTGTTCGGCGGCGTGCCGGCCACCGCCGCGATCGCCCGCACGGCCGTCAACGTCCGCACCGGCGCCTCCTCCCGGCTGGCCGCGCTCACCCACGCCGCGGTACTCGCAGTGATCGTGTTCGCCGCAGCCCCCCTCGTCTCGAAGATCCCCCTCGCCGCACTGGCCGGCGTTCTGCTGGCGACCGCGATCCGCATGGTCGAGGTCGGCTCACTAAAAGCGATGGCCAAGGCAACCCGCTCGGACGCCGTCGTCCTCGTCCTGACCGCCGCCGCCACCCTGATCCTCGACCTCGTGTACGCGGTGATCATCGGCCTCGTCGTCGCGGGAGCCCTCGCCTTGAAGGCAGTGGCGAGCCAGGCTCGGATGGAGCAGGTCGACTTCCGCCCGGACCTGCCCGGCGAGCACAGCGACGAGGAACACGCCCTGCTGGCCGAGCACATCGTGGCCTACCGCATAGACGGCCCCCTCTTCTTCGCCGGCGCCCACCGCTTCCTCCTCGAACTCTCCGAAGTAGCCGACGTGAAGGTGGTCATCCTGCGCATGGCGCGGGTGACCACCCTGGACGCCACCGGCGCCCTCGTTCTGAAGGACGCGGTCGAGAAGCTGAACCGGCGCGGCATCGCCGTCATGACCTCCGGCATCCGGCCCGGCCAGCGCCAGGCCCTGGACGCCGTCGGCGCCTTGGACCTGCTGCGCCCGGAAGGCCGTGAGTACGCCACCACCCCCGAGGCGATCGCCGGCGCCCGCAAACACCTGGAGCAGGCGGGCCTGCTGCCCCGTACGCATCACCGACCGCACCGCATCCGGAAGGCCGCACGATGACCGTCCCCGCCGACCTACGCATGATCGAGGTCTCCGGCACCGAAGCCCTATGGCTCCTCGAAGGCTCCGCCCAAGGCCGACTCGTCTACATCCAGCGGGAGGTGGCCGTCGTCCGCCCCGCCGCACACGTCGTGGAGTACGGACGCCTCGTCGTCCGCGCCCCCGTACAAGCCGCCACCATCCCCGGCCGGGCACTGCTGACCTACCAGGTCGATGAGATCCGGAGCCTGGCCGGGACCGGCTGGACGGTCAGCGCCCACGGCCCGGCCGATGTCATCGCCGACCCCGACGAGGCCGCCCACTACCGGCGCACCCTGCCCGGCTGGGCCCACGGCCCCCATGACACACTGCTGCGCCTGCGCCCGCAGCAGGTGTCCGGGTTCCGCCTGGCCCGCACCGTGAACGGGGCGGGCCGGTGAGCGTCCAGGTCGAGACGATGCCCTACCGGCACGTGCTGGACGTGCCGGCCAGGGGCTCGGCCGTCCGCATCGCCCGCGAGACCACCGAACTCGTCCTAGTCGAATGCGGGGTGGGCCTTCGCCACCCGAGCGTCGGCCCGGCGCTGCTGATCCTGGCCGAACTGGTCACCAACGCCGTCCGCCACGCCGCCGTGACGTCCCCGATCATCACCGTCACCTACGCGCACGGGCCGGGGGCGTTCGCGTTCGCCGTCCACGACCGCCACCCCTACCAGCCCGCCCTGTTCGGGGCGCTCGCCACCGCCCCGGGCAGCGGCCTGGCCATGGTGGTCGAAATGACGATGGAGCTCGGCGGCACCGCCGTCGTACGGGCGGACGCGGACGGGCGCGGCAAGGCCATCTGGATCACCCTTCCCCTGTGAAGCCGAGGAGCTGACGATGACGATCGAATGGCGCTACACCACCCGCCAGGACCTGGGCGTGCTGTCCCTGGCCGGGTATCTCGGCGCGGACGCCACCGACCGGTTCACCGGCGCCATCGGCTGGGCGCTCGCGAGGGGCACCGGCCCGGTCATCCTGGACCTGACCGGTCTGCTGGGCTGGTCGGCCGGCGGGCAGATCGCCGTTGCCCGGGCCGCCCACCGCCTCGCCGAGAGCGGGCGCCGACTCGAGCTCGCCGCGATACCGGCGGACGGCTCCCTTGTCCCGGACGCGACCTGTCCGCCCGTCCCGGTCCACTGCGACCTCGCCGCCGCGCTTGCCGCTCACGGAGCCCACGGGACGATCAAGCAGTGGACCACTGATGACTGGCCCACTCCGCAGTCCCCTGAGGCACCCGCCCTCACCTGAACCCAGCACACCATCCGCAAGATCAGCGACGAAGGACATCGGCACCATGAGCGACATCATCTTCAAGGACTCCAACGGCACCGTCCTGGAGGACGGGGACTCGGTCACCCTGACCAAGGACCTGAAAGTCAAGGGGACCTCCGAGACCCTCAAGCGCGGCACCCTGGTCAAGAACATCCGCCTCACCTCCCGCCCGGGCGAGGTCGAGTGCAACACGAGGAAGGTCAAGGGCCTGGTCCTGAAGACCGAGTTCCTCAAGAAGGCCTGACCGGCGAAGGTCCCACTGCGGGAGGCGAACGTCACGAAGGTGCCCCGCCGGGTCCCACGAGTTGCAAGGATCTGCAATTGTGGAGGTCGCAAGGTGTGAAGAGGGGCGAACGGATGCCTCTACGAAGGAACGGTTCCGGGTGGATGAGATGGGCAGTCACGGCAGGGGTACCCAGGTGAGCGCACCGCTGTACCAGCTGAAGGCGGAGTTCTTCAAAACGCTGGGGCACCCGGTCCGCATCCGCGTCCTGGAACTCCTCTCCGTACGCGAGCACGCGGTAGCCGAGATGCTCCCCGAGGTCGGAGTGGAGGCCGCGAGCCTCTCCCAACAGCTCGCCGTCCTGCGCAAGGCCAACCTGGTGATCACCCGCCGGGAGGGCTCGAACGTGTACTACAGCCTCACGCACCCCCAGATCGCCGAGCTCCTGCGGGTCGCCCGCGGCATCCTCTCCGGCGTCCTGGAAGGCCAGGCCGAACTCCTGGCCGACCTCAAGGCCAGCCGCCACGCCTGAACGGTGCCCCACGGTGCGGGCCCTGCGGGGCCGGCACCCCACATACGGCGGCCGTCTTCCGATAGTGCGGGTTCAACGCGCTTCTGACACCGGAAGACGGCCGCTCCCTCATATGCCGAACCTGCTCCGCAGGCGTGCGGGCCCCATTTCGGTCCCGGCCTCACTTCTGGGCGTGCTGCCCCAGGTAGAACAGCAACCAGATGAACCCGGCGAACACGTGCGTGCCGAAGATGTAGAAGAAGGCCCGCATCGCAACGCCCTTCTCTTTCCACTTCTCGTGCTCCGCCGCCGTGTCTCTCTCGGGCAGGTTGTCCGTCATGACGCGTCTTCCTTCCTGGTGCTCGGCTCCTCGACAGGGCGGCGGCACGGGCGGACGCGGACCTGCATGCCGTGTTCGCCGGCGTACTCGATGACGGCCGCGACTTCGCCGGCCTCTACCGTGCGAACCTCCGGCTCATGGCCGGTTCCGAGGTAGGTGATCTCGTACAGCTGTACGTCCCTTTGGTTCCTGCTGGTCACGGTGTGCCTTCCGGCAGGATGAAGCGGACGACCACCGTTTTGCCGTGCCCGCCGGAGGAAGGCTCGATACGGACGTCGCCGCCGAACGTGCGCGCCAGGTCAGCCACCGTGCGCAGCCCCTGCCCGGAGGTCCGACCAGCATCGGCCAGCGTTATCGGGCGCGGGTCCAGGTCCTCGACCGAGACCACGAGCAGGTGCTCGGCCATGTGGAGAGTCACCTCCGCATCCGGGGAGTCCTGAGCGTGCCGGACGGCGTTGGCCACCAGCTCGCTGACCACCAGGAGCACGGCGCCGAAGAGCGCGCAGGAGCTCTCCAGGCCGAAGAGGACCAGGGACCGTTCGCTGCGCTCGCGCGCGGCCCGCACGGAACCCGGCACCAGCGGCACCGTCCACACGTGCTTGAGCGCCTCGACGGCCGATTGCCCGCTGGGGTGCCGGGCCATCACCGACGCCTCGGACACGCCAGTGACACTGTCTGGTTCACCGGCTGTCTCCGGCTTCGGTGGCCACGCCGTGATCGTGGGCCACGCGCAATGCGTCCTCCAGCTCCTCCGCGGCCTGTGCCTCCTCGAAGGCATCGTCAGCTTCCTGTGCAGCCTGGAGACGAGCCCGCGCCACACGGGCCCGTTCCAGCGCCGCTTCCTCGAACCCGGCCACACCGCGACCCCCGTCCGCCATATCTAGAACTAGTGAATTGCATAACTCTGCAAGTCTAGCGGGTGTGGGACCGTTGGGAGGTTCACCGGCCGTGGATGATCAGGGCACCTTGCGTACCATCTGGCGGGTCAGCTCGTAGCGGGCGCCGACTGCGGCCAGGCAGCCATCGTCGACCCGGGCGGCGAGGTCCGGCTCGGCGGCGAGGTCCGGCTCGCGGCGAGGCGTGCCCGGACCCGGCGGACGTTCTCGGTGACCGCCGCACATCGCCTACCTGGCGGACCGGATCCGACCGGCAATCGACCACAGTCTTCAGGGTGAAGCCCGGATCGACGCAGTCGCTGTGAGCACGGCTTTGACGTAGCCGACGGTGTCGCGTGGACTCGGCCACGTCGCCAGGTGGCGGGGCTCGGTGGGTGCCTGCTCGAAGCTGCCGATGCGCAGGAAGACGGCGGACGGCCCGCACTTGTCCGCGTACAGGCGCCCCAGAGCCTCGACCGCGACCTTGTTCACCCCGTACAGGCCGTCCGGGTGTACGGGCTCCTGTGGCCCGGTGAGGTGCTGCGTCGGGTAGAAGCCGGTCATGAGGTTGCTGCCGGCCGGCACCACCCGCCCGATTCCGTTGCACTTGGCGGCTTCCAGGACGTTGTGCGTGCCCCGCGGAGCGAGTTGCAGAGCCTGAGCCGTCCCGCTACGCCGTGCCACCACGCGTGTCAGAGGGCGTCGCCTGCCTCGCCCCCGGGCGGGAGTCTGGTCCGTGACTGGTCCGGGAGGCGTGACTGAGCGGCTCCTTTCCGCACTTAACGTGATAGTCCTGTGTCGATGGGTGACGCTTCGGAACTGCCTTCGGGAGGGTAATTTCCGTTCCGGGAGCTCGACTTGGCGCTCTAGAAGAACCCAACTGCTTTCGGGGAATAGCTGCAATAAAGGTTCTTCGTCTGCTGGTGGTACAGCAGTTGCACCCATGCTGACCAGGTCAAACGGTAGTTGGCGCGGCATCCTGGCGAGGGTTGGTCCGGGAATGGTCCGGATCTTGGTGTGTCTACGCCGCCTCGGGCCATGTCTGTGCTGACGTAGGTGGCGTCAGCCCTCATCCCGGACGGGTAGTGCCGCTGCCTCGAACACGGACAGGTGCTGCGTGAGGCAGGGGACCAGGTCCGGATCTTGGTAGCAGCCGGCAGCGGATGCCGCCTGGTAGATGTCGGCCAGGTAGAACTCGCCGAGCGATACGACGCCCCGGAGGCCTTTGAAGAACCTGGCGGTTTCCTCCACCGTCGGCTCGACCATGGTTGACGCTGTGTAGGCGACGCGCCAGAGTTCGGCAGCCTTCGACTGCCAACCACTGACCCCTGTCACCTCAAGTTCGGAGTCGGACAGTCCGTGATATATCCGAGCCGACTTGTGCGTCCCCGCGTGACTGGCCGCCCGCACGAGGCGGTGCACGTTGATCTCGGCGTCGAGGAGGTTGCCGATCTGCTCCCTGACCCACTTGCGCTGTATGTCCGTGGGGCCACCGACGATCTTGCCGCCCCATTCTTCATCACCCGGGACCCACGTAGTTGGCCATGCTGAGTTCCATGCGCGGGTGACCGCGTCGTGGTCCATGTCCCGCCGTGCTTCGGCAAAATTGCTCATCCCGAAGTAGGTGGCGTACTGAGCGGCCTGAACGATCAGCTCGGGATCCGTCAGATCGGCCTCAGTAAGGCCTGCGAGGCTTTCGCGGAACTCGTCGACCTGTTTGGGGGTCGGGGCGTCCTCGCCGTCGCTCAAACCGCAGTGCCACACCGCAAACGCTGCCTCGAGCACCGCTTGACGCATGTCGAGATGGGCGGGCGGCCGGGTGGCACCGACGATCCGCCGGGCTCCGTCCTGTAGGACGCTGACTTTGTTCCACGCAATGCCGCAGCAGTACTTGAACTTGTTGGGGTCGAGGACCTTGTCGTAGCCCATGGCGGTGTCGATGATCTCGCCCCAGACCCAGGCGGGCAGTCCCGCGACTCGAAAGCGTTCGACGCTTGGCTTCCAGTCGCCAGGCAGCTCGATGGCTTTGCGGTCGTCGCCTTCGCCGTAGCCCCAGCGGTTCCACTCCTTCAGGAATGCGACGCGGTACTCGAGCTTGGGCTTCTCCTGTTCGAGAAGGTTGTCGGCGGCCTGCTGCATGGCGGCGGCCCAACGGAGGGCGTCGTCGGCGACGTTCTTGACCAGGGCGCTGTCGACGGTGGCGGAGCTCTTCCCGCTGTTGCAGGGCTCGCAGCTCGTGACGAGGTTGTCGGGGGTGTCCGTGCCGCCAAGCGCAACGGGGGTGACATGGTCGACGCGCAGTGGGACGTCGGGCGCGGAGGCGCCGCAGTATCGGCAGGTGTGGTTGTCCCGGCGGAGGACTTCGTATCGGAGGCGTTTGGAGACGGCCATGGAGCATTCTCTCTGGCTGTCGAGGGTGCGGTCTAGCCGGAGGTTCGGTGTGCGGCTCTCTGAGCCCAGGAAGCTGTGACTAGTACCGCGGAGCGTATGAGCAACCGGCCCTTCGTGTAGCCAGAGAGGCCGGCCCCCTCCTGCGCGTCGCAGCCGGCAAGGGTGAGGCAGGGGCGGGTCCGGGATTGGTTGGGACCTTGGTGTGCCTGGACCTGGCGGAAATGACTGTCGACCTGCGGGTGTTATCCGTCGGCACGTGTGACAAGGGGGCGTTGAGTCTGAAGCTGTTCTACACGAAGGACGGCGTGACCGAGGTCATGCAGAGGTTGGCCGAAGCTGAGGCCGATGTACAGAGCCTGGTCGAGGGAGCGATGGAGGCGATGCTCGGAGCGCGATTCCTTGCCTCCGAGTACAGCACCGGACCCGCGCACGGTGGACGCATTGACTCGCTGGGGCTCGACGAGAACGGTGCTCCGGTGATCATCGAGTACAAGCGCGCCACCGACCCCGGCGTGCTGTCGCAAGGGCTTTTCTACATGGCCTGGTTGATGGACCACCGCACCGAGTTCCAGGCGTTGGTCCGCGAGCGTCTCGGGATGACGGCGGCGTCGCAGATTCTGTGGAGCGCGCCCCGGATGATCCTGATCGCCGGCGACTTCACCCGCTACGACCTGCACGCCGTGCGGGAGCACCGCCACTCGATCGACCTGGTCCGCTACCGGCTGTACGGGGAGCACCACATTGGCCTGGAGACCGTCGCCTCGTCGCAGGGCAAAGTGCCGCAGCGCCGCCGACGCCGAAGCGACGATGGGTCTGTACCCGTTCGTCGCGCGAGCGAGGCGATGGCGGACCTGGCGATGGCCGTGGACCAGGCGCTGTTGGGGCTTGGCGGGGACGTGGCGAAGATCCAGCGCCAGACGTACGACGCGTACCGGCGGCTGCACAACTTCGCCTGCGTCACGAGCCGCCAAGACAAGGTCCTCGCGTACCTGAAGGCGGCGCCGACCACTGTCGATCTTGCGCCGGGATTCACCAGGGACGTGACGGGGCTTGGGCATCACGGCACCGGCGACCTGGAGGTCCAGCTGCGCTCGGACAAAGACCTCGAACGAGCGATGGAGCTGTTCCGGCTGTCCTACGACGCGGCGGCCTAGGCCGGCGGAGTCGGCGTTTGGTTCGAGGTTTCGGTATTGGGCCTTTCGGTAGGGCGGGCGAGGACGTGGCGGTGGAGTAGTCCATCTTCCGCACGATCCCCGGTTTCGGAAACCGGGGATCGTGCGCTATATATCGCCCATC
Source organism: Streptomyces sp. NBC_01551 (assembly GCF_026339935.1). Taxonomy (NCBI): domain Bacteria; kingdom Bacillati; phylum Actinomycetota; class Actinomycetes; order Kitasatosporales; family Streptomycetaceae; genus Streptomyces; species Streptomyces sp. NBC_01551. The sequence continues at coordinate 5,869,624 of NZ_JAPEPX010000001.1, forward strand.
GGTGCCGCGCGGGCCTCCTTCCGCGGGGTGCCGGGCCCTCCGAGATCGCCTGGGTGCTCTGCGCCAACATCGAGCGTGCGCACCGCCGAACAGGCAAGACGACCCCATGACGGAGCGGGCCCGGTCAGCGGTCTCGGATTTGCTCGATGCGCTGAACTGACCGGTTGGGCAAGGACATCAGGTGAAGCCCTTGATGTGCGCCAGCCACTCCTGGAACATCCCGGATGACAACACCCCATCGGGCGGGGCCGCCCGAGCCCGCTGGCCTAGCGGGCCGGTGGCTACCGGCTGCGGCGGGTGGTGATGAGTTGCCCGTTGTGGAGGCGGTGGTCGAGTTCGAGACCGCTATCGAGCATCGCGAGGACGTCGAGGTGGCGGTCGGCCGGCACGGTCGCCACCCGGCTCCGGTCGCGGCCGACGCGGATGGTTGGGTGGCGCTCACTGGGCCGTGCGACGTCGACCGGGCCGTCGGGAGTCCCCGGTACCAGCCGGGTCAGCGGAGTGGTGGTGGCGCGGTCGTCGAGAAGCCGGTTGATCGGGTCGGAGGGAGTGCGAACGTAGTCGAGGAGGTCCTGGATTTCGTAGTCGCTCGCCCCGTACTGCTGCGCCCAGCCATCGATGTGGTGTTGGGCAGTCCACCGTCGGAGGTCGGCTGAGCGGTGCCCGAGACGGGCGGCGTCGCGGCCGAGGAGGTGAGCGATGCGCCGAGAGGTGACTCCAGAGGTGAGGAGGGTCAGGGCCTGTTCGGTGTCGACGCCGTGCCGGATGTGCCAGGCGGTGTGCGTGTTCAGCCTGGGAGCGCCGGGGGAGAGCGTGGGGCTGGTGTTGACCAGGTTGATCAGGGCGCCAACAGTCCAGCTCAGGGCGTGCCCGAAGGCGGTGCTGATGTTGCGTACCGCCTGTTCGAGCGCCCACGCGGCGGGAATATCGGACTGCCAGGAGCGGGCGAGGTCGGGGATCGGGGTGCCGGAGATCCACTCGCGGAGCGCGGGGGCGATCGGGACGCTCATCTGCGTGCCCCGGGTCTCCTTGTCCTTGAAGCTCCAGGTCTTGGTGACTTCCGGGAGGTGCTCGAGCAGACGGTCGAAAACCTGGTGCTCGGTGAGGAAGTCGAGGGTGCGCTGCAGCGGCCACTCCGCCGGTTCAGTGCGCCAGTCGCCCCCAGCGGTTCCGGCGGCGTCGTCCACCGTGTGCCGGTTGAGCAGCACGGCCAGGTGCTTCGCGAGCCAGTCGAGGTAGCGGGCCGACCCCAGGCTGGTGCCGGTCCCAGCCCACCGGCCGGCTAGGGCGGGGTCGGTGCGATCGAACACAGTCGCGACCTGGTCCGAGAGGGTGAGCCACCGGCTGGTGGTCCGCCCGTTGCCGGTCTGGGACAGGGCGAACAGCGCGTCCAGGGCGTCGAGGGGTCCGCCCTGCGACGCCGGCGAGGCAGCGTGGAGGTGCAGGACGAGCCAGACGAACGAGGCGAAGTCCGCGGCGACGCCGTCCGCCAGCGCGAAGACTCCGTCTGCGTCCTGCCGCAGGGCGTCCTCGGCTGCGGCGAGATCGGCGAGGGCCTCGCTGGTCAGCAGCGTGGAGACGACGCTCAACTGCTCCGAGTCGGGGTTGAAGGTGTCGAACTCGGTGGTGCGGGGCGGGTAGGGACGGGTCAGGAAGATCCAGCCCTCGCTTTCCCGGCCGGCCCGCCCGGCGCGGCCAATCGCGTTGAGGAGTTCGGCAGGGGACAGGGCGCGCTGGCCCTCGTAGGTGAGCGGGTCGCCCTCGACCTTGTGGTGGATGATGACGGTGCGCACGGGCAGGTTGACGCCGTCGGTGAGGGTGCTGGTGCTGGCGATCGCCAGGAGATCGTCGCGGCGCAGCGCACCCTCGACGGCGTGCAGGACGTCCTCGGGCAGGGCGCCGTGGTGGTAGGCGACGCCGTGCCGGGTGCAGCGCACCAGCGGGTGCTCCTCGCCGAGGGTGTCGGCAAGGTAGTCGGTCAGGGCCGCGGTCTCGGGTCGCTCGGGCAGGCGGTCGGCGATGGCGAGCGCCGCGTCACGGGCCTCGCGCCTGGTGCCGACGACCATCAGGACGCTGCCGGAGTCGGTGAGCTCCGCAGCGCCGGCGGCGAAGACCTTGTAGTCGGCGATCCCGCCCTGAAGACGGGTCCGGGCGTTCCACCGACCTTCGGGGCCGGCGAAGCGCCGCGTGCCCACCTCGCCGGTGGTCAGCCGGGCGATGGTAGAGGAGGCGGTCGGCCGGACGGCGAGGAGGGTCTCGACCGGCACGGTGGCGAGCACTGGCGAGGGATGCTTCGTCGTCGGCAGCCGCTCCGCCAGCTCGGCCTGCTCAGCCATCAGGTTCGGGTACATGAGGCCGTGCATCCGGCGCGGGCCTCGCCAAGTGTCGGTGAAGTAGACCTCCCGCTCGGGGCGCTGCGGGTCGAGCCACGAGGCGATGTCGCCCTTGTTGCCGACGGCCGCGGACAGCAGCACCAGCCGGATGTCGCTGCGGGCCTGCAGCAGCGCGAGCAGGCTCTCCAGCACGAAGCCGCGCCTCCCCTGGCCCAGGTGGTGGGCCTCGTCGACCACGACCAGCCCGACGTCGGCCAGCGCCTCGCCAGGGTTGTTGCGGATCATGTGCATGAGCCGCTCGGGGGTGACGATCTCCACGTCCCCACCGTCCGACTCGGCTGACGAGGCCCAGGTGCCTAGTGGGAACTCCGGCTGCTCCGCCGCCAGGCGCCGCCCGAGCACCCGCAGTCGGCCTCGCAGCGCCGAGCGCATCTCCCGCCCGAGACTGCGCATCGGCGACACGTACACAACGCGCCCGGGGCGCTGCGCCAGGTGCGAGCAGATCACCAGCTGGGCCATAAGCGTCTTGCCCGCGCTGGTCGGCACGCTGATCAGGCTGCGTGACGTCGCCGGATCGAGCGGGTTTCCGCGCTCCAGCTTCAGGAGCTGGCGCTGCGGCGGCCAGAGCGTCATCACCGGCGGCCTCGACAGCGCGAAGCTTCGCGCCACTGCCGGGGGAGTCCCCGGGGGGAGTAGCCGGTAGAGGCTGCTGGCCGACATCTCCCCGCTCAGCTGGAACAGGTGCGCGGCGACCCACCGCGCCAGCCGGTCACCCCGGCCGGCCGTCTCCGTCATCACGTCCAGTAGCAGCCGCTGTGCGGCCAGCAGATCCTGCTCCTCGCCGAACCCCAGGAACTGGTACAGATGGAAGACCGCCTCCACGACGGCCTCTGCCGGCCCGTACATGGTCCCGGTCAGGGACTCGCGGCGCATCACTGCCCGCACCCCGCGCAGCTGCCGCCGCCACGCCCGCAGCGCCCGGCCCAGCTCAGGCCGGTCGAAGCCGAGAAAGACCACGCCGGCCTCCACAGCCAGGGTGCCGATGTGCAGGCGGAGTTCACCGATGTGGTCGATGAGAGGACGGGCCTGTCGGTAGACGGCGGTGGCGTTCGGGTCCTGCTCGCTGCGCCGGTATCCGGCCTGCGCGGCGAAGGCGATCTGGAGCCGTTCGACCGCCGGTCGCCGTTCGTCGCCCAGGGCGAGGTCCATTAGGTGCGCGCTGGTGGCGAAGGCCTGCCGCACGCGTACCGCGTCGTAGCCGGGAGTATCCGGGTCGAGTGCGGCGAGGCCGTGCAGAAACCACGCGGTAGCGAGCGTCTCGTCCTCGATCTCCCGCTCACCGCGGAACGCCGCGACCTCCAACTCGGTCATCGCCGCTAGCAGGTCGTCCGCGCGGGGCAGCACCCCGCCCACCCGGTACTCGCCGAGCGCGGACGCGAGCACCTCCGGGTCTAGAGTGCGCTCCACACGTACCTCCTTACGGTCTTGGCGAAGTCCTCAAGATCATCGATCGCCACCACCAGGCCCTGCAGCGCTCCCACGTGGGTATGGGTGGTGAAGTGCAGGTGGGAGCGTTCGAAGGCCGTATCCGGAGTGTCCGCGGCATTGATGGCTACGCTGACCCCGCCGCTTCCCGACCCCTTCGCGTCCACCCACTGCCGCGCCATCGAAGCGACGAACACCCGGGTGTCGGGGGCGAGCTCCCGCCCTCCCCACGAGATCTGACCCAAGTACCGCGCGCCCCAGGTATTCAGCTGCTGCCATGCCTTGCGGATGGTGTCGCTCGGCTTCGTCTTCTCCGCGGTGAACTTCTTCATCTCCCACAACCGAAAGACGAACCCCAGCTCGCTGCCGGGCATGCGGTGGATCACCAGCCCGTCGGGCCCGCTGTCGGTTACCGTCGACGACGGCGGGTCCAGGATTTCCACGCTGCGCCCGGGTTCAGGGGGAAGGTCGCGGGTGGTGAGGTACCAGAGCCACTCGCCCACGTAGCCGGTAACACCAGTATCGTCGTTGGCCTCGAACACGGGACCCGCGTACAGAAGGACGTGCGCACGGTCGGGGCCGGTCAAAGTGGTGCCAGCCAGGACGTTGTCGCGCCAGAGCCGGTAGGCATGATCGTCCAGGTCGGTGCGGGCCCGCATCATCTCCTCCGCGATGATCCAGGCAGCCGCGGCGCGGCCCTCGGGCTCCTGGCCGATGGTCACCACCAGGTCCCATGGGCACAACTGCCCATGGCCGCGGCTTTCCCTCCGGGTGAGATCGACCAGGCGGCCGCCGACGGCCAGGGCGTGCTCCATCGCCTGCTGCGCAGGTATCGACACCCGTCCCACCTCCCGCTTTTATTCTGCGCCGGGACCTGGGGGCCGACACGGGCCACCCTATCGAGCGGGAAGATCGCCGCGCAGCCTCCTGCGGAGAAATCGTCGAGTGGCTCACCGAATGCACCGTCCTGCCGTTCGCTCGCGATCTCCGGAGTCAACGAGCAAGACGGCCAGTCCTGATTCCGCTCGTCGAGGCGATCCCGTCGATCCGCTGGCGCGCCTGCGGCCCTTGTCGGGTTGGTATCGCGGGCAGATTCTGTGCCGGTGGAGACATGGACCTCACCGTCGCGAAGGGCCGCCCACTGAAGGACCTCCCGGGCACACGACTATCGGTGACCGCTCGCATCAACGCCCCGCTCGGCACCGGGAGATCGCCTAATCGAATCGGCTGCCGACGAAGGCACGGGGTCCCGGGGCGAAGTCAGCGCCCGATCGCGAACGGTGGAAGCGGCGCGCTCCTTTCAGCGACGCAGTACCTGAAAGCGCCTCGTCCGCTTCACGACATAGGACGCGGCTTTACGGAACGGCCGTAGCCCGGCAGGGCGGCAGGGAAACCGTCGGGTCGCCCAGCAGGACCAGGCTTTGGCGGTCGAGCGCGGCGAGGCGGATGCGTCGCATCTCATCAAGGACCCTGGTGTCGGCGTCGTCGTTGAGCCGTGCCTGCAGTGTGAACCACTTGTAGTACAGCTGGCCGACGTCTGCCCGGTAGTCCGCGAACGCATGGGCGAGCGGTACACCGTCGTACAGCTTGCTGGACAGGGCGTTGACGATCCGTCCGCCGAGGATCTGGCCGGTCGATTTCACCTGCAGCGTCCAGCTGAAGGTCGGCTCGACATGACCCAGCACGGCCCGGACCGGGTTCTTCCGGCCCAGTACCTCCAGTGCCGCCGGAGCCACGACCGGACCGCATTGGGCCACGGCTTCGACCGTGGCCGCGGCGGGCCACTGTGGTTCCAGGAGCGCGGTGTACAGACTGGCGCCCGCGCCGCCCGCGGAGCAGCAGGCTTGGGCGAACCAGATGCACCCGCCGGGCAGGTCCGCGGAGAGCTGTTCCACCGTGACCGGCACACGGTTCTGGTCGACCGGCAGGCCCAAAGTGGCCCGCAGCGCGTCCGGGTCGTCGAAGGGCTCCACGAGCCCGTGGCTGGAAGTGACCACGAGGCCTGGGCGGGTCGTCCCCAGCGCTTGGGAAAGGGCGCTGCCGGTGGCCTGGGGACCCACGATCTCCTGGAAGCCGGCGAGCGGAGGCGGGCTCAGCGCCTTCGCTAGCGGATGGCTGATCACGGTCCGCATCAAGCGCGTCATGACATCGCCGCAGTCGACGGTCCACACAAGGGCCTGGTCGGGCACGGCCTCAGCACCCTCCCAGTCTGTGATCAGGGCGTGGACGTAGCGGTCCAGGGCATCGCCTTGGAGGGGGATGCGGCCGACGGCGTGCCGCGTCCCGAGCGAGTACTGCACGGACCACGGGATGGCTTCCGGGCCGCCGATGATGGCCACGTACTTGGGAAGGCAGTCATTGGCCACGCCGAAGTCGGAGAGCCCGATGGCCGGGTCGTTGAAGGGGGAGCCGTCCGCGTAGTAGCGGCGGAGGTGGTCATCGCCCAGGCCGGCGTCGGGGCTCCAGCGCAGGACCACGCTTCCTTCACGGGCGGCGAGCAGGTCCTGCACGGGCCCCGGGGCATCCGCGCCTGCAGCCTTCTGCGCATCGGTGAACCGGTCGCTCTCGTCGTCCCGGAGGAGGACCCCGTACCCCACCTTGGGGTCCCGCCAGGCCGTCATGGGCGGGTCGGGACCGAACTCCAAGACCTGCTGTTCCTGCGGCATACCGTCCTGCCCCTCGCCCCACCAGGCGGCCTGTGCGCCCAGTTGTCCGTGTGCCTCCTCTGTGCCGGTCCATGCGTTGAGGCGGATTTCGGACGGCATGGGGGTGGGCGTGTTCATGGCTCCGCGGCGATGCGCGCCTGGGTCTGCGCAATCCGCGTCTCCACGTAGTCCCTCACCCGGGGTGGGGTGGTGTCCGGGAGGCTGTCGCGGTACTCCTCCCAGAACTTGAGGTAGCCGAGGAATTCGACCTTGCGGAACGAGCCGGGATGCACTCGGAACGGGCTGTGCTGTACGTAGAGCACGGGATAGGTCCACGCATCGGTCCGCTCCGGATCGGACCCGGCGAGCACTTTGCGCGGTGGGGTCAGGGCCGCCGCCCACTCGATCACCGGAACTTCACCGTCTTGGACCGCGGTCAGGATGGTGGACACCACCGCCGGGTAGAACGTTTTGCAGAACCGGTCGGCGACGCCGAGGCTCACCGTTCGGCGCATACCGACCGCTGCCGGTATGCCGAGGGAGACCAGTTCATGGGCCAGGGGCCGCGTTTGCACGGCGGCCGCGGTCTGGCAACCGCCCAGGACCACCAGCCACGGCGCACACGCCTTGAGGACGCACGCGAGGTCCTCCGCCGAAAGCAGGAGTGAGCCTATACCAGCCGGCTTGCCGACCTTCTGCGCAGCGTAGTCCGCCACCGTGGCGAACGAGAACACAGGCTCGTTGGCCCTGATCCCGCCGTGGCCGAGCAGGTGCAGGATGTGCGGTCTGGCCGCCGTGATACAGCTGGTGAGACCCGGTTCGGTGCCCGGCAGCGCCTGGACGGTGATCACCGGCCGGTCAGCCTGGCCCTCGGCCCGTTGTGCCTCCTCCTCTTCGGCAGCCCTTGCGACTGCCAGGAGTTCCTCCTGCGCGCTGATGATGTGGAGGTGCACCCCGAGCGCTCTCGCGTCACCGGTCCTGGCCGCGTTCAGCAGCCCGGTCAGTTGTGCCGTGCCGTCCCGCCCTGCGGCGGAGAGCACCGCGACGATGCGCAGCGGTGGCACGAAGCCGCAGGGGTCCACGTCCTGCTGGATCCGTGCGATCCGCCCGATGGGCCACCTGCTGAGGGCGCAGAATCGTTCCCCGTCATAAAGGTGCTCCCACGGCACCGCGTCGGCAGGGGTGGAGACCATGTGGAAGTAGAGCGGGCTGGCGGTGCCGATCTGCTGGGCAAACGCGTTATCCAGGCCTTTTGCCACCGGTGGGTGCTGTGACATTAGTGCACGGAGGGCCGCTCCGTACTCCGCCAGCGAGGGCGGGCGGTCTGCGGGGACGGCGGGCAGAGTTGTGTACTCCAGCTTGCCGATGTCCGGGATCTTCACCGGGCAGACGGCCAGCTTCATCAGTGTGCGCTTGCCTCGCTGTTCGAAGGCCACGACTGTGCGCATCACTCCTCCTCGGCCTGGAGGTAGTCGTCATCGACTCCGAAGCTGTCGACGTGGAGGTGATCCCGGTAGACCTGGGCCTGGGTGAGCCGGCGCAGTTCACCGAGGGCCTGCGCCATGCCCCGGTCGTACGCCTGCTTCATCGGCGGGGTCTCGCCGGGGACGGCGGCCGCCTCAAGCAACTTTGCGGCCTTCGCCTCCAGATAGCGTTCGGTAGCTGCCGCCCAGGTCGGCACGGATGCAGCCGAGGCATAGCGGGCCACGATCTGCTCGTCGTCCGGCACGGCCTGAAAGGCCGGAGTCAGCTCCTGACTGGTAGCGGCGTCACCCATCGAGGTGCGTCCGGTGAGCCAGCCCCGGTTCGGCTGGTCGGGGTCTGGCCACGCTTCCCCGAGCAGGGCGCCCACCCGCCGGGGCTGGAGATGGCAGAAGAGGGAGGAATGTTGGGGGATCGGTTCCGACCCGGACGGGTCGCTGAGGAACGCGTGCGCTTGGGCCAGCGCCTCGCCGCGCCGGTCGTTCCCCAAGTCGCTGTAGAACGTCGGGCCGGCCCGGTGCCGCCCCAGCGCATCGGCCAGCAAGCGCGTGGCGGCATCACACGGGTTGTCCTCAGCAGAGCCCACGCACAGCGTCGATGCGCCGACCCTGTCGGCCAGTTGCTGCAGGTCGTTGACGGTCACGTAGGCGCAGTCGTCAGGGTCGGCGGGCCTCCGCGGATCCGGACTCATGGTCAACACCGGCCGACCGCCGTCGTACGCGGCAGGGGCGACCACATACAACGCCCGTACGGCCCTGCCGCCGAGGGCGGAGGCGATCCAGTCCGGCCACAGGAACTCGGTGGGTGCTTCGGCGGGACTGTCTGCCTGAGGAGCCTCGCTCACCGGGAGGTCCCACCCTGCCGGCACCGCATCCGTGACCGGGTACAGGTGTGCTTGGACCTCGTACTTGGGAATCAGCCTGCTCAAACCCTGGTACGTGACTCCGTCCGCGAAGACGTGCGCTTCCACTCCCGGCCCGATCATCCGCTGCAGCATTCCGATGAACTCGGCCACGTAGTGGGGCGCCCAGTGGGTCTCCGGCGCCTGGTTGTGCGGCATCGCGTTTACCACGATGCCCACGCTCCACACCCGCCCCAGGTCGGCGGCCACAGGCAGCAGATCCGGCACCCTGAGCACGGGCCGGTCGATCTGCGGGATGAGCTCACGCTCCCAGGGAACGGCGCCCAGATGGCCGTACGGGGGAACCAGGCGCAGCCACATGCCCCAGGGGCTGCCGGCACGCTGCGCCATGAACGGAACCACGGTGTCCAGCAGTTTGGCCGGCACGCCGGCACCGGTCGTCGGCTCGCTGTCCGCGCTAAGCCCGTACTCGGTGACTGGCAGCCGGACCGGCTCGCCGTAGGTGCGCTCCGCTCCGTCGGGGTAGCCGACCAGCTCGGCGACGACTTCCGGCACGGTGTGCGCGAGGTCGAGCCGGACGCGGAGTATCGACCTGTGCCCTCCGCCGTGGGGTTCCATCGCAAGCTCCGGATTCCGGTGTAGTCCGTCTTCAGTCGCCCCGGGTGAGGTCGTGCAGCGCCCACCAGGTGAAACGGTTGCTGATCTCGCCGTGCCCGCGAATGGGCACCTCGCCGTCGACCTCGGCTCCTCCCTTCATGGCGATCACCCGCGCTCCTTCGGCCAGCGGGTAGTGCCCCTTGCCGGGGGCCACCGCGTCACATGTGGTCGACTGTCCGTCTAGCCCCAGCGGACCGAAGCCGCCGAGCGCGCCGTACCGGTACGTGTCCCCGACCGCGGCGGTCTCCGGCTGCTCGCCGAGGTTCCTTCCGCGCATCGCGAGGTGGAAGACGTTCGTGAGCGGCTTGTCACTGGAGGAGAACGTGGTCAGGATCGGCTGTTCGACCTTCGCCAGCACGGAGTGGTAGCCGCCTGGCTGCCCTGTCCCCACGACCTTTGGAGCGAGGCACCAGCGATTGACGGCCGGCTGGAGCAGCAGCATCGAGTGCGCCGACCGCCCGGCGGCTGCGGCGCTGAGGGCGGAAAGTACGACGCGGGCTCCGAAAGAGTGGCCGATCAGGTGCAGGCGCACGGGTGGATCGCGGTGCAGGATGCGCTCCACGAGGGGGGCGACGCCTTTGGCGCCGACCACCCCGGCGCGTGCTTTCATCTGCCAGACCGAGGCGACGCGCAGGATGTCTCGCGGATCGTAGCCCACGCCCGCGGGGGCGGGCGGGCCGCCCCTGCCTCCGCTGCCCACCGGGCCGAACGAGCCGAGGTCTTCGGAGGGTTCTGGCATCGGCTCGCCGCCGAGTTCGGTCCAGATGTCGAGCAGCCCTGCCACGTCCGGGGGCGCCGACCCGTCGTCCGGGTCAGTCGTCGCGCGCAGATTCCGCAGGACGATGGCGGCCACCTTCTCGGCGGTCATCTTGTCCACGGCCGTGCGTCCGTCCACGGCGTCGACAAACGCGCGGTCTTCGTCGGCGTTCATCTCGGCGGTGGCCAGCGCGAGAAGTTCCTCCTGCTCCGCGGCGGCGGGACCATCTGGATCGGGCGGGCCCGCGATCACAGGGCCGGTCTCCCAGGGCATGACGAAGCTGGTCGACGGCCAGATAGCGCCGACCAGTAGTGGCCGGTAGGGGCCGGGGCCGGGGTCGGCAATCCTGAACTCGGCCCGCTGTGCGATGTATCCGGCGGCGAAATTCCGGTAGCGGTCGAGGGCCTTAGCGAAGATGTTGTTCCAGCCGTGGGCGAAGAAGTAGACGTCCGTCGCCTTGGCGAGCCTTTCCTCCACTTCGGCTTCGGCGGCCGGACTGCGAAGCAGGCCGTCCTTTCCGTAACGAAGCAGGTAGAGGTCGACCGAGGCACCACCGCTGATCGGGAGAGTTTGGAACGGACCGGCCATGGCGGTCTCCTGCACGCCAGGCTGCACCCCGTTGCAGCGATCTTGATTCCATGCTCCACCCGACCCGCGAGTAGCACAAGCGGCAACTGGTCCCAAGCCGCCGCCGCGCCCAGGAGCGGTTCTCGAGGGCAGGACCGCTGCTGACGAAGAAGGCCACCTGGACCTGATCGCCGATCACTGGGAAGACTGCTGCGGCTGGCGGGGGCGCTGAAGTACGGGACGCCAAGCCCCCTGATCGTCGGCAAGCTTTCGGCGTCTTGCCGGCAGAACGCGCTAGCCGCCGCGCTGAAGGAGTGCGGGCCATCCGCAGAACGATCTACGCGGCGAAATACCGGCAACCGAACAACGGCGATTCCTTGCATGCCCTGCGCCGCCAGCTCCACTATGCCCAAAACCAAGGTCACCCGCCGTCAGCCCGAGCGGCAGAACGAGCAGGCGTGGTGCTTGGCGTGGTGACGAACGCGGTGGTCTGCTGGCACAGCGTCTACGCCGGATCCGGCAACGACATGATCAGCGGCGGAAACGGCGCCGACGCCCTCAACGGCGGTCCCGGCACCGACACGTGCTCCGCTGGCCCCGGCGACACCGTCACCACCTGCCCGTAACGAAGACCCGACGTACCCGGGGCGGTCTCGGTGACCGTCCGTCGTGTGCCCGCCCCACTGCCCTGCACCCCGTATTCACAGTGGGGCGGCTTGAGCCCGACGGCGAGGCCGACGGAGCTTGCGTGGCCGAACTCGTCGGCGACGTCCTGGACGGTTGACCTGCCTCCCAGGAAGGCGGGGGCTGCCGCCGTGGTCGACCATGGGCCGCAGCGGATTGTCGGCGGTCCGACGAGGTAGCTGATTCGGTATTTCAACGCCCTCTGCCAGTTCTACTGGGCGCGGCGAAACGAGGCCTTCTCCGGGTCCTGTGGCGGGACTGACACAAAGAAGGACGCGGCAGTCATTCGGACGCCCGCCTGAGCGTCGCACTTGGCGAACGGTGCCAACTTGCGTGCGCAGTCACAGGCGTGACAGGGGCTGGGGTTTCGGGGGATACCGGGACTGTTGTGCTGTGGAGGGCTTGACGGACGCGCTGTTCGAGGTCGGTTTGCGGGGCGGGGCCAGGACGGACGGCGACGGTGTAGAGGCTGTAGAACTCCGCGAGTGCCTCGGCTTCGGTCTCGAAGGTCATAGCCACCTGCCGCAGGTGGTCTTCGCCGTGCAGGTGGACATGGCGCCGGACACCGGTGGCGTACGTCCCCACGGCGACGGTGGTCTGGCCGTCGTCGGCGTGAAGGTGGATGATCAGGCGGCCTTCGGCGATGTCGTCGTGGATGCGCTGGGCTTCGGCGCTGACCTCACGTACTTCGTCGCGGGTGCACCAGGGGAAGGGATAGTTGCCCCAGGTCCATTCCGTGTCGATCTCTCCTTGAAGGGCCGTTTCGATCTCGACGGTGAAGCCGTATCGACTCAGCTGCTTGGCTGAGGTGTTCGCGTAGTACGGCTCCTCGTGGTCGATGCGGGCGAGGACCATGGTGTCCGGTCCGATGCTGCGGAAGCCGAGGTCGTACAGGTGAGAGCGGGCGGCGTCGCTCGTGGAGCCCGACGTCGTGGCGATCACGGCCGGGTGGTGGTCTGGGTGGAGGGCGAAGCGGATGTGCGCGTCGGCGGGGGCGTGAGGCATGAGGGGCTTTCGGTCGGGGCGGGAATGGTCATCGGCCTGGCCGGGCTGGGGTTCGTGCGGCGGGGCCGGCTCGTACGGCCGGAGTCCGAGGGGCGGCGGACGGGCGGGATGGGGGCTTCGCGCCGGGGTCGTTGGTGGCGTGGTGCCAGCGGGTCCGGACGGAGGACAGTGCGGAGAGTGCCCGGCGGCTGCCGGTGGCCAGTTGGTGGACGGAGCTTGCCTCGTCCGACGTCAGCGTCGCGATCCGGGCGGCGACCGTGACGGCCTGACTGAGGAGGGCGCGCTGGAGGATCTTCTGGCCCCAGTGCTCGGGTGCCCCGGCGGGATGGGAGACCAGGTCGAGGACCTCGTCAGGGCCGAACCCGGCGTGAAGCAGGCCGCGTTGCTGGGCTTCCCACAGCAGGGTGATGGGGTCCACGGGCGCCCCTCTGCGGGCGAGGGCGGTCAGGCAGGCGAAGAGGGCGGCGTGCACGGGGACGGTGAAGTCCCTTTCGTGTAGCCAGCGCATCCTCGGTAGGTCGTCGGGGCGGCCGGTCGCTGCGGCCAGCAGCATCCGTTCCTCGTCTTCCGCCTCCGCCGGAGCCTCGGCTGCCGGGTCGGGTGCCGCCGGGGTTCGGGGCATCGACCCGGGGTGAGAGGGGAAGGCCGTGGCCAGCTCGTCGAGGTAGACGGCGAGCTGGTCGGCGCGGGCCAGTACCGTTCCGGCCGGGTCGGGCCCCGGAGTGCGGGCGGCCTGGGAGAGGAGCCCGGCGTGCCGGCGCAGGAGACGGCGGGCATGTCCGGAGCGGACCATCTGAGCATAGGCCGGGGCATGGGCGTCTGTGGGACAGTTGCTGATGAGGATGTGCAGGTAGGCGGCTGTCAGGGCGCGGGTCTGGGCGGCGGCGAGGAGCTGGTTCGGCCACACCGGGCTGGTGCGGTGGACCTCGGGCGTGGGCGGGGGCACCGTGCGCATCGCCGCGAACAGGCTGCCGTGGGCGGCGCTGGAGAAGTGCTCGGGCTCGAGCGGGCCGATGGTTTTCAGGCGGGCGGGTACCAGGAGCAGGGCGCCGAGCAGGGCCTGCTCGGCGTAGTGGACCACGGGCAGAGGTGCCGGATCGCCGAGGAGATCCTCCTCGGCTGCGGCGCGGGCGTGGTCGGTCATCACGCCGCCAGGACGAAGTCGTCGCGGTTGAGCGTGCGTTCCACGTGCGGGGCGATCAAGTGCCCTGCGAGCAGTGGGGGGACGGCGTTGCCGATCTGGGAGAAGCGTTGGCCCTTGGTGCCCTGCCAGGGGTAGGACGCCGGGAAGGTTTGCAGGATCCCGGCTTCCTCTGCGGTGATCCGGATTGCCGGCGCCGCGGCGGCGGAGCCCAGGGTCGTGGTGGAGCGGGTGGTCCAGATGCATTCGTTGGCGCGGTTGCCGAAGAACAAGGTGGCGGCCGGCTCGGTCACGGGGCGGACGGCCGCGTTCGCCTGGCTGTTGCTGCGCAGAACCCAGTCCGGTCCGGCCGTGCAGCGCGGCGACGGCCGGGCCCCTTCCCGGCACCTGCACGGCGAGCTGGCCTTGGAGCTCCGGGAGGGTTCCATGCGGGGCGGGGGGCTTTGCCAGGCGCCGCGGTCGCGGGCGTCGGACAGCGTCTTTCGGGAGCCGGACGGGAAGGGTTCGGGTCCGCCCCCGGGTCCGCCGCCGGCGCACACAGTGGGCACGGGCCCGTCCGTGCGGCCCCAGCCCAGGGCTTCGGCCATGGACACCCATCGCTGGCGGCCGGGTCCGAAGAGGGATTCCTGCTCGCCGAGCTTGGCGTGCGTGGGTTCGGGCGGGGCGGCCCGACGAGTGCGGGAGGCGATCAGGATCGCCCTCCTCCTGGTCTGCGGTACGCCGTAGTCGGCCGCGTTCAGGATGCCGCTCCAGGTGGAGAACCCCCAGGTGCGCAGCACGGCGGCGTACTGCTTCCACAGCGGTGCGACGTCGGGCACCTCCTCCATCAGCACCCACTCCGGCTCGCCCGCGGTGTGGAGGGCATGGAGGTATCGCATGGGCTCGGCGGCCAGTAGCGACCGCGGGTCCTGGCAGGCGGCAAGGAGCTGGGGCCGGGTGTCGCGGCCGACCGCGAGGTCGGCGACCGCCTGGTGGACGAGAGGCTGGTCGACAAGACCGAGGCGCTTGCCGGCCATGCTCCATGCCTGGCAGGGCGGGCTTGCTATCAGCCCGCGGGTTCGCCCCACGAAGGGTCGGACCGGGTAGAGCGCGACGTCGGTACGGATCGTGGTCTGCCCGACTGCGGCGCGCGTCTTGCAGGCCCATTCGTCCCACTCCAGGCCGACGTCGCGCACACCCAGCACGTGCAGGGCGTGCCCCCAACCGCCCGGACCGGCGAAGAGGTCCACGATGAGGTCCCTCATACGGCCAGCCCGAAGTCGTCCCGTACCGGTTCGGGCTGCTCACGCCGGCAGGCCCACGGTGAGCAGCCGTCCACGACACCGGCTTCGAGAGCCTCCGCGTCCGGACCGGCGGGGGCGGCGATCTCGCGTTCAAGGCGGTCGAGGTGCTCGTACACCTTCTTGGGTTCCCAGCCGGTGTCCCACAAGACCGCGACGTCGATCTTGGGGAGGGTGCTGTCCGCGGACAGGCACCACAGGGCCGAGCTTTGTACCCCGGCACTCGGTGAAAGGGCGCGCAGGGCCGGGCGGAGGGTGGTGGCCGCCGTGCTGGTGGCCGGCTGATGCGGCGTGGTGGAGGTCTTGGTGGTCGTGGGGATGGCGGGTCCTTGCGGGTGGTGCCGCCCGCGGCGTGGGCGGCGTCGGTCATGGGCGGGGGCGGGAAGAGGGGGGAGACGGTTCCGTCAACGGCTTCGTGTCGGCGCCGTCGTCGCGGGCGCTGGTGGCACGGCAGGGGTGGCGTACACGGGGGTGGTGGGGGGAGCCGCGAGGAGGGTGGCGACGGCGGTCGTTCCGCCGGCGGTGAGGCGGATGCGGTCCTGGGCCGGGCCGTTGTCGTAAGCCGGTGGCGCGGTGGCGGGCTCGCGCGTGATCAGGCCCTTGCTTTCCAGGGAGCGCAGGGTCCTGATCCGGACGCGGCCGTCGCGGCTGTGGACGTACTGCCGCCCCAGGCTCTGGGCCATAACGACGTGGCCGCGGGCGGCTGCGTGGAGAGCAGAGAGTTCGGCGGCGGCCAGGCCGTCGGATGCTCCTGCCGCGGCAGGCCGGCGCCGCTGCGTTTCACGGGCGATGCCGGTGGCGGACTCGACGGCTGCCTCCGGAGCGAGTGCGGTCAGCTCCTGCGCCAGCTGCACCCAGCGGTCGACGCCGTCGGGCGGGCCGGTGCGTTCGGGGTCTGCTGGGGACGCGGCGCTGACCAAGGCCTGAGCTTCGGCCAGGTGGCGGGCCGCTTCGCTGCTGAGGTAGGCGATCTGCTTGATCCGTACCGTGGCGTCGATCAGGTCGGCGCTCGCGTACAGCTGCTGGTCCTGGACGGCTTTGACGGCCGCGAGGGACTCGTGTGCCAGCTGCGCCGCGGAGTTGGCGTGTGCACCCAGCTCTGGACCGGAGGTGTGGGTGGGTCGGAAGAGGGCGAGGGCGTCGTTGTGCCGGGTGTAGTTGCCAGCCAAGGAGAGGAGGAGTTCGACGGGTGTGCGGGGCTCGGGCACGTCGAACAACTGGTCGGCGGTGGGCTCGGTCATAGGCAGGAAGGGCCTTCGGGTGGGGCCGGGTGCCGAAACGCTCGGGACGCGGCGGGGCGGGGAGCCGGGAAATCCGGGAGGGGCGGGGAGGTGGGCCTCAGCAATGCGCGGGAAGTGCCACGTTCAGGGCTGCCGCCGAGGTCGGCTTCAGAGCCGGGATCGTGCAGCTGATGCGGCAGGCGCAGGGAGGCTGGGTGCCGGCGCGGCGGGCGTGCCGGGCTGCGTGAAGGCAGGCGCTAGCTGTTGGAGTTCGCCGGCCAGGTGCTGGGTGAGTGCCTGGCTGGTGACGAGACGGGCGTGCACCGTCTCTGGCAGTCGGTTCCAGCGGGCTTGGAGTCGGGCCCGTTCGATGAGCGCGGCGGCGGCCTCCAGCTGGGCAGAGACCAGGCCGAGCACGTTCGAGCGGAAGGCCGTACAGCTGGGCGTGCAGTGTGTTGGCGAGGCCGAGCACGGGTCCGCCGGAGGAACGGAAGTCGTAGCGGGACTCGGCGCTGCGCAGCAGGCCGAAGCTGACGGTCACGACGTGCGGCGG
Source organism: Streptomyces sp. NBC_01551 (assembly GCF_026339935.1). Taxonomy (NCBI): domain Bacteria; kingdom Bacillati; phylum Actinomycetota; class Actinomycetes; order Kitasatosporales; family Streptomycetaceae; genus Streptomyces; species Streptomyces sp. NBC_01551. Next base: position 5,886,295 of record NZ_JAPEPX010000001.1, read on the forward strand.
AGGCGGCGGGCTGGTGGAGATGCGGGTGGCGAGGGCGCGTGCGATGTCGGCGGGGGTGGGTGCGCCGACGTGGTTGGTGGGGGGCGTGAGATCTCCTAGGTGGGTACGGCGCGGTGGGGGTGGCCCGGCCGCTCAGCGACGGGCAACAGCCGGGCCTGCCAGCTTCGTTCTCGCCGGAACGGGGGGCGTGGCGGTGACGGAGCGGACCCGACGGGTACTGGCTGCGAGGAGAGCCTGGACGCCGGCGGTAGTGAGCCGCAGACCGAATCGGTCCTGGTGCTCCGGGAGCGGCGTGACGGTGATGAGCTGTTTGGTGGCGAGGGCGTCGACCGTGGCCGGCAGGACGTGCGAGGACAGTGGGGATACCACCTCCCGGATGCCGTAGTGCTCGCGGAATACGCCGTCGCCCCGCACCAGGGAGGCGAGCCCTTTGCGCTGGGCGTCGCTGATCGTGACGGTCTTGCCTCCCGCGCCCAGGCCCTCCCGCGCGGCGCGGATCTGGGCGTAGAGGAGGCCGTCGTGCCGCAGCAGGGCGGCGCGGATCTGCTCGACGGCCGACGGTGCTCGGGACAGCGGGGCGCGGGTCTGCTCCACGAGGCAGTCGGCGGAGGCGGCGTCGTCGTGAGCGAGAGCCGAGATGGTGTCCGCCGCCCGTGCGGCGGCGGTCGTGGCGGCCTCGGTCAGCTGGCGCAGGAGGGCGACGGCCTCCCGGCCGTCGAGGGTGGTCGGCGCGTCGCTCAGCGCCGCCTTGGAGAGCAGCTGGCCGCAGAGCAGCGAAGTCCGGTGCAGGGTGCCGCTGATCCGCACCATCTCCTCCAGCCGCCCAGGGCCCGCGCTGCGCTGCTTCTTGAGGCCGTCGAACCCGTACGCGGCATCGAGCAGCAGGTTGGTGAGGAGCAGTAGTTCCTCGTTGCTCGGGCCGAGGGCGAAGGACTGGGGCAAGGGGTCTCCTGGGATAGGGGAAGGCGGATGCCTGATGGCGCAGGTGCGGGCGATGGGGCGGCCCACCGTGGCGGCCGGTCGCCGTAGCCCGGTCTCGGCGGCGGCGCTGACGGCGAAGGCCATCCAGGCCGGTGGCGGGTGGCGGCGTCAGGCACGGATGAAGGCATTCGTGTAGCGGAACCGCAGGGTGTGAGGTGCGGCATCACGCGGCCTTCTTGAAGTCGGCTTGCGCAGGGGCGGCTTTGGCGACGGCTCGCGCTGTGATTGCGTCCGAGGCGGCTTTGGATGCGGCGGCCAGGTTGCCCGCACCCGGTTCGAGGTACCAGGGGCGCAGGTCGAGCGCGGCCGGGCGGAGCCCGGTGGCGAAGAGGAGGGCGGTGCCCTTGGGTAGTGCGCGGATCCGGTCCGCGGGCAGGATCCGCTCCTGCCGCATGCTGATCGAGGTGGACTTGCCCGAGTCGGAGATGGAGGTGGACTTCGTCTCGACGTCGTGGTCGCCGATCAGTCGACTGAGCTTGTCCGCGAAATCGGGATCGTCGATGCCGGCGCCGATGACCTTGATCGTTGCCGCCGACCACATGGCGTCCATGCCTGCGTCCGACCACACTTTCTGGCCCTGCCGGTAGCTCTGCAGGATCGTGATCGGGATGATCCCGCGGGAACCCAGGTGCGAGTACAGGTCCGGCAAGTCGGAGATTTTGCATACGTTTGCGGCCTCGTCGAGGATCGCGAGCATGGGCGGGTCGAGGCGTCCGCCGGTACGTTCGGCTCGGGTGGTCGCGGACCGCATCACCGAGTCCGCGCACGCCGCGATCAGCGCGGAGGCTCCGCCGCCACCGTCCTTGGAGAGCAGGAACAGTGTGTCGCTGGAGGCCACGAAATCGGCCGGGCGGAACTCCGGGACGTCCTTCTGTGGGGTCACCCAGGTGGCGATGTCGGCGCTGAGCAGGGCGGACGCGTACTGTCTCGCGGTCTCATACACGCCGTCTCTGGTTTCCGGCGGGCCCTCGACCGTTCCCTTCAACTGGGCTGCGACAGCGGTGAATCCGTGGTCGCGCAGGATGTCGAGGGGGCGCCGGTCGGCGGGGAAGGCCAGCCACTGCATCACGTCCGTGATCGGACGGTTGTCGAGGGCCGCGGCCAGGAACAGCTGGCTCAGGACGTTGCTGCCGGCCTTGGACCAGAAGTCCCCCTGCTGGCTCGCATCCACGGACGCGGCGAGGAAGTGTCCCGCCAACCGCCCCGCACCCTCCAAGGACTTCGCGTCCGCCAACGGGTTCCACCACATGGTGCGCGGTGCGTGGGCGATCTGCTGGGGGTCCATCGACCACACCCGACCCACCCGGCTGCGGGCGTCGAAGCAGGCCGTATAGGCGTCACCAGCTGCTTTGTTGCTGGTGAGGAGTACGGCGCCGGGCGCGGCCAGGATGGAGGGAATCGCCAGCGAGGTGGTCTTTCCGGAACGGGGGGCCATGATCGCGACCGCTACGTCCTCCCACCCCATCCGGACTTCGGTCTTGCTGCCCTGGAGGTTGCCAAGGAGGATCCCGGTGTCGGACGGGGCGATACGTTGGGCGTCCTTCAGGCTGGGGCGCAGGCTGCGGGCTTTGTCGGTGATCGCGGCGGCCAGGACCGGTGCGATGTCCTTGGCCTTTGCGGTGCCCACGATGCGGCGCTTCTTGTTGCCGCCGAACGTGGCCTTGTGGCGGCTCCACCACAGGCCGCTGGCGGAGGCAAGGGCGAGCAAGGCCAGGACGGGCAGGATCCGCGCACCGATCAGCAGGGACGTTTCTCCCAGGCCGGGCCAGAGCTGGTCGGGGCGTATGAGGGCGTCGGCGGGCCGGTAGGCGGCCCACGGGTGTCCGGTGAGCAGGGCGGTGAGGTTCCCGCCGAGCCAGGCGAGGTGGGCGAGGGGGATGGCGACGGCGAAGGCCCCGAGGAGGACCTTGAAGGCTATGTCGTAGCCGTCGGAGGAGGAGCTGGGCTGGGACAAGGGCGCGCGATTCCATGGAGGGGTCGGGGACGAAGGGGGTCAGCGGGTGCGACGCGGCAGCGATCCGCCGGGTGGCTGCGGCGGCAACGGTGTGCCGGTGCGGTGGGCGGCGAGGCGGTCGACCCTGTCCCACAGGGCGTACTCGGCCTGATGGGCGGGAACGCGTTCGCGGGCGATGCGAACGCTGTAGCGCAGGAAGGGGGCCATCTCCTTCTCGTCACGCAGCAGCGGCTCCGTGGAGACCATGCCGGCGAGGACCGCGGCGGCCAGGTGGGGCGGGGTGTGGTCGGAGAAGTACGACCGCCAGGCCGTACGGGCAGTGGGCTCGGAGGCCCAGGGGCCGTCGTGGGCCGTGACCTCGATGTTCAGCGCGCCGAGAGGGTGCCGGGAGACGGTGACGAATCCGTCGGGCGAGGAGATCTGGTGCTCCAGGACGGAGCGCTTCCAACCGGCCTGCTCCAGGACCTGCATCGGATCGGCCGCGCTGTCGGCCGGGCCGGTGGTGAGGGCGTCGGTGGCCGCTGCGACGATCTCGGCTGGTGTCCGGGCGCCGAAGCGCATGGTCCACGCCTTCTCGCCAGCGGTGGTCCCGGTGTGGTGCAGGGTCCACCAGTGTTCGTCCGGGTCCGGTGACAGCAGCAGTTCGGCCTGCCGGTCGCGGCGGGTGAGCCGTACGACCGGGCTGAGGGGGATGTGCGCGGGCTGCCAGCGGAATGCCTTCTGTAGCGGGGCTGTCACCCAGCGCGGGTCACCGCCGCCGGCCAGATACCGGGGGGTGACCTGGGCGAGTACCGGCGGCTTCTCGGGCTCGTTCACTCCCGCCCGCTGTCCGTGACGGCGACGGCTATGTGGTTCGCGGTGACCGTGCGGCGCGCGACGGCGAGTTCCAGGGTGTCGGCGTGGGTGGCGAACAGGCCGATGCGGGCGGAGTCGAGGTCGCCTGCGGGCGGCAGCAGGACCTCGTCGCCTTCCTCCATCAGCCAGGCCGGTCCGTGCACCCACCCGGCGGCCTCGGTGAACCCGCCGACGATGGCCCGCTCGGCGAGGGTGCCGGAGGCGGGGGCGTAGAGGACCTTGATGGCGACGGCCTGCTGCCGGGCGGGGGTGAGGTCGGGGGCCCAGCCGACGGCCAGGTCGGCGGCGATCCGCGGCAGGGACAGCCCCGTTGCCCGCCAGACCGCCCAGCCGATCCAGTCCCCGCCGATCCTCGTGTTGACCTCGATCACGCGCGGTCCGGAGGGGGGAGCCGCAGTTCCACGTGCTGAATGCCGTTCATGGTGCCGGTGGCCTTGACCGCCGCCGAGGCGATGGGCGCGACGGTCTCCAGCAGCTGGTCGCCGGCGGTGAGGGTGTGGCCGATTTCCTCGAACAGCGGCTCGGCCCCGAGTTCCTTGCGGGTCACCGCGACCGCGGTGGTCACGCCCTGGTACGTCACGCACTCGACGCTGACTTCCTCGCCGGATAGGTACTCCTCGACCAGGACGACGGTGTTGTCTCCGCCGTGGAGCTGGACCCCGCGGGTGGCGAAGGCGTAGGCGTCGGCCAGGTCCTCCTGCGTCTCGGCCTTGATGACGCCGATGCTGCCGCCGACCGAGGCGGGCTTGACGACGACCGGATAGCCGATGGCAGATGCTGCCGAGAGGGCCTCGTCCAGGGAGTTCGCCGCGGTGGACCGGGCCGACGGAACACCGTGGGCAGCGAACGCGGCGCGGCTGGCGGCCTTGTCCCGGCAGGTGCGGACCGACTCCACGCTGGTAGTGGCGAGACCGAGGTGCTCGGCCAGCCGGGCCACCGCAGTCAGGTGTCCTTCGGCCCAGGTCACCACGCCCGCGATCGGGCGGCGCTCGGCAAGCGCCTCACCAGCCGCGAAGAGGCCGGCCTCATCCTCGATGTCGCTGACGATCTCGTGGTCGACCACGTGGGGTCCTTCCCAGGTGATCGGACCGGTCGTGATGACGGCGACGTCGTAGGCATCGGCAAGCTGGCGCAGGCAGTAGCCGCGATAGATGTCGTCACCCGGGGCGACGACGAGGACGAACGGACGCAGGGACAAGCGGACTCCAAGGCAGAAGGGAAGAGAGGTTGGTTCAGCGGCGGGTCGTGCGACCGGCGGTGGCCGGCGGAGCAGGTGGCGGCGGGGTGGTGGTGTCGATCCGAGGGCCCGCGGCGGTGCGTACGGCGGAGGTGTGGATCTCCAGGACGGCACAGCCGTGGACGAACCAGCCGTACAGGGCGTTCCACGCCTCCGCGTTACGGGCGTCAACTGCAGCCTGGCGGGCCTCCGCGCTTGCATGAGGGTGGGCAGCGAGGAGGGTTCGGTACTCCGTCCTGATGGCCGCTATCTGGTCGAGCGCATCGCGCAGTTGAGTCAGTTGCCAGGCCCAGCGGTTCTGGACGGAAGGGGCGGGGACCCGTTCGAGGTCGGCCTCGGCGGCGTCGAGCAGGACGCCGGCCTCCTCGCTGACCGGTTCGAACGCCTTCCACACCACGTGGTCCCGGTCGGCCTTGCGGTCGTCGTAGCTCTCCGGGTCGTACGGCCAGCCATCGAGATCGGTGTGCTCGTCGGAGTACAGGTCCCAGGCGTCGACCGCCGCATCCGCCGCGCGCAGGAAGGCCGTAAGCCGGCTGACCATCTCCTGAAGGCCGGGGACGGAAGTGCTGCCGGAGGGGACGGATCGGGGCACGGGCTAGCCTTTCGGATTTCAGGGGCGGGATGTACGGGAGGGCGCCGGACTTGCCGGGGCGGCAGCCGGGGCCGGTAGGCGGGTGGCGATGTGGGTGCGGCGCTGGGAGCGGGCCTGTGCCCGGGCGGCGTCGATGCGGGTGAAGTGGGCTTCGACTGCCTGCTGGGGAGTGAGCGGGCTGGGGTTCTGCCGGGCGCTGTAGTGATCGAGGTCGTACATGCCGCGCAGGACGGGGACGGCCGAGACGAGCTGTTCGGCCAGGCCGGCCATGAGGTGCTCCGGGACCGGGCCGCTGATCCACATCTTCCAGATCGGCGCACCGATGTGGTCGGGCTGAACGATGCGTCAAGCCAGGTGGTCGGAGGAGTCGTTGAAGATCGGACGCAGTTCGGCACGGATCGGCAGCTCCGGTGCAGGCGAGCGGGCCTGGCCGGTGCCGTCCGGCTGGCGCTCCACGGCCCAACCCGCTTTCTGCATGTGCTCCCACGGACTCCTGTCGCCCCGGCGCGGTCCGTGGAGAAGGCCGTCGGTGAATCCGGCGATGATCTCCGCCGGCACCATCCGGTCGAAGGAGGCGTTCCACGTCCAGTCGACGGACTGGATCCGCCACGGCGAGCCGGAGGCGAACGGATCGATCACCAGCTGGTGCCGGGCCTCGTCGGGGCCAGCCAGGGCGATCCGGAGGTCGCCGGGGGCGGAGGTGAGGGTCCAGCCGGCGGCGAGCAGGGCGTGGGTGACGTGGCGTGGATCGCCGGGCCCGGCGAGGGGGCGGGGCGTGGTCTCGAAAGGGATCTTCGTGGCGTGATCCTCAGCGTACGAGGCCCGCTGGGCGGGGCTCACCGCCACGGGACCGCCTGGGCGGGTGCCCTGCGGACGGAGGCAGTCCGCAGGGGTTCCAGGGTGAGGTCGAGCAGCCGCAGGTCCTGCAGGACGGATGCGGCCTCGATGTACTCGCCCAGGGTCGCCTCGACGGTGTCGGTGCGGGGAACGGTGGTCTCCTGCGCGAGGTAGCGGGCGATGCCGCGCAGGGCTTCGCCGAGGCGGGCTGCGGTACCTGTATCGGCGTCGACGAGCGCGGCGATCAAGGGAAGGGCATCGGCCAGGCTGGGACCGGTCCGCAGGTGGGCGGCGAGGCGGTGCAGGGTCTGGGCGGACGCACGGATCTCTTCCGCGGTCAGCTGGGCGGTGGGTTCGTCGGTCATCGAAAGCTCCAGGGAGGGGAAAGGCGGTTCAGGAGCGCGGGGGTATCAGGCCGTGACCGGGCGGTGGAGGCGCCGGGTGCCGGGCCGGGCCTGGTGGTCGGGGTGAGATGTCGCCCAAGGGCGCGGCCGAGGAGGGGCGACGATGGACCGGGCCGGTCACCGGGTTCTTGCATAGCCGGGTGCCTTGCTGGTCCGGGCACGGGATGAGACCCAATTGCGGCCCCACGTGGCGGCGCGGGCGGCGGAGAGGCGGGCCTGCTGCCAGGCGCCGAGCTGGTCGGGGCGCACGGACACGGAGGTCACCCGGATCCGGTTGCTGAGCGGGACGTGTCCGCGCGGACGCATCACCGGCTCCGGGTCGGCCAAGGCCGTGGTCAGGGACTGCATCAGGTTCAGCGGGGTGCTCGCGGTGGCCTGCACGTTCCACACGGGCCCGTGCTCGTTGCGGGCGCCGACCCACCAGTGGTCCTGGCTGCCGTCACCGCCGGCTTTGACGTACTGCACGACGGCGTGCCGGTCGGGGCTCTGGGCTACGAAGTAGTCGTCCTGCTGCATGCTCCACGACTTCTCGGTGAGCGGCGCCCACACGTTCGGGGCGTGCGCCGAGCGGGGCTTGGTGAGAGCGTCGGTCAGGCCCGCGACGATCTCCACCGGGGTCTGCGGGGTGAGGGTGACCTGCCAGGCCGGCTGATGTCCCTGGGCGGCGCCGTGGATCTGCCAGCCGCCCGGCGGCTGGTAGGCGACGCGCACCATCTGGTCGGGCGAGTCGAAGGCGAGCGTCGTGCCGGACTTGCGGGTGATGTCCATCCAGCCCGAAGCGCGCAGGAACTCGCTGACATGCCGCAGGTCACCGCCGCCGGCCAGGTAGCGCGGTTCGATCAGGTAGTGCTGCTCAGCCTGCTGGGCCTGACCCCAGCCGGTCCACTGCTGCTGTCGGCTCACCGGTGCCTCCCGCGCGCCACCAGGGCGGTGGCCTGCGTGGCCGCCGGAGACGACGTGGTCAGGGGGCGGCGCGTGGCGATCTCCTCGAAGACTTCCTGGTGTTCGTCCAGGTCGAGGGCGAGGTCGTACAACGTGTTGGCGGTGCGCCCGAGAGCCAGCCACATCTCCGCCGGGAAGACGCCGCTCTGGGCATGGTGCTTGGTCACGTAGGTACCGGTGCCGACCAGGGCTGACAGCCTGCCTAGGACGCCGCTGTCGGCATCCAGGACCTGCCGGAGGATCTGGGCGGCCTGCTGCGGCCCGGCCTGGGACAGCCGCTCGGAGAGCTGGTCGAGCTGCAGGGTGATGCCGGCGGTGAGGGCGTCGGCGGTGACGGGTGGGGTCATGGGCGGTCCAGGGGGCTGTGCGTTACCCACGACGGCGGTCAGCGGGTGTGGCGGTGGATGGAGGCGGCCGGTGCGCCAACGTGGCGCGGCGGTGACATCGCGGGCCGGGGCCGGTCGGTGCCTGCGGCTTTGACGACGACGGCGCGCAGGTAGCGGCGCAACAGGAAGCGGGCGAGCACCGGTCGGCGGGCCGCGCTGAGCAGCGGGACACGGGGCCGACCGTCAGGAGTGTCAGCCGATGGCTGGGGGCGGTTGGTCTGGCGCGGGTCGGGCGCGGTCACCGGGTTCGGGCGGTGGTCCGGGCGCCGGGCTGGGGCGTGGGCAGTGTGGTCTCCGCGGATGGGCGGGCGGCGGCGCGCAGCACGGTGGCGATACCGAGGCGGGCGAGGCGGGCGCCGGCGGCCCGGACGGCGTGGGCCTGGGCCCGGGTGTCGTCCCCGCCGAGCACGTACGCCTTTGCTGTGCTCTCCCAGACGAACCCTTCAGCGAGAAGGACCTCGGCTGAGGGACGGGTGGTGGTGACCGCGGCGAGGGAACCGTCCTCGAGCCAGGTCATCACCACTTGCTCCTGCTGCGCACCGGGCCCGGGCTGCGGGGGGTTCATCGCGTTGTGCCGGACCTGGGCCAGGGCGATGTCGTAGCGCGGCAGCAGATCTGCCGTGACCGCGCGGGCGGCGCGCTCGGCGTCGGCGGGCACGGCGATCCCGTCAGGCTCGCGTACCCCGGCGTACGCCTCGGGGACGACGCCGGCCGGAGCGATGGCGGCGACGAGGAACTCCTCCTCATGCCGGGGGTGGACGGTGACGTACAGGCTCATGCCGTCGTCGCGGACGAGGTGGGCGTCAGAGCCCAGGGCGTACTCGGCGAGCGCGGCTGCTACCTCGTTGAGGTCCCATACGTTCTCGGCGTGAGTGAACTGCTCCTCGTGCCGGGCGTGCTGGTGATACTGGATGGTCCAGTGGCCGGGGAGTTCCTCGGAGAGGACGGTGGCGAACGACTCGACGTCGCGGCTGTCGTCGGCGGGCAGGGTGCGGGGGGCGGACATGGGCTCCTCGAACTTGGGGCGGGGGTCATCGGGTCCGTCCGGAGGCGGTAGAGGCGGGTGCGGCCGGCGGGGCGGCAGCGGGGAGGGCTGTGCCCGGACGGGCCGGGGCCCTGATGCGGTCGGCGAGTTCGGCGCGGGTGTGCAGCAGGTCGGCGGTGATGGGACCGAGCCGGTGCTCGGCCAGGTAGCGCATCCGGGCCGCGACGTGCCGGTCCGCAGGTCCGCCGAGGCCGTCGTAGACGGATGCAAGGGAGTGGAGAAGCTGACCCAGGGAGGCGAGGATGCCGTCGTGCGCGGCGGTCACCTCCTCCAGCCGGTCGGACACCTCGGCAGGGTTGTCCGTTTCGCGGATGGACTCGGCGAGGTTCGCGATCGACCGTCCCGTCGTCACGTAGCGGGGCTGGGTCGTGGAGGTCGCGAACTCCGCGTCGGCCTGTACCCGGTATCCGGCGGCCTGGAGCCGGGCGACGGCGAGCTTGGCCACGGCCGCCTGATCCGCCAGCTCGACGGTCGGCGACATCCGGTGCCAGGTGACCCCGCGAACCTCGCGCAGAAAGAACGTGCGTTCCAGGATGCCCTGGGCCAGCCCGTCACCGCCGCGGGCGGTGATCCGTCCGGTGTCCGCGTCCCTGGTGACCGTGATGGGCGGCCCCTTGCGCGGGGCGGCCGACATGTTCACGGGGCCATCGCACGGGCCGAGGTGGCTGCCTGCACGGGCGGTGTCGGCGCAACGGGGGCCGGAGGCGCGGGAGGCTGGAGTCGGGAGGCAATCTCGCCCAGCTGCTCCTGCAGCCCGTACAGGCGGCGGGCTGCCCAGAACAAGTCCCGTGCGGCGGCTTCGGTTTGGTCGCCGGACAGCGCGGCGGCCTGCCGGCCGACCTCCTCCACGAGCTGGCGCACGGCGGCGATCGGGCCGGACTGCTCGGCGGCGAGCTGCCGCAGGATTCCCGCGAGCGGGCCGGTCGCGGTCGGCACCCGCGGGGAGGCGGTGACCGCCGGACCGGCCGACAGGTTCTGGGGGCCGGAGCGCTGCTGGGGGCTGGAGTGCAGAAGGAGGTCGGCCGCGATGTTCCGCGCCTCGGTGACCAGGGCCTGCAGGAGCCGGCGGGGAGGGGCACTCCAAGTGCCGTCGGCACGGATCAGGTTGGCGATCACGTCCAGGCGGCCGGGCTGGCCCTGGACGGCGATCCACCGTCCTGCCGCGTCGTCGCCGGGTGGCGCGATACCTGCGACACGGGCGATCCGATAGCCGATCTCGGACCACTCGGCGTGGTTCAACTCCCGGTCCAGCGGATGCAGGTGTGCGGTGATGTGGAGGATCGCGCGCCGGTCGCCGGCGGGCCCGGAGGCGAGTGGGTGCTCCAGCGACGGGTCGGCGAGATGGTCGGCCCACGTCGCCGACTCCCATATCCGGTCGTCGTCGGTGTAGTGGTCCAGCCGGTTCCAGTGGGCCACCACCGTGCCGCCGGGCTCGGTGGTCAGGCCCTCCTCCATGCTGATCTCGCGGCCGAGCGCCTCGGCGAGGGCTTCGTCGGCGGTCACGTCACGGGAGTGGACTTCAATGATCATGGTCTCGCTCGGGGTCGGGCTTTTCGAGGGGCGGCTGCGGGCCGGCGCCTTCGCGCCGTGGCAGGACGGCGGTGATCACCGGCCGGGGCGGGCGTCGGCGACGTGGACGAGCTGATTGACGGCGGTCAGGGAGTACCAGCTGCAGTCCACGGCCTCCTCGGCATTCCCGAGGTACTCCCGCAGCGCCTTCTGGTGCATCAGGCACTCCGGGCACCGCTTGGACAGGTGCACCAGGTAGCGCGGGTGGGCGGTGACGTAGGACCGGTCGCCGCCGTTGGGATCGAGCAGCCTCCACCCGTCCTCGTCGGTCGGGGTGTGCCAGGAAGGGGCCACGACCTTCATCGCGTCGCCCCACAACTCTCCGCCGGCGGCGCCCTTGAGGACCACGACGTGCTCGCCGGGGCGGAAGTGCTGGTGGGTGATGTCCCGGTCGGGGGTGAGCGGGTCGGGCGGGAGGTAGACGGGGCGGGTCTCGGGCACGGAGGTCCTTCCACGAAGACGCTGGGCGGCGGTGGAAGACAAAGGGTCCGGAGAATCCCCGGTTTCCGAAACCGGGGATCGGCGGCTATATTGCGCGCCGCCCGGCCTACCGGAACGGGTTCTCCGTGGGCCGGTCGCGGTCATCGGCGGCCTCCAGCAGCTCGGGCAGATCGGTCCCTTCGGCCTCGCGCTGGTCGACCCACCACCCTGCCCTCGTCAGCAGCCGGACCTGCTCCTCCAGCTGGGCCCAGTCGGCTTCGTCCCAGGTGCCTTCGGTGACCAGCGCGGCGTACGCGCGGGTCACCAGCTGGTGGCGGGTGCGCTCGCCCCAGCCCAGGATCTTTTCGGGTCCCTCAAGGGGCGGCATGTCGAACTGGGTTGCCCAGTCCGCAGCGGCGGTCTGTTCTTCGGCGCGCTTGGCGGCCAGCCACTCGGCCGTGCTGGCGGCATCCGCCTGGTGATCGGCCCGCCAGCAGTCGGTGCACTGCCGGGCGGCGAGCCAGCGGGCGTATCCAGCGCGCTGGTCCGCTGAACGACTCGACAGGTCATGGGTGTTGGTGTGTCCACAGCTGTGGACGACCTCAAAAGACGTGGGGATGGCCACGGGGAACTCCTTGCAACAGAAGGGGTGGAGGGCTGGACCGGTCGCGTGGGCCGGTCGCACAGCGGTATGGCGAGGCGCCCAGGAAGCCGGGGGCACTCGGCGCCCGCGACGGCCAGCGGGTCGGACTCCATGCCCGGAGGGCGGGGCAGCCTGGTCAGCGGGAGCGTGCTGCGCTCAGTACGGGCGCCGGTCCCGGCACGCGGCGGGTGGCCGGTGGCGGTGCGAGCCGTGGCCGGTCGGGGTTCCGGGCGAGATCGAGTAGCTGGTCCCCCTCGGTGAGCCAGAGCGACATCGCGACCGTCCCGTCCTGCCCGTCAGACTCAAGAGTTGCCTCGAAGGAGTCGAGGAACGCCGTCTCGTGTGGAGACAGCTGCAGAGCCTGGGGCTGGCGCACGTGAGCGATGAGACGAGGGACCTGGTTGAGGAACCTGGCGAGCGCCCCGGCCAGCGCGGGATCGAATGGTTCAAGGATCTCGCCGGGTTCATAGGATTCTTGGGCCCAGCGCAGGTCTTCTTCGGCCTCGGCGAGCTGACCGCGCAGGAGCGCGGCGGCGTAGTCCGGCAGCAACCGGTCCCGTACGGCAGCGGCAATCGCTTCGACGGTGGGTGCGGTGACGCAGGCGGGCCCCTCCGACGCGACCGCGTCGAGTTCGTCCGGGCCAGGGAGCATGGCGCCGACCACGTAATGGGCGTGCCACGCGTCGTGGACGAGGACGAGCCAGGCGCCGTCGCCGTCGCGCCGCAGATGGGCGGAGACCGACGGATGGCTGGTCTCCAGGGCATTGTGAAGCGCTCCCCCCGAAGGGCCAGAGGCCCATACAGACTCCAGCAGGCCGTGCTGTGCGTGGGGTTCCGGATGCGCGGTCACCATCACCGTCCACCGGCCGGGCAGGGCGTGGGCGATTCGGTCAGCGACATCGCCGAGGAAGGGCTGCTCGCTGAGGATGACGGCGACGTCGAGGTCCTGAGCGCTCTGACGTAGCTGGTGGAGAGCCTCGCGGGCCTGGCCGGGATCGTCCATGGGCAGTTGGTGGATTCCGTACGGGTCCGCGGTGAAGCTGGCGAGGGTCAGGCAGGTCTCGGCCCACTGGTGACGCGCTCCGGATGCGTGGCCGGTCAGGGTGCCGGCAGTGGTGCGGTGGAGGGTGATGGTGGCGGTCGGCGGCAGGGCAGGTGTCCTTGGGTCGGGGTCGTGTCGGCGCGGTGTGGCTGCCAGGCCGGGGAGGGGGCCCGTCGTGGTCACCGGACTCGTCTGGCAGCCGAGGAGTGGGCGCCGAGAGCGGTTACGGGCACGGAGGCAACCTGGGGGGCGTTCACGCGGTGCTGCGGAGGTCGGGAGGCAGCGGCCCGGGCGATGCGAGCCAGCCGTTCGGCCGCGGAGTTCGCTTGGACCGGGGCGTTCGGCGGGGCGGTTTCCGCTGGATCGAGGGAGAGGTCCGCATGCACGGTGAACCCATGTCGACGGAGGTCATGGACGGTCTGTCGGGCGCGGCGCCGCAGGTCGTGATCGGGCTGGGTCAGCCGGAACAGATCCGCACGGCCCGGTACTGGTTCGAACTGCTCGCGCTCCAGGTACCAGGCCGCGAGGTGGGAAGTGATGGCTGTGGTGGGACGGGCGACCACACCGTGCTCGGCGTGCAGCCCGAAATGGAAGTGCGGTTGCATGGGCGGCGTCCTGATGGTCGGGGGAGGTCATCGGCTGCGGGGCGCTCGTCCGGGGAGGGAGGACGCGGCCTTGCCGGCAGCGGGAAGTGCAGGCCGGACCGTGGCCGCAGGGCCGACGGGTCGGGCGGCGCTGGCCTGCCGCAGCAGGGTCGGCGCGTCGGTCCGCCACCGGCGGAGCGTCTCGGCCGTGCCTGGCGGCAGGGCGGCAGGCGAGGACGGCGGCGCCGGCCACATGGAGACCGCCGCGGCCGGGTGAAGCAGCTGGTGGAGCCGGTCCAGGGAGGCGGAGTCCTCGCCACCTGCCGCAGAGCGCACACGGGCGAGGAGTTCAGCGGCGTGGGGGCTGAGGCGGCGCCACTCCACGGACGTCTCATCGAGGTACTGCTGCTCAATGTGTCCGAGTGTGGCCGGGTCCAGGAGGGTGCCGTCGTTGTAGCGGCCGGACTGCTGGATTGCCGTCCATGCCGTATGGAGTTCCTCGAGCCTGCCGTGCGCCGCTTCGACGGCAACCAGCAGCCGTTCGTGGACTGCCTGCTCGTACGCGGGCAGGAACGTGCCGGTGACCAGGCCGGCGGCATGGGCCGCATCCGGCGGCAACACGACCGAGCTGGGGGCGTGTGGGTCGGCGTAGTTGTCGTCGAAGGTGGCGCTGGCGAAGGCGCCGAGTAGGTATTCGTGGGCGCTGCCGGGCCGTTCGGCCAGGAGGAGTTCGGTGCCTGTGCCGTTGGTGAGCTGGGCGGCGTATGGGATGCGGATGTGCTCCACGGAGTCGATGAGTTCGCCCGCGTCCCACAGGAGGGGGACGAGGTCTTCCTGCCACACCGGGTGGGCGTAGATCTCGACCTTCACCGTCCAGGAGCCGGGCAGGCCGTCGGCCAGCGCGGCAGCGTAGTCGCCGAGGTACGGGCGGGCGCCGCCGAAGAGGTGGACGCGGTGTCGGCGCGCGTTCTCTGCGAGAGCGAGCAGGTTGGGTTTTGCCGTGTCTACGTCGTGCAGGGCGTATGTGCAGTCGGGGCGCCGCTCGAATCCGGGTGTGAGCCGCAGGGCGGTGTCGGCCCACCGGTACTGCTCGCCCACGGGGACAGCGACCAGGCCGTCGGCCGGGCTGAGGGCGAGGATGATCTGTGCCAGGCCCCTGGAACGGGGCGCCGTGTGGTCGTTCATGCTCACGCCCGGTTGGTGAGGGCATTGCGCAGGCCGTGGCCGAACGCGTGGGCATGGCGGCGGGCGGCCAGCTCCAGATCCTCGTACTGCTCGCCGCGGGTCATCTGTCCGTCGTGCTTGCGGTACCGGTAGACGGGCAGCGGGAGCAGCACGCCAGGGGCCAGCGCGGTGACGCCGACGGCCGCCATGTAGTCCTCGCCCTGGACGAGTCCGCCCATGCCGCCCGCCGCGCGCACGAGGCGGGTGCGGGCCAGGATGGTCGTCGGCCCGACGGGGAGGGTGTCCTGCGGCCGGGGCCAGTACGTCACCACGTCGCCGGCGGCGTGATAGCCGGGCGGGGCCGGGCATTCCCACAGGCGCCGGGAGCCGTCCGGCAGCCAGTCCTCGCTGTATCCGGCGACCCACCCGAGCTCGTCGGTGAAGGTCTCCAGACGTACGCCCAGGCTCCAGTCGGGGAAGACGTCATCGTCGTCGGCCCAGTTCACGAACTCGGTGCGCACCTCGTTCAGGCCGAGGTTGCGGGCGCAGGCGGCGCCGACCGGGCGAGGCAGGGCGAGGGTCCGGATCCGGGGGTCGGCGGTGATCGGGGCAGGCACGAGGGCGGGGTCGGCGCCGTCGAGGACGAGGACTGCCTCCCAGGGCACGGTCTGCCGGGTGAGGCTGGCGTGCATCTCCTGCAGGTAGGGCAGGCGCTCGGGGCGGAGCTGGGTGGCGATGACGACGGTGATCTGCGGGGCGGACAGAGACTTCTCCGGAGTGCGGTCCATGGGCGGGGCGTTCAGCGGGTGATCCGCGGTCGGGCGGGTGCGGGTGCCGGGGTGACCGGCTTCGTGATCTTCAGTGGGGCGGCGGGGGCCTGGATGGGCGCGGGCCGGTTCGAGTCCCACAGCGAGGGGGTGCCGGAGATCCGGGAGAGGGGGTCAGTGTCCCAGGACACAATGGGACCGCTGTCGTACCAGGTCAGGGCGATGACCTCGATGCCGTGGTCGTGTAGGACGTAGCCCCATTCCAGGCCCATGGCATCGGCGTTGGCGTCGGTGACCGGGATCGGCTTCGCGGGGGTGCCGTCAACGTTGAAGACGTTGTCGAAGGGTGCGCTCGGACCGAGGTCGCTGCGGGGGTCGAGCCGCTCCCGGACGCTGTCGGGGGCCCGGTCCAGGAGGTCCATGCCGAGCTGCTTCCAGTCGTGGGGGCCATCGATGAGGTGGCGGCGAAGGGCGTCGAGGTCACCGCCGAAGCGGTAGCGGGCGGCGCCGAGCAGGAGAGGGAGCTGATGGTCGGGGTAGCCGTCGTAATGGCAGTAGATGCCCTCGTAGCCGGTACCAGTGGGGCGGGCGATGAAGCTGCGGGTGCTGATGGAGGATCCCTTCGTGCAGGTGGTCAGCGGGCGCGGACGACAGGGGCTGCGAGCAGTGCGGGTATGGGCCGGGCCACGGCCGGTGGGCGGGGTCGCGTGGCGGTGGGCGTGGCGTGACGCAGGTTCACGCCGATTCCCGCTGCGGCGAGCCGGAGTGCGACAGCCTGGATGCGTACGGCGCGGTCGGCCTCGCCGTAGGAGGCGGGGAGGAGGAACGCGGCCTGGTGGGGCACGTACTGGAATCCGTGGACGTACAGCACTTCCCTGGCTTCCTCCAGGACGTCCTCGTACGGCGCCCCGACCACCCCGTCCTCGTACCAGGTCAAGGTGAGGGTTCGGTCGACCTGCGGCGGGGCCTTGCGGTGCGGGGGCTCGGGCCGGTCGACGAGACTGCGGCGCACCGCGTCGCGGGCGGATTCGTAACGGGGCAGCAGCCGCCGCGCGATGTGGGCGGCGGCACGGACGGGATCATTGGGGACCGCGATCCCGTTGGGTTCCTCGATGCCCACGAAATGGTGCGGCTCGACGTCGGGGCCCAGCGGAGCGACGACGAACTGACGTGGCCGCAAAGGCCGGTCGGTGACGTAGAGGTGTTGGCCGTCCGGACCGTGGAGGACGGCCTCGTGGCCCAGGACGTACTGGCTGACGATGTACTCGACGTGGCCGCGGTCCCAGAGACGGTCGATGGTGGCGCACTGGTCTTCGAAGGTGAGGTGCAGTCGGTAGTTGCTCGTCCACTGCCCGGGGAGACGGGCGGCGAGCGCGGAGGCGAACAGGGACAGGTCGGCGCGTGCTGAAGGCATGGGTTCCCGGGTTGGTTGAACGATTCACCGGTCAGTGCATACGGGCGTCTGTATCGAAAAGTTGCAGTTCAGCGGGGTGCAACTGGTGCTGAACCACGAAACTTCGACCTGCGACCTTCCACAGACCGCGGCCCCTGGTCAGGTGGGACAGCGCTCCGGATTCGACGCTGGTCAGACCGAGGAGTCCGGCGGCGGCTGCGAGCTGGTCGGTCTCCTGCCGGTAGATCACGCGGGTGGAGCAGTCGGCCAGCAGGCCCTCGGCCAGGGCCCGGCTCTGGCTGCCGGCGTCGCCCGCGGTGAGCAGGTCGGACAGCCGGTGGATCACCATCAAGTTCGCGATGCCCAGGCCGCGGCTCAGCTTCCACTGGGCCTGCATGCGCATCAGGAGTGCCGGATGCCTCATCAATCGCCACGCCTCGTCGTAAACCACCCATCTCCGGCCGCCGTACGGGTCGGTGAGGGCTGCCTCCATCCAGGCGGAGGCGCAGGTCATGGCGAGCACGAGGGCGGCGTCGTCGGTGCCGCCCAGGCGTGAGAGGTCGATGGACAGCATGGGCCGGTACGGGTCGAAGGCCGTGGTGGAGGGAGCGTCGAACATCCCGGCCAGGTCACCGAAGACCAGTCGGCGCATGGCGTGGGCGAGGTCGCGGGCTGCGTCTCCGAGGCGCCCGGCCAGCAGACCGCCAGCCAGGTCGAGACCCGGCCCGTCGGCGAGGGCGTGGGCGACGTCGCCGAGCAGCGGGGGCCTGCCGGACGCGGAGGCCCGGGCGACGGCGGTGCCGAGCGCGACGTCCAGGACGGTGTGCTCCATCGGCAGCAGGTCGCGGCCGAGGACCGTACGCGCCAGGGAGCCGAGCAGCAGCAGGCGGCGCTTGCGTACCTCCCCCTCCCACTCCGCCTCCGGTACCGAGGGAGGCCGGGGCGGCGCGTCCAGCGGGTTCAGCCTGCCGGGGAGCCCGGGCCCGAGGGCGATGGACGCACCGCCCAGGGCGTGGGCGACGGCCGTCCATTCCCCCTTCGGGTCGCACGGCACGTACACCCGGTACCCGAAGGCGACGGAGCGCAGCGCCAGGCTCTTGGCGAGCGCGGACTTCCCCTGCCCGATCACACCGGCCAGCAGCACGTTGGGATTGGTGAAGCCCTCGACCTTTCCGTACAGCTCGAAGGGGTCGAACGTGAAACTGCCCTCCGCGTGGAGGTCTTTGCCGATGTAGATGCCGTCGGCGCCGAGTCCGCCTTCGGCGAGGAAGGGGTAGGCGGCGCTCGCGACGGCGGTGGTCATGCGGTGGGCGGGGAGCTTGAGGCGGCTGCCGCGGGCGGAGAAGGGGCCCGGCCGCCCTGCGGGTGGGTAGGCCGCCTCGGGGTAGACGGCCTCGGCGGGCTGCTGCTCGGAGCTGGGGCCGGCGGCGGCGCGGGCGCGGGCCTCGGCGCGGGCGGTCTGCTTGCGCAGGGCGCGGCGCTGGGCCCGGCCGATGCCTTGTGGCGTGAACAGGGGGGTCGCGCTGGCTTCGCGGCGGTGGGACAAGAGGACGCTTCCGGGGTGGTGGCGGTCAGGACGCGAGGTCGGCGGGGGTGGTCTTGCGCCGCACTACGTGGGAGGCGGCGAGGTGCCGCTGGCAGATGGTCAGCACGGGCGGGCCGTCCGGGAGCCGCTCTGGGTGGCAGCCGGTGCCGTCAGACGCGGCGGGGAGCAGGTGGAAGGCGGCGTGGACGGCGTCGGCTGCCTGCCACAGGCGGGTGTGGGCCGTGGCCAGGTGACGTCCCGAGGCGGGTCGTTCGGGCCGGGTGTGCTCGGCGAGCTGCTCCAGGAGGCGGTGCAGGTCGGTGAGGTGGGCGTGGAGGGTGTCGAGGTGGTGTCGGTCGCTTGGCTGACCGGCACGGGTGGCGAGGAGGCGGGTGTGGTGGCGAAGGCCGGCGGTGGCCGCCCGGAGGTACGGGTGGGCGTCGCCGACGGGGTGTTCGTCAGGGGTCAAGGGGCTCCTCGTGGAGGGGGATGCCGGGGGCGGCGGGCGGATGGGGCTAGAGGGTGTTGCGGGCGAGGGGGAGGGCGCAGGTGGTGAAGGCGTCGGTCTGCTGGAAGAGCAGGCGCCGCAGGTCGACCTGGGCACTGGCAGCGGCGGTCTCCAGCTGGGCGCAGGCGGCGTCCAGGGCCTGGTCGGTGTCCGCGGAGACGGTGAGCAGTCCGGTCAGGGCGACGTCGGCGTGTCCGGAGATCAGTTGCTTCTCGCGGGTCTTGACGTCGGCGTACTCGACGTTGTCGGCTTCGGACTCGACCTGGCCGCGGCGCCGGCGCTCGGAGGCGTCCGAGATGATCGCGGACTTGCGCCGCTGGACGTCCCGCAGGGCGGACTCGATGCCCTGCGGCGCGTATATAAGGGAGAAGCTGCGGCGGACGCCGGTGCTGAACATGATGCTGTGCAAGAAGCCCGAACTCGTCTCGGTCCGCGGCCAGTTCTCGATCCAGTACGTCGCGTGCCGGGCGCTGTCGGTGATGACCCGGTCGGTCTCCTCGACCTGGGCGACAGGGCCGGCGGCGGCCGGGTCGGCTTCGGCGCGGCCGGTGGAGGACCACTGCTGCAGCCGGGCTGTGGCGGCGGGGTCGTACGCGGTGCGCAGCACGGCGGCGATCTCGCGGGAGCCGAGCCAGCCGGTGACGGTGAGCCCGGCGCCGCGGGCGGCCTGGGCGACGGACGCCGTGGTCTGCCCCATGACGGTGAACGCGCCGTGGAGTCCTCCGCCTGCCTGGCCGATCAGGCGCTTGGCGGCCTTGAGGTCCAGGGCGATAGCCAGGTATGCCTCGTGGGGTGCGGCGGCGGGGCCGGCGGAGTCGACGAGCGCGGAGTAGATGTGTCCGGCCACGGGGGCCTGAGGGTTGCCGTGCTCGGTCCAGTGCCGGGCCAGGCTGTCGCCGGAGTCGGGCACGGTGCGTTCCAAGACCTGGACGGTGGCGACGTGCCCGGTGCGGGCGATGCCGGCGAGCGCCCTGCCCCAGGCGCTCACGTTGGCGTTCTGGGTGGCCGGATCGAGAAGTGCGAAGGCGCGGGAGCTGACCCGGGCGACGGCGGTGAGGGTCTGGCGGTGGGGGTCGTGGATCGCGGAGGCGCCGGAGGCGGCGGTGGCCACGCGCAGGGAGGCGGTGGTGCCGGGCAGGTGCAGCAGTCCCTCGACCTGGGGGCGGGAGACGGGCCGGGCCCGCCACATGGTCTGGCCGGTACGGCGGCGGTGGGCGTAGCGGGCCACCAGCGGCGCCCAGTCGATCAGGGACCGGCCTTCCCGGCGCACCCCGACCAGGACGGCGGTGGTGATCCAGACGGGGGCCAGTGCGACGGCGCCCATCAGGCCGACGGTCAGCACGGCCACCAGCAGCAATGCCAGGGTCGAGGAGACGAGGACGAGCTGCGGGAGGGAGAGGCCCAGCAGGATCCCGCGCCGTGACCGGGTGGGGAATTTGACGGTGAGGGGGAGGACTTCGGACAAGGACGGTTCCCGGGGCGGGTCGGCCCGGGGCAGGGAGTGTGGTGGCCCTGCCCCGGGGTGGGCTGGCGGAGGGACTACAGGCCGGTCGGCGAGCCGGTCTGGGAGGCGCTGTCACCGTTGGCCGGAGCGCCGTGGGCCGGAGGCATCGGATCGGCGGGCGCACTGGTGCTCCACCCGCTCTGCTGGGATCCGGGGCCGCTCCAGCTCGGCGGACCGTCTGCCTGGCCGGTGTCCTGGCCGCTTCCGGTCCGGGCCTGCGGGGGCGCGGCCTGCTCCATCAGGTCGTGGAAGCCCCCGCCGGAGCTGCCGCCGGAGTCGCCCTTGCCCATGTCCATGCCGCCGGTCGGGTTGGAGGCGATGTCGCCGGGGAAGCCCCCGCCGCTGCCCGCAGCCTCGGCGCCACCACCGGCAGCGCCGGCTCCGGCCGCCGCGCCGCCGGTGGCCGCCGCAGCAGCCTTGCGCGCCGCGTTCTCGGCGTGCTGACGGGCAACCGTCGCGCCGGCGCCGCCGGCGCGGTGGAGGGACTCGCCGTCGGTTCCCTCAGCGGCCCAGTGCACGAACTTGAACGTCATGTACGGGCACAACAGGATCATGAGCATGATGACCATGCCTGCGGCGACGTCCGCGAGGGCGGCGACGCCGTCCTTGGCATCGGTCTTGCCCATGGCTGCGATGCCGAGCACGAAGATGATCGTCATCAGCAGCTTGGAGACGACGAGGGTGGCGGTGGCCTCGATCCAGCCGCGGCGCCACCGTCGGGCGGCTTCCCAGCCGCCGCCGGCTCCGGCGAAAATGGCCAAGGTGACGAGGATCAGGATGCCGACCTTGCGGACCATCATCACGCCCCAGAACAGGAACGCTCCGATCGCGCTGCCGAGGGCCGCGACGACTGCGACGAGCCAGCCCATTCCGGCGATGGAGCTGATCTGCTGGACCTTGACGATCCTGCGCACGGCGGAGGAGATGTCCGTCCCGGAAGCCGCGAACAGCCCGTTGGACAGGGCGTCGACGACTTCGATGGCGACGGTGGTGAAGGCGATGGCGCAGAAGGCGAACAAGACGCCGGAGGCCGTTCCGGTCACCGCTTGGGCTAGGGCTTGGCCGTCGCGTTTGATCGCGGCTCTCACCAGCTGCGCACAGAACGTCGCGACGAGCATCAGCAGGCCGATCGGCAGAATCGTCTCGTAGTTGTCGCGGAACCATCCCGCGCCGAGGTCGATGTTGGTGGTGCGGTCGATGGCCTTGGACGCGAGGTCCGCCGCGGCGGCGGCGACGTCACCGGCGCTTTCCGCCATCCACTTCCCGATCGCGCCGGCGGGATCGGAGGCGAAGTCGATCACATCGCCGGCCTTGCAGAGGTAGCCGGCGACAGGCAGGTCACAAAAGCCCACGTCGGGCGTCCTTTCGGGTGGTACAGGCGGTGGCTACGGGGCGACGCGCGGGGCTATGGCGACCAGGCGGCAGTCCTTGCCGGGTCGGCACTGGACGGCGAGGGTGATCTGCCGGTCTTCGGCACCGCCTCCGCCTCCGTTCCAGGCGAGCTGGGTTTTGCCGCGCACCGTGACGGCGTAGATGTACGCCTCGGTGATGGCTTGCGGGTTGTCGGCCAGGGCCTGCTTGAACGCGGACGGAAAGTGCGCCTCCGACGTGGTGGCGCTGGCGTGCTGGCCGTTGTCCTTCAGCCGTGACCACAGCACCGGGTCGGGGATCTGGGCCTGGACGGAGTCCCAGTCCGCGTATGCGGACTCGCCGGTCAGCCAGCTGTGCATGCCGGCGAGCTGGGCGTCGCGGCTGGTAGTGCGGGCATCGAAGGTCCACAGCATCACCGCGCTCGCCCGGGCGAACGCGAGTGGATCGGAGATCGGAGGCGGCCCGGCGACCGTGGACCCTCCTGCGGGCGCTGTCGGTACGGGAGCAGAGGGGGCCTTCGGTGCACCGGTCGGGCTGGTCTGCTTACCGGATGCCTCGGGGCTCTGGTGGCTCCCGGTCCACCAGGCGACGGCGCCGGCGAGGACCAGCAGCGCGGCCAGTACACCGGCGAAAAGCAGGACGCGCCGGGGTGGCTGCCAGCCCAGGCCGAGCACGTCGAGGGAACGTTTCCTCATCGGACCTGCTGGCCGAGCGCGCTGAAGAACGCCACGATGCCGTTGGCCGCACCCAAGCCGAGGGCGGCGGCTGCGGACACGACCGCGCCTTTCTTGCCGTTGGCTTCGGCCTGGTGGCCGCCGGAGTGGTGGCCCCAGGCCCAGACGCCGAGGCTGACGGCCAGGGCGCCGACCACGGCCACGATCCCGAACAGGTTGATCGAGTTCACGACGGTGCGCAGGACGTCGAGGCCGGGCAGGCCGCCGCCTTTGGGCGAGACGCCCGGATCGTAGGCAAGCAGGGTGAGGCGTTCGGACAGGGGTGGGGTGAGATTGGCGGGGGAGATGGTGGTGCGCTCCTTGCATGCGCAGGACACGACGGGCCCTGCCGGGGAACAGGAAGGAAAGGGGGGAGAGGGGAGGGGGAAGGGGCGCTCTGCGGCGCGAAGGTGGTCCGGTCCGCCCGGTGCCTCAAGGGCTGGCCGGGCGGACCGGTGTCACGGGAGACGGCGTGCGCTGTGGGCGGCGTAGTCGGCGAGGGTGCTGAAGCGGACCGGCTTTGTGGTGCGCGGGGCCTCGATGACGTAGCCGTGGCCGGCGTAGATACCGACGTGCTCCGGGACCGCCGGGGTGCCGCGGCTGAACACCAGGTCGCCGGGGCGAAGTTGGTTCAGCGGGACGGCGTGGCCTTCTGCGATCTGGGTGTACGTGGTCCGGGTCAGGGTGATCCCGGCCTTCTTGTACGCCTGCTGGGTCAGCGAGCTGCAGTCGCAACGGCCCATCGGGTCCGGACCGTGCGGAGCCAGGCACGAGCCGCCCCACTGGTAGAGGGTGCCGAGCTGGTTCATGGCCCAGGTGATGGCCGTCTTGGCGCGGGGATCGGCGTCGGCGGGGATCGAATACCCCTTGGGGACCGCCCCTTCGGGGATCGGTCCGGAGCCGCTGCCCTCTTCGCCCGGAGCGCATGGGTCCGTCGCCGGGATGCCCGGGGTCTGGCCTTCGGTGGGCGGCCCGGAGCCCTTCAGCGTCGGGACGATGGCCTGCTGCAGAGCGCGGGCGAGAGGCTCCCACTGGGCGTAGGCGTCGGGGAAACCGCTCAGCTGGACGGCCTGCGCGGCCTGCGTGACCGTCATCTGCTGCCAGCCGGGGACCTTCAGCAGGCCCTGGTAGAACTTCGTGCTGGCGTAGACGGGGTCGCGCACCTGGGCGGGGGTACCC
The DNA here is from genome assembly GCF_026339935.1 of Streptomyces sp. NBC_01551. Lineage (NCBI taxonomy): Bacteria > Bacillati > Actinomycetota > Actinomycetes > Kitasatosporales > Streptomycetaceae > Streptomyces > Streptomyces sp. NBC_01551. The sequence goes on from NZ_JAPEPX010000001.1 coordinate 5,909,910, forward strand.
CAACCCTGGCTGGGCCGCTGCTGGAACAAGCCCAGCGAGTCGCGGTCGCCGTAACTGAGGTTGCGCAGCCGGGACTCCTGGATCGCGGTGGCCAGGGCCACGATCTGGCCGCGCTCGGGCACTTCGAGCGTGATGCCGGTGGCGACGATGGTCCGGGCGTGGGGAATCTGCTCGGCGGGCAGGTCCAGGCCCTCGACGTGGACGTTCTGAGCGCCTGACCCGCCGAGGACGGCGGCGACCTGGCGCCGTACGGCGTCGGTGTCGACCGAGTCGGTGACGCAGGAGGTGCCCGGGCTCGAGGAGTGGCTCGCGGCTGCGGCGAGGACGGCGGTGCCAGCCAGCAGGGCGGGGGAGAGGCAGAGCACGCCGATCGCGGCGGCGATGCCTTTCACTCCCGGGCGGCCTCCGGCCGGCGGGCTGCGGGGATGTCACGTGGCGATGGAGAGGAAGGGGTCACGGGGAGGTCCTCGGGGGTGGGGCCCCGGCCGCACGGTGTGAAAGGGGAAGGGCCGTGCGGCCGGAGCGGTGGAGGTGGACGAAGAGCCCCGGCTCGGGTGCGTGTTGCCTCACACACCCGGTGGGACGGGGGAGGTTACGGGCGGAACATGGGTGTGCCTCCTGGGACGTTCAAGGAGCGGCCCGCAGCGGCGGGCTGGCGAAGAGCGGGACGGCGGGGAGCCTTACGGGCGGAACATCAGCGAACTCCTGGAGGGGTGCCGGGGCGGGAAACCGGGATCGAACTGGGGTGCCAGGTGGGCGTTGCCTCGCCCACCAGGGCGGAAGGGGATTACGGGCGGAACATGAGCGGCACCTCCTCGGCCGGCGCAGTTGCGGGGAACACGGGCGAGGTCAGCAGGGGCGGTACATGGGCGGCCTCCCTGTCAGGGTCTGCGGCGGGCGGGCAGGGAACGGCGAGGCGGCAGCGATGGCTGCGTGCGGGGTCACGGACGGAACACAGGGGCCTCCTGCGGGAGAGGGGAAACGGGGAAGGGTCGCCATCAGCGGTGTCCGCCGGGCAGTGACAAGACAGTAAGCCCGAATCCCCGGTCACCGAAATCACGGACGGAATCCGCTTGATTTCCGGAGTTCTTGGTCGGCGATGCGTCTCAACCGGGAATCGTCACCTACAGTTTGGGACCTCCCCGCGCCGCCTGCCCGCATATCTTGCGATGGCCGCCGCACGGTCTGGAGCCTTCCCGTCTGCATCCCTCACCGAATTGGGGTTCCCCTTTGCCGTTTTCCCTTCACCAGGGCGACGCCCTCAGCGTGCTCGCGACTCTGCCCGACGGCTGCGCCGATTCCGTCATCACCGACCCGCCGTACAACAGCGGCGGCCGAACCGCCAAGGAGCGCACGAGCCGCTCTGCCCGCCAGAAGTACGTCTCCGCAGACGCCCAGCACGCCCTGCCGGACTTCACCGGCGAGAACATGGACCAGCGCTCGTACACGCTCTGGCTGACCCAGATCATGACCGAGGCCCACCGGGCCACCAAGGTCGGGGGCACGGCGCTGCTGTTCACCGACTGGCGGCAGCTGCCGGCGACCACGGACGCGCTCCAGGCCGCTGGCTGGCTGTGGCTGGGCGTCCTGACCTGGCACAAGCCGCAGGCCAGGCCGCAGAAGGGTAAGTTCCGGCAGGACTGCGAGTTCATCGTCTGGGGCGCGAAGGGCAAGATCGACGCCGCCGCGAACCCGGTCTACCTGCCCGGCTTGTACAGCGCCTCGCAGCCCTCGGGCAAGGCTCGCCGGCACATCACGCAGAAGCCGGTCGAGGTGATGCGGGAGCTGGTGAAGATCGCCCCGCCCGGCGGCACCGTGCTCGACTTCTGCGCCGGATCGGGCAGCACCGGGGTCGCCGCGCTGCTGGAGGGACGCGACTTCATCGGCATCGAGAAGACGAAGGAGTACGCGGCTGTTGCCTCCGAGCGCCTCGCCGATACCACCCATCAGGTGCATTCCCAGGACGATTTCGCCCTGACCTCCTGACCGAGCTGCACCACAGCCCGATCCCGTGGCAGGCGGAATATAGCGGCAGATCCCCGGTTTCCGAAACCGGGGATTCTCCGGACCATCAGGGCCATCGAATTCACGGCCCTGGCTGCAAGGAGAACCCCTTTCGTGTCCGAACCTGCCGAGCCCCGCCATGGCGGGGAAATGGAGCCGGTCCGTCTGCCGGACGCTGACCTCGAATCGATCGAGGCGTCCGTCCGCAAGCTGCTCGACCAGTCGGCCGAGCAGGCCCGCATGATCGACACACTGGCCTCCGCGCCGCCTGTGGCCCCGATGGCCGCGAGCATGCCCTTCGCCGGGTTCCCCGGCATGCCGTCGTTCACCGCCCCCGCCCCGCCGCCGGACCCCAAGCCGATCTTGGAGCTGGAAGGCGAGGAGTACGAGGACGAAATCGCTGCGCTGACGGACTGGGTGGACGACCACCTCATGGACGTCTACGGCGCCGAGATCACCACCGCGGCGCCATGGTGCGAGCAGTGGCAGGAGCACCTCGACGTCGTCGCGTGGCTGCACGCGCTGTGGATGGCCTACCAGCAGCACAAGGACCCCGAGGCCGGCCCCAGTGGCATGTTCGTGTGGCACCGGGACTTCCTCACCCACTGCATGGCTTACGTCCGCGCCCCCGGCGGCCCCCTGAGCGCCTGCCAGACCGACCCGGACCGTGCCGAGCACCGCCTGCTGCGCGGGCCGGGCCCCTCCGCGCGGTCCGCCGTCCGCGAGTCGGAGGCCCAGACGACCGGCGGCACCCTGGCCCCGGACGGGGCCGCGTTGTGACGCACCCACCGCAGCCTCCGCCAGCGTTCGGCCTCTCCTTTCACCCCGAGGCCCTCAACGACCTGCTCGCCGCTCCGGGCGACATGCGCGACCTCGGGCTCGCCCTCATCCAGGACGTCGTGCGCGCCCAGGTGAGAGGGCCCGAACTCACCGCCGAGCTGACCGGCTACCGCAAGCTCTACCTCGGCTCCCGGGTGCAGTACCGCATCGTCTACGACTACCGCCCGGCCCCGCCCGGCTCCAGCCACCGCACCAACGTCCACATCGTCGCCGTACGCCCCCGCGCCAAGCACGACATCTACGACACCGTCCGGGCCCGCGTCGGCCGCCCCCGCCCCGCAGCCGGGCCCCGCGCGTACGCGGCTCGCTCCCTCTCGCCACAAGTCCGGCCGCGCCCTGCCTTCACGCCGGCGCCTCCAGCCGCGGCGTTCCCGGTCCCCGGACTCCCCGCACCCGCCCGCCTCGCCACCACGAATTCCCCGAAGGGTCCTTCGCGATGACCAACCTCACCGCCCAGTCCTCCTCCCTGCTCCAGGCTCTGATGACGGCCCTCCTCGAGCCCCGCCCGGCTCCGCACCCGCGCCACCAGGCCCTGCTGGATGCACGCGAGCGTCAGCTGGAGGTGGAGGCGGAACTGAGCGCCTGGGCCAGCCGACCGCAGCCCACCACCGAAGCCGCCCAGGATAAGGAACTCGATGACCTGAGTAATCTGCTCGTCGAGCACGCCAAGGCGGGCCGACAGGTCTCGCACCTCCTGGGCGCCGACAGCTGCTGCCCGCCGTGCGCCGACTCCGAGCAGCCGCCGACCGCCCTGAGCCGCCCCGCCGAGAACGCGGTCTCCGCCTTCGCCGCCCCGTGCATCCTGACCGCCTGCCTGGACGTCTTCGCCTTCCGCGGCAGTCCGGACGCGCTGTCCTCCGCCGACCTCGTCGCGGAGCTGCGCACCCTGCCTGGCATCGCCGAGGGACGCTGGCCGTACGCGCAACTCACCCAGACCCGCCTGGCCACCCTGCTGCGCCCGTACGAGGTGGCCAGCCGCGACATCACCCTCGGCGACGGCCGGCGCAGCAAGTCCTACCGCCGCTCGGCCCTTCTGGTCGCCATCCCGGCCGACTGCGACTGCCGCCCGTCGTGACCGCCCGCGAATCCCCGGCAACCGCCCTGGACGCCGCCATTGAGCAAGTCGTCGGCGACCTGACCGTCCTGCACCACGACCACCTCCGCGGGCTGCTCCCGGCGGAGCGGGCCGCACTCGCTGCCGTACACCGGGAACTGGTGAATGCCGAGGGCGCGGTCGCCTACCACCGCAACGTACTGAAGCGCCTGTCCTCCGGCAGCTACCCCGTGGATACCCCGCTCCTGGACCGCCTGCGCCGGACCGTGCACGACCTGGCCCAGGCCACGGCCGCCCGCGACCGGCTGCAGGAGGGTGTCGCTGCCGCCTTGGAGGCGGTCAAGGACGCCGCCCCGGCCCTCGTCCCCGCTGACGACGAGCTGACGGCGCACGACTTCGCGGCGCTCCTCTCGCTCGCCGGCGGCGGCACGATGCGCGAACACCTCCTCACCCACCGGGTCTCGGTCCGAACAGTCCAGGGCCGTCTCATCGACCTTCCGGCATTCCAGCGCCTGGAATCCCACGGACTCGTCACCCGGGACACGTCCCGAGCGCTAACCGTCGGCCAGCCGCTCGCCTTGACCGACACCGGCCGGACCGCGCTGCTCGGCACCCGCCGCCCACCCGCCATGGCCACGCCTTTGCCTGCCCGCCCGGCCGGGGCCTGGCCGGCACAAGCCCGACAGCACTGACCCAAGGTGCCCCGGGGTTCGTCCCCTTCCGCCCCTGAAGAAAGAAGCCCGCCACACGTGCCTCTTCACCAACCCGACTACGAACTGGACGGCTTCGAGCCCGCCGATGACGGCCATCAGCAGCACTACGAAGATCTCGACATCTCTTCCTTCAAGGTGCTCGGCGAGTACCGCACGTACACCGACGCCTACTTCGTCCTCCTCGACGAGGGAGCCACGTACGGCATTCCGGGAAGCCCGCAGCTCCGAGCCGTTCACGTTTCCCGTGACCTGCGCGCCCGCACCTTCGAGGTCGACTCCAAGGAACTCCCGCTGTACGCGATGGCCCAGTCGTACCTGATAGCCCGAGGCTGTCCCTCCGACGCGCTCGACGCACCGGAGGGTGTGCACGACCCCGCAGACGACCGCACCAGGGCCCTGGAGGCGCGCGTCCGCGGAGATGGTGACCACTTCGCCCTGCTGGCCAGCTACACCGACGACATGCGCGACCCCGTACAGACGGTTGTGATGCTGCGCTCCCTTGACCCCCAGGCGGCGCCGGAATTCCGGATCCTGCTGGAGCAGTTCGACTGGGACTCCAACAGCCACACCCTGCGGGAAGGCGGGTTCGAGACGTACGCCGCAGCGGTGGATTGGTGGGAGGCATGGTCGGACGAGGAGGCCCCGGCGCTGCCGCCGCCGGCTCCGACCGCACGCCGCAGCCCGGCCCAGACCGCCCCGGCGACACCCGTGCCGCCGGTCTCCCGTCGGCCTCAAGGACGCTGAACACGGCTTTCGCCGAGCCCGTTTCGGCGGACCGGCGGCGCGCAATATAGCCGCCGATCCCCGGTTTCGGAAACCGGGGATTCTCCGGACCCTTTGCAACACCACCGCCCCACTGAGGGCGGTCACTTCCTGTTGTTCTGCCTGGTCTGGAGCCATCCGCTGTGTGCCACACACCCGCGTCCATCACCGCCACCGTCCTGAGCGGCACCCCATCCCGTTCCGCCGCCATCGCGGTACTCAGCCCCGTCACGCCCCTTACGGCTCGGCGGGCCGAGCCGGTGCTCGCCGTCGCAGTCCATGCCCGTGCCGACGGTGACTCCACGGCCGTCGGTGTGCTGCGGCGCGGGGAGCCGTTCACGGCTTCGGTCACCGACGGCGCCTGGCTGCACGTCACCACCGCCTCGGGCATCACCGGCTGGGTTGACGACGGCGACCTCCGTCGCGACGGCAGCCTTCGCCCGAACTGACCCACCCGTACGTTCCCCTCTTCCAGGAGCCACCTTTCGTGTCCGACATCCCCGACGTCTTCGACGGCGACGTGCTCGGCTTGTTCGCCGAGCGGATCGAGGCCCAGTTCAGCCTGGGTCTGCCCGAACTGGCCCAGGCCGTCCAGGCCGCTCCGCACGCCAACCCCAGTGCCACCCAGGTGGTCCGCTGGTACGCGCTGCTCACCGAGGCGCAGCAGGGGGTGGAGACGGCCGAGGATGCTCTGGTCTCCGCGCTGGAGACGGCGCCGGGGGACGTGCTGGACGACCCGGTGATGGAGTTGGCCCACCGTGTGAACTTCGCGGTTGCCGCCCGTGACGGTCGGGCGCAGGTCCTCCGGTTCCTCTTGGAGTCCCCCGTCGAGCAGGCCCGCATCCAGCGGCGCTTCGGACCCCGGGTGACAACGACCCTGCCCACTGCCGTCCCGGCGCAGCCCGCGCGGATCAGGGGCGGTGCCCGATGAGCGACGCTCGCAAGCCCAGTACCCAAGACGCCCGCCTGGAGCAGGTGTTCGGCGGGCCCTTGGACCAGCTGCACCAGCGCGCGGTCCGCCCCGGCAGCTCGCCCGCCCTGGTCCGGGCCCTGGAACTGCGCGCCTTCCTCGCCTTGGCCGAGGCCCAGGTCGTACGCGTCCGCGACCGTGTCCACGCGGCCATGGCCCCCGACGCCGAACTGGACTCGCTGTCCTCGGACACGCTCCGGTTTGACGCCGAGTGGCTGGAGGCCGCACTGGCCGGCCGCACCGGCTACCGCATCGCGCTGGAGAAGCTGCTCTCCGCGATGCCGCCGCCAGCCGCCCGTCCGCCGGCCGCCCCCCTCCAGGTCCGGTCCGCCGTCGTGGGCAGCGGCCTACGGCCCGCGCCCACCGGCGTCGAGGGCGTGGCGGCGGCCCGGGGGCGCTGAGTGCCCGATCCGTACGCCGCCTCCCGGGCGGCGGGCGCGCAGATCGAAGCGCTCTACGGCCGCCCGGTCACCGGCCTCGCCGCGGACGCCGTGCCCGGCAGCATGCGCTACGCCCTGCTCAACAGCTTCGACGCCCTGCAGTACGCCGACCGCGCCGTCGCCTTCCACACCGAGCAGCTCCACCGGCTGACTCACCCCGACCGCACGATCGAATCCGTGGATGTCGGCCACATCTCCGATGCCACCCGCCGCCTGGCACACGCAGTCACCGTCCGCGACTCCCACGCCCAGGTTCTCGGTGACGTTCTGAACAGCCTGGCTCGTGTCCCCGACACCGAGTCCCCGGCGCCCGCCTCCCAGGCCGCGGCCGTCACACCGGCCATGCCGCCGGTCGCGTCTGACGGGCCCGCCCGCTCGCGCTGACCCCTCTCCTTTCTCCTTTTTCTCGTCCACCCCGCGCCGTCTGGAGTTACTGCCTTGGCTGCTGCCCGCCTGCCTTCCAACGACCTGCCCCGCGTTGCCGAAGCGCTGGAGATGATCACGCCGCGCTGGAGCGTGTGGGTGCTGATGACGCTGGCCTCCCAGCCCGGCCCGCTGCGCTACACCAAGCTCAAGGAGCACCTGCCGTGGCTCGGCGACGGCCAGCTCCACCCGCGGCTGCGGGCGCTCTTGGATGCCGGGCTCGTCGAGCGCACCGCCCAGACCCGACTGCACGTCACCTACGGCCTGACCGCACGCGGACGGGAGCTGATGCCGTCGCTGACCGCCCTGGCGGGCTGGGGCGACGGACACCTGGAGAAGAACCTCGTCCTCAATCGCGTCACCGGGAAGCCGGAGCCGGAGCGGATACCGGCTGCGCAGAACGCCGAGGACACCCTCGCCGTGATCGGTCACCGCCACGCCACCGTGCTGCTGTGGACCCTCAAGGCGCGCGGGACTTCGACCATGGCCGCACTTTCGGCCGAGGCGATGCCCGACCACAGCCCCAGCGCGATCTACCCGCCGATTCGCCGGCTCATCGACGACGGCCTGGTGGCCGTCGCCCGCGATGACGCCGCCTCACTGCAGCTGACCGCCCCGGGCCAGGCCCTCGCCCCGATCTACCTGGCTCTTTCGACCTGGGCCACCGCCCGCCCGCTTCCCGAGGCCCAGGCACACCCCGTCTGGGGCGCACCGCGCATCCCGGCCGCCACCCGCTCCGGGCAGTGGGCCGCCCACCAGGCACGCAAGACCAGCCCGGCCGTGGCCGTAGCCCAGCCGCCGGCCCCCGCCCCGGCCACCGGGTGGCGGCCCGTGGATCTGTTCTCCGCACCGACCAGCGGACCGAGCCGGTGAACCCCAACCGACCACTGCCATGTTCCGGCCGCCCGCCGCCGGTATCCCCTCGCTCCCGGCGCCCTGGCGCTGAGCCCTGACGGAAAGCCCCCCGTTGACCGCTCGTTCGACCGCCACCGCCCCGTCGGCCACGTACGGATCGGTCCTCGGCAGCCGCTACGTTGCTCGCCTGCTCGGTGGCACTCTGATCGGGCGCCTGCCCAACGGCATGGTCCCCGTCTCGCTGGTCTTGTGGGTCACTGCGGGCGGCGGGACGCTGGCGTTCGGCGGACTCCTCGCCGCGCTCTACGGCCTGGCCTCGGGGCTCTCCCAGCCGGTCAAGGGCCGGCTGATGGACAGGTACGGGCAGACCCGGATCTCCATCCCTGCCGCCGTGCTCAACTCCTCCTGCTTGCTGGCGCTCCCGTGGGTCGGTGCCGACGGACAGCAGGTGGTGGTGACCGCAGTCGTGGGGTTCGCCGGGCTGATCACCCCGCCCCTGGAGGCCGGACTGCGGGCTTTGTGGCCGACGGTCCTGCCGGATGCGGGGCGGCGGCGCGTCGTGCAGGCCCTCGATACCGGCTCGCAGGGACTGCTCTACGTGGTGGGCCCACTGCTCGCCTCGTGGTTGGCGACCACTCATGGCCCCGATACCGCTCTGCTGGCGACCGCGGCACTCGGCCTGACGGGCTCGGCGATCGTGCTGACCGCCGGTCCGTCGAGGACGTGGCGGCCGACTTCAGAGGGCGGCGCGGGTACCGGACGGCTGATGAGCAGCGGGCTGGTCATGCTGTTCGTCGGTCTGGCGGGGACCGGGTTCACGCTCGGCGCGATGAACGTCTGGGCCGCGGACATGGCCGCCGTACAGGAGCAGCCGATGCTGTCCGGGCTCCTTCCCGCCGTGTTCTCCACCGGCAGTTTCCTGGGCGGCCTGGTCTACGCCCGCAGGACCTGGCCCGGCACCACGACCACGCAACTTCTCTGCACCAGCCTCCTGTTCCTCCTTGGCTGGCTTCCCCTGCTGGCCGACCCAGGCCCCCGAGCGGCCGTCGGCCTCGTGGGGATACCGGGCCTCTTCCTCACCTTGATCATCACCAATGGCTTCCACACGGTGGACGCCCTCGCCCCGGCCTCCCGCACGACCGAGGCGTACGCCTGGCTGATCCTCTCGGTCGGCACCGGGCAGGCCGCCGGCACCGCGCTCGCCGGAGCCCTCTCCACCAGCCCGCAGATCCTCGCTGCCCTGCCCGCCGCGGGCGCCGCAACTGCGCTGACCGTCCTGACCGCCGCCCGCCCCAAACTCGGCCCCGGCCGACGCCTGGGCCGCCACCGCCGCCCACGCCACAGCCACCCGCGCCACTCGGTCTCGACGCCCCGCTAGCCGCTGTTGCCGCCCGCTCGGACTGTCGTCACCGTCCAGCCGGTCTGCTCCCCGAACGTATCCGCCCCACCCCGGAAAGACGATGCCCCCCAAGCACGCTGCCGTCCTGCGGCCACCCACCGGCCGACATGTCCGCACTCCCGACTTCGGACCCGTACGCGGCGTCTACGTCCCGCGCACCGCCGATGCCGGCGCCTTCGCGATGAGCACGTACGGCATCCCGCTGCTCGTCCTGGCCGTCACCGACTCAGCCACGTTGACCGGCTTGGCCTTCATGCTCGAATGGGTGCCCCGCCTTGGGGCGTTCGCCCTCGCGGGCACCGCCGTGGACCGGTTCGGCAGCACACGGGTCCTTCGCATCGCCTCGGTCCTGCGCGCGGCGGTCGTCCTCGCCGCAGCCGCCGTCCTGCCCTCCGTGGGCGAGGGAACGAGCGCCGTGATCACCGTCATGACGCTGGCCGCCGCGACAGGCGTCCTCACGGAGTTCTCCTACATCGCGGCCGAGACCGCGGGCGGCGCCGCGAGCCGGGACGCCGGAGGCCATGCCCACCGCGTCCAGGCCGTCCTGCTGGGCATCGACCAGGGCGCCACCCTGGCCGGCCCGGCCCTGGCCGGCGTGCTGCTCCAGTACAGCGGCGCCACCGGCATGCTCCTGATCATCGCCGCCTGCTCCCTGCTCGGCGCGGCCCTGGCCCCCCGTCAGCGTCCCGTCTGGCCCCAAGAGGCCCCGGTCCCCGTCGCCCAGGGACTCAAGATCGGATGGCGGACCCTGCGGTCGCTCCCCGCCCTGGTGTGGTTGTGCGTCGGGCTGGTGCTGTCCAACTGCGCGATCGGCCTCGTGCAGGCCGCCGGCCCCGTCCTGGTCATCAAGCAACTCGGTGGCACGAGCAGCCAGGTCGGCCTCGTCTGGTCGGCCGCCGCCATCGCCTCCCTGGCCATGGTCACCCTCGCCCGCTTCGCGATCGACCGCGCCGGCCTGTGGCCGGTCGGGGCTGCCGCAGCCGCCCTCGCCTCCCTGGCCTGCCTGGCTCTGGCAGCCGCCGACACCTACACCGTCTTCCTGGTCCTGGTGGCGCTGCTGATGGCCGGCGAAGCGGGCATGACCGTGGTGCTGCGCACCCTGCGCGCCCACCTCGTCCCGGCCGAGGTGTTCGGCAGCACCCTCTCGCTGATCATCCTGCTGCTCCTCGCGCCGTTCCCCCTCGCCGGAGCCCTGGTCGCGCTCACACCACCGGACCTGCTCGGCCACGCCATCACCGCCTGCGCCGTCCTGCAGGCCGTCGGCCTGGCCGTGGCCTTCGCGAAACTCCGCACCCATCCGGCCACCCGCCGCCCGCTCCCCGCCTGACCTCTCCCACCCCGCCTGCCATCCCGAACAGGACCACCATGCCCGAGCCCACCGACTCCACCCAGCCGCAGCACCTTCGCCTCCGCCTGCGCGAAGTGGCCGCCCTTGACGACGAGGCGTTCGCCCACTACCTGCAGGAGCGCTTCGAGCACCTGGTGACGGCCGCGATAGCCGATGCCGGCGGTCACCTCCGCCCCGCCCAGCACGACCTGCTCCACGCTCCCGCTCGCCTGCACGAACTGCGTGACGCCCTCACCTTCGCCGAGGGCGACCTCCAGGTCGCCGTCGAGCGGATGACCTACCGCCAGGACCCGCGCACCACCCGCACTGCCCGCCAGCTGAGGCAGGTCCGTACCGCCCGCCACCAAGTCCACCGGGAAACCGCCGCGCTGCGCCGGTCCGAAGACCGCACGCGCGAATCCGAGGAGACTCCTTCGACGGACACGGTCACCACGACCCGGGGCTGGCTCTCGCAGGCGTATCCCGTCCTCTTCGCCCAGCTCCTCGCCCAGGCTCACGCCGCCGCAGGGCTGCCCGCGCGCCCGCTGGCCAAGGACATCTTCGACACCGTCGAGGAAGGCTGGGCCGATGGCTACCTCCCCGCGCCCCGCCCAGCGGAGTTCGACCGCCTGCTGTCCATGGGAGCCGTGGCCTTCCGCAGCGCTGTCGCCGATGACGCCCGCAATCAGAACGACCGCGATCCGGCGCTGCGCCACCCGCTGCTGCAGCGGCGCTGGAACACGGCACTGGAGGAACTGACCAGCCTGACCGTGCCGGTGGCCCGCGCCTCCAGCTCCTCGGCCCTGGGCTCCCTGCCCAACGGGTTCGCCGACATCCCCGAACCCGACGCCTTCAAGGTCCTCAACGCGCGCCGGTTCCTGGTCGCGGCCTGGCAGCGCCGAGCCGAACACAACCGCCTGATCCACCAGTACGCGATCACGGTGACCGACCGGCGCCGCGCCGCCCCCGACCACGATCTACGGCGCCAGGCCATCGACGCGGCCCTCGACCGCCTCGTCGCCGCGCAGCCTGCCGCCGCCGCCCGCATCCTGGCCCGGCTTCGCCCGTACGCCACCGCGGACGGAAGGCTCGAGCCGGACACCTTCACCCCGGCCTTGCGCGCCCGTGCCAAGCGCGAGGTTCTCGCCGACCTCGCCGTCATCCGGAGGCTGGACACCGTGTTGCCCTCCGCGCTCCCTCCCCGGCCGGCCCTCGCCGCCCCGGCTGCCCTGACCGCCGCGCTCTGACCGCACCCCCTTCGTTCGTGGAGACGCCCTTGCCTTCATCCGCCCCCCAGTCCGCCGCCACCGTGGACGGCGACGTCTACGTCACCCCCCGCTACCTCGCCGGATCGCCCGGCTACGGCGATGCCGGCTTCGCCCCCGTCAAGCATTGGCCCCACCATCACTTCGACGAGGGCCCGCACCAGCTCGTCGTAACCAGCCCGGACCACCGCATCCGGATCGGCTGGGCCGGAGACGACTACGACCTGTGGACGATCAGCGCCGCGCCCGACGCGGTCTCCGGACCGCAGTGGACCGCGATCGTCAACCAGAACACCCCGCCCGAGCTCGTCGCCGCCCTCACCACCGCCCTCGCCCGGGACTGGGCCGATGGCCAGGACCGCTTCCTTGCGGCCCCGTCGGCGTACTGGGCCGACAGCGTGGCACCGCTGGTCGCCGCCGGCTGGCAGCGCATGGGCGCCGAGGTCGGCACCGTGGAGCTGGCTGCCCCCGACGGCAACGCGGGTGTCTACATCAACCGCTCCCGCCGCGACCTGCTGGACGGGACGGAACTGTGGGCCGGCCCTCCCGGCTGGGGCACCCGCGCGGAGATCACGTTCAGCCCCCGTACGCCCTCCCACCTCATTGCGGCCACCGCGGAGGCGTTCACCGATACAACTCCCGTGGCCCGCTGGCAGCAGGGCCTCGACCGTCAGCTCGCCGCCCTCGCGCAGCTCACGCCCGTCGTACCGCCCCGCCCTCCGGTGCCGACTCCCCGCGATCTCCGCCCCCGCATCGGGGTCCGCCCGCCCGTCGCGGTCGGCAGCGTGCCGCGCTGGAGCACCGCCACCACCCCCTCCGCTGCCCTTCCCGCCCGCGGCGCTGTACGCCGCTGACCTACAACGAGGAACCCCTTTGGCCCTGTTCACCGAACAGTTCTTCGCCGACCACCTCACGCTGCCCTACCCCGAGGCCGCCGTCGTCGGCCATGCCTACTACGCCGCCCCCGCCCCAGACCTCCCGCTGCGGCTCCGCATCGACTTCGCCCCCACGATCTACGCCGACCGCTACGACGGGCTGCGACTGCAGATCGTGCACCTCGACAAAGGACCGATCGACACCGCCGTGCTGCGCTTCGCCGACCACGGCGCCTTCGACACCCGAGACCGGCGCCTCGGACACAAGCCCGGCCAGGGCGAGTACGGCACCTTCAACGACTGGAACCACAGCGAGCCCCCCCGTGGGTCGGCATCGGCGTTACCCGGCTGCGGGCCGCGATCGACCAGTACGTACGCCTGTGGATCCCCGGCGCTCCACCGGTACGGACCAGCCAGCCCCCCGCCGCCGCGGCCCGGCAAGTTCGGATCTCTGCCGCCCGGGCGCGGTGACCACCCTCCTTCCCTAAAGCCCCGCCCCTCGGCCGTCATTGGCCCATCGCGCCTACTGACTCACCGCCGCCCGCACCCGACTTCCCCTCTCCACCGACAGGACCCTCTCCTCCTTATGCGCCTTCGCCCCGCCCGCCCCGCCCACCTGGCCGTCGCCGTCGCCGCCCTCGCGGCAGGCACCCTGCTGCCCGCGACGGCCATGGCCGCCCCGGAAGCCTCCGTGGTGCTGGGCCCCGGCTACACCATCCCCGACTCCGAGGGACACGCCGCCTCCAGCCACATCGGCGCCTACGGCCCGCCCGGACCGGCCGTCCACGGCGACACCGAGACCTACTGCGCCGACCCTGAACGCAAGGGCCCGGCCGACGCCGGCGGCTACGGCGACCCGCAGCCGGTCCCGTCCTGGACGTCGTCGGTGACCGGGAAGCCCGTCACCAAGGAGAACCTGGCCCAGGCCGCCTACGTGATCGGCAAGTACGGGCAGACCCGCGACAACGCCCAGGCCGCCGCGGTCGACGCCGTGGTGTACGAGTACCTGGCCGGCGGCACCTACGCCCTCGACGGCGACCGCGGCAAGCAGCGCCTGGCGTACCCGGTCGTCTCCCCGACCGCCCGCACCCTCGCCCAGGGCTACGTCGCCGAGGCCAAGAAGCTCGCGGGCCCCTACACCCTCCAGATCACGCCGTCGGTGAAGACCACCACCGCCGGGACGAAGGTCACCGTCGCGGTGAAGGTCACCACCACCGCCGGCACGCCGGTCCCGAAGGTCGCCGTCACGCTCGCCGAGTCAGGCTCCGGCACCGCCTCCGGCAAGGTCACCACGAACGACAACGGCACGGGCTCCTGGGAGTTCACCGCCGAGAAGCCCGGGACCGCCAGCGTCACCGCGACGGCCGAGGGGCTGCCCGCCATCGGGCTGCAGGTCCTCACGCCCAAGAACCCGGCCGCCCAGCGGATGCTGCTCGCTGGGGGCACCACCAGCGTCAAGGACTCCGCCGCCATCACCGTCGGCGAGGCCACCGGCGGCGTGACGATCCGCAAGAAGGACCCCGAAGGCACCCGCCTGGTCGGCGCAGCGTTCCAGCTCCTCGACTCCGACGGCAAGCAGGTCGCCGCAGGCAAGACGGACGAACAGGGCAACCTCGTCTTCGACAAGCTCCCTGCCGGCACCTACCGGCTGCGCGAGACCTCCTCCGGCAGCCCCGTCCACGACCTGATCGCCGAGCAGACCATCACGATCACCGCCGGACGCACCGCCCAGGCCAACGCCCAGGACCTCGTCGACCCGTTCAAGAAGGCCCGCCTGTCGGTGAAGAAGACCGACAAGAACACCGGCAAGACCCTGCCGGGCGCGGTCATCGCCATCCGCGCCGATGAGACGGACAAGACCGGCAAGCACACCCCCGGCAAGGTGATCACCAGCGTCACCACCGGGACCGACGGCACCGCGACCGTCCCCCTCGACGTCACGCTCAAGGCGGGCACCCGCTACTGGGCCGGCGAGACCAAGGCCCCCGAGGGCTACCAACTCGACGCCTCACCGGTCGCGTTCACCGCCCGTCCCGGAGCCGACGTCACCGTCACCCTCGCCGACAAGCCCACCGCGACCACGCCGCCGAGCCCGAGCACCCCGCCCGCGACACCCCCGGCCACCACCCCGCCGACGACGCCGCCCGGATCCCTCGCTCACACCGGCGCCGACGCCACCACCTGGCTGGCCGGCGGAGCCACCGCCCTGCTCGCCGCAGGCGGCGGCCTCTACCTGATCAACCGCCGCCGCCGTACGGGCGACGCCCCCAGCTGACCCCTCGCGCTGCCGGGCCCCACTTTCGGAGCCCGTGCCACACCGTCCCGCACCGCACAATCCCGCCCGGAGCACCCCTGATGAAGCACCGCCCCTTCCTCTTCACCGCGCTTGCCCTGACCGCCGCCGCCGTCCTGACCGGCCCGGCCACCATCGCCACGGCAGCCCCCTCCCCGTCCGCCGAAGCCCCCAAGGATCAAGGCGACCCCGCGCCGACGGACAAGGCCGGACTGCGCATCGCCAAGACGGACCCCGAAGGCCAGCCCGCCCCCGGAGCCGCCTTCCAACTGCTCGACTCAGCGGGTAAGACGCTCGCCGAGGGCAAGACCGGAGCCGACGGCACCCTGACCTTCTCCGACCTCGCCCCCGGCGTCGTACGCCTCAAGGAGACCTCCTCCGGCAGCCCGCTGCTGGGCACCGTCCCCGACCAGGACGTCGTCGTCGCCCCCGGCGAGCCCAAGGTCCTGGCGATCACCGACCCGTACAAGTCCGCCGGCCTCACCCTCAAAGTCACCGACAAGGCCACAGGCAAGGGCCTGGCCGGAGCCATCGTCAACATCGCCCCGAAGGACGCCAAGGACGACAAGGGCGCCTTCACCCTCACCACCGGCCCGGACGGAACCGCCAAGGCCCCGCTCCCCGTCGGCAAGAAGACCGGCAGCGCCTACACCGCCACCGAGACCAAGGCCCCGGACGGCTACCGGCTGGAGACCACCCCGGTGGAGATCACGGCCAAGCCCGGAGCCGAGACCACCGCGGCCTTCACGAACGCGGCCACGGCCAAGCCCACCGAGGAACCGACGGGGAAGCCGACGGCCAAGCCCACCGGCGATCCCACCTCCCAGCCCACGCCGACCGGCTCGCCCTCGACCGGCACCGGGGAGCCGACCGATGCGGCATCCCCCTCCAGCAGCCCGGAGATCGGCACCGCTACCTCGACCCCCACCGAACCTGACACCAAGCCCGAAGGCTCCCTCGCCCACACCGGCGCCGACAGCACCAACGGGTGGCTCCTGGCAGCCGGCGGCCTTCTTCTCGCCGCCGGAGGCGGCGCCGTCTACGCCGCCCGCCGCCGTAAGAACGACGAGAGCGACACCGGCACCGGCCAGCACCGGCGTACCGACGACAACTGACCTCACCACCACCGGCCCCGGGAACCAGACAGGTTCCCGGGGTCGACTGCGTTTCGCCCCTGTGGCCGGTGGCTGCCAGCAACGTCGCCGCCAGTTGCGCATCGTCTATAGGAGCACGGCTGCTCGTGCTTCGGGAGTCTTCAGTCGTCTGCGGCCGGGGCGCCAGAGTCAGCAGGGTCCTCCAGCGGCACGAAGAGCAAGGAGAGCGCAGCCTGGATCACCAGGGCAATGTGGTGGCGGGGTGGGGTGTCCACCAGGTCGTGGAGAACGTTGTTGCGCAGGTTCATGCCGTCGATGGGTCCACCAACGAGCGTCCGGAAGACCGTCGGCCAGGGCTCGGGGTATCCGGCCTTGCCCATGTCCGTGATGAGGGACCCGAGTTGGCTGACCTGGCCCGGCCGGTCGCCCTGGTGGTGCTGGATGAAGGCGACGTCGGCGGCCTGAATACGGCGACGCAGCAGGCCCTCGACGCGAGGGAGGGCCAGGGTGATCGCGATGTCGTCCTCGTGCTCCCAGAAGGCGCGCAGGGCGCGGGCCAGTCCTCGCATGCGGGTGGCCGGCGCGAGCGGCGGGTTGGATAGCTGGTCGAGCAGCTGTTCCTCGGTAGGGGCGAACCGTTCGTGGAGCTGGTCGAGCTGGGCCTCGATGAGGACGCCGTGGATGCCCAGGGAGAAGACGTGGGCATCGGTCCGGCCGGTCCCCGTGGCGATGCCCTCCTCCGAGAACGCGGTGACCACCGGGCCGTTCAAGTTCAGGTGTGCCGTCGGCAAGCGAAGCAGTCCGTGCTGCTCGGCGTCGATCGGGTCTGCCAGGACGGGGACCGCGGTGGCGATGGTCCGCAGAGCTGCAGGGAGGTCGGCAGCGGAGTCGATGGCCGCGCGCGAGGCGTCGACCAGCGCCGTCGGGAACTGGAACGGAGTGATCGTTCGGGTCAGGCCCAGGTCCTCGGGACGGAGCTTCTGCTGGGTACGCCGGATCTCGTCCAAGGCATCGGTCAACCCGTGGTCGCGTGCGAACACGGCGGCCTCTTCGAGTCGCATCAGCTTGGGGAGCCCGTCGAGCTGCTCGGCGTGGTCGGTGTAGGCAGCGAGGATCCGCTGCTCGATCTGCTGCTGGTCGGCAGGATCGGGCTCGATGCGGCGCATCATCTGCAGGGATCCGATGTGGTTATGGGAGTCCGCGCGGAAGCGGTCGACGGCACGCTCCAGCACGGGGCGGATGAGCTGGTGAAGGTTCTTGTCCGCCAAGAGGGGCTCGATCGCAGCGTGGACGATGCCTGGGGAGGGCTCCGGCCAGTCGAGGGCAGTGTCGGCGAGCCTGATCATCTCGGTGGTGACATCAGCCAGCTGCGGCTGGCGGAGCCTGGCGGCAAGCTCGTGCGCGGCTAGCAGGGCATCGACCGCCTTGCACCGAGCACTGACGGCGCGGTCCCCTATATCGGCCAGGAGCACGGGGACGGCCTCGCGGTAGCTGGCGATGGCCGCCGACACGTGGTCGATGGGACGGCCTCCGTGTCGGGCCTCCCAAAGAAGGTGGTGCAGGCGGGCGCGCACCATCGGATGGCCAGCCGTGTCCGCGTACGCGGTCCAGACAGCGTGGACCTGGGGAGGAAGCTGGTTCGCTGCGGTCGGCCAGGGCTCAGGCCCCGGCCCCTGGGTAGGAGCCCTTCAGTGCACCGTCGGGCTGGTGGAAGAAGAGCATCGCCGCGCACAGCGCATGCAGGTGATCCACCTCAGCCTCGGTGCGCCCCGCCTCGCCGACGGCAGCCGCCAGAGCGGTGACCATCTCCTGGTAGGAGGTGAACGGGTTGCTCGCGCTGTCCAACTTCTTCAGGACTGTTGCCTGTACCTGCGTCACATCGCCCGATCCTTCCTCAAACCTCCCTTCTTGTCAGCGGCCCCGCACTCCTTCGGCCGTGCTGGGGCATCACTCAGGGCGTGACGGCCGAGGTGGGCCGTGCCCGAAACCGGACGAGTGCACCGCCCCAAGGTCGAGTTCGCCGGTGGCAGACAGGAAAGATCCTGCAAGGACTGGTGCAACGTTGCAGCGCATGTCAACCTAGACGACCTTCCCCCCACTCGGGGTTTTCCCAGGTCAGAGAGGTGATGCTTGTGACCGTGGAGCTGTCGAACGCCGGATTCCGCACCACGATCGAGAAGTTGCGACTGCATAGCTGGCTTCTGGGGCCTGGCCAGCCGACCGAGGTCATTGACTGCTTCCCCGAGGCGAACGGCGACTTCAACCTCATCGTCGACGACCGGGCCGACACCCACATCTCGTCGGCCGACGGCAGGCTCTATCTCGGCTGGTTTCCCGACGGCCGGCCCGGAGCTGAGGAGGAGGGCTGGGTCCTGGCCGTCACCGGCACCGCCAAGGTTCCCGGCTACCGTGTCGTCTTCGACCCGCAAACCCCGGCACGGCTCGTGGCCGCTACCGTTTCCGAGGTGCTCGCCACCGCTCGACGGCAGTAGTGCCCACGCCGCCTTGAGGCCGGGACGCTCGCCCCCGTCCTCCAGTGGCTCGCGCGTCCTTCCGTGGTCCGTTCCCGTAGGCCGCGCTGCGCACATCCGCACCCACCACAACGCTTTCCACCCGTGAGGAGAACCGTGGCCCCCCAGCCCGAGCCCGGCGCCGAGATGACCGTCGCTGACCTGATGGAACACCTGTCCGCGGCGGACCCTGCCGCCCGCGTGCGGCTCGCGATCAACCCTTTCTTTCCCATGGCTCACAAGATGGGCGCCGTGACCGTGGGCGCGGACCAGGACGGGCGACCGGTCGTCTATCTCGCAGAGGACGCGGAGGCGGTGCAATACGGGTACCTCCCCAGGCCGGTCGCCGAGGCCCTTACCTGGATGCCTCCGGTTGAGCCGCCGGCCCGTGGACGGCGGCTGCGCGCTGTCTCCGACGACGATATGGGCCGCGACACCCCCTGACGACAAGGAGCACTTCTGCCCCCGTCCCCTGACTTCCCTTCCCTTCCCGCGTACTGGGTCACCCCGCGCCATCTCGCCGGCGACGACGGCCTCCTTGCCGACCAGGTCGGCTCGCACCTCACCGCGGCGGGCTGGACCAGCCTCACCCTCGTCCGAGGTCGGCGTGAGCCCGACGAATCGGACGACGCCCGGCAGGTTCTCCGCAGCACCGTCCTGTACGTCGCTCCGGATGCGCTGAGCTGGGCGCAGTGGGTGCTGGCCGACGAACCCATCCTCCTGGGTGATCAGCCGGTGGCATGGACGGTCTCTGCCCGCGCCACCCCCGCCAGCCTTCCCCAGTGGAATGCGTACTTCTCCGCCGGCAATCCGCCCGAGGCTGTCACCGACTTCCTGCTCGCCCTGGAGGATCACCCGGATCCCGCCCACGGCTACGCCGGACCGCAGACGGTTCTCGACGCGCTGGCCGACAACGGCTGGATCCGCGACATCGACACCCCCACCGCCATGTCCGACCCGCGGCTGGCCGCCACCATGGCCTTGACCGCTTTGCCGGACGAGGGCATTCAGGACGGCGACCCGCTCGCCCTCGATCCCGAGGCGGAAGCGGCGGGATGGCAGGCATGGTGCGAACCGAGGATGGGCGGCGGGCTCCTGTGGGCCGCCATGTTCTCCGCCAGCACGCCACACGATCTCGTTGCGGCCTTCGCCGCCTCTCTGGCCTCACCCGCACCGGTGCTGCGCCACACCTTGCCGGAGAGCAGCGAGGGCCAGCTCACTGTGCAACCGACTGTCTGATACGCCGACGGCCGGACCCCCTTGGGTCCGGCCGTCGGCCTTTTGCGTCGCATTACAGTCATTGATCGATGTGCGCCTCAGGAGGTGGTCGCGATACCTGCCGACGACCGACACCCCGCCCGGCCTCAGCGTTTGTGCGCGAGTCGGGCGGGGCGCCAAGCGAAGGCGGTCGCCTTTGGCCACCGGTCAGAGGCCGTGGCCCGTGGTACCTCCGGGCGGCTGGCCGCCGGGCTTGTGCCAGTGCACAGCCGGGAGACCCCCGTCTGCGGCCAGGTTCTCCGTGAGATGCGCAGCACGGGCACGGATGCCGGAACGGTGCACCGCCTGGGCGTTGGCTGTGCCGAGCAGGGACTGCCTCTCGGTGAACGCCGCCGCGGGGCGGCTCAGCGGGCTGTTGCCTTGGCCAGGGCGGTCTGCCCGTGGACGGCGACTTCCGCTGGGCTGCCGGAGATGACCAGCAGCACGGCTCCGTCGCGAATCACGGTCTGCTGGACGACGGTGCGCCGCCCGCCGGCGATGACGGTGAGGACCTGCCCCCACTGCTCGTCACCGAGACGGGGCACCGGCACCGTCTGGGTGCGGACCTCCGCCACGGTGGTGGCGGTGACCAGTTGGTACGACGGGCAGGCACCCATCGCGGTCATGATCCGCCCGACCCCCGCGGAAAGGTCCTTGGGCGGCGCGGAGTACAGCTCCTCGGTCAGTTGGGTGCCGCCGGGGCCAGTGAGGACCCGCTTCCCATGGTTCGGGAACATCGCGTACGGGTTGTCCGCGGCGCTGCCCAGCTGCTCCAGCTGCGGGCAGCCCTCGACGGATGCCTCGGGCGAAGCCGTGGATGCGGCGGGGCGGGCGGCGTAGCCGGGGCCGAGGTCGTCGGCGGTGAGCAGCCGGTCCGCCAGCCGCTCCGACGGCAGTACTTCGTGGTTGCCGGCGATGGGCATGGAGGTCTCCGCCCGAGGCGCTGCGGACGCCGTGTCGGAGGGCGGGGCGGAACAGCTGGTCAGCGCCCAGAGGGCGAGGCAGGTGCTGGTGAGGACTGTGGAATGGCGCAGGCGCATGCGGGTTCCCTGGGTCGGATGCGGGTGTGCTGACCGTGGCCGCCTCCTAGGAGCGGCAGGGAAGGAACACAGGGGTCCAGGGGCGCGGTACCCGATCAGTGGCCGATGGAGCGCAGGCCCTCCTCGAGCGTGCCGAACTTGCCGTTGCTCGGTCCGCTGTTGCGGTTGTACCAGGCCACGTCCAGCCGCGGCTCCAGAGTCTCGTGGCCGTCGCGGCAGCGCAGCCAGATCCGCCCCTCGGTGCACAGGACGACCCAGTCCCGGTACGCCTCGCACTGTGGGCAGGCACGGACATCGCCTTCGATGACCAGGGGGCGCGGCCATGGCATGAGTCGGCCCGCCAGGTCGTCATCGGTGTCCATGCGGAAGTCCGGCGGCAGGAAGTCGTCCACCACCGGGGCGGCCGGAGCGGGGGCGGGCGTCTGCTGCACCGGGTCGGGCCACTGCGGCTCCGGGTGCGCCAGCCACGGGACACCCGCCGGCCCCAGCTCCGTACGATCCTGCTTGGCCTTCCTGCGACCGAACACTCGGGCTCCCCTCCCAGTCGGCTCCCCGCACACGGCGGTGGGTCAAGAAGCGTGCCCCATGGGCCCCACCTGCGGCAACTCACAAACTCCTGAAAGCCTGGTCACTTCCGGCGGCGCTGCGTGCCCTTCGATGCCGGGCTCTCGGCCTTCGGTCCGGCGGGGCCCGACGAGGCGGCGGCGCCGTCGGGCAAGGGCATCGTCTGTGCGTCGGCCGGCAGGTCCGCAACGCGGCGCAGCCGCCACACCAGCACGTCGGACACCGACTCGGCGCTCCCCAGCTCCCGTCGGGCGGCGGCGTCGGCCAGCAGGGTGGTGGCGTCGTATCCGGCTGCCTCGGCATCGGCCAGGGTCGCCGCCAGCGCCGACCATCCGGCTTCGGCCAGGACCCGCTCCGCCAGCTCCGCCGGCAGCGCTTCCCGGACCCGGAGGACCTGGCGGCGCAGCACAGGAAGAGCCAGCGATCGGCCCCGTACGGCCAGCACGCCCATGGGCTGCGCGGCGGCGGCTCGGTAGGCGGTCCGCAGGTGCTCTGCTGCCAGGTGGGCGGCGGCGGCCTGCTGCGCGTGTGCCTTCTTCGCATGCCAGTGCCCGGCCACGATCACAAGGAAGAACACGGCGTCGATCACCATCGCAGTCGTCGCCCCGTCCTCCCCGCGCCCCAGGGCGGGACCGCTGTAGACGAGATCGCGAGCGGCCTGCCGCAGCGCCCGGTCGTGCCCACGCTCGGCTCGTACGTGAGAACGGGATGCCCGCTCGAACACGAAGGCGGCATCACGCAGCTCACGGCGGGTGTGGGCGGCACTCGTCTTCGCGAGGGCGTCGAGGATCTCGCCGGCCGCAGCGATGTACGCGGCCGTCGCCGCGTCGTCCGCCCCGGCCATGACGAGGATCGCCTGCCACACCGCCGCGCTCGCCCGACGCCGGGCCTGCGCCGGCCCCGACGCGGCCACCGGCTCGACGATCGGTTCATCCTGCCTGCGGCCGGACCAGCGCTCGCGGATTCGGGGCAGGGACAGATCTGCGGCGAGCTTCGAGCCCGGGTAGAAGATCGGTTCCCCGTCCTTGTTGAGGTCCCCCGGCAGGGCGACCGTGTAGCCCAGAAGGTCTCCGGAGGGTGCAACGCGCTTGCGGACCAGCACCCCGGAGGCGCCCAGCCGCTCGAAGAACTCCTCCTCGCTGGCAACGCCGGCTGCTGCACGTCGTACGGTCTCCCGCAGTTCCTCCCGGGGCGTGCGCTCGCGGCCCATGCGATCGGCCTTGTGGCGTTCGGCGCTGGTGGGCCGCTGGGCGGCGGTGCCGTCACCCGGATTGAGCTGGCGCAGGCCCAGTTCCTTCTCCAGGAGCCGGGCTTCGGCCTGGACGCGGACGGCGTCGAAGTCGAGGTCGGGCCGGTAGCCGTCCTCGCGGACCAGGGTGGCCAGGATGTGGATGTGATCGTCGGCATGCCGGATGGCGACCCAGCGGCAACCGGAGCCCTGCTCGGGGACGTCGATGCCGGCGGCGGCGACCATCCGGCGGGCGATGTCGCCCCACTCCTGGTCGGACAGCGTCCGGTCGGTGGGCGCGTTGCGTACCGACAGGTGCCACACATGCTTCGTCGGCCGCTCGTTCTCGTGGAGGTTGGCCAGGGGCTGGTCGAGGAGTTCCTGGAGCTGCTTGTAGGTGACTGCGGGGTCGCGGCCGGGGTCGGGGGCGGCGTGGTCCCAGGAGGCCACCAGGTGCGGGTCAATGTGTTCCTCGGCCTTGCCGGGCCCGTACAGGTAGTACAGAAGGCCGATGGTGCGCGTCCCGCGCTTGTGGATCTTGGGGACCATGACGGGTGGGGGTTCCTAGCGGTGTTCGATGAGCTGGTCGGTGGCGGTCTGGACTCGGCTGATCGCCCGCTGCACGGCGATCAGCACGGCATGGAGCTGGACGTCCGCAGGCTGGCCGCCGGAGTTGACCGCCCGGGCCAGCTGGTTGAGGTTGTTGCCGACGTGGCCGAGGTGCCGGCGGGCGGCGAAGAGCTCCGCGACCACTTCTCGTTCACCGGCGATGGCGGCGGCGGCACGGTCTGGGTCGCGGGCGGCGGCAAGCCCGCTGCGGGCGAGGAACGCGGGCAGGCTCGTACGGGATGCAGCTGCTGCGGTGGCAAGGCGGTTCTTCTCGTCGTCGTTGAGACGGACACTGCAGACATGCGAGCGCTTGTTGGCGGCGGTCTTCGGCGAGCGCTTGCGCGAAGCGTTCTTCGTGGCGCGGCGCTTGCGGCGCGGCGCGGGCTTCGCCTCCGGCTGCGATCCGCCCTCGGTCGCTGCCTTGTGGACCGGTGCCCCCTGGCTCCGGTCCGCTCCCGCCACCCCTGGGGCGGGATAGGCCAAGACGCGCTTCCCCGACGGGGAAGAGTGTCTTGGCCGATAACTTGCTCCTTCTGGGAGCGAGTTGGCGTCGGGAGAAGGGTCGTCACGGGCCCAGGATTCAGCCGACTTGACGGTCCTGTTCGACGCCGGTTCGGGCTGGTTTTCAGCGGACTGCATGGGTGCATTGGCTCCTTCCAGGAGGCCAGGTGGTGGGGGAACGGGACGGCGGCCCGGGTGCTGGTCCGGGCCGCCGTAGGGACAGGGTTCGGTCACCGGCACAGGGGGCAGCGTTCGAAGTGCCTGGCCAGGGCCCTGGCCATGTTCTGCTTCACGCCCCAGGCGTGCCGGGTGCTCGCCTTCGCTGCGGTGCTGCCCTCGTGACGGGCGGCATGGCCGCGCAGGAAGGCGATGTCGCGCTCGTAACCGGCCTTCATGTCGGCGAATCGGGTGCAGGTCTTCATCGGTGGGTGGCTCCTTCGTGGGATTTGGGGGAGGCGGTCGCAGAGCGAAGCGCGGTCAGGACGGGACCGATGTGCTCGTTGCCGAGGGGGATGCCACGGGCGCGCATGATGCTCCGCAGCTGGGTTCGGGTGATCTGCTCGTTCCCGTCCGCGGCCAGGGCAGCGGGGACGTCCGGGAGGACCAGCTCGACAACCTCTTCCTCGGACAGGCGGCGCGGTCCGGTCCGGCGCTCGGACCGTCCGCCGTGGACCTTCGCCCGGACCGTCCGGGGACGTGCCGGCCCGGTCCGAGTCCGCCTCGGTCCGGGTTTGGGGCTGGGCCGGTCCGGTCCGGCGGGGGCGTCGGTCCGGGTTTCGTCGTGGGCCGGGTTCGGTCCGGTCCGGGATTCCGTCGTGTCCGGCGGTGCGGTGGTCCGGCTCGGACCGGAGCCGGTCCGGGTTTCGGTCGCGCCGTTCCGGAGGGGCCGGGCGATGCGCTGGTGGATCTGCCGCATCAGGACTCCGAAGGCGAGCATGGCGCCCGTCGGCGGGACGGCGGCGACCACGTAGTCCAGGACCGGGACCGGACTGCCGGTTGTGCCGCTGACGCCGGCGACGTTCAGCGCGATTGATCCGGCCGACCCTGCGGCCGTCAGCCCGATTGCCCACCAGTCCGTCACCCGGCGCAGACCCGCTCGCAGCATCAGCAGCTCGCCGGCGACGATGAACATGTCCAGCGTGGCGGGCCAAGCCCACTGCCGGATGGGCGAGCGGTCCAGGCCGTGCCTCCCAGCGACTTCGGCGAGGTGGGCGTAGGAGAGCCAGAATCCGGCGCCAGTCAGGACGATGATCACCGTCCCGGCAGCGATCAGGGCGTATCGGTCGGCGGTCTCCTCGGTCAAGGGCTCCCTTTCTCCGGGCTTGTTGTGGGGCGTGGTGTGTGGCCGCCGGCGGCGCGCATGGTCGACCGGTCGGGAGGTGGCGCCGGGCAGGTCATGCCGCCTTCCGCAGAGCGTCGTTGAGCTCGCGTGTCTCGGCCTGGCGCGGTACCTGGCAGAACGTTTCCTCGGGTGCACTTCCGTCGTCGCTGCCGGCGGGGCTGGCCTGGCTGTCCGCGGCGGGGACCTTCCAGTACCGGTCGCGGTCTGCCACTGCGTGCGCAGCCCGGCGCAGGAGGTCGCGGGCGTGGTCGAAATCGACCCCGAGGACGTAGGCCAGCCGTGAGGTGCTCCAGCCGCGTACGTGTGCGGCGCGGGTGACGGCTTCGCGCTCGGCGGCGGAAAGGTGGACGTCCCGGCCCATGAGGGCGGCGCGGACCCGCTGGTAGTCGAGTCGCTTGGCGACCTTGGCCCGCCAGGGCTTGCGTTCCGCCTCGGTCAGTCCGCCCCACAGGCCCCAGCGGATGTCGTTGTCCATGGCGTGGGTGAAGCAGTCCTGCCGCACGGGGCAGGCGCCGCACAGGGTCTTGGCCTCGGCGATGTCGGCGTGGGCCCGCGGCGCGGGGAAGAACATCCGGTCCGCTTCGGCAGTGTCCAGGTCGTGGCAGTTCCCTCGGTCGTGCCACGAGATGTCGGCGATGCCACGCAGGTCGGGCACGGGCTGGGTGTTGGTGGTGATTTCGCGCATGGGATGGGTCTCCAGGGCATGCCGGATAGCGGCGAGCGGGTGCGGCACTCGGCGGTGGGTGCCGGCTGACCGGCTCGCTGGCCGGCGGTGGAAGGTGGTGGGCGCAGGTGGTCAGGCGGCGCGGAAGCGGCGGTCGGGGCCGTCAAGGTGGACCGGGGTACACATGCCGGACAGGCGGGAGATCACTCGGTCGCCGACCTTGTCCCGAAGCACCGGCTGACCGGTCGCCATCCCAGGGGTACGCACCGGCGGCAGGTTCGAAGTGACGATCGTCGGCAGCTGGTTCTGCGCACGCCAGTTCAGCAGCCGGAACGTGATCTCCTCGTTCCACTCGGACGCCTTCGCGGCCCCGAGGTCGTCCAGGAGCAGCAGCGGTATCCGCACGATCCGCCGCAGCAGGTACTCCGGATCGCCACCGCCCCGGGCCCGCATCTCGCCGTACAGGTCGGCGGCGGTCGTGGCGTGCCAGCGCACCCCGCACCCGGAGGCGGTCAAGGCGCGGATTGCGGCGTACGCCTGGTGCGTCTTGCCGGCGCCTGTGGAGCCCCACAGCAGCAGGCTGCGGCCGTGGGTGATCTCTCGCTGCCCGGCAGCCCCGAAGTGCGGGTTCAGCGGGCTCGCCGCGTGGCCGACGGCGCTGTCGGCGACGGCGCGGACCCACTCGGCTACGGCGGGGTGCTCGACGCGGGCTTCGCGGTAATCGCGCGGGATTCGCAGCTCGGCGGCCTCAAGCGCGGGGATCGCTTCCGGGGTGTCCGCGATGGGGGCGGTCGGGTCGATGCCGCGCTCGGCGAGCTTGCGCCGCATCCAGGCCATTGAGGCGTTGTCCGCTGTGGTCTGAGGGTCGGCGAGGCTGGTGCGGTTCACAGGGCGACTCCGAAGATTCCGGCGGGCTCGGTGGGGTTGAGGTACGGCGTGTAGGCGGGGGAGGCGCTGGCCCAGGGCCCCGCGCCGGAGGCGGAGGACGGGCTCGAGCTCGACGACGGCGCTGGCCCGGAGTTGAGGAGCTCGTTGACCAGGCTCGGCAGGACGCTGGGGTTCAGCCCCTTGGCGCGCAGCCGCTCCAGCGCCGGCCTCAGGACGTCGGGGCCGTAGCCCTCGTCCAGCAGTGTGCGGATCTCCTTGCCCAGGTGCCCGAGGACCTTCTTCGGCGGACGCCCTCCGGGGCAGCCGCGCAGGTACTCGGCCATCAAGACCTTCGCCGACCACTCGCTCGCGTCGGCTGCTTCCAGCACCGTTTCCGGGGAGGAGCCGAGTGCGGGCGCCTCGCGCCCCCTACGGGAAGATCCAGGATCCAAGATCCTAGATCCAGACCGTGAGTCCTCAGTGAAAGTGGCGCCCGTCACGTCGTCTGCCCGGGCCGTACCGGCCTGACCTGCGGATTCCCTCGCGGGGGTTGCCGGAGGCGGGCAGGGGGGCGATGTGGCCTCGATCTCATCCGCCTGGGCGAGAGTGGCGTGCGTCACGGTGGGGGTGGAAGCGGGTGAATCGGACGGAACGGTTCGCGTGAGTGCTCCGTGAGCGTTCGCGGAATCGCCTCCGCCGACGGTGCCGGCGGGCGCCCCGTGGACTTCGGCGGGCGCCTGTCGGGGGCTGGCCGCCGCATGGGTCTGGGTGTGGCACTGGGCACGGTCGCACTCGCCGCACGCCTTCGCCGCCTCGTGGGCCGGGCAGCGGGGCAGCCGCGAGTCCGAAGCGCGGTTGATCTTCTGGTGCCGGTCCCAGGTCACGATGTGCAGCCAGGACTTGCCGTCGCAGCCGGTGTACCGGCACACGAGGCCGACCTCGGCCAGCTGCTCAAGGTCGCGGGCGACGTGAGCGGGGGTGTGCTCCGGGCGCAGCGCCCACAGCCGTCCCGCGATGATGGCCGCGTGGTCCCGGAACCGGCCGGAGTCGTCCGCCTGGGTCAGCAGCCCGAAGAACGTGAGCACCGCGGTGACATCGACGGCGGCAAGGTCCTCGGATTCGAACGCCTCGGGCTTGATGGTACGAATGCGTGCCATCAGGCGTCACCCCCGCGCCAGAGGCCCGAAATGGGCGGGTGGGCGGCATCCGCTGCACAGTCCGCAGCGGCGGCCCGAGGGTCCGGCCTTTCGCGCAGGGGCGTGCCCATGCAAAACTCTCCCTGAGTGATGCCGCAGCTGGTGTGCCCCGTAGGAAGGGCCAGCGCGGTGATGATGGGTCTCTCCGGCCGTTGCCTCGGCTGGAGATATGACTCTTCGCGTCCGGCGCCCGGGAGTTGCCTTCTCCCGGGCGCCGACTGCGTTTACGGACTAGCCGCTTGGTGCGACCTGCATGCGTTCTTTCGCCGGTCACCGGGTTGCCTCCCGGTGGGGGACGACGAACATACGCAGACGCCCGGACAAGATCCAGACCTGGCTCTACAGAGCGTGAAAAGTTGCATGGGCCAAGCATTTCGCCGATGCGCCAGGGCGTGCAGATGTGAGTCGTCGTGCGGCAGTGCCACCCATGTGCACTTCAGGCACGCCAAGAAAGATCTTCAAAAGGGCCCCCACGTTCATGAACCGGCAGGCTGTCGCTCTGTACCGGCTGGTCAGGTCTGGATTTAAGCCCGCAGGCAAAGCCTTCGTCAACGGCACCTCAAGGGCGAATCCACGCGCGTAGATGATTGTGTGGGATGCGTGGAGGCCGCGTGGAGGATTCAGGTAACGTCCTGTATTTGTAAGGGGGTTGGATGGCAGGAATCGACTTGCTGGGAGTGGTCGTCGTCGGCATGAATGATCATTCGCCCCCTTGCAACAAAAATCGGCAAGGATTTGCCGCTTTCCTGATCATGGAAAACCGCAAGTGAGGGAATGCCCGGATTCGTCATGGATGGCGGCTGGGCGCCGGCGGCCGTGGTTGCGTGTTTAACCAACTGCCCTGTGGTCGAGGCCACAAATTACTGGTCGGTTCTACTTAGGCGTATCGTCTTTGTGGGAGACACCAGGCCGGGGGGCCAGCATTCATGCTGCCCCCGTTTTTTCATGCCCTCAGGCAGGTGCCTTCCGTGTAGAACGCGGAGACAAGGAAGAGCCTCATGGTTGCTCAGGGGATAGTCCCCTTCGGCGATGACCACGCCGAGAACAAGGGCTCACACGGCGGAGAAATCGCCGGTCAGTTCATGGGGTTCGGCGGCTGGCTGAAGAGATGGCGCCAGGCGGCGGGGATCACCCAGGCCCCAGTGGCCAAGGCCCTCGGCATGGGGGTCCGGACGTACCGCAACGTGGAGAAGGGGGCCGTCCCGCCCCGGTTCACCAAGCCCCAGTGCGAGGCGCTCGCGGATCTGCTGGGACTCGACAAGAGCGAGCGCCACGCCCTGCTGCTCTACAACATCGGCACGACGCTCGACGGTGACCCGCAGATCGACGCCAGTGCGGAACTGCGCCGGGCACTTCGCCTGCTGATCGACAGGCAGATGCCCTCGCCTACGTACCTCACCGACCGTAACTGGAACATCCTCGCCTACAACGCGGCGATGGCCGAGTGGTGGCCGTGGGTCATGGAGCCGCGCGCCAACCTCATGCGCTGGGCACTGACGAACCCGGAGGCCCGCACCCAGTACCACGGTTGGGAAATGCACGCTGCGGCCTACGTCCGCTTGTTGAAGTTCGCCCAGGCCACCCACAAGGACAACGCCGAGCTCGTCGACCTGATCGCCGAGGTTCGCCGGAACCCGGACGTGGAGCGGATCTGGCGCACCGAAGCCGACCTGGAAGCCGACAGGGACGGTCATGTCTTTCGGATGATCATCCCCGCCCTGGGCTGGGAGACCATCGAAGTCGTCTCCCACGTCCTGTACCCGGCGTCGATGCCCCACTGCCGGTTCGTAGTGATCACCTGGGTCGAGGCCGAGTCCTCCGACGACGAGACCGACGCCCTTGGTGGCAAGCGCAACGCCTGGGCCCATGCCGAGGCTGGCGCGCCCTCGACTCCGCAGCCCCCCGCCCAGGCCGAAGCCGATGCCGCCCGCCGCCGTGCGGCCCGTGCACTCACCGCCCGCCTCGTCGTCCCTAGCGCCGACGAAGCCGCAGCACTCGCCGGCCCCGAGGGCGTCCCGCTCCCAGCACTCAGCGCGCTGGCCGGGCCAAAGTGCAGACTCACCCTGTCGCCCGAAAACCACTCCGTGGTGTGGGCTATCCAGGAAGTCCCGGGAGAGTGGGGCATCACGCAGCTGGGGGCCGGAGCCGTCGTTGACCGCATCCACCAGCCGATCGTCGACCCCCAGGCCCGAGCGGAGCTGAAGCTGCTCCTGCGCGCCTCGCTTCCAGACTCCGACCACGCGGCCATCAGCCGGCTCCATGGGCAACTGCCCCAGGTTGACCTCCGGGCTGCCCTCCTTCGCGAGATCTTCAACGACCTCCAAGAGGGCGAGCGCCCGGCCCACTAACTGGTGTGGCAGGCCCATTGGCCACGAAAAGCAACTTAATGTCACGACTGGCGCCGTCTCCGTGTGGGGCCCGGGGCTGGGGCGTGGCCGTTCGGGCGGCAGAGAACGTCCTGACGGCTGATCCCCGCAGTCCCTGGTCCTTTGACGACGGAGGGTGCGCCAGTCCGTCCTCGGATCAGCCGGGCGCCTCGAAGGCACGGCAGATCCCACAGCCCTCAGGAGTCACTGTGTCCCGACACATCTACGACTGCCCCGTTCGCTGGTCGGACCTCGACGCGAACGGACACCTCAACAGCTCCCGTTACGGCGTCCTCCTGGAAGAGACTCGTATGCGCATGTTCAGCATGCTGGTCCCCAAGGACCCCGCCGAGCGCCTGGCCCGCAACTTCCTCCTGCGCGAGCAGACCATCCGCTACCAGCACCCGCTTGAGACCTGGGAGACCCCGGTCCGCATCGAAGCCTGGGTGGCCGACGTCAAGCGCGTCTCGCTCACCTTCCACTTCGAGGTCAAGGACGACGAGCATGTCTACGCCACGGCGACCTCCGTCGTGGCCGGCTACGACTCCATCCGGGGTGGTATCCGCCGCTTCGAGCAGGACGAACTCGACGTCTTCAACAGCTATGCCGACACCACCCAGGCCACCAGCGACTGAACCGCTGCGGCCCGGCCGTCGAAGTCGGACCAGGGGCGTGGACACAGCCGCGTGCGTGCCCTCCGCTTTGGAGGTCAGCGCGCTCGGATGAAGGCTCCGATCTCCGCTGTCCCAGGCCGGTAGCCGTCGGACGTGTCCACGAGCAGGGTAGGCGCGTCGAGGGAGATGTCGACGAACCCTTCGGGGCTGTAGGCGCCGACGGCGATGTCGGCAAGGAGCTGACGGTCGCCATGGGCGGCGCGATGCTTGTCCGAGTCAGCGCGTTCGGTCATGCGCTCGATGATGGTCGGTGTTGGAGTGGTGCAGCGGATGATCCGGAGGTCGGCGATCTTCGTTAGGGGTTCGAGGCCGGGGCGCCAGAGCCGGTCCTGGTAGGCGGCCTCGGTGACGACGGTGACGCCGGCCTCGAGGAGCACGCTTAGGGTGTCGAAGAAGGCTTGCATGGCCGGGATGTTGAGGGGGTCGTCCCGTCCAGGCTGATAGGCCGCGCTGCTCATGACCATGCCCTGCTTGATCTCGTCACGGATGATCGCGGGGCAGCCGAGTTCGTGGGCGAGGTTGTGCGCGAGGGTGGTCTTTCCGGTGGCGGGTGGACCGCTGACCACCACGAGGGTCGGCGGTGTTGGCATTCGCTGAGCTCCCGAGGGGTGAGCTGGTACGTCGGCGCCCGGTCAGGCGATGGACCGGGCCGGGGTTTTGACGAGCTGGAAGGCGATGAATCCGGGCTGTCGGCTCAGTTTCTCGAACGCGGCCGGGTGCTGGTGGAGACGATGATTCGGCCGTCAGGGTGCAGCACCCGGGCGAGTTCGGCCAGGGCGCGGACGCAGTCCTCGACGTAGCGGAGGACGAGCGCGAGCAGGACGATGTCGAATGTAGGGTCCGCGAATCCGTGAGCACTGGCTCCTGCGGAAACGTCGAAATCCGGGCGAGGTGCGCACTGCCGGTGTCGGTGGATGGTGCGCATTCGGGGCTGCTGGCTGACGCTGTCGGTGAGCCCAGGGGCGGGGGCGTGAGTATCAGGCGCCCGCGTGTAGGTGAGCGGCCCACAGGGACGGCGTGAGGGGCAACTGGTCCCGCAGGCTGCGGATGGTGGCGTGCAGGGCGTGCGCGGCCCGGACTGTGTCCACGTTCTTTTCGCTGTCGGTGAGGCGTGTGTAGAAGGCGTCGGCGATGTCGGCGGAGTGTTTGTCGTTGATCTCCCAGAGGGTGCCGATGACGTGGGGGAATCCGGCGAGCTGGAATGCTGCGGTCAGATGGATGGACTCGTCCAGCAGCTGCGGGTTCCGGGTGAGGGCGGTGGAGCAGGCTGACAGGTATGCCAGGCGGGCGTAGTCGAGGTTGACCGGGGTGAGGCTGGCGACGGTGAGTGGATCCTGCTGCCAGTCGTGCAGGAGCAGCCGGCTTTGGGAGGGGTCGGTGGGGTGGCTTTCACCGTGGCAGGCGAAGTGGGCGATCGTGATCTCGGCTAGGTGAGTGAACACCGCTGCCTTTGTTGGGGTGTGATCTCCCGCCCCGGTGGTGCCGGTGTCGGTGTCGGGTTCGGTGAGCAGGATCGGCTGGGGCAGCCGGGCCTGTAGCAGGGCGGCTTCGTGAGTCACGGCCGGCAATCGGCCTTGACGTTCCAGGCCGGGGGTGGAGGGCATTGCGACGATGAGTGTCTGAGCTCGCTTGGGTGGCAGTGCGGTGTGCTGGCGGGCATAGCGGAGGGCTCCGATGGTGGGGGTGTAGGAGGAGACGACCCGGTCCAGCACCGTCCGGGCCTGGTGGCCCGGGTCGTCGCGCGGGGTGTGGTGGCCGGCGGCATGCAGGGGCAGCAGGCTGAGCAGACCACCGGACGCCCACCACAGCCGCGGCCATTCCTGCCCGTCGGCAGGAGGTCCGGTGTAGCCGAGTGCATCCAGGACCGGGCCGACGGCCGTATCCCACAGCCACGCCAGAATCTCGCGCACCCGCTGCTGAGCGCCAGCCCGGTCGGCGTCGGGATCAGAATCGCTGCTGTCGGCCAGGGCTTGATGGAAGGCCTCGATGCGGTCGATGACCACCGCGGGTGTCAGATCAGGAAGGGCCACGATGGTGACGCCCTGCTCGGTGAGGAGCAGGGCATCGCTGCGGTGGTCGTTGACATTGAACGTCACCACCGGCCCCTGCCCGGCCTGTCCCCGCAAGTCATCGACCGTCGGCGGGAGCGCGAAGGAGGCGAACCCCTTCAGCCCGCGAATCTGCTCCAGCACCAGGTCCAGCTCGGCCGCCACCCGCCGCCGGTCCCGTGCCTCCATAGCCTGTTCAGGACCCGACCCAGTATCGGCTGTGGCGAACCAGACGGAGCTGGACGGTGGCTGGTCGAGCAGATCGCGGAGCTCGGTGAACCGTTCTGCCAGATCCGGATGCAGCGCACGCAGGTCAGTGAGATCGCCCCGGGTCGCCATCACCTGTGCCAGCAGGAGCACCCGACCCGACTCCAGCAAACCCAAAGCCCGGCCCGCCCGCTCATCCACCGGAGCGGACAGGTCTGCCAGCACCAACGCCGCCGCATCCCCGGCCAGCCCAGCCAACCCGCCCAGCAACTCCTGCTGATCCGGCCGGTCCAGGCCCCGCGGTGCCACCTCCGGCAGCAACCGCACCGCACCCTCCAACAACCCGGCTGCACGGCCCGGATCCGACGAAGCCAACAAACCACCCGCTGCACGCCCCGCCGAGACACGCACCGACGGCGCAGCCGAGCCCACCTCCGTAGCCATCACCAGCGCCCGCACAGCCGCGTCGAGGTCGGTCACGGCACCGGACCGTTTGAACCGGACCGCCAGCGCGTTCCCCAAGTTGTTGAGGTGCATGGCGCGGTCTGGGTGGTCAGTGGGGGTGGCCTCCACCGCCTCCCGGCCGGCCTGGATGGCGGCGTCCAGATCAGCCACGGCACCCAACTGTTCAAACCGGACGATTAGCGCGATCCCCAAGTTGTTGAGGTACATGGCGCGCTTGTGGTGGCCGACGGGGGCGGCCTCCACCGCCTCCCGGCCGGCGTCGATGGCCGCGTCCAGATCAGCCACAGCACCCAACATTCCGGATCGGGCCCCCAGCACGGTTCCCAGGTTGCTGAGGTACCCGGCGCGATTGTGGTGGCCGGCGGGGGTGGCCTCCACCGCCTCCCGGAAGGCGTCGATCGCCGCGTCCAGATCAGCCACAGCACCCAACCGTCCGAACCGGACCGCCAGCGCGTTCCCCAGGTTGCTGAGGTGCATGGCGCGGTTGGGGTGGTCAGTGGGGGTGGCCTCCACCGCCTTCCGGCCGGCGTCGATGGCCGCGTCCATATCAGCCACGGCACCCAACCGTTTGAACCGGGCCACCAGCGCACCTCCCAAGTTGGTGAGGTACGCGGCGCGGTTGGGGTGGCCGACAGGGGTGGCCTCCAGCGCCTCCCGGCCAGCATTGATCGCCGTGTCGAGGTCGGTCACGGTACCCAACCGTTCGAACCGGGCTCTGAGGGCGAGCACCAAGTTGCTGAGGTAGTCGGCGCGGTCTGGGTGGCAGGCGGGGGTGGCCTCCACCGCCTCCCGGCCGGACTTGACGGCTGCGTCCAGATCAGCCACGACACCGGACCCTTCGAACCGGATCCTCAGGGCGATCCCCAGGTTGCTGAGGTAGTCGGCGCGGTCTGGGTGGCCGGCGGGGGTGGCCTCCACCGCCTCCCGGAAGGCGTCGGTAGACGCGTTCAGATCAACCACGACACCGGACCGTTTGTACCGGGCCACCAGCGCGTTCCCCAGGTTGCTGAGGTACCCGGCGCGGTCTGGGTGGCCGGCGGGGGTGGCCTCCACCGCCTCCCGGGAGACGTCGACGGCCGCGTCGAGGTCGGTCACGGCACCGGACCTTTCGAACCGGAACCGCAGGGCGCTCCCCAGCTTGCTAAGGTTCATGGCGCGGTCTGGGTGGCCGGCGGGGGTGGCCTCCACCGCCTCCCGAGAGACGTCGACGGCCGCGTCCAGATCAGCCACCGCACCCAACCTTTCGAACCGAGCCCTGAGCGCGTTCCCCAGGTTGCTGAGGTACCCGGCGCGGTTTGGGTGGCCGGCGGGGGTGGCCTCCACCGCCTCCCGGGAGACGTCGACGGCCGCGTCGAGGTCGGTCACGGCACCGGACCTTTCGAACCGGGCCCCCAGCGCGTTCCCGAGGTTGCTGAGGGCCGTGGCGCGGTTGGGGTGGCCGGCGGGCGCGGCCTCCACCGCCTCCCGGCCGGCCTTGATGGCCGCGTCCAGATCAGCCACCACACCCGACCCTTCGAAATAGGCCCCCAGCGCGTTCCCCAGGTTGCTGAGGTACCCGGCGCGGTCTGGGTGATCGGTGGGGGTGGCCTCCACCGCCTCCCGGAAGGCGTCGATGGCCGCGTCCAGATCAGCCACCGCACCCAACCGTCTGAACCGGGCCCCCAGCGCGTTCCCGAGGTTGCTGAGGGCCGTGGCGCGGTTGGGGTGGCCGGCGGGCGCGGCCTCCACCGCCTCCCGGCCGGCCTTGATGGCCGCGTCCAGATCAGCCACCACACCCAACCGTTCGAACCGAGCCCTCAGCACGAGCACCAAGTTGATGAGACGCCCAGCGCGTTTGGGGTGGTCGGTGGGGGTGGCCTCCACCGCCTTCCGGCCGGCGTCGATGGCCGCGTCCAGATCGGCCACTGCACCCAACCGTTCGAACCGAGCCCTGAGCGCGAGCCCCAAGTTGTTGAGGTACACGGCGCAGCCGGGGTGGTCGGCCGGGGTGTAGATCAGGATGTGCTGCCACACACGAATGGTGGCGTCGACAACTGCGGGTTCGGGTGAGTCGACTACCCGTCTATGCATTGCGATGGCAGTGGCGACGGCGGCGTCGGCGAGCGAAGGGAGTAGCGGTTCGGGCAGCGCATCATCGGAAATGTCATGGACGAAGCAAAAGGTGAACATAGTCAGTGCGGTGTTCAAGTCCTCTTGGTCCCGGCCTTCGGGCGACGCCCGGTAGCGTTGCCAGTGCAGCCAGCCCAGGGAACACCGGCCTTCCACGTCCTGGTCGTCGAGGAGCCGGGTGAGGCGTTGGGCCTCGACCAGTGCGGCCGGGTCCAGCAACAGTGACAGGTCTTGCGCATCCTCGGCTTGGAGCAGGCGTGCCTGCACGGCTGCCATAAGTTCCTCACGCTCAGCCACCCATCCCCCAATCAGTGTGTGCCCTCATCGCGATGAGGGCAGTTTCCAGCGTCGCGGGCACAGGACATCCACTATGTCCGTAATATCACCAATGACTGCAGGCTCCCAGTTACCGAAGACCAAAAGGGGACAACGATGGGCGCAGCCACCGACCCGCCCGACGACCACATCGGCCCGGCGTTGGCCTACGTATGCCAGCGGCTGGACTACCTGGACGGCCTCCTAAGCCCCGCCCAGGGCACCGGGGGCGACTCACCCGAGCTACGCTCCCTCACGGACGCCGTTACCGCTGCCCAGCGACCCGGCCTGAGTGAACTCCGGGGCCTGCTGCAAGCACTCCACCAAGCAGTCCAGGCCGCAGGCGACCCGCTGGGCGTGTGGCAAGCACCCGCACAGCGGAGCCTTCATCTGCCGGGCATCTCCGGCGACACTCCGTTCGAGGCGATCTATCTGTGTCCGCTCGGCCGGTGTGCGGGACGCCGTCCCGACCGGGCCACCGTGTTCCCGCTGATTTGCACGCTCACCGGCCGGGAGCTGGAACGGACGATCCTGTGATTGCATCGGAGACGGCCAGGTGAGCGGGTTTTGGTCCGGACTCGCCGGCAAACTCGCCGAACGCTGGCTCACCCTGCTTGTCCTGCCCGGCGCCTTCTATCTCGCCACCGCCGCCACCGCCCACGCCCTGGGCTGGGCGCACGCCCTGGACCTGCCCCAACTCATCGACTCGATCACCACCTTGTCGAAGAACCCCATTGCGACCAACGTCGGCGGACAGATCGTCCTGCTCGCCGCCATCCTCACGGCTGCCGCTGCGGTCGGCATGGCCGCCCAAGCCCTCGCCTCCGTGGTGGAACGCGTCACTCTCGCTGCCGACTGGCGGACCTGGCCACGCCCCCTACGCCGAGTCGCCGAGCAGCAGACCAACCGACGCCGCAAGGCGTGGACCGCAGCTCACGCGACCTACCACCAGCTCCTCGCCGCCGCGGAAGCAGCCCGCGCCGCCGACGGCACCCAACTCCCCGACAACCACGATGAGCTCACGGTCGCCACAGACAAGCGGCACGCCGCCGACCGGCAACGGACCCACATCGGGCTGGAGGAACCCGACCGGCCCACCTGGAGCGGCGACCGGCTCCATGCCGTCGCCGTGCGCGTGCACCGCGACTTGCACCTCAACCTGCCGATCGTGTGGCCATACCTCTGGACGGTCCTGCCCGAAAACGCACGCACCGACCTGACAACCGCTCGCACGGCCCTCACCAAAGCCACGACCCTCACTGCCTGGGCCCTCCTCTACCTCCCCCTCACCCTCGTGTGGTGGCCCGCCCTCCCTCTCTCCGCAGGAATTGCCCTCACCGGCTGGCGGAAGACTCGCACTAGCACCGACACCTACGCCCAACTCCTCGAAGCCACCATCCAGCTCCACCTCACCACCCTCGCCACCCAACTCGGCATCCCCCACACCGCGGGCCCCAACCCTGCCCTCGGTGACACCCTCACCTACCACCTCCGCACACAACCTCCCGCACCAAGCCCTTGCTGACATCCATCATCAGTAGACCCTCATGCCACCGACCAGGACTCCTGGGCCTGGCACCCCGGTCCGTCCAAAATCAAGGGCCGCCCGCTTCGCCAGCCACACCACCGCCGATGCACGAAGACAAGCCGTCGCTGGCTCTGGATATCGCCACAGAACGCCCCAAAAGACCACAAGAGATCGCTAACAGACGTTCGCAGACCACAGCTAGTGCGCATCGAAACGCGGATTTGCGCGCTCACTGCGCATCATCCGCCGACAGTGCGCATCAAGAGAGCGTGTCTGAAAGATCGTGTAAGTCCGTGATGTGACAGCCTGGCCCGGGGCTCGGCCTCGGGCCCTTGGGCCGGGCGGATCGGACGAGTCATGGCGGACAAAGACGAAGCGGCCGCGTCCGTGGCCGGCGACAAGACGGTCGATGAGGTCGTCCAGCGGTTGCTGGACAAGGCTGATGCCTCCGGGGCGGCCCTGCTGGGTGAGGGCGGGCTGCTGACGGAGGTCACCAAGGCTGTTCTGGAGCGTGCTCTGGAAGCCGAGATGAGTGAACATCTCGGCTACGAGCGTGGAGATTCCGCAGGTCACGGGTCGGGGAACTCGCGCAACGGGACGTCATCCAAGACGGTCCTGACCGATGCCGGCGCGGTCACTTTGGCGGTGCCCAGGGACCGCAACGGCGAGTTCGAACCGCGGCTGGTCCCGAAGAACGCCCGCCGGCTGGCGGGGTTCAATGACCGGATCCTCTCGCTCTACGCCCGCGGGATGAGCGTGCGGGACATCCGCTCCCACCTCGCGCAGATCTACGGGGTCGAGGTCAGTCCCGATCTGATCAGCAAGGTCACCGATGCCGTGATCGACGAGCTCGTGACCTGGCAGAACCGGCCCCTGGATGCGGTCTGGCCGATCATCTACATCGACGCTTTGTGGGTGAAGATCCGGTCCGGTTCAGTGACCTCGAAGCCCGTCTATCTGGCCGTCGGCGTGGACATGGACGGTCGCAAGGACGTCCTCGGTCTGTGGGTCGGAGCCGAGGGCGAAGGCGCCACCACCTGGATGGCAGTCCTGTCGGAGCTGCGGAACCGGGGCATCGAGGACGTCTGCATCGTCGTCTGCGACGGGTTGAAGGGCCTGCCCGACGCGGTCACCGCGACCTGGCCCAAGGCCACCGTCCAAACGTGCGTGATCCACCTGACCAGAGCCTCGCTCAGGCTGTCGTCTGTGCGGGACCACCCGAAACTGGTGCCGTCCCTGAAGGCCATCTACACGGCCCCCACCGAGCAGGCCGCCGAACAGGCCCTTGACGTGTTTGAGGCCTCTGAGCTGGGCGAACGCTACCCGGCGATCGTGCGGACCTGGCGGTCGGCCTGGCCGGAGTTCACACCTTACCTGGCGTTTCCGCCGGCCATAAGGACGGTGGTCTACTCCACGAACATGGTCGAGTCCATGAACGCCCGCCTCCGCAAAGCCACCCGCAACCGCGGCCACTTCCCCTCGGAGCAGGCCGCGTTGAAGGTTCTCTACCTCGCGGTCCGCGAACAGATCAACCCCAAAGCGCGCGACGCGAACCACGTCGCCGCACACTGGAAAGAGGCACTGAACCAGTTCTCACTCTTCTTCGAGGACCGGCTCAGCATCCAATGAAATCAGCCGACTTACACAAGATCGCTGACACGCCCCATCAAGACGCGGACCCTACACCGCTGTAGGATCCGCGAATCCGTGAGCACTGGTTCCTGCGGAAGCGTCGGAATCCGGGCGAGGTGCGCACTGCCCGTGTCGGTGGATGGTGCGCATTCGGGGCTGCTGACTGACGGTGTCGGTGAGCCCAGGAGGCGGGGGCGTTGGTATCAGGCGCCAGCGTGTAGGTGAGCGGCCCACAGGGATGGAGTAAGGGGCAGCTGGTCGCGCAGGCTGCGGATGGTGGCGTGCAGGGCGTGCGCGGCCCGGCCTGTGTCCACGTTCTTTTCGCTGTCGGTGAGGCGTGCATAGAAGGCGTCGGTGATGTCGGCGGAGTATTCGTCGTTGATCTCCCAGAGGGTGCCGATGACGTGGGGGAAGCCGGCGAGCTGGAATGCTGCGGTCAGATGGATGGACTCGTCCAGCAGCTGCGGGCTCTGCGCGAGGGCAGTGGAGCAGGCCGACAGGTAGGCCAGGCTGGCGTAGTCGAGGTTGACCGGGGTGAGGCTGGCGACGGTGAGCGGATCCTGCTGCCAGTCGTGCAGGAGCAGCAGGCTTTGGGAGGGGTCGGTCGGGTGGCTGGCACCGTGGCAGGCGAAGTGGGCGATCGTGCTCTTGGCTAGGTGGGTGAACACCGCTGCCTTCGTTGGAATTGGATCCCTCGCCCCGGTGGCATCGGTATCGGATTCGGTGAGCAGGATCGGCCGGGGCAGCCGGGCCTGCAGCAGGGCAGCTTCGCGAGCCACGGCCGACAGTCCGCCTTGCCCTTCCAAGCCGGGGGTGGACGGCATGGCGACGATGAGTGCCTGAGCTCGCTCGGACGGGGGTGCGGTGTGTTGGCGGGCATAGCGGAGGGCGCCAATGGTGGGGGTGTAGGAGGACACGACCCGGTCCAGGACCGTCCGGGTCCGGTGGCCCGGGTCGTCGCGCGGGGTGTGGTGGCCGGCGGCGTGCAGGGGCAGCAGGCTGAGCAGACCGCCGGACGCCCACCACACCCGTGGCCACTCCTGCCCGTCGGCAGGAGGCCCGGTGTAGCCGAGTGCATCTAGGACCGGGCCGACGGCCGTGTCCCACAGCCAGGCCAGGATCTCGCGCACCCGCTGCTGAGCTGCGGCCCGGTCGGCGTCGGGATCAGGATCGCTGCTGTCGGCCAGGGCTTGGTGGAAGGCCTCGATCCGGTCGATGACCACCGCAGGTGTCATGCCAGGAAGGGCCACGATGGTGACGCCCTGCTCGGTGAGGAGCAGGGCATCGCTGTGGTAGTGATTGACATTGAACGTCACCACCGGCCCCTGCCCAGCCTGCCCGCGCAAGTCCTCGACCGTCGGCGGGAGGGCGAAAGAGGCGAACCCCTCCAGGTTGCGGATCTGCTCCAGCACTACGCCCAGCTCAGCCGCGACCGTTCGCCGGTCCCGTGCCTCCATAGCGTGTTCAGGAGCCGACCCGGCGTCAGCCCTGGCGAACCAGCCGGAGCTGGATGGTGGATGGTCGAGCAGATGGCGGAACTCTGTGAACCGTTCTGCCAGATCCGGATGCAGCGCACGCAGGTCAGTGAGATCACCCCGGGTCGCCATCACCTGTGCCAGCAGGAGCACCCGACCCGACTCCAGCAACCCCAACGCCCGGCCCGCCCGCTCATCCACCGGAGCGGACACGTCGGCCAGCACCAACGCCGCCGCATCCCCGGCCAGCCCAGCCAACTCGCCCAGCAACTCCTGCTGATCCGACCGGTCCAGGCCCCGCGGTGCCACCTCCGGCAGCAACCGCACGGCATCCTCCAACAACCCAGCGGCACGCAGCGGATCCGACGAAGCCAACAAGCCACCCGCTGCACGCCCCGCCCGGACGCGCACCGACGGCGCAGCCGAACCCACCTCCATAGCCATCACCAGCGCCTTCACAGCCGCGTCGAGGTCGGTCACGGCACCAGACCGTTCGAACCTGGTCCGCAGGGCGTTCCCCAGGTTCCTGAGGTATACGGCGCGGTCTGGGTGGTCGGTGGGGGTGGCCTCGACCGCCTCCCGGCCGACCCTGACGGCCTCGTCCAGATCCGCCACGACACCCAACCGGCCGAACCGGGCCTGTAGCGCGCCTCCCAGATTGCTGAGACGCCCAGCGCGATCTGGGTGGTCAGTGGGGGTGGCCTCAACCACCCGCTGGCCGACCGCAACGGCCTCGTCCAGATCCGCCGCGGCACCCAACCGGCCGAACCGGAACCGCAGGGTGTTCCCCAGTTCGCTGAGGTACGCGGCGCGGCCGGGGTGATCAGTGGGGATGGCTTCGACCGCCTCCCTGCCGAGCGCGACGGCCGCATCCAGATCTGCCGCAACACCCAACAGCCCGGACCGGCCCAACGCGCCCCCCAGGTTGCTGAGGTACATGGCGCGGTCTGGGTGGCCGGTTGGGGTGGCCTCGACCGCCTCCCGGCCGACCCTGACGGCCTCGTCCAGATCCGCCACGGCACCCAACCGGTCAAACCGGGCCCCCAACGCGTTGCCCAGGTTGTTGAGGTACGCGCCGCGGTCTGGGTGGTCGGTTGGGGTGGCCTCGACCGCCTCCCGGCTGACCCTGACGGCCTCGTCCAGATCCGCCGCAGCACCCAACCGGTCAAACCGGGCCCCCAACGCGCTCCCCAGGTTGCTGAGGTACATGGCGCGGTCTGGGTGGCCTGCAGGGGAATCCTTAACCGCCTCCCGGCCGACCCTGACGGCCTCGTCCAGATCCGCCGCAGCACCCAACCACTCGAACCGGATCCCCAACACACTCACCAGGTTACTGAGGTACATGGCGCGGTTGGGGTGGCCGGTTGGGGTGGCCTCGACCGCCTCCCGGCCGACCCTGACGGCCTCGTCCAGATCCGCCACGGCACCCAACCACTCGAACCGGATCCGCAGGGCGATCCCCAGGTTACTGAGGCACATGGCGCGGTTGGGGTGGCCGGTTGGGGTGGCCTCGACCGCCTCCCGGCCGACCCTGACGGCCTCGTCCAGATCCGCCGCAGCACCCAACCACTCGAACCGGGCCCCCAACGCGCTCCCCAAGTTGCTGAGAAAGGTGGCGCGGTCGGGATGGTCAGCTGGGGTGTGGACCAGGATGTGTTGCCACAGGCGGGTGGTGGCGTTGATAGCTGCGGGTTCGGGTGAGTCAAGTAC
The DNA here is from genome assembly GCF_026339935.1 of Streptomyces sp. NBC_01551. Lineage (NCBI taxonomy): Bacteria > Bacillati > Actinomycetota > Actinomycetes > Kitasatosporales > Streptomycetaceae > Streptomyces > Streptomyces sp. NBC_01551. Next base: position 5,952,531 of record NZ_JAPEPX010000001.1, read on the forward strand.
CCGTTGATGCATTGCGACGGCAGTGGCCACGGCGGCGTCGGCGAGCAAGGGGAGCAGCGGTTCGGGCAGCACCTCATCGGAAATGTCATGGACGAAACAAGATGTGAACATAGCCAGCGCCGCGTTCAAGTCCTCTTGGTTCACACCTTCGGGCAGCGTTCGGTAACGGTTCCAGTGCAGCCAGCCCAGAAGATGCCGGCCTTCCACGTCCTGGTCGTCGAGGAGTCGAGCGAGGTGTTCGGCTTCGATCAGTGCGGCAGGGTCCAGCAGCAGCGACAGATCTTGTGCACCCTGGGCGTGGAGCAGGCGTGCCTGCACGGCTGCCAGGAGTTCCTCGCGCTCAGCCACCCGTCTGCCCAATCAGTGTGTGCCCTCATTACCGCGAGGCCAGTTCCAATCGCGGCGAAAAACGTGCTTTTTGTCCGTAATATCACAGACTATCCGTCGACTCCTCGGCAGTGTCCGGCGGCCCTCACCATGGACCAGCTCGACCCCGACAGCGAAGACCACAAAACGGGACAGCGATGAATGCAGCCAGCGACCCACCCGACGGCCAGATCGGCCCGGCGTTGGCGTACGTATGCCAGCGGCTGGACTACCTGCGCGACCTTCTAGGTCCGGCCCAAGGCGCCGGGGGCGACCCACCTGTGCTACGTGCCCTCACCGCCGCCGTCACCGCTGCCCAGCAACCCGGGTTGAATGAGCTCTGGGGCCTGCTGCAAGGCGCTCCACCAAGCGCGGGCGCGAGCGGCTGGGTGACGTACATGCGGTCGATCCGGTCGTCGGTGCCTGTCGGCAGCAGCAGCGCCTCGTCCTTGGTCTGCTCGTACAGGTGCCAGGCCACGTCGACGTAGCCGCAGCGCTCCACCATCCACGCCACGCGGCGTCGGGCACCGGGGCCGACGGGTCGTCGGGGGAGGTGAGGAGGGTGCGGGCGGCGAGGTTGTAGGGCCTCATCTGGTCGAAGAGGGGATTCGGGCCGAAGGCCGGGGGGTAGTTGAAGTCGCCGATCAGCATGCCGAAAGGTCCGTACCGCATCCCGCGCGTTGCCAGCAGCTTCGCCTCGACCAGCGCGTTGTCGGCGGAGTGTGGGTCCAGGTGCAGCGGGAGGACGGCCAGCGGCTTGGGCAGGCCGACGTCGAAAGTGGCGACCCCGGCGCCGTGGGTGGTGTTGAACCAGAAGTCGTCGTTCCATCGCAGCCAACGGCCCATGGTCTCGGGCCTGTAGAGCAGGCCGGGCCGGTAGCCGCTCTTGGAGTGCGGCAGCGGCAGCGCGTCCATGTCCAGGTCCCGCATGGCACGTCCGAGCTGCTTGTGCCCGTACAGGTTCCAGCCGGCGCACTCGTTCAGCGCGACCATGTCCGCGGGCGCCCCGATGGAGGCTATCCGCTCGGTGACAGCGGGCCAGCGGTCCTCCGGGTTGCCGTCGCCGTCCTTGAGGGCGCCGTGACCGAGATTCTGGAAGACGATCCGGATGATCTTGCTATGCGGCATACAGGACTCCATGACTGTCGTGCGCCGCATCGCCTCACAGAGCGTATTGCGGGGAGACCGGGCGGACAGATATCGGCGCGGGACGGTGGTCGTGTCAGAGCAGTTCGAGCTGGGTGGGCTGGGTGGCCTTCGGGGGCCGGCTTGCGACACGCACGAGGTGAGCGACGCTGCTGATCTGGCGGCCGGATGCAGCCTCGCCCAGCAGCGTGCGCAGGAGCACCTCGGTGACGGTGACGTCGTCCATGGCCCGGTGCCGGTGTGCCGGCTGGGGAATCCCGAAGCGGTCCAGCAGCGCGTCGAGGGAGTAGGAGGGGAGACCTGGCGCGACGTGCTTGGCCAGCAGCAGGGTGTCGATGATCCGGGTGCGGGCCATCCGCGGGCATGCCGTGCGGTAGGCGTAAAGGATGGACCCTTCCGTCGGCGCATGATGCGCGACTAGGAGCAGAGGCGGCTCGGGTAGCGCCCCGTCCAGCCCGTTCAGCACCACGGCTGCGGGCGGCGCCTGGGCGACGTCGCGCAGCGTGATCCCGGTCTGCGCGGTATCGAAGGGTGTGATCGGCGCGTGCGCCGGCGGGTGGATCAACGAGGTGAAGGAGAACCCGGTAGGCAGTGGCCCCCGGCCGCGCTCGTACTTCAGGCCCAGCGCGGCCACCTCGATCGGCTCCGGCGGCGCCCCCTTCGGTGTGGTGCCCTCGAAGTCGAGTACCACGAAGTGGGTGTTGTGGAACAGCGCATCATCCTCGAGCTGCCCACCCGGCGGCCGGGGGTTGACTGCGTTCATGAGGTGCCCCTTGGACGCCCTGTTCCGGCGGCAAGAGCATTCTCAAGATCCGCCAGGTTCTCGATCAGGAGCCGGATGCTTCTCTGGCGTTCCGACCAGTACCGTTGCAGGTCCGCATCGGCCTCGTCAGGGAGGTCGTACTCGGCGGTCGTGGCGCCGTAGAAGCTGAACAGCATGTACAACAGCGCGATCCGCGCGCAGTTGTGAACTTCGGCAACGGGCAGGGTCGGGTTCTCGGACCGGTAGGCGGCGGCCATCGCCAGCACGCAGTCGGCCCACTGGTCGGAGTTGGCGAGGGTGCGCGGGTCGCATGCCGCCCGCCCGAGCTCCCAGGCGGGCACCGCTCTGGCGGCGCGGAAGTCGATGACGCCGGTGACGACACCGGCCTGGACGAGCAGGTTGGTGCGACTGAAATCGGCGTGCAGGGCCTGCTCGACCAAGTCCTCGGGCAGATGGGCCCTCAGCCGGCCGACCTGGGTGTGCAGGTCTTCGCGCCGCTGGGCGATCTGGCCCTGCAGCTGGTCGAGGTTGTCGGCCTGCCAGCGGCGGGCTGTGTCCAGGACCGTGTCGCACTTGGCCAGGGCGTCTTCGACGGACCCCGTACGCCATCGCACGTGCTGGTGGCGCCGGGGGAGAGGATAGGCAGCCAGGATCCGGTGCATCCGGCCCAGGATCATGCCGGTGTGCTCCGCGAGCGCCACCGTCATTGCCGAAGTCGCGACCTTCCCAGGAGCCTCCTCGATCACCGCCCATGGGCTGCCGTCGGCCAGACTGAGCAGATTGCCGTCCCGGTCGGGCCAAACCCTCGGTACCGGCAACCGTGCGGCTCGGCAGAACTCCGACATGTCCCATGCTGCGCGGGCCGCTTCCAGATCAGCGGTCGCCGGGTACTCCTTGGCGAAGAGCCGTTGACCGCTGGACGTCACCACGCGCCAGTTGACGGTGTCGGTGCCCATCGGCACTTGCTCGACGGTCTCGGCCTCGATGCCGTACCGGTCGGCCAGCACCTCGGCTGTCATTTCGTCCTCCCAGTTCATCTCCTCCATGGCGGTCACCGCCTCCTGGACGGGGAGCGCATGAGGCCGTGGTTGTAGTGGGCCCGGAGGTTTTCGAGCATGGTGTGGGCCGCGTCGACGGTCTCCACGTCCTGGTGTTCCAGGCCCCACTTCAGGGCGCTCACGGCGTCCTGGGCGCCGTACGCGATACATGCGTGCCGCTCGGCCGGGGTGAGGTCGCGCCCGAAGCCGTCATAGAAGGCGGCGCGGACTTTGGGGCGGGAGGCGAGGATGCGCAGCTGGAGGCGGGGGAGATCGCGCTTCACGGCGGGCTCGACGCAGGTCCGCTCGAAGTCGATCAGCCGCAGGATCCGTGTGGTGCTGTCCCACAGCCAGTTCCTGGGCTGGTAGTCGGCGTGGCACACCTGCGCTGGCAGCGCGCCGGGACGCTCCTGGGTGAGGTGGCGCAGCATCGCCGTGACGTCGGCGGGCAGGTAGAGCGCGGCGTCGTTGAGCATCTTCTCGACGGCAGCCTCCCACTCGTCCTCGCCCACGACCGCCTGGGTGAGCGTGTCGGTGGGGGCAGAGTGCAGCAGCGCGAGCAGGTAGCCGGCCTGCTGGTAAGCCTCCAGCTCGTCCTTGCCCTCCAGGGGGTGGCTGTGCATGCTCTTGCCGGCGACCGGGGTGATCACGATGGCTCGTGCTCCGGTATCGGCGGCGACCAGTGTGGGAGCGCGTCCCGCGCCGAGGTAGTGGGTCCAGCTCTGATAGGCGGCCACCTCGCGGCGGTGCCCCTTCGGTCGGGCATGCCGTTTGATGAACCACCGCTGACCGTCACTGCCTCGGACTTCCCAGATCTGGGGACGGTCGGGGCCGGGCCACGAATGCTCTGCAACGAGCTCGAACTCGCCGACCGCCGTAGTGACGAGGTCTTCGATCCTTGCGGGGATGTCGGTCATGCCGTGCGGCCTTCCGGTTGGTCAGTCACCCAGGTTGATCACGTGAAGTGATGAGTTGGGTGCATAGCGTGCTCTTGTTGTGTGGGTGTAGCTTGTCAGCGTCCACTGACAGCGCTGCTGGCGTCCGGTCACGCGACGCGGCGGCCACCAGTTCCGTTGGATGCGTCGAGCACTCCGAACTGCCATCCGAGCGTGACCAGATGCGGGTCGTGTTCGGCCCCCCAACGCCTGCGGAGCGTCCGGATCCTCTTCCTCATCGCGTCAAGCGACAGGCCGCAGTGCTGTGCGATCTCGGCGTAGGTGCCGTCCAGGGCGAGAGACCAGAGGATCTTGGTCTCGGTGGCGTCGACGCCACCGGGCGGTGGCGCCGTCTGTTCTGGTCGGGGCAGCTGTTCGGTGACGTAGCAGGCGTGGAGCAGCGCGTGGCGGTGCCGTACGCCGGCCCGCCGGTTGCCGTGCGACATCTGGATGGCGATGGTGCCCTCGGACAGGCTGAGTTCAGCCGCCGCCTTGGCGGTGCTCATGCCCTGGGCGAGCTTGCCGACGATCTTCACCTGCGCGGGGGTCGGATGCGAGGCGGTCGTGGCGGGCTGTGTGGACATGGGACGGGCCTTCCGTAGCGGTGGTGGTGGCTCGGCATGCTGGTTGGGCAGGCCCCGGCCGAGGGGGGAACTCTCCCGGCCGGGGCCTGGTCTCGGTGGCGCGCGGTCAGGCGCGGGTGAACCAGCGGGCCTGCTCCGCGTCGGTGACCGTGCTGCGGTGGTGGTCGAGTTCGAGCTGCGCGAGGTGGGCGTAGTGATCGACCACCCCCTTCCCGAACGCTTCCTGGGCAACGGGGCTGTGCCGGAAGGCGGAGCGGGCCTGGCCGAGGGTCAGGGGCAGCATGGGCAGGTCGGTGGCCTCGTAGGCGTTGGCGGTGCAGGGCGCCGGCGGCGTGAGCTGCCGCTCGATGCCGTGGGTGATCGCCGCGATGGCCGCGGACAGGGCGAGGTAGGGGTTCGCGTCGGCTCCCGGTACGCGGACCTCCAGGTGCAGACCCGTTCCATGCCCGGCGACGCGTACCGCGCACGTCCGGTTGTCCCAGCCCCATGTCATGGCGGTCGGGGCGAAAGAACCGGGCACATAGCGCTTGTACGAGTTGGTGTTCGGCGCGTACAGCGGTGCGAGCCCGGGCAGGGCCGCCAGGAGGCCGGCGACGGCCTGCTCTCCTATCTCCGAGAGCCGTCCGTCCGGATGGTTGATCATGGGGTTGCCGCTGCGCGTGAGGGAGATGTGCAGGTGGAGGCCACTGACCAGGCCGGTCTGGGGGGAGGCCATGAAGGTGGCCGTCATGCTGGAGCGGCCGGCCAGGGTGCGTACCGCGTGCTTGAAGACGAGGTGGTTGTCGCACGCGGGCAGCGCGGGACCGTAGGGAAAGGTGACCTCCACCTGGCCCGGCGCGCCTTCCGTCTTGACCGCCTCCACCGGCATGCCCGCCTTGGCCAGCGAGCCCTGGAGCCGACGGAAGAACCGGTCGGCCTCCGGCGAGTGGTCGAGGGCGTAGTCCAGGTTCTCCTCCGTCACGGGGACGAGGCCCTCGTGGCCGACCCGGGCGGCACGGGAGTAGCTGCCGTGGTAGAGCACGAACTCGGTCTCCAGCCCGGCCTGGGCGTGCAGTCCGTGAGCGGCCAGGCGAGTCAGCTGGTGGCGCAGGATCTGCCGGGGTGCGACCGCGATGGGATCCTCGTCGAGGTCGACGGCGTTGCCGAGGACCAGCGCGGTGCGTGGCACCCACGGCAGGATCCGCAGGGTCGAGGGATCCGGCACGACCGTCAGGTCCTCGTACCCACTCGCCCAGGACGTGAGCGCGTAGCCGTCGGACGGCGTCATGTCGGCGTCGGTGGCCAGGATGTACGCGCACATCTCGGCGCCGCCGTCGAGTACACGGTCGAGGAAGTGCCGCGCCCCGTACCGCTTGCCCTTCAGGCGGCCCTGCAGGTCCGGTACGGCGAGGAGCACGGTGTCGATCAGTCCGGCGCCGACAGCCTTGCGCAGTTCGTCGACGTTGAACGCACGGGCCGGCCGCTGGCTGGCGGTCGACGTAGTCTCGGCGTCGCGCTGCACTGTGGTGCTCGGGCGCGATGCCGTTTCGGCAGAGGTGGGCTGAGGTGTCATTACACGACCTCTTCCTGGATCTTGGCCATGTCCGAGCCGGCGTCGGCGGCCGCGGTCGGCACCTTGTAGTCACGCCCCGACTTCCGCCACCACAGGGCGGCCAGGGCGAGGACAACCAGCAGGGCAATGGGCGCGTAGTTGAACGTCGTCACGGAGACGAGTCCGGCCTCGGGGCGGGTCTGGGGGAGGCAGAACAGCACGGTCACGAAGACCACCCAGGCCACGGCGACCACGCCGATGGGCACGCCCCAGCGGCCAAGGTTCCAAGGGCCAGGCTGGAAGCGGTGACGGTTGCGGATCCGCAGATAGATCGGGATCGCGTACGCGGGGGTGATCCCGATGACGTTGATCGCGGTGACAGCGGCGTACGCGGTCGGGCTGTACAGCGACGGCAGCGCCAGGACTGCGGCAACGCCGACCGACAGCCACACCGCGCGGGTCGGAGTGCCGGTGCGGGCGTCGACGTGACGCCACAGCTTCGACCCGGGCAGCGCGCCGTCCCGGGAGAAGGCGAACACCATCCGGCTGGCGGCGGCCGTCGCGGCGTTGCCGCAGAACAGCTGCGCGACGACGACCACCACCAGCAGCGCCTTCGCTCCAGAGATACCGAGGGCGTCGAGGAAAATCTGCGCCGGCGGCACCCCAGTAGCGGTGGCCTGGGCGGCAGCGTAGTCCTGGATCGCGAAGGTCAGCCCGGTCATCAGGACGAACCCAGCCAGCCATGACCAGCCGATCGCACGCATGATCCCGCGGGCAGCGGAGACCTGCGCGTTGGTGGTCTCCTCCGACAGGTGCGCGGAGGCGTCGTACCCACAGAGGGTGTACTGGGCGAGCAGCAACCCGATCAGCACCACGTACAGCGAGCTGGACCAACCGGTGTTGTTGACGAACTCCCCGAACACGAAGGACGGCGACTGGTGATGCGAGGGCACGATCGCCAGGACGCCGACGATCAAGGCGACCCCGCCCAGGTGCCACCACACGCTAATGGAGTTCAGGATGCTGACCAGCCGGACACCGAAGAGGTTGAGGGTGGCGTGCAGCGTGAGGATGCAGAAGTAGATCGCCATGATCTTGCCCGGCGTCGGGACGAGCCCGAACTGCAGGTTCAAGAAGGCACCGGTAAACAGCGCGGCGCCGTAGTCGATGCCGGCGATGGCGCCGAGCAACCCCAGCAGGTTCAGCCAGCCGGTGTACCAGCCCCACTTGCGGCCGCCGAGCCGCTCGGCCTGGTAGTACAGGGCGCCGGAGGTGGGATAGGCGGAGGTGACCTCGGCCATCCCGGCCCCCACGAGCATCACCATCGCGCCGACGACGACCCAGCCCCACATCATTACGGCGGGGCCTCCGGTCCCGAGACCGAAGCCGTACAGGGTCATGCAGCCGCTCAGCACGGAGATTACCGAGAAGCTGATGGCGAAGTTGCCGAACGGGCCCATGCGGCGGGCCAGCACCGGCTCGTAGCCGAGTTCCCGAAGGAACGCGTCGTCGGCTGTGGTCCCGGTGGCGCGGTCAGACCGGCGTATTGGTAACACTGGGGTCCTCCGTAGGAGATGGGTGGAACGGATACGGGGAGTCAGAAGTGGGCAAAGGGGCGCGGTCTGGCCGATGTCAGCGCGATGGCTCGGCGCGAGGCGCATGGGTACGAGCGAAGGACAAGGACTCCCGGCGGGCCCGCAGCAGTAGCGCTTCGCCGCCGTCGGGCCGACTCGGCTCCTCGTGGACAGACGCCCACGGCTCGCGGGCGGCGTACGCGTCAACCGCCGTGAACACTTCGGCGGCCTCCACGAACCGGTGGCCCGCCCACAAGGCGTACGCGAGGTGATGCAGATCCATCACCGACCGCACAGCAGGGTCTGACTCCCGGAACCAGTGGTGAAACGCCTTGAGCGTGTAGGTGATCGTTGGCTCGTCAGCCCACTGCCGCCGCCACAGCGGATCGCTGCGGTGCCAGTCGGACCGCTGTCGACACTGCTCGACCAACGCGTACAACGGCAACAGCAGCAGGGGAGAGCCCGCCGGAGTCCACGAGGCCACCCAGCGGCCGAAGTCGAACACCGAGGCGAGGGAAGCTGCCGCGGGGACAGGGCGCGCCAGCATGAACTGCAGCACCCGGTGGAACGCCTCCCGGTTATACGGATCGCGCTGACTGACCCCGTGCAGCAGCCCCCACGGCCCGGTCGGCAGCATCGGCTCCGCCGAGCGCTCACGGTGCTCCCGCCGCAACTGGCCCTCGTCGACCTGGGCGAGGGCGAGCAGACACACCCACGGCACCGGGTCCCGCGGCTCGCGATGCGCTGCCATCAGGGCGGCGTGCCGTGCTGCCACCTCCAGCGCCGCAGCACTTGCGTGCCGCTGGTGATGGGCGCGCAAGGCCCGCTCCACCGAAACGCGGGCACGCATCACCTGCGCGTCGTAGCTGTCCGGCTCCTCCGCCAGCCACACACCCACGACGTCGGAGTGGGCGGCCGCGACTGCCAGCACCTGCGTACGCGAGGTTCGCAGAGCCCAACGCTGACCGGTCACGGTCAGCAAGTCGCGCGCCGGTCTCCACCGGCCGGCCTGCAATTCGACCATGGCCATGCCGAGGGGCTCGTCCGTACCGGCCGGGTGGTACACCGGGCGCATCAGCGCGCCCCGAGACCACGGTGGTCGCCGCTCACAGCCAACAGCCGGGAAAACTGAAGCCTCATGCTCTCGCTCGTGGCGCGGGAGAGCGTCATGCATTTCTCGGTCATCGAATGCTTCCTCGGCGAAGAGAGACATTGGTGGTGGACGGGGTTCGCTGCGCGGCAGGGAGTTACCGGGGACCGGCGTCTGCTCTAAAACTTGATGCCGCTGATCAGACGTGCGAGGTTCGCCGCGACCTCTGAGATCGCGGGGGCCATCGAGGAACTGGCCAGGTAGAACCCCAGAAGGGTGCACACGACAGCGTGGCCAGCCTTCAACCCGCCCTTCTTGACGCACACGACAACGAGAACCGCGAGCAGCACGACGGCGGAGACGTTGACCGTCACGGATGTGCACCCCCTCCCCGACGGCAAATGAGACTCGATGCGCCTGTCCAAAACCCCGGCCAAGTAGCTCCCGACTCTCTCCCGGGCCGCATGCCGACGAATCGGCGTCAGCGGTTCAGCGGATCGGACGAGCTGGTGCTACAAGTGGCAATCGGCCCTGGACGGCGGCTGATTGAGGCACAAGGGTGACCGGGAAACATCCGGCGCGCACATTCCGCGAGTGATATCACTGGGGTGATCTCGAACTTCGACGGGCTGTTCAGTTGCCTGGCGCGTTCTCGGTGGGGAGGCAAAGGTGGCCCAGCACGCGCTGCGACACTGCGATCAGTGCGGCTGCCGGCTCAGCCAGTACAACCCGGACGGGCTCTGTGCCGCGTGTGCTCGAGCCCTCATGCCTGCCGCCCCAGCGTTACCTGCTGTTCCGGACCGGGTGTGGCACGACGCCGGTGTCCGGGAGGCCCTCGCGGCGTTGGACTTCGGCAAGGCCAGCCGCCTGATCAGACAACGAGGCTCGCTGCGCCAGGAGGACATGGCCCAGCTCACGGGACTGAGCCAGGCATTCTTATCCATGCTGGAGTCCGGCAGCCGACGCCTCACCAACATCGACAAGATCATCGAATTCGTAGCAGGCCTGGGAGCCCCCGCCGAGCTCGTCCAGCTCCCACTCCCTCAGCCAGCGGGCAGGTCGATTCCGCGGTCTTCGGACCAGTCGGTAGGCGACCTCGACCCCACCCTCCCTTGGACCGCGGCCCGTATGGTGGCCGCACTGGACCAAGCGGTGGGAGGCAACGTGATTGGCCGCCGGCAGTTCCTCACGGTGAGCGGCATCGCGCTCACCGCCTTCGTCCACCACTGGGGCACCGCCGAGGCCGAGCCCCTCCAACGTGCCGCAGACGGAAGTCAGCTCTCCTCGGAACTGCTGGACAACCTGCAGGCGACCACTGACCGCTTGCGCATCATGGACGCGAGCGCCGGAAGCGGCACCCTGAGCGAGCTGGGCGACGCACACCTGGAGCTGCTCAAACGCCTTCTGCAGAAGGCGTCGTACACCGAAGACATCGGTCGCCGCCTGGCCGGCATCGTCGCCGACACCGCCACACAGACCGGCTGGTTCGCCTTCGACTCCGGACGACACGATCACGCGCAGAGCTACCTGCTCGCGGCGCTACGGGCCGCCAAGGTCTCCGGCGACGACCGTCTTGGGGCCGGAGCCTTGTCCTACCTGGCCATTCACGGCTATTCCACCGGGCAGCCGCGCAGCGCGGTCACCGCAGCGCGAGCCGCCCGCGAGAAAGTCAGAACTCTGGGCACCCCCGCCCTGGAGGCCATGTTGCTGACCCGGCAGGCACGGGGGCACGCCAAGCTCGGCGAAGGGAAGGCAGCACTCGCCGCGCTCGGCGAGGCCGCCGAACTCTGTGCCCAAGGGCGTTCCGAGTTGGACCCCCACTGGCTGTACTGGATCAACGAAGGCGAAATCCACGGCCAGACCGGCAGTGCCTATCTCGACCTGGGCGATCCGCGCCACGCTGCCGTCAGCTTCACCGAGGCACGAAAGGCCCTGAACCCTGCGGACCAGCGCACCAACGCGCTGTTCCTCTCCCGCGCGGCGTCTGCATATCTCAGAAAGGGCGAGCTCGAAGCGGGATGTGCCACGGCGCACCAGGCGCTCGACCTTGCCGAACAGCTCCAGTCGGCCCGGCTCAACGAGCACATCGAAGCCATGCTTGGCGAGCTCGCCCCGGTCAGCCGAAGCCCGTACGCTCGTGACTTGATCGACCGCGCCGCTCTCGTGACCGGTACAAGGAGCTGAACGTGACCCAGGCCCAGCAGGTCCTCGTGCTGTGGGACATCGACCGCACACTGCTGTATGTCGGGGACATCGACCGGCAGGTCTACCGGGAGACCTTCGCAGAAGTTGTCGGTCGGCCGGCGGAGCACCTGCCGGCCCGCGGTACCGGCGTCACGATGCCGCTGGCAATCCGATCGCTCCTCATCGACAACGGAGTCCCGGAAGCCGATGTCGCGGCACTACTGCCGCGCATGGTGGAACTCCTACCGAAGCAGCTCGCCTCTCACACGCAGGATCTGCGTGAGCAGGGTGTCCTGATGCCCGGAGCCATCGCTGCTCTCCGTGCGGTGCACGACCACCCCGGCTTCATCCCGACAGCCGTGACCGGAAACCTAAAATCGAACGCCCTACTCAAGCTGGCGGCCTTCGAGCTGGACGGCCTACTCGACACGGAGATCGGCGGATTCGCATCCGACGACCACCACAGGCCGGCGCTCGTCGCGGTCGCACAGACGCGGGCCGAGGCCAAGCACGGCACGGCCTTCAACCGGTCGAACACCGTGATCATCGGTGACTCCCTCGAGGATGTCCGTACGGGCCTCGAAGGCGGCGCCCCTGTCATTGGCGTGGCTTCTGGAAAGACCACGGCTGCGGAACTGGCTGAGGCCGGTGCCGACCTCGTACTCGACTCGCTCTCAGACGTCTCACGGGTGCTGGACGGCATCTCCGACCTTACGACCACGAGCGGGCGGGCGTAACCTTCGAGCACCGTCGCGGTATACCTACCGTTGAGCGCTCGGCTGCCCAGATGGACGACGAGCAGGGCGCGGAGCCGTTGCCACGTTCAGCGTGCCGAGGACTGAGATGGATCGTGCACTTGATGTCGGATCCGGCGGCGGTCCCCCCCAGCGGTTCCGTGCTGTGCTGGGCCGTCTACGTTGCTACTCCCGCCCGGCCGCGACGCTTGCTTCCCACAGACCTGCGGCGTCACCGCTCAGCAAGAGCGACTGTTCCTGGGCACGAAAGCCAACTGATTGATGTCAACACGATCTCTAGCTTGACCGGCTATGCATCACAGTGGAGGCGATCGGGAGACGGGGGCTCGTGGCCTTGCGCAAGGTGGAGTCCGCCATGCGGCCGCTGTTCAAGGTGATCGAATTTCATGTACGCGCATGCGCGGAGAACTCGATCTGCAGACGCACGAAGCTCCTTCGCCAGCACAGCGAGGTGATGTTCGGTGTCCACTTCCCAGTAGACTGTACGGCTTTCCAAGTCACTCGAGAGGGCGGGCATTTCAGCAAGAACCTTCTGGACAGCGGGCCTCTCCAGATCGGCGCTCCGTACCCACTCGGCCAGCAGAGCGTTGAACGTGGTTACCTTCTTGTGCGCTTCCATTGCCACCGCGTCGAGCTCGTGGGCAGGCCAGCGCAGGATCCGCGGCACCATCGAGGGACGGCGCCACGTGCTGGGTTCGCTCATCTCTGCCTCCAGCAGCTCGTACGTGCCAGGTGAAACAATCAAGCTTACAGATCAACTCGGCGCCCGTCCAGTGTGCAGTAAGATCGGAGGATCCGATCAGACAGCAACCCGAGACATCCCAGATTCGAAAAGCCTGGACCCTGCATTTCGTCGGCCAGCATCGGCAAATGGAGCCGAGGTCGAACGTTTCTGATGTCTAGGTAGCGCCCCATCCGACGGCGGACACACTTTTCGTTGATTTCGCGGTTCGGATCCTCGCCTTCCGGCCTGAGTGCCTCGTCGATTCGCTGCCCAATCAGAGTTTGCGCATTAGGTCCCAGCTTTTTCTTCCACCACAGGCCATCGAACCCTATTGCGACAATTACGTGATCAAATTGCTCTACGTGGCCGCCCGTGAAGCGAACCTTAATCTGCTCCTCTTTCGCATCTATGGACTCGACGTGGCCTTGCGTGGTTTCTATATTCGTTGCGCTATTAATGCGCGACTTTGCCTCCACTGAGAAAACGCCGCGAAGTGTGTGGTCAATAAACTTCTCGCGATTCTCCGGGCTGAAATGCTGCCAACCTTTCGGGTTGGAATAATGTCGCTTCTCGTCGTAACTTTCACCGCGAGAGTAAACGACTCCAGTCTCGGATATGATCTTGATGTAGCATTTCTTTTCGGGCATCATGCGTAGCAACGTCAGTACAATGGAGGCGGCTGCGCCGCCGTCACCTATTACTCCGACCGTGACGCGTGAGTCGGATTCTATTCTGTATATGTTATTCCAGAAATTCTCCGCATTGGTCACGCGGTCGCGGTGGTCACCAATGATCGTTGGTTGCTTTGCGGGTCCGGGGCCTGTTATTACGAGACCATCCGCGGAGATGGGTTCGCCCCCGTTGAACTCCAGCATCCATTTTCCATTGACGATATCCATACGAGTAGCCGTCCCCGGATGGACGAATGTTCCAGCCTTCCTTTTGACCCATTTCAGGTATTCAGCCCACTCGGCGAGCGACGGCGGCTGCGCTCCCCGGTCGAGCCAGTCAGCAAAGTCGCTATTCAATTGAGAGGTCTCAACTAGATATGATTGCCAGCTGAAGCCGAGCATCGCGGAATCAATAGCTCGATTAGCGAAGGTCCAGCATTCGGAGTGGTAGGGGAAGCCGACGTCCTTCATCGGTGATGTTGCGAGCGCGTGTTCGCCGTTGGTGAACCCGGACTGCCCTGTCCAATTCGCCGCCACGCCAGTTTTGTCTACGATATAAATATCGGGAATGTTGCTGATGCCGTCGATGCGTTTCAAAGTCTCCGCTTTCGCGGCCAAGGCCAGCGCCTTGGGGCCGGCTCCGATGACGATCAGACGCTTGGCACCCACGTCGGCCTCCCGTCCGGGTGCTGTTTGTCCATCTCGGGGGAGGAATGTGCGGACGTGGCTAACTAATGATTTTCTCCCCCACGCCCTACTGTCATCTTGCGCTCAGTGGGCGCATTCTGCACGCGCGCGCATGAGGGTGCGGCAGGACGCTTGGGTATACAGCTGGTCGCAGCAGGCAGCAGGCAGCAGGCAGCAGGCAGCAGGCGCACCGCACACCGCAGCCAGGCCCGCTCGCCGGCCGACAGGCCTGGGATGAACGAAATCGTTGATAACTGCAGGGAGTCAACAGTCCAGAGTCGAGTCGCCCTGTGGGGTCCCCGCGCTCGTGAGCCTACGCGGGCCCGAGCGTTCTGGCGCAGTGAACGGGGGAGCTAGGCTCGGCCGGGGTTCAGCGGCAGTACTCCGACACGGCGGGCCGTACGGAGAACCTCCAGGTCGGAGTGTTTCCCGCCTATGCCACCAGCCGCGGCCGCACCCTCATCGGTCGGCGTCTTTCTCCAGCGACGTCATGGACGGAGGATCGTGAGCGGTGCTGGCGGGCTGGCGTCGAGGATGAGGTCGGCTTTGCGCCAGGTCGACGGCTCGATAGTCGTCATCGGTGACCACACCCAGCCGTCTGGCATGAGCGTATTCATCGTGGTCTTTCCATGTCCAGCGCGACAGGTCCGGATCGACGATGAGGTCGAGGAAGAGGTCGAACGTGTCGAATCCGATTGAGGTTCGTCGCAGTGGGCGCTGGAAGTTGACGTACCAGCGGAGGAGCCGATGGTCGAGCGTTGGGTCGTAGAAGGCGTTGATGGTGAAATACGTCCCCGGAGGGTTCCAGAGCAATACCGCGGTCTCCTGCCACCGCCACGAGCTCAGTTCCCACTGGCCGGCGGCCAGGTATCGGGAACTGCTTGCCCTCGCAGCGCCTTGGCGCCGCTCCTCGTCGACTCGACCCAGGTGGTGGGTCCCAGCCCGTGTGCCCCGGGGCGACAACCTGCCACCAGGGCCTCGTCGGTATCCGATACGGCGTGCAGAGAATGAGCGCTCCACACCTTTCCGCGGTAGACATCGCGGCGGACCACGGTCTCCCGAACAGCAAACCGCTTCATTCGGCCATCATGCCGCTCTCTGGTGATCAATTCCCCCTGGAACTGCGGATCAGCGGCGGATAGGGGAGCGTGCGGCAAAGCCGGCCGAGCCACGGGAGTCGTCAAGCACGCCGTACTGCCAGCCCAGCGTGACGAGGTGGGGATCGTTCGAGGCGTTCCACTGCTTCCTCAGGGCCCGCAACCTCTTGCCCACGGCGTCGGCGGAGTAGTGGCACCGGCGGCCGGTCTCCGCCAGCTCGGCGCCCAGGGCCAGCCCCCAGAGGATCTCCCGCTCGACTTCGTCCGCCGCCGGTGCCGGTGTGATCAGTTCGGGGCGGGCCAGCTGGCCGGTGACGTAGCAAGCGTGGACGAGCGCGGTTCGGGTCGTCACACCGGTCTTCGCGTTGCTGTCGGACATCTGGACGTCGACGGTGGCCTTGGAGAGCGCCAGTTCGGCGGCAACCTGGGCGCTGGACATCCCCATGGCGACCTTTTCAGCGATGCGCAGCTGGGCGGGGGTGAGCAGGTGGGTGGCGATGCCGGGGCGTCCGGCCATGGGATCGGTCCTCTCGTACGTCGGAGCGCTGGGGGTGGAGTGCGGTATGCCAGTCAGCTCTGCCGGGCTGACCGGAACGAAGAGGAGTGAGGGGCGTCGGTCTCGCGGAAGGGTCGGATCTCCGCGAACCCCCAGTCGGCTCGGGCGGCATGCTCGAATGCGACGGGGCCGTCATCCAGGGCGCAGAGGACGCCGAGGAGCAGCTTGTGGGACACCACGAGCAGTCCGCTGCCGTACGAGCGGGCGAGCGCCGAGACGTGTTCGGCGGCGCGGCACGCCCGGTCGTGCAGCTGGGCCAGGCTTTCGCCGTCCTCGAAGGCGACGGCCGGGTTCTGCGCGCGTTGCCGACGCCAGTCGATGTACGCGGGCGGGTAGTCGTCGGTCGTCCGGCCGATCACCGCGCTCGGGGCGCGCCACTCGGACAGCAGGTCGCTGCTCGCGATGACGGGCAGGCCGGTCAGACGGCTGACGATCTCAGCGGTCTGAGCCGCTCTCGGCAGAGGGCTGGAGACGATGGCCGACACGCCGGTGGGCAATGGGGTGGCCACGGCGGCCTGAGTGCGGCCGGCCTCGGAGAGCGGCACGTCCCTCGGGGCGTGATGTCCGGCTCTGTGGCCTTCGTAGGCGCCATGACGCATGAGCCAGATCTCAACCAAGGACCCAGCCTCCGTCCACATGGATGGTCTGGCCGGTGATGAAGCCGGCGTCCTCGCCGGCGAGGAAGGTGACTGCGGCGGCGACATCGGGGGGTGCGCCGCGGCGCTGGATGCACTGCCGTGCGAGCTGCCGGACGGTCATGGCCTCGGGGTCATCGACCACGGTCTGCTCGGCAGGCACCTGGATCGAGCCCGGAGCAACGCAGTTCACGGTGATGCCGGACGGGCCGAGTTCGCGGGCCAGCGCCCGGGTCAGGCCCTCCACGCCGGCCTTCGCGCTGATGTAGGCGGACAGCTCCTGGCGGCCGACGGTGGCGAGGACAGACCCCATAGTGA
The DNA here is from genome assembly GCF_026339935.1 of Streptomyces sp. NBC_01551. Taxonomy (NCBI): domain Bacteria; kingdom Bacillati; phylum Actinomycetota; class Actinomycetes; order Kitasatosporales; family Streptomycetaceae; genus Streptomyces; species Streptomyces sp. NBC_01551. Next base: position 5,969,184 of record NZ_JAPEPX010000001.1, read on the forward strand.
TGATGCGCCCCCGGCCCCGCGCGGCCATGGCCGGTGAGACGGCGCGGGCGAGCAGGTAGTGGCTGGTGAGGTTGATCGAGAGCATGTCGTTCCACACCGCGGGTGTCGTCTCGGTCCAGGCGGTGCGGGGGTACGAGCCGGCGTTGCTGACGAGGATGTCGATCGCACCGAGGCGTGCAATGGCCTGTGCGTACAGCTCGTCGACCGCGGCCTTGTCGCGGAGGTCGGCTTCGAGGGCGAACGCGCGTCCGCCGCCGGCGCCGATGTCGACGGCCAGCTCGGCGGCGGCCTTGGGCTCGTTGTGGTGCGCGATGACGACGATCGCACCGTTGGCTGCGAGCTGCTGGACGACGGCGGTGCCGATGCCGCCGGTGGCACCGGTCACCAGAGCGGTTCTGCCGGTCAGTGGGGCAGGCACGGGGCCTCCTCGATGTGGAAGTACACGGTGGGATCGAAGGATGGAGAAAGCGCTTCGATGAGCCGGATGGTGACGAGCAGCCTGTCGTTGGGCGTCAGGTCGCCGAGGTTGTAGACGCCGATGAGCCGCATCGCCACGTACGGGCGGAGGAGGGAAGCCACGTCCTGGCCGGGCCACAGTTTTGCGGCGATGGGCTTGACGAGCCGGTTCCAGTACGCCGCAGCGGCGGCCCGACGGGGGGCAGACAGGTGCCGCTCGTACTTGATGTGCACGGAGCGGTGGGCGGCATCAATGGCCTGGGCGGTGATGACCGGCGTGTTGTCCAGTCGGTGCTCGATGGCCGAGGGGTGATCGGCGAAGGCGGCAGGGTTGTAGGTGGGGACCAGCCAGCCTCCGAGGATCGTGACGTAGGTGAGGAAGTTGGCGAATTCCCCGAGTACGCAGTTCATCCCGGCGGTGTCGTAGTCGAACCAGGCGAGTGGTACGGCGAGGTTCACGTCCGTTGGGTCGCCCTGGGTGAGCGCGGCCCAGACCGGCCCGGTGTTCTCGAAGTGCACCCGGAGGTCCTTGAGGGCCGTCTGCCAGTCCAGCTTGGCCTGCTGGCCGTTGATGGTCAGCACCCACTCGCCGAGGTCGTCGAAGGGGATCTCGATATCGGCCACGGTCAGGGAAAGGCCCGTCTCGGCGTAGTACGCGTCGAGGCGTCCGCCGGAGGCGGCACGGCCCCAGTACAGCTTGCGGACCACGCGAACTGGGTCCGTCAGCATTGCCGTTGCCAGAATGGTTTCCCGGTAGGCGTCGGTGAGTGAGTCCAGGTAGTGGGTGAGCTCGTTCCCGACGTGGTTGGAGCTGAGCAGGTCGACGAGCAGACCGTAGTTCCGGCCGCCGGCCAAGCGCTCGTACGTCATGAGGTAGCCGCCCGGTACGCGCACCGAGGCGTGCAGTGTGGGCACCCGGTACCGAGCACGCAGGAGCCTGTGTCCGATCTGTTCCTGCTGCGCCTCGTCCAGATTGCGGTTGTACTTCACCAGCAGCTGTCGCCCGGCAAGGTCGACGGGGATGACGAGGTTGCGCGTGAAGCGGCGCGGGCGCCCTATCCGGATCACCTGGTGCCGCCGGGGTGGTCGTTTCGGCGCAGGAGGTCGACGGCGAGGCCTGCCAGGTACTCCGGTGTGATGATGGCCAGGTCGTTGCCGGACGGTGAGCTGAGGGCGTCCCGTACGGGGCACAGGTCTCCCTGGTGCATGCGCTCGGAGAATTCGGTGGCCACGGCATGGTGGTGGGCCAGGCCGGTGGTCCACTTGCTGTGGCTGTGCCGGGCGTACAAGCCCAGGACCGCGGGCCCTTCACCGTTCGGCCGCCGGGAGAGGGCAGCCAGATGTGTCAGGCCGGTGTCGTTGCCGATCACCAGGTCACACAGCGGGAACACGTCGGCGAGGTCGATTGCGGGAACGCCGTCGAGACGCAGAGCGCGGACCCGTCGACTTGTGGTGTTGACCCTCGATATCTCGGGCGATGGGGCGTGGCCCCCGACGACGAGGAGCTTGACGTCCGTGGCGCTGAGCTCGGCCACCCGCTCGGCCACCTGCAGGTACCGCTCGACGGTGTAGTCCTTGAGCTCGGGCCAGCTGGTCGCGGTGATCACTGCGATCACGGGCCCGGTGAACCAGTTGTCCGCTTGGAGGGCTCGGACCGTCGGGTTGGCTGGGGGTGCCGGGGCGAGCAGGAGCGGGCCGAAGTCGCGGTCCGCGGGAAGCCGTACCCCGAGTCGGCGCTCCAGGGCCAGGTAGTAGCGGGCTGGCAGGTCCGCGTGGACTCGCCAGCTCGACGCCCAACAGGGCGGCGCGGCCGGGTCGCACACGATCGGGACGAAGCCGCTGGTGCGCTGCTCGACGGTGGGGCGGTCCGCGACGAGAACGGTGGAGCCGGGAGCAGGCTCCACGGCACCGGATGGGACAGCGCGCCGGATGAGGGCGGCATGCTGGCCCTCAACTGCCACGGGGATGGTGCGGGAGGGGTGCCTCAGCCTCAGCCACTCCAACACCGCCCGGACGGCGGACAGCGCCAGCAGCGAGTCGCCCAGGCTGCCATTGAGTGCCACGGTCACCGATGTCTGGGCGTCCAGCCGGTCGACCAGCTCCGCGACGCCAGGAATCGGAAGGGCTTCGCCCACCTGCAAGAGCTCCCGGCTGTATCCCAGTGGGGTGCTGTGCACGACCTGGCGGGTGGCGGACTCACGGCCGTCGATGAAACGGAATCCGCCGGAATCGTCGGCGGTCAACGAGACGTCCCTATCGTGGTCAGCGAGATCAGGGGGACGCCGTGCGTGGCCAGCAGCTCCCGCGCGCCCCGCGTCGTGTCCTCCACCAGACAGGCAGCGGCCACGGGAGCGGCGCCCGCCTCCCGCAGGCTCTGGGCGAGGTTGGCCAGCGTGTGTCCGGTGGTGACCTCGTCGTCGACCAGCAGCATCCGCTGGCCCTCGGCGATGCCGTAGGCGTACACATCGGTGCGCATCGCGTGGGGCTCGGTGAAGCGGACGGCTCCGGCAAGCGGAAGGTGGAGCTTCCACGCGATCTTGTAGGGGAGCGCCGCGGCGCTGGCGAGCGTGACCGTGGGCAGGATGCCGCCGGCATCCAGGCCCAGCAGGAAGTCGAGCGAGTCGAGCTCGGGGCCGACCTCCTCCCAGACCAGGGACCACAGCTCCCTGCCCACGCCTGCCAGCTCGGACGGCGAGACCGCGGCCTCGAGACCGTCCAACGAGTGGATGATGCGCTCGCGGCGGCTCTGGGGGCCGATGGACAGGCGCTCGACGATCCGTGCGGAGAACGGCAACGTGGCGGTTTCGGGCATGGCGAAGCTCCTTGAATGGGTCGTTGAAGGAAGGGCGAGGCGCTGGCTCTCAGGCGGCGGATACCTGGACGGCGTACCAGGCCAGCAGGTGATCCACGGCGGCACTGACGGCCTGCAGGGCGCCGTCCGTGCCACGATGCAGCCATTCGTCGACGACGCTGGCCAGGGTGGGCACCGCGAGCGGCGGGAGGCCGGGCAGCTGCGCGGCGGCGGCGAGGATCTCGTCGGGGCCGCTGGCCCAGACGCCCTGCTCACGCAGAAGCAGTCGGACGGCGAGAACGAGATGCCGGTACAGCGGACGGAGGTCGCCGGCCGTGGCCCACGCGCGGAGGCGGCGCATCGTGAGGATGACCTGGGGGAGGTCCTGAGCACCGGCCAGGACCAGGTCGTGGCGTGTGATCACAGGCAGCTCGAGTCCGGGCGCCGCGTGGAGCACCGGCTGTCCGTCCTGAATCTGGTGGAGTACGAACGCGAGTCGTGGGGTGAGCCGACGAGCGGTCAGCTCGTCCGGGGTCACCAGAGTGAGGCCAACGGTGGCCAGACCATCCAGTGCCGCCTGGTAGGTCTTCAGCGCCACGGACACCTGCTCGGAGCCCTGGTGTTCGGAAATCACGAAGAGGTCGACGTCCGACCAGCCAGCGACCCACGGACCCGTGCTCGGGCTTCCCGTCAGCGCGGCGAGCCGGACCAGGGCTCCGGCCGAACGCATGGCCCTCGCGAAGGTGGCGGTGGCCTCCGCGACTGCGGTCGGCAGTCCGAGCGCGGAAACGTCCCCGATCTGTACCCGCGCCGTGAGCTGGGAAGTCTCGGCGATCCTCCGTAACCGCGCCCGCAGGTCGACCACGCTGCCGGAGTTGTCGATGACATGGTCGGCCATGGCCTCGACCTTGTCCGCGCCTCGTTGGATCTTCACCGCGTCCTTCGCGGCCACGGCGTGCGGAGGCGTCCCGGACCGGGCCACACGGACATCGAACGGGGCGGACAGGTAAACCACCTGGAGGCGATCGCCGAGCAGGGCCTTCAGTTCCGCGATCGACTCGTTGTCGTGCACCGATTCGATGGTGAACAGCCGTGCTTCGACGTGCGCTTCGGCGAAGCGGTTCAGTTCCTCTAGGAGCAGCTCCGCCTGCCGGCGGGCCGAGAGCCGGTACGGGTCGGCGAGCCCATGGTGGTATGCGGCCTGCCGGAGCAGGTATCCGATCTTGAAGCGCTGGGCGCCGGCGAGCTGGCGTACGTAGTCGGCGCCCGTGCTCTTACCGGACTCACTCAGCCCGCCGAACGCGATCACCCGCTGAAGGTGCCGACTGGGAGTGACGGTCTCGTCCGTCTGAGCATTGCCGCCGTACAGCTTGAAGCGCGCGGGGGTCGGCAGCAGGCGGGTTCCAGCGGCCACGTCCGCGGCAAGGCTGTCCAGCGCGTCCGACAGCGCCGCACGCTGCTTGTGCAGCAGGGGTATTCGCTGAGCCACGGCCGGGTCGAACGCCGCGGCTTCCTCGCTGCGCCAGATGCGCAGGGTGAGTACGGAGAGGCGGTCCAATGCGGAGGAGAGCGTCTCGGTGTGGCGAACGGCGCCGAGCAGAGGAGGGCCGGCCAAGGCGGCCAGCACTTCGTCCGCCCGCTCGGCCAGGTTGTTGCGTTCGGCGTTGAGCTGGTCGATCTCGCGCTTGCAGTCGGCGACCTGGGATTCGCTCAGTCCGCCGCGTACGCGGTCCTCGGCGAGCCACAGACGGGAGTTGGTCGCGTGCAAGCGAGTGAGGGTGTCGTCCAGCCGCTGCTGGTCCTTGGGCGGAAGCGCTGCCGCGGCCAGCATCAGGCCCGGCGGAAGGACGAGAGAAGGGACGGGCGTTGTCATCTGGAGTCCTCCGCGTACGTGGAAGGGGACAGGACCGAGCCGACGACGGACATCACCTCCGCTTGGACCTGCTCAATGGCCTTGCCCTCGCAGTCGACGACCTCGGCGTACGACCCCTGCTCCACCTGGTGGAGTAAGACCCTGTGCAGGGCCCGCTGGTACGCCGGATAGACACCGGTCCAGGGCCGGCCCTCACGCGCGCTGGTGATCGCGTAGCTGCGGTCGGCGTCGAGTGATGGGAGAAGGAGGACGGACATCTCCCGAGCCGGGGTGCGGGAGGCGGCGATCCGCTCCACCGCTTCGAGTGCCTCAGCTGGGGAGGAGGCTTCCTTGACCGAGGCCGTCGCCGCGCTGACGGCGATCAGCATCGGCATCCCACGGTCGAGGAGGCCGAAGCGGCCGGGTTCGAGCGCGGCCGACCGCTTGTCGTAGCTGTCGAGGAGCAGCCCCGTCAGCTCGGCGGTGGTGGACCGCTCGAACCACCATGCGGCGTAATCCTCGCCGGCGACTCGTTCCCAGGCGGCAGCATCGTGCTCGTGAACTGAGCCGAGCAGCTGGATGTTGGAGAAGCGAGCGGCGAGCCGTCGTAGGTGCGTGGTCTTGCCGACGTTGTCCGGGCCGTTGAGGCTGATGAACATGGCGGTGGTCAGGACACGCGGATCTGGGTGTCGAGCACGGCCTTGATCGCCTCGACGTTGCCGGCCGTGAAGTCGGCCAGCTCCGGCGGCATCAGGTTGAGCTGCCGGACCGCCTCCGCCGTGAACGGCACGCGGACGACCTCGTAGCCGCCCCGCTCGGGCTTGTCGAACTCGGTGCCCGTGCGTGCAGCGAGGTCCATCTGCTCCAAGCGCGCGGCGAAGATGTGCTGGACACCCAGGCCGCCATCCAGCGAGTCCGTGATCAGGTGCACGAGCTCTGCCTTGCTCAGCTTGCCCCCGAGCTCCTCGAACACCTCGCGGTGCAGCGCGTCCTCGATGCTCGCGTCCTCGGCCTCGACGCCGCCGCCCACCGTCACCCAGTACGGGTCCCGGCCCGGCTTGGTGCGCTTGATCAGCACGAGGTCGTCGCCGTCCAACAGGATGGCCCTGGCATTCCGCTTGATGATCGTCATCTCCCGTGCCTCTCTGGGATTCGTTCGTGGCGATGCCGACATGTCGGCTGATTCGCCTGTGAGTTGTCGTAATCGGTGGCCTGCTACCGACTGGACGTCGGGGATCTTCAGAGTCTGAGTTACAGGTGCTGTTCGCGCATATCGCGGCGGTGATATCACGGCCGCGTGGAGGGGAGTTGACCCTGTCGAGCTGGGCCCCGCGAGAGATGATCCCGGGGCTATCAGTCGGCCGCGGGCGAACTGAGCGTGAACCAGGTCTCCGTGCCGTCCTCGCTGACACCCCACTCGTCCGCGAGGGCTTCGACGATCAGCATGCCCCTGCCGCACTCCTCGTCGGTTGCCGGCTTCCGAACCCGAGGTCTCCCTGGGGACCCGTCACTAACCCTGATGCCGACAGTCGCCAGCTGGCGCTCCATGGCAAACCTGAGGCTGCTTCCGCCTCCGTGGACCAGCGCATTGGTAACGACCTCGCTGGTCAAGAGGCACGCCGAATCGATAAGGGGGAGGAGCCCGCGGTGAGCCAGCCACCTGTGAACGACGCTTCGGATCTCTCCGACGAGGCGGGCGTCGGCGTGACTGACGTCGGCCGCGGCGTGACGGGGGTCGCAATGACGCTGAAAGGTCAGAGTCACCTGATCGACTTCGGGGTCCGTCTGATTGTGAAGGCGGACCGTCCCGGTGTGGAGCACGCTGAGTGCGGTCTGGCGCATGGGCATCTCCTTCGACGAGTCGGTCCTGTCGCGGTCACATCGAGGAAACCCCTTGGGGCGCTGTTCCGATACGCCGTCAACCTGTCCTGCGTGGTCAAAGTGGTCAAAGATCGTTTCTGAGTGGTGCCCTGGAGGTTCGAATCGTGCCAATTGCTGGTGGGGGAGGGTTCATTGGGCCCTACCGTGTTGGTGGGTCAGCGGGCACCCCCGCGGCTGACCCGATCAAAGTGATCAAAGATCGTCTTGCTCGCTGGAGTGCCTCGTGACTCACAAGCGGAATGAACGGCTCGCCGCCATCCTGGAGGAAGCTGGCTGGTCCCGGGCGCAAGCGGCCAGTGCGTTCAACCGCGTTGCCCAGGAGAACAACCTCGTCGGTTACACGGCGATTGGCCGCTCCCACATCAGCATGTGGGTCGGTGGGACGGAAGCGTCGGGTGCGTCGCCCGTAATCTTGAGCCAGGCGCTGACGCGTCGCTTAGGGCGAGTCATCACGCCAGACGAACTTGGCTTCGCAGCCGCTTCGCCATCGGGGCAAGGGGCGCTGGACTGGACCGTCGATCCGATACTGACCCTCACCGACCTGGGGAGAATCGACTTGGACGTCGAGCGGCGCAAGCTGCTAACCGGCGCGGTGTACTCGATCGCCGGCCTTGCCCTGCCGGGGGAGTCGTGGTGGGAGGAGATGGCCGCGGCGGCCCCGGCGGAATCGGCGGCGGGAACGCGAAGAGCCGGGCGATCGGACGTAGCAGCCGTGAGGGAGATGACGGCAGCCTTCTCCCGCATGGACCAGAGCCGCGGTGGCGGCCACGGACGCCAAGCGCTGGTCCAGTACCTCCACTCGGATGTACGTGGCTTCCTACATGCGGCCTTCCCCAACGATGAGATCCGCCGCGGCATGCTTGCCGCGGCAGGCGAACTGTCGTACCTGTCCGGCTGGATGGCCTTCGACAATGGGGAGCACGCCCTCGCGCAGAACTACTTCCACCTCGGCCTCAAGCTCGCAGCCCGTGCGGACGATGCCCCGCTCACCGGCCACATTCTGCGGGCGATGGCCCACCAGGCCATCGATCTGGGCTTCATCAACGAAGGTCTGCGGCTCTCGACCGCATCGATCCAAGGCCAGCGTTACGCGAGCGCTACGCCACGAGAGCGCGCTCTGCTCGGAGTGGTCCACGCCCGGGGTCTCGCAGCCACAGGGCAGCGACAAGCCGCAGCTAAAGCACTTCTTCGCGCGGAGGATGATCTCTCCGCGGCCACTGAGGACATCCTGGAGCCGAACAGGACGTTCTTCTTCGCGGAAGCGTCCCTCGCCCATGAAACTGCATGCACACTGCGTGACTCCGGTGACAGGCAGGGCGCGATTCACCAGTTCAAGCGGAGCGTACGGACCAGGGGTTCGGCATTCCGCCGAACGCATGCCGTGACACTGGGATACCTCGGCTCCGTGCAGGTCGCCGACGGGCACGTCGAGGAGGCATGCGCCACATGGAGCACAGTCCTTGACGCCATGGAGGAGGGGATCTACTCGGGACGGGCCCGCCAGGCCGTAGTCGACATGCGGCGCCTGCTCTCCCCGTACCGACGCCGAGGCATTCCGGCCGTTGCCAGCCTGGACGCCCGGGCCGCCGCATACCTCGTCCAAGTACATTGACCGGGTCACGACGAGGCACGAGGGGAAGCGCATGGCACAGTCGCTGGAAATCGAACCGATCGGCATTGTCGTCGGAGGCCGGACCGAGCCCACGGACGATCACTGGGGTGGTCCCGCGATCATTCGGCTGAACCCCGACTTCCCGGCGGACGTCGTCAAGGGCCTGGAGGAATTCTCACATCTTGTGGTGGTGTGGCACTTCCACAAGGCATCCCCGACCGATGTCGCCCTCCACGCGCGAAGCCCCCGTAACAACCCGGACTGGCCGCCCACCGGAACCTTCGTCCACCGCAATCACCGTCGACCGAACCAGCTCGCGCAGTCCTTCCCGCGACTCGTGAAGGTTGAGGGCCTGGACCTGCACGTCGTAGACCTCGACGCGATTGACGGCACACCCATCTACGATGTCGCGCCCTACTTCCGAGAGATGGGACCGCGTGGGGAGGTGCGGGAGCCGAGCTGGCCGGCCGAGATGCTCGTGGACTACTGGGAATGAAGTGACGGCAGTCTGCCCCGCGCGGTACTTGAACGGGGAGCCGCAGGCTGTGCGTTTGAAGCTACGGGGTGGTGATCACCAGCCCCATCTCGACGAGGGAGCGAGTCTGCTGGGCCGCTGCCTCAGGGTCCCCAGACAGGGGCACCTCGCCCAGCGTGACCGGGAACGATGCGTGCACAGAGGCGAGCAGGGCCGTGGTGTCCGGGCTCGCGGCGAAGACGCCGCCGGCCGCGGCGAACGCGACTTGCCCGTCGGGGGTGGAGCCGAGAAGCTCGACGCCTCCTGGTATCCGCGTGCGGAGTTGCGTGCTGTCGGCGAGGTGCGGCGACTCCGTGGCGAGCGGCAGCCTTGAGCGGAGTAGCCGGCGGTAGGTGACCTCGCTCGGCGGAAACTCGGAAACGCCGAGATGGGTGGGCACCTGGTCCCGGGAGATCCAGTTGTGACGGCGGAGGAGGGCGATCGAGAGGAGCCCGCTGTCGTCGCCGAGCGGGACTGCCTGGTGGGGGTGGCCCTCAGGGAAGAGTAAGCAGTCACCGGGCTTGAGCACCTCATCGAGGACGATCCGGGAAGCCGGCCCCCCCTCGGGGGTGTCCCAGTCGCCCAGCTGAAAGCGTTTGCTGCCCCAGAGCATCAGGGCGATAACGTCCTGGCGGTCCGAGTGCCAGCCGGTGACGCTGGTCGCGCCAGCAGAGATGAACAGCTTGGTGAACACATCGGCTCCGGACACGGCGACGATGTCGTCCATCAGCGATGCCAGGGCCGGCGACCAGCGGTCGAACTGCCGAATCCCGAGTGTGACCCCTTCGTTCAGCGCGCGCCGCACCCGGTGAATGTCCATCTGAAAGGTGTCGGAGTCGGGCTCCAGCCGGTTGCCGAATCGTTCGCCGGGGAGCTTCCCGTCGGCATCACGGAGCTCCATGTCCGCGTTGGCTCCCGTACCGGGTCCGGCTACCAGGCGCGGCTCCGCCGTGAGCCAGCGTTCGAACTTCGTACGGCCGGGCAGCCGCCCGAAGTCATTGCCAGCGCTTCCGAAGGCGGGGGCCTCGCAAGGCCGCTCGAGCACCGTCACCACGGTATCTCCGAGAAGAGGCCGGAGGCGTGCGGCGGCACGCTCGACGGCAGCGCTGTTGGCCGTGTCGATGAGGGATACAAGGTCATCGGGCAGGCCGCCCTCGCGGATGGCCAGTCGGTCGACTTCGTCCAGTCGATGTACGGAGTGTGATGTCATGGGCAACGCTCCAAGGTCTTGAGCACGCAGGACAGGCCGGACTCGAAGTCGGCGACGAGTCCGGGCCACGGGGATACGCCGAGGCGGTGTACCGGGATCCCGGAGACCAGCCCACGGCTACTCCGATGCAGGGCGGCCGGGCTTGCTCCCCCGTCACGGAGATGCTCCGCCAGCCAGGACATCGCCTCCTCCTCGCTATCGGCCGTCTCGACGGAGCCCGATGGGCTCAGCGGTTCCGCCGGGACGAGGATCACCACAGCAGCGGGCAGGGCGGCGCCGCGGTACGTGGTCGATCCCGGTTGGAGTGGCACCGCAGTCCGCTGGTCGCCGCACCGTACGGCGACTGCGAGCGGTACACCGAAGACCACGCCTGTCAGCGAGTCCAACAGCACGACCTCGTCGGTGGCGATGGAGGCGAGCCCGGCGTCCCGGGCCCAGAGCGCGGCGGTCGTCTTGCCGGCTTTCTGGTTGCCGCAGACGAGGAGGCCCTGGCCTGAGGGCAGTACGAGCAGTGCAGCGTGCAGCGCGATGAATCGGTCGCTGTATGGGGGAGTAGCGAGCGGGGGCAGGGCGGGCAGGTCGCCCGTCAGAGCATGCCACTGGGGATCGTCGGGCATGCGGTAATCGACACCGGGCCGATCACCGGCGAACGAGCGGTGCAGCATGTCAGCCCGAGCCTCGGAGCCGAGCCGTACGAGTACATCTGCCGTCTGCCGGCGGTCAGGTACTGCGACCGCGAGACCGGTCCGGAGCTGGTTCAGTACAGCGGGGTCGGCCGCGTGGTAGCGGACGATGGCACCCGCGAGAGCAAGGTCGACGAACGGCGCCTCCTCCGTATCGCTGGAAGGGGCCTGGCCGGAGGCCGTGTCCAGGGCCTGGTGCAGCGGAATCGGCCACAGCTCGTCCTGCTGCCACAGTCGGGTGCCGAGGGCGCTGCTGACCTGGTAGATGGTGCTCGTCGCGTTCTCGACAACGTCCCACGTACCGTCCGGTCGTTCGAGGGCAACCCACGAGGCAGGATCAGTGATCACCTGTGTCACCTCCACCCGCTCCGCCGCTCCGGATGGTTCCCACGCCCACCAGGTACGCACCGTCGTGGGCCGTACCGAGTCCCGTCAGCGGCTCCAGCAGATGCTCGACCAGGGCAGGGCTCTGAAAGACCCCGCATGACGGATCGGTGGCCAGGCCCAGGGCGATGCGCTGTGCATCGCGTCCGCACTGGATGAGCGCGGTCTGCCATGACACGGCACCCGGCTCCGCCGGGCGAGGCACGAGCCACGCGACCGCCGATATGCCGGCGGTCCAAGTCTGGCCGATGGCGGCGCGTTGAATCGCCTCGGGGGTTGGTGCCGGCCCGACCCGGATCCAGCCCTCGACGTCGAGCTTGTATGTGCCTGCGCCCAGGACGTGGTTCGGGTGCAGCAGGCTCAGCCGGACTTCGCTCCGTACGGTCGTCAGGATCTCGAGCAGAGTGTCCACTGCTCCCCTGGACAGCGGACGCTCGGAGAAGGAGCGGTGGGTGCGACGCGCGGCAAGGGCAGCAGGCAGCTGGGACCATGGCAGCGGCGGCTTCGCGTCGGCCGTGGTGGTCGTCCGGTGCTTCTTCAGGCGCGCTTCGCCGGCTGCCTCGGCATGAACCAGCAACGACGGGAACCAGCTGGACTCGATCCAGGGTCGTACCTGCTCCCACAGCGCCAGGGCTTCCTCGGCAGGGAGAAGTGCCCGAGCAGAGATCAGCTTCTCCACCTCTGCCAGGGATACACCGCTGCTCTCGCAGATCTCGGCTGGCCTGGAAGGCCGGTCACCCCGCGTACTGGGGTTGGCATAGGCGAGGGCGGTGACGGCTTTGGGCGTGAGCGCCGTCAGGTCCTGCGTTTCGGAGTGGACCCGGGCGTAGAGGCCGTCCACCCGGGGGACGAGGGACAGAAGCGGGTTGGTGCGGTACTCGGCGCTCGATACCGAGGGTCCGGACCGCGGAGCCGGTATGAACTCGCCTTCGACGAAGGCGGGTTCTGGAGTGGCGAGGAGCAGCCCAAGAACGGGGTCGGGGCCGGTGAACGCCGGCATCGGAAGCCAGGAGGTGGACCAGCCGGTGGAGTGAAGCGTCAGGTCCAGCGTTTCCAGAACGTGGCCGGCGTCGATGAGCACCGGACGGAAGGCCCGCACGTCCCGGTACCTCCACATGGCCCGCTCGACGTGGCTGGACAGGACGAACGCCACACCGAACGGTGGGAGGGACGCCGTCAGCGGCAACCCGGCCTCCGCACGTACCAGCGCGTGATGGTCGCCGTCGTACCACCAGGAGCCCCGTAAGGGCGCCGGCCATCCGTCACCCACGATTACGCCGAGATCCGTGGGGTGCCGGGCGCCGCCGGAGGGGCTTGTCTTGAGGACGATGGGGCCGTGTCGGCCCTGGCGTCGGCCGGTGATCCGGCCGGCCGAGGCCAGCCATGCGGCCAGAAGGTCAGCGCTCGGAAGACCTGCAGGACCGTCCGGGAGCGGCGCCTCGGGCAACACGGTGCTCGAACCGGGGCGTTGTGTCGTGACCGGTGGCGGTGCTCCGTGCACCGCGTAGCCGTCCATGAGTGCCTGGTCGGCTTCGTGGCTCGTCTCGACGCTGTAGTCCAGGAAGGGGTAGTCGAGGTTGAGGCGGCGGTAGTGGGCCAGGAAGTCGGGAGGCTCCGGACTCTCCCAAGAGCCGGATATGCCAAGGGCTGTCGCGGCCGCTTCGAATTCTTCATTCGCCTCGCGTCCCGCGCCTTGGGCGATCCAGGACAGCAGCGCGCACTCCCGATCCTTGCCGGAGAGGACGTACGCCTGGCGGGTTGCGGCGTCGATGGCGACCCATCGAGCGTCGGCTTGTATCTGAGGAGCCATGGCCCGTGCGGGAAATACTCGAACCCTGTCCATTGTCGAAGTCCCTCGTGAGGTGCCGGATCAAGGACGGAGGGGGCCCGCGGCAGCCGTGGCTGCCGCGGGCCCGTTGCCTCAGGAGCTGTTCTGTACGAGGGCGCGGCGGAACAGGGGAACCGCGGCGTAGATGCCGGCACTCGCGTCGGGCATCGAGAACCAGACCGCGTCCGTGGGCGGCTGGTCGCCGGCCGCGAAGCGCTCCAGGTCGGAGCGGGTCAGCAGCCACCGGCGGTCACCGTCGGGGTCGGAGATCAGGATGGAGGGGTCGGCCGAGCCGCTCCCCGAGACGACGGGGACCTGTTCGCACAGTGTCTTGGACGGCAGTACGAACACAACGTCGGCGCCTTCGCCGAGCTGCGCAGGTCCGACCGTGAACTCGCCCAGCAGTTCCGGGTCGAGTATGTACGTGGCGTTCTTTCCGGGGTCTTGCACCGCGATTTTCACAGGCACCTTCCCACAGGTCGACCGCAGGGACTGGTGGATCCAGACACGCTGCGGGGTGGTGCGTGACATGTCAGCCGTGGGCTGGAGTTTCGGTTGCACACGCAGGCCCCAGGGGCCCATCCGCGCGCCGCCCAGCCGTTGGGGCGCACAAATGTGGTGACTGACTGTCACAGAGCGGAGACTCTAGTATGAACATCTGTGTCTTGTGCAGTGCATTGGGCGCCCTTACCCGACATGGCCGAATCCCTCCACTGTGGATCGATCCGACGGGTCAACTCTCTTGGCCTACATAGCAAAACGGCGTTGCCGCCCCTCACTCGAGTGTGTGAGAGGCGGCAACGCCGTCATTCGTTTGATGCGAGCTACATGGTGATCTCGTAGGTGAGGAGTTCACTCTCAGCCACTTCGAGTTCCACGTCGCCGATGTTTCCCGCGGACTGCACGTCCCCGCTCACCTGGCGAAGTGTCGCAACCAGCGGAGCCGGCCCGCGCGCCGTGACTCGGGCGACCTCGGCCCGCATGGAGACTTGGGCTGCGCTCTTGGCCTTCCGGATGGCGGCGATGGCGTCTGCGGCGACATCCAGGAGCTGGGGGTCCCCCTTCAGGGACTGCTCCCGCAGCTCCGTTCCACTGGGCCACTGAGCCCGGTGCACCGAGCCCTGCTGCCACCAGCTCCACGCCTCCTCGGTGGCGAACGGAACGAAGGGAGCGAGGAGCCGCAACAACACGGAGAGGGCAGTCGACAGCGTGGCCTGAGCAGACGCGGCAGCCTCCTCGCCTCCGCCGCCGTAGGCACGCGTCTTTACCAGCTCGACGTAGTCGTCGCAGAACGCCCAGAAGCACCGCTCGATGGTCTCCAGTGCGCGGGCGTAGTCGTACCCCTCCAGCTGGGCCGTCGCCTCGTCCACGACGTCCGCGAGCCGCGCGAGGAGCGCCTGGTCGAGCGGGTTGGTCACGGCGGACCGCCGCTCGGCCGCACCCAGACCGAGCACGAACTTCGACACATTGAGGATCTTGATGGCGAGACGTCGGCCGATCTTCATCTGGCCGATTTCGAAGGCGGTGTCCGTTCCCGGCCGGGCTGATACGGCCCAGTACCGCACTGCGTCCGACCCGTGCTGGTCCAGAAGGTCCAGCGGGGTGACGACGTTGCCCTTCGACTTGGACATCTTCTTGCGGTCGGGGTCGAGGATCCAGCCACTGATCGCGGCATGGGCCCAGGGGAGCGCGTCGTGCTCCAGCTCGGCGCGGGCGACGGTGGAGAACAGCCAGGTGCGGATGATCTCGTGGGCCTGCGGACGCAGGTCCATCGGGAAGACGCGCTGGAAGAGGTCGTCGTCGTGGCCCCAGCCGCCGGCGATCTGCGGTGTCAGCGAGGACGTCGCCCAGGTGTCCATCACGTCAGGGTCGCCGGTGAAGCCGCCCGGGATGTCCCGCTGGTCCGGGGTGAAGCCGGGCGGGGTGTCGCTGCTGGGGTCTACGGGCAGCGACTCCCGGGATGGAACGATCAGTTCGTCGGTGGGGATGCCGTCGGCGTCCAGCTGATACCACACCGGTACCGGTACGCCGAAGTAGCGCTGACGGCTGATCAGCCAGTCCCCGGCAAGTCCCTCCACCCAGGACTGGTACCGGTTGCGCATGTGGTCGGGGTGCCAGTTCAGCTCATGGCCGCGCTCCAGCAGCTTCTGCCGGAGCTCCACGTCTCGTCCGCCGTTGCGCAGGTACCACTGGCGGCTGGTGACGATCTCGAGCGGCTTGTCGCCCTTCTCGTAGAACTTGACCATGTGGTTGAAGGGCCGCGGATCACCGACCAGGCTGCCCTCCGCGCGCACCATCTCCACCAGGCGCTCCCGGGCGGTGTGCGGGGTCGCGCCGGCGAGCTGCGCGTACGCCGCCTTCGCGGCCTCGGACTCCAGCGCGGCCGGCGCTTCGCGCACGAAGCGGCCGTCGCGTCCGATCACCGAGCGGGTGGGAAGGTCGAGCTCGCGCCACCACACCACGTCGGTGGTGTCGCCGAACGTACAGATCATGGCCGCCCCGGTGCCCTTCTCGGGGTCGGCCAGGCGGTGAGCCACCACCGGCACGTCTACACCGAAGACCGGAGTGCGCACGGTGGTACCGAAGAGCTTCTGGTAGCGCTCGTCGTCCGGGTGCGCCACGACGGCCACGCATGCGGGCAGCAGCTCGGGCCGCGTGGTGGCGATCTCCAGCGCCGCCCCCGCATCCGACCGGAACAACAGGTGGTGGTAGGCGCTGGGCCGCTCGCGGTCCTCCAGCTCGGCCTGGGCTACAGCGGTCTGGAACGTCA
This sequence comes from Streptomyces sp. NBC_01551, assembly GCF_026339935.1. Taxonomy (NCBI): domain Bacteria; kingdom Bacillati; phylum Actinomycetota; class Actinomycetes; order Kitasatosporales; family Streptomycetaceae; genus Streptomyces; species Streptomyces sp. NBC_01551. Next base: position 5,985,165 of record NZ_JAPEPX010000001.1, read on the forward strand.
CGTCCCACAGCGTCGGGGCCTCGGCCTGGTACGCCTCGCCCCGGGCGAGGTTGGCCAGGAAGGCTCGCTGCGAGATGGCGCGGGCCCGGCTGTCGATGGTCTGGTAGGTGTGGTTCCAGTCGACGGACAGCCCCAGCCGGCGCCACAGGCTCTCGAAGACCTTTTCGTCCTCCACCGTGAGCCGCTCGCACAGCTCGATGAAGTTGCGGCGGGACACGGGGATCTGCTGCTTGCCGGGGGACGAGGGGGGAGTGAAGTCCGGGTCGTACGGCAGCGAGGGGTCACACCGGACGCCGAAGTAGTTCTGCACCCTACGTTCGGTAGGCAGGCCGTTGTCGTCCCAGCCCATCGGGTAGAAGACGGCCTTGCCGCGCATCCGGTGGAAGCGGGCGAGTGCATCCGTCTGGGTGTAGGAGAACACGTGTCCGACGTGGAGGGAGCCGCTCACGGTGGGCGGCGGCGTGTCAATCGAGTACACCCGCTCCCGTGGCGCGGTGCGGTCGAATACGTATACGCCCTGCTCGTCCCAGGTCGGAGCCCATTTGGCCTCAAGGCCGTCGAGTGTGGGCTTGTCGGGTACGCCCTGGCGAGGAGATGCGGTCGTCATGACGGTAGATGGTATCGGCCTTGGTGGTGTGGTAATTCCCTTACTGCGTAGTCGAGTTCAGGCCATGTGTGACTATCTGATGAGCGCGGGGTGGAATCCGTGTCCAGACCGTCAGGACGGGTCTGCGGTCTCCCCGGCCGCCAATCCGAACAGCGGCAGGCACGGGACCAGCCCCGTGATCTCGGTCCCTTTCGCGAGCGCTGGCCGCCATAGACCCCGGGGGAGGCGAAGCCGCTGCAAGATCACGACCTCCCCGCGCGCCACCCGCCGTTCGATTCCGTCCGGGACATATCCGAGCTTGCGGGATACAGCCAAGGACTGAGCGTTGTCGGCGAACGCCCCTGTCGTTGCCTCGTCAGCGCCCAGCCCGGAAAATGCCAGGTGCAGCACGGCAGCCCGCATCTCTGTGCCTATGCCCTGACTCTGATACGACCGTCCGAGCCAAGAAGCTGTGTTGACCTCTCGCACCAGCGCGAAGCGCTTGGCCGCCATGGCCTGCATACCCACAGGCCGGCCACCGAGGAAGACGGCCAGATTGATGGACCAGTCCTCCGGCCTCCAGTTTCCGAGCCGCAGCCAGTGATGCTGGACCACGGAGCGAGCCCGTTCGGTCTCGGGCAGGTCGGTCCAGCCACTGCTGAACGGCATCTGTGACGGGTCGTGAACGCCGTCGCGTGCGAGATCGGCCAGTGCTGCCAGCTCGTCCGATTGGGGCAGGCGCAGCTCCAGGCGGGGCGTCGTCAGCCGCAGACCGAGCAGTGGCCAGTAGTCGATCAGCACGATCCAGTTTGGTCACGGGAGCATGCTCCCGGCCACTCGGGTTAGACCCAATGGGGTGGAGTCTGTGCGCTCCTCTGCCCTTCGCCGTCCGGGCGGACCTGCGGCGGCGCCGACGCCGGATATCCGGGTGACGGGCTGCTTCGCTCGGCCCTACTCTCGCCGGGTATGACGACCATTGACCCACGGATCGCGGGCTTCTACACGGAGTACGACGAGGCGTCCCGGCTGCATTCCACAGCGACGGGCCGTCTGGAGTTCGAGCGGACCCAGGAGCTGTTACGTCGCTACCTGCCTCCAGCACCAGCTCGGGTCCTGGACGTGGGCGGTGGTCCGGGTACGCATGCCGGTTGGCTCACCGAAGAGGGATACGAGGTGCTCCTCCTGGACCCCGTGCCAAAGCACGTGGAGCAGGCACGTGAGCGCGCGCCGCGGTGTGTTGCTCAGCTTGGGGATGCCCGCGACCTGGACGTGGAGGCCGGCACCTTCGACGCGGTGCTGCTACTGGGCCCGCTGTACCACCTGGCGGAGCGCGGAGACCGGCTCGCGGCGTTGAGGGAGGCCAGCCGGGTCGTCGTACCAGGCGGTGTGGTGGCGGCCGCGGGGATCTCCCGGTACTCCCTGATGCAGGACTACACCGTGAGCGCCGGCCTGTCTCCGGAGCTGCTCGCCAGCGAGGTCACGGAGGTAGTCCGTACCGGCTCCTACGACGGCAGTAGAGGCTTCACCGTGGCGCATTTTCATACGGCTGACGAGCTTGCCCAAGAGGCGGGCGAAGCAGGGCTCACGGGTGTGCGGGTGCACGGGATCGAGGGCCCGGGGTGGGCCTACGTAGTCGCGGCTGGCCGTTGCGCGGGCCAGGAAGCGGCGAGGGCGCTGCTGGCGGACGCGGTGGCGACGGCGCGCCTCGCAGACGAGCACGGCGTCTTCACTGACGCCTCGGCCCACGTGCTTGTGGTCGGTACAGCCTGAGACGCTGCCCCGTTCGAGTGGAGAGCGGGCCGATGGCCAAGGCAGGCCGTGGGGCGGGGGAGGCTGGGGCCACCGTGCTCGTTGGCGAGATGGTGTAGGTAAGGAGGTACATCCCGGTCGGTCGAGCTGCTGGAGATCCCGGACAACCGACAGCCGCAGCCTGCACGGTGGGTGGTCGGGTCCGTATGAGTGCCGCTCGACAAACCCGTGCAGCTGGGTACGGCCCGAAGGCGCTGGCCAGGCAAGACCTGGGGGCCGTGACGGTTTGACCGCCACGGCCACCTCGGCGACCAGGCTGATTGCGGGACTGCTGCCAGCAGGACGTTTGATGGATCGTTTTGAGCGGTGGTAATGCGCTTCGGACGCTTGCCCTCAGGAGGCTGCGTGAGGCTCCAGAAACTGGCTCGGTCGGCCTGACCAACTGATGGACAACTGCTCGCGGGCACGTGTGGCGGAAACGAAGAGGAGCGACTGCTCGCGGCGGAGGTCCGCGGCGTGCTGGAGGCGGTCCTCGCGCTCGAGTGTGATGGCGCTGGGCAGAGGCATTTGTTGAGCGCCAGCCCCGACGATGGCGACTGCGCGGTATTCGAGTCCCTTGATGCGGTGCATCGTCATGACGTGGACGCCTTCGTCGGGGTCGGGGACGCGGTAGTCCTCGACCTTCACTGCGGCCAGCTTGGCGTCACGGAGCGCCTGAACAGCGCTGTCGGCGGTCGCATGGGTTCTGGCCACGACCGCGATCTCGTGGGGCTTGATCCCTTCCTGCTGCCAGCTGTCGACGCGCTTGGCCAATGCCGTCATCTCTTCCGCGGCCGTGCGGTAGCCGGTGGTCTCGGGGTGGGCTCCCGCCAGGACGGAGCGGTATCCGCGAAGCTGTTCCGGATTCCCGTCAAGGTCGTCGAACGTGGAGCCGCCGAGCAGGTTCAGGGAGGCTGCGAGGATCTGTCGGGTGGTGCGGTAGTTAAGGGTCAGTCGCTTGGAGCGGCCACGGATCTTGATGCCGTGGGCGCTCAGGGATGTCCGGTTGTCGTAGATCCGCTGGTGTGCGTCGCCAACGATGAACAGGTCGTCGTCGCCGTCGGGGACCAGCGCGCGGAGTAGCTTCCAGTGGGCTGCGTGCAGATCCTGTGCCTCGTCCACGATGATGTGCCGGTATGGACGTTCTTCGTCGGACCAGCCGGAGGCGATCCGGGCTGCCTGAACGGCGAGTTGGGTGACGCCGGCGGCCTTCTCGCGATCGAGCCTGCGCTCGAACTCCTCGACGAGGGACCAGACCTGTGCGCGTTCGGGGCGATTGAGGCGGCGGCCGCGGCCAGCACGGCTGGCGGCGAAGTATTCGTCACGGCTGCGGATGTCCTGAGCCAGTACGACCTGCTTCCACTCAGCGTCGAGGAACCGGCCGTCAAAACGGGGCGTTTGCTGCTCCTGGGCGAGTTCGATCCAGCGGTTGAGGATCTCACTGTCCTTGAGCCGGCTGGGCGCTTCCGAGCCGAAGGTCTCCTTCACGGTGCCGTAGGCAACCTTGTCGATGTTCCGGACATCGACCTTGGCCAGCAGTTGGGCACCGCCGAGGTCCTTGAGCATGGACTTCAGCAGGTTGGCGAGATTGGTGGTGAAGGTCGTGAGCAGGATGGCCTGGCCGGCGGGCAGCCGCTCGGCGAGGGCCTTCACTCGGTGGAGGGCTACCACCGTCTTTCCGGTACCGGGGCCTCCAGTGACGCGGACGGAGCCCTTGTAAGGGGATTTGCGCTCGGCCAGCGCTCTCTGCGCCGGGTGCAGGAAGATTCGCCATGCGGAGAGTGGTTCGGTGAGGATTCGTCCGAACTCGGCGAAGTCGCCGGTGACTACGAAGGCTTCCTTGGTGGCCGGCCGTTCGATCGCTGCCTCGTAGTCCTGGGTGTCGACCTTGTCCTTGGTGGCCGCGAGTGAACTGACCTGTTCCCAGACCTCTTCGACGGTCATGCCGTCGGCGAGGCACAGGATGACGTCGCGGGCCAGCTTAGGCAGGGTCTCGACGATGCCCAGCACGGCGTCCTCGCTGTGGATCTCGCGGAGCGCCGGAACGATGGACGTGTGGACGCCCAGTCGTTCGAAGTCGGCGTCGGAGACACCGGCGAACAGAGAGGGGGCATCGGGCGCGGTGTCGGCGGGCTTGGGTTGTCCGCTGAGCGTGCCGTACAGGCTGCCGAGGTTGATCAGCTCGATGCCGCCGGTGACCTTGTTGATGTCGAAGAGGATGTTCGCGGCGAAGTCATACGCGTCGTCATGCGGCAGTACCGCGACCAGGTAATAGATGCGGTCGGCGTAGTGCATCAGCACGGCTCTGTAGTTGTCGGTGACCCGCGCCGTGCGGACCCTCTTGTCCCGGGCGCCCTTCGGAGGCTTCAGGTTGAGCCCGTTGGAGTCCGGGTCGCGCTGCATCTTCATGATGAACTGCAACACCTGCGGCTGGACGGAGCCGTCCAGCGCGTCATAGGACTTTCCGAAGACGTCCGCCATGATCACCTTGGCGCCGGACATCAGTTCCCCTCCAACTTTTTGATGAGTTCATTCACTTCCACAGCGCCGGCCTGTGCGACGTACCACCCGTCGCGCTCAAACAAGGCGTCTCGCCGTTCGTCGAGGTCGATAAAGATTGCGACCTTCTCCTCCGGCCAGGCGAGCTCTGCCTGCATCGCCTGGTCCCCGTACTCGAAGCCGACTTCCGGTACCTCGATGCGTCCGCTGCGTGCTTGCTCGGCGAGAGCGACCAGGACGTCCTCGACCTTGGACGAGGCCCATTCGATCGCCTCGGTCCATACCTGTGGCAGTGGTTGCGGTACACCTGCCTCCGTGGGCAGCGCGCTGGTCAGCAGGGCCACAGTGTGTGGATCTGCCTGGTCACTGGTGGACACCGCGACCTGGTGGAAGGACCGGGGGAGCTCGTCGCCGTCGGCCGACTGCAGGAACTGCAGCAGGTTCGACCAGCGCAGCCAGTCCATCCAGCGTTCCTTGTGCTCGTCGCCTGTCATGGCTTCGGGCCGGTCGTCGAGCACAGCAAGAGCCGACCAAGCCCGCATGTCCGGTTGCTTGCTGCGCGGCTCGGGACGGCGGTCCAGCAGGCCGATGATCCGTGCATGGCCCGTGGTGCGTGCGTCGAGAGCCACGGCCTCCGTGGCCGAGGCCGAGGAGGGCAGGTTCGCGCCACGCAGGACGTCGGGCAGTACTCGTCCGATCTCTTCGCGGTCTACCGGTTGAGGACGCGATGCCGCACCGAAGCCGCCCAGCAGGCCGGATGCCCGCCGCGCCCACTTGGCCCGGTCGGGGTCGGCAAGGAACTCCAGCAGGGTCTCGACGGGGTTGCGGAGCACCGGGTCGAGGGTGTCATCGGGGCGGGCCTCTCCGACCAGGCTCTGGTGGATCTGGCGAGCGAGCTGGAGCGCGGCATCCGTGTGAAGGGGCCTGGCAACGGCACGGACCTGCTGCCCCTCCGCCGTGTTGCCGACACCCGCTGCCCACGTCATGACGTCGTCCCAGGTCAGCTGCCACACCAACACGCCGTCCGCCCGCAGGGCTGCCCGCTTGGCGGCGTCATCGGCGATGCGGTTGACCTTCTCGCTCGCGTGGAAGGCGAAGCCGTCGAGGAAGACCGCGACCCGCTCCGCACGCCCATCGGTCCGTTCCAGGAGGAAATCGGGCTCGCTGGGCACGGCGGTGTTCATCCGTACGTGGTCCCGCATGCGCCAGCGCGTGGCCGCATCTCCGAGGGTGAAACGGAGTTCGTGCTCCACGCCGCCCTGGCCCGCCTTGGCGGCTACCGATCCGTCCTCTTCTACCCGCCGCCCCCACGCGATAAGGGTGCGGACGAACCGGTCCTCCAGTTCGCTTTCTACGAGCTGGTCGATGCGGACGCCGGAAAGGGTGTCGACCGGCTCGACTGCCCAGTCCTTGAGGATCTCGTCCAGAAGGTCCTTCGCGATGCGCAGCGAGACGTGTGGGTGTTCGCTGCTGGACACGAAGGGCAGCAGGCAGCGGTGGCAAGGTGTGCGCTGCTCCTCCTTCTGGCAGGGGCAGTCCCGCAGTGCAGTCTGCGCGAGCGTCAGGACACGGTGCAGGATTGCGGCATCCGCAAGGTGTTCCAGGTAACCGGTGCCGCCGGGCATCGAGTCGTGCAGGACGAGGAAGCGCCGCCGCAGCTCTTGGCTGTCGCCGGGCATGCTGTCGGTGACCACGCGGATATGGTCGGGCGCTCCACCGAAGTGTTTGGTGATGCCCAGGAGCAGGGCTGCCTTGAAGGAGATCAGACGCTCCTTGAGGTCCATCGTGGAGACGGGCAACAGGATCCGCAGTGCCTGGGTGGTCAGCTCGTGAGCCAGCAGCAGTTTCTCCGTCGGCTCCAGGGTCACGCCGTCGTCGCGATGTGAGCACCAGTACGCGTGCCGCGTGCCGATTCGCTGGGCCGAGGGGTCCCATGCCTGCGGGTGGGTGCCACGGACACCACCGCATTCCAGGCACGTCTCGAAGCCGGAGACCTGGACGTCTTCGCCGCGGATCGCGTGGGTCGAGCCGGGTGCGGCTGCGGGCCCGAGATTGATCGTGCGGATCGTCGCGACGCGGGCGAACTCGACGCCGAAGGGCAGGCCGCTACCGGAGCGGCGCCAGGCCCTCAGCCCTTGCGGCTGGTCCTTGTCGATGTCGACGAGGGTGACCACGTCGAACTGCCGGCGTTCCCGTTCGTCTCGCTCATCGGTCAGCCGGGCGTCCTCGCGCCGCTCGCGGGCCATGACCCGTTCGGGCACCAGAACCTTGTGGACAGCGCCGGGGTCAGCGATCTGTGGTGCCTTGCAGCGCGGGCAGGCGGCGATGTCGAGTCCGGTCTCCTCTGTGGCCACGAACCCGCATTCGGGGCAGAACCGCCACAGAGCGTAGGAGTCTTCGCCGCTGCCGACACCTGTACCAAGGTCCACGCTGCTGACGATGAACTTGTAGCCATCGCTGTGGAAGATGTTGCCGGGGGCAAGTTCCGTCAGCGCGAGCCGAGAGCCGCGGCCGTAGTCGGTCGAGCTCTCGTCAAATTCCCCGTCGCTATCCTTCCACCACAACGTGGCGTCGAGGACTGTCGCGTCGTCGTGGAGGGTGTAGTTGGGCAGCAGGCCCAGCCGTACCAGGGCGTTGATCGAGTTCTCCGAGACGAGGGCGTCCCGGCGCTTGCGAACGGTTCGCTGCTCCGCGAAGAGCTGGCGCCTCTGCTTGTCACGTTCCGGGTCGCCGGAAGCGGTCGAGAGCGCGTCGAAGGCCCGGCCGATCTGCCGCATCCGCGCCCGCAGGGCAGCCACACGCTTGTTCCACGCGCTCGCCGCGGCCCCGACGGTCTCCTCCAGACCCTGGGCGGCGAAGTGCTGGACGCCCTGGGCTGCGGCTGGCGTCATGGCAGGGAACAGAGAGATGAACGCGGCGGACAGCTCGGCATGGCGAGCGCCCGCGACGTCGAGGAAGCGCCTGAACCAGCCGTCCTCGGCCAGACCATGACCGAAAAGCTCACCGATGCGCGGAGGCATGGGGCGCTCCGGGATCGCCGTGCCTTCCCAGAGACTGCGGTCTGCGGCACGGTCGAAGAGGAACGCCAGGTACTGGCGGCGCAGGATCTCCGAGGCGTCCAGGTAGCAGTCCGGCGGAATGATCCGGCCCGCCAGCATTTGCTCCGGAACGTGCAGGTAGTAGTGGCTTCGGGCACCTCGCGGCACGAAGGTGACCGTGAGCGAGTTGCCGGTGCTGCGCCCTGCGCGGCCAATCCGCTGAGCATAGTTGGCGGGAGCGGGCGGCATTGAGGCGAGCAGCACGGCAGACAAGTCACCGATGTCGATGCCGAGCTCAAGGGTGGGTGTACAGGTGAGAACGTTCGGGTCGAAGGCTGAGGCCCGGTTCTTGAAGGCCGCTTCGACCCGCTCACGCCGCTCGCGGCTGAGCGCTCCGGTGTGCTCAGCGGTCAGAACATCGCCTGGACGGTCGATCGTGTACAGGTGCCGGTAGTAGTCGGCGGTGTAATCGCGGTCGTCCTCCACGAAATGACCCGAGCAGTGGAAACGCAGACACGCGGTGCCGAGCCAGTCCTTGCGGCGGCCGGGCGGCACAGTCTGCCGCCAGGTGCAGGTGTTGCAGCGCACCCCGCACGCGTTCACGCCGCCCCCGCCGTCCGGACCGTCAGCATTATCGTCGATACGGTGCACCAGAACGTTGCGGGGCTTGAGCGCGTAGACGAGCGCGCCGCCTTCGGCATGATAGGTGGCCAGAATTTCGCGCTGTGCGAGCAGTTTCATAGCAAGCTCAGCCACCGCGCGCCCCTCGCGCCGGTCGCAGCCCAGCGCCCTGTGGGCCCAGTCCGCGAACCAGGTGTTGTCGCGGGACAGGGAGTCAAAGCCGGTGGTGCGGGTGCCGCCTGATACCGGGAACGAGGGAGCAGCGAGGCCTCTGGGGAAAGCGGGCATGCCGGTGGGACGCCCGCCCCAGATCGGCCAGCGCCTAGCGCCGGCCTGCCGGATGTACTCCTGCAGCCAGGGGTGATAGAGGGCTCCCCGCAGGCGGAGTCTCTCGGCCAGCCCGCGCAGGAATACCGCGTACGCCCCGTCGCCTGCAGGCAGTGAAATCTGCCCGGGCAGGCGCTGGTGCCGCTCCCGCAGCTCGGCGCAGAGGGCGGGTAGGTCCTTGAGACTGACCTCCGCTGCAGCGGTTCGGGTCAGCTCCAGCGTGCGGCCCAGCCGGGAGCGCAGCCCGAACTCGAGAAGGGTCTGGAAGACCATGCGGCTTTGCAGCATCTCTGCGCCGGCATCGCTAAAGTCCTCGGTTTCGTCGAGGAGCGTGAGGATGTCCGGGTTCTCTCGCAGGTCAGGCGGGACGATGGAGGCAAGTTCACTTCGCTTGCCCGAGCCGGCGGCCGAAACAACGGCTTCGGCGGCGTCAGCGGCGAGATCGTGAACAGCGACCGGCTGGCCCGGGGTGAGGTGCTTGGTCAACAGGCCGCGGAAGGTGAAGCCGAAACTGCGGTTGGCGATGAACGCGGCGCGGTGGGTGGCGTCCTGCACCGAGTCAGTGAACACGAGCAGCTTCCGCTCGTTGCCGGCGAGCCCCCGGTCGGAGAAGAGCTGCGTGGTAGTCACCGAGGCGAGCGTGGCGGTGCCCGCACCAAGGAAGCGCATGCCGTCGTCGAGACCGCACGAGGGGCACTCGTCCCCCACATTCGCCGGCAGAGGTTCATGGGGGGTGATGACCGCGACCGTGTCCTCGGTCGGATTCGTCGTCAGCCGTTCGTTCTCCGCGTGCAGGTGCAGCACGGGGTACTCGTCGGGGCGGGCCCGCAGCATCCAGCGCACGGCCCGCTTCCCCTGCGCCGAAGCCTGATAGATCTCCAGGGTGTTGGTCTTGAGCTGCTGCCACTCCAGTTCCGTGGACAGCGCTGCCCAGCCAGAACGCCCGCAGTGCCTGCAGTACACAGCAGGGAGATGCCGCCGATAGGGCGGCCCGACAGGGCGCCGCGACGCATCGGTCCGCTCGCCGATCTCCCCGGCGCTGTCGACTTCGGTCGGCTGGTAGATAGCGAGGTTGGCGGGGTTTGGCCGTGAGTCGCCGGTCGGCCCGTCGTCGTCGTACCAGCGGAAGTGCGGCTCGGAGGTCGCCGCACGGATGACGCGACGGACCTCGCGCACCCATAGTTGAGCCTCAACACGCAGAAACGGTCCTGGCTTTCCCGTCACGGGGTGCGGAGTACGGGCATGGGAGATCAGCGCGAGGATCCGTGCGAAGGCAAGCTCGACGAGCCGCGGGTCGCTGCGCGCGGCCTCGTCCCAGGCCGGTCCGCCACCCCGCTGAGCGAACTCGCGGGCGACATCGGGGATGGTGACCGGATTACTCCCGGCGACATCCAGGATCGCCTTGACCAGAATGTGCTGCTTCAGCTTGGCGCCGATCTGCATCGGATCGGTGAGAGGCTGACCGAGCATGAGCCGAGCCAGGTCTTCAAGGGCCGACTCGTCGTCCAGCGGGTCGGGTAGAGCCGCCAGAGCTGCAGGTGCCGGCGAGGGCAGTAGGAAGTCAGGGTCGGTGACCACCTCACCGGGCAGCAACCGGTTCTCTCCAACCAGCGCGGCATCGGGGAAGGGCGTCCCGAAGACCTTCTCCGCGAACTCGCGCAACAGCTCCCGATCGGGCTTCTCAGGTCCATCCAGAGCGAGGGAGGACGTGCCGCTGGCCATTCCCCCGCCGAGCGTCGCTGACGTTGCCACAGGCGTGATGTCGCCAAGGGGGCGTCCCGCACGGGCTGCTCCAGTGGCTGCGCCGAGGCGGCGCAACAGCATCGCCACGTCGGTGCCCTGGGCGCCGTCATAAGTGTGGAACTCGTCGAGCACGACGAAGGCGAGGGAATCTGTCTTCCAGAGCGGGGCATCCGGAATGCGCTGGAGGAGCAAATCCAGCATCTTGTAGTTGGTGAGCAGGATGTCCGGCGGATCGGCGCGGATCGCGTCCCGATCGGTGATCAGGTGGCTGATGGTGGGATCGCCAGCGAGCGACGTCGCCCCGGTGTCGCGACCGTAAGGGCCAGGCTCGTTCTCGTCCTCGTCCGACGCCGAACGGGGGCCAGTTGCGCCGCCGATGTAGATGCCGGCAGTGACGTCCTTCAGCTCCGGTTCCGTACCGAGGAAGTCGTCGATACGGCGAGCCTGGTCGTCGGCCAACGCGTTCATAGGGTAGAGCAGCAGGGCCTTGACGCCCCGCTGTCCAGCAGCGCGGGCACGAGCACAGTGATCCAGGATCGGCACGAGAAACGACTCGGTCTTACCGGACCCGGTACCCGTGGTGACGATGGTCGGCTCCGGCCGACGCCCTGCCTTCGAGGACAGTCGCTGCCAGGCGGCGGCCTGGTGTGTATAGGGCGTGAAGTCCTTCGGCGTCCAGTCGAGCGCAGCCGCCCAGTCAGAGGATGCCTCTCGGAAGGGAGTGCGTACCCGCAGGTAAGGGCCGCGGAACAGTCGGCTCTCCGGCCGCTCCAGAAACGCGTCGAGCTCGTCGCGTACGTCGTCATCGGCGAGCGCGAAGCTCGTAGTGAGGTAGGTGGCGAGGGCACGACGAAGATCCTCGGCAACCAGAGAGGGCAACATGACGGCGTCTTACCTGCTTTCTGCCGGAAGATCGACGAGAGCTCGGTCGGCTTCAGCCGAGCCGAGGAGGTTGCCGTGATCTCGGTGCTCGGCCGCGTACGCGGCGTAGTCTCCGTACTCGCCAGCAAGCAGTCGCGCGGTGAAGTCCGCGTGGGCCCGGGTCATCTCGGCTTCGCGGTCAGGCTTCACCCAGCCCTCCGGAGCCTCGGGAGTCGGGTCGCCGGCACGTGCGGCCTTTACCCACGCCTTGACGACAGCTGTCTCTTCGGGCGTCTGCCGAACGCCAACGTTGTGGGTGGCTGCCCCGATCTTGTGCCCGTCAGCTGCGTAGAACGCCTCCCACTCGTACTTGCGTAGTACTGCGAACTGAGAGCGGTACATGGCACACAGCTGCTCCGCACTGAGCCCCACCATCACTGCCGCGAGCGCGTCGATCTCCACCAGAGCCATCCGGCGGTCGTACTCGGTACGCAGCGGGGTGGCCATGGACCAAGCCTCGCCGACCTGCTGGAGCGCGGGGCGGGGGGATGCTGGATCGGTCCACCGGTCCTTGAGCCAGGCCGGGTCGTGGAGTTCCTCCCATAGGGGGGCGTAGTCGCGGGTCAGGCAATTGAGGCGGAGGACACGCACAAGGAGAGGTGTGGCGAGAGGGTGGGAGAGAGGAGCTGGGAAGCTGCGGGCCAGCTCGATATTGACCTTCGAAGCACCTGAGACTTTGACCAAGTAATCGAAGACAAGCGAGCCCCAGAGACCGGCCACGACTCCCGTATCGCGATTCGAGCTCAAGGCGAGGGTATGCACCGTGTGCACGTGAGTCGGCCCTGGAGGAATAATCGCCGCTTTCAGTGACCTCTCATTATTCGAAGTCACCATATTGCGCCAGGCGACGCGAAAGAACTCCCCCGAGGGGGCCCCATCCCAGTCGCGACGTGCTGTTGCGAAATCTTCGCCCGAGCACGCCCGTGCATAGTTCGTACGCGGCACTAGGGTCTCGGGAAGTTCTTCCAAGTCCCATTCGGTGTAATCCTTGTTGGATTTGCAACCTGGGTTGGGCTGCTTAGCAAAGGGGGTAGCGACCGAAAAGTGAGGCCCCTGTAGAACAGCCTCGTCCCAGGAGGTGGGTACGGCAGTGCGGCGCTCGATGATCCCCTTGTCCTTCGCCCCCTTCTCGTCTAGTTCACGGGACCACCAGTGCTGGTGGTCGTGGAGCCGTTCGGGAAACGTTGCGAGGATCCGGAGCGCTCGGTCGTCCTCCACCGTCACTGCGCGCAGCACCCGAGCCTGTTCAGCGGGGGTTCCTCGCTCATCGATTACAGCGGCCCAGCTGGCGAGGACCTCGCGATTCACCGGGACGATTCGGTCACGGTGGGGACGCAGGTCCCAGCCGCCCTCGGGGAATTGGATCCCGGGCAAGGGGCCTTCGCCGTGATGCGTGAAGGAACCGTCCACTGTGGAGGGATGCACGACGCGTGCGATCTGTACGAAGTCGATCTCGCGAGGCGGGCCATAGATGCTCACCCCGAAGGACTTGTTGTTGTCGACATCTTCGAAGAGCAAGATGTTGTTGCCGTATTGGAAGTGTCGCCTGAGCCTGGAGTAAGTAGCGGTCCGGAAGGCGCCGCCCTTTGGAACGGAGAAATGGTTCTCTTCATGGATCAAGGCCGCTGTTCCGGTAGGACTCAGGTTGCGCCAGGACCGTTCCATGAAATTCAAATAGAGATTGGTCTGCAGTCCTGCGAGTACCGGGTGCTCGATTGCCGAGCCCAGGTGCGAGTCGCCGCCGACCCAAGAGGAGACGTCGGCAAGGTATGCTCGCAGAGATTTGCGCTTGGCCAGCGCCGTCACCCTCCGTTCGGCCTTTGTGTCCGCGGACGCTTGCTTCTCCAAACCGAACCAAGCGTCGTACTCCGCGACCGCCAGGTCGTCCTTCCATTCGGACTTGAGCCAAGGAGGGTTCCCCACCTGCAAGTCGAAGCCACCCTGGGAGAAGACGTGGGCGAACTCCAGTTCCCAGTGGAAGAATCCCTCCCGCCTGCTGATCGCGTCGATTTCGCTGAGCCACGGGAAGCGCAATGCGATCGCGGGCATCTCGGCGCACTGACTCATGAGCCGGTCGTTGGAGTCGTCTACTGCAAGTTGTTCGAAGTCGCCGGTGTCGCCGAAGAGGCCGAAGAGGTCATCGTGTCCTGCGGAGCTGGCCTTCTTGACACCCTTTGCCTTGGCAGCCTTCGCCTTGGCCGGCGGCACGCCAAGAACGGCCTCGCAGAAGTCCAGCCATTCGCCCAGGTCTGGGGGCTCAGGCGTGTCGTGCTGACCCACCGGCCAGAACCAGAGGGCGCACCAGGCGTCCATCACCAGCTTCAGTCGGCCCAGCGGTGCGCCGGGTTCCTTGAGGGCTGCCTCGATCTGCTCCCGGGAAACGGCTCCCGAGGATCGGGGCAGCGGCCGGTCCGGCGCCACCTCCCAAACGGCGATGTCGCGGCGAATCTCCCGCTCAGAGACGACGAGTCGCCGCCTGGCCAGCTCCCAGAGACGCTCGACTCTAATGGCAAGGGCCAGTAGCCGCTTGCTCTGGGCGACGCTCGGGGTGGAGGCGGCTTGCTTACGCCACTCGGCGAGCTGATCCCGGTCTTCCTTGGCCAGCTCCTTCGCCTCGTCTGAGTCGGCGACCGCTCCCCATCCCTTGGCTGGGAGCAGGAAGTGATGGATCTCCTCGCCTTCCTTGAAGACGCCTTCTTCTGTGCCTTCCCTCAACGGGCGATCGACCGGCACTGTGGTCAGCCACGCTTTCTTCCTCAGCGTCTCAGCCGCGTACACTGCCCGGCGCGCACCGACGAGGGAGTTGCCGCGGCGCAGGTGGAGGCCGAACCAGGGGGCCTTCAACCCTTCATGCATCGCGTTGAGCCACAGTGACACCTCGGCCAGCTCGACGGCGGTGTGGTTGAGGTCCACGCCATAGCAGTTGTGGAGGGCCAGGTACGCCTTGACTTTCTGCAGCTCCGCCTCGTACTGGTCTGGAGGCAGCTGGACGTCTTGGCCGCGCTCGACGGAGAGCTCGGCCATGCGGCGGCGCAGGTACTCCGCCGAGAGCTGGTTGATGGCCTCGTTGAGAAAGGCTCCTGAGCCCAGTGCCGGCTCGCACACGAGCAGGTCCAGGATATCGCGAGCCTTCGTCGTCTCACCGTCCTGGTCGAGTAGTTCGGCCAGGGCGTGCTTGACCGTGCTGCGGGTGAGCACTTCAGGGGTGTAGTACGAGGCGGACCGCTGACGCTCCCGGCCCGAGAGGCGGTAGACGAACGAGCCCTTCTTGTGCTGGACCCGCCTGGGTACGCCCGTGATCTCGTCGGGTCGCTTGACGAAAACCTCGTCGTCGTAGTTGTCGGCTTCGCGCTGAGGGACGACCCACGTGCCGGCCAGTCCGTCTGAATCCGGCTTGGCGACCTCGTACAGATCCTCGGCGGCGAAGAAGCCGGTATACGACATCAGCCCTTCGTACACAGCGCCGAGTTGGTTGATGCCGAGTTGGGCGTAGGAGATGAAGCCCTTGCTGGCGCCGTGGCTGAGCATGAGGCGGTTCAATACCCGCCATAGCACCTTATTTCGCAGTCGCGTGTCGACGCGCTGGCCATCGATGCGTACCGAGCCGATCAGCGGCGTGGCGTTCCCGTGGAACAGGTCGCTGCGCAGGGACTCAAAGCGGATACCGTCCGCGTCCAATCCGGTGTCGCTGGGCTGCTTCTCCTCCAGTGCGCGGTGCCCTTGGTCGACGAGACGGAAAAGCAGGTCGAGGGACTGGTGGAAGTGGAAGCCGTCCTGGGCTTCGTCGGGGAGGTCATAGGAGACCAGCTCGCCGAGTCGGCCGAGACCGTAGCCGTCCTGGTATGCGTCGTCCTTGCTGGGCAGGATGCCCAGTTCCGGTCGGGCTTCTGCGTACAGCAGGAACAGGACGCGGTACAGGTAGCGCAGCGACTCCTGGGTGAGCCGGTTGGCCAGTTCGGTGCTGTCGCCGAGTTCGGAGGGGTCCGCGTCCTGGTCGTGGATGCGGTCCAGGATTTCCTGGGCGATCAGTTCGACGGACTGCCGCAGGCCCGCCCGCAGCTCCTTGGACACCCCGACGGCGTGCTTGCGGCCCTTGTCGACGAGGTTGTCCAGGAACCCGGCGGCCCCGCCCTCCGTCAGCAGTGATTCCGCACCGAACAGAGCCGAGACGGCTTCCAGTTCGCCGCCGTCGGCGCCCAGGTTGCGGTCGAGGGCGGCGTCGATGCTGACGCCCAGGAATCGGCCCTCATGCCACGCGGTGCGGTCGGCGAGTAGCATGGCACCGCCAGCGAGCAGCAGAACAAACCTTGGCGCGTACGCCTCCTCGCTCCCGAAGAGGAAGGTGACGGCGTCCGCCGCGCTGGTGATCTCGTTCTTGCCGTCGAGAGCGATGGGAGCAAGCAACTCCGCGCCGCCATCTTCGATATCGGAGGTGACGAGTTCGGCGTCCGTGGTCCAGGTGACGTCCAGCGCGACCAGCTCGACGCCCCCGGGCCCCTTCACCGCGAGGGCGACGGGAACTTCGCGGTGCTTGTCGCTGTGCATGATCTCGAAGGCGCCGCGCTGGATCTTGGTGTGACTGTCGTCCTCGCGCTCCGGCGGCACCTCTCCACGCTGGATGTAGGCGAGGGCTGAGAGCAGAGCTTCGTTCAGCGTGCGCAGCTCGGATCCGCCGAAGTCGTCCTTCTCGGTGATGCGGACCTTGGCCTTGAAGTAGTCACGGCCCAGGTTCCTCATGCCCGAACGGGATGTGGGCTTTCCGGCCCGGTCTGCTGCCGTCCAGCGCTTGCGCAGGTCGGCGAGGTCCTTGGCAAAAAGCTCGGCGAGGTAGTGCGCGGAAATATACTCACCGCGGTTGATGATCGCTTCGAATGCCACGGTGGTCACGCACCCTTCTGTTCACCGGTTACAGCGGCCGGGGCGAGGACCCCGATCACGCGGATCATCGAGTCGCCCTGGGTGGCGAGCTGTTCGATGAGCTGCTCGACCTCTATGGCGGTGGTCTCAACCCGCTGTTCCTCGTGCTCGCGCCGGACGCCGAGAGTGAGCTGCTCGAACGTCGACTGGCTCGCCTTGCGCCAAGCCGACAGGCGCTTTTCGTACTCATCCAATTGCTCGATGAGCGGTTCTTCCTGGCTGCTACGTAGCTCGAGCAGGTGCTGCCGAGTGGCTTCAACAGCGCGTGGCACGAGGGCACGCAGGGCAACGATGTCCCCGGCGAACGGCCGGTTGAGCATCTTCGGCTTCACGCCGGCGCGCTCCAGGACGCCGACCAGATCGTCGTTGAACACGGGCTTGCCGTGCTCCAGCCCGGTCACGCAGGACCAGGCGAGGACGGTCGGATGGCCCTTGGCGTTGGAGTACATCCCCTGCATCAGGAACACCGGCCCGGGGACGTTGGCCGTGATGACAGGCGCGGCGTTGCGGGTGAGGCGGACCAAGACCTTGTCGGTAAGCCACTCAACCACCGGGTGCTGGTCGGTGAGGTAGCTGACGTCCGGCCAACCGGAGGTCTCGCGTCGCGCCTGCTTCGTGATCGTGCCCTTCGTTCGTTCGCCGCTGCGCTCACGTGCGCGGTCCAGGCGCTGCTGAGCGAACCCGGCATCGAATGTGACCCTGAGTTTGTCGAGTACGCCGCGCTCGTCCAGGTAGCTCTGCGGGAGGACGAGGAGGCGGCGCTGCAGTTCGCGGTCCGGGGCGAAGGAGAGCATCTCCGGGTAGTCGGTGTCCCATGCCTTCCCGATCTTCTGCTCGGGGTTGCCGTAGACCTCGTCGAGGGCGTCCTCGACGAAGGCCCGTGTCGAGGCGAACAGCTGCGGTACGCGGTAGTGCGCCCCGGACCCGTCGACGGTGTGGTGGGCCATGAACAGGTTGAAGGGGTCGACCGGCTGTGCGGGAACGATCTCGTCGAGCGTCTTTCCGTCGGCCAGTCCCGCCTTGATTACGTTCTCCTCTGCCTCTTCGTCGCGCAGTCCAAGGATGGAGGCGGCCTCACCGAGGGTGCGGTGGACCTCGTCCTCGCGATCCAGCAGCCGCCGGGAGACCAGTCGGTCCGCGGAGGGCACGTCGGGGTCCTCGTCCTGGCGAATCAGCAGCAACGCGCGGACTTCTGGGGAGGTCTGCTGGCCGTAGCGGTCGATACGACCGTTGCGCTGCTCGATGGTGATCAGCGACCAGGGCAGGTCGTAGTGGATCATCTGGTGGCACTGGCGATGCAGGTTGACGCCCTCAGACGCGATGTCACCCGTGAGCAGGATGCGCAGGTCGCTGTCCGCCAGCCCGAAGTCCTTCACGGTCCTTTGCTGCTCGTCGTCGGGCCGCCCGCCATGCAGCTGGCGGATCGCACCGCGTCCTACTTCCTCGCTAGCCTCGAAGCCCAGCGCCCCGGGCAGAGCGTCATGGAGCATCCGCAATGTGGCCCGGCGCTCGGAGAAGATGACAACGCGCTTGCCGGAGTCCGGCCCGACTCCCATGTCCTTCAGCTCGTCCACGAGGCGGCGGAACTTGGCCGCATCATGCACCTTTGCCTCGGCAGCAAGCTCGCCGAGCTGTGTCAGCGCCGAGCGTTCTGCGGCTCGCTTCTCCCCCTGTCCCGGGTGGTCCTCGGCGTCCTTGTCGATGAGTGCGATCCGGTTCTTGACCGTCTCGGCCAATGCCTCGTGTGAGGAGAGGAAGGCTTTGAGGAGCGTATAGGGGAAGAGCCGGGCACCCTTGCCGGTTACCGGGGCCGTCCGGCCTTCCCCTGGGCTGATCCAGACGTCGTACAGCTCCTCAAAGATCTTCTGTTCCGCAGTGCTCGCGACACAGTCGAAGGCTTCCGGCTTCTCGCGCGTGGCCCACTTGTGACCGATCTCCGCCGAGACGTCTGGGGACGTCTTGTGTCGGCGGACGTACAGATGGTCGAGCTGGGTCTCGTCGTAGTCGCTGGTGTCCGGGATGGCGGTCGGGTCGAGCAGGCTCAGCAGCTCACCGAATGACTCTCGCTGACCGTTGTGGGGTGTGGCGCTGGCTAGGACCAGCGCGTCAGTCCTCGGAGCGAGCAGGCTTGCGAGCCGGTTGTTCTTGGTCCCGGGGTTGATCAGCTTGTGGGACTCGTCGATGACGACGGCATCCCAGGTGACCTGCATGAGGTGGTTGCGCCAGCGGTCGGAGCGCAGGGTGTCGATGGAGATGATCGCGCGCTTGTAGTACGAGAAGGGGTTGCGGCCGGCCGGGATGTTCTGCCGGATGCGTGCGATGCCGGTCGAGTCCAGGCGTACGAGGGGGATCGCGAAACGCGTCCACAGCTCGTGCTGGAACTGCTCCAGGATGTGCTTGGGCGTGACGACGAGGATGCGCTCGCCTCTGCCCCGGCGGATGAGCTCCGACAGCAGCAGCCCAACCTCTAGGGTCTTGCCCAGCCCGACCGCGTCGGCGATGAGTAGCCTCGGCCGCAGGCCACGCAGTGCCGCCCTGGCAGGCTCGCGCTGGTAGGCCAGGTCATCGGCGAGGTGCGTGCCGACCGTGGCGAGTCGCTGCTCGGAGAGCGGAAGGGGGGTCTTGCGGATCAGCGCGTCGATGAACAGCCGGGAACGGCGGCACTCCGGGGAGTCGTCGACGACGAGGTCGGTGTCCTCGGGCCGCAGCGGCGTGACCCGGTCCAGGGATTCGTGGGCGAAGAAGACAGCCCGCTGGTCGCGTACGAGCGGGGAGATGCCGCGGACGTCCAGGCGCGTGCCGTCGTGCGAGGTCTCGGAGACCTCGACCACCAACCAGTCCTCATCCCGTGCACGGACCTGCATTCCCGCGGCGAATTTGGCTGTGCCTGCGGCGCTGGTCACTGGGCCGACTCCTTCGATCACTGTTGAACTGCCTCATTGTTGCTTTACTGCCTGTCCCGCTCTGCGCCGGGCAGAGTCAGCCGCCGAAGTCGGACCGCCGGTCGCGGATCTTTCCACGCCAACGGTCCGCCCACGGAGCGCCCCCACCACTGGACGCGCCTGCGGGGGCAGGCTCAGCCGATGCCCCGCCTCCCACCTCCGGTGCGGCCGGTTCCTCCCGAGCCGGCGCCGGCTCGGGAGGAACCGGCGGCACCGGAGGTGCCCCTTCAACCTGCAGGACGTCCTTGAGAAAGGATGCGGGCAGTGGCGGGTACAGCGGACCACTGACTGGCACTGCGTGCTCCAGCAGTCGGTCCATGGCCGCCTCCAGCACACTGTGGGCGGTAGGCCTGGCCTCCGGAGCGTAGGACAGGGCACCGACAATCAGCTCTCGCAGACTCTCGGGCAACCCCGACAGATCGGGCGGGACGTCCAGTATCCGCTGCACCGGCATATCGGCGTAAAACGGGGGGTGCCCGGTCGCCGCATGTACCAGCGTCGCGCCCAGGCTGTAAACGTCGGCGGCCTCGCTCGCCTTGCGTGAGTCCATGGCTTGTTCCGGCGCCATGTACACGAGCGTGCCGACCGGCGCGTCGCCGGAGGTGAGCCCCGTCGCCCCACCGACATGGCACACGCCGAAGTCGATCACGCGAGTGCCCTGCGTGGTGACCAGCACATTGCTGGGCTTCAGGTCGCGGTGGAGGAGCCGGACGGAGTGGATGTGAATCAGCGCATCGGACAAGCTCGCGGCCAGCCACCACGCCCCAAGCTCACTCACAGCGCCGTGCTGGTTCAGCAGCCCTTCCAGCGAGGGCGCGTGGACGTACTCGGTGGCGATCCAGGGCTGCTCCGCGTCTGGGTCGGCGGCCACGAGTGCCGCGGTGTGAAATCCGCCGACGCGCCGGATCGCCTCCAGCTCCTGGGCGAACCGCTGCCGGAAGTACGGCTGGTCTGCCAGCGCCGGTTTGATGACCTTGATCGCCACCGGGCGGGTGCTGCGATAGCCGAGGTAGACAACGCCCATCGCGCCCTGGCCGAGACGCCGGGTCAGCCGGAAGCCCGCGATCTCTCGGGGGTCCTTCTCCCGCAGCGGCTCGTACACCATCGCCCCCCGTTCCGTGCCCGGCAGGCGAAGGCGTAATGCGCCGGACGCGATGCGTCACACGTCAACAACGTTGAGATTATCAGTGGTACGGGCTACTTCTTGTGCCTTGTTGGATCTTCTCCGTAACCCCAGAGGACCATTCGGCCAGGAGCGCATCGGTGACCGCTTCCTCGTAGACGGCGCGGTTCTCCCTTTCCATGACCTTGGCGAGTTCTGGGTCCCAGGGGGTGCCTTGAGGCTTGCCTCCCAGCTGGACGTGATCGCTGTCGGAGTGAACCCCGCTGAGGTAGTCTGCGGCGCTCATTCGCCAGGGCCGGGCCTGGTAGCGGGCGCGGAGCTGATTTGTCATTTCGATGCCGGGCCAGTCGAAGTCTCCGTGGTAGTGCAGGGTGCCATCGGCGTCGGTGATCAGCCGAGCGAGTCGATGGAAGGCGGTGGAAGGGCGGCCCTCGGCGCAGATCAGCGGCGGACTGCTCGCGCCGAGTTCGCCGGCGGCGCGGCGGAGGACGGCCGGGTTCTCGCAGACGTAGACCGTCGGCAGGTTTACGGCAATGGGCAGGGTGATGAGCTGATGGAGGGTGATGTGGAAGGGGGTACCGGAGCGGGCGGCGTCGGTGAGCCACTGGCCCAGTCCTTGGCCGGTCGCGGGGAGGTTGAGGACGAGGACGCGGCTGGCGAGGTCATCGACGATGACGTCGAAGGTATCCCACAGCTCGCGACGAGCCTCAGCTCCTGATCCGAGTGGGATTCCGCGTGCTGTGGCAAGCGCTCGCAGGACCAGAGTGGGCAGAGAGCCGCGGCCGGGGTTGAGGGCCTTGGTGTCTCCAGTGGTGGCGTCGGCCAAGGCGGGCAGCATGACCGGAGGCGAGTCGCTGGGCCTGCTGTGGAGGTACTCCAGTACGTGGATGGCCTGGCTGAGGATGTAGGTGTCGTTCTTGTTGATCAGCCCGGTGATCGTGCCGTCGGACGCAAGGGTGGCCAGCCATTGCCGGTACCAGGGGTGGGCGGTGTGCAGCGGGCTGGTCTCGGCCTCGGCACGGAGCTCCTGCCGGGCCTGATCGAGCGTGGTCCTCTCATCAGCGCGGAAGCGCAGTTCGGGGCCGATCCGTTCCAGGACACCTCGGAGCGACCCGCCCGTGACGTTGCGTACGCTCTCCTCCAATGCCGCGAGGGGGATGGTGAGGCGGCGGACATCAGCCGAGCGGTAGGCGCCGGTGATGCCGACGACGACGTTGCGTTCGGCCGTGGTCGGGTTGGTCAGGCTGATGGAGCCTGTGATCTCGCCGCTATTGCGTTCGAGAGAGCGCCGGGCAGCGGCCAGGAGGCGGCGGAACTCGGGGCCGCGGTAGCGCTCGTATGCCTCTGCTGACGTGGTCATTCTGATTCCTCGGCGTCGTCGTTCGCCGACTCCTCGTCGGAGAGGTCGGCGAGCAGTCCTGCCTGCGCAGGGACGTGGCGGCGGGGGGTGAAGCCGAGGAGTTCAGCGGCCAGATCGTGGGATCCGGGGTATTCAAGGTCATCGAGGATCTGTTCGCCGTCCCAGACGAGCAGCATGGCAGAGACGGTGTGGGATGCCTCGTCGTGCTTCATGTCGTAGTGCGAGATCTGCGGCACACCGGGGTAGGTGATCCAGAGGTCATGGCCGGTCATGAAGAGGTCGAGGTCGAACTTGGCGGTAAGGGCAAGAAGATCGGGACGGTACTCCTCGTCGATCCCGGCGAATGCCTCGTCCAGGGCGATCAGCCGCGGGCAGGTGTGGTACGCGGAGCTGTACTGGGCGTGGGCGGCTGCGAAGAGTGGCAGGTGGATGGAGGCGGACTTCTCACCGCCGGACATCACGCTGTGCTTGGCCTTGGTGAGGAGTTCCCCCTTCCTCCTTTCCTCTTCACTTCCGCCCGGCCGGAACAGGCGCAGCTCGAACTTGCGCCAGGCGCGGTAGTCCAGAACCTCTGTGATCACTTGCTGGTAAGTCTTCTTCGCGTCGGCAGCGGCTTTGGCTCGGATCTGGTTGCGCAGGTGGGATCGCAGTTCGGCCAGGCCGACGGGGCCGAGACCGGAGGCGTCTTTGTCGAGAAGCCTGTTGACGGTCTGCTGGGAGTCGGTAAGCGCGTCGGAGACGACCCAGTTGATGCCCACCGTGGTACCGGAGGACATCGGCCTGGATCGCGTGTCGGCGTCCATGCTCTTGACCAGGTCGCGGGCGGCGATGGTGCGGTCGTGGATCTGCTGGGCCAGCCCGGTCAGGAGTCCGTCTTCCAGGACGGTGCGTTCCTTGTCTTCCAGCAGCACGCTCTGATCGGCGAGCTGTTCGGCCAGGCGTCGCGCGAAGTCCGCTACCGGTGCCGGTCCTTCGCTGTCGGTGACTCGGGCCAGGATGATGTCGCCGACCGGCTCCCACTCAAAGAGGTAGCCCTGATCGGATTCCACCAGGGCCGTCTCCAGCGTGGTGATGGCGCTGGAGATCTTGGTCGTGACGGTCTTCAGGAGGCTCGCGGTGATCGCGCGACCGCGGGTCGCCTCGTCGAGCGCGCTGATCAGGGAGGCGACGGTTTTGGGGACGACGGTCTTGGCGGCCTCCATGCCCGTGAGGGTGGTATCGGCCGAAGTGAGGCTGTCCATGAGTGCCTGGACTGCCTGTTCGGAACTCGGCCACATGTCGTGCGGCAGCCAGGCGGTGTCCGCGGTTGCATCGAGCAGGCCCAGCAGGTCGGGCCGGGCATACGGCTCAAGGGTGAGGGTGGTGCGCACCTGCTCGGATACGGCCGTGGCCAGTGCTGTACGGCCGAACTCCAGGGCATGGGCGGCTTTCAGAAGCCGGTCTCGCTGTTCTTCGGCGTCCTTCTTTGCACGGTCGAAGGACTTCCGTGCATCGGCGAGCTGCTCCTGGGATTCCGCGATCTGCTGCAGGATCTTCTGCAGGGGTGCTTCGAGCGTCGCCTCCTGGGTGCGCAGGCGTTCGTCCTGAACCGAGAACTCGTCCTTGCGTGCTTGCAGCGCTTCGGCCTGGTCCGTGCAGGACTCGGTCTGGGCTTCGATGATTTCCTTGCGGCTGGAGATGTCGCGCTCGGCAGCCTCGGCCTGCTGACGGCAGGTGGAGAGCGCCGTGCCGGCGTCGGCGAAGTCGTCGATGGCCTGGGCAACATTGTCCAGTTCTTCACGACGAGTGGGCAGACGAGCGGCCGTGGCGGCATGCCGAAGCTGCCGGTTCTTCTCATGGGCCCGGGCGATCGCTCCGTCGAGTCGCTTGCCTGTTTCGGTAAGGCGGCGGCGGGCTCCGGCGACCTTCTCCGCCACCACTGCCACTTCGCTTACCGCTTCGGTGATCGCCTGGGTGCGCGGGAGCTCACGCCTGGCGCGGTCGAAGTCGTCGAAGGCTTCATCCGCGTACCGTTGTTGCTCCCCGATGTCGGCGAGTTGAGCTTCCAGGGCAGCGATGGATTCGTCGAGCAGGCGCAGCCGTTCGCGCCGGCGGGCGGCCCGTGCGGTGGCTCCGATGTACTCCGGCCGGGCCTTGGGATGCGCACCGGCCTGCATGCCGAGGCGGAAGTGCGAACCTGTGGTCACCGAGGGAGCAGACAGCGCCTCGTCCGCTGCCGGAGCGCAGTCGGTTACGGCGATGGATGCCAGGACAGCCTGGACGGCAGCAGAGCTGACGTGCTCCTGGTCTTCGACGATCAGTACATCGGCCAGGGTGCGGCCGGTGGGCCGCTGTACGGGAGGCAGCGGGCGGAGGAAGGCGTCGGCGACCTTGTCGTGCAGTGCCTGGTCGGTCAGCGCAGGGTCGGGGTGTAGCCAGGCGGTGAGCAGGCCGGCCGCGTACAGTGCGCCCTCCACTGCGGCTGCTTGGTCGTCGGGGACGTGATCAGCGAACCGCACGAGCTGCCACAGCGGAGCGCCGGGCCGCTTATCGCGGCTGGCCGGGCGCAGGTCACTGGGCGGCGGCGCGTCATCACCCTCCGCCGCGACGGTGTCGCGCTCGTCCCGCCTGGCTCGCAGAGTGTCCGCGGTGTCGCCGTGCTGCCGCTTCAGGGTCTCTACGCGGGTCAGGGCGCTGGTCGGTGAGGGAATGGAAGACCTCCGGCAGCGGGGCCACCTCGGCTTCCCCCACAGCACCGATGGCCGCGCGCAGCACGTCACCGTCCGCAGAGAGCAAGACCGCGGTGTCGTCGCTACCGCTCCAGCGGCTGGCGAACGCGTCCAGCTCCTGGCCGGCCGTGGTGCGAGCGAGGTCGAGCTTCGCGGCTGCTGCGGCGGACTGCCGCTCGGCCTGGGTCAGTTCGCCGCTCGCCGCGTCGCAATGCTCTTGCTCGCGCTCCTGATCCTTCGCGGCGGCGTCGGCATCGGTGAGATGGGCGCGTACGTCCTCCAGTTCGCTGCGACGGGCGGCGACCCGACCGGCGACCTGGGAATCCAGTGCAGCGCCGAGATCCAGCGCGTCGTCGTCGTGGAGGATGCCACAGCGGCGTGCCGTGTCCATGAGGGTGTGGGTGTGGCGGGAGGCCGTCCGGCGCAGGTCATCGTGCCGCTGGAGGGCGCGTTCCGCCTCCTGCTTGAGGGCTGCCAGGTTCTCCTGGGCCCGGTTGAGGTGGCGTTCGCTGTCGGCGATGCCCATGCGCTCGGTGCGTACGCGCTCGCGCAGTTCCTTGAGCCCGTCCTGCTTCTTGATGGCGTCGTGGTTCTGGTACTCGGCCAGGCGAGCGCCGATCTCGTTGCACCGGCGTTCGGCAGTATCCCGCTCCTGCTGTGAGGTAGTCAGCTGCCGCTCGGCGGTGCGGTGGCCGCCCGCCGCTTCCAGGAGCGTCTCGCACTGGGCGGCCGTGTCCTGGATGCGCCCGGTGACGTGGTCGACACGGTCACGGGCATGGGCGCGCAGGTAACTGGTGTATTCACGAAGGAAGTCCCGGACTGCGGCATCGGCCCCCGTGAGGGCGTTGAGGAGCGCTTGGATCTCGGCGAGGTTCTCGAAGTCGCGGGCAGCCTGCAGGACCAGGGCATCATCGACGGGACGCAGTCCGGCGGTGAGGGTGTCGGACACCTTGACCGGGTCGAGGTCTTTGGCCAGCAGTGGGCGCCGCAGCTGGAGCAGCAGGTTGACCAGCTGGTTGTAGCGCTCGCGGCCCAGTCCGAACAGTCGCTCGTCGACAGCCTCGCGGTACGCCTCCGCCGTGGCGTAGGTGGCTCCTTCGCCCAGCAGCGTCTTGAGGGCGTTCTCCCGCAGCGGGCGTGAGGCGGCGTCCAGCAGGCCGAAGTCGATGCCGACTCGGCCGTCGGTGACGAAGAAGAAGCGTGCCGGTGTGGACATGGGCTTGGTCACCCGCATGCCGAGCCCCACGGTTACGGCTTCGAGGGCCTCGCCGTCGGGTCCGGTACGGGCGAACTCCATCCATACGTAGCCGTATGCGGACTCCTGCCCCTTGTAGAGGAGGTTCGACTTCATGGTCCGCTCCTCGCCGCTGAACGGATCAAGGCGCCGAGCGTCGAGGACACCGTCCAGGACCAACGGGAACAGAACCTCAAGGGCCTTGGTCTTGCCGGAGCCGTTGTGTCCTCGCAGGACCAGGCGGCCGTCGGCGAAGACGAACTCCTCGTCGGTGTAGTCCCACAGGCCGATGACCCCGGCGCGCGTGGGCTTGAAGCGAACCTCCGATTGGTCAGCGGTGCGGGAGTGGGGGATGAGAGTCATCGAGAGGTTTCCTCAAGGGGGAAGTCGAGAGCGAACTGGCCGTCATGCGCGGGGCGGGGCAGGACGGCGGTGATGTTGCGGTAGCGGCCGGCCGCGGGCCGAACCAGGACCCCGCCGGGCACGATGTGGACAAGGCGCAGGTCCGCCAAGAGCGCGACCGCCTCTGCGAGCAGCCCGCCGGGATCGGCCTGCCACTTATTGGTGAAGGAGGAAGGGCCGAACTCTTCATAGAGTTCGGTGATCATCTGCTCCAGGGAGCTGTGTTCCACGAAAGGCAGGCTCGCCTGCCTCTCCTGCTCCGGGGCGGCCGGATCGGTATCGTCCGTGTCGTGGCCGGTGTCCGTGTGGAGGTCGTGGGCCAGGGCTTCGAGCGTGCCGACCTGGGGGAGGGCCATGTCGATGCGGCTCAGCAGGTCGGCGTGTTCCTCCCCCGGGTCGGGCGGCAGCAGGTACCGCAAGCTGCTCGCCCGATCCGGGTCTTCCCGCAGATCCGCGACCTTCGCGAGGATCAGCCCGGCGGTGCGGTTGACCGCTCCGCCGCGGCCGGGGAACCGCTTGTCGGTGAAGTGGCCTGTGGTGTCGACGAGCATGACCCCCTCAGCCCGGCGCTCGACAGGCAACCCGGTCAGCCGTGTGAGGTCCTCGGCAAGGGTGGGCTGGCGCAGCGCTGCCGCTGTCTCCGTGTCGGTGTCGCCGAAGTAGACCACCGGGTACTCGATCAGCAGCCGACGGGCTCGCTGGGCAGCGAGCCGCCGACGGGGGTCCCGGCCGGTGCCGGCCGTCGGTGTGTCCAGCAGCCCAGCGGCGCTGGCAAGGTGCTGCAGGGGCTTGCTCGGCCGGAAGAGCGCCGCGCAGGTGTTGTGGTCGATGTCGAACAGTGCGTCCCCGCGGTCGTGGTCACGGGCCCAGTCCTCCATCGAGCCATCGGAGATCCGCAGCGCACCCCGGTCGACAAGCCAGTCCATCACATCCACGACCGCATCCTTGTGGCCCGGTGCGGTCGCATCGAAGCCCAGGTGCTCGATCGCGTTGGCGGACGGCGCAAGGAGCTTGACCAGATCGGCGAGGTTGATCTCGACCCGTGACCGATGCAGACACGCCAGGACCAGACAGAGGTAGGCCAGTCGCCGCCGGTCGAACGGCCTCTTGCTCTTCACCGTGAGAAACGCCTGGCTGTCATCGAAGCCATCCAGCCGCCGCAGCAGCCGTGCGTGACGGGCACTGGTCTGCAAGGAGTAGCCGAACAAGTCCCGGAAATCCTTGCCCAGTTCGTCGGCCCACTGCAGCACCAGCGCGAGCGCCTTGGCCCGCGGGTAGCTCTCGGTGACGAAACCGTGCAGCAGCATGAGCCGGGCCGCTTGCTGGTAGGAGCCCAGGTCGGCAGTCTCCACGGAGGCGGCTACGCGGTGGGCGGCCATCAGGACGTCTCCGTTCGGCGGCGGCGCATCGCACCATGAGGCTTGATCTCCAAGGTGAAGCCAGGCAGGTGCAACGTGCCGGTCTCGGTCCGAAGCCGGCTGCCACGCTCGTTCGGAACCAGGCGGAGCGTCAGGACGTCGCTGCTGCCAGTACCTGAACGCAGCCGGCCCACGACGACCGTCCGGGCCTGAAGGGCACGGGTCAGCAGCTTGAGCACGGCACGGGTCTCCGCCGCGTTCAGCACCCGATCATGGGCCCCATGCTCCAGGAGATCCGTGGCCGCCTCCCGGTCCGCAGCCCGATTCGCCAGCTGCTGCTCGCGCAACCGGGCATGAGCGCCACGAAGGGTACGGACCGGCTGCGGGCCGCCCGGTGCCGGCCGCTTGCCATGCCGGAACAGGCTGATGCTGACCTCCACCCCGGGGGCATCCCACCACGTCGCCCGCGGAGAGATCTGGTCGTCATCGTCATGCGCACCCGACAGATGCCGTACCGAGCGCAGGTCGAAGGCAGCCGACACCAGGGCGTTCGCTGCCTGTTCATCCGGCGCACCCGCCGCCCAGGCAGCGAGATGCCGCAACTGGGTAGTCCGGCTCACCCCACCCCGACGCGACTCCGTCACCTGCCGCAGCAGAGCAATGACTCCCGAGATGGCCGAACGCGTCGCCCCCTGCAACTGCGCGGCCCTGGTGTCCCCAGTGCCATCGGCCAAGAACCACTGGCGCAGCCCCATCCAGCGCCGACGCCAATCCTCAAGCCGCGCGGCCGGCCGCATCATCGGCCGCTCATCCACGGCAGCGGCCCGCTCCAGCAGGGTCTCCACCCCACTGTCCTCCACCTCGTACACAGCCTCCGCCAGCCGGGGCGCGTAACGCTCCAGCTCCGCCGTGAAGTCGCTCATGTGCGCCAGCAGCGCGTGCTTGTAGCGCAGGAACGTCTCCGGAGAGACATCCGTCGTACGCGCCACATCGTTCAGCGTCAGATAGAAACGTGCCGCCCGCTGCGTCATGTCCTGCAGCACACTGTCGAGACGGGCGAGCTTGCGATGCACCTCATCCCGGTCTCCCTCCCGGTTCGCCATCGCCAGCGCCTTGAAGTCAGCCAGGATGTCGGCGAAGACCAGCCGCGACAGGTTCGCGTCCTGCACCCGGGAGCCGATCACCTCCTCCACCGCGCAATAGACGCGGTACCCGATCTCCGTGAACTGGTAGACCGACTGCCGGTTGCGGTACGCGGCCAGATTGCCGCACCGCAACGGGTCCTCCACCCGGTAGAGGACCTGCTCGTTGTCCGAGGAGAGGTTGTCGAGCATGGCCCGCAGGTTCAAGTCCGCGGCGGACGGCACCTCGACGTGCGCTGTCGCGAGCTCCTTCAGTGCGTTCGCCACGTCGTCGGGATGGACCTGCAACTGGTGTACGCCCCGCAGCACGTTCATGGCCCGCAGTACCCACAAATACGCCACATGCTCATCACGCTGAGTAAAGTTGAACAGTCGCAGGCGGTCGCCCACCGTCAATGAATCAAGATCGAATAACTCGGAGACTCCAGAGTCACCACGCTGGAACACCTATACCGCCCCTCGTCCCGCCACACATTGCGCATACCCTGACAGACGCCACTGACAATCGCCCCGCAGTTGGGAGAAGGAGCCGCCTCCACCCCTCTTCAGCGCTCTCGGGAGTGATACCTGTGCCGCACACTTCGTGAAGACGGGTCCTCGCCGGCGCATGCGTGCCGCCGCCCCTCGGGGGCTGGGTGGCGACCGTCACGCCTGACCATCGGCCGTAACAGGGTGGGGCCTTTGACGCCGCCTGCGCCGATTCCGGACCCACGTGCGGGCCCGGCCTGTCGCCGCACTGGCATAGGTTCAGGAAACGGAGCGTGACTCCCCCTGAAGGCCGGGCGGCGGCCGGCCCGAGTGGTTGAGGTAATTGCGCTTCATTGCCCCGGTTGGTCTGTGCACGCCGAGGTGCACGGTCGCAGTCCAGCGCGAGCCGGACTCGGAACGAGCGCACCCCCCGTCCCGTCCTTGAGCTCCACATGGGTAGTGGGTAGATGAGGTGAGATGGCCCTGGCGGCGGAGGGTGGACACGGCAACCTAGCCTCGGTATCCGCCTCCCACCAACCGGTCCAGGGACGGCCCTGCAACGACGACACTCTCCGAATTTGGCTGTGGCAGGGCGAAGGCTTCCACATGTGCACCAGGCCTACTGCCGCGGCCAGCCGATGGTCCTGATCCAGCTAGGTCCTGGAGAGGCTGCGAAGGTCCGCCCGCAGGTGCACACGAACGGTTCAACTGGCCCATGGTGAGGCGGCGGGGCCGCGTCAGCGGACGGCGCGTCAGACGTCGTGGTGGAGGCCCTGGGGATCCCGGGTGCCGAGCTGTCAGGGCTCGATCGCTCACGGCAGACAGCAAGCCCCTTGAAACAACTGGAACATCTCGTGGGGGCATGTCAACCTACAACACCCCTGATCAGAGGGGCGTACGCGAACTGCCTAACGCCCCCAGTACCCCAAGGAGTATGGCCGGCCAAGACGCTGTGGGACATGGGCCGTGACGAGTGCGTCCCGGCGTCTGTCGGTAACGCACCGGATCGCCATGCGAGCAGAGCTGCATGCAGCCTTGTGAGCGGGCCTCGTGTGATCGTCGGCAGCACTGAACGGCTTGCCAAGGAGGGGTTCGTGGAGTCGAAGGGCGACGGCATAACTCGGCCCGGCCCCTGGTTCCTCGGCTGACGGGCCCGGAGCTGCTGGGGGATATATAGCCGACGATCCCCGGTTTCCGAAACCGGGGATCGTCCGGACCATTGCTGGTGTTCGCGTCGCTGTACTTGGCGGTGGAGTGAAGCGAACGCAATGGTTCTTCGCCGAGAGGGTTGGTGGCTGGGGGCTGCGCCTCCATTAAGAGACGGCGTCCCCTGTCGAATCAGTCATGCTCGGCACCGCAATGAGAGGGAAGAAATGGCGCGTCCGCCCGCTTTGAAGCTAGCGGAAGTTCTGGCAGAAATACGCATGAGTCCGTCGGCGTTCTATCGCCTGCGCTCGCGGGGGATGGCGCCCCACATGGTCAAGCTTCCGAATGGTGAACTTAGGTGCCGTCGTGCCGATCTGGATGCCTGGTGGGAGGCGTGCGAAAGGGATTCTGACAATTGGCGCTGAGTTACAACGTCCGCTTCTGGGAGATACGTGAGCGTCCTGGACGGCGAAAGCCGTTCATGGTGCGGTGGACGGTAAGTGGACTCGAAAAATCTGAGTCCTTCATGACTTTCGGCCTTGCTGAGAGTCGGCGGTCGAAGCTGATGACAGCGGCTCGGGAAGGTGAAGCCTTTGACGAGGCGAGCGGGCTGCCGACGTCGGAGCTGCGAGCGCAGAAGCAGCGGACTACATGGTACGACCTCGCCCACGAGTACCTTGACCAGCGGTGGGCTCGAACGCCAGGGAACACGCGCCGCACCATTGCCGATGCACTTGCTACCGTCACGCCATCCTTGGTCCGGCCGGGCGCTTCCTACCCGGAGCCACGGGTGCTCCGGAGGGCGCTTTACTCCCATGCGTTCAACAAGAACGCATGGGGTCAGGAGCCGTCCGAGGAGTGGCGGAAAGCGCTGGACTGGATCAAGCGAAACTCTCTGCCTATTGGTTCACTCGCCGAGGCGGTCGTTGTGCGTCGTGCATTGGACGCTTTGTGTCTCAAGCTGGACGGCAAGCCTGCTGCCGCCAAGACTGCGCGCCGTAAGAGATCTGCCTTCAGTGAGGTGCTGAACATGGCGGTGGAGAATGGCTACTTCGTGGACAATCCCCTTGCGGGGATCAAGTGGACCGCCCCCTCGGTGGAGGACGAAGTAGACCCAGCTTCCGTGCCGAATCCACTTCAGATCGGTCGCTTGCTGTCAGGGGTGGCGCAGCAACCGGGCCGGGGCCCTCATTTGGAGGCGTTCTTCGGCTGTATGTACTACGCAGCCATGCGGCCGGCAGAGGTGATCCACCTTCGGCTCGAACAGTGCCACCTCCCCGAGGCGGGGTGGGGGTTGCTCAACCTGACCGGTGGCGTGGTCACCGCTGGCAAGGAGTGGACGGACGACGGTGAGGTCTACGAAGTCCATTCGCTCAAGCGTCGTGCCGCAACGGCGACCCGGCCTGTACCCATTCCGCCGCAGTTCGTGAGCATGCTTCGTACGCACATCGAGCGCTTCGGCGTTGCCCCGGACGGCAGGTTGTTCCGGAATCAGGCGGGCAATTACGTTGAGGCGGCGGCCTACGGAACAACATGGTCGCGGGCTAGGGAGTACGTGCTCACGCGCACCGAGCTTGCCGCCGGTCTGGCCAAACGGCCATACGACCTCCGGCATGCTGGGATCTCGTTCTGGCTCCACTCCGGCGTTGACCCCGCGGAGTGCGCACGGCGTGCCGGTCACAGCATCCATGTGCTGTTCAAGTACTACGCGAAATTCCTCGACGGCGTGCAGGAGCAGGCGAACCGTCTGATCGAGCAGTCCATGGACGAGTGGAACCGCGTCAACCAGGGCGGCATGCCTGCGCGGTGAGGTCAGTTTGGTCCGTGACTGGTCCGGAAGAGTCGGTCAGGATCGGGATACGGGTGGGAGGAACTGGGAGTAACGGTGTAAATCTAGAACCGCTTCGAGCGGGTCGAGTCGACGGCGCCTGACGGGCAAAAGCCCAGGTCAGGTGCCGTTTCTCGTGCTCCTAGAAGAAGCCGAGCCGCTTCGGGGAGTACGAGACCAGGAGATTCTTCGTCTGCTGGTAGTGCTCCAGCATCATCTTGTGGGTCTCGCGGCCGATGCCCGACTGCTTGTAACCGCCGAAGGCGGCGTGGGCCGGGTAGGCGTGGTAGCAGTTCGTCCAGACGCGGCCCGCTTGGATCGCGCGGCCCGCGCGGTAGGCGGTGTTGATGTCGCGGGTCCAGACGCCGGCGCCCAGGCCGTACGCCGTGTCGTTGGCGATGCGGACGGCGTCGTCGAAGTCCTGGAAGGACGTCACCGACACGACCGGGCCGAAGATCTCCTCCTGGAAGATCCGCATGCGGTTGTCGCCCTCGAAGATGGTCGGCTGGACGTAGAAGCCGCCGGCCAGCTCGCCGCCCAGGTCCTGCTTCTGGCCGCCCGTCAGGATCTTCGCGCCCTCCTGCTGGCCTATCTCCACGTACGACAGCACCTTCTTGAGCTGCTCCTCGGAGGCCTGTGCCCCGATCATCGTGTCCGTGTCCAACGGGTGCCCGGGCACGATCAGTTCGGTGCGCGCGACCGCCGCGTCGAGGAAGTCGCCGTAACGGCCCCGCTCGATCAGGGCGCGCGACGGGCTGGTGCAGACCTCGCCCTGGTTCAGGGCGAACATCGTGAAGCCCTCCAGGGCCTTGTCGCGCAGGTCGTCGTCGGTGGTCCAGATGTCGTCGAAGAAGAGGTTGGGGCTCTTGCCGCCGAGCTCGAGGGTGACCGGCTTCAGGTGCTCCGCCGCGTACTGCATGATCAGCCGCCCGGTGGAGGTCTCGCCGGTGAAGGCGACCTTCGCCACGCGCGGGCTGGAGGCCAGCGGCTTGCCTGCCTCCTCGCCGAAGCCGTTGACGACGTTCACCACGCCCGGCGGCAGCAGGTCCGCCACCAGACTCAGCCAGTAGTGCACCGACGCCGGGGTCTGCTCGGCCGGCTTGAGCACCACCGTGTTGCCCGCCGCCAGGGCCGGCGCAAGCTTCCACACCGCCATCAGGATCGGGAAGTTCCACGGGATGATCTGGGCGACCACACCCAGCGGCTCGTGGAAGTGGTAGGCGACCGTGTCGTCGTCGATCTGGCTCAGCGCGCCCTCCTGCGCGCGCAGGGCGCCCGCGAAGTAGCGGAACTGGTCGATCGCGAGCGGCATGTCGGCGGCGAGGGTCTCGCGGACCGGCTTGCCGTTCTCCCAGGTCTCGGCGACTGCCAGGGCTTCGAGGTTCTGCTCCATCCGGTCCGCGATCCGCAGGAGGACGGACGACCGCTCGGCGGCCGAGGTACGTCCCCAGGCGGGCGCGGCGGCGTGCGCCGCGTCCAGCGCCCGCTCCACGTCCTCGGCCGTGCCGCGCGCGACCTCGGTGAAGGTCTGCCCGTTGACCGGGGAGGGGTTGGCGAAGTACTGGCCCCGGGCGGGCTCGACGTACTCACCGCCGATGAAGTGGCCGTACCGGGACGCGTACGTCATCAGCGAGCCCTCGGTACCGGGCGCGGCGTAACGGGTCATGGTGTCCTCCCAGGTGGCGGGCGCCGGCCGCCGTCGGACAGCGCTCGCCAGGAGGCTAGGAGCAGGCAGGTTGCGGGGACGTTGCACGTCGCCTGGGCGTGGGTGCGGGCGCCGGTTTGGGCGTGGGTGTGGGCGTGGGTGTGGGCGTGCCGAGTTCGAGGTCCAGGGAGCGTACGCGCGCCAGCGCGGCCGATCGCGCCTCCGGCGGGAGCGCGGCGGCCAGGGCCCGCCACACCTCCGGGTCGTCCGCGCCCCACGGGCCGCACACCCAGTCGCTCAGCAGCCCCGCGTCCGCCCGGGCGATCACGGCGGCTCGCGCCTGGTCCTCGATCCGGCGGCGCAGCCGGGCGATCCCGGGCGCCGTCGACGCGGGCAGCAGCGGCCCCGGGTAGCGGTTCAGCGCGGCCGAGACGGCGCCCGCCGCCAGGTGCCGGGTCACGGCGGTGAAGTCCGCCTCCAGCGGGGCGGCGGTCCGGTACGGGCGGGAGAGCAGGTGCCGCCCGCCCAGCAGCCCGCGCAGCCGCGAGATCTCAGCCCGCAGCGTCACCGGGCAGACCGACTCGTCCTCGTACAGGGCGATCGCCAGCTCCTCGCCCGACAGCCCCTCCGGATGGTGCGCGAGCAGCACCATGATCTCGCTGTGCCGCCGCCCGAGCGCGATCTCCCGGCCCCCGACCACCAGCAGCGCCTCGTCGCGGCCGAGCACGGTCAGGGTGTCGCGGGCCGCCGCCGGGGCCGGGTCGAGCAGGGCCAGCTGGGCTTCGGCCGCCCGCGCCACCGCCTGGACGAAGGCGAGCGAGTGGGGGTGGGCCAGGCCGTCGCCGCCGGTGATGTCCACCGCGCCGAGCACCCCGCCGGTCCGGGGATCGCGGACCGGGGCCGCCGCGCAGGTCCACGGATGCACCCGGCGGCTGAAGTGCTCCGCCCCGAAGACCTGTACGGGCTGTCCGAGCGCGACCGCCGTACCGGGCGCGTTGGTTCCCATAGCCGTCTCCGCCCAGCGCGCGCCCGGCACGAAGCCGAGCCGGTCCGCCCGCCGCAGCGTCGCCGGTTCGCCCTCGACCCAGAGCAGGCTGCCCCGCGCGTCGCACACCGCCAGCAGGTGCGCCCCGCTCGCCGCGAACGCCCCGACCAGCTCCCGGAACACCGGCATCACCCGGGCCAGCGGATGCTGCTCCCGGTACTCCCGCAGCTCCGGCTCCGCCCGATCCACCCGGGGCGCGCACTCCGGGCTGACCCGGGCCCGGGCGCAGCGCCGCCAGGACTTCGCGATCACCGCCCGGACCGGTGCCTCGACCAGCCCGTCCCGCGTGAACGCCGCGTGCGCCCGCCGCAGTTCGCGCGTGCGCTCGGCGGGATCCGCCCCGCCCGGCAGCGCCAACGACGGATCGACCATGTCACCCTCCCGTGGTGCCGCGGTACCGGAGCGCCCCATCGTCGTGCCGGGTACGGGTCCCGGCAAGCGGTACGTCGGCCAGAGCGCGGCGAAACCCCGTCAGGGCGTCAGGTGCCGTTGGCCGGGTCCGGCTCCGCCAGCGCCGACGCCGGGTCCGGGGCGCCCGGGCCCGCCGGGAGCCACCGGCCGGCCTCGCGGCGGTACGGCCACCAGCGGCCCTCCCGGCCCAGCCGGAGCTGGCGGTCCGTGCCCGCGACCGTCCAGCGGGCGCGGACCCGGCGCAGCGGCGGGGCCGGGTCGGCGGCGGTGGCTGCGGGGTCGGTGGTTCGGGGTCCGGTGGGTTCGGGGTCGGTGGGGTCGGTGGCTGCGGGGTCGGTCGCGTCCGACCAGGCCGTGGCGAGGGCCGCGCGGGCGCGGGCCAGGGTGGCGCGGTCCGGCGTCCAGTCGTCCTCCAGCACCGCGAGGGCCGGGGCCCCGCCGAAGCCCCAGGCCCGTACGGCCAGGTCCAGCGCGGCCCGGTCCCTGTCGCCAGACGCGGCCAGGCGGGAACGGACCCGGACGTCACAGGCCTCGGCTGCCAGTCGTACGGCATCTTCGGCAGCGGTCAGCGGGGGCCGCGGCGGGCGGTCGGCGTGCCCCGGAGACAGCGCCCGCGCCAACCGCCGGTACGCCTCGGACGCCGCCGCCTGCGCGAGGAACTCCACCGCGTCCACGTCGAGTTCCGGTTCGGACTCCGTGTCCAGCGTCGGCGGCTGCCCCGGCCCGTCCGGCAGGATCGCCGGCGCGGGCAGCGGCGGCAGGGCGCGCCCGGCGGCGAACGCCTCGGCGGCCGGAACGCCTGCGTCGGCGAGGGGGCGAAGGGAGCCCCCTTGCCCCTGGCCCAGGCCTTGCCCTTGCCCTTCCGCTTCGGCCGAGTTGCGTCGCTCCAGTTCGTCCACCAGCTCCCGCTCCCCGCGCCCGCGCAGCAGCAACAGCACGAACGGGTCCCGGTCCAGCAGCCGCGCCACCTGGTAGCAGAGCGCCGCCGTGTGCGAGCAGTGGTCCCACTCCCCGCAGTCGCAGCGCGGGTCCAGATCCCCTATTCCGGGCAGCAGTTCCACCCCGGCCGCCGCCGCGTCCTCGGCCAGCTCCGGCGGCACCTCCCGGTCCAGCAGCGCCGCGATGTGGCCCGCCTCGGAGGCCGCCAGCCCCAGCAGCCGGTCCCATTCCGCTTCGGTGAACTCCTGCACCAGCACATCGGTGCGGTGCGCCGTCCCGTCCGGGCCGCGCACCACCGCCGTCAGCCGTCCCGGCCGCACCGAGACCGCGCCGACCACGCCCGCGCGGGCGTACCGGCGGCCCTGCTTGACCTGCCGGCCGTCGAGCGCGCTGTCCTCCAGCGCGCGCAGCCAGGCATGGCCCCACCAGGTGTCGGCGAATCCCCGGCCGGGGGCGGGCGGCAAGGCCGGGAAGGTCTTCTCGCTCCGGTCGCTCCGGTCCATGCGGTTCATGCGGTCGCGGTCCATCCGGTTCACTCCCCGGGGGCGGGGCGGAGGGCCACCAGCTCCGCCAGCTCGGCGTCGGTCAGTTCGGTCAGCGCGCCCTCACCCGCCGCGAGAACGGAGTCCGCGAGGGCCCGTTTGCGCTCCAGCAGCCGCGCGATCCGGTCCTCCACGGTGCCCTCGGCGATCAGCCGGTGCACCTGCACCGGCCGGGTCTGGCCGATCCGGTACGCGCGGTCGGTGGCCTGCTCCTCGACGGCCGGGTTCCACCAGCGGTCGTAGTGGATGACATGGCCGGCCCGGGTCAGGTTCAGCCCGGTGCCCGCAGCCTTCAGGGACAGCAGGAAGACGGGCACCTCGCCGGACTGGAAGCGTTCCACGAGCTCCTCGCGGCGGGCGACGGGCGTGCCGCCGTGCAGGAGCCGGGAGGGGATCCCGCGGCCGGCCAGGTGCTTCTCCAGTATCCGGGCCATCGCCACGTACTGGGTGAAGACGAGCACCGAGCCGCCCGACTCGCCCTCCGCGAGGATGGTGTCGAGGAGTTCGTCCAGCAGCTCCAGCTTGCCGGAGCGGGCGCCGGTGTCCTCCTTGAGGTACTGCGCCGGATGGTTGCAGATCTGCTTCAGGGAGGTCAGCAGCTTGACCACCAGTCCGCGCCGCTCCATGCCGTCCGCCTGCGAGATCGCGGCGAGCGTCTCGCGGACGACCGCCTCGTACAGCGCGGCCTGTTCGCTGCTGAGGGAGACGGGGTGGTCGGTCTCGGTCTTCGGCGGCAGCTCGGGTGCGATGCCGGGGTCGGACTTCTTGCGCCGCAGAAGGAACGGTCGTACGAGCGCGGCGA
Source organism: Streptomyces sp. NBC_01551 (assembly GCF_026339935.1). NCBI lineage: Bacteria > Bacillati > Actinomycetota > Actinomycetes > Kitasatosporales > Streptomycetaceae > Streptomyces > Streptomyces sp. NBC_01551. The sequence goes on from NZ_JAPEPX010000001.1 coordinate 6,022,700, forward strand.
GGCGGGCCGCCGCCTGGGGGTCGCGGCCGGATTCGACGGGCTCGGCGTAGCGGGCGCGGAAGGTGCCGAGCCGGCCGAGCAGGCCGGGCGTGGTCCAGTCGAGGACGGCCCACAGCTCGGAGAGGTTGTTCTCGACCGGGGTGCCGGTGAGGGCGACGCGGGCCGGGGCGGGGATGGTGCGCAGGGCCCTGGCGGTGGCGGAGCGCGGGTTCTTGACGTGCTGGGCCTCGTCGGCGACGACCATGCCCCAGCGGACGGCGGCGAGTTCGGGCGCGTCGAGGCGCATGGTGCCGTAGGTGGTGAGGACGAAGCCTGCGGCGGGGTCGTGGGCGCCGTGTGGGCTGTGGGGATGTGGGCCGGGCAGGGCGCGGCCGGCGCCGTGGAAGCGGCGCACCGGGGTGCCGGGTGCGAACTTCTCGATCTCCCGCTGCCAGTTGCCGAGGAGGGAGGCCGGGCAGACGACGAGCGTCGGGCCGGCGGTCGCGGGGTCGCCCTGGCGGTGCAGGTGTAGCGCGATGAGGGTGACGGTCTTGCCGAGGCCCATGTCGTCGGCCAGGCAGGCGCCGAGGCCGAGTGAGGTCATCCGGGACAGCCAGCGCAGGCCGCGCAGCTGGTAGTCGCGCAGGATGGCGCGCAGCTCGGCGGGAGCCTGGAAGTCCTGTGCCGTGTCCTTCTCGGGATCGGCGGCGAGCAGGGCCCGCAGCCGCTCCAGGTGACCGGTCGCCTGTACGTCGATCCGCGCGCCGTCGATTTCGGCCGACCCGGTGAGTACGGCGGCCAGCGCGTCCGCGGCCGCCACCTCGTGGTCCCGGCGGGCGCGGGCCCGGCGGGCTTCGGCCGGGTCGATCAGCACCCACTCGTCGCGCAGCCGGACCAGGGGCCGGGTCGCCTCGGCGAGGCGGTCGAGTTCGGCGCGCGTCAGGTCGTCGCCCTCGCCGAGGGCGTGGTGCCAGGAGAAGGAGAGCAGGGCGCCGGGGGAGAGGAGGCCGGGGAGGGCGGAACCGGCGGAGGCTGCCGTGCTCGGGCCGCCGACCACGGCGCGGGTGGTGAGGGTACGGGCGAGCCCGCGCGGCCAGTGCACCTGCACCCCGTCGGCGGCCAGGGCCCGCCCGGCCTCTCCGAGCAGCTCCGCGACCTCCTCGTCGGCGAGCGGGACGGCGTCGGGGACGGCCGCGCCCAGCAGGGGGTTCAGCGGCGGCCAGAGCCCGGCGGCCCGGCGCAGCGCCCGGAGGGCGTCCATCCGGGTGCGCGGAGGGAACCCGGCCGCGGCGGCTCCGGCACCGGCCCAGACGTCTGCGGCGTCGGCGACCAGGGCGGCGTCGGCCAGGCTGTGCAGCTGGAGCACGGCGCGGAAGGTGGCGGTCTCGGGGGCTCGGTCGGCCCGGTCGGCTCGGTCGGCCCGGTCGGTGCCGTCGGCTTCGTCGGTTGCGCCGGCGGCCTTGTCGACCTCGGCGATGCCGTCGACCCTGCTGATGCCGGCGACCTCGGAGACTCCGCTGACTCCGTCGACCCCGGCGATGCCGTCGAGCTCGATACGGAGCGAGAGGCGGACGCCCGCGTCGTGGCCGGCGGCCACCTCGGCGGCCCAGTCGCGCAGCCCGGGGTACGGGCGGGGCGCGCGGCCGGCGTAGGCCTCGCCGTCCGCGGCGGCGGGTGCGGCGGGGAGCGCGGCAGGGTGTCGGCGACGGCGTCGAGGAAGGCGCGCAGCAGCGGCTCCGGCGCGGGGAGGCGGAGGGCGAGGTCGGGGCCGCAGTCGCGTCCGGGGCCCGGGCCGGCACCGGGGCCCGGTGCGGCGCTGTCGCCGAGCGGCCCGGCGAGCGGTACGCAGTGCGCCCCGGGCGGCATCGCGGCCGCCAGCTCTCGGATCTCCGCCAGGTCGGCGGCCTCCAGGGGGCCGATCCGCCACGCGTCCTGGTCGGTCGGACTCAGCCCGGGCAGCAGGAGGCCGCGGGCCGCGAACCGGAGCGCGAGCAGCGCGGCGGCGCCCCAGAAGGCGGTGGGGCCGGTGGGGGCGGCGGCCCGGGCGCGGGTGAGGAAGGGGAGGGCGGCGTCGACGGGCAGCGCGAGCGCGCGGACGGATTCCCTGCGCAGGGCGGGCGTGACGACGGTGATGTCCTCGGTGGTGCCGTGCGGCGCGAGGGCGCAGAGGGCGGCGAGGGCCGCCAAGGCGGTCGGGGCGGTCGCGGCCGTCAGGGCTGCTTGAGCTGCCGAAGCCTCGCCGAGGCCCGGGGCGTCCTTCCCGGTGTCCGGCGGCCAGAAGGCGATTCGGCCGTCGCGGGGCGGGTCCGCGGGCAGGAAGACGGCGGAGCAGTGGATGAGGCCGGAGATCTCGGGGAGCACGCATTCCTCAAACTTGACTACCGGATGCAGAGTGGCCGAGGGTACCCCACGGGAGGGGCCGGGGGCCGCGAGCGGGCCCGTGAGGCGGGTCACTTCGAGACCCGTCCGAGTCACGGGGAACGCGCGGCCGGGACGGCACGTTGTGAGGAGTAGTGGCCGACGCAGGAGGAGGTGTCCGCAGATGTCCACACGCGGAAAAGTCGCGGTTGCCGGAGTCGTGGCAGCCATCGTGTTGTTCTGGGCGGTCGGGTTCTGGGCAGGGCTGCTGGTCCTGATCGGCGTGCCGACGGCGGCCTACTTTCTCCTGGACTCCTCGCAGCGGCGTCGGATCCGGGGCATGTCAAGGAAGCAGATCGGCCGCTGACGGCGGCCTTGGGGGGAAGTCCGATGGGCACCGCACAGGTCGCGGCGGTCAGCAGCAACGGCGTGTACTCGTTCACCAAGCCCAACCGCGAGAGCATCACGCTGATCGCCGGGCTCGGCGTCGAGGGAGACGTGCACGCGGGAGTGACGGTCAAGCACCGCTCGCGCGTCGCGCAGGATCCGACCCAGCCGAACCTGCGCCAAGTACATCTGATTCACCGCGAGCTGTTCGACGAGGTGGCCCTGGCCGGGTTCAGCGTCGAGCCGGGGCAGCTCGGCGAGAACGTGACCACGGAAGGCATCGATCTGCTCGGCCTGCCGACCGGCACGCTGCTGAGCCTCGGCGAGGAGGCGGTGGTCGAGGTGACCGGGTTGCGCAACCCGTGTCTCCAGATCGACAACTTCCAGGACGGGCTGCTCAAGCAGGTCGTCCTGCGGGACGACGAGGGCCGGCTGATACGCAAGGCCGGAATCATGGGCGTGGTCCGCCAGGGCGGCACCATCCAACCCGGCGACCCCATAGCCGTGACCCTGCCCCCGACCCCGCACACCCCGCTCGACCGCGTCTGACACCCCGGAGCCGGGCGGCGGCGTCCTGCGCGAGGTCAGTAGTAGTCGCGCATCAGGGTCGTCGCCCACTCGGGCTGTCGGACCTCGCCACGCGGGCCGAACTCCTCCATGTACGGCTTGATGTCGAGCACCGGGGTGCCCTCCACCGCGTCCAGGCCCTCCACGTGGAGGGCCAGGCCGTCCACCTTCACCACCCGGCAGCGCGAGACGCCCAGCCGGTTGGGCCGGTTCTTGCCGCGCTGGGCGAAGATGCCCACCAGCGGCCACTCCGGGTTGCCCCGGGGATGCCGCGCACCCGTCTCGATCTTGTCGGCCGGCACCCGGTCGAAGTGGTAGACCACCTCGACGTGCGAGAAGTCCGCCAGCCCGTACAGGGCCTCGGGCCCGAACCGCGTGCCGTCCAGCCGGATCACGGCCGTCTCCCGGCCCCAGTCGTCGTCGACGACCTCCGCGCGGCCGCCCACGACCACCGCCACCGCTTCCGACTCCACCCGCACCATGTCCCCCTCGTGTTTCGGCCCGGACCGAGGCCCCGGATTCCCGACCGCGGTCAGTCTCTCAGGCCGGCCGTACCGCGACGCGGTCCAGCGCTGCCAGCAGGTCCAGCAGCTCCGGCAGGTCCGCGAGCCCGTCGTGGGGGACCGCCAGCACCTCGCTCGGCTCCTCGTCGAGCAGCACGAACGCCGTGTCGTCCGTCCGTGCCACCAGCGACCAGCCCGGCCCGTCCACGCGCAGCGTCCGCGCACCCTCGCCCGCGAACGAGGACCGTACCCGGCCGGGCGGCGGCGGCTTCTCCGTGTACTCCTGGGCCTCCTTGAGCGCCCGCGCCAGCCCGGGGTGCGCGGCGGCCGCCGCGCCGCCGTCCGTCGCGACGCGCTCGCGCCATTCGCCCCACTCCCGGGCGATCTGGTCCGCGCCCATCCGCCGCTGCACCGGCCCCCACGCCTCCGCCGAGGGCGGCGCCAGCGGCACCCGACCCGTGCCGTCCGCGCCCTGTTCCGGATCGTGCGGCTCCGGGATCCCCGTGGCCGAGACGGTCAGCTCCAGCGGCCAGCCCGCCAGCGAGACCACGATCGTCCGCTCGTCCGGCGACAGGTCGTACTCCATCCCGCAGTCCCAGGAGGCGATGGCCGCGGCCACGAGCGAGACGTCGTCCACGACGACCGTCCAGCGCGCGCCCTCCTCGTCCTGGCCGAGCACCAGCCCGTAGCCCTCCGGGGCCGCCGGCACGCCCAGCAGCGAGCAGGCCTCCGGAAAGTCGTCGCCCAGCACGCCCGGGAACTGCGCGGGGGTCATCAGTACGGCGGTCAGCACGTACAGGGACCCGCCGTCCTCCTCGTCGGACACGTAGCCTCCCGGTCGCTCTCTCGTCGGCGCACCCTAACCAGCGGGTAACCGTCGCGTCGAGAGGCGGCGGGACGCGATTTTCAAGCCCGCTACCTGCACGTAGAGTTGGGAACCCGCCACAGAAAGGGACACCCGGTGCAGCGTTACGACCGGCTGAGGGAGATCCTCCGGCTCGATCCCGACCAAGACTTCCTCGCCATCTACCGGCTCACCGCCACTTACGAGTTCCCCTGGGACTTCGCCCGGGCCCTGGAGCTCGCGCTGTTCCGTACGTACGCCGTTCCCGCCATCGGGGGCCTGCTGGCCGAGACCGCCGAGTTCACCGAGCGCGCCCAGAAGCGCTACGACGACACGGCGCTCCTCCTCGACGCGGTCGTCGAGCACGGCTTCGACAGCGACACCGCCCGCACCGCGATCCGCCGCGTCAACCAGATGCACCGCAGCTACGACATCGGCAACGAGGACATGCGCTACGTCCTGTGCACGTTCGTGGTGATTCCGGCGCGCTGGCTGGACGCCTACGGCTGGCGACCGCTGACCCACCACGAGCGCCGGGCCTGCGCGAACTACTACGCCACTCTCGGCCGCCACCTGGGCATCACGGACATCCCGGGCTCCTACGAGGAGTTCGAGACCACCCTGGACGCCTACGAGGAGGCCCACTTCGGCTGGGACGAGGGCGGCCGCAAGGTCGCCGACTCCACCATCGAACTGATGGCCTCCTGGTACCCGGCCCCGCTCGCCCCGGCCGTACGGGCCCTGAGCCTCTCCCTCCTCGACGAGTCGCTGCTCTCCGCCTTCCGCTACGAGCCCCCGCGGGAGCCGGTCCGGCAGCTGTTCCGGGGCGCCCTGCGGCTGCGCGGCCGCGCGGTACGGCTGCTGCCCCCGCGCAAGGCCCCGCACTACGCCCGGCAGAATCCGGAGATCAAGGGCTACCCGCACGGCTACGACGTCGGCGAGCTCGGCACCTTCCCGGTGCCCGGCCTCGGCGGCTGCCCCGTACCGCACCCGCGCCGCCCGGCCGGCGCGGACGCCCAGCCCTGACCTGACGGCCCTCGACCCGGCAGCCCTCGGCCTGACGGCGCCCGACGGGACCGCCCCGGCCCCACCGGACACCCCGGCCCGAGCGGCGGCCCCGGCCGGTTCAGGCGCGGCGTACCGCGAGCACAAGGAAGCGCTCGTCCTCGTCGGCGTACGAGGTCATGTCCCAGCCCGACGCGGACAGCAGCGGGCCGAGGTTGTGCTCGGCCCGCAGGTCGTCCGGGGTCAGCTCGCGCCCGTGGCGCGCGGCCAGGGCGGCGCGCCCGATCGGGTGGAACAGTGCCAGCCCGCCTCCCGGGCGCACCACCCGGGCCAGCTCGCGCAGGTTCGCCTCCGGATCCGGCAGGTGCGCGATGAGCCCGGCGGCGAACACGGCGTCCAGTACCGCGTCACGCAACGGCAGCCGGGCCACGTCCGTGAGCAGCAGCGTGCCGTCGGCGGCCCGCCCGGCCTGCCGTGCGGAGGCCAGCATCTGCGGGGTGACGTCGGCGCCGAGTACCGTTCCGCCGGGTCCGACGGCCGCCCGCAGCGGGGTCAGCGCCCGCCCGGTCCCGCAGCCCGCGTCGAGCACCCGGTCGCCGGGCCGCAGCCCGAACTCGGCCACGGCGGTCGCGAAGGCGGGCTCGTCGTCCGGGAACTTCCGGTCCCAGTCGGCTGCACGCGCTCCGAAGAACTCCTGCACGTGTGTGTGGTCTTCGCTCATGTGGACATGATCCCCCACCGGCACACTCCTGCGGTCCGTGTGCAAGGTGGTACGCGGTGTGATCGAAGAAGAACGTAGCTCTGTCATATTCCAGCAGTTCCAGCTGCTTTCGAAATGCTCCCCTTGTTCGCGCCCTCACCCGCACTAGCGTCCCGTGGCCATGGGACACCTGGACCACGCCGCTTACGGCTTGTTGACACCCGTGCTGTCATACGTGATGGCATCCATAGGCGCCGCCCTCGGGCTGCGCTGCACCGTGCGCGCGCTCGCCGCGACCGGACCCTCCCGCCGCAACTGGCTCATCACCGCGGCTTCCGCGATCGGCTCGGGCATCTGGACGATGCACTTCGTCGCGATGCTCGGCTTCAACGTCACCGGCACCGAAGTCCACTTCAACGTGCCGCTGACCGTCCTCAGCCTGCTCGTCGCCATGCTCGTCGTCGGCGCCGGAGTCTTCGCCGTCGGCTACGGCAAGGCGCGCGGCCGCTCGCTCCTCCTCGGCGGACTGACCACCGGGCTGGGCGTCGCCAGCATGCACTACCTCGGCATGGCGGCCCTGCGACTGCACGGCGAGGTCACGTACGACCCGCTCACCGTCACGCTGTCCGTCGCCATCGCCGTCGTCGCGGCCACCGCCGCGCTCTGGGCGGCCCTCAACATCAAGGCCCCGGTGGCCGTCGCGATCGCCTCGCTCGTCATGGGAGCCGCCGTCACGAGCATGCACTACACCGGGATGATGGCCGTCGCCGTCCGGGTCACGCCCTCGGACGCCGCGTTGCCCGGGGTCACCGCCATGCAGTTCATCTTCCCGCTCGCCGTCGGGCTCGGGTCCTACCTCTTCATCACCTCCGCCTTCGTCGCGCTCTCCCCGACCGCCGACGAACTCGCCGCCTCGGCCTCGGTCCGGCACCTGGGCGGACGCGCGGCGGCGCAGCACTGAGCGGGACGCGCTACCCGCGCGGCGGCCCCCTCGTAGGACCGCACCCTCACCCCGCAGCTGCACGGCCCCCCGCACCCCTCGCACAGCCCCCGCCCCGCACCCACCGCGTATCGACGTACAGCCGAACCGCCGAACCGCCGTACTCCGAACCGCCGTACCTCCCCGGAACGAGGAGCCCATGCGCACACCCCGCAGAAAACCGGAAGCAGCGGCGCCGCGGCTGCCCGCGCCCCCGGCGCGCGGCCGCCGGGCCCACGCGGGGCCGCCCGCCGAGGAGCCGGCCGACGACCGTGAGGCCTCCCACCCCGCCCCGGCCGGCGCATCCGACGGCAGACCGCCCCGCCCACGGCTCCGGCTGCGTCCCCGTACCGTCCGCGCGAAGATCGTCTCGCTGCTGATGGTCCCGGTGGTCTCCCTGCTCGCCCTCTGGGGCTTCGCCACGGTCAGCACCGCCCAGGACATCTCCCGCCTCAGCCGCGTCCAGCGCGCCGACGAGCAGATCCGCACCCCCCTCGCCGCCGCCGTCACCGAACTTCAGGCCGAACGCCGCGCGGCCGTCCGGCTGCTGGCCGACCCCGCCGCCGACCCGGCCGCCGCCCTGGAACAACAGGCCGGGCGTACGGACGCCGCCGTCCGCCGGCTCCGCCTCGGCGACAGCCACACCGTGGCGGACTCGGGGGACTACCCCGCCGAGGTGGGCGTCCGCCTCGACGCCTTCGTCGCTGCCGCCGAGGCGCTCGGATCCGCCCGCAAGGACATCACCGGCCGCCGGCTCAGCCCGTCGGCCGCCTACGAGGTGTACGGCAAGGTGGTCGATGCCGCGTTCGTCGTGGACGGCGCCCTCACCGGTGGCCGGCACGCCGAACTCGGCCCCGACGCCCGCATCCTGCTGGAATTCGCCCAGGCCAGGGAACTGCTCGCCCGCGAGGACGCCCTGCTCGCCTTCCCCGGCCCGCGCAACGCCGAAACGCTTCGCCGGCTCTCCGGCGCCGTCGAGGCCCGCCGCGCCCTGACGGCCGCCGCCACCGGTGACCTGCCCGCAGCCCAGCACGACACCTGGCAGTCCGTCGCCAAGAGCGCCGCCTACGCCGACCTCACCGGGGCCGAGGACAAAGCCCTCGCTGTCGGCACCGGCCGCGACTCGGCCACCGCCCCCGCAGGCTGGGACGCCGCGTACACCGGCATCGCCGCCTCGATGCGGGAGATCGACGGCGCCGTGCGCGCCGCGGCCGCCGACCGCGCCGACCCCTTCTCCGAAGGCGCCCTGAGCCCGGCCGGAGCCGCCGTACTGCTCGGCCTGGCCGCCGTCGCCGCCTCGCTCGTCATCTCCGTCCGCATCGGCCGCACCCTGGTCGTCGAACTGGTCTCGCTGCGCAACACCGCCCTGGCGATCGCGCACCGCAAACTCCCCGACGCCATGGAACGGCTGCGCGCCGGGCAGGACATCGACGTCGACGCCGAGACCCCGCCCGGACCGCCCGCCGAGGACGAGGTCACCCAGGTGGGCCAGGCCCTCTCCACCGTCCACCGGGCCGCGCTCGGCGCCGCCGTCGAACGCGCCGAACTCGCCAGCGGGGTGAGCGGCGTGTTCGTCAACCTCGCCCGCCGCAGCCAGGTCCTCGTGCACAAGCAGCTCACCCTGCTCGACTCGATGGAGCGGCGCGCCGACGACCCGGGCGAGCTCGGCGACCTCTTCCGGCTCGACCACCTCACCACCCGCATGCGGCGGCACGCGGAGAGCCTGATCATCCTGTCGGGCGCCGCTCCGGGCCGCGCCTGGCGGACCCCGATCCCGCTCACCAACGTCGTACGGGCCGCCGTCTCCGAGATCGAGGACTACCCGCGCGTCGAGGTCCGCCAGCTCGCCGAGGCCGCCGTCGCGGGCGCCGCGGTCGCGGACCTGACGCACCTGCTCGCCGAACTCATCGAGAACGCGACCCAGTTCTCCCCGCCGCACACCAAGGTCCGCGTCAGCGGCGAGCCCGTCGGCGCCGGCTACGTCCTGGAAGTCGAGGACCGCGGGCTCGGCATGGGCCGCGAAACCCTCGACGACGCCAACCGCCGCATCGAACAGTCCGAGGCGCTCGACCTCTTCGACAGCGACCGGCTCGGGCTCTTCGTGGTCAGCCGGCTCTCCGCCCGCCACGGGGTGAAGGTGCACCTGCGCACCTCGCCCTACGGGGGCACCACCGCCGTGGTGCTGCTGCCGAACTCCCTGCTCCAGGGCGCGATCACGGCCGGCCCGGCCGAGCCCGCGCGCACGGCTCACGATGCGCGGATGGCTCCCGAAGCGCGCACGGCCCCGGTACGGCGCCCCGCACCGCGCCCCGCACCCCACTCCGAACCGCAGCCCCAGCCCCGCCCCGAGCCCCGTCCCGGGCCGGAACGGCCGGCCCGAGCGATCCGGCAACCCGCCATCAGCGTCGTACGGGAGGACGCGCGGGCGATCCAGCCCGCGGCCCCGGCGGCGCCGGCGGCCTCGGCCCCCACCCCGGGCCAGGCCGCTCGGAGCCCCGAACCGGAGGATCCGCGTCCCGCCCCGGTGGCCCCGCTCCGGCCTCGCGGCCCCGGCGGCACGGTCACCCGTACCCAGGCGGCACCGGCCGCCGCCCCCGCCGCTCCCGTCAGCACCAGCAGCCCCAACGGCACCGCCCACCCCGCCGCCCCGGTGGCCGACCTGCCCCGCCGGGTACGCCAGGCCAGCCTCGTCCCGCAGCTGCGCGAGGCCCCCGCCCCCACGGAGCCGGCCGGGGCGCGCGGCCCCGAGGACCCGCCGGGCCGCAGTCCGGAGCAGGCCCGGGACCGGATGGCGGCCTACCGGGCCGGCTGGGCCCGGGGTTCGCAGGAGAACTCCCCCCACGCAGGCAGCGAAGGAGAACAGCGATGATCGAGCACCACCGCATCGACCTCGACGGCGTCCGCAGGTCCGGCGAGCTGGACTGGCTGCTGGACGACCTGGTGGTCCGGGTCCGCGAGGTCCGCCACGCCGTGGTCCTGTCCAACGACGGGCTGGCCGTGGGCGCTTCCAGCGCGCTCAGCCGGGAGGACGCGGAGCACCTGGCCGCCGTGGCCTCCGGGTTCCACAGCCTCGCCAAGGGCGCGGGCCGGCATTTCCACTCCGGGGGCGTGCGCCAGACGATGGTGGAGATGGACGACGGGTTCCTCTTCGTCGCGGCCGCCGGGGACGGATCCTGCCTGGCCGTCCTCAGCGCCGCCAGCGCGGACATCGGCCTGATCGCCTACGAGATGGCCCGGCTGGTCAAGCGGGTCGGGGAGCACCTGTACACCCCGCCCCGGTTCGCGGCGCGCCCGCCGGCCGCCGGTTGAGCGGGGCGGACCGGCACATGAACGGCCAGTGGTACGACGCCGAGGCGGGCCCGCTCGTCCGCCCGTACGCCATGACCGGCGGGCGCACGAAACCGGGACCGCACGGGGTCCGGTTCGACCTGATCGCGCTGGTGGTCGTGGCCCCCGACGGCAGCGGTGACGGCGCCGACGGGGCGGCCGAGTCGCTGCTCGGGCCGGAGCACCGGGCGCTGCTCGGGCTGTGCCGGTCCGAGACCCAGTCGGTGGCGGAGCTGGCCGCCGACGCGGACCTGCCCGTGGGGGTGGTGCGGGTCCTGCTGGGGGACCTGCTGGAGGCCGGGCACGTCAGGGTCAGTCGCCCCGTGCCGCCCGCGCAGTTGCCGGACGAGCGGATTCTGCGGGAAGTCATCGAGGGATTGCGAGCGCTGTGATGGGACTGGACGACAACGGAACGGACGGATCCGGGGTGGAGGCGGACGACGACGAACTCGCACCGCTCGCCCTGAAGATCCTCGTGGCGGGCGGCTTCGGCGTCGGGAAGACCACGCTGGTGGGCGCCGTCAGCGAGATCCGCCCGCTGCGGACGGAGGAACTCCTCAGCCAGGCGGGTGAACTCGTCGACGACACCGGCGGGGTGGACCAGAAGACCACCACGACCGTCGCCATGGACTTCGGGCGGATCACCATCCGGTCCGGGCTGTCCCTCTATCTGTTCGGCACGCCGGGGCAGGACCGCTTCTGGTTCCTGTGGGACGAGCTCTCGCAGGGCGCGCTGGGCGCGGTGGTGCTCGCCGACACCCGGCGGCTGGAGGACTGTTTCCCGGCGGTGGACTACTTCGAGCACCGGCGGATCCCGTTCGTGGTGGCCGTCAACTGCTTCACGGACGCCCGGCGTTACGGGGCGCACGAGGTGTCGCGGGCGCTGGACCTGGACCAGGGGACGCCGGTGGTGCTGTGTGACGCCCGCGACAAGGACTCGGGGAAGGAAGTGCTGATCAGGCTGGTCGAATACGCCGGGCGGGTGCACACCGCCCGGCTGCTCGACTCGGTGGGACCGCAGGCGGGTTCCGTGTGAGAGGGGCGCGGCGGGCCGGTCAGTCGGCCACGCCGGCCACCGAGACCACCTTGTCGATCCGGACCCGGACGAGGAGCTCGCCGGGCACGCCGTTGCGGCGGCCGAAGGACTCGGCGAGCTCCTCGCCCATGTAGCGGGCGGCGATCCGCGTCGCCCAGTGGACCATCGCGTCGCTGTCGTCGGCGTACTCGCTGATCTCGGCGCGGCCCTGGAGGACCACGTAGGAGAAGGGCGGGGTGTCCACGTCCACGCACAGGGCGACCCGCCCGTCACGGGCCAGATTGCGCCCCTTGACGGTGTCCTTGCCGGTGTTGAACACGAAGGAATCGCCGTCCAGGACGAACCAGATGGGGGCGATGTGCGGGCTTCCGTCCGCGCGGACGGTGGAGAGCTTTCCGGTGCGGGTGGAATGCGAGACGAACGCCCGCCATTCCTCTTGAGTCATCTTCTTCGCCATGGGGACATCCTCCTTGCCCGAAACCGGCTGGTGGGCAAGGCTTGCCGCACGACTACGCGGGGTGGGGCGCGGCCACGGGGGCCGGGTCAACGGGGAGGGGCTCAAAATGGCACTGGACAAGCAGCTGGACTGGCTGCTGGACGATCTGACGCGCAGGGTGCAGCAGGTCCGGCACGCGGTGGTGCTGTCCAACGACGGCCTGGTGACGGGCGCGAGCGCCGGGCTGGTGCGGGAGGACGCGGAGCATCTCGCGGCCGTCGCCGCCGGGTTGCAGAGCCTGGCGAAGGGCTCGGGCCGGCATTTCCGCGCCGGTGAGGTGCGGCAGACCATGGTCGAGTACGACGAGGGCGTGCTGTTCGTGCTGGCGGCGGGCGCGGGCAGCTGCCTGTGCGTGCTGAGCGGCGCCGAGGCCGACATCGGCCAGATCGGGTACGAGATGACGCTGCTGGTCAACCGGGTGGGGGAGCATCTGGGTGTGGCCGAGCGCCGGATCACCGGCGGCTGACCTCCCGAAGTTATCCACAGGCCCAACCCCTGCGCGTCACTCTGAGTTACGGTCTTCACAGGGAGTGATCGTCGCTCGCGGGGGAGGACTGTGATGAAGGTCGAGACGAAGGCGCGGCCGCAGCGGCAGCCGCAGCCGCATCCGGCGGAAGGCGTGTCCGAGGCGGAGGCCACCGTCCCGGACAAGGACGTACGAGGGGAAACACCGCCGGTATGGATCGGCGGCGTCCGGGCAGCCGGTGAACTGGGCCTGCGCCGGGCCGAATTCGCCCGGGCCGTACAACTCGGCATGGTGCGCGCCGGCCCCCGGTCTCCCGGTGGGGCGGCGCGCTTCGCACGGGCCGAACTGGACCGGGTCAAGGCGGCCGACGGCTTCCCGGAAGCACTGCGCAGGCGGGTCGAGACCGTGGCCGGCGCCGATGCCGCGGCGGAGGTGCTGTCCATCAGCCCGAGCCGCTTCACCCGGCTCGCCCGCTGCGGGCACGTCACCCCGGTCGGGTACCGCGTCAACCGCTACCGGGCGGTGGTCTGGCTCTATCTGGCGGTGGAGCTCAGGGAGTTCGCCGCCCGGGAACCCGGAGCGCTGCGCGACGCCGCGCCGCCGAAGGACCGGGAGCTGATGGCGGCCAAGGCGGACCTGCGGCCCCGCCAATGGCGGGCGCGGCATGTGGGGCTCCTGCTGAGACGAACCGCCGACCCCTGGGAGCGGGCGGCCGTCCTGGCGTCCGTCCTGCCCGAGGCGGAGGTGCGGGAGGCCGCGGCGGACCCGGCGGAGCGGATCGTCCTCGCGGCGCTCGCCCCGCCCCCGCCGTACGGGCATCCGCAGGTCCCGGCGGCCGCGGCCGTGGCTCTCCGGCTGCTGAGCGCGCAAGCACCGGACGAGATCCACTGGTACCGCACCAGCCTGGACTTCGCGCTGACCGGCGCCCGGGGTCAGTCGAAGTCGACGGGGGACAGGGGGCCGACGTAGACCCAGGCGCCGCCCTCGCGGGAAAAGGCGCTGTGCTCGCGCAGCGAACCGGTGTGCCCGCCCTCGCGGTAGTGCGCCCGGAACCGCACCGAGCCCTCCGTCTCGAACATCCCGCCGCGCTCGGTGGCGAGGATCTCCAGCCGCTCCCAACGCTGCCCGGGATCCAGGTCGAGGCGGCCCGGGCGGGTGCTGGAGTGCCAGGACCGCAGCAGGTAGGCGGTGTCGCCGACGGCGAACGCGCTGAACCGGGAGCGCATCAACAGCTCGGCGGTGGGTGCCTGCTGGGCCCCGGAGTGGAAGCGGCCGCAGCACTCCGGATAGGCGGCGGGCAGCCCGCAGGGACAGGGGAGGGCCGGGGTGGGCATGGTGCGCTCAGCCTTCGGTATCGGGTCGGGTGAGGTGGACAGGTATGAGCAGACGAACCCGGTCAGACGAAGCCGGTCAGGCGAACCGGGTCAGGTCCGGGCCGACTCTGGATCGACCGGGTCCGGGCCGGGTCCGGGCCGGACCCGGTCGGGCCCGTTCGGCCGGCCCGGTCGGCTACTGCGGAGAGACGGGCGGCCTGGACGCCTTGGCGCCGTAGGGGCGGAAGAGCCCCTCCTGCACCACCGAGACCAGGAGCCTGCCCTCCAGGTCGTAGATCCGGCCGCGGGCCAGGCCCCGGCCGCCGTGCGCGATGGGTGACTCCTGGTCGTACAGGAACCACTCGTCCGCCCGGAACGGCCGGTGGAACCACATGGCGTGGTCGAGCGAGGCCATGTCGAAACCGCGCATGCCCCACAGGGGCTCCACGGGGATGCGCACGGCATCGAGGAGGGTCATGTCACTGGCGTAGGTGAGGGCGCAGGTGTGCACGAGCGGGTCGTCGCCCAGCGGGCCGACCGCCCGCATCCACACCGCGCTGCGCGGATCGGCGTCCTTGAGCTCCTCAGGAGACCAGCGGAGCCGGTCCGTGTACCGGATGTCGAAGGGCTGGCGGCGGGCCATCCGCTCCAGTGCCTCGGGCAGCGCGCCCAGGTGCTCGCGGATCTCGTCCGCGACCTTCGGGAGCGTGTCCGGGTGAGGGAAGTCGAGGCGGGGAGGCAGCTGGTGCTCGATGCTGCCCTCCTCCGGGTGATGGAAGGAGGCGGTCAGATTGAAGATGGTCTTGCCCTGCTGGACCGCGGTGACCCGGCGCGTGGTGAAGGAACGCCCGTCGCGCACCCGCTCCACCTGGTACACGATCGGCACGCCGGGGATGCCGGGGCGCAGGAAGTACGCGTGCAGCGAATGGACCGGGCGGTCGCTCTCGGTGGTGCGGCCCGCGGCCACCAGCGCCTGGCCGGCGACCTGCCCGCCGAAGACGCGCTGGAGGGACTCCTGCGGGCTGGCGCCGCGGAAGATGTTGACCTCGATCTGCTCCAGGTCGAGCAGATCCACGAGTCTCTCGGCGGGATTCGTCATCAGAGCTTCTCCACTGTCGGGTCCGGCGGGTCGGGTCGCTTGCGGGGGTCGGTCAGAGCGCGCCGAGTTCGCCGACCGAGGTGACGCGGATGACCGCGCGGCCCTCCTCGTCGGAGGCGGCGAGGTCGACCTCGGCGCTGATGCCCCAACCATGGTCCCCGTTGGGGTCGGCGAAGGTCTGGCGGACGCGCCACAGGCCGTGCGCCGCGTCCTCCTCGATCATCAGCAGCTTCGGGCCGCGCGCGTCGGGGCCGGTGCCCAGGTCGTCGTACTCGTCCCAGTAGCCGTCCATGGCCTCGCCCCAGGCGTCGGCGTCCCAGCCCGACTCGCCGTCCAGCTCGCCCAGCACGTTGACGTGGTCGAGGGCCGCCAGCTCCACGCGGCGGAACATCGCGTTGCGGACCAGGACCCGGAAGGCGCGGGCGTTCGCGGTGACCGGCTTGACCTGGTCGGCCTTCTCCTGGGCCTGCTCCGCCGTCTCCACCTCCGGGTTCGCCAGCTGCTCCCACTCGTCCAGCAGGCTGGAGTCGACCTGGCGGACCAGCTCGCCCAGCCAGGCGATGAGGTCCTGGAGGTCCTCCGACTTGAGGTCGTCGGGGATGGTGTGGTCCAGCGCCTTGTACGCGCTCGCCAGGTAGCGGAGCACGATGCCCTCGGTGCGGGCCAGCTCGTAGAAGGAGGTGAACTCGGTGAAGGTCATCGCGCGCTCGTACATGTCGCGGATGATCGACTTCGGGGAGACCGGGTGGTCCCGGACCCACGGATGGCTCTTGCTGTACACGTCGTAGGCGTGCAGGAGGAGCTCTTCGAGCGGCTTGGGATAGGTGACGTCCTGGAGCCGCTCCATCCGCTCCTCGTACTCGATCCCGTCGGCCTTCATCGCGCCCACGGCAATGCCGCGTTCCTTGTTCTGCTGGGCGGCCAGGATCTGGCGCGGGTCGTCCAGCGTGGACTCGACGACGGAGACCATGTCCAGCGCGTAGGAGGGGGACTCGGGGTCCAGCAGGTCGAAGGAGGCCAGCGCGAAGGTGGACAGGGGCTGGTTCAGCGCGAAGTCCTGCTGGAGGTCGACGGTGAGCCGGATGGTGCGGCCCTCCGCGTCCGGGGTGTCGAGCTTCTCCACGACACCGCCGTCCAGCAGGGAGCGGTAGATCGCGATGGCGCGTCGGATGTGCCGCAGCTGGGCCTTGCGCGGCTCGTGGTTGTCCTCAAGGAGGTGGCGCATCGCCTGGAAGGCGTCGCCCGGCCGGGCGATGACCGACAGCAGCATGATGTTGGTGACCTTGAACCGCGAGGTCAGCGGCTCCGGGTCGGCGGCGATCAGCTTCTCGAAGGTGGTGTCGGACCATGCGACGAAGCCTTCGGGGGCCTTCTTGCGGACCACCTTGCGGCGCTTCTTCGGGTCGTCGCCCGCCTTCGCCAGGGCCTTCTCGTTCTCGATGACGTGCTCCGGCGCCTGGGCGACCACGAAGCCCGCGGTGTCGAAGCCGGCTCGGCCGGCCCGGCCGGCGATCTGGTGGAACTCGCGGGCGCGCAGCGTGCGGACCCGGTTGCCGTCGTACTTGGTGAGCGCGGTGAACAGCACCGTGCGGATGGGGACGTTGACGCCGACGCCCAGGGTGTCGGTACCGCAGATCACCTTCAGCAGACCGGCCTGCGCGAGCTTCTCCACCAGGCGGCGGTACTTGGGCAGCATGCCGGCGTGGTGCACGCCGATGCCGTGCCGCACGTAGCGGGAGAGGTTCTGGCCGAACTTCGTGGTGAAGCGGAAGTTGCCGATCAGCTCGGCGATCTTGTCCTTCTCCTCGCGGGTGCACATGTTGATGCTCATCAGCGACTGTGCCCGCTCGACCGCCTGCGCCTGCGTGAAGTGCACGATGTACACCGGGGCCTGCCGGGTCTCCAGCAGCTCGGTGATGGTGTCCGTGATCGGCGTCGTGACGTACTCGTACGACAGCGGGACGGGCCGGGACGCCGAGCGGACCACGGAGGTCGGCCGGCCGGTGCGCCGGGTCAGGTCCTCCTCGAACCGCTTCACGTCGCCGAGGGTCGCCGACATCAGGATGAACTGCGCCTGCGGCAGCTCCAGCAGCGGGATCTGCCAGGCCCAGCCGCGGTCCGGCTCGGCATAGAAGTGGAACTCGTCCATCACGACCTGGCCGATGTCGGCGTACTTGCCGTCACGCAGGGCGATGGAGGCCAGCACCTCGGCCGTGCAGCAGATCACCGGGGCGTCCGCGTTCACGGAGGCGTCGCCGGTCAGCATGCCGACGTTCTCGGTGCCGAACAGCTTGCAGAGGTCGAAGAACTTCTCCGACACCAGCGCCTTGATCGGGGCGGTGTAGAAGGTGACCTTGTCCTGGGCCAGGGCGGTGAAGTGCGCGCCCGCGGCGACCAGGCTCTTTCCGGAGCCGGTCGGGGTGGAAAGGATCACGTTGGCCCCGGAGACGACCTCGATCAGGGCCTCCTCCTGCGCCGGGTACAGGGTGATGCCCTGGTCCTCCGCCCACGAGGAGAAAGCCTCGAAGAGGGCGTCGGGGTCGGCGTTCGGCGGGAGCTGATCAATGAGGGTCACACCCCCCATCTTGCCTGGCTTCCCCCCGGATGAGGGAACCGGCGGACGGAAGGAAGATCACCGACGGTACGCTGTGCCGTCGAGCGGGCCCGAACGAAACCGTCGGCGGGGCCCGAACACACAGGACTGGGGCGGGAACGAAGCATGATGGGTCCGGCGCACTCACTGTCCGGGGCGGCGGCCTGGCTGGGGGTGGGAGCGGCCACCGCGGCCGCCGGGCACCCGATGCCGTGGCCGGTCCTCGTCGTCGGCGCGCTCATCTGCGCGGGCGCAGCCCTCGCCCCCGACCTCGACCACAAGTCGGCGACGATCTCGCGCGCCTTCGGCCCGCTCTCCCGCGGGCTGTGCGAGGTGGTGGACAAGATCTCGTACGCGGTCTACAAGGCGACCCGCGCCCCGCGCGACGCCCGCCGCACCGGGGGACACCGCACGCTGACGCACACCTGGCTCTGGGCGGTCCTGATCGGCGCCGGCTCCTCCGCGCTCGCCGTCACCGCCGACCGCTGGGGCGTGCTCACGCTGCTCTTCGTCCACCTGGTCCTGGCCGTCGAGGGCCTGCTGTGGCGGGCCGCCCGGATGTCCAGCGACATCCTGGTCTGGCTGCTCGGCGCCACCAGCGCCTGGATACTGGCCGGCGTCCTCGACCAGCCCGGCAACGGCTCGGACTGGCTGTTCACCGGCCCCGGCCAGGAGTACCTGTGGCTCGGCCTGCCGATCCTGCTGGGCGCCCTCGTCCACGACATCGGCGACGCCCTGACCGTCTCCGGCTGCCCGATCCTGTGGCCCCTGCCCATCGCCGGCAAGCGCTGGTACCCGATCGGCCCGCCGAAGGGCATGCGCTTCCGGGCCGGCAGCTGGGTGGAGCTCAAGGTGCTCATGCCGGTGTTCATGCTGCTCGGCGGCGTCGGCGGGGCCTCCGCCCTCGGGGTGTTCTAGGTCCGGTCGTCAAAGTGGCGCCTGGCCCGGGGCGGATCGCGATCGGGCTCGACCGCGATCCGTGCCGTCCGTCAGCCGTGCTGCCCGTCAGCGGCGCCGTCCGTCAGCCGTGCCAGGAGCGCCACAGGGCCGCGTACGCGCCGTCGGCCGCGACGAGGTCGTCGTGTGAGCCGAGTTCGCTGATGCGGCCGTCCTCGACCACCGCGATCACGTCCGCGTCGTGCGCGGTGTGCAGCCGGTGGGCGATCGCGATGACCGTGCGGCCGTCCAGCACCCGGGCCAGCGAGCGCTCCAGGTGCCGGGCCGCCCGGGGGTCCAGCAGCGAGGTGGCCTCGTCCAGGACCAGCGTGTGCGGGTCCGCCAGCACCAGCCGGGCCAGCGCGATCTGCTGGGCCTGCGCGGGCGTCAGCGCGCTGCCGCCGGAGCCGACCTCGGTGTCCAGACCGGACTCCAGGGCGCGGGCCCAGCCGTCCGCGTCGACCGCGCCCAGCGCCGCCCACAACTCGGCGTCCGCCGCGCCCGTCCGGGCGAGCCGCAGATTGTCCCGCAGCGAGCCCACGAACACGTGGTGCTCCTGGTTGACCAGCGCCACGTGCTCGCGCACCCGCTCCGCCGGCATGTGCGCCAGCCGGGCCCCGCCGAGGGTGATCTCGCCGGTCCGGGGGGCGTAGATGCCCGCCAGCAGTCGGCCCAGCGTGGACTTGCCCGCGCCCGAGGGACCCACCAGCGCCATCCGGGTCCCCGGCGGCACGGACATCGACACCTGGTGCAGGACGTCCACGCCCTCCCGGTAGCCGAACCGCACCTCGTCGGCCCGCACGGCCCGCCCGTCGGGCGAGACGGCGGCGTCGCCCGCGGCCGGCTCGATCTCCCGGACGCCCACCAGCCGGGCCAGCGACACCTGGGCGATCTGGAGCTCGTCGTACCAGCGCAGGATCAGCCCGATCGGGTCGACCATCATCTGCGCCAGCAGCGCGCCCGTGGTCAGCTGCCCCACCGACATCCAGCCCCGCAGCACGCAGTAGCCGCCGATCATCAGCACGGCGCCGAGGATCGTCACGTAGGTGACGTTGATGACGGGGAAGAGGACCGTCCGCAGGAACAGCGTGTACCGCTCCCACTCCGTCCAGGACTTGATCCGCCGCTCCGACAGCGCGATCCGGCCCGGCCCCAGCCGGTGCGCCTCGACCGTACGGCCCGCGTCCACCGTCTCGGTGAGCACCGCCGCGACCGCCGCGTACCCGGCCGCCTCCGAGCGGTACGCCGAGGGCGCCCGCCTGAAGTACCAGCGGCAGCCGATCACCAGCACCGGCAGCGCCAGCAGCGCGGCCAGCGCCAGCTGGGGCGCGGTCACCGCGAGCGCCCCGTACAGCAGCCCGGCCCACACCACGCCGATGGCCAGCTGCGGCACCGCCTCCCGCATGGCGTTGGCGAGCCGGTCGATGTCGGTGGTGATCCGCGACAGCAGGTCACCGGTGCCCGCCCGCTCCAGGACACCCGGAGGCAGTCCCACCGAGCGCACCAGGAAGTCCTCGCGCAGGTCGGCCAGCATCTCCTCGCCGAGCATCGCCCCGCGCAGCCGGACCAGCCGGACGAAGAACGTCTGCACCGCGAGTGCCAGCGCGAACAGCAGCGCCACCCGCCCCAGATGGAGCTCGCGCCCCCCCGCCGCGAGCTCGTCCACGACCTGGCCCAGCAGGTACGGGCCGACCATGGAGGCGATCACCGCGACCGAGTTCACCGTCACCAGCACCACGAAGGCCCGCCGGTGCCGGCGCAACAGGCCGCGCACATATCCCCGTACGGTCGCTCCCGTGCCCACGGGCAGGGTCGCGGCCGACTCGGGGGCCGCCGGATCGTGCTCCGGGGGCGCCACGCCGATCATGCGGATTCCTCGATCTCTGTGAGTGCGTGCTCGGTGTGTGCGTGCTCGGTGAGTGCCTGCTCCGTGAGCGCGTGTTCCAGTCGCGCGAGCCGCTGTTCCTCGTCGGTCTCGCGGGTGACGACCGCCCGGTAGCGCCGGTCGTCGCGCAGCAGTTCCCGGTGCGTGCCGGCCGCCAGGGCCGCGCCCTCGTGGATCAGGACGACCCGGTCCGCCCGGTCCAGCAGCAGTGGCGAGGACGCCAGTACCACCGTGGTGCGCCCCGCGCGCAGGCCCGCGAGCCCGTCCGCGATGCGCGCCTCGGTGTGCGAGTCGACCGCCGAGGTCGGCTCGTCCAGCACCAGCACCTCCGGGTCGGTGACCAGCGACCGCGCCAGCGCGAGCCGCTGGCGCTGCCCGCCGGACAGCGACCGGCCGCGCTCGGTGATCCGGGCGTCCATCGGGTCGCTCACCCCGTCCGGCGCCGACTGGAGCAGCGCGTCCAGGACGTCCGCGCACTGCGCCGCCGCCAGCGCCGCCCCGGCCTCGACCGCGCCGGAAGCCGGTACGCCGAGCAGCTCGCGCAGGGTTCCGGACAGCAGGACCGGATCCTTGTCCTGTACGAGGACCAGCCCGCGCGCCGTGTCCAGCGCGAGCGCGTCCAGCTCGACCCCGCCCAGCAGCGCCGAGGCACCGCCGTCCAGCTCCATGGGATGCCCGCCGAGCCGGTCCGCGAGCCGCCCCGCCAGATCGGGGTCCCCGCACACGACGGCCGTGAACCGCCCCGCCGGAGCCAGCAGCCCCGTCTGCGGGTCGTACAGGTCCCCGCCGGGAGCCGGCGCCTCCGGGGCCGCGCCGCGCTCGCGCTCCGCCTCGGCCGGGGCCTCGGCGCCGCTCCGGGTCAGGGACAGCACCCGGGCCGCCCGCTTGGCGGAGGGCCGCGAGAAGGAGTACGCCATGGCGATCTCCTCGAAGTGCCGCAGCGGGTAGAGCATCGTGGCCACCGCGCTGAAGGCGGCGACGAGTTGCCCGACCGCCAGCCGGCCGTCCAGCACGAGCGCCGAGCCGTACCAGACCACCGTGACCATCAGGGCGCCCGGGAGCAGCACCTGGATCGCGGAGATCAGCGCCCACATCCGGGCGCTGCGCACCGCCGCCTCGCGGACCTCCTGCGAGGCCTCGCGGTAGCGGCCCAGGAACAGCTCCTCGCCGCCGATGCCGCGCAGTACCCGCAGGCCCGCCACGGTGTCGGAGGCCAGCTCGGTGGCCCGGCCCGCCTTCTCGCGCTGGACGTCGGCGCGCTGGGTGGCGCGCGGCAGCAGCGGCAGCACGGCCAGCGCGACCACCGGGACGCCGATCGCCACGACGACGCCGATGGCGGGCGCGTAGAAGAGCAGGCCGACGCAGACGAGGACGACGGCGAAGGCGGCGGCCAGGAAGCGGGAGACCGCCTCGACGAACCAGCCGATCTTCTCCACGTCGCCCGTGGAGACCGCGACCACCTCGCCGGCCGCGACCCGCCGGGTCAGGGCGGAGCCCAGCTCGGCGGTCTTGCGGGCGAGCAGTTGCTGGACGCGCGCGGCAGCGGTGATCCAGTTGGTGACGGCGGTCCGGTGGAGCATGGCGTCGCCGACCGAGATCGCGACGCCGAGGAGCGCCAGCAGCGCGCCGACCAGCAGCAGCCGGGTGCCGTCGCCCTCGACGACGGCCTCGACGCCCAAGCCCACCGCGTAGGGCAGTCCGGCGATGCCGCCGAAGTGCACCAGGCCCCAGCACAGGCTCGCCAGCTGGCCGCCGAGTTGTCCCCGCCCCAGCCACACGAGGAACCGCGGACCGGAGCGAGCATCGGGTACCCCTGGGTCCGGATACGGAAGATCGCTGATCTGCATGACGCCCCATGACTCGATGAGTGGTCCAAACCGTGCAAGGTTCGCCTTCCTGACCGGACCGGGGCAATCGATTTTGCGTTGGCCATGGCATCACGCGACCGGGTTTGCGGCCGCGCGGACCGGCTCAGCGCCCCGCGCGCTCCGACGTAACGCCCGGTCAGGGGCGGGTCGCCCGCTCCAGTTCGAGCAGCGCCGAGGAGTAGACCCGCCCCGTCGCCCGGTCCATGCCCACCTCGCACATCCGGTTCGCCGACAGGTGCGCGTCGAACTCCCGCGCCGTCACCTCCGCCGCCTCGCGCTCCGTCGCCGAGGCCGTCAGCTCCGGGTGCAGCATGCCCCGGTCGCCCGCGAAGGCGCAGCAGCCCGCGTCCCGGGGCACCACCACCTCCTCGGCGCAGGCCTCCGCTACCGCCCGCAGCTGCGCCTCGTCGCCCAAGTGCCGCATGGAGCAGGTGGGGTGGAGCACCGCGGAACCGACCCTGCGCAGCACCTCCAGGTGCGGCAGCAGCTCCTCGGCCGCCCACACGACCGAGTCGACGATCGTGAGCTCGGCGTGCAGCGCCCGGTTGTCGTCGGTCAGGTACGGGACCACCTCGCGGGCCAGGCCCAGGGTGCACGAGGACGCGTCGACCACCAGCGGCAGTCGTCCGCCCGCCGTCCAGCCCCAGGCGGACTCCACCACCGTGTTGGCCATCAGCCGGGCGCCGTCCTCGTACCCCTTGGAGTGCCAGATCGTCGCGCAGCAGGTGCCGGTCACGTCGCGCGGGATCCACACCGGCTTCCCGGCCCGCTCGGACAGCGCGACCACCGCCTCTTGCAGGGAGGGCCCGGGACGGCCGGCCGGGCCGCCGAAGATCCGGTTGACGCAGGACGGGTAGTACACCGCGGCCGCGCCCACCCGCCGGGTCGCGGGGGGCTTGCGGGCCGCGGCGCCGGGGATCTGCGGCAGCCACTCCGGCACCAGGTCGGGGCGTACGGCCTTGCGCGCCGCCCCGGTGACCGCCTCCAGCACCCGCTCCCCGACCCGGTCGCCGATCGCGTCGGCGGCGGCCACCGCCAGCCGGGCGGCGGCCTCGACGGTACGGAACTGCCGGGCCGCCAGCGCCGCGGCCCGCTCTTCGCGCGGGCTGTGCCGGCGGTGGCGGAAGTCCTTCATCAGCGCGCCCGTGTCGATCCCGACCGGGCAGGCGAGCTTGCAGGTGGAGTCGCCCGCGCAGGTGTCCACGGCGTCGTAGCCGTAGTCCTCCAGCAGCCGGTCCAGGACGGGGGAGCCCGGCTGCTGGCGCATCATCTCGCGCCGCAGCAGAATCCGTTGCCGGGGCGTGGTCGTCAGGTCCTTGCTCGGGCAGGTAGGTTCGCAGAAACCGCACTCGATGCACGGGTCGGCCACCGCCTCCACCCGGGGGATCGTCTTGAGGCCGCGCAGGTGCCCGCGCGGGTCCCGGTCGAGGAGGATCCGGGGGGCGAGCAGCCCGTCCGGGTCGACGACCCGCTTGGTGCGCCACATCAGTTCGGTCGCCGCGGGCCCCCACTCCAGCTCCAGGAACGGGGCCATGTTGCGGCCCGTGGAGTGCTCGGCCTTCAGGGAGCCGTCGAACCGCTCCACGGTCAGCCGGCAGAACGCGTCCATGAAGGCCGCGTACCGCTCGACGTCGGCGGGCCTGGCCGCGTCGAACGCCAGCAGGAAGTGCAGGTTGCCGTGGGCCGCGTGACCGGCCACCGCCGCGTCGAAGCCGTGTTCCGCCTGGAGCGCGAGCAGCGCCTCGCAGGCCTCGGCCAGCCGGGAGGGCGGTACCGCGAAGTCCTCGGTGATCAGGGTGGTGCCGGGGGCGCGGGCGCCGCCCACGGCGGTGACGAACGCCTTGCGGGCCTTCCAGTACCCGGCGATGGCTCCCGGATCGCGGGTGAAGGCGTTGGTGACCGAGGCCACCGGCGCCACGAGGTCGAGCCCGGCCAGCACCCCGGCCGCCCGGCGCTCGTACTCCGCGCGGCCGGCCTCGTCCGGCGCGCGGAACTCCACCAGCAGTGCGGTGGTGTCCCTGGGCAGCTCCGCCCAGTCGGCGGGCACGCCCTCGACGCTGACGGAGGCGCGCAGCGTGTTGCCGTCCATCACCTCGACGGCGAGGGCGCCGGCCTCGTTGAAGAGCGGTACGGCGGCCGCCGCGGCGGGCAGGGACGGGAAGAACAGCAGGGCGCTCGCCACCTCGCGGTCCAGCGGCAGCGTGTCGAAGACGACCTCGGCGATGAAGCCGAGGGTGCCCTCCGAGCCGACCATCAGGCCGCGCAGGATCTCGACGGGGGTGGTGCCGTCGAGGTAGGCGTCGAGCCGGTACCCGGTGGTGTTCTTGATCTCGTACTTCGCGCGGATCCGGGCGACCAGCCCCGGATCGGCCTCGATCTCCCGCTTGATGTCCATCAGCCCCCGGCACAGGGCCGGTTCGGCGCGCGCCAGCTCCTCGTCGGCCAGCGGGTCGGCGGTGTCCACGACGGTGCCGCTCGGCAGCACCAGGATGAGCGAGGAGAGCGTGCGGTACGCGTTCCTCGTGGTCCCGGCGGTCATGCCGGAGGAGTTGTTCGCGACGACCCCGCCGAGGGTGCAGGCGATGGCGCTGGCCGGGTCGGGGCCGAGGATCCGGCCGTGCCGGGCGAGGGCGGCGTTGGCCCGCAAGACGGTGGTGCCCGGCCGGATCCGGGCGCGGCGCCCGTCCTCCAGGACCTCGACGCCGGCCCAGTGGCGGCGGACGTCGACGAGGATGTCCTCGCCCTGCGCCTGCCCGTTGAGGGAGGTCCCGGCGGCGCGGAAGACGATCCCGCGCCCGCGCCCGTGGGCGTAGGAGAGGACCGCGGAGACGTCGTCGATGTCCTCGGCGATCACCACGACCTGCGGGACGAACCGGTACGGGGAGGCGTCGGAGGCGTAGCGGACCAGGTCGGAGACCTTCCACAGCACCTTCTCGGCGCCCAGCAGCGCGGTCAGCTCGGTGCGCAGCACCTCCGGGGTGCCGGACGCCAGCCGCTCGGGCACCCGGTCGGGGGCGGGACCGGCGATGCCGCGCGGGCGCAGGGTCCCCGGCTTCGGTTCCAGCAGCGGCATCGGTGCCCCCTCGGCCAGGCGGGTGGTCTCAGCAGCGGCGCTCCGCCGGGGCGTCCGCCAGAGTGTTGAGCAGGCCGCCGAGCACGTCGCGCTGCGCGGCGGTCAATGGAGCCAGGATCTCCTCTGCCGCGTCGGTTCGCGCGTTGCGCAGCCGCCGCAGCGTGGCGCGGCCGGTGTCGGTGAGCTCGATGCGGATGACGCGCCGGTTCGCCGGGTCGGGGGCGCGGCGAACGCAGTCGGCCGCCTCCAGGCCGTCCACCAGCGTGGTCACGGCGCGCGGGACGACCTCCAGGCGGGCCGCGAGATCCGCCATCCGGGGCGACTGCCCGCCGTCGTAGGCCGCGACGACACGGAGCAGCCGCGACTGGGCCGGGGTGATCCCGAGGGGCTCCAGATGGCGCTTCTGGATGCGGTGGAGCCGCCGGGTCAGCCGCAGCAGCTGCTCGGCGAGCACGCCGTTGGTGCTGTCGGCGCCGCCGCTGCCGGCGCCGGTGCCCTCGCCTATGCCGCCGCCGTCCGCGCGGTCGCTCTCGGAGGCGGTGTTCACACTGCTGTCCTCATAATGGGGAACAGTACCAGGACCAGATTCATTGTGAGCATAGGTAACAATGAGCTATGCTCATGTGAGTCTTGTCAAAAGGAGGCTCATGCGCCCCGAAGAACCGAAGTGGACGCCATCGAAGGATCCCCTGGACCCCAGTCGCCCGGCCCCGGCGGAACAGCCGCGTGAACTGCGCCGCATCGTCGGGCTCTTCCGGCCCTACCGCGGCCGGCTCGCCGTCGTCGGCGTGCTGGTCTGCGCCTCCTCGCTGGTCGGCGTCGCCTCGCCGTTCCTGCTGAAGGAGATACTCGACGTCGCGATCCCGCAGGGCCGTACGGGGCTGCTCAGCCTGCTCGCGCTCGGCATGATCCTCATAGCCGTCGTCACCAGCGTGTTCGGCGTCCTGCAGACCTTCATCTCCACCACGGTCGGCCAGCGCGTCATGCACGACCTGCGCACCGCCGTGTACGCCCAGCTCCAGCGGATGCCGCTGGCCTTCTTCACCCGCACCCGCACCGGCGAGGTGCAGTCCCGCATAGCCAACGACATCGGCGGCATGCAGGCCACCGTCACCTCCACCGCGACCTCGCTGGTCTCCAACCTCACGGCCGTCATCGCCTCCGTCGTCGCGATGCTCGCGCTCGACTGGCGGCTCACGCTCGTCTCCCTGTTGCTGCTCCCCGTGTTCGTGTGGATCAGCCGCCGGGTCGGCCGCGAGCGCAAGAAGATCACCTTCCAGCGGCAGAAGCAGATGGCCGCCATGGCCGCGACCGTCACCGAGTCGCTGTCGGTCAGCGGCATCCTGCTCGGCCGCACCATGGGCCGTGCCGATTCGCTGACCACGTCCTTCGCCGCGGAGTCCGAGAAGCTCGTCGATCTCGAAGTGCGCTCCAGCATGGCCGGGCGCTGGCGGATGTCCACCATCGGCATCGTCATGGCCGCCATGCCCGCGCTCATCTACTGGGCGGCGGGCTTCGCCCTGCAGACCGGCGCCCCGTCCCTCTCCGTCGGCACCCTCGTCGCCTTCGTCACCCTCCAGACGGGTCTGTTCCGGCCCGCCGTGAGCCTGCTGTCGACCGGTGTGCAGATCCAGACCTCGCTCGCCCTGTTCGCCCGCATCTTCGAGTACCTCGACCTGCCGGTGGACATCACCGAGCGCGAGGACCCCGTCCGCCTCGACCGCGCCAGGGGCGAGGTCCGGCTGGAGGACGTCCACTTCGAGTACGACGCGAAGAGCGGCCCGACCCTGTCGGGCATCGACATCACCATCCCGGCCGGCGGCTCCCTCGCCGTGGTCGGCCCCACCGGCTCCGGCAAGAGCACCCTCAGCTACCTCGTGCCCCGGCTCTACGACGTCACCGACGGCCGCGTCGCCCTCGACGGCGTGGACGTGCGCGACCTCGACTTCGACTCCCTCGCCCGCTCCATCGGCGTGGTCTCGCAGGAGACGTACCTCTTCCACGCCTCGGTCGCCGACAACCTGCGCTTCGCCAAGCCCGACGCCACCGACGAGGAGATAGCCGAGGCGGCGCGCGCGGCCCAGATCCACGAGCACATCTCCTCGCTGCCCGACGGGTACGACACCCTCGTGGGCGAGCGCGGCTACCGCTTCTCCGGAGGCGAGAAGCAGCGCCTCGCCATCGCCCGCACCATCCTGCGCGACCCGCCGGTGCTGATCCTGGACGAGGCCACCAGTGCCCTGGACACCCGTACGGAACATGCGGTGCAGCGGGCCATCGACAACCTGTCCCAGGGGCGCACCACCATCACCATCGCGCACCGCCTCTCCACCGTCCGGGACGCCGACCAGATCGTGGTCCTGGACAAGGGACGCATAGCCGAGCGCGGTACGCACGAGGAGCTGCTGGCCATAGGCGGCCGGTATGCGGCCCTGGTCCGACGCGACCGGGACGCGACGCTGACGCCGGAGACCGTACGGACCACCCGGTTCGACGAGCCCACCCCGGTGAAAGTGTGACGGTATGACCGGTTAGCGGGTCGGCTGCCCGGATCGGGAGGCCCCGCGGGTTAGCGTGCCCGCATGCCTCATGAGTACCGGCTGCCATCCCAGCGCCGTACCCGGCTCACCCGCCGGGGCCGGCTGGCGCTCCTCTTCGGCACCATGGCCGCGATCGCCGCGGCCGTCCAGGTCACGCTGCTGCCAGGCGAGGAAGCGCCCGAGAAGCCGCGCATGCTGCTGATCCCCGAGGGCTGGCGCGCCCCGCAGGTCTACGCCGCCGTCGATCGCGAGCTGAAGCTCCCGGCGGGCTCGACCAAGGCGGCCCTCGCTACCGCCGCGCTGCCCCTGCCCGAGGAGGCGAAGGGCAATCCGGAGGGGTTCCTCTTCCCCGCCACGTACCCGGTGACCTCGAAGACGACCCCGGGCGAACTCATCGCCTACATGGTGCGGACGGCGAACGCGAAGCTCGCCGCGCCGGCCGTCGCGAGCGGCGGCAAGGCGCAGGGCATGACCCCGTACCAGACGGCCACCCTCGCCAGCATCATCGAGGCGGAGGCCGACACCCGCGCCGACATGGGCAGGGTCGCCCGGGTGGTGTACAACCGGCTGGCGAAGTCGATGCCCCTCCAGATGGACTCCACCCTCAACTACGCGCTGAACCGCAGCACCCTGGACGTCACGCTGAGCGACACGCGCATCGACCACCCCTTCAACACCTACGAGCGCCAGGGGCTGCCGCCCACGCCGATCGACAGTCCGGGACTGGACGCCATGACGGCGGCGGTCGCGCCGCCGCCCGGGGACTGGCTGTTCTTCGTCACCGTGAAGCCGGGGGACACCCGGTTCTCGGCGACGTACGAGGAGCACAAGAAGCACGTCGCCGAGTTCAACCGGATCCGCGCGGGCGCCGGGCGCGCCCATGCGGGGCCCCGCGCGGGCTGATGCCGTGACCGCTCTAGCTGGCGGCGGCGGTGGCGAGCGCCGCCGACGAGGCGCCGCCTTCGGGGGCGTCTCCCGGGGAGCCGTCCCTGGCGTCTCCCCGGGCCAGGAGGCGGCGGATCTCGCGGACGGCGGCGCCGCCCGCGCGGTTGGCGCCGATGGTCGAGGCCGACGGGCCGTAGCCCACCAGGTGGACCCGCTCGTCGCGGACCGCCCGGGTCCCCTCCACCCGGATGCCGCCGCCCGGCTCGCGCAGGCGCAGCGGGGCCAGGTGGTCGACGGCCGCGCGGAATCCGGTGGCCCACAGGATCACGTCGGCCTCCACCCGTGATCCGTCGGCCCAGACGGCTCCGGTCGGGGTGATCCGCTCGAACATGGCCCGCCGGTCCAGCACCCCGGAGTCCAGTCCGGCGCGGACGGCCTCGTTCAGCGGGAGCCCGGTCACGCTGACCACGCTCTGCGGCGGCAGACCCCGCCGGACCCGCTCGTCCACCAGCGCCACCGCAGCCCGGCCCTCTGCTTCGCCGAAGCTCCCGTCACGGAACACCGGGGGCCGCCGCGTCACCCAGGTGGTCTCCGCCGCCACCTCGGACACCTCCAGCAGGTGCTGCACGGCCGAGGTGCCGCCGCCCACCACGATCACCCGGGCCCCGGCGAACGCGGCCGGCCCCGGGTAGTTCGCGGTGTGCGACTGGCGGCCCCGGAAGCTCTCCTGACCCGGGTAGCGCGGCCAGAACGGCCGGTCCCAGGTCCCGGTGGCGTTGATCAGGGCCCGCGCCGACCAGGCTCCGGCCGAGGATTCCACCAGCAGCCGCCCGTCGGCCCCGTCCCGCACGGCCGAGACGTCCACGGGCCGCCGTACGCGCAGGCCGAAGCGCTCCTCGTAGGCGGCGAAGTACTCCCCGATCACCTCCGACGAGGGCCGCAGCGGGTCGGCGCCGGTGAGCTCCATGCCCGGCAGCGCGTGCATGCCGTGCACCTTGCCGTACGTGAGCGAGGGCCAGCGGTACTGCCAGGCCCCGCCCGGGCGGGGCGCGTGGTCCAGGACCACGTGCCCGATCCCGGCCCTGGCCAGGTGGTAGGCGCCGGACAGGCCCGCCTGCCCGGCCCCGACGACCACCACGTCCACGTACCCGTCCGCCGCGCCCCGCACGAAATCGTTCACGGTTCTACCAACTCGCCGGCCCGGCGAGATCTTCCCGCCCGCCCGATGGCGCTGCGCGAGCGCGGGGCGCTCGCTAAGGTCGGGGAACGGCAGGGGCGGGTGCGCGAGCGGCGGGGGCGGCTGGGTGGGGCGACGATTCTTCATCGGCATGGGCAGCGGCAGGTACCTGCACCTTCCCCCCGACGAACAACTCGCCTCCGTCCCCTGCGACATCCGAGACGTGTCGGCGCTCTTCGGGTCCTTCGGCTACACCCCGGTCCTTACCGGACTCGGCGAGTACGACGGCGCCGAGCAGCTGCGCCAAAAGCTCCGCCACTGGTCCGCCGACACGGCGCTGACCGGCGAGGACGTCGTCGTGGTCTACTTCGCGGGCCACGGCGCCGTCGAGGAACGCGACCGGCACTACCTGCTCTGCTGGGACTCGCAGGACGCCGACCTCGCCGCCACCGCCCTGGCCACCGAGGACCTCGTCCGCGTCCTGTGCAAGGGCGGCCTGCGCCACCTGCTGCTGATCCTCGACACCTGTTCCGCCGGCGCGGGCAGCGCGGACGCCTCCGCCGTCGCGCTGCAGAGCATCGTCTACCGGGGCGCGGCCGCCGACGCTTCCGCCGGCCTCTGGTTCCTGGCCTCCGCCCGCCGCAAGGACGTCGCCGACGACGGCGCCTTCGTGGCCGCGCTCGGCGACGCGATCGCGACCACGACCGGACGCACCGGTCAGCGCCAGCAGTACCTCGACCTGACCGAGCTCGTGAAGGCCGTCAACGAACGCTTCGAGGCCGACGGCCGCGGCCAGCGCGCCGAACTGGCCAGTGGCCTGGTCACCGGCCTCGCCCCGTTCCTCGCCAACGCCGGCTACCGCGAGGAGTTACCGCCGCTCGGCACCGACCTGGAGGTCCAGCGCCGCGTCGTCGCCCGCGACCTCACCGAGCACTTCGGCCCCCGCTCGCGCGGCGTGGAGTTCGAGTCCGAGCAGGGCCTCTACTTCAGCGGCCGGGTGAGCGTGCTGTCCGAGCTGGTGGGCTGGCTGACAGCCCCCGACGGCGACGGCCGGGGCCGGGTCGTCACCGGCAGCCCGGGATGCGGCAAGTCCGCCGTCCTCGGCCGGATCGTGGCCCTGTCCGATCCGGCGTACCGGGCCCGGCTGGACCTGACGGGCGGGGATCCGCGCACCGTCGTCCCCGAGGGCTGTGTCACCGCCGCCGTGCACGCCCGCCACAAACGCCTCGAGGAGATCGTCGACCGGATCGCCGCCGCCCTCGCCGCCGAGGCCGACGGCGCGGCCGCCCTGCTCCAGGAACTCACCCGGCGCGGCCGCCACGGGCCGCCGCTGATCATCGTCGTCGACGCCGTGGACGAGGCGGGATCCGACACCGCCGCGGACGCCGGGGGCCACGGCGAGCCCCGCCGGATCACCCGCGAGCTGCTGCGCCCCATGTCGGAGATCCAGGGCGTGCGCCTCCTCGTCGGCACCCGGCACGAGCTCGTCACCCCGCTCGGCCCCACCTTCGTCTGCATGGACCTGGACCACGAGGAGTACCGGGCCGGGCGCGAGGACGTCACCGGGTACGTGGCCCGCGTCCTGCTCGCCGCCGAGGAGGCCGACGTACGCACGCCCTACCGCGACCGTCCCGAACTGGCCCGGGCGGTGGCCTGCGGAGTGGCCGACAAGGCCGCCGGGGTCTACCTGTACGCCCGCACCACCGCCCGTACGCTGCGCTCCGACGAGACCGCTGTCGACATCACCAGGCCGGGCTGGGCCGAGGCACTGCCCAGCGAGGTCGGCGAGGCCTTCGACGACTACCTGGCCCGCTTCGGGCCCGACGAGCCCCGGGTCAGGCGGATGCTGCTGGCGCTCGCCTTCTCGGAGGGCAAGGGGCTGCCGCGCGGCCGGGTGTGGACCGCGCTGAGCTCGGTGATCTCCGGGGTGCCCTGCGAGGAACAGGACGTCAGCTGGCTGCTCGACGTCGCCGAGGCCTACATCGCGGAGGTCGTGGACGACGACCGGCGCTCGGTGTACCGGCTCTACCACAAGGCCCTGGCCGAGCACCTGCGCGCCACCGCCGACCGGCCGCCCGCCGAGATCCAGCAGTCGGTGGTCGAGGCCCTGCGGTCGCTGGTGCCCGGGGCGGCCGAGGGGCACCCGGACTGGTTCGCCGCGGTCGCTTACGTACGCCAGCACCTGGCCACGCACGCCGCGGAGGCGGGCCGGCTCGCCGAACTGGTCGAGGACCCCGGCTTCCTGCTGGCCTGCGAACCCCTGTCGCTGCTGCGGGCCTTCGCCACCATCGAGGGCGAGGGGGCCCGCCGGATCCGGGGCGCCTACGAGCAGGTCGCCCACCGGCTCACCGCCGACCGCCCGCTCGGCGAACGCGCCGCCGACCTCCAGCTGTCGGCCCGGCGCT
This sequence comes from Streptomyces sp. NBC_01551, assembly GCF_026339935.1. NCBI lineage: Bacteria > Bacillati > Actinomycetota > Actinomycetes > Kitasatosporales > Streptomycetaceae > Streptomyces > Streptomyces sp. NBC_01551. The sequence goes on from NZ_JAPEPX010000001.1 coordinate 6,055,121, forward strand.
GCGGGGCGGACCGGCTCGCCGACCGGGTGGAGGAACTCGCCGTCATCCGGCCCTGGTCGGCGCGCTGGGCCTGGTGGTCGACGAGCGGGGTCCACCGGCTGCTGGCCGGGCACACCCGTACGGTGGCCTGCGTGGCGGTGGGCCTCCTCGACGGCCGCCCGATCGCCGTCACCGGGAGCGTGGACCGCACGGCGCTGGTCTGGGACCTCCAGGCACAGCGCCAGATCGGCGAACCGCTGCCCGTCGGCATCGCGGTGAGCGCCATCGCCATCGGCGAACTGGGCGACTACACGGTGGCGCTGACGGGAGGCGACGACGGAGTCGTCCGCGTCTGGGACCTCTCCGCCGGCCAGGAGTACGGTGCGCCGCTCACGGGCCACACCAACCGCGTCGAGTCCATCGTGCTCGGCGCGGTGCGCGGGCACCCGGTGGTGCTCACCGCGAGCGCGGACGGCACCGCCCGGGTCTGGGACCTGGTCGAACGCCGTCAGCTCGGCCGTGACCTCAGCGCCCACCGGCGCTCCGTGCGCGCGGCGGACCTGGGCGAGCTCGACGGCCGCCCGATCGCCGTCACCGGGGGCGAGGACAAGGCCGTCCACGTGTGGGACCTCTCCGGCGTCCTCGACGGCGGCGACGCCCGCCTCGACGGCAGCCCGCTGATCGGCCCCGCCATGGCGGTCACGGCGGTCTGCGCGACGAAGCTGGACGGCCGGACCGTGGCGCTGGTCGGCGACGAGGCGGGCATGCTCAGCCGCTGGGACCTGGCCGAGCGCCGCCAGATCGGCGAGCCGGTCATGGCGCACGTCCACATCACCCGCAGCGGGGTGTTCTCCGCTTCGGTCGGCGTGCTCCGGGGCAGGCCGGTGGCGTTGACCAGCGGCACCCGCAGCGCCCGCCTGTGGGACCTGCGCACGCTGCAACCCCTCGCCCACCAGCTGCGCGGCCATGTGGAGGACATCAGGGCGGCGGCGCTCGCCCACCACGGCGAGGCCGCGCTCGCCGTCACGGTGGGCGACGACCGGACGGCGCGGATCTGGGACCTGACGGCGGACCAGCCACGGGAGGGCCACACCCAGCCCGTCTGCGCGGTCGCCTTCTGCGCCGGCCCCGGCCGGCCGATGGCCGTCACCGGGAGCGAGGACGGCACGGCCCGCGTCTGGGACCTGCACACCCGGGAGCAGCTCGGCGCCCCGATGGAGGGCCACACGGGGCAGGTCACGGCGGTGGCCTGCGAGCTGGTCCACGCCCGCCCGAGGGTGGCCACGGGCGGCTCCGACACCACCGTCCGCCTGTGGGACCCGCTGCGCGGTCCCGGCGCGGGACTGGTGCTGGCCGGGCACACCAACGCGGTGCGCTGCCTGGCCTTCGGCGAGCTGGACGGCAGGTCCGTCGTGGTCAGCGGCAGTGAGGACGGCACGGCCCGGGTCTGGGACGCCGCCTCCGGTTCGCCCGTGGGCGTCCCGCTGGCCGGCCACGTGGGCGGTATCCGGCAGTTGGCCGTGCGCCGTGCGGGGCGCGGGATGGAGATCGTGCTCGCCACCTCCCTGGGCCACGCCTACCTGTGGCAGCTCACCGGTGACGGGGCCACCCCGGCCGCCCGGCGCGCGGCCCACTTCGAGGTCATGGACCTGACCCTGTCGGCCCGGAGCGTAGGGGTGGCCTTCCACCGCTCGCGCGCCGTCGTCCTGACCTCGCTCGCGGGGAACAACGTGCACGTCCACGACGTGGCCGACGGGAAGGCGGTCGCGGGACCGTTCCTCGGGCACACCGGTCTCGTGATGGCCGCCGCCCTCGGGCAGATCGGGGGACAGCCGGTCCTCGCCACCAGTGGCCTCGACAACGCGGTGCGGATCTGGAACGTGGAGACGGGGGAGCCGCTCGGACCGCCCCTGGAAGTGTTCTCCTCGCGGGGACCCATCGGCGCCGACACCCCTCCGGTCTTCGGCCGTGCGGACGGGGTGCCCGTCGTCATCACCGCCGGCTCCCTGGACGTGCGGGTCTGGGACCTGGCCGCCCTGCATCCGATCGGAGAGCCGCTCTGCGGAGTGGAACAGCACTTGGTGTCCGCCGACATCGTCCCCGGTGAGCACGGACGCGACCTCGTCGTGACGGGAGCGCTCGACGGCGCCGTCCGCGTGCACGACCTGGCGGACGGCCGGCAGGTGGCGCCGCAGCTCACGTTCGACACGCTGGCCCTCAGCCATGTCACCGCGGCCCGCCTGGGCGAGGACACCGTGGTGGTCCGCAGCAGTTGGCTGTACACCGACGTGTGGACCCTGGAGCCGCGCCGCCGGCTGGTGAAGCGGCCCGGTACCTCGCTGCGGGCCGACACCTACGCGCTGGGCGGCCGCCGGATCGTGGTCTCGGTCTCCGCCGACTTCACCCTGCACGCCTGGGACCTGGGGACCCAGTCGCCGCTCGGCGTTCCCATGACCGGTCACACCTCCCACATCACCGGGCTGCGGACCGGTCTCGTATGCGGGAGGCACACCGTCGCCAGCAGCTCCTACGACGGGACCGTCCGCCTCTGGGACCTGGAGACGGGACGCCCGCTCGCCGAGCCGCTCGGCGGCCACGACCTCGGCGCGACCGGGCTCGAACTGGCCCGGGTGGCGGGCGAGGACCTGGTCGTCACCGGCTCGGGAGACGGCAGCCTGCGCGTCCACACCCACCGGGGCGGCTGGCGGCTGCGCACCGAGCTGCCGCCGTTCTCGGCGCTGGTCGGTGCCGTCCGCGTCACCGACGTCCGGGGCGTCCCCACGCTCATCGCCGCCGACCAGCACGGTCTGATGCGGGTCTGGGACATGACCCGCCCCGGCAACTGGACGACGGAGATCCACATCGGCAGCGGCATCAACGGTTTCACCGTCGACCACGCCGGCCGCGTCTGCGTCGCCACCGACATGGGCGTCGTCGCCCTCAGCCTGACGGAGGTCCGCCCGTGAGCCGTATCGTCCTCGTCCACGGCATCGCCCAGGAGGTCCTGGGCCCCGAGATCCTGCTCACCGAGTGGTACCCGGCGCTCGCCGACGGCCTCGGCCTCGCCGGGCACCCGGGCGTCCCCCGCGAGGAGGTCGCGATGGCCTTCTACGGAGACCTCTTCCGGCCCACCGGCCACCGCGGCCTCGGCACGCCCGAGCTCGACGCGGGCGATGTCGAGGACGGCATCGAGCGCGAACTCCTGCTGCGGTGGTGGGAGCACACCGCCGCCCTGGAGACCCGGGTCTCCGGCCCGGGCGACCGCACCAGGCTGCGGACCCCGCACCTGGTCCAGCGGGCTCTGGACGCCCTCAGCCACTCCGCCTTCTTCGCCGGGATCGGCGAACGCCTGATGATCGGCGCCGCCCGCCAGGTGCGGCGCTACTTCACCGAGCCCGCGCTGCGCGGGGAGATCCAGGGGCGGCTCGCCGCGGTCGTCACCGACCGGACCGAGGTGATCGTCGCGCACTCCCTCGGTTCGGTCGTCGCGTACGAGACCCTGTGCGCGAGCCCGGACCGGCCGGGCGTGTCGCTGGTGACCCTGGGGTCCCCGCTCGGCGTGCGGAACCTGATCTTCGACCGGCTCCGGCCGGAGCCCGCCGAGGGCCGGGGCCACTGGCCCGCGCCTGTGCGGCAGTGGGTCAACGTCGCCGACCGCGGGGACGTCGTGGCGCTGGCCAAGGAGCTCGGGCCGCGCTTCGGGGAGCGGGTGCGGGACCTGCCGATCCACAACGGGGCCCGGGCGCACGACGTACGGCCGTACCTGACGGCGGCGCCGACGGGCGCCGCGATCGCCGAGGCGCTGGGCGGGCCCGGGCGCGCGGGGTGATTCAGGCGGCCGGGTGTTCGCTGACCCACTCGTAGGCCGTCTCCGCGCTGAAGTCCCGTTGGCCGCCGCGGAACAGCAGGCCCGCGCCGGTGAAGGCCGGGTCGCCGGAGGTGGCCGCCACGTACGGGACCGCCAGGCAGCCCATGCCGGCGGCGCGGGCGGCCGCGACGCCCGGGGCCGCGTCCTCGACGACCACGCAGTCGGCGGGGTCCGAGCCGAGGCGGCGGGCCGCCTCCAGGAACACGTCGGGGGCGGGCTTGCCGTGCGCGACCTCCTCGGCGGAGACCACCGTGGTCAGCAGCGCGTCCAGCCCCGTACCGGCGAGTACGGCGTCGATGGCCTCCCGCGAGGAGCCGGAGGCCACCGCCATCGGGACGCCCTCGGAGTACAGGCGCTCCACGAACTTCCGCATCTCGGGGAAGACCTCGGTCCGGGTGCGGGCCAGCTCCAGATAGGCGGCGTTCTGCTCGGCGAGCAGCTGCTCGACCGGGACCTGGATCCCGTACCGCTCCCGGAGGACCTCCAGCGTCTCCAGGGTGCCGATGCCGATGAAGCGGGAGTGTTCCTCCCACGTGAAATCGGGTACTCCGTGCCTTTCCAGCGTGCGGCGCCCGGACTCGTAGTAGTTCGGCTCGCTGTCCACGAGGGTGCCGTCGAGATCGAATATGACGGAAAGCATCCGTTGTGCCCGTTCTGCCGGTTAGATTCGTGTCTCTACCATCTTGTCAGGGTTTTGAGGCTGCTCTTCCCACCGCCTCGACAAGCGGCAGCAGCCGGTGCGGGACGCGCTCGCGCAGGGCCACCTCCGTACGGGTGCGGACCACGCCCGGAAGCCGGATCAGCCGCTGGATCACGTCCTCCAGGTGCGCGTTGTCCCGTGCCGCCACCCGGGTCAGCAGATCCCCGCCGCCGGTGATCGAGAAGGCCTCGATGATCTCGGGCACGGCCGCCAGCGCGTCGCCGACCTCGTCCAGATGCCCCTGGGTGACCTCGATGTGGACGAAGGCCAGCACCGGATGCCCGAGCGCGGCGGGGGACAGCACCGGACCCGTTGCGGTGATCACCCCGGTGCGCTCCAGCCGGTCCAGCCGGGCCTGGAGGGTGCCGCGCGCGACGCCGAGGATGCGGGCGTACTCGCGGACGCTGGTGCGCGGCTGCTCGATCAGCAGGCGCAGGATCCGGGTGTCGAGCTCATCCACCGCCATGCCGTGACTGTACCAATGGCCCAGTGGGACAACCCCCTGGTGAGGGGACCGGCCGGCGAGGAACGGAGACAGCCATGACGGATGCGGATGCGGATGCGGTGGATTCGGCGGACGCGGCGGACGCGGCGGGTGTGGCGGGTGTGGCGGGCGTGCGGTGTCTGGTCACCGGGGCCACCGGATACATCGGAGGACGGCTGGTGCCCGAGCTCCTCGACGCCGGGCACCGCGTCCGGTGCCTGGCCCGGTCCCCGGAAAAGCTGCGCGACCACCCCTGGGCCGGGCGCGCCGAGGTCGTGCGCGGCGACGCGAACGACGCGGAATCCGTCGCGGCCGCCATGCGGGGCATCGACGTCGCGTACTACCTCGTCCACGCGCTGGGCGGCGGACCCCGCTTCGAGGAGCGCGACCGCTCCGCCGCCCGGATCTTCGCCGAGCAGGCCGCCGCGGCCGGGGTCCGGCGCATCGTCTACCTCGGCGGGCTCACCCCGGCCGGGATCCCGGTCCGGGAGCTGTCCCCGCACCTGCGCTCCCGCGCCGAGGTAGGGGAGATCCTGCTCGCCTCGCAGGTGCCCGCCACCGTGCTGCGCGCCGCCGTCATCATCGGCTCCGGCTCGGCCTCGTTCGAGATGCTGCGCTACCTGACCGAGCGTCTGCCCGTCATGGTCACGCCGAGCTGGGTCGGCACCCGCTGCCAGCCGATCGCGGTGCGCGACGTGCTGCGCTACCTCGTCGGCAGCGCCGCCATGCCGCCCGAGGTGAACCGGGCCTTCGACATCTGTGGCCCGGACGTGGTCACGTACGAGGAGATGATGCGCCGCTACGCCGCCGTGGCGGACCTGCCCAAGCGGCTCATCCTGCGGGTCCCGATGCTCACCCCGGGGCTGTCCAGCCACTGGATCGGCCTGGTCACGCCGGTGCCGAGGGCGCTGGCGCGGCCGCTCGCGGAATCCCTGCGGCACGAAGTGGTCTGCGGTGAGCACGACATCGCCCACCACGTGCCGGACCCGCCGGGGGCGCCGATCGGCTTCGACGAGGCGCTCGCGCTGGCGCTGCGGCGGGTGCGCGACGCCCGGGTGACCACGCGGTGGTCCTCGGCGTCGGTGCCGGGCGCGCCGAGCGATCCGCTGCCGACGGACCCCGACTGGGCGGGCGGCAGCCTGTACACCGACCGGCGGGAGATCGACGTGGACGCGCCGCCCGACGCGCTGTGGCGGGTGGTCGAGGGCATCGGCGGCGAGAACGGCTGGTACTCGTTCCCGCTGGCCTGGGCGGTACGGGGCTGGCTCGACCGGCTCGTCGGCGGCGTCGGCATCCGCCGCGGCCGGCGGGACGCGGCGCGGCTGCGGGTCGGGGACTCGCTGGACTTCTGGCGGGTGGAGGAGATCGAACCGGGACGGCTGCTGCGGCTGCGCGCGGAGATGCGGCTGCCGGGGCTGGCGTGGCTGGAACTGCGCGCGGAGCCGGTGGCCGGGGACGGGCGCCGCTCGCGCTACCGCCAGCGGGCGGTGTTCCACCCGCGCGGGCTCCTGGGACACCTCTACTGGTGGAGCGTGTCCCCCTTCCACGCGGTGGTCTTCGGAGGCATGGCCCGCAACATCGCCCACGCCGCCGAAGACAGCTAGTGCCGCGCCCGCCGTGGTCGTACGCGCGAAGGCGCGGCGGATCCGAGGGCCCGGCGCGCGCCGCCCACCGCCGTACGGCACATCCGCGCGGCGGCGCCCACGAGCCCGGCGGTCCGCGGGCCGCGGGAATCCGGGCTTACTCCGGCCCGGCCGCCTCCGCCGGGTGGGGGCAGGCTGGGGACCGGCGGAGGGCGGGTTCGAGGAGCGGGGGCGATACCGCATCCGGGGGGAGGGCGGGGGGTGAAGTAGCCGGTGACAGACGTTTTCCGAGACGCGGAGCCAGAGCACATGAACATCGCGGTGGTCCTGTACACCTCCGACCTGCGCCTGCACGACCATCCGCCGTTGCGTGCGGCGCTGTCCTCCTGCGACCAGGTCGTGCCGCTGTTCGTCCGCGACCGGGGCGTCGAGGCCGCCGGATTCGCCGCGCCCAACCGGCGGGCGTTCCTCGCGGACTGCCTCGCCGACCTCGACGCCGGGCTCCGCGAGCGCGGCGGGCGGCTGGTGGTGCGCTCCGGGGACGTCGTCGCCGAGGTCTGCGCCCTCGTCCAGGAGGCCGACGCCGACGAGGTGCACATGGCCGCCGGGGTCAGCGCGTACGCCCATGCCCGCGAGGAACGGCTGCGCGTCGCCCTGGAGGCGGAGGGCCGGCGGCTGTACGTGCACGACATGGTGGTCACGGCGGTGGCCCCGGGAGCGGTGACCCCGGCCGGGGGGTCCGACCACTTCGCCGTGTTCACCCCGTACTTCCGCCGCTGGGCGGAACTGCCCCCGCGGGCCGTGGCGGCCGCGCCCCGCGCCGTGAGGGTGCCCGCCGGGCTCGGCTCAGAGCCGCTGCCCGCCCGCGCCGACGTCTCCGGGACCTCCCCGGGGCTGGCCCGCGGCGGCGAGGGCGAGGCCCGCCGGATGCTGACGCGCTGGCTGCGCGGCGGCCTCGCCGCGTACGAGGACACCCACGACGACCTCGCCGGCGACGCCACCTCCCACCTCTCCCCGCACTTCCACTTCGGCACCCTCTCGCCCGTCGAGGCCGTCGCCCGCGCCCGCTCCGCCGGCGGCCCCGGCGCCGACGCCTTCGTCCGGCAGCTGTGCTGGCGCGACTTCCACCACCAGGTGCTCGCCGCCCGGCCCGAGACCGCCGGCGCCGACTACCGCGGCCGCCAGGACCGCTGGCGCACCGGCAGGGCCGCCGAGGAGGAGACCGAGGCCTGGAAGGAGGGCCGCACCGGCTACCCCGTGGTCGACGCGGCCATGCGCCAGCTCCGCCACGAGGGCTGGATGCACAACCGGGGCCGGCTGCTCACCGCCAGTTTCCTGACCAAGACCCTGTACGTGGACTGGCGGACCGGGGCCGCCCACTTCCTGGACCTGCTCGTGGACGGCGACCTCGCCAACAACCAGCTCAACTGGCAGTGGGTGGCCGGCACGGGCACCGACACCCGGCCCAACCGGGTGCTCAACCCCGTCCGCCAGAGCCTGAGCCACGACCCCGACGGCCGGTACGTGCACCGCTGGGTGCCGGAGCTGGCCGGGCTCGCCGCGCCGTACGTCCACGAGCCGTGGCGGCTGCCGCCCGAGGAGCGCGCCCGGTACGACTATCCGGAGCGACTGGTGCAACTCACCGACGGGCTGGAGCGGTTCAGGCGGGGCCGGGGGGTCGAATGAGCCCGCGTTCGCTCCTCCGGGTGATCCACCGTCGCGCGCCCGGCCCGCGCCCTATCGTGGGCCGGATGGACCGCCGGACGCCCGAAACCCCGCAGGACGCCCCCGCCGCGGCGCTGAGCACCGGCGCCGTCGCCCGCCGGCTCGGGGTGTCGCCCACCACGCTGCGTTCCTGGGAGCGCCGGTACGCCATCGGCCCGCAGTGGCGTGAGGACGGGCGCCACCGCAGGTGGACCCCCGAGGACATCGCCCGGCTGGAGCTGATGTGCCGGCTCACCGGGCAAGGCGTGCCGACGGCCGAGGCGGCGAGGGTCGCGCGGGACGGAGAACCGGCCGCCCGCGCCGCCGGGCGGCCCGCGACCGCGACGCCGCCCGCGAACGACGGCCTCCCGCTGGGAAAGGTCCGCCCGGAGTGCCGAGGGCTCGCACGGGCAGCCGTACGACTGGACGCACCGGCCGTGCGGGAACTGCTCGACACCGCCCTTGCGGAACACGGGCTGGTCACCGCCTGGGAGGAGGTCATCGCGCCGACCCTGCACGCCGTCGGCCGCAAGTGGGCCTCGGCGGGGGAGCGTTACGTCGAGGTGGAGCACCTGCTGTCCTGGCAGGTCTCCTCCGTGCTGCACCGGGTCCGGCCCGCGCCCCGCACGGCGGGGGTGCCGCCCGTGCTGCTCGCCTGCGTTCCCGACGAGCAGCACAGCCTGCCCATCGAGGCGTTGGCCGCCGCGCTGGGTGAACACGCCCTCCCGGTACGGATGTTCGGTGCGGCCCTGCCCCCCGAGGCGCTGCACGACGCGGTGCGGCGGACGGGCCCGCGGGCCGTGGTGCTGTGGGCGCAGTCCCGGACCACCGCCGACCGCGCCCTCGCCCGCTCGGTTGCGGGCATCGAGTGGGGGCTGCGCGGCGCGCGCGAACGCTCGGCCCTGTTCCTGGCGGGACCCGGCTGGACCGGGCGCGCGCCCGCGGCGCACACCGGGCGGCTGTACGGGTTGCGGTCGGGGCTCGACGTCATCGCGGCGCTGGCGGGTGCGGGTGCGGGTGCGGGTGCGGGGGCGGCGGCGGCGGGCGCCGGTCCGGCTCCAGGGTCTGCCGGAGCGCGCCGAGCGCCCGCCGCATGTGGCTCTTGACGGTGCCCAGCGGCAGGCCGGTGCGGTCCGCGATCTGGGTCTGGGTCAGGTCCCCGTAGAAGGCGAGGCACAGCACCCGCCGCTGCGGCGAGGGCAGTCGGGCCAGCTCACCGAGGAGCAGCAGCCGGTCCAGGGCCTGGTCCGGGCCGGGGCCGGGGTGCGAGAGGGCTTCGAGGTGGCGGGCGGCCGCCTCGGCCGCGGCCTCGGCCGCGCGGATCCGCCGGGTTCGGGCCTCCAGGGCGTCGGCCACCTTGTGGCGGGTGATCCCGCTCAGCCACGCGGCGAGCCCGCCCGGCGCGGCGTCCGGCCGGTAGCCGCGCCGGCCGCGCCAGGCCGCGAGGAACACCTGCTGGGTGACGTCCTCGGCCTCCCGCTCGTCGCCGAGCGCCCGCCAGGCGAGGGCGTGCACGAGCGGCGCCCACCGCCGGTACACGGCGTCCACACAGGCCGCGTCACCGTGCGCGAACCCGGCCGCGAGGCGGTGATCGCGCCGCGGGTCGGGCTGTGGGGCGGGCCGTGCCTCGCGCCGCGGGTCGAGGGCCCGGGCCGCCGGCCCCTGGTCCGGCCCCGGGTGCGGCCCCTGGGCATGCGGTAGCTCGCGCCCCGCGGCGCGGTCTGCGTGGTCCATGGCGTGAGCGTCGCGAGCCGCGGGGTGCCGGGACAACGCGCAGCGTTTGCGCAGCGGTTCAGGGGGCCAGGGGGCCAGGAGGTCAGCGGGTCAGCGGGCCACGGGATGGTCCGGCGGGGCGGAGCCCGTGTACAGGCGGGGCTGGGTCAGGTACGTCGTGGCCACCGCCAGGACCAGTACGGCCGGCGCGAGCAGCAGCCACGTCACCGGCCACCCGGTCCGCACCAGCAGGGCCCCCGCCAGCCCGCCCGTGAACATCGCCAGCACCGCCAGCGCCCGCAGCTCCCACGCCGTCGTGCCGTACCCGAACGCGCTGTCCTGTCCCAGCGCCGAACCCCGAAGAAGGCGGTCATGGACCGGGTGACCAGCGTGGTCGGCACCCCCGGAAGGTTCACCCGCATGCTGGTGACGTTGCGGAACCCCATCGCCACCGCCAGGATCGCCGCCACCGCCAGGTGCCGGACGGTCGGGGATCCGTAGTGCGGCGCGACACCCCAGCCGGCGCCCGCCGCGGCCAGGATCAGCGTGCCCTCGACGAGCAGCCCGATGACGAACCACCGCCGCCCCCGCGCCTCGGTGGCGGACTCCAGCCGGGCCGCGCAGACCGCCCCGGCGGCGAAGGAGGCCAGCGAGACCGCGGGCGCCAGCGCCGGCAGGTTCCCCTCGACGGCCGCCCCGAAGGCGAGGTACAGCACGTTGCCCGTCTGCATCGCGGTGAACACCGGCCCGAGGGCGAGCAGGCTGACCGCCTCGATCATCCCCGTGGCCGTGGTCAGCACCAGCATCAGCGCGGCCAGTCGCGTCCGCTCCGCCCGCTCGGCCACCACCTCAGCCCGACTCCGCGGACCGGCCCTCGCCGGCCATGAACCGCCACACCAGGGCGTGCCCCAGCACCACCAGCAGGATCAGCAGCAGGGCCTCGGCCTGGATCGGGCGCAGGTTCACCACGTCCGCGATCTCGGGCGCCACGCCCACCACCGCGACCAGCGCGTACAGCACGGCCACCGCGATCCGGTGCCATCCCAGGCCGGATCCGCCGCCCTCGGCGCGCTCCCGGGTCAGCAGCCGCAGCGTGGACGCGCACCCGACGACGGCGGCCACGACGAACCCGGTCCGCCAGATCCCGGGCTGCTCGGTGCCACCCACCTGGGCGAACAGGCCCATCAGCGCGGGCAGCAGGAACGACAGGTAGATCCCGCCGACCACCCGCCGCAGGGCGGGTGCGCGCAGCCACTCCGGATGGCTCTGCACCACGTTCCACCAGAGCCCGACCAGGGTGAAGCAGGTGGCGGCGAACAGGGCGTAGAACGTGCTCACATCCATGACGCCCGACAGTGACACGCCGGTCCGGGGTCCTTCGGCAGCGACATGCCGGAGGGCTTATGGTCCGAACGTGAGCGACCTGCTGCTGGTGAGGCACGGCGAGACGGAATGGAGCGCCAACGGGCGCCACACCGGGCTCACCGACGTGCCGCTGACCCCGAACGGCGTAGAAGAGGCCATCTCGCTGGCTCCCTACTTCCAGGACCGGAACCCGGCACTGGTTCTGACCAGCCCGCTGCGCCGGGCCGTGGTCACGGCCCGGCTCGCCGGACTCCCCGGCGGCATCACCGACCCCGACCTGTGCGAGTGGGACTACGGCGGCTACGAGGGCATCACCACCGCGGAGATCCGGCGCACCCGGCCGCACTGGTCCCTGTGGACCGACGGCGTCCCGCCCGGCGACGCCGAGCACCCCGGCGAGAACGCCGCCCAGGTCGGCGCCCGCGCGGACCGGGCCCTGGCGCGGGTGGCGCCGGTGCTGCGCGCGGACGGGGGCGACGCCGTCGTCGTGGCGCACGGGCACTTCCTGCGCGTCCTGACCGCCCGCTACCTGGGGCTGGCGCCCGAGAACGGCCGGCTGTTCCTGCTGCGCACCGGCACGGTCAGCCTGCTGTCCACCGAGCACGGGCTCCCGGTCATCGCGGGCTGGAACACCCACCCCTGAGCCGCCCGGCCGCCCGGAGCACCGTGTCACCACACCGCCGGATCCTGAATCGCGCGCGGCCCCCGGCTGCGTGAGGATGCGTACATGGCCCACGACGGAGCCGGTGGCGGACCGGAGAGCACGATCGCGACGGACCCGGGGCTGAAGGCCAACGCGATCGGGTTCCTCGACGCACTCGTCATCGGCCTGAACTCCACCTCGCCCGCCTATTCGCTGGCCGCCGTCATCGGCCCGATCGTGGCGCTGGCCGGGATCTACGCGCCGGGCGTGATGCTGGCGTCGTTCGTGCCGATGCTGCTGATCGCCGCCGCCTTCTACTACCTCAACAAAGTCGACCAGGACTGCGGGACGACCTTCTCGTGGGTGACGCGGGCCATGGGCCCCTGGGCGGGCTGGCTCGGCGGCTGGGCGATCGCGATGACCGGCGTCCTGGTCATCGGCTCGCTGGCCGACGTCGCCGTCCACTTCGGGCTGCTCGCCGCCGGACTGGACGACCTGGCCGCCAACGCGTGGATCCGGCAGTCCCTCACCGTCGTGGTGATCCTGGCCATGACCGCCATCTGCGTGATCGGCACCGAACTGTCGGCCCACCTCCAGGACGTCCTGATCCTCGCCCAGGTGTTCTTCCTGCTGGCCTTCGCCGTGGTCGCCCTCTACCGCGTGTACGCGGACACCGGCACGCTCGACTCCATCGAACCGTCCATCACCTGGCTCAACCCCTTCGGCGCGGGTGGCTCCGCCCTCACCGGCGGGCTGCTGCTCGGCGTGTTCATCTACTGGGGCTGGGAGTCCGCGGTGAACCTCACCGAGGAGGTGGAGAACTCCGCCACCGCGCCGGGCAAGGCCGGCATCTGGTCGACCGTGGTGCTGCTGGTGACCTACGTGTCCGTCGGCTACGCCGTCGTCGCGTACGCCGGGATCGAGTACCTCTCCGCCAACGCGGGCGAGGAGGAGGCCATCTTCGCCGTGCTCGCCCACGAGGTGATGGGCGGCTGGGACTGGATGGTGCTCCTCGCCGTCTGCACCTCCGCGCTCGCCTCCACCCAGACCACCATCATCCCGGCCTCCCGCACGGCCCTGTCGATGGCCCGCCGGCACGCGCTGCCGCCGCCGCTCGCGCACATCCACCCGCGGTTCCGGACCCCGGACGTGAGCACCTGGTGGGTCGCCGGCATCGCCATCGCCTGGTACCTCGTCGTGAACCAGATCAGCGAGAACGCCCTCCTGGACTCGCTGACCGCGCTCTCCCTGCTCATCGCCTTCTACTACGCGCTCACCGGCCTGGCCTGCGTGATCTACTACCGCCGCCACCTGTTCGAGAGCCTGCACAACTTCCTGCTGATCGGGCTCGGGCCGCTGGTCGGCGCCGGCCTGCTGACCTGGCTGCTGGTGGAGTCGGTCAACGACATGTCCAACCCGGAGAACTCGGCCGGCGGGATCTCCTGGTTCGGGCTCGGCCCGCCGCTGGTCATCGGGATCGGGATCGCGGTCCTCGGCGTGCTGATCATGTGCTTCTGGCGGGTCCGGGACGGCAGGTTCTGGCTGGAGCGCCGCAGCGTCGCCGACCCGGACCTCGTCCACGGCAGGAAGTCCTGAACACCCCCCGGTAAGGAGCCCCCGATGTCCGTGGTCCTGGGGTACGACGAGTCGCCCGGCGCCGAACGCGCCCTGCACGTGGCGCTCGAAGTCGCCACCGCCTTCGGCGAGCCCCTCGTCCTCGTCTACGGTGCGGCCGCGCCCGGCGCCGCCGGGGAGGAGTACCGGGCGCACCGCGAGGCCGTCCTCCAGGCGGGGCGCAGCGCCCTCGCGCGGGCCGTCGCCGCCGCCGACGAGGCGGGCGTCCCCTCCACGGTCGAGGTCGTCGACGAGAAACCGGCCCAGGCCCTGCTCGACGCCGCGCAGCGCCACCGTGCCCGCGTCATCATCGTCGGCAGCTGGGGCGACAGCCCGATCCGGGGCGCCCTGCTGGGCTCGACCCCGCACAAGCTGCTGCACCTCTCGCCGATCCCCGTGCTGTGCGTGCCGACGGAGGGCGCGGGCACGCCGTAGGGGAGCCCCCGTACGGCGGCACCGGGCCCAAGGGCGGCACCGTACCAGCCTTTCGAGGTGTTGCCCGGATGTTTGTCCGTTCGTGATGGTGCTTCGGCACTGCCCCCACAACTGGCACTAGCGTCCCTTGCCACCCGGGAGCGCGGGTGGACACACGGCACGATTGTCGGAGCCTCCGACCCCGCAGCCCCCTCCCGGCCCAGGAGCCAAGGAGGCACAGTGCTGTCAATCCGCCGGTCGACCGTCGGGAGCTTGTCGCTCGCGTCGAGACATGTGATCGGCACGGGCATCGTCATCGGTGCCCTCGCCTTCACGCTGATCGCGTTGCTGATCCCCGTGCAGAAATTCGGCGGAACGACCGCCGCCGCCGCAACGGCCCCGGCCGGTACGGACGACGGCGCCGGGACCATCAGCACGGCCTTCGGGCCCCTGACAGCCCAGGACCGGGACTTCATCCGCAAGGTGAGGCTCGCCGGACTCTGGGAACTGCCCGCAGGACGTCAGGCCCTGCAGCGCGGGACGCGCCCCACGGTGCGTACCGCCGGGCAGCACCTGATCGAGGGTCATACCGAACTGGACCGGCGGGTCATCGAAGTGGGCCAGGCCCTCGGCGTCGATCTGCCCAACCAGCCCACCGACCAACAGCAGGACTGGCTCCGCCAGATGGACCAGGCCCAGGGAGCCCAGTACGAACGGCTCTTCGTCCAGCTGCTGCGCCGGGCCCACGGCAAGGTCTTCACGCTGGTGGCCCAAATCCGGGCGCAGACACGCAACTCCATGGTGCGGGCCCTGGCCAACGACGCCAACACCACCGTCCTGGACCACATCACGGTCCTGGAGGACAGCGGACTGGTCGATTTCGACGGCCTCGCGGACGCCTCCCCGGCCCCCTCCCCTTCCCGACCGACGAAGTGAAGTGATCGCATGAGCCAAAAGGGCCATAAACGCCGCCTCAAGCCCGCACACAAGGCCATCGCCGTGGTGTCCGCCCTCGTACTGGGCGGCGGCGGGGTCGTGATCATCGCCCAGGGCGCCTCCGCGGGGCAGGGATCCCGCAACGCCCCGGTGACCGCGACCATCGACTGCCCCGACGTGGGCGACCAGCTGCGCACCGTTCCCGACGCGGCGCGGGGCGACGTGGACGAGAACCTCGCCCAGCTCGACACCCAGATCGCCGACGCCTACCAGCGGCTGTCCACGGGCAAGGCCCGCGGCGACGCCCTGCTCGGCGAGCTGAAGCAGAAGCGGGGCCAGACCATCAACCGCCTCTCCGACTCGATAGGGAAGGCCGCCGAGCGCCCCAACGGCCTGGATTCGCTCAGTGCCTGCACGATGAAGCAGGCCGCGGCCGCCGATCCCGCGGACGAGGCCCCGGGCGGGAACGCCAACGCGAAGAACGCCGCCCCGCAGTCACAGCAGACCGCCCAGGCCAAGGGCGGCCCGGCGCGCAGCGACTTCGTCTCCATTTCCTCCATACGCCCCAATGTGAAGACACCCGGCAACCGGGCCGGCGCGTCCACCGGTTCGTTCTCAGTCCAGTGCGGCCGCAACGAGAACAACCACTTCAACCCGGACAACGTGATCGTGGCCCCCGGAGTGAGCAACGGCGCCCACCACATGCACGACTACGTCGGCAACAAGACCACCGACGCCTTCTCCACCAACAAGAGCCTCGCCGCCTCCGGCACCACCTGCACCAACGGCGACCAGTCCACTTACTACTGGCCCGTGCTGCGCCTGCGCGACGGCCGCGCCGAGAAGGACGTCAACGCACCCGGCGGCGGCCAGGACGCCAACATCGGCACGATCCTGAAGCCGAAGCAGGTGACGATCGACTTCAAGGGCAGCCCGAACAGCCGGGTCACGGCCATGCCGCGGTTCCTGCGGATCATCACCGGTGACGCCAAGGCCTTCACCAACGGGCCGGGCAACGCCAACGCCTCCTGGAGCTGCACCGGATTCGAGAACCGCCAGTTGAAGGACAAGTACCCGGTGTGCCCCAAGGGCAGCGACGTGGTGCGCACCTTCAAGTTCCAGAGCTGCTGGGACGGCAAGAACGTCGACAGCGCCAACCACCGCACCCACGTGGCCTTCGCCAACGGCAACGGCAGCTGCCCGAACGGCTTCAAGGCCATCCCGCAGCTGGTGCAGCGGATCGTCTACTCGGTGCCGGCCGGCTCCAAGTTCGCCGTGGACAGCTTCCCCGAGCAGCTGCACAAGCCGGTGACCGACCACGGCGACTTCATCAACGTCATGTCGGACCGCCTGATGGCCAACGCGGTGGGCTGCATCAACGGCGGCCGCGCGTGCAGGTGACCCCCTGACGGGTCGCCCCCCGAACCTTGACGGGCCGGCCTCCTGACCGGTCGGCCCGCCCCGGAACCTCGGGCGGCGCGCCCCCTCCCACCCTCCCCAGCGTCGCACCGAGAGCGGTGCCGGCCCGAAGCCGACTTCGGGCCGGCACCGCGTACGCGTTTCCGCGCCGAAGGGGCCCGCGGGCCCTCGAACCACACGAGGAGTGTCATGTCCGGCTCTCGTCACGTCACGGCCGGTCCGTCCGACCAGTACCTCACCCGCAGACTCAGGCGGTCCTTCGCGGCCGGTGCGGTGGACCAGACCGTCTGCGACCTCCTGTACCGGCGCCACCGCGCCGCCGTCCTCGCCTGCGCGCGCGCCTGCTGCCGGGTTCCGCAGGACGCGGAGGACCTCGTCTCCGAGGCCTTCATGAGGACCTTCCAGGCCGTCCGGTCCGGCGCGGGACCCCGGGACGGCTGGCGTCCTTACCTCCTGACGGTGGTGCGCCACACGGCCGTCGAGTGGCGGGCGGGCGACGGCCGCACCGTCCTGACCCCCGACGTCGAGGCGTGGTGCCGGCCCCGTCCGGCCGGCGGCGACCCGCAGCGCGAGCTGCTGGACAGCGAGGACCGCCGGCTCGTCGCCCGCTCCTTCCACACCCTGCCGGAGCGCTGGAAGGCCGTGCTGTGGCACACGCTCGTGGAGGACGACTGCCCGCACCACGTTCCGCTGCTGCTGGGCATCACCCCGAGCGCCGTCTCCTCGCTGGCCTTCCGCGCCCGTGAGGGGCTGCGCGAGGCGTACCTGAGCGCCCATCTGGAGGCGGCGACCGATGACCGGTGCCGCCACTACAGCGGCGTGCTCGGGGCGGCCGTCCGGCGCCGCGGGGTGCCGGGGGCACGCGGCCTCGCCCGGCATCTGGCGTCCTGCGGGTCCTGCGCGCGGGCGTACGCCGAGCTGCTCGACCTCGACGCGGTCCTGCGCACGGGAGCCTGCGCGGTACTCGCGGACCGTTAGGCGCACGGGCCCGGACGCGCGCGGCCGTCCCGCTCGGAACACACACGGCGGCCCCGGTCCCTCCCGCCGTTCGACGGGGAGGGACCGGGGCCGCCGGTCGTTGTCTTTACGGGCCGTGCCGCGGGCCGTTGACCGTCACAGGCCGTTGACGCGGGCCATGCGCCCCACACCCACCTGGGGCCGGAAGTCGGCCGTCACGGCGCGCGCCCTGCGGGTCACCCGGGAGTGCTGGCGCCGTACTTGGGCGATGAGACGGCGGCTGCGCAGCGCCATCTCCAGTTCGAAGCGGGTGCGCGGGTCCCGCAGTCCGGGGCCGAAGAGCTTCTCCAGCTGGCGCATGCGGTAGCGCACGGTCTGCGGGTGCACGCTCAGCGCCTTCGCCGCCTCGGGCGCGCCACCGCCCTCCAGCCAGGCGAGGAGGGTCACTTCGAGCCGCTCGCTCTGGCGCGGCGTCAGGTCCGCCAGCGGCCGCAGCCAGCGGGCGGCGAGGGCGTGCGCCAGGGGTTCGTCCTGGAGCAGCAACAGTGTCGAGAGGTGGTCGTCCACGAAGATGGCCCGCGCCTCCATGCCGGAGCGGGCCGGGGTCAGGGAGAGCAGCCGCAGCGCCCAGCGCAGCGAGGAGGCGGTGTCCCGGAGCGGGACGGTGTGGCCGACGGCGGCGAACCGCCCGCGCAGCGCGGCCTCCAGGGCGGTACGGGCCTCCGGATCGGGGCTCGGGACGAGCAGGCAGGGCTGGGCGCCGACCATGCCGGCGAGGGCGTCGTCCAGCAGGGCCGCCAGCTGCTGGGTCTCGCCGGGGGAGGCGAGGGCGACGACCCGTACTTCGGAGGGGAGGGGCCAGCCGGCGGCCCGGGAGAGTTCGACAAGTTGAATCTCGGACATGTTCATGTCACCCGTAAGGGCGGCGAAGAGCTCACGGCGGGCGCGTTCGGGCGCCGTGCCGAGCCCCTCAGGGGGGACGACCTTCAGGGGAGCGGGGTGCGCCCGTCGGCGCGGATCGGAGTGGGAGTCTGCGTGAGGGGCGCGAGGCCGTGGGATTCCGGGGCTCGCGTCGAGCACGTCGTGCTCGGGCGGGACCGCGCCCTGCTCCGGGGCCCGCTCGTGTTCCGGGGCCCGGTCGTGCTCGGCGTGCGGGTCCTGCTGCCGCGGCGTCGCGCACTCGTTGTACCCGAGGACGGTCAGCAGGCTCGCCTCGACCTGCTCCCTGGCCACCTCGTCGTCGATGTCGTCCAGCAACTCGGAGAATCCGGGGATCCCCTCACGGAGCTCCTCCACTATCCCGGCGGCGAGCGCGGGCAGCTCCTTTCGCAGGACCCGGGTCCATTCCCCGCGGGGACGGGACCAGATGCGGTTCAGAAGTTCGCACATTGTTACCTCGTTCATGCCGGGGTTGACCTGCCCCTTGGAAGGTGACAAGCCGTTCGAGGCCGTCTCCTTGCCCGTCGGCACCTTCGCCGGCGGGGTGGTCGAGCACCTCTACTCCTTCCAGGAGCGTGTCATCCACTTGCAGTCCCGCGACTTTGCCTCGATTTTGCCGTCGGGGAGGTGTGGCGGCGGACGAGGCGTCAACCACGTCGCAACCGCACCGCTGGAACGGAATCTTCCGGGGGTGCTGGGGTTGATGATGCCGCGCGAGCCAGAAGTTGTCACGATTCGATAAATACTGTGGAGGCATTGCGAACCTCCACGATGCTTCTGCACTCCGGCCCCCCGCTCCCCGGTCGGCGAGCAGCATCTCCCGCCCGCCGCGGAGCAGTTCCGACGACTACCCCCGGGCGCCGAGCGCGAGGTGGAGTGCTCGGGCCCGGGCGTATGGGAGAACTCGATGCCCTTGCCCCTGACCCGTACGCCGCGCCCACATCGGGCCCGCCGGACGAGACGCCATGCTGGCGCGGCACCCGCCGCGGCCGCCGGACGACGGGCGCTCCGGCGGCCTCCCCTGCTGTCCCCGGGCGGTGGCCCGCGCCCCGCCGCGCTCGCCCTCGGTGCGCTCGCCGCCCTGTTGTCGCTGGCCGTGGCGGCGCGCGCGGGCGCCCTGACCCGGTTGTGGGACTTCCTCGACTACGGCGCGGGCGTGCTCTCGCTCGTCTCGCTGACCTCCGCCGTCCTGTGGGGCCTGGCGGCCACCGACCGCAAGGTGCTGACGTCGGGTCACCGGCTGGTCGCCCAGGGGGCGCACCGCGGACTCGCCGTCTCCGGACTCGGTTTCCTCGCCCTGCACATCTGGGTCAAGGTGGCCGAATCCCACACGGGGGCCGCGTCCATATTCCTGCCCCTCGCGGACCGGGACAAGCCCGTCCTCATCGGGCTCGGCACCCTCGCCGGCTACCTCTTCGTCGCGGTCGCTGTCTCCGGAGCCGTCCGCAGCGCGTTCGCGACCAAGGGCCGCTCCATGTGGTGGCGCGCCCTGCACATGGGCGCGTACCCGGCGTGGGGCGCCTCGCTCGTGCACGGGCTCAAGGCCGGCCGTGCCGCGAGCCCCTGGGTGACCGTGATGTACGGCCTGTGCCTGGCCGGCGTGGCAGCCGTCCTCGCCATCCGCCTGCGGGCCAGGCTGCGGGCCATGCCCGCCCGTCCGGGAGCCGCCCAGCAGCCGGCCGCTCCCCAGGCGCCGGGGGGCCAGGCGCCGCCCCGGACGCCGCGGCCGTTCGTACGGCAGCCGGCGGAGCAGTCCGGGGAGCGGCTGACGACCAGGCTGGCGGAGCAGCTGGAGTGGCGGCCCGCGGACGAGCCGGAGCGGCAGGACCCGCCTCCGTTCCGGCCCGCCTACGATCCCTCGTACGAGCCGGCCGTGCAGGTCCAGGCGGTGAACCAGCCGTACGAGCAGCCCTTTGAACAGCCCTTCGAGCAGACCTTCGACCAGACGGTCCCGCAGCCGGTCCTGCCCACGTTTCGGTCCGCCGAACAGCCCGCCGCCCGGGCGGCCTTCACCGCCGAGGCCGTCGGGCGCTACTCCTCCCCCGTGTTCATCCCCAGCATGCGGGGGCCCGCCCCGGACGGGCTGCCCGGTGAGCAGCTCGACGGGCTGCGGGGGCGTCAGTGACGGGCGTGACGTCGCCGGCGCTCGGCTGCGTGGGGCAGCCGAGACTGCTGGCGGGCCTCGACACCGCCTCGCGGCTCGACCGCGTGGGCCACCTGACCGTGCACGGCGCGCTGCCCCAGTACCGCTCCGAGGACCTCGTGGAGCTCGCCGAGGCCATCGACCTGAGGGGCCGCGGCGGCGCGGGCTTCCCCTTCGCCCGCAAGATGCGGGCCGTCATCCGGTCCGCGCGGGCCAAGGAGGGTCGTTCCGCCGTCGTAGTCAACGGCAGCGAGGGCGAACCGAGCTGCCTCAAGGACACCGCGCTGCTGCTGCACGTCCCGCACCTGGTGATCGACGGCGCCCTGCTGGCCGGCGCCGCGCTCGGCTCCGAGGACGTGGTCCTCGGCGTCACCCGGGACGACGTGGAGCGGTCGGTGCGCGACGCCATCGCCGAACGCGGCCCGGTCGGCACCCGGCTCCGGGTCACCCGGCTGCCCGAACGCTTCGTCACGGGCGAGGGCACCTCCATGATCAACGGGCTGGACGGCGGCCCCGCGCTGCCGAACGGCCAGAAGGTACGGACCAGCGAACGCGGACTGGGCGGACTGCCCACCCTGCTGTCCAACACCGAGACGTACGCGCAGCTCGCGGTCGCCGCACGGCTCGGCGCGGCGGGCTACAACGCGGTCGGGCTGCCGGCCGAGCCCGGCACCCTGATGCTGACGGTCGGCGGCGCCACGGCCGTCGAGATCCCGAGCGGGACCTCGCTGGAGTACGTGCTGGAGCTGTGCGGATCCGGCCCCGGCCAGGGCGTCCTGGTCGGCGGTTACCACGGCCGCTGGCTGACCCCGGTGGACGCGCGCTCGGCGCTGCTCTCCCGGCAGTCCCTCGCCGCGTACGACGCGGTCCTCGGGGCCGGCGCGGTACTGCCGCTGCCCGAGGACACCTGTCCGGCCGGCGAGGTGGCCCGGGTGACCCGGTGGATGGCGGACGAGTCCGCCGGCCAGTGCGGGCCGTGCGTCAGGGGCCTGCCCGCGCTCGCGACCGCCGTGGAGGAAGTGGTCGGCGGGGGAGGGCGGGCCGCCTTCGAGGCGGTGGAGGCCCGGATGCGCTCCGTACGGGGCCGGGGCGCGTGCAGCCACCCCGACGGCACGTCCTCCTTCGTGGCGTCCGCGTTCGCCGTCTTCCCGGACGAGCTGCGCGACCACGCGCTCGGCAGCGGCTGCGGGCGGCGCGTGCTCGGGGCCCTGCCGCTGCCCGCCGACGAGAACCCCGAACGGCTCGTCGTGGACTGGACGTTGTGCAGGGGACACGGGCTCTGCGTGGACCTGCTGCCCGACGTCGTGCGCCTGGACGCCGACGGATTCCCGGCGCAGGCGGTCATGCCGGTCCCCGGACGGCTGCGCCCGAAGGCGCTGCGCGCGGTGCGCCGCTGCCCCGCGCTCGCCCTGCGTATCCAGGAATGACCTGCCGGTGAACGGCCGCGGCCCGGCCGAGTTCATCGTTTGGCGCGATCTGACAAATTCCGCTTGATCCGAATTTTAAACGCTCCGCAGGTTCTATGAATAAGGCAGTACACGAAAGCACCGGATGGAACCCGAAGGAGTGATCGTGAAGAACAAGCGTCGTGGGATGGCAGCCGGATCCGTGGCCGCGGTAATGCTGCTGGCGGCAGGGTGCGGACTCGGTGACAGCAGTTCCGCAAAGAACGCGAATTCCGTTCTGCCGGCGAGTGACAGCAAGGCCATAGGCGCCGGCAGCGGATACGGGGCGGATTACGGATCCGGCGGCGCCGGCACGAATCCCTCGGCCGGCTCGGCCTCCGCCGTCGGGGGCAAGACCGGGCCGGCCGGACAGCTGGCGGTACGGGACATCCCGGAGGTGGGAAGCGTGGTCACCGACAACGCCGGAGCCACCCTCTACCGCTTCGACAAGGACACCAACAAGCCGCCCAAGTCCAACTGCGACGGGGACTGCGCGGCGGCCTGGCCCGCCGTTCCGGCCTCCGACGTCTCGGCCTCCGAGGGCATCGACGCCGCCCTGATCGGCGAGGTCGTCCGCACCGACGGCAGCAAGCAGCTGACGCTCGGCGGCTGGCCCGTCTACCGCTACGCCAAGGACACCCAGGCGGGTGACGCGAAGGGCGAGGGCGTCGGCGGCACCTGGCACGCGCTGGCGGCCGACGGGAAGAAGGCCATCGACCAGAAGGGCGGCGATCAGAAGGGCGGCGATCAGAAGGGCGGCGACCAGGGCGGCGAAGGCGAGTACGGGGCCGGCCAGAACGGCGCCGAGAAACCCAAGACGGACAGCCATGCCGGAATGGGGGACAAGACCGGAAAGGCGGGCGCGGAACTGTCCATGGTGGTCAATGAGAAACTCGGGAAGATTCTCGTGGACGCCAAGGGGCGCACGCTCTACCGATTCGACAAGGACAGCGCCTGGCCGATGAAGTTCGGTTGCCTGGGAGCCTGCCTGGACACCTGGAAGCCGGCCGCGCCGGTGGACAAGACGAAGGCGTCCGGAATTCCCTCCGCACTGGTCGGCTCGGTGAAGCGGCCCGACGGATCGATGCAATTGACCATCGACTGCTGGCCCGTCTACCTCTTCACCGGGGACACCGAACCCGGGCAGACGAACGGGCACAACAAGCAGGGCCTCTGGTTCGCGGTCACCGACGGCGGCAAGAAGGTCCCGGCGGGCGGGTAGTGCGAGGCCCCGGCCCGACCCGAGCCGCTCCCGAAACGGTGTGAGACCCGTGCGTCCGCCCCCGCCCCGTCCCCCCACCCGCGAACCCGTCCCGGACCCCTGTGAGGGAGAAGTGCCGATTTCACCCCGCGTCACCGCCCGCCACGTGCTGCCCTGTGTCGCCGTGATGTTCGCGTCCCTGCTGTGCGGCGGATGCGCCGGGCAGCACACCGCGGCACACCGGGCCGAGGCGGGCGCCCCCGCCCCCACCTCCACCGCCCGCCCCGCCTCGCTCCAGGACATCGCCACCGCCCTCGGCTGCACGGCCGAGATCATGGTCGACGCGGAGGAGCTGCGCGAGGGGGCGTGCGGGGCGGGGGAGGACGCGTACCGGATGCTCACCTTCGCCGCCGACCAGGGGCAGAAGGCCTGGCTGGACGAGTCCAGGAACTACGGCGGCACCTACCTCGTGGGCAACCGCTGGGTCGTGGTCGCCGCCTCGGCCGACGCCTTGGCGCCCCTGAAGGAGCGGCTCGGCGGAACCGTGGAGACCGGCACCTCCCACTCCGGCTCCTCCCACTCGGGCGCGTCCGAGGCCGGTACCCCCGAGGCCGGTACTCCGCAGGCCGGTACTCCCGAGTCGGGCAGCCCCGAGTCGGGCACGCCTGAGGCCGGCAACCCTGACGCCGGCTCCCCCCACTCCGGCTCCCCCCACGGCGGTCACGAAGCCGGCGGCGGCTCCTCGTAGCGCGCCGCCGTACGGCCCGGCGGCCGGCCCCGCGCGACCGTTGGGGTGACACCGCGCGTGCGGCCCGGCCGCCGGGCCCCGCGCGCGGCGGCCGGTGCCGTACGGTCCGGACGTGACCGACGCGACCGATGCGAACGCGACCCACGCCCAGGACCCCCTGCGCGTGCTCGTCCTGGCGGGATCCTCCCGCGAAGGCTCCGTGAACGCCCGGCTGGCCGCGCTCGTCGCGGGGCAGGTCGAGCGCTCCGGCGCCCGGGTGGACCTCGCCCGGATCCGGGACTTCGAGATGCCCGTGTACGACGGCGACACCGAGGCGGATCAGGGCCAGCCGCCGGGCGCGGGCGCCCTGCGAGACCGGCTCCTGGCGGCCCAGGCCCTGGTCATCGCCTCGCCCGAGTACAACGCCTCGCTGCCCGGCGTCCTCAAGAACGCCATCGACTGGGTCTCCCGGTTCCGGCCCCAGCCGTTCAAGGACAAGCAGACCCTCCTCGTATCGGCCTCGCCGTCGATGGTCGGCGGCAACCGGGGCCTGTGGGCGCTGCGCGTCCCCCTCGAACACCTCGGCGCACGCGTCTACCCCGACATGTTCAGCCTCGCCATGGCGCACTCCGCCTTCGGCGCCGACGGCGAACTGACGGACGAGGGCCTGCGCGAGCGGCTCGCCGCCACCGTCGACTCCTTCCTCGCCCTCGCCGAGGCCGACGTCCGCTACCTCTCCCTCCAGCGGCGCTGGTACGAGTTCCTCGGCGACGAGAGCAGCGCCGCCGTCACCCAGCGCGCAGAGGGCTGAGCCGCCGCCGTCCGGTGCGGCCGCGAGGCTGCCGGTCCAGTGGAGTCGAGGGACGATGGGAGACACCCCGGGGTGCGTGCCGATGGTCTTGAACAGAGCGGGTCGACCCACCGCTCACTGCGCCGGGGACGGGAAGGAGGGGCCGGCATGAGCGCGGCGGATGCCTTCCGGGCCCGCCCGGACGCGGGGGCCGCCGACCCGTCCGCCGGGCCGGGCCTCCTCGACGTGCTGGGCGTCGCGGCGGTGGTGCTCGACGACGAGGGGCGGATCGCGCTGTGGAGCCCCCAGGCCGAGGAACTGTTCGGCTACAGCGCCAAGGAGGTGCTCGGTCGGTTCGCGGGCCACCTGCTCGTCGACGAGCAGCACCTGGAGCTGGTCGTCACGCTCTTCGACGAGGTCATGAACGGCTCGGGCGCGTGGTCCGGGATGTTCCCCGTACGCCACAGGGACGGCAGCACCCTGTACACCGAGTTCCGCAACATGCGGCTGGAGGACCGCCAGGGCCGGCGCTACGCCCTCGGCATCGCCTCCGACCAGGCCACCCTGCGGCGCCTGGAGCGCGACCTGGCGCTGTCGATGCGGCTCGTCGCCCAGTCGCCGATCGGCCTCGCCGTCATGGACACCGACCTGCGCTACGTCCTCGTCAACCCGGCGCTCGAACGCCTCAACGGCCTGCCGGTCGCGCAGCACCTCGGCAAACGCGTCCACGAGGCCCTGCCGCAGCTGGACGCGATGCCCATCGAGTCGGCCATGCGCGAGGTCCTGAACAGCGGCACGCCGCAGCTGAACCAGTTCACCACCGGCCGCACCCCCGCCGATCCCGGGCACGACCACGCCTGGTCGGTGTCCGTCTACCGGCTCGACGACCCCGCCGGGCGGCCGATGGGAGTCGCCGCCTCCGTCGTGGACGTCACCGCGCAGCACAAGTCGGCGACCGCCGTCGCGCTGGCACGACAGCGGCTCGCCCTGATCGCCGACGCCTCCGTGCGCATCGGCACCACGCTCGACCTCGGCGTCACCGCCCGCGAACTGGGCGAGATCGCCGTCCCCGAGCTCGCCGACCTGGCGACGGTCGACATCCTGGACTCCGTCCTCGCGGCCGACCACCCGCCCGAGCTGCCGAAGGACGAGGCCGTGCAGATCCGCGCCCTCGCCATCAAGGCGGCCTACCCGACGCCCGCCACACTCGCCGCGGACCCCGTCGGCGAACTCGCCCGCTACGACGCCACCCGGCTGGTCACCCAGTGCGTGCGCACCGGCCGGATCATCCTCGTCGCGCACGTCTCGGACCAGGACCTGGGCCGCATCGCCCGGGACGCCGAGGCCGCGGCCCTCCTCGCCGAGGCCGGCATCCACTCGTACCTCGCCGTGCCGCTGATCGCCCGCGGCGAGGTCATCGGCGTCCTCGGCCTCCAACGCACCCGCAACCCCCTGCCGTTCGACCACGACGACGTCCTGCTCGCGGGGGAACTCGCCGCCCGCGCCGCCGTCTGCATCGACAACGCCCGCTGGTACCAGAAGCAGAGGCACGCCGCCCTCACCCTCCAGCGCCATCTGCTGCCCCATCAGCCGACCCCCACCCCGGGGCTGGAGATCGCCTACCGCTACCAGCCCGCCGCGGCCGTCGGCGAGGTCGGCGGCGACTGGTTCGACGTCATCCCGCTGCCCGACGACAAGACCGCCCTCGTCGTCGGAGACGTCATGGGCAGCGGCATCAACGCCGCCGCCACCATGGGCCAGCTCCGCACCGCCGCCCGCACCCTGGCCGAGCTCGACCTCGACCCGGCGATGGTCCTGACCCGCCTCGACCACACCACCACCGGGCTCGGGCACACCATGGCCACCTGCGTCATCGCCGTCTACGACCCGAACCACAACCGCTGCCGCATCGCCAGCGCCGGCCACCTGCCGCCCGTACGGACCCGGCCGGGGCGGCCGCCGGAGCTCCTCGACCTGCCGACCGGGGCGCCCCTGGGAGTCGGCGGCGTCCCCTTCGAGGCCATCACCGTCGACCTCGCCATCGGCGACGGACTGGTCCTCTACACCGACGGCCTCGTCGAAACCCGCGACCAGGACATCGACGTCCGCCTGAACACCCTGACCGGGCTGCTCAGCCGTCCCGGCCCCTCCCTCGAAGAGACCTGCGACCTGCTGCTCAGCGAGCTCCGCCGGCCGGACGACCGCGACGACGTCGCCCTGCTGATCGCGCGCACCCGGCCGCTGACGGGCGGCTGACGCCGCCGGGGTTAATTGCGGTGCCGGAACGGGAGTTGATCCCTAGACTCTTCCTCGTGCACCGCCACCAGAGCGCGGTGCGTTCATCCGTCGAGCGAGGGGAGCCGGGCCGTGTGTCACCACACCGCTGTCGACGTTCCCCGGTCGCGGTACGACGTGATCCTGGTGTCTTCCCTTTCCCGGTGACGGCCGCGCGGCCCTCACCGGACGTCCGGGACGAAGAAACGAAGCCCTTTCCCCTCGCGGCCGCCCGCGCCGCCGTGTGACGCCCGCCCGCGCGCAACGCGCCGCGCAGGACGGGACGTACGCACCGCCGCGCACCCGCCGTTTCGCCCGGAAATCGCGCTGCCCTTTTCTCGATCATCCAGAAAGGCCCTGGGCCATGCGCACCACCACCAACACCAACACGTTCCGCGCGGTCGCCGCCACCGTCCGCAACCTCGGCATCCTCGCGCACGTCGACGCCGGGAAGACGACCCTCACCGAGCGCGTCCTCTACGCCACCGGCGCCATCCACAAGCGCGGCGAGGTCCATCAGGGGACGACCGTCACCGACTGCGACACGCAGGAACGCGACCGCGGCATCACCATCTTCGCCGCGGCCGTCAGCTGCGACTGGGACGGCCACCGGATCAACCTCATCGACACCCCGGGACACGTCGACTTCTCCGACGAGGTGGAGCGGTCGCTGCGCGTCCTCGACGGCGCGGTCGCGGTCTTCGACGCCGTCGCGGGCGTCGAACCGCAGAGCGAGTCGGTGTGGCGGCAGGCGGACCGGCACGGCGTGCCGCGCATCGCGTTCGTCAACAAGATGGACCGCGTCGGCGCCGACCTCGACGAGGCCGTCGCCTCCCTGCGGGAACGGCTCCACGTCGTTCCGCTGGTGGTCCAGCTGCCCATCGGGCGGGAGGACGGCTTCGCCGGCGTCGTGGACCTGCTCCGGATGCGCTCGCTGCTCTGGGGCGCGGAGCAGGAGACGTACACCGTCGCCGAGGTGCCCGACGAGCTGCGCGAGGAGGCGCGGCGGCGGCGCCGGCTGCTCGACGAGCAGGTGGCGGAGCTCCATCCGGCCGCCCTGGAGGAGTACTGCGCCACGTCCGCGCTCTCGGAGCGGACGCTGGCCGGCGCTCTGCGCGAGCTGACCGTCGGCGGCGAGGGCGTGGTCGTGCTGTGCGGAACGGCGTACCGGAACCGGGGCGTCGAGCCGCTCCTCGACGCGATCGTGGCCTACCTCCCCTCGCCCGCCGACATGCCGCCGGTACGGGGCACCCTCGGCGCGGTCGAGCAGGAACGCGCCGCCGACCCGGCGGCGCCGTTCGCCGCGCTCGCCTTCAAGGTGAACGCGACGGCGACGGGAAGGCTGACCTGCCTTCGCGTGTACTCGGGAACGATCCGGAAGGGAGACACCGTGCTGGACGCGGCCGCGGGCAAGACCGAGCGGATCGGCCGGGTCCTACGGGTACAGGCCGACCGGCACGCCGAGGTGGAGCAGGCGGTGGCCGGGGACATCGTCGCGGTGGTCGGCCTCAAGACCACGCGCGCCGGGTCCACGCTGTGCGCACCCGACGCCCCGCTGGTCCTCGAACCGCCCACGGTGGCCACACCGGTGGTGTCCGTGGCGGTCGAGGCGCGCTCCAGCACCGACACCGGGCGGCTGTCGTCGGCGCTGGCCCGGCTGGTCGAGGAGGATCCGTCGCTGACGGTACGGACGGATCCCGAGACCGGCCAGACCGTGCTGTCGGGGATGGGCGAGCTGCACCTGGAGGTCGCGGTGGAGAAGATCCGCCGCAGCCACGGGCTCCAGGTCGATGTCGGCCGCCCGCGGGTCGCCTACCGGGAGACGGTGGCACGCGGGGTGTCGGGCCTGGTGTACCGGCACGTCAAACAGGACGGAGGCGCGGGTCAGTTCGCCCATGTGGTCATCGACGTCGAGCCCCTCGACGGTGAGGGGTTCGAGTTCCGCTCGACCGTCGTCGGCGGCCGGGTGCCGCAGGAGTTCGTCCGCGCGGTGGAGGCGGGCTGCCGGGACGCGCTCGTCGAGGGTCCCCTCGGCGGGCACCCGGTGACGGGGCTGCGGGTCACCCTGACCGACGGTGCCACGCACTCCAAGGACTCCTCGGAGATGGCGTTCCGGGCCGCGGGTCGCTTCGGGCTGCGCGAAGCCCTGCGGGCCGGGGTCATGGAGCTGCTGGAACCGGTCGTCGAGGTCGTGGTGACGGTCCCCGACGACGCCGTCGGCGGGGTCCTCGGTGACCTGGCGGCGCGCCGCGGCAGGGTCTCCGGCTCGGCCGCGCGCACCGGGACCACCGTGGTCACGGCGGCCGTGCCGCTGGCCGAGCTGTTCGGCTACGCGTCCCGGCTCCGCAGCCGCACCCAGGGCCGCGGCACCTTCACCGCCCGCCCCACGGGCTACGCCCCGGCCCCGGCCACCACCGAAACCCTGCCGGCCTAGCCCCCCACCCCCGCCCCCGCCCGCCCTCGGCGGGCGGGGGCGGGGACAGGGGGTCAGCCGGTGCGGGTGAAGGTCATGACGAAGTCGGTCATGTGGCGGACCCGGGGCGTGGTGGGGTCCGGGAGGGCCAGGAGGCGGGTGCGGGCTTCGGCGACGATCGGGAGGTCGGCGCCGGAGACCGGCCAGGCACCGGTGAAGAGGCCGCCGGAGAGGGAATCGGCCATCTGGCGGGGGGAGACCTCGAAGGTGGCCGGGCGTTCGCTCGCCGTGCCCCCGTAGACCAGGCCGTACGCATCGGCGGTCGGGGCCAGGGCCCGGGGGCCGTCCTGGCGGGTGCCGCCGGGGTCCAGGCGGTCCTCCAGGTCGTTCACGATCCGCCCGATGTCGTCCGTCGGGCGGATCCCCCGGGCCGGGATCACCAGGTAGCGGCCGCCCGGCCGCAGGACCCGGGCGACCTCCCGGAAGACGGCCGCCCGGTCCACCCCGGTGTGCAGCAGCCAGGTGGACACCGCCTGCGACACCGACGCGTCGCGCACCGGAAGCCGGCCGGCGTCGGCCACCGCCACCCGCTGCCCCAGCCGGCCCCGGGCCAGCGCGAGCATGCCGGGGGAGAGGTCGAGGCCGCACACCCGGTGGCCCCGGGCCACCAGCTCGGCGGCCACGACGCCGGTGCCGACGCCGATGTCGAGTACGGGACGCGCCGGATCCAACAGCGGCGCCAACTGGTCGGCGAACCCCGCGGCGCGGGCGGTCCCGCCGCGCGAGGCGTCGTAGACGGGGGCTATCTCGTCGAACTCCGCGGTACCGGAGGCCGATGCCATGGGGGATTCCTCTCCGTCGCGGTCTACGGCTGCGGTGTGAAGGTCACCGGCAGCGTGGCCATCCCGCGCAGGATGCCCTCGCGCCGGCTCAGGGTCTCGTCCGGAGCGGCCAGCTCCAGGTCGGGGAAGCGCCGCAGCAGGGTGCCGATCGCGACCCTGGCCTCCGCGCGGGCCAGCGGCGCGCCCAGGCAGAAGTGCACGCCGTGCCCGAACGCGAGCTGCTGCGGCACCTCGCGCCGGGCGACGTCCAGGATGTCGGGCCGGTCGTAGCGCGCCGGGTCGCGGTTGGCCGCCGCCAGCCCGATGATGATCATCTCGCCGGCCGGGATCGTGACGCCGCCGATCTCGAAGTCCTCGACGGTGAAGCGGGCGACACCCCGGCTGACCGGCCCCTCGTAGCGCAGCAGTTCCTCGATGGCGCCGGGGAGCAGCGCGGGATCGTCGCGCAGCGCTGCGAACTGCTCGGGGTGGCGCAGGAGGGCGTGGACGCCGTTGGCGATGAGACTGGCGGTCGTCTCGTGCCCGGCGAGGGTGATCAGGATCGCCATCGCCATCAGTTCGCGGTCGCTGATCCGCTCCTCGGCCTGCGCCGCGCACAGCGCGCTGAGCAGGTCATCGCGCGGCTCGGCCTTCCGCAGCGCCAGCAACGGTTCGTAGAACTCGGTGAGTTCGGCCCGTGCCCGGGCCCCCTTGGCGAGCCGCTCCGGGGTGTTGGGCGGCATGATGAGCCCGACCGCCAGTTTGGCGAAATCCGGCCGCCCCTCGGCCGGAATGCCGATGAGCTCACCGAGGACGGCCATCGGGAGCGGCAGCGCGAACTCGGAGACCAGATCGGCGGATCCCCTGTCGGCGATCGCGTCGAGGTGGGCGTCGGTGTGCTCCTGGATCCGGGGCGCCAGCTCGTCCACGCGGCGCGCGGTGAAGGCCTTGGACACGAGGTTGCGCAGGCGCGTGTGGTCCTCGCCGTTGGCCACGAGCATGCTGGCCATCAGGACGTTGGTGCGCTCCTGGTGGGCCATCTCCTGTGCCAGGCCGGTCACTCGGACGGGGCTGCTGCTGAGCCGGGGGTCGGTGAGCGCCGACACCGCCTCCTCATAGCCGGTGACCATCCAGACTTCAAGGGTGGGATTCAGCCGTGCGCGCTGAACTACCCCGTGCTCTCGTATTCGCTCGAAAAGCGGATAGGGATCGGGCTGTTGAGCAACGTTTACCGGCACATCGTGAACGATCGTCTGGCCTTGCTCGGGCATCCGTAACTCCCCGAAGTCATGGAAAAGTTCTGTGGCAGGTAGTCATACCAGCCAGCCAAGTTGCGTGGTAGCGTCACCGGCGATCAGTTCGAAGATATGCCTGCGCGGACGCGTCACCTACCGGTGATTCCGGCGTCCGGCACTGCTCTGCCGGAAGCATTTGCGGCCTCACCAGGCCAGTTGTGCGGGGGAGACGTTCTCGTGGATCAAGCTGCCGCCATAGACCCGATCTTGGATCTGGCCCGTCCGGAGCTCTTGCGGGACCCATATCCCGCATATGCCCGATTGCGTGAAAACAGTCCTGCTTTCTGGCATGAACTGCTCGGCTCCTGGGTGTTGACACGGCATTCCGATTGCCTTTCGGTCCTCACCGACAGCGCCCGGTTCGCCTCCGATTGGAGACGCGCCGGTGAGGACATCCCGGCTCCGCTTCTGAGCGTCCAGACCCTCGATCCGCCCGAGCACACCGCCATTCGCCACCTGCTCCTCGACGGCTTCCGGGCCCAGGACCGGCAGGCCCTGCACGCCGCGATGGACCGGTGGGCCGGCGAGCTGCTCGCCGAGCTGGCCGGGCGACCGTCCTTCGACTTCGTCGGGGAACTGGCCGAGCCCCTCGCGCTCCGCTTCATCACCGCCTTCCTCGGCGTGGACGCCCCGGACCCGGCCTGGTTCGTCCCGATGTCCCGTACCGTCGTCGACGGCATGGACGCCGGGCTGTGGCCCGAGAAGCACGAACCCGCCGTCGCCGCGCGGGCCCGGCTCGCCGAGTACGCGGGCGGCTGGCTCGCGGACCCGCCCAAGGACGGCCTCATCGGCTACGTGGCCGCACACGCGGAATCCGCCGGCGTGGACCGGTCGGTGCTGCGCAACAGCCTGCGCGTCGTACTCCACGCGGGCTACGAATCCGCCTCCCGGCTGCTCGGCAACGCGGCCGCGGCCCTGCTGACGTACCCCGGGGCGCTCGCGGCGTTCCGTACGGCGCCCCTGGCGGCGGCCGTCGACGAACTCATCCGCTACGACGCACCCGTCCAGGCCGACGCCCGGGTCTGCGTCACGGAGACCGAACTGGCGGGCGTCACCATCCGGGTGGGCGATCCGGTGACGCTGTTCCTCGGAGCGGCCCATCACGACCCGCTCCGCTTCGCCCACCCCACCGAGCTGCGACTCGACCGCGCCCCGAACCCGCACCTGGGGTTCGGCCGCGGGGCCCACGCCTGTCTGGGCGCGTCCCTGGCGATCCGGCTGGCCGGATCGGTCTTCACGGCCCTGGCCAGGGACTATCCCGACGCGCGGGCGGTCGCGGAACCAGCACACCGGAGCAATCTGACCCTGCGCGGTCTCGACCGCTTCGAGGTCACCTTGCGTCCTCACACGGGGGAGGAGGAACTGTCATGAAGTACTGGCACTGATCCTGAGGGAGCGCGGTGCCCGCCTCACGGGCGGGCACCGCGCTCGGCATCAGGCGTCAGGCATCGGTCATCGGCATCCGGCATCCGGCATCCGCCCGCAGGGATCAGCCGGCGGCCTGCCAGACCGTGGTGATGTTGCAGAACTCGCGGATGCCGTGCCCTGACAGCTCCCGGCCGTATCCCGAGCGCTTGACGCCTCCGAACGGCAGCGCGGGATGCGAGGCGGTCATGCCGTTGAAGAAGATCCCGCCGGCCTGGAGGTCCTGGACGAACCGCGCCACGTCCTCGTCGCTGCGCGTCCACACGTTCGAACTGAGCCCGAACGGCGTGTGGTTGGCGCGCTCCACCGCCTCGTCCAGGCTCGCCACCCGGTACAGCGTCGCCACCGGGCCGAAGGTCTCCTCCTGGTCGATGCGCATGTCCGCCGAGATGTCCGCGAGGACGGTCGGCTCGTAGAACCAGCCCCGTTCCCGCCCCGGCGGGCGCCGCCCGCCGCACAGCACGGTCGCCCCGCCGCGCACCGCGTCCTCGACCAGCTCCTCCAGATCGGCCCGGCCCTGCTCGGTGGCGAGCGGCCCGACCTCGGTGGACTCCAGCAGCGGGTCCCCGACGCTGAGCGCCGCCATGCCGGCGGCGAACCGCTCCGCGAACGCGTCGTACACGTCGGTGTGCACGATGAACCGCTTGGCGGCGATACAGGACTGCCCGTTGTTCTGGACCCGCGCGGTGATGGCCGTCTTGACGGCCTTGTCGATGTCGGCGGAGGGCATCACGACGAAGGGGTCGCTGCCGCCCAGCTCCAGCACCGTCTTCTTGACCTCGTCGCCCGCGACCGACGCCACGGCCCGCCCGGCCGGCTCGCTGCCCGTCAGCGTCGCCGCCGAGACCCGGGGATCGCGCAGCACCGCCTCCACCGCGCCCGATCCGATCAGGAGGGTCTGGAAGCAGCCGTGCGGGTAGCCCGCCCGTTCGAAGAGCTCGCCCAGGTAGACCGCCGTCTGCGGGACGTTGGAGGCGTGTTTGAGCAGGCCGACGTTGCCCGCCATCAGGGCGGGCGCGGCGAACCGCATGACCTGCCAGAGGGGGAAGTTCCACGGCATCACGGCGAGGACCACGCCGAGCGGACGGTAGACGGCCCGGACGGCGGAGGCGCCACTGTCGCTGACGTCGGCGGCGGCGGGCCGCTCGTCGGCCAGCAGGGCCTCGGCCTGATCGGCGTACCAGCGCATCGCCTTCACGCATTTGGCGGCCTCGGCCCGGGCGGCCGCCAGCGGCTTGCCCATCTCGATGGTCATCGTCCGCGCGATGTCCTCGTTGTCCGCCTCCAGGAGGTCGGCGGCCCGCTTCAGCAGCGTCATCCGCTCGGCGAAGCCCGTCGAGCGGTACGAGCCGAAGGCCCGCGCGGCGTCGGCGAGACACCGCTCGATGTCGTCGGCGCCCAGGGCGTCGAAGGTGCGTACCGTCTCACCCGTCGCGGGGTTCACCGTGGCGATGGCCATCGTCGCGTCCTCCTCTTCGTGGCTGCGCAGCCTCCTCGACCCTGCCCCCTGGGGCCGGGCCGCGCAACGCGACGGCCGCCGCCCCGCCGGCGCGGAAGCGGACGGGGGCCTGGAAGCGGGCGCGCCGGGCCGCCCGCCGGAAAGTGGTCAGGACCGCCGGGCCCGCCAGGGTGACGCAGACGAAGTTGGTGACGGCGCGCCCGGTGTCC
The DNA here is from genome assembly GCF_026339935.1 of Streptomyces sp. NBC_01551. Lineage (NCBI taxonomy): Bacteria > Bacillati > Actinomycetota > Actinomycetes > Kitasatosporales > Streptomycetaceae > Streptomyces > Streptomyces sp. NBC_01551. The sequence goes on from NZ_JAPEPX010000001.1 coordinate 6,089,641, forward strand.
CAGCCCAGCGAGGTGGCGAGGTCGAAGGCCAGGTACCGGTGCCACTGCTCGGTGAAGGGCAGCCCGGGCAGATAGGCGATGGAGCTGTTCGGGTCCACGGAGAACGGCCAGAAGGACAGGTTCAGCAGGAAACCGAAGAGGTAGCCGGAGAGAGACCCGTACACGGCGAGCATCAGGACCTCGCGGCGGCCGGTGGCCCTCGGCAGCAGCCCCGCGAGCATGCCGACGAAGGCGCAGCCGAACATCTGGTACGGCATCCACGGCCCGACCCCGCCCGTGATCAGGGCGGACGCGAACAGGGACGTACAGCCGAGGGTGAAGCCGAAACCGGGACCGAAGACCCGGCCCGCCAGGACCAGCACGAAGAACACCGTCTCGATCCCGGCGGTGCCCGCGCCGAGCGGCCGCAGCGCCGCGTTGACCGCCGACAGCACCCCGAGCATGGCGAGCGCCTTGGAGTTGATGCCGCCCTCGGCGATCTCGGAGATCACCACGCACAGGACGAGCGCCAGCAGGACGCCGAAGATGAGCGGCGGCGCGTAGTTCGAACCGAACTTGCCGGGGGCGACGACGAAGGGCCAGAAGAAGGCGACCAGACCGAGGAAGGCCGCCATGGCGATCACCACGGCGGCGCGCGGCCTGATCCGGATGGCCGCGGCCGCCCGGGCGGGCAGGTCGGGCAGCGAAGGCAGCGAAGGGAGCGAGGGCGGGGAGCTCACGGGGTGTCCTCCCGCTGCGGGAGGACGGCCGCCACGTGGTCCACCGTGAGGTACGGCAGCGGGGCCAGGATCTTGGCGGCCTGCGGCGCGAAGACGGGGGAGGCGACGATGACCTCGGTCGTCGGGCCGTCGGCGACGATGTCGCCCTCCGCCATGACGACGACCCGGTCCGCCGCCCGGGCCACGAACTCGACGTCGTGCGTGGAGATCACCACGGCCCGCCCCTGCGCGGCGAGATCGTCGACGATCCGGATCAGCCGGCTCTTCGCCCGGTAGTCGAGCCCGCGCGTGGGCTCGTCCAGGAGCAGGATCCCGGGCGCGGCGGACAGCTGGATGGCCAGGACCAGGGCCAGCTTCTGCCCCTCGGACAGGTCGCGCGGGTGCGTCGCGTCGTCGATGCCCGGGGTCAGCCGGTCGAGGATCTCCCGGGCGGTGGGCGCGTCCGAGCCCACCGAGGACTCCGCGTCGGCCTGGTCGAGTTCCTGCTTGACGCTCTCCAGGTAGAGCAGGTCCGTGGGTGTCTGCGGAACCAGCCCTACGAGCTGCCGCGCCTCGGCGGCCGACAGGTCCCGGGGGTCCCGCGCGGCCCGCGCCGGATCGGCGCCGCCGGGCGTCACCCGCACCGTCCCGGCCTTGCGCGGGCCGGAGCCCTGGAGCGCCCACAGCAGCGAGGACTTGCCCGAGCCGTTGCGCCCCATCAGGGCGGTGACCTCCCCGGCCCGCAGCTCCAGGTCCACCTCGCGGACGGCCGGGACGCCGTGGTAGCTCACCGTCACCCCGCGGGCGGTGAGCAGGGCCGCCCCGGCCGCCTTCGGACGGGCCCGCACCGGCGGCGGGGTGATGCCGGTGAGCCGGGTCCGCAGCGGGGCGGCCGCGCGGCGGGCGTCGCGGATGGAGAGCGGGAGCGGATCCCAGCCCGCCAGCCGGCCCAGCTCCACGACCGGCGGCGCGATGGACGAGGTACGGAAGACCTCGGCGGGCGGGCCGGAGACGACCCGGCCGTCGCCGGGCAGGTGGATGACCCGGTCGGCGTACTGGACCACCCGCTCCAGGCGGTGCTCGGCGAGCAGCACGGTGACGCCGAGGTCGTGCACGAGCCGGGTGACGGCGGCCAGCACCTCCTCCGCCGCGGTCGGGTCGAGCGCGGAGGTCGGCTCGTCCAGGACCAGCACGCGCGGGTGCGCGGTGAGGACGGAGCCGATCGCCACGCGCTGCTGCTGGCCGCCGGAGAGCTCGTGCAGGGCGCGGTGGCGCAGATCGGCCAGGCCCAGCAGGTCGAGGGTCTCCTCGACGCGCTTGCGCATCACGGCCGGGGCAACCGCCAACTGCTCCATCGCGTAGGCGAGTTCCTCCTCGACGGTGTCGGTGACGAAGCCGTCCAGCGGATCCTGGCCCACCACGCCCACGACATCGGCCAGTTCGCGGGGCGGGTGCTCGGCGGTGTCCCGGCCGTCGACGATGACGCGGCCGAACAGGGTTCCGCCGGTGAAGTGCGGCACGAGGCCGTTGACGGCGCCCAGCAGGGTGGACTTGCCGACACCGGTGTGGCCGACGACCAGGCACAACTCGCCCTCGTCCACGGTCAGGTCGACGTCTTGCAGGACCGGCTCGGCCGCGTCGTCGTACCGCACGCTGACCTGGTCGAAGGTGATCACTTGGGTTCCTCGGTGCGCTGTGCCGGGACGGCCCGGGCGGGTGGGGCCGGCGGTGGCGCCAGGAACCCGGCCGCACCGGCGAGCAGGATCGCGGCCGCCGGCACCAGCGGCAGGGCCGGCCAGCTGAGCGGATAGATGGACGGGTTCAACTCGGCCGCGTTGAAACCCACGTTGGCGAAGAGCAGCACGGCCGAGAGCACCCCGCACCCGGCGACGGCCCACTCGGCGCCCCGCCACGGATCGGGCCGGTACGTCGTCCGCGTGATCCGGCGCCCGCCGAGGCGCAGCCCGGCCACGCACAGCGCCGACCCGGCCGCCAGCGCGGGCAGCCCCAGCAGCTTCGGCGCCGTCGCGTCGAGCAGCCCGTACGCCCCGGCGCACAGCCCGCACATGCCGGACAGCATCAGCGCGCCGGTCAGCCGCCGCGAGCGGCGGGTCGCGGTCCCGGCGCGGCCGTAGCCCCGGGAGTCCATGGCGGCGGCCAGCCGCAGCGAGCGCTCCAGGGCGTCTTCCAGGACCGGGACGACGATGCCCCGCAGTGCCCGCAGCCCCTTCGTCCGCCCGGCGCGCAGCCGGCGGGCCTTCACCACGCGCTGCACGCTCTGCACCAGTTGCGGCGCGACGCTGATCGAGACCGTGACCGCGACCCCGAGCTCGTACAGCGCCCCGGGCAGCACCCGCAGCGCCCGCTTCGGGTTGGCCAGGGTGTTGGCGGCGCCGATGCAGCACAGCATGCAGGCCAGGCGCAGCCCGTCGGTGGCGGCCGACAGCAGTGCCTCCAGCGAGACCGGGCCACCGAGCTGGATGCCCGCGTACCAGTCGGGCGTCGGGATGTGCGGCAGCGAGAACAGGAAGTGGTCGCGCGGGGTGACGCCGGTGGCGAAGACGGCCCGGAAGAGCACCCGGATCGTCACCACCGTGAGCGCCAGGTAGAGGTAGTACTTGAAACCCCGGGCCCACGGGGCCTCGGTGCGCCGCACGGTGACGACGTAGCCGAGCACCGCGAGGACGAGGAAGAGCAGCAGCGGGTTGTTGGTGCGGCTGACGGCGGTGGCGAGGGCGAGCGCCCAGATCCACCACGCCACCGGGTGCAGGGTGCGGGGGAGCCGGCGGCCGCCCCCGCTTAGGGCGGCGGGCGCCGGTGGGATGGTGCGCGGCACGGCGCCTACTCCTGCGTACGCCGGCGGCGCCTGGCCGCGTACACCGCGGCGGCGCCGATCAGCAGCACCAGGGCCGCGGTGGCGACGGCGGGCAGGTACGAGCCCACGTCGTGCTCCGCGTCGGCGGCGGGGGCGGCGTCGACGACCTGCGGCGCGGAGCCGGGCGCGGCCGCGGCGGGCACGCCGGCCGAGGGCGTGGCCGACGGGGCGGGCGAGGCGCTCTCCGAGACGGACGCGGAGGGCGACGGGCTCTCCGGCGCCGACGCGGAGGCCGACGCGGATGCCGGCGGGGCCGACGTCGGACCGGCAGGCCGGGGCTTCTCCGGCGCGGGCCCGGTGTTGACGTCCGGCGGCAGGGGCGTCGCCGTGCGGGTGTCCTGGGGCTGGGGCTCGCCGGCGGGCCGGGCGTTGTGGGCGCGCAGCTGGTCCGGGGTGAGCGTCGGGCGGCCCTGGGTCCCCTCGACGTCCGTGCCGCCGAAGATCCACAGGTCGACGCTGCCGGGCTTCGGCTTGTAGAGCATCGCGCCGAGCTGGCTGTACTCCCAGGTGTTCTGGCCGGGGTTCGCGTGCCAGTACGACCAGTAGGCGGAGGCCGGCGGGGTCAGGACGCAGTCGTCCTGGTCCGGGGTCGGGTACTGCCTGCCGCCCTGGTGCCCGCTGTAGCCGATCCGGCAGATGAAGGCCGGGCCGTCGTGGCCGGTGCCGGTGGTGGCCCAGCCGCCCTGGTTGAGGAGTTCGTAGCCGGTGGTGGGCGTCGTACCGCAGGAGCGGTAGACGGGCCCGCCCCAGTGGCTGAAGTCCACGGCGAGGACGACCCCGGAGCCGGTGGTGCACTGCCCGATCGGCCGCGGCGCCGCCCCGGCGGGGCCGGTGGTCGCGAACAGCGCGGCCACCGTCAGGCCGAGGGCCGCGGCCGTACGCGCGAAGGCGCGCGGGACACGAGAGCTCATCGCCCGCCACCCGCCCGCGTACGACGTCGCGCGGCGGTGACCACGAGCCAGCCGGCCAGTACGATTCCGGCCGCGGCGCCCGCGAGCCCGGCGGCCTGCAGCCCGGTGGAGGCCAGCTTCCCGCCGGCCCCACCGTCCCCGCCGGACGCGTCGCCCGGGGTGACGATGACGGGCTTGGACGCCGAGGAGCTGGGAACCGGCTGCGGGGTGGTGCCCGTCAGGCTCCGGGTGAGGGTGCCGAAGGAGATGCCGGTGGCGCCGCCGAGGGCCTGGGTGGAGGCGCGGACGTCGGAGCCCGGCTGGCCGCCCTTGGTGACGTTGAAGCCGCCGTCGGCGTTCTGCTGACTCGCCAGGAACGTGCGGGCCTTGGCGATCTGCGCGCCGTACTTGGGGGCGTCCAGCGACAGTCCCTGGATGGCGAGGGCCGCGGAGTTGACGGAGTTGCCCGAGGCGCCCTGGAAGCCGCCGTCCTCCTTCTGCTGCGCCGCGAGCCAGACCAGGGCCTTGTCCACGGCCGCCTGCGAGTCGGCGTCGGGCAGCAGGTCCACGGTCATGGCGGCCATGGCGGTGGAGTCGACCTCGGGGTCGCTGGGCTCGCCGATCAGGCTGACCCAGCCGCCCGAGGGGGTCTGGAGGCTCTTGAGGTAGGCGACCGGCTCGGCCGCGGCGGCCGTCTCCCCCGCGCGGACCTGGGCCATGACGCCGAGCGACTGCTTGAAGACGGAGGTGGCGTAGGTGTAGTTGCCCTTGGCCGCGCACTGCTGGCGGGTCGTGGTCTTGGCGGCGCAGGTGCCCTCGGCGAGCGCGGCGATCAGGTCCCGGCCGCCGAAGTCGCGCGGGTTGCGGCCGACGGTCTCGGCGAGCACGGCCGCCTTGCCGATGGAGCCGCCGCTCGCGTACTTCGTGCCGACGAGGGTCCAGTCGTGCAGGCCGCGGTTCTTGCCGTCCTTGCCGCCCTTGTCGAGGAAGTCGACGACATTGCGCAGCGCGGCGTTGTCCGTGCCGGTGGCCGCGAGGGCGTAGGCGCCGTCGATGGTCATCCCGTAGTCGGCGAAGTCGGTGGCGCTCTCGTAGTAGCGGCCACGGATCAGCCGGCTGGGGTGCGTGAGGTAGGCCGTGGCCTTCTTGAGGTCCGGTCCCTCGCCCGGAGGAAGCGACGGGGAGGGGCCGGTGGGCTTGGGGTCCGTCGGCTTGGGGCCCGTCGGCTTGGTTTCGCTCGGCTCGGGCTTCGGCTCGGGCTTCTTGGTCAGCGTCACCAGGTCGCTCTTGGCGCCGCCGACGACGGCCGGCGTGGTGGCGAACAGCAGCGGGTCCGTGCTGCCCTCCTCGAACGGGAAGGCGCCCTCGGGAAGTTGCTGCCGGGAGAGCCAGGAGACGCCCGCGTCGGCGTGGCCCGGATCGCCGAGCGCGCGCAGGGCCTGGGCCGCCCAGCCGGTGGCGTAGGCGCTGCCGGCCGTGCTGTACGAGACGGCGGGCCAGGCGCCGGTCGGCAGCTGGGCCTTCTTCAGCGAGGTCCGGGCCGCCTGCACGACGGCGTCGTGGCCGCCGGCCCGCTTGAGGGCCAGTGCGACGAGAGCGGTGGTGCCGGCCTCGCTCTCGCAGGTCGCGCCGGGCGCGAGCAGGGAGCTGGGGAAACCGCCGTCGTCGCACTGGAGCAGCGCCAGCCGGTTCACGGCGTCGGCCGGGGGCGTCACACCGCCGTTGAGCAGGGCGATGACGGCCATGGCCTGGCCCTCGGTCTGCCCGGTGGAGCGGAAGTCGCCCTTGGCGGCGCAGCCGGGGACGGGCTCTGGGGCGTCGGCGCCACTGGGGCAGACGTACTTCACGAGGTCACGGAGCAGGTTGCGGCCGCCGAAGGCGCGCGGGTCCTTGCCGGTGGCCTCGGCGACGAGCGCGAGCCGCGCGGCGGCGGTGGCGTCCGGGGCCTGGTCCTTGCCGGCCGGGTAGGCGTACGCCTCCGTCTGCGCGGGCGTGGCGAGGAACGCCGCGGCCTTCCGGGCCACCGGGCTCTCGCGGTCGAGAGCGGCCAGCGCGTAGACGACCTCGGTGGTGAAGAGGTGGTTCGGCGTCGTCTCGCCCTCGTTGACGACGCGTTCCCCGTCGGTCAGCTTCCCCGTGAGCCAGCGGGTGGCGGCGGGGAGGTTCACCGCGCCGGGCGGGACGTCCGGCGGCTTGGGGCCACCGGGGTCCGGCGACGGGGTGCCGCCGCCGGCCCGCACCTCGTCGGGGGAGAAGGTGGGCTTGCCGGAGGTGCCGCCGATGTCCGTGCCGCCGAACACCCAGGCGTCCACGTCACCGTCCTTCGGCGTGCGGGACATCGCGCCCAGGGGGCTGTAGGTCCAGTTCTTCTGCCCTGGCGAGGCGATCCAGTACGACCAGTAGGCGGTGGCCTGCGGGGTGAGGACGCAGTCCTCCTTGTCCGGAGTCGGGTACGGCGTGCCGGAGTTGAAGGATCCGTTGCCGATCCGGCAGATGAAGGCGGGGCCGTCGTGGACGGTGCCCTCGGTGGTGAAACCGCCCGCGTGCAGCAGCTCGTACCCGGTCGTGGGAGTCGTGTCGCAGCCCCGCTCGACCTTGCCGCCGAACGGCCCGAAATCGACGGCGACGATCGCGCCGGTGGTGGCGGTGCACCCCCCGATCGGGTCGGCCGCGGCGGGTGTCGTCCCGCTCACGAAGGCGACGCTCGCGGCGAAGGTCAGCAGCGCCGCCGACACGAGGGACAGCAGCCCCTTGCTCCCGATGCGTTGCTCTGCTTGCTCTGTGGTCCCCACCACGGCCCCTCTGTTGGCCGGGGCGGACCAGTGCGTGGCAAAAGGGCTTCCGCCGGGCACCGTGGCCAGGGGGAAACCATTCGAACCACGCCGTAGTCCGCGACGGCGCTTCTCGCTGCGAAAACCTGGCTCCAGGCATTCCGGCTCGCCCGGCGGTGCCGGGCCTACGGTTGCGGGTCAGCGCCGGATTCAGACCGGCTTCCCCTGGAGCTGAGTGCTTGTCAGTCGGAGTGGAACACGCGGCCAAAGACAGCGTCAAGGTGGTCTGCGTCTCATGGAGACCGCTTCGTTCACCGGCGCCGCGGCCGTGTTCGCGGTGGCTGGCGGACCCTTGACCACTCGGGTAGCGTCCTGGGCTGCCACATGGGGGAATCCGGTGAGAAGCCGGAGCTGACGCGCAACGGTGTGGGACGGCGGGGGCCGTCTCCGAGCCCGAATGCCCAAGCGGCGATGCAGTACAGGAAGCCGTACCACGCGTTCCGGACGGCGGCCCTCCTTCGTCAGTGCCCGGTCGCGCCCACGCGCGGCGCCGGGGTGCGGGGACCGGCCGGCGTCCGCCGATTCCAGGAGCAGGACATGTCCCGTCCCCGCACTTCCCGCCGACTCGCGCTCGCGGTGCCCGCCGCGCTCGGCGCCTTCGCCCTCACCGCGCTGCCCGCCTTCGCGACCTCGACGCCGGCGCAGATCGCCACGTCCAAGACCAACGGCGTCGCCTACCTCAAGTCCCTGCAGGCCGCCGACGGTTCCTACGCCGGGGCCGGGCTGTCCAACGAGTGGGCGTTCAGCGCCTTCGCCGCGACCGGTACCGCGGTCGTCGACGTCGCCCCCGGCGGTGACACGACGAAGAACGCCCGCACCGTCTACCGCAACCTGCTCTCCACGTCGGGCTGGCCGTCCGCCTCCCCGGTCGTCACCGACTACGAGCGCGGCACGCTGAACGCCTACGCCGCCGGCATCGACCCGGCCCGCGTCTCGGCGTCCCGCAACCTCATCGCGAACGTCTACTCCTACTGGCAGACCGCCGAGGCCGGCTACTTCGGCCCGTCCGGCAACTTCAACGGCACGGTCTTCGCGGCCCTTTCGCTCGGCGGCGCCAAGACCCAGGCCGGCGGCGCGCGGGTCCCGCAGGCGCTGACGGACTCGATGGTCACCCGGATCCGCGCCAACCAGCACGTCGACGGAGGCTGGACCTTCAGCAAGGCCGAGGGCAACCCCACCGCCCTCAACTCCGCGAGCGATGTGGACATGACCGGCGCCGCGATGGCCGCGCTCTGCGTCTCCGGCGTGCCCAACACCGACACGGACGTCGTCCAGGCCAAGGCCTTCCTCAAGAGCAAGCTGGCCGGCTCCACCGGCGCCTTCAACTCGCTCTACGGCGTCAACACCAGCTCCAACGGCTGGGGCATCGCCGGCCTGAACGCCTGCGGCATCAACCCGCAGACCGGCGACTTCCTCACCCCGCTCGGAAAGACCCCGGTCGACTTCCTGATCGCCAACCAGTACAACCCGGCGGGCGGCTTCAAGTACAAGCCGGCCGACACCACGCCGACCGCCTACGCCTCCATCGACGCGCTCCGCGCGGTCGCCGGCGGCGGCTTCACCACCGCCCCGCCCGTCCCGGTGACGCCCGGAGCCCCCCAGTGGGTCGCCCAGAGCACCTTCACGGCCGGCACCGCGACCAAGCTGGCGCTGACCGTCGACGACGGCGCCGGCAACCTCAAGGTCTGCTCGGTCGCCTTCACCCCCACCGGCACGACCACCACCCTCGGTGACGTGCTGACCGCGGCCACCGGCGCGGCCACCCCGGCGGGCTGCGTCACCAGCGTGACCCCCTCATCCGGCACCGGGGCCATCACGGCCGTCAACGGCACGGCGAACAGCGGCGGTTCGACGTGGAAGGTCAGCGTCGACGGTTCCGCCTTCGCGGGCGCCGCCCGCGAGAAGGTCATCAACGTGGGCGACACCATCGCCCTGCGCTACGGCAGCTGAGCGGACACGGCCGAGGGGCTGCGAGCCTGCACCGCACGCAGCCCCTCGGGGCACGGGGATCCCGCCGAAGGGGCGAGGATCAGAACGAGGTCCAGGTGAAGGCCACCTGGTCGCCGGGGTTCAGCTTGAACTGGCAGCCGCCGACCGGGGTGGGCGTGCCGTTGACGGAGATGTTCCAGTAGGCCGCGCCGCCGCCGCTGACGTTCTTGATCGTGTCGACGGAGAAGTCGTCGAAGGACGCGTACCAGGTGCCGTCCCAGTCGAAGTAGTTGCGCCGGGCGGCGTCGTCGAGCGCGGCGGTCGGGGTGGGGACCTTGGACGCGTTCGCGCCGCCGTTGGTGCCGTCGCACTTGTGCGTGCCGCCCGTGGCGGTGGTGACGTCGTGCCCCTTGGTTCTGACCTTCCCCTCGAACAGCAGCCCGTCGGGCCCCTGGACGGTCAGCTTCACGTTGATCGGCGTGTTCGTCGCGGGCTTGGCCTGGGCGTGCGCCACCGCGGGCGCGGTGGCGAGGGCGAGGCCGAGGGCCGCGGCGGTGACGACGGCGCGGCGGGCGAGGGTCTGGCGCATGGGGTGCCTTCCTGGAGTGGACCGCACGGTCCGGAGCCCGCGGTCCCTCCGGCCCGCGCGCGGCCGTCACCGGCCCGCTTCCCGGAGGAAACGGGCAGGGTGCGTCCGGCCAGGGGGCTGGGGGCTTCGCGCTGCAGACCATGACAGTGAGAAGCAGTGCACGTTGCACCCTGGGTACTCCGACTCACGGCGCGGATCGCGCCGTTCACGGTTGCAGGTCAGCGCCGGATTCACACCGGCTTCCCCCAGCTGCGCACGCATTCGGTTGTGGGCCCCGGTCCGAGGACCGGAGTAGACGCATCGTACCCGGCAACTCGGCCTGGCGGGGAGGCCATTGGGCGAGGGGGGTGCGGGGCGGGAGGCGGGGGTGCGGGGCAGGACGGCGGGTAGGGGTGCGACGGCACCACCCGTCGCACCCCCGCCGATACGCCGCGCCGTCGGCACCCTCAGCCCCGCCGGCGGACCGGGACCCCTCAGTCCCGGTCGTACATGTGGAACCCGCGCCCCGTCTTGCGCCCGAGCAGCCCCGCCTGCACCATCCGCTGGAGCAGCGGGGGCGGCGCGTAGAGCGGCTCCTTGAACTCCTCGTACAAGGACTCCGCGATCGCGGCCACCGTGTCCAGGCCGATCAGGTCGGCGAGCCTCAGCGGCCCCATCGGATGGGCGCAGCCCAGTACCATCCCGGCGTCGATGTCGGCGGCCGTCGCGTACCCGGACTCGGCCATCCGGACCGCCGCCAGCAGGTAGGGCACCAGCAGGGCGTTGACCACGAACCCGGACCGGTCCTGGGAGCGGATCGCGGTCTTGCCGAGGGCGTCGACGACGAAGGCCTCCGCCCGCCCGGCGGTGTCCGCCGTGGTGTGCAGCGAGGAGACGATCTCCACCAGCGGCAACACCGGCACGGGGTTGAAGAAGTGCAGCCCCACGACCCGGTCGGCGCGGCGGGTGGCCATCCCCAGCCGCATGACCGGGATGGCGGAGGTGTTGCTGGCGAGGATCGCCTCCGGGTCCTCCACGATCTTGTCGAGGGCGGTGAAGATCTCGGTCTTCACGTCCGCGTTCTCGACGACGGCCTCGATGACCAGCTGCCGGTCCGCGAGATCGTCGAGGTCGCCGGTGAACAGCAGGCGGGCCAGGGCGTCCTCGGCGGAGAGCCGGTCCAGCTTTCCGCGCTGCACCGCCCGTTCCAGCGAGACCGCGACGCGCTCCCGGGCGGCGCGGGCAGCCGCGGCGCCGGTCTCGCAGACGATGGTGTCCAGGCCGGCCCGGGCGCAGACCTCGGCGATGCCGGCGCCCATCTGGCCGCCGCCCACGACCGCGACGCGGCGGACGGGAGAGCTGACGGGAGAGCTGAGCGGGCTCATGCGCGGGCCTCCGTACGGCGGACCAGGTGACGGCTGTACGCGTCGGGGGTGAAGAAGGCCGGCAGCTCGCGGGCGAGCGCGCTCTCCTCCAGTACGGCGCGGGCCTCGGCGACCAGCGCCCCGGGCTGCTCCCGGGCCAGGGCCGCGCACTCGGCGTCGAGCAGCCCGAGCACGTCCTCGCGGCTGACGGTGCGGTGCCGCAGCCACTGCCACAGCTGCACGCGGGCGATCTCGGCGGTGGCCGCGTCCTCCATCAGCCCGTACAGGGCGACGGCCCCGCTGCCGCGCAGCCAGGCGTCGAAGTAGCGCAGCGCCACGGCGACGTTGGCGCGGACCCCTTCCGGGGTGGGCGGCCCGCTGATCCGGCGTACCGACAGCAGGTCGGACGCGTGGACCTCCACGTCCTCGCGGGTGCGCTCGATCTGGTGGGGCCGCTCGCCCAGCACCCCGTCGAACACCGTGCGGCAGACGGGGACCAGCCCGGGGTGGGCGACCCAGGAGCCGTCGAAGCCGTCCTCGGCCTCGCGCTCCTTGTCGAGCCGTACCTTGGCCAGCGCGGCCTCGTTCGCCGCCGTGTCCCTGCTCGGGACGTGGGCGGCCATCCCGCCGATGGCGTGGGCGCCCCGGCGGTGGCAGGTGCGCACGAGGAGCTCGGTGTACGCCCGCATGAACGGGGCCGTCATGGTGACCCTGGCCCGGTCGGGCAGCAGGAAGTCGGTGCGGTGGGCGAAGTTCTTGATCAGGCTGAACAGGTAGTCCCAGCGGCCCGCGTTCAGCCCCGAGGAGTGCTCGCGCAGCTCGTAGAGGATCTCCTCCATCTCGAACGCGGCGGTGATCGTCTCGATCAGGACGGTGGCCCGGACCGTGCCGCGCGGGATGCCGAGGAGCTCCTGGGCGAGCAGGAACACGTCGTTCCACAGCCGGGCCTCGTACCGGTTCTCCAGCTTGGGCAGGTAGAAGTACGGGCCGTACCCGGCGTCGATCTGGCGCTGCGCGCAGTGGAAGAAGTAGAGGCCGAAGTCGACGAGGGAGGCCGGGACCGGGTCGCCGTCGATCTCCAGGTGCTCCTCGGTGAGGTGCCAGCCGCGCGGGCGGACCACGATCGTGGCGGGGGAGTCCCCGAGCCGGTACTCCTTGCCCTCGGGGGTGGTGAAGTCGATGCGCCGCTGAATCGCATCGAGCAGGTTCAGCTGGCCGTCGATGACGTTGTCCCAGGTGGGGGACGTGGCGTCCTCGAAGTCGGCCATCCAGACCCGGGCGCCGGAGTTGAGGGCGTTGACCGTCATGCGGCGCTCCGGCGGGCCGGTGATCTCGACGCGGCGGTCGCTCAGGCCGGGGGCCGGCGGGGCGACGCGCCAGTCGGGGTCGGCGCGGACGGCCGAGGTGGCGCGGGAGAAGTCCAGGGGCGTGCCGGAGGCGAGGTTGCCCGACCGGCGGCGGCGCTCCTTGAGGAGCTCCAGACGCCGGGGCGCGAAGGCCTCGTGGAGGCGGGCGATGAAGTCCAGCGCCGGGGGAGTGAGGATCTCCTCGTGGCGCTCCCCCTGCGTTCCGAGGACCTGGACGCGGTGGGCGGTTGCGTGGGCGGGCATGCGGGTCTCCTCGAGACGGGGAGGTGAGCAGGGGGAGCGGGAGGCGGGAAGGCGGGCCGGGAGGCGGGGGCCTAGTGGAACTGCTCTTCCTCGGTGGAGCCGGCGAGCGCCGTGGTCGAGGACGCGGGGTTGACGGCGGTGGAGACCAGGTCGAAGTAGCCGGTGCCGACCTCGCGCTGGTGCTTGACGGCGGTGAAGCCGTGCTCCTGCGCGGCGAACTCGCGCTCCTGGAGGTCCACGTACGCGGTCATGCCGTGCTCGGCGTAGCCGCGCGCCAGGTCGAACATGCCGTGGTTGAGGGAGTGGAACCCGGCGAGGGTGATGAACTGGAAGCGGTAGCCCATGGCGCCGAGCTCGCGCTGGAACTTGGCGATCTGGTCGTCGTCCAGGGCCGCCTTCCAGTTGAAGGACGGGGAGCAGTTGTAGGCCAGCATCTGGTCCGGGTACCGCGCGTGGATCGCCTCGGCGAACTCGCGGGCCTGGGCCAGGTCCGGGGTGCCGGTCTCCACCCAGATCAGGTCGGCGTACGGGGCGTAGGCGAGGCCGCGGGCGATGACGGGAGCCATGCCGTTCCGCACCCGGTAGAAGCCCTCGGCGGTGCGCTCGCCGGTGACGAACTCGGCGTCGCGCTCGTCCACGTCGCTGGTCAGCAGGTTCGCGGCGAGGGCGTCCGTACGGGCGATGATCACGGTCGGGGTGTCGGCGATGTCGGCCGCGAGGCGGGCCGCGTTCAGGGTGCGGATGTGCTGCGAGGTGGGCACGAGCACCTTGCCGCCGAGGTGGCCGCACTTCTTCTCGGAGGCGAGCTGGTCCTCGTAGTGGATGCCGGCCGCGCCCGCCGCGATCATGGCCTTGGTGAGCTCGAAGGCGTTGAGCGGACCGCCGAATCCGGCCTCCGCGTCGGCGACGATGGGCGCCAGCCAGTCGGTGGTGTCGGCGCCGCCCTCGGCGGTGGCGATCTGGTCGGCGCGCAGCAGCGCGTTGTTGATCCGGCGGACCACCTGGGGCACCGAGTTGACCGGGTAGAGGCTCTGGTCGGGGTAGGTGTGCCCGGCCTGGTTGGCGTCGGCGGCGACCTGCCAGCCCGAGAGGTAGATGGCCTGCAGGCCGGCCCGGACCTGCTGGACGGCCTGGCCGCCGGTCAGCGCGCCGAGCGCGTGGACGTAGTCCCGCTCGTGCAGCTGGCGCCACAGCCGCTCGGCGCCGCGCCGGGCCAGGGTGTGCTCCTCGCGGACGCTGCCGGAGAGCCGGACCACGTCCTCGGCGGTGTACGTCCGCTCGATGCCCGCCCACCGCGCGTCATCGGCCCACCGCTGCTTCAGCTGCTCGGCCGCCGCCGTCGTGTTCGTGTCTGCCATGACCGTCACCGTCTCCATGATTCGATCGAGCTGTGCCCGCACGTCAAAGATGCGAAGCATTGGCACTCTGTGCCGTCGGATGGATCGCGACCCGCCGTCCCCGTGTGTGGAGCGAGCTGAGCAATGTTGTCGAACCACCGTCCGGAACCTGCCGAGAACACCGACATCAGGGCATGAATCGCGCCCGGTGGTTCCGTCCGTGCCGCCTGGTCCGGCGGGGCCGCAGGACGACTCTCTCAATGACACCCAGTGCCATCAATCCTGGACGCGTGCTAACTTCTGCGAATCTTTCCGCGCGGAATTGCCAAGTTTGCCAAGGTCGGCCGACGCGGAAAGCGCCTAGGCTGACGCGGGACACGAGGGGGACGCGGTGAGCAAGACGTACGCGGGTGCGCGGCTGCGGCGGCTGCGCGAGGAGCGCCGGATGAGCCAGGCCGACCTGGCCCGGGTGCTGGCCATCTCGCCCTCCTACCTGAACCAGATGGAGCACGACTCCCGCCCGCTGACCGTGCCCGTCCTGCTGCGGCTGACCGAGGCGTTCGGCGTCGACCCCGGCTTCTTCTCGGAACGCGACACCAGCCGGCTGGTCGCCGACCTGCGCGAGGCGCTCGCCGGCGAGGTCGCCGAGGCCCGGGTCTCCGCTTCCGACCTCGCCGAGCTGGCCTCGCGGATGCCGGCCGTCGCCAAGGTGCTGCTGGACCTCGGCCGCCGCGGACAGCGGCTGGCCGAGGGCCTCGCCGGGGTGGCGGACGGCCGGGACGGGGACACCGGCGGGCGGCTGTCCCCGCACGAGGAGATCCGCGAGTTCTTCTACCGGCGCCAGAACTACCTCCACGACACCGACCTCGCCGCCGAGGAACTGGCCCGCACCATCGGGATCCGGCCCGGCGAGGTCGTCCGCGCCCTCTCCGCCCGACTGGCGGACCGGCACGGCGTACGGGTCGCGGGCGACTCGGCGGCCGGATCCGAGCGGCTGCACCACTACGCGGAGTCCGGGCGGGTGCTCCACCTCTCGGCCCGCCTGCGCCCCGGCCAGCAGGCGTTCCGGATGGCGACCCAACTCGCCCTGCTGGAGTACGCCGAGGAGCTGGACCGGCTCGCCTGCGAGGACTTCCCGGCCGGCTCCACCCCGCACGCCCTCGCCCGGATCGGCATCGCCAACTACTTCGCCGCCGCGCTGATCCTCCCGTACCGCGCCTTCCACACCGCCGCCGAGGAATTCCGCTACGACATCGAGCGGCTCACCGACCACTTCGGCATCGGCTACGAGACGGTCTGCCACCGCCTGAGCACTCTCCAACGCCCCAGGCTGCGCGGGGTTCCCTTCTCCTTCGTCCGCGTCGACCGCGCCGGGAACATGTCCAAGCGACAGTCCGCGACCGGGTTCCACTTCTCCCGCGCGGGCGGCACCTGCCCGCTGTGGAACGTGTACGAGGCCTTCGCCGCGCCCGGCCGGATCCATGTCCAGGTCGCCGCCATGCCGGACGGGCAGCGCTACCTGTGGACGGCCCGCGCCATCACCCGGCACCGCGGCGGCTGGGGCGAGCCCGGCAAGACCTTCGCGATCGGGCTGGGCTGCGAGATCCGGCACGCCTCGCGGCTCGTCTACTCCGACGGCCTCGACCTCGGCAACACCGCGGCGGCCACCCCCATCGGCATGGGCTGCCGCATCTGCGAACGCCTCGACTGCCCGCAGCGCGCCGTCCCGCCGCTCGGGCGGCCGCTGGCCATCGACGAGAACAGCAGCACCTTCGTCCCGTACCAGGTCGCCGACCGCGCGGAGTAGGGCCGGCTCCCCGGATCAGCCCAGCCGGAAGGCCTCCGCCGGGGTCACCGAGCTCGGCCACGATGTCCGTGGCCGCGGGGAGCAGGGAGACGATGCGCATGCTCCGAGCGCAGGGAATGTTCCGCCCGTGGTCCCGGGGGCTTTCACACGCCCGCGCCGCGGGTGGGGGTGGACTTACTAGGACGTCCAACTATATGTTCGTGACAAGCCCGCGGTGCAGGGAAGCCGGTGTGAATCCGGCGCGGTCCCGCCACTGTGACCGGGGAGTGTGCTCTTCCAGCAGTTCAGGCCACTGACGGAGTGATCCGTCGGGAAGGCCGGAGAGCGCGCGCTGATCCGGGAGTCAGGATACCGGCCGTGGGGTGTTCCGTGTTGTCCACGAGGATGGAGCAGACACGCATGGCACCGGTACGTGACCACGGCCCAGGTGATCCGGCGGAGTACCCGAAGTGCGCGGCCCTGTCCGCGCGTTCGTGACTCGACGAAGGCCCCAGCGCCTTCACTGTCCCGCGGTCTGCCCAGCGGCGCGCACCCCGATCGGTGCGCCGCCGCCGCCTGCCGCGCCTTCCTCGGATCTCACCTGACGAGAGCAGGCATCGATGGTCCGCGAGCTCACCCATTTCATCGGCGGAAAGCACACCACCGGAACGTCCGGTCTCTTCGCCGACGTGTACGACCCCAACACCGGCGCGGTACAGGCCAGGGTCCCCCTGGCCGGGCGCGCCGACACCGAGGCGGCGATCGCCAACGCCGAGGAAGCGCAGGCGGAATGGGGCCAGTGGAACCCGCAGCGCCGCGCCCGCGTCATGCTGCGCTTCCTCCAGCTCGTCGAGGGCGAACGCGACGCGCTGGCCAGGCTGTTGTCCGCCGAGCACGGCAAGACCGTCGCCGACGCGCACGGTGACCTGCAACGCGGCCTGGAGGTGGTCGAGTTCGCCGCCGGGATCCCGCACCTGCTCAAGGGGGAGTTCAGCGACAACGCCGGCACCGGCATCGACGTGCACTCGCTGCGCGGCCCGCTCGGGGTGGTCGCCGGGATCACCCCGTTCAACTTCCCCGCGATGATCCCGCTGTGGAAGGCCGCTCCCGCCCTGGCCTGCGGAAACGCCTTCATCCTCAAGCCTTCCGAGCGCGACCCCTCCGTACCGCTGCGGCTCGCCGAGCTGTTCCTGGAGGCCGGTCTGCCGCCCGGCGTGCTCAACGTTGTCAACGGCGGCAAGGAAGCCGTCGACACCCTGTTGGAGGACCCCCGCGTCCAGGCCCTCGGCTTCGTCGGCTCCACCCCGATCGCCGCGCACATCTACGCCACCGCCGCCGCGCACGGCAAGCGCGCCCAGTGCTTCGGCGGCGCCAAGAACCACATGATCGTGATGCCGGACGCCGATCTCGACCAGGCCGCCGACGCCCTGATCGGCGCCGGATACGGCTCCGCCGGCGAGCGCTGCATGGCGATCTCCGTCGCCGTCCCGGTCGGCGAGGAGACGGCCGACGCGCTGGTGGGCAAGCTCAAGGAACGCATCGCCGCCCTGCGCATCGGCACCTCCGACGACCCGGACGCCGACTTCGGGCCCCTCGTCAGCCGCGACGCCCTCGACCGGGTCAACCGCTACGTCGGCATCGGCGCCACCGAACTCGTCGTCGACGGGCGCGGATTCACCCTCCCCGGACACGAGAACGGCTACTTTGCCGGAGCCTCCCTCTTCGACCGCGTCACCCCGCAGATGCGGATCTACCGCGAGGAGATCTTCGGCCCGGTGCTGTGCGTCGTACGGGCCGCCGACTACGAGGAAGCCCTGCGGCTGCCCAGCGAGCACCCGTACGGCAACGGCGTGGCGATCTTCACCCGCGACGGCGACACCGCCCGCGACTTCACCCGCCGCGTCAACACCGGCATGGTCGGCGTCAACGTCCCCATCCCGGTCCCCGTCGCCTACCACACCTTCGGCGGCTGGAAGCGGTCCGGCTTCGGCGACCTTGGCCAGCACGGCCCCGACGCCATCCGCTTCTACACCCGCACCAAGACCGTCACCTCGCGCTGGCCCTCCGGGGTCAAGGAAGGCGCGAGCTTCACCATCCCGACGATGGGGTGACCGCCGTGACCACGACCCTGCTCACCAAGGACCAGCTCGCCCTGGCCGAGGTCACCCTCGACTTCGCCCAGGAACAGCTGGCCCCGCACGCCATCGCCTGGGACCAGGACAAACACTTCCCCGTCGAGGTGCTGCGCCGCGCCGCCGCCCTCGGGCTCGCGGGCATCTACGTACGCGAGGAATCCGGCGGCTCCGGCCTCACCCGCACCGACGGCGTCCTCGTCCTGGAGGTGCTGGCCACCGGCTGCCCCTCCATCGCCGGCTACCTCTCCATCCACAACATGGTCGCCTGGATGATCGACCGGTACGGGGACCGGGACCAGCGCGCCCGCTGGCTGCCCGGCCTCTGCTCCGCCGCCACCCTGGGCAGCTACTGCCTCACCGAGCCCGGCGCCGGCTCCGACGCGGCGGCCCTGCGCACCCGCGCCGAACGGGACGGCGACCACTACGTCCTGACCGGTGTGAAGCAGTTCATCTCCGGCGCAGGCGCCTCCGACGTGTACATCGTGATGGCCCGCACCGGCGGGGCCGGCCCGGGCGGGGTCTCCGCCTTCGTCGTCGAACGCGGCGATCCGGGACTGTCGTTCGGCCCGAACGAACGCAAGATGGGCTGGAACGCGCAGCCCACCCGCCAGGTGGTCCTCGACGGCGTCCGGATCCCCGCCGACCGGCGTCTGGGCGCCGAGGGCGAGGGCTTCCGCATCGCCATGAACGGCCTCAACGGCGGCCGCCTCGGCATCGCGGCCTGCTCCCTCGGGGGCGCCCAGAGCGCCCTTGACCGCAGCCTCGTCCACCTCACCGACCGCGAGGCCTTCGGGGCGCGGCTGATCGACGCGCAGGCGCTGCGGTTCCGGCTGGCCGACATGGCCACCGAACTCACCGCCGCCCGCGCCCTCGTCCGTACGGCCGCCGAGGCCCTGGACCGCGGTGACCCGCAGGCGGCCCAGCTGTGCGCCATGGCCAAGCGCTTCGCCACCGACACCGGCTTCAGCGTCGCCGACCGGGCGCTGCAACTCCACGGCGGATACGGCTACCTGAGCGAATACGGCATCGAGAAGATCGTCCGCGATCTGCGGGTGCACCAGATCCTGGAAGGGACCAACGAGATCATGCGCGTCATCGTCGCCCGCGGCCTGACGGAGAACCTGCGATGACCGCGGAAGAGGAGGTCCTCATCCGCACCGAGGGCCACCTGGGCGTGCTGACCCTCAACCGGCCCAAGGCCCTCAACGCGCTCAGCCACCCCATGGTGCTGCGCGTCGAGGAGGCCCTGCGGCGCTGGCGGGACGATCCGGCCGTCGCGGCGGTGGTGATCTCCGGAGCGGGCGAGCGCGGCCTGTGCGCGGGCGGCGACATCCGCGCCATCCACGCGGACGCCCGCGACGGCGGCACGGCCTCGGCGGACTTCTGGCGCGACGAGTACCGGCTGAACGCCCTCATCGCCCGCTACCCCAAGCCGTACGTCGCCCTCATGGACGGCATCGTGATGGGCGGCGGCGTCGGGATCTCGGCCCACGGCACCGTGCGGATCGTCACCGAACGCTCCCGCGTCGCCATGCCCGAGACCGGCATCGGCTTCGTCCCCGACGTCGGCGGGACCTACCTGCTCGCCTTGGCGCCCGGGGAGCTGGGCACCCACCTCGCGCTGACGGGAGCGCCCGTCGGCGCCGCCGACGCGCTGCTGTGCGGGCTCGCGGACCACTTCGTACCGGCCGAGCGGCTCGGCGCGCTCGTGGCGGAGCTGGCGCGGGTACCCGTACACGACGCGCTGTCCCCCTGCGTCGGGCAGGCGCCGCCCGGGGAGCTGGCGGCGCACCGCGAGTGGATCGACCACTGCTACGCGGCCGACACGGTCGAGGAGATCGTGGAGCGGCTGCTCGGCAGCGGTGTGTCGGCGGCCAAGGAGACCGCCGCGACGCTCGCCGCCAAGTCCCCGACAGCGCTCAAGGTCACCCTGGCCGCACTGCGCCGGGCACGCGGACTCGGGCCGCTGGAGCGGGTCCTGGAGCAGGAGTACCGCGTCTCCTGCGCGGCCCTGGGCGCGGCCGACCTCGTCGAGGGCATCCGGGCCCAGGTCATCGACAAGGACCGCGCCCCCCGCTGGTCGCCGGCCACCCTGGCCGAGGTCACCGACGCGGACGTGGCCCGCTACTTCGCCCCGCTCGGCGCCGGCCGCGAACTGCGGCTCGCCGCCGCCCCCGACTCCCTTCAGGAGGTGCCCTGGTGACCACCGTGATCGCCTTCGTCGGCCTCGGCCACATGGGCGGCCCGATGGCCGCCAACCTCGCCGCCGCCGGGTACCGGGTGCTCGGCTTCGACCTCGTCCCCGACGCGCTGGCCGCCGCCTCGGCGGCCGGCGTGGAGGTCGCGGACTGCGCACGGGCGGCCGCCGCCGAGGCGGACGTGGTGATCACCATGCTGCCGGCCGGCCGCCACGTCCTCGCCCTCTACCGGGACGAGGGGCTGCTCGCGGCCGCGAAGCCCGGCACCCTGTTCATCGACTGCTCCACCATCGACGTGGCCGACGCGCGCGCCGCCCACGAGGCGGCCCTGGCCGCCGGTCACCGGGCTCTGGACGCGCCCGTCTCGGGCGGGGTGATGGGCGCCGAGGCGGCGACCCTCACCTTCATGGCGGGCGGGGGCGCGGCCGAGTTCGCCCAGGCGGAACCACTGCTTGCCGTCATGGGCAAGAAGGCGGTGCACTGCGGAGGCGCGGGCGCCGGCCAGGCCGCGAAGATCTGCAACAACATGATCCTCGGCATCTCGATGATCGCCGTCAGCGAGGCCTTCGTGCTCGGCGAGAGCCTCGGCCTGTCCCACCAGGCGCTCTACGACGTCGCCTCCACCGCCTCCGGCCAGTGCTGGGCCCTCACCACCAACTGCCCCGTCCCCGGCCCGGTCCCGGCCAGCCCCGCGAACCGCGACTACCGGCCGGGCTTCGCGGCCCCGCTGATGGCCAAGGACCTCGGACTCGCCGCCAACGCCCTGCGCGCGGGCGGCATCGACGCCGGACTGGGGCTGCGCGCGGCGCAGATGTACGCGGCGTTCGCCGCCGGGGATGGGGCCGACCAGGACTTTTCGGCCATCGTTACCGCCCTCCGGGGCGCTGCCACAGAGGCTGCCACAGAGAACGGATCGCCCGCATGACGACCGAGACCACCACCACCGCCGCCTACGAGACGATCCTCGTCGAGCGCAAGGGCCGCACCGCCCTGCTCACCCTCAACCGGCCGAAGGCGCTCAACGCCCTCAACCTCCGGGTCATGACCGAGGTCGTCGCCGCCACCGAGGCCCTCGACCGGGACCCCGACGTGGGCTGCATCGTCCTCACCGGCTCCGCGAAGGCCTTCGCGGCGGGCGCCGACATCAAGGAGATGCGCCCGCTGAGCTACATGGACATGTACCTCAGCGACTGGTTCACCGCCTGGGACCGCCTCGGCAACCTGCGCACCCCCACCATCGCCGCCGTCTCCGGCTACGCGCTGGGCGGCGGGTGCGAGCTGGCGATGCTCTGCGACATCCTGCTCGCCTCCGACACGGCCGTTTTCGGCCAGCCGGAGATCAAGCTGGGCGTCATCCCGGGCATCGGCGGCTCCCAGCGCCTCACCCGGGCCGTCGGCAAGGCCAAGGCCATGGAGCTCTGCCTGACCGGCCGCACCATGGACGCCGCCGAGGCCGAACGCGCCGGGCTGGTCTCCCGCATCGTCCCGGCCGACGAGCTGCTCGGCGAGGCGCTGGCGGTGGCCGAGACCGTCGCCGGCATGTCCGCGCCGGTCGCGATGATGGCCAAGGAGGCCGTGAACCGGGCCTTCGAGACCACGCTCGCCGAGGGAGTGCGCTTCGAGCGCCGACTGTTCCACGCGGTGTTCGCGACCGCGGACCAGAAGGAGGGCATGGCCGCCTTCGTCGAGAAGCGGTCCCCGGAGTTCGACCACCGCTGACGATCGTCGTACCCCCGGGGCGATCGGCCGGCCCCGGGGGTGTGACACGCGCTGTGATCGGGTCCCGTGCGGGCGGGGGCGCCGGTGTGATCCTTGTGGGCGTCGTACCCGCCTTCCTCAAGGAGCGCTCCCGCCATGCCGAACAAGCCGGTACTCGAGCCCGCTGCCCAGGCCTTCGCAGACGCCACTGCGCAACCGCCGTTCCTGTACGAGCTGCCCGTCGCCGACGCTCGCAAGGCCCTGGACGACCTCCAGGGTGGTGACGGGGTCACGCTGCCCGACGTCGACGAGGAGTGGATCACCGCCGGGGGCGTCCGCACCCGGATCGTCCGGCCGCGCGGCGCCACCGGGCCCCTGCCCGTCATCGTCTACATCCACGGGGCGGGCTGGGTGTTCGGCGACGCCCACACCCACGACCGGCTGGTTCGCGAGCTCGCGGTCGGCGCGGGAGCGGCCGTGGTCTTTCCCGAGTACGACCTCTCGCCCGAGGCCCGCTACCCCGCGGCCATCGAGCAGATCTACGGCGTTGCCCAGTGGGTCGGCCGTGAGGGGAGCGGCAAGGACCTCGACGGCACCCGGATCGCCGTCGCGGGGGACTCGGTCGGCGGCAACATGAGCGCCGCCCTCACCCTCATGGCCAAGCAGCGGGGCGACGTCCGCCTCGTCCACCAGGTGCTCTTCTACCCGGTCACCGACGCCGCCTTCGACACCGAGTCGTACCGGCAGTTCGCCGAGGACCACTACCTGCGCCGTGAGGGCATGAAGTGGTTCTGGGACCAGTACACGACGGACGAGGCCGAGCGCGCCCAGATCACCGCCTCGCCACTGCGGGCTTCGCTGGACGAGCTCACCGGGCTGCCGCCCGCGCTGGTCATCACGGCCGAGGCCGACGTCCTGCGCGACGAGGGCGAGGCGTACGCGGCCAGGCTCCGCGCCGCCGGAGTGCCGGTCACCGCCCTGCGGGTACAGGGGGCCATCCACGACTTCGTGATGCTGAACGCCCTGCGCGAGACCCGGGCCGCGGAGCTCGCCATCGGCCTCGCGGCCGACACCCTGCGCGAGGCCCTCGCCTGACGAATGTTGTGTACACGCCAATCGCCGATCTCGGGGTGCCGGGGGGTGTTTGAGTCCGGGTGCCCCGTTCGGTACCGTGCGTGGGCTGTGTGTATACGGTACGTGATCATTCTTCACATGTCCGCCGCAGGACCTTCACAGGGCGCACACTTCAGGCCGTTCCGCGCCCGTGGCAACTGCCAGGGGCAGACGGCACGCTCTCGGCTTGCCTAGCCTCCCGGGCCATGCGATCACCTCTGAAGAGCCGCCTCGGCCTCGCCACCGTCCTCGCCTTCGTCCTGGCCCTCTTCGGCCTCGCCCCCGCCGCGAGCGCCGACCCCGCCCCGGCCGCCCTGACGTTCGCGACCAACAGCGCCACCACCACCCCCGGTGGCACGGTGAACCTCTCGATGACGATCACCAACAACAAGACCTACGACGTCTGGTTCGTCTACCAGACGATCTCCCCGACCTGGCTCACCACCCAGCGCCCCGACCTGAAGTACAGCTTCACCGGCTGCAGCCTCGCCACCGCCTCCGGCAGCACGCCCTGCTCCGGCACCGGCGCGGCCGACCTCGGCGGCAACTACGGCGCCACCATCCCGCCCGGCCAGAGCCGCACCGTCACCCTGACCCTCCAGGTCGCCGCCGACTCCGGCTGCAACGGCAACATCGGCTTCTACTCGTACTACTACGCCGAGTTCAGCGACAGCTCCAACACCAGCGGCGGACCGGTCTTCACCCCCGAGACGCGCGTCCTCTGCGCCTGACGCACCGCCGGGCCGGCGGACCGGGGACGGTCCGCCGGCCCGACCGAGTCAATTCGGCCTGACCGTCGCACGGTTGGTTACCTGCGTTTTTCCACGGGTTTTCGCAACACCACCACGAAAGCTACACAGAGGCATCACTATGTGACGCGACGGATGCGTCGACGACTGGTTTCTGAGGGGGACACCGGCGTCGCGCAAGGGGGAGCGTCCGCTTCGCGCTGGCCGCGCTCACCCCTGCCCGGGAGGGGACTGCACCGCATGAAGCGAAGCCTTCGCACCACCGCGTTAACGGTGGGCGCGCTCATCGCCGCCCTCGGCCTGCCGACCGCCACGGCGCACGCCGACACCACCACGCCCCGCGTCGATCTGCGGGTGCTGGTCGTGACCGACGGCGGTCCGGCCGTCCAGGCCATCACGGCGGAGCTGGAGTCGACGGGAACGCCGTACACACAGGTGGACCTGACACGGTCCGACCGTCCCACGATCAACCCGGCGTTCCTCGCCGACACCGTGGACGGCCGGCCGCGCGCGAAGTACCAGGCCGTCGTCCTGCCCAACGACAACCCGTTCGCGGCGGGCTCCGCCGAGATGTCGGCCCTGGCCGCCTACGAGCAGACCTACGCGATCCCGCAGGTCGACGCCTACACCTGGGCGCGCCCCGCGGTCGGCCTCCAGTACTTCGCCTCCGGCGGCTACGCGGGCAGCGTCGACGGCGCGCAGGCCACGGCCACCGCCGCGGGCCGCTCCGGGGCGTTCGGCTACCTCGAAGGAGCGGTGCCCTTCGAGGACAACTCGCCGACCGTGGGAGAGAGCTACGCCTACCTCGCGCAGCCCGCGCCCGGCGCGGACTTCACCCCGTACGTCGACGCCCCCATACCGGGCACCACGCGGCGCGGGTCGCTGGTCGGCGAGTACCGGCACGACGGCCGGCGCGAACTCGTCGTGACCTTCGTCTACAACCGCTACCAGCAGCAGTTCCGGCTGCTGGCCCGCGGCATCGTGGAGTGGATGACCGGCGGCGTGCACCTGGGCGCCTCCCGCAACTACTTCTCCGTCCACGTCGACGACGTCTTCGCCGCCGACGACCGCTGGGACACCCAGCTCAACTGCACCCCCGGCGACGTCGACTGCGCGGCCGGCGCGGGCACGCCCAACCCGATCCGCATGACGGCGGCGGACGCCGAATACGCCAAGAACTGGCAGAGCGGCAAGGGCTTCACCCTCGACATGGTCTACAACGGCGCCGGCAGCCTGGACCAGCGCGAGGACCACGACGGCGTCGACGAACTGGCCGACAAGCTCCAGGCCGACCGCAACCAGTTCCGCTGGGTCAACCACACCTACACGCACGCCTTCCTCGGCTGCGAGCAGGACACCAGCGTGGTGCCCTGGCGGTGCGCCACCAACCCGGGCGGCGGCACCAAGTGGGTCAGCCGCACCGCCATCGACGACGAGATCGTCCTCAACCGCGTCTGGGGCCAGAGCTTCGGCCTGCCCCTGGAGACCGACGAACTGGTCACCGGTGAGCACTCGGGCATGGCGGTCCTGCCGCAGCAGACCCAGGACAACCCCAACCTCGCCCTCTCCGTGACCGGCAACGGCGTCAAGTGGCTCGCCTCCGACAACTCCCGGGACCCCGAGCAGCGCCGGATCGGCTCGGCCTCCACCGTCGCCCGCTACCCGATGAACGTCTACTACAACGTCGGGAAGGCCGCCGAGGCGGTCGACGAGTACAACTGGATCTACAGCTCCCGGGCCCAGGGCGGCAGCGGCATCTGCGAGGACCACGCCGACACCACCACCTGTCTGTCCGCGCCGCTCGACACGGCCACCGGATACGCCGGCCACATCGTGCCGCTGGAGACCCGCACCGCCCTCGGGCACGTGCTCGCCAACGACCCGAAGCCGCACTTCATCCACCAGTCCAACCTGGCCGAGGAACGCCTCGCGTACCCGGTGCTGAACGGCGTCATCGACGGCTACGACGCCCTGTTCGCCGCCAACACGCCCCTGGTGAACCAGCGGATGAAGGACATCGGCGCCGAGCTGGGGCGCCGCGCGGCCTGGAAGACCGCCCTCCAGGCCGGTCAGGTCACCGCGTACCGCATCGGCGACACCGTCACCGTCACGGCGCCGAACGGCGTCGAGGTCACCGCGAGCCTGCCCGCCGGCACCCGGCTGGGCGGTGCGGGCGGCGCCGCCTTCGGCAGCCCGTACGCGGGCCAAGCCTCCGGCTGGACCACCTCGGCCGGCACGCCGCTGACCCTCGCCCTGCCGTCGACGGCGCCCGCGGCCCCGTCCGCGGCGACCGCCCCCGCCCGCCCGGCTCCGGCCTCCGCGCCCGCCCCGGCCGCCCACGTCCCGGCGGCCGTGCGCGAGGGCGGCGCCGACGACGCCCGGGGCTGAACGGCGTACCCCGCGGTCCCGGCCACTCCGCCCCAGGCCGGGACCGCACCGACCACCCCACACACCGGCCGTGGAGCACACCCATGCACGTTCACCGCGGCGCGCGGCGCCCCGGCGCGACGCACGTCACCCTGCTCACCGAAGGCACCTATCCCCACAGTCACGGCGGTGTCAGCGTCTGGTGCGACCAACTCGTCCAGGGCATGCCCGACCTCGACTTCGACGTCATAGCCGTCACCGGCACCGGCCGCGAACCCGTGGTCTGGGAGCTGCCCGGCCACGTCGTGGGCGTCACACCCGTTCCGATGTGGGGCGCCCCGCCGGAGGGCCGCGCCCCCCGGGGACGCGCCCACCGCCGGCTGTCCGCCGCCTACGAGCAGTTCCTGACGGCGCTCCTCGACCCCTGCGCCGAGGACGGGTTCGCCCCCGCGCTGTACACGATGGCCCGAGCCGCCGCCGACGGCACCCTCAGTCCGTTCCTCCGCGGTGACCACGCGATATCCGTCCTCGCGGCCGTCTGGAACCGGCCCGGGCTCGCCGTGCGCGAGGCCCGGCCGACCCTGCACGACGCGCTCACCGCGACCTCCCTGCTGGAACACGCGCTGCGCCCGCTGGCCGCGCCGCCGCCGGAACACGGGGTGGCCCACGCGGTCAGCGGCGGCGTCGCCGTGCTGCCCGGGCTGGCCGCGCTGGAACGGCACGGCGTCCCGCTGCTGCTGACCGAGCACGGCGTCTACCTGCGGGAGCGCTACCTCGGCTACCGAACCGCCCCGTACCGCTGGCCGGTGAAGGCCGTCGTCCTCGGCTTCTTCCGGCTGCTGGCCGAGGAGAGCTACCGGCGGGCCGCCCTGGTCACCCCGGGCAACCGCTACAACCGGCTGTGGGAGGAGCAGGGCGGCGCCGACCCGCAGGCCATCCGTACCGTCTACAACGGGGTCGACCCCGCCGCCTTCCCGCCGGCCGGGCCGGAGCCGGACGCGCCGACCCTCAGCTGGGCCGGCCGGGTCGACCCGATCAAGGACCTGGAGACCCTGATCCGCGCCTTCGCCCTCGTCAGGGAGCGGGTGCCCGAGGCCAGGCTGCGCCTGTTCGGCGGGACGCCGCGCGGCGGCGAGGCGTACCGCGAGCGCTGCGAGGCACTGGCCCGCGACCTCGGGCACGCGGACGCGGTCACCTTCGAAGGCCGGGTCGACGACATCAAGGACGCCTACGCGGCGGGCAACGTCGTGATGCTCTCCAGCATCAGCGAAGGCTTCCCCTTCACCCTCATCGAGGCCATGTCCTGCGGGCGGGCGACCGTCTCCACCGACGTGGGCGGGGTGCGGGAGGCCGTCGGCGAGACGGGCCTGGTGGTCCCGCCGCGCGACCCGGC
The DNA here is from genome assembly GCF_026339935.1 of Streptomyces sp. NBC_01551. Classification (NCBI taxonomy): domain Bacteria; kingdom Bacillati; phylum Actinomycetota; class Actinomycetes; order Kitasatosporales; family Streptomycetaceae; genus Streptomyces; species Streptomyces sp. NBC_01551. The sequence goes on from NZ_JAPEPX010000001.1 coordinate 6,117,182, forward strand.
CGCCATGGCGGAGGCCGCCCTGGAACTGCTGGGCGACGCCCCGAGGCGCGCGGCGATGGGGGAGGGGGCGCGGCTGCGGGTCATCGAGCAGTTCACCCTGCGCCAGACCATCGACACCTTCCGCTCCATCTACCTGGAACTGCCGGAACTCGAACGGATCTCGCAGCTGTCCCGGAACGCGCGGACGGCCAGGACCGCGCACACCTCGCGGACCGCGCAGACCTCCGGCGTCCGTACGCCGGCGCCCACGCCGATCGAGACGGCGCCCTCGTCGGCGCCCGTCGCGGGGAGCATGGCCGGATGAGCGGGCCGATGGCACTCGAACCCGGCGGAACCGAACAGGACACGCTGGCGCTCCGGCTGGCCGACACCAGCCGGCGCCCGGCGCGCCGCCTGCGGCCCGACACCACGCTCACCCTGCGGCTGCCCGGGTTCGGGCCCAACGAGGAGGAGGTCAGCCGGCTCGCCGCCGAACTGGCCGACCGCGTCGGCCCCGCCGTCCACCCGTACGAGGTGGCCGCCCTGCTGGAGGCCGAGGGCCTGTCCGCCGACATGATCCGGGAGCGGTACGGGCACCCGAACATCTTCTCCCTCGCGGCCGCGCTGTACGAGCGGGTGCCCCGGGTCTTCCCGGAACCCGCCACGACGCCGGACCCGTGGCGGCCGGACACCGTGCGCTGCCTGCTGCGCGGCGTGCTCTTCGCCCTCCCCGGGCTGGCGTACCTGCTCACCGCGCCGCTGTGGCACCCGAGCCGGGACGCCGCCGCGCTGATCCTCGCCGGGATCGTCTCCTGGGCGTGGGGCCAGGCCCTCGGGCACCGGGCCTATCTGCGGATGGTGGCCGGGCAGCGCGAGGCCGGCCGGACGCTGCTGGTGGGAGCCCCGGTCGGCGCCGTCGTCGCCACGGCGGCCGCCGCGGTGCCGGCGGGCGGCGGGCCGGCGATCTGGGCGGCGGCCCTCCAGTCGCTCTACCTGGCGGCCGCCGGAATCCTGCTCGTGCTGGGCCGGGAGCGCTTGCTGCTGGCCGCGCTCACCCCGCTGATCGTGGGGGGCGCCGCGCTGCCGTGGTGGGAACCGGGACGCCCGCTGCGCGTCGGCCTGCCGGCGCTCGCACTCGCCGGGACGCTCGCCGCGGCCGGCCGGGCGCTGCGCGCCGCGTACGCCGCCCCGGCGGCGGTCGGGGACGCCGGCGCCCGGCCCCGGCTGCTGCGGTCCCTCCCGTACGGGCTGTTCGGGCTGGCCGCGGCGGTGCTGGTGCTGCTGGAGGGGCGTCAGGAGCCGTACGCGGTGATCGCGCTGACCGTGAGCATGGGGCCGGCCGAATGGCTGCTCTACCGCTTCCGCGGCATGTCGGTCAGCGCGCTCGGCGCGGCCGCGACACCCGCCGGCTTCCTGCTGCGGTCGGCCGGCGTACTCGGCCTCTGCCTGGGCGCCTACGTACTGCTCCTGCTCCCCGTGGCACTGCTCACCGGAGCCGGCCCGGCCGCGCTGATGCTGCTCGCGGCCACCCTGTGGACCGCGTTGCTGCTCCAGGCCTTCGGGGTGGCCTGGCCGCCCGCCGTCATCTGCCTGACGGCCGCCGGCGCCGCGGGCGCGGTCACGCTCCTCGGCCCCCCGGGCCCGCTGATCCTGCCGCTGAGCTGCGGCGCCGCCGCGCTGAGCCTGGCCGGCTGCGCGCTGTGGATCCTCGGCCGCCCGGCCCGGCACGCCTGACCACCCCTGCCACACCGCGCACCCGGCACGACGCGCGCCTGCCACAAGGCGCACCCGCCTGACCACGCACCTGCCTGACCACGCACTCGCCTGACCACGTACCTGCCTGACCATGCAACCCACAAGAAGGGCACGTCAGTTGACCTCCGCACCGCTCGCCGCCGTCACCGGAGCCGAAGGCTTCATCGGCTCCCACCTCACCGAGGCCCTGGTCGCCCGCGGATACCGGGTCCGGGCCATGGCCCAGTACAACTCCTTCTCCTCGTACGGATGGCTGGAGACGCTGGCCCCGGACGTCCTCGACCAGGTCGAGATCGTCCTCGGTGACGTCCGGGACCCCGGCTCCGTCCGCGGACTGCTCGAAGGCGCCGAATCCGCCTACCACCTCGCCGCGCTGATCGCCATCCCGTACTCCTACCGGGCGCCGCACAGCTACGTCGACACCAACGTCACCGGCACCCTCAACGTGCTGGAGGCCGTCCGCGCGCTCGGCACGCCCCGCCTCGTGCACACCTCCACCAGCGAGACGTACGGCACCGCGCAGACCGTGCCGATCACCGAGGACCACCCCATCAACACACAGTCCCCGTACGCCGCTTCGAAGGCGGGCGGGGACCGGCTGGCCGACAGCTACCACGCGAGCTTCGGCACCCCGGTGGTCACGCTCCGCCCGTTCAACACCTACGGGCCCCGGCAGTCGATGCGCGCGGTGATCCCCACCGTCATCGGCCAGGTGGCCGCCGGGGAACGCGCCATCACCCTCGGCGACCTGCGGCCCACCCGCGACTTCAGCTACGTCCGCGACACCGCGCAGGCCTTCCTCGCGGCGGGCACCGCGCCCGCCGAGCAGGTCGTGGGCCGCACCTTCAACTCCGGTACCGGCGGGGAGATCTCGGTCGGCGACCTGGTCGCGCTGATCGGCAAGGTGATGGACGTACCGATCGACGTGCGCGAGGACAGCGAGCGGCTGCGGCCCGCCAACTCCGAGGTGATGCGGCTGGTCGCCGACGCGAGCCGGCTCACCGCCGCCACCGGCTGGAAGCCGGCGCACACCCTGGAGCAAGGCCTCGCGCACACGGTCGAGTTCTTCCGCGACCCGGCCAACCTGGCCCGCTACAAAACGGGCATCTACAACATCTGACGCGCGTACCGCCGACGTTCACCGACATCCCCACGTCACTCACTCACCGTCCCCCCACGCGACCAAGGAGGAGACCCCATGTACGCAGTGATCCTGGCGGGCGGCAAGGGCGTTCGGCTACGGCCCTACACCACCGCCCTGCCCAAGCCGCTCGTCCCCATCGGCGACCAGCACGCCATCCTGGAGATCGTGCTGCGCCAGCTCTCGCGGGCCGGCTTCACCCGCTGCACCATCGCCATCGGTCACCTGGGCGAGATCATCCGCGCCTACGTCGGCAACGGCTCGCAGTGGGGCATGAGCATCGACTACGCGACGGAGGAGAGCCCGCTGGGCACCATGGGCCCGCTGCTGAACCTGCGCGACAGACTGCCCGAGACCTTCCTCGTCATGAACGGCGACGTCCTCACCGACCTCGACTACGCCGACGTGCTGCGCAGCCACGAGGAATCGGGCGCGCCCCTGACCATCGCCACCTACCCCCGCAAGGTGCACATCGACTTCGGGGTCCTGACCACCGACGCCAGCCGCGTGGTCGGCTTCACCGAGAAGCCGAGCATGGACTACCACGTCTCCATGGGGGTGTACGGCCTGAGCCGGGCCACCCTCGACCACTACACGCCCGGCCTGCCGCTCGGCTTCGACGAGCTCGTCCTCGACCTGCTGGGCAGCGGGAACCTCCCGCACTCCTACGCGTTCGACGGCTACTGGCTCGACATAGGCCGCCCCGACGACTACGACCGGGCCAACGCCGAGTTCACCAGCCGCAAGTCCCTGCTGCTCAAGGGAGCCTGAGCACGTCATGCGCATTCTCGTCCTGGGCCGAACCGGCTACCTGGGCGCCCACGTCGTCGACCGCCTGCGCGCCCTCCCGGGCGCGCGGGTGTTCGACGGCGGTCGCTCGCCCGACGCCGACTTCGGCGTCGACCTCGCCGCCGACCGGCCCGAACGGCTGGCGGCCACCCTGGCCGCCGCGGCACCCGACGTGGTGGTCAACTGCGCCGGCGCCACCGGCGGGGACGCCGTGACGCTCGCCGAGGTCAACGCCCGCGGCCCCGCCGCCCTGTGCGCCGCGCTGCGCGAGGCGGCGCCCGCGGCGCGCCTGGTCCACCTGGGCTCGGCCGCCGAGTACGGCCCCGGCGAACCGGACACCCGGGTGACGGAGTGGGCCGCAACCCGCCCGGTCGGCCCGTACGGCGCGACGAAGCTGGCCGGCACGGTCGCGGTGACCTCCTCCGGCCTGGACGCGGTGGTCCTGCGGGTGGGCAACCCCGTGGGACCCGGAGCCCCGCTCACCGGACTGCCGGGCCGCATCGCCGCGCTGCTGCGCGAGGCGGGCCCGGATCCCGAAGCGGTGCTGCGGCTGGGCGACCTGTCCGCCCACCGGGACTTCGTGGACGTACGCGACGTCGCGCAGGCGGTGGCGCTCGCGGTCACCGCGCCCGGCCCGCTGCCGCCCGTACTGAACATCGGCTCCGGGCGCGCCGTCCCGGTCCGCGCACTGGTGCGCGTCCTCGCCGCCAGGGCCGGTTTCCGGGGGCGGATCGAGGAGGCGGAGGCGGGCGGATCGGCCCGCTCGGCCCAGGTGTCGTGGCAGTGCTCCGACATCACCGCGGCAGCCGAGGCCCTCGGCTGGCGCCCGGCCCACGGGCTCGGCGACACGCTCGCCGCGCTGTGGGCGGCGACGGCCGCGGAAAGCATCGGCACACCGTGAGCCTGCTCGTTCCGCTGTACGTCCACCCCGCCGAGGAGCCCGGTGCCTGGCACCGCCTGATCACGGGCGCCGCCGACACGTACGGGGTGGTGATCAACCCCGCCGACGGGCCGGGCACCCGCCCCGACCCGGCCTTCACCGCCGCGGCCGCCGCGCTCCGGGCGGCCGGGGCCCGGCTGCTCGGGTACGTGGACACCGCCTACGGGGCCCGCAGCCAGGCCGAGGTCATGCACGAGATGCTCCGGCACCAGGAGTGGTACGCGGCCGACGGCTGCTTCCTCGACCGGGTGACGGCGACCCCGCAGGGGCTGCCCGCCTGCCGCCGGCTGGTCCGGTCGCTGCGCCGGGCCGGGGTGACGACCGTGGTGCTCAACCCGGGCGTCCACCCCACGGCCGGGTATGTGCGCCTCGCCGATCTGACCGTCACCTTCGAAGGGCACTGGTCGACGTACGTCTCGGCCTTCGCCCGGCCGGCCTGGACGGCGCGGCACCAGCCCGAGCGGTTCTGCCACCTCGTCTACGGGGTGCCCGAGGCCCTGATCCCGCTCGCGGTGCGCACCGCGAACGAGCGGGGCGCGGCGGTGTCGGGCCCGGTGACGGGCGAACCACCCAACCCCTGGAACCAGTTGACCCCCGCACTCACCGGGATGGAGCGATGAACCGTACGTTACCGGCTCGGGCCGGCCTGCTGGCCGCCCTGACGGCCCTGGTCCTGACGGGCTGTTCCGCCTCGGAGGGCGACGACGACACACCGGCCCCGTCCGGGAGACCGACGTCGTCCCCGTCCACGCCCACGACCGCGCCCCCGTCCTCCCCTTCCTCTTCCCCGTCCCCATCCACCGCGCCGTCGGGCTCCCCCTCGCCGCCGGCGTCCCCGTCCGGCGGGGCCTCGCCCGCACCGGGCGACCAGGCCAGGGCACGGTGGCGGCCGAAGCCCGGCCTCGCCTGGCAGTGGCAGCTGAACGGACGCTCCGACCCCACGGTCGACGTGCCCGTCTACGACATCGACGGCTTCGAGAACTCGGCGGCGGACGTGGCCCGGCTGCACCGGGACGGCCGGAAGGTGATCTGCTACGTCAACGTCGGGGCCTGGGAGGACTTCCGGCCCGACCGGGACGCGTTCCCGGGCGCGCTCCTCGGCGAACCCAACGGCTGGCGCGGCGAGCGCTGGCTGGACATCCGCCGGCTCGACCTGCTGCGCCCGATCATGGAGCGGCGCTTCGACATGTGCCGCGAGAAGGGCTTCGACGCAGTGGAGCCCGACCTGATGGAGGGCTACGGCAACCACACCGGCTTCCCGCTGACGGCCGCGCACCAGCTCGCGTACAACCGCATGATCGCCGAGATCGCCCATGCCCGCGGACTGTCGGTCGGCCTCAAGAACGACCTGCCACAGATCCCCCAGCTCGTCGGCGACTTCGACTTCGCCGTCAACGAGGAGTGCGCCCAGTTCGGCGAGTGCGACGCGCTGACCCCCTTCGTCAAGGCGGGCAAGGCCGTCTTCCACGTCGAGTACGAGGGCACGCCCGCGGCCTTCTGCCCCGAGTCCCGCGAGCTCAACCTGTCCTCGATGCTGAAGAAGCCCGAACTCGACACCTGGCGCAAGGCCTGCCCCTGAAGACGGCTCCGCACAGCGGCCGAGGCCGTCACCTCACCTGATCTGACGGCGGACCAGCTCGTGGAAGGGGCCGTCCGTGTCGGCGAGCAGTTCCGCGGGCGGTCCCTGCTGGGTGACCCGCCCCTGCGACATGACGATCACCCGGTCGGCGTCCATGATCGTGGAGAGCCGGTGGGCGATCACGACGCGGGTGGCGCGCAGGGCCCGGGTGGACTCGATGACCACGCGCTGGGCCTCGTTGTCCAGCGCGCTGGTGGCCTCGTCCAGGAAGAGGACGCGCGGCTTGCGGATGAGGGCCTGGGCGATCATCAGCCGCTGGCGCTGGCCGCCCGAGACGGTTCCCCCGCCGTCGGACAGCATCGTGTGCATGCCCATGGGCATGGCCTTGATGTCCTCGGCCAGGCCCGCCATGGCCGCCGCCTCCCAGGCCTCGTCGAGCGCATACGTCTCGGCGCCGCAGACGCAGTCGAGGATCGAGCCGGAGAAGGGCTGGGCGTTCTGCAGGACGACGCCGCACTGGCGGCGCACGGCCGCCTGGTCGAGCGCCGCCAGATCCTGGCCGTCGTACAGCACATGGCCGGAAGCGGGCTCGTCGAAGCCGATGAGCAGGCGCAGCAGTGTCGACTTGCCGCAGCCGCTGGCCCCGACGATCGCGACGAACTCACCCGGCCGCACCTGGAACGACACGTCGTCGAGTACGAGCGGGCCGCCGTCCGCGTACCGGTAGGACAGGTTCTTCGCCTCGATCGCGCCACTGAGCACGCCCGGCCGGGTGCTGGAGCCGCGGACTTCCGGGGCCGCCTGGAAGAGCGGTTTCACCTCCTCGAACATGGGCCGCACGGCGGCGGCCGAGACGAGTGCGCCGGTCAGCTGGGTGACGGAGGACAGCATCATCGTCACGGCCGTGCTGAAGGTGAGGAACTCGCTCGCCGACATGGCGCCCCGGAACGGCCCGGCCAGCAGCATGAACATCAGCAGCGTGCACAGGGCGGGATAGACCGCGTTGAGCACGGTGATGACGTTCTTGATCCGGCCGATGCGCTGCTGCAACTCGCGCGTGCGGGCGAACTCCCGTGCCCAGGCCGCGTAGGCGAAGCTCTCGGCCGCGGCGACGCGCAGCTTGGGCAGTCCCCGCAAGGTCTGGAACGCCTGGTTGTTGAGCTTGTTGCCGAGCTTGATCAAGCGCCGCTGGTAGCGCAGCTGCCACAGCCCCAGGCTCAGGAAGACCGCGCAGACGACCAGCAGGAGGGCGACCGCCACCATCGCCAGCGGCACGCTGTAGACGAGCAGCAGCACCAGGTTCATGGTGGCGACCGTGCTCGCTTGTACGGTCACCGACCCGATGCCGGACAGCACGCGGCGGATGGAACTGATGCCCATCGCCGCGCTCGCCAGCTCGCCGGTGGAGCGGCCGGCGAAGAACGTCACCGGCAGCCGCAACAGCCGGTCCCACACGGCCGGCTGCAACGTGGCCTCGATGCGGCCCTCCATGCGCAGGATGGAGACGTTCTGCAGCAGCATGAAGGCGGCCGAGACGACGCTGGTCGCGATGAGCGCCAGGGCGCTCTGCACGATGAGGCTGTTCTCGGCGCGGGGCACGTACTCGCCGAGCACCTTGCCGGTGGCGATCGGTACGAGCGCGCCCAGGCCGACCGCGACCAGCCCGCCCAGGACGAGGCTGCGCAGGTCCTCGCCGGTGCCGCGCAGACTGAAGCGCAGCAGCGGCAGCAGGCCCGCCTTCCCGTCGGGCAGCGGGCGGTAGAGCATGACGGCGGACGGTTCGAAGGCGTCCGCGCGGTCCCCGTCCACGCGCTCGCGCGCGCCGGTCGCGGGGTCCACGGCCTCGTACCGGCCGCGCCGCCACAGCAGCGCGACCGGCGTCCCGTCCTCCTCGCGCCGGCCCACCAGGGGCCCGCTGTTCTCCCGCCACCACCGGCCGCCGAGCTTGACGACACGGGTCCGGACGCGTGAGGCGAGCGCGATGTGCTCGACGGGATCGATCCGCCCGGACGCGGCCGTCACCGGCCCCGGATCGGACAGGGCGATGCCGGCCTCGCCGGCGACCAGGCGGCACACCGCGAACGTCGCGTCGTCCCGATCGCCGCGGCGCGAACGCCTGCCCGAGCGGTCGATGGAAGCCAGCAGGGTCCGGTCGGCCTGGGTGCGGGCGCTCTCGCCGGCCTCGATGCCGGCCGCCGTGCGGTGCTCGTGGGCGCGCTCGCGCTGCTCGATCCAATGGTCCAAGGCGTACAGCAGCCGGTACTGCTGGTCGACCACGCCCTGCCACATCGCCGCGTCCACGAGGAGCGCGGCGGACGTGCCGACGGCGTCGTGTCCCTCGTACGGCTCGTACACGGCGCCGTACCGGACGCTGCCCGCGGTGATCTGGATCCAGAGGACGTCCTCGTCCCCGCCGCCCCGGCCGATGGCACCGCGGTTCTCCAGGGGTGCCTGGTTGAGCACCCGCAGGCCGCGGCCGACGCCGAGCGCGAAGGCGTACTCCAGGGGGCTCAGCGGCGCCTCGGCGCCCGCGTGCTGCCCCTGGTCCCACCAGTCGCCGTACTCGGGGCCGCGATGCAGCTCGTGCAGCTCGATGCGGCGCAGCCGGCAGCCCCGCAGCGGCCGGGCGGTCAGGGTGTGCTCGGGTCCCTCGGCCGGGCCCAGCAGCAGCGTGCCCGCCTCCAGCCGGCCGAGGAAATGCCAGTGCCCCGCCTGGGCGGCGTCCACGGCGAACAGGTCCAGCTCGCCGTCCACGACGAGCCACAGCACGAGCGGGCCCTCCAGGTACACACTGCGCAGGCCGTCACAGTCCACCTCCGAGCCCAGCCCGCCCAGGGCCGCGACGACCGGATCCGGTGCGACGTGCGTCTGATGAAGGGACGTCACCTCAGTCACCTCAGTGCTCCTTGACCAGTTCGGCGTACGCGCCCCGCGCGGCGATCAGGTCCTCGTGCCGGCCGCGTTCGACGACGGTGCCGCGGTCGAGGACGACGATCTCGTCGCTGTCGCGCACCGTGCTCAGCCGGTGGGCGATGACGACGCAGGCGCATCCGCGCCGGCGCAGATTGTCGATGACGATCCGCTCGGTCGCCGCGTCCAGGGCGCTGGTCACCTCGTCCAGGACCATGACGCTCGGGCGGCGCACCAGCGCCCGGGCGATCTCCAGGCGCTGGCGCTGGCCGCCGGAGAAGTTGCGGCCGTCCTGCTCGACACGGCCGTGGATGCCGCCGGCCCTGCGCGCGACCACGTCGTACACGGCGGCGTCCTCCAGGGCGGCGATGACGGCCTCGTCCGGGATGGAGGGGTCCCACAGCGCGACGTTGTCGCGGACGGTGCCCTCGAAGAGGAACACGTCCTGGTCGACGAAGGAGACGGAGGCGGCCAGCGCGCCGCGCGGGATGTCCTCCAGCCTCATCCCGTCGATGCGGATGGCGCCCTTCCAGGGGGTGTAGAGGCCGGACAGCAGCCGGGAGACGGTGGACTTGCCGCTGCCGGAGCCGCCGACGAGCGCGACCTGCCGGCCGGGACCGACCGAGAGCGAGAAGTCCTCCAGCAGCGGGGCGTCCAGCGGGTTGTAGCCGAAGGTGACGCCGTCCAGCTCCACATGGCCCTTCAGGCGCCGGGTGCCGGCGGGGGGATCGCGCCGTGCGCAGCGCGGGTCGACGGGGAAGTTCTCGACGTCCTTGAGTCGGACGACGTCGGCCGCGAAGTCCTGGATCCGTCCGGCGACGCCGCCCAGACGGGAGATCGGGGCGGTGAAGCTGGTCACCAGGGCCTGGAAGGCGACGAGCAGACCGACCGACAGGTGCCCCTCAGCCGCCCGCAGACCGCCGATCATCAGGATCAGCGCGCTGTTGAGCGCGGCCAGCGTGGGCGCGACGATCGCGAGCCACGCACTGGGCACACCGAGCCGCTGCTGCACGTCGAGCGTGACCGCGTGCTGGCCCGCCCAGCGGCGGAAGAAGCCGTTCTCGCCGCCGGTCGCCTTCATCGTCTCGATGAGCTGGAGACCGCTGTACGAGGTGTTGGTGAGCCGGGCGCTCTCGGCGCGCAGCTTCTGGGTGCCGGTGGCCCGCACCCGGATCACGATGCGCAGGGCCACGACGTTGAGCAGCGCGATCAGCACGCCGACGAGGGTGAGTTGCGGGTCGTAGGTCCACAGCAGCACGGCGTACAGGACGACCACCACGGCGTCCACGCCGGCGGCGGCCAGGTCCCGGGCGAGGGTCTCGGCGACGGTGTCGTTGGACTGCAGGCGCTGGACCAGGTCGGCCGGGTTGCGCTGGGAGAAGAAGGCGACCGGAAGCCTGAGCAGGTGCCGCACGAAGCGGGCGCTGCCCAGGGTCGAGGAGATGATGCGCCCGCGCAGCAGGTTGGTCTGCTGCAACGCGGTGAGCACCGCCGTGAGCACCAGGGCCGCCGCCATCGACGCGAAGAGCACACCCAGCACGGACGTCTGCTCGCCGATCAGGAACATGTCGATGTACGTCCGGCTCAGCGCGGGTACCGTCGCCCCGACGGCCACCAGGAGGAGGCTGGAGACCACGGCTGCGAGCATGGTCCCGGACGTGCCGCGCAGGCGGGCCGGCAGGGCGCCCATGACACCGGGCTTGCGGCCGGTGCGGCGGAAGCCGTCGCCGGGCTCGAAGGTGAGCACGACGCCTGTGAAGCTGGTGTCGAACTCGTCCATCGGGACGAACCGACGGCCCTTGCCCGGATCGTTGACGTACACGCCCCGGCGGCCGAAGCGGCGGCCCGTGCCGTCGTAGACGACGTAGTGGTTGAACTCCCAGAAGAGGATGGCCGGCGGGCTCACTCCGGCGAGCGCGGCCAGGTCCATCTGCATGCCCTTGGCCTTCAGCCCGTAACTGCGGGCGGCCTTGAGGAGGTTGCTGGCGCGGGACCCGTCACGGGAGACCCCGCAGGCGATGCGGAGCTCTTCCAGGGGGACGAAACGACCGAAGTGGCCGAGCACCATGGCCAGCGCGGCCGCGCCGCACTCCACCGCCTCCATCTGGAGCACGGTGGGGGTGCGCACGCTCCGGGGCGTGCGGCCCCGGGGGGCGGGAGCGGGTCTGCCGTGCGAGGAGCGGCGTCCGGCGTTCTTGTCGGCCGGGTGCGGGCGGCGGCGGCGCGTGCCGCCCCGGGGCGCGGTCACGGCAGCAGCCAGTCGACGGGCCGCTGGGCGGCGAGGTGGACGGCCGCGGTGACCGGTGTCATGGAGTCGACGGCGTACGGGGGCCCGTCCGTGGAGGACCACCGGTAGCCGGACTCGGTCGCGGAGGAACGGTCGAGCTGAACGAGCACGGCGACGGGGTTGCCCCGCCGCACGAACTGCGCGGCGAGCCGGCCGTCGCCGAGGAAGCCGCTGATCTGCGCCTCCGTCCGGGGAGCGCGTCCGATCTCCTTGACCCGGCCGCGCAGCACGCCGAACCGCTGCTGCGGGACGGACTGGACGGTCAGGTCGACCGGGGCGCCGACGGGGATCGCCGCCGCGCTTCCGCCGGGCACGTAGAGCACGGCCACCAGCGGGTCGTCCGGGTCCTTCACGCGTTCCACCGTCGCGAGGTCCGCGCCGGTCGTGACGACCGAACCGGTCTTGGCGACGAGGGTCGTCACCCGCCCGCCGGCCACCATGCGCACGGCCCGCTCGCCGCGGTCCGTACTGACCTGGAACAGGGGCGCGCCCGCGGACAGCAGCTGGCCCTCCTTGGCGAGGACCGCGCTGACCTGACCCGCGTAGGGGCTCTGCAACAGGTAGCTGCCCTCGGCCCGGGTGAGGATGCCGGGTCCGCTCAGTTTGGAGGACACCGATCCGGTGAATGCCCAGAAACCCGCGGCCGCCATGACGGCGACCGTGACGGCCAGGACGAGCCGGCCCTGCGGGCGCGCGAAGCGTACCGGCAGATCGAGTTCCTCGGGTGATTGCAGCTTGGAAAGCGCCTTTTGACGGAACTGCACGGACTATTCCTTCGACTGCATTCGCAACACCGTTGCTGAATTACCTGGTTGATGCTCGCGGCCCATGGGCCGCGGGCACCCCGTGAACCCCGGAACGGGGGGATGTTCCGGGGTTCACGGGAAGCGGCTGTCCGGCTCAGATACCGGCGACACCGACACGAACGCCGGCGATGCCCTCGACCTGGCCGGGCACGGCCAGCGCACCCTGGACGGTCTGCAGGGACGTCACCGTGCCCAGCACGGTGCTGACGTCGCCGGTCACGGCGCCGAGCAGACCACCGGAAATACCGATACCACCGGAAACGGCGTCCAGTTCGGCGTCGGCGATCTCACGGGTCTCGATGTCGTTACGCATTGTGTGCGCACCCTTCATTCAGCTGGCTTTTCTACATGGCCGCGACGGCCCCGACCGGTGTCGACCACCGTTCCGGAAACCGCCGCGGCCCAGATGTAAGCACGCGAACGGGGTACCCGGCGAACCGCGTTGACGTCTTCTGACGCTCGATGAGGACACTCGAATGCGGGGTTTTCCGATTCATTCGGAAGATCACCACAACTTCTTCCCGAGATCGAGTAACGAATGTGGACGGCACTTCGCCAACAGGGAACGTAACCGGACATACAATCACCAACCGGATGGATCATTTCCGGCATTTCGGTGACCGAGGTAAGGGGAAGCGTCCACTCCACTCTCACCGTGTGAAGATTCGCGGCAGCAACGCTCGGTGACGTACTCGGTACGGTGCGGAAGTGCGCCCGAGGGTGGGGCCCGGCAACGCGGGGTGCGCGTTCACTCGAAAGAGGGTGTGTCCGGCCGTAACCCGCTCGGGAGCTCGCATATCCGACTGGCATATGCGTGCGGCTGGTGACGCATGGTGTATTGATGATTACGCACCGTGATCGGATGTGTGTTGCGCTGCGGTACGTGTCTCCACATCCAGGCACCGCCGTGGCACACCCGTGCCCTCGTTCACGGGTGGCCGTGGCCCCGCCGTCACTGCCAGAGAGGCTCCGCCGCGACCACGTGGCCGGAGCGGAGGGTGAGTACGCATGGCCCTAACCGTTGAGGCGCTGCGTCAGCAACTGAACAAGAAGAGAGACGACACCTTCGCCATCCCGGAGGAGCTCCGGGGTGACTTCCCCGCCATCAAGGACCTGCTCGAAAAGATCCAGCTCGACGACCTGCTGGTCAAGGTCAAGACGGCGGACCCGCAGAAGCTCAGGCTTCAGGGCCGCGTGAATCTCCCCGGGGTCGAGCCGCAAGAGGTGGAGGTCGAGCTGCTGTTCAAGCCGACCGACGGCCAGCAGCCGACCGTGAGCGGCATGGGTGCGAGGTTCACCCTCCGGAACTGGGAGTTCCGCGACAAGGACGGCAACGTCGCCGCCGCGCTGGAGGCACTCGCCGGACTCGAGCTCGCCGGACCGCAGCTGCGGATCGCCGTCGGTTCCGCCGTCGAGCTCGACGGCGCCGGCCCGTCCGGCAAGGCGGCCCGTCAGCTCGCCGTGTGCGGGCAGCTGAGCGTACCGTCGGGCGAACAGCCGCAGAAGCTGGAACTCGTCCTCAACGTCACGGACACCGGCAAGGGCATCGAATTCCGGGGCGGACTGAAACACGCCGCCGGCCTGCCGCTCACCGGGCTCGCGGCGGCCGTCGGCATCGACCTGTCCGCGCTGCCCGCGGAGACCGTACCCAAGATCAAGCACCTGGCGCTGACCCACGTGCCCGGCAAGGCCACGCTGCTCACGACCACGGTGACCAGTGGAACGACGACCGTGCCGATCGTCCTCGGGGCCCTGCCGAGAGCTGAAGCGGGGGGAAAGGCGGGGAAGGAGAAGCCGAAGGAGAAGCCGAAGCCGATCGGCATCGTCCTGGCGGACGTGCCGCTCTCGGCGGGCATCGCCGACCTGCCGCTGCTCCAGGGCAAGCTGCCCGCTTCGGCGAACCTCACCCTCGACAAGCTCCAGATCATCGGGCTGACCGACAAGCCGACGAAGGCCGAGCTGAAGCGGGCCGCCGAGGTGATCAAAGCGGCCTTCGACAAGAGCGTCAAGACCGTTCCGAAGGTGCCCGCCAAGCCCGAACCGAGGCTCGGACCGGCCCTCGCGCTGCACGTCACCGTAGGCGGCAAGAAGAGCGATCCGATCCTGCTGCGCCTCCCGGCGAAGGGCGGCAAGAAGGGCGGCGGGAAGGGCGCTTCGACCGGTCTCCTCTTCGGAATCGAGCCTCCCGAGCCGACCGGCACCGAACTCACCCCGTACGCCGACGAATCGACGGACGACCGCCCCCTGCTCGAGATCAACCGGACCTTCGGCCCGCTGCGGATCGACCGGCTCACCCTCGCCCTCGTCAAGGGCGGCAAGGGCGCGCTGGCGGTACGCATCGACGCGGCGCTGATCGCGTCGGGAATCGTCATGGAGGCCAAGGGGCTCGGCCTCTGCGTCAGCCTCGACGGCACGTTCGCCACGCGGCCCACGCTGGAAGGCCTCGGCGTCGCCTACTCAGGCGGGCCGGTCGGTGTCCAGGGCGCGCTGATCAGCCGTAAGCCGCAGGACGGGCGGCGGCTCCAGCTGGACGGTCTCGTGGCCATCACGACGCCCAGCGCCTCCATCGCCGCCGCCGGCTCGTACGCGACGATGGAGAACGGGTACACCTCGCTGTTCGTCTTCGGCGAGATCGGCGGCCGGCTCGGCGGGCCACCCCCGTTCGCCGTCACCGGAATCTGCGCAGGATTCGGCTACAACAGCTCCGTCCGCGCACCGCAGGCCTCGGAGGTCCCCGCCTTCCCCTTCGTCGAGGGCCTTACCGGCTCCAAGGGGATCAAGGGCAAGTCACCGACGGAGGCACTCGACAAGATCTCCGGCGGCGACAACCCCTGGGTGAAGCCGGCGTCCGGTGAGATCTGGCTGGCCGCGGGACTGAGTTTCACCTCGTTCGAGTTCATCAACTGCACGGCCGTGCTGCTGGCCCAGTTCGGCAGCGACTTCAGCATCGCGCTGCTCGGCCGCGCGAAGGCGCAGTTCCCCAAGGTGGGCACGGCGTACGCCGAGATCGAGCTGGGCTTCCGCGCCGCCTACCAGATGTCCAAGGGCGAGCTGATGGTCGCCGGGGAGCTCACGAAGAACTGCTGGGTGCTGACCAGGGAGTGCCGGCTCACCAGAGGCGCGGCATTCGCGACGTGGTTCCCCGGCAGCGGCCACGAGGGCGACTTCGCGCTGACGGTGGGCGGCTACCACCCGGACTTCAACGTGCCGGCCCACTACCCCCGGGTGCCCCGGCTCGGCTTCAACTGGGCGGTCAGCTCGGCCGTCACCATCAAGGGCGAGGTGTACTACGCCATCACCCCGGCGGCCGGCATGCTCGGCGGCCGGCTCTCCCTCGACTTCGACTCCGGCGGGCTGCACGCCTGGCTCGACGCCACGCTGGACGCCCTCCTGCAGTGGGCGCCGTTCTACTTCCGTGCCCGCATCAAGGTCACCGTCGGGGCTTCGTACACCGTCAACCTCCTCCTGATCCGCGTCCGCATCAAGGCGGAGTTCCGGGCCCACCTCGAAATGTGGGGGCCGCCCACCGGCGGACGGATCAGGCTGGAGGTCGGCCCGTTCTCGGTGACCCCAGGCTTCGGCGAGGACCCGCCGAGCAAGCCGGCGAGCCTGAAGTGGGAGGACTTCCGCACGCAGTTGCCGGCCGTCCCGGTCACCGTCAACGCCCTGAGCGGACTGATGGGCGCCGGCCCGGCACCCGCTGCGGGCACCTACGCGGACCCCCCGGTCTGGCGGGTCGGCGGCGACGGCTTCAGCTTCGTGACCCGTACCGCCGTGCCGGCCACCGAGCTCCGGCTGACGACCAGCGGCGACAAGGAACTCTGGTCCGAGAAGCACGCGAACAAGCTGGACATCCGCCCGATGCGGCTGACCGGCGGCGCCTCCGTCCACACGGTGAAGGTGACCCACGAGGGCCGGAAGTTCAACCACGAGGGATGGAAGATCACAACGGTCACCTCGCAGGTGCCGCACGCCCTGTGGGGCACTCCGGTCGACGGGGAGCCGGGGATGGACGACCTGCTGCTGCCGGATCGGTTCACCGGGCTGAAGCTGGAGGCCCCCGCGCCCAAACGGTACGGCGACACCGTCAACATTCCGCTGAGCGAACTCAAGGTCACCCCGCTGAAGGGCAGCCGGCTGCCGCTCGCGCCGCATGCGAGGCCCGAGGGGACCAAGCCGGAACGCCGCCCGGACTCCGTCGGCACCATCGCCCGCACCATCGCCGCCGAGCTGCCCCAGAGCCGCCGCGAAATTCTGTACCACTTCATGCAAGGGTTCGGCCTCGCCGCCGAGGCGAAGTGCGACCGGCTGACGCGGTTCGCCGCGCAGGCGGTCACCGGACTGTGCGGTGAACCCATGATCGCCCCGGCTTCCGTCGATTCCACGAGGTGACGCCATGACCACCACCCCCACCCTCATGCTGGAGGACAACCTGGTCCCGCCCGTCCCGGGCGGCACCTACACCATCGAGGTGACCCACACACTCGACGGCGGCACGACGGAGAACAAGCCCGGCAAGCTCACCGACCCGGTGCCCCAGCAGTTCACGATCAAGGCTCCCCGGTTCCTCCTGGCCGAGGACGACGTGCACGCGGAGCACCCGCCCGCCGACTCAAACGGCGAGTTCGGAGGCATCCTCCCGCACGTCACACTGTCCCGCCGGATCCTGCCTTGGCAGGTGGAGGTCGGCAAGGACCGCAAGGCGCCCTGGCTGGCAGTCCTCCTCCTCGCGGAGAACGAGCTCCCCCAGGACCCCGGCGCCGCCGGCCTGACCGAGCCGATGACCGTGCGCCGGCTGCTCACGGACGGGACGGGCAAGGTCCTTCCCCCGAAGCTCGATCCCCGCATGCTGCCGGCCGAGGACCTCGACATCACCTGCCGCACCGTCACCGTGCCCGGCAAGGTGTTCGCCGCCGTCGCTCCCACGGCCGCCGAACTGCCGCTGACCGCCCACATCCGCCGACCGGACAAGGCCACGGCCGCCCTCGACACCGATCCGGCTGTACAGGAGGGCACGTACGCCTTCGTCGTCTCCAACCGGCTGCCGGTCAGGGCCGGCCGCTACACCGCACACCTGGTCTCGCTGGAAGGCCACCAGGAACACCTTCCGGCCCCCGGCAAGGCCCCGCAGGAACTGCCCCTGCGGCTGGTCGTCCTCCACACCTGGTCGTTCACCAGCACGACGCGCAACGGTGCGGCCTTCTCCGTACTCGCCGAAGGGGTCACCGCCCCCGGCATCAGGCAGCCGGAAAACCTGCTGTTGCGCATGTCCCTTCCATCGTGGAAGGCATCAGACGAGTGGGAGCGGTACACGCGCAAGCGCCTCACCGAGGGGTTCGTCCCGCTGCCCTACACGCTCGACTCCGGCGAGGGGACGTACGCCTGGTACCGGGGGCCTTGTACCCCCTCGGTACCCCAGCCCCTGCCCGATCTCCCGTCGAGCAGGCGGGCGGTGAACGGGATCCCCGGCTCCGCGGCGGACCTGCTCGTCTACAACGAACACTGGGGCCTGTTCGACGCCGGATACGCCGCTGCCTGGACGCTCGGACGTCACCTCGCCCTTTCCGACGAAGCGTTCTCCACGGCGCTGACCCGCCACCTGCGCACCGCCGCCACCCTCGTCGGCCGCGCGGCCGCCCGCCTCAAGGGCGGCGGCGCCGTGGCCTACACCGGGGACGACCCTGCCGCGGAGCTCGCGATCCTGCTCGGCGACGACCAGCAGCTGGACGACTTCCACCACATGCTCGACGAGGGCCTCGGCGACTGGATCACCGCCGCCCTCACCGATCCCGACCCGCAGCACGCACCGGCCGAGCGCCGCACCACGCCCGCGGAGGTGGACCAGGGGCCGCCGCCCACCACCACCGGTGCGCTCGACACCCAGATCCAGGAGTACCTCTCAAGGCCCGAGCACATCGCGGAGCTGCACCGCAGACTGCCGCAGGCCAGCGGCGTCCACGACGTGCTGGCGGAGTGGCTGCACCGGCTGCGGCTGCTGGCGCCGGTGCCCTTCGACCACCTCGTCCCCGACCAGCGGATGCTGCCGCCCGAGAGCCTGCGCTTCTTCCGCATCGACAGCGGCTGGACGGACGCGCTGATCGACGGCGCGCTCGCGACGGGCAGTTGCTCCGTCTTCGACCAGGGCCTGATCCAGGCCCTGCGCCCCACCTTCTCCGGCCCCACCGTCGAGGCCCTGGTCGAGCGCGCGGTGAAGCTCGGGGTGCCGAGCGTCGACGCCGGCGTCATCGCCGTACTGCGCCAGACGGCCACCGGCCGGCCCCTGCCCACGATGCTCGACACGCTCGCGGCGGAGCTCCGCAAGCGGGGGCGCGATCTGCCCGCCCCGGTCAGGGCGCAGCTGCTCCAGGAGTTCGCCCCGGACCGACACAAGACGCGTTGCGGGCTGCTGCTGCGCTCCGCCCTCGTCTCGTGCTGGCCCCGGATGGGGATCCTGGCCCGGACGGGCGACGTTCCGGTCAGGGTGCTGCGCCAGGAGAACCTGGCGGACGACCTCATGATCATCGTCTACGAGGACGTCCCGACGGTCATCGATCTGGCCGAACCGTTCCAGGGACTCCACCTCGGCGTCGGCGAGGGCGGCAAGATCCGGCTGCGCTCGACCGCCCCCGGCAGTCCCGGGCGACCGCTCGGCAAGGAGGTCCCGGACGGGACGAAGACCGTCACGGGCACGTACGGCCGCCCCGTCGCCGACCCGGCCGCGCCCGGGCACGGAGTCCCTGGCAGCCCTGCGCGCCGCCCTCGCCGCGGCGCTGTCAGCCGGCGGCACGCCCGTCGAGGTCGGAGCGTCCTGCCTGGCCACGCAGATGCTGCGCAGCCCGCTGAAGCTCACCCTCACCTACCGCTGAACCGCACCGATGCCCCGCCCCACCGACGCGAAAGCAGACGAGATGGCGAATGCCGTCAAGCCGACCGGACTGATCGTCCCGGTCGAGGTCGACGCCCTGATGGTCAACCAGAAGGTGCTCAACGACGCGGGCTGGTACCGCTGGCGACCGGACTTCCAGCCCGGTCACCCGTACGCCGGCCCCGAGCCCGAGCCCTTCCACCTGCCGCAGGGCGCGGCCAAGCCCGACAACGGAGTACACCTGCACTGGGAACTGCCCCGTGCGCTGCGCCACGGCACACACGACCCGGTCACCGGGCAGACCCGGATGCCGCTCGTCCCCAACCGCTGGCTGGTCGTCCGCTACCAGGGCACCTCGGCAGCCGCCGGCTGGATGGTGCACAGCGACTTCCTCTCCGCGGATCCGCAGCAGGGCACGGTCCCCTCCCTCGACCCGGGCAAGACCACGCCCACCCAGGTCTTCCTGGGGCGTCGGCAGGACCTCGCCACGTGGAAGGAACCGGAGAACCCGCCCAAGCCGTTCCTGACCGCGGCGGGCCCGGGCCTGCCCACCTTCGCCTCGTACCAGCCGTACCACGAGAACGTCTTCGCCCTGCACGACCCGGTCAAGGACGTCCCGAAGGACGCCCGCCTCAGCTACCTGGTCGTCGGCTGGTACTCCGACCCGGAAGCCGACATCCTCCACCCCAAGATCACCCCGACCGACCCGGTCAAGGCGCTGGCCGAACTGGGCTGGGACGTGTCCGAGCCCCAGCAGCTGCCCCGGCGCTCCCTCTACACGGGCACGGTCCTGGGCCTCGTCTGGAACCCCGACGACAAGCCCGCCGTAGGCGGCCCGCCCGACCGCACGAAGGTGGGGGTGGCGGTAGGCGAGAACTCGGTGGAAGCGCTCACCGAACTCATCGCCACCGACCGGGCCGGTAAGGGCAAGCCCCTGAACGAGGCGGCGCGCAGGCAACTGCTGGCGTTCCAGCACGGGATCCTCCCCGACCTCGACCAGCCCGACGGCATCGCCCGCGTGGAGCGCCTGGTGCACCAGGCCGCCTTCCAGCCCGAGAACGGCGGGTACCGGTGGCGGATCAACCGGCCCACACCCATGCTGCCCGGCGGGTCCGGTCCCGCGGCCTTCGCCGCCCCGGAACCGAGACTGCCGAAGCCGGAACGGGAATGGCTGGCCCGCCTCAACACCGGCCAGGAGCGCTACGACACCCGCCACCGCGAGGTCGCCGAACTGGCCGAACAGCTCTACCGCGTGTGGTGGGCCGGCACGTGGCTCGACCACGAGATCAAGGGGAAGTGGCCGACGCCGCCGGAAGACGAGCGTCCCGGCGGTCCGAAGGAGCAGTACGACAAGGCGATGCGGCTGCTGGGGACGCTACGGGACGCCCTCAAGCCCACACCGCGGACCACACCGGCGGCCCGCCTGCGCGCCGCGCGGAACCAGCTCGACGACAAGGACGCCAAGGCCGTCCCGACGGGGCAAGACCCCGAAGGAGCTGGCACGCGCGGTGAAGGCCGAGGTCGACGCCTTCACCGCCCGGCACGGCCGCGCCCCGGTCGGGCAGCTCGTGCGCGAGGCGGCGGACCGGTTCCACCGGGCGGCCGAGCCCGTCGCGATGCTGACCGGCGCCGGCAGCATCGCACCGAAGAACCCGGACGCCCCGCTGCCGTGCCGGCTGCCCGGGGAACTCGCCACCGCCATCCGCACCGGCCCCTCCGGCGACCCGCACACACCGCCCGCGCAACGCCCCGCCCCGCCCGGCATCGACAAGCTCCCCGCGGAACTCGGCCTGCCCGCCCTGCTGGACGAGTTCTACCTGCTGGTGGCGGCCGAAGCGGCCGGCACGCTCAGCACGGTCCGGGCCGATGACGCCACCGCCCGCGAGGCCGAGGCCAAGGCCCGCCGGACCGGCACGGAAGCCGACCGCAAGAGCGCGCGGGAGGCACGCACCGCAGCCTCGAAGCAACTGACCGGCCTGCTGGGGGAGTACGGAGCCGAGGCCTGGCGGCAGGCATGGCAGCCGCTGTTCCTGATGTGGGAGGCGGAGTACTTCCCGATCCCGTACCAGGGCGTCAAGGACCCCAGCTGGCGGTTCGACGGGAACCGGTTCGTCTGGGACGACAAGTCCAAGGCCCCCGCGAAGACCACCTCCTTCCACCTCAAGGGCCGGCTGCTGCTCTCCCGGCACTGCGCCCTCAACCTGCGCGACCGCGCCGAACAGCACCTGCGCACGCACCGGGGCGCACCGGCCGAAGACCTCAGGAAGATCATCGAGGCCAGCTCCGCCTGGGACCTCACCTCCCAGAGCCTGGACGGGTTCAACGAGCAGCTGATCTGCCTGGACTCCCGGGCCCAGGTCGTGCCACCCGACGAGATCCGCGAGCAGGTCGGGCAGAACTGGACCCACACCCCGGGCCGCCTCGACCGCAACGATCCCGACCCCCATCCGCAGTTCCAGCAGATCCGGGCCGGACAGTTCAACTTCACCCGGCTCAGCGTGGTCGACCGCTTCGGCCACGCGCTCGACCTCGTCACCAAGGAGACCCGCTACCACCGCAACCTCGTCCGTTCACCGGGCCTGACCGCCACCCGCGCGGCCGGCACCCAGCTCGACCAGCTGATCCAGGTCACCCCGCGCCTCCCGCAGGCCGCCCGGCTCCGCTTCGACGCGGTCGACCCGCGCGACGACCAGAAGGTCCCCGACCCGGAACTGCTCGAACTGCCGCCCGTGGTGGCCTGGCTGCTGCCGAACCGGCTCGACCGCTCCCTGATGTGCCACGCACCCGACGGATCCGCCCTCGGTGAACTGCGCACGGTCTACACGGACAAGGCGCGGGTCGGCTGGCTCCCCCTGCCGGGATCGCGGCACAACGACCTGGATTCCCTGAAGGGGCCCCACCCCCAGGTGCACGCCATGGCGACCCAGCTCGTCAAGGCCGGACCCGCCGCGCTCACGGCGATGCTCGCCGCCGTCGACAACGCGCTGTGGACGGTCGAACCCCCGGGCGCCGAGGCCGACTCCCACCTGACCCGCGCCGTCGGCCGCCCGCTGGCCCTGATCAGGACCCGGCTCCGGCTCGACCTCGACCGGCCGCCCGTCGGCGCGCCCCGGCTCGCCGAACTGCACCAGCAGCCCAAGCGCCATGCCTTCCTCGACCACGACTGGCCGGTCCGGCTCGGCTGGGGCGACTCGTTCGGCGACGGCCTGATCGGCTACTTCGCCGAGGGCTACGAAGGCTTCCGGGCCGTCCGCCCGGCCGGCTCCACCCCCGGCTACGTCACGGGGATCGGCACGGGCACGGACCTCACCGTCACCGCCCACCTGCCCCGGGCCGACACGCTGGGCAAGGAGCCCGTCGGCCGCGTCGTCACCCTGCTCGCCGACCCGCGCACACCCGTCCACGCTTTCACCGAACTGCTGCCCATCACCCGGCTGCGACTCGATCCGGCCCTGACCGCCGGCCCCCTCGCCCGCATCTCCCCCTGCCTGCGCACCGGACCGGTCCTGGCGCCCACCCGCCCGGTCCGGCCGGGCAAGAACACCGACGCCCCGCTCGTCGAGACCCTCGTCGTGCACGCGCCGACGCTGCGCGAGGGGGAGTGGCTCTGGTGGGAGGGGGCGGCCGAGAAGGCATTGCGGAAGCTGCCCATCACCCCCGCCGACCACCTGGCACGCCCCGGCCCCACCGCACCGAAGCTGCGCAGCGGCTTCCTGCACGCGGCTGCCGCTCCGCCTCCCTCGGTCGCCGACTGAGCCACTGCGATGCCCTCTCCCGCACGCACACCGCTCCTCCCGACCCTCCCCGGAAAGGGGACCTCGTGAATCCGCACACGATGGCCGACGAAGAGATCGTCCACCCCGCCTCGCCCGACGGTGACCGTCCCGCCCCGCAAGACGAGCCGTACAGCCACGTCACCGGCAAGCTGTGGCTCAGCCACGACCTCACGACCTCGCCCGCACCCCTGCGCGTCTCCGCCGACGGCGCGCTCGACCTGGTGATCGCCTACCCGTACCAGCAGCTCCCCTGCGCGTACATCAAGGTCACCCTCGCGACCGGGGCCAAGCCCGGGGACCTGACCGCCGATCCCGGGACCGTCAAGGCCTCGGTCATCAGCGCCGACAAGCGCTGGGTGCGCTCCAACCCGGCGGCCGGCGTGTACCTGTTCAAGCCCAACGCGGGCACATGGCTGCCCATCGGCGAGCAGGGCCTGCAGATCCAGTTCAACGACATCAAGGTCAACCCGCTCGTCGGCACCACCGAGATCACCATCGAGGAGAGCGTCGGCAAGCCGGTCACCGGCGGCCGGGAGATCCAGTTCGTCCAGCACACGGCGACGTACTTGCTCGGCAAGTTCCCGGCCGACTACAAGCTCTCCAACTTCACCCCCCAGCGTCCCGTCGTCCACAGCGGTGAAGCGGTCACGCTCACCTGGGTCGCCGGGGAGGGACCGACGTACGAGCTGGCCTACGGGCTGGCCGACACCACCGACGTCACCAAGGCGCGCGCCTTCACCACACCACCGCTGTTCGCCACCACGGTCTTCCGGCTCACCGCCCGGCACAGCCAGAACGGGGCCAGCGCGGTCCACCACCTGGACACCGCGGTCCAGGTCATGGGCGGCGACGTCGGTTCACGCGACCTGGACGTGTCGGGATCGGTCTCGATGATGCGCCGTCCCCAGCAGGTCCAGGTCCCCACCGAGACCGGAACGCACGTCTTCGTCGCGCAGACCGACGGCTTCCTGCGCGGTGACCTCTCGGCGCACAAGGACGCGGCCCTGCGGACCATGGAGATCGACTTCGTCGACCAGCGCAAGGCCACGAAGTCCACCGAGCGGTACACGATGGAGAAGTCGGCGTCCGGGGTCCGGGCGAACGAACGGATGGTGCCCATCCCGGCCAACACCCTGGTCCGGATCGTCAACAAGCAGCCTTCGCCGGACCGGTCCCAGGTCGAAGGCGAAGCCCCCAGCAGTCCGTTGGACTGGGTCGCCCTGGGCAGCGGCACCCTGCAACGGGTCCAGCCGCGGCCGTTCGTCCAGGCGATCCCCGACCCGTCGGACCCCGACGTCACCTGGTTCCTCTACGACGACGACGTCAAGCGGCGTGCCTGGCCGTACTCGCGCACCCACCGGACGTTCGACCGCAGCCGTGTGTCGGTCACCGCCGTGGAGGGGACCCCGGGCACGGGAACCTGGGGCAACGCGCAGCTCCGACCGGACCACTTCGGGAAGGGGCCCGGCGTCTTCAGGGACCCGGCCAGGGCGAACACCGTCTGGATCCCCGGGTACGCATTCGTCCGCTACGACGTGAAGGAGAGGAAGGAGATCGAACGTGTGGAGTCTGCGAACTGGGGCAAGAACACCGATTCTCTCGTGCAGGCGTGGGTGACCCTGGACGATCCCGACCGCCCGGGATACGTCTGGGCGGTGCGCAAGGAAGGGGTCGAGGTCTACGACGTGAAGTCCCGCGAACGAAAGGGATGGGGTTCGTTCGAGGAATACTTCCCCGGGATCGCACCGGAGTTCGCGGAGGGCATCCAGGCCGTCCTCCCCCTCTCCGCGCTCGATCGTGCGTACGGCCACCATGTGGTCGTCTTCATGACCGGCGCGTCGTGCATCCGCTACGACCTCCGGCTCAAGAGGCCCCTCTCCACGGTCCGGTCCCTCTACCGGGAGATCCCCGCTCTCATCGACCTGGCCTGACCCGGGCCACGCCGTCTCCCGGCGGCAGCCGAGGCTGCCGCCGGGTCCACCCGTCCTCGCCTCCCGCCGGGACCCTTCCGCCGGGACCCTTCCGCCCTCAGCCCGAGACGGCCCCGGCCCAGCCGTGGTTGACGGTCTCTCTCGCCTTCTCCGTCTGGGCCTCCGTCGGAAACGTCGGGGTGCCCTCGACCGTCGGCAGTTTCTCCGCGGCGGCCTTGTCCAGGGTGCCGTCCTTCTTCATCGCGTCCATGAGGACGGGGCGCGCGTAGGCGCCGAGCCGGATGTTCTGGCCCTCCGGGCTGAAGACGTACTCCTGCCACAGACGTGCCGCCGCGGGGTGCGGGGCGTCTTTGTTCACCGCGTGCGCGTAGTACTCGGCGAAGCTGCCGTCGAACGGGATGGCGGTACGCCAGTCGACGTCCACGCCCTTCCGGCGGAATTCGTCGGCGTATCCGAGGTTCAGGAAGTCCCAGTCGATGCTGATCGGGGTCTGGCCCTTCGCGATCGTGGCCGGTGTGGATTCGACCGGGACGAAATTGCCGTTCTTGCTGAGCTCGGCGAAGAAGTCGATGCCGGGCTGGATGTCGTCGAAGGAACCGCCGTTCGCCAAGGCCGCCGCATACACGCCGGCGAAGGCGGAGCCGGACTTGGTCGGGTCTCCGTTGAGCGAGACCTGGCCCTTGTACTCGGGCTTGCGCAGGTCGGCGAAGGTCGAGGGGCAGGTCTTGACGCGTTTGGCGTCACAGCCGATCGAGATGTAGCCGCCGTAGTTGTTGTACCAGCGGGCCTGCGGGTCCTTCTGTTCCTCGGGGATCTGGTCGTACGCGGCGACCTTGTACGGGGCGAGCAGGCCCTGCCGGGCCGCGGACTGGGCGAACGAGCCCCCCACGTCGATCACGTCGGGGGCGCGGCCCCCGCCCCTGTGCTCCTTCAGGGCGTTGACCTCGTCCTGGCTGGTGCCCTCCGGGTTCTCCGTCGTGACCTTGATCCCGTACTTCCTCTCGAAGCCGTCGATCAGTGCGCCGTAGTTGGCCCAGTCCCTCGGGAGCGCGATCGTGTTGAGCGTGCCCTCCTTCTGGGCCGCCGCGGTCAGTGCCGCCATGCCGCCGGTGTCCGCCGCGGAGGTGGCCACCGCGGGTGCTGTCGGCGCGGCGGGGGGCTCGTCCGCGCAGCCACCCAGGGGCGCCGCCGCGAGGGCCAGGCATGCGGCGACGGAGACTGTCCGGAGACGAGGTGCGGGCACGAAGGCTCCATAACGGGCGGTCGCGTACTGATCGAGGCCAGCGTACGTTCGGCGGCCTCGGCGGCGCAGTCCCGGACGGTGGTGTCCGCCTTCTTCCCTGCGGCTGCCGTAGCGGCGCGGTCTCAGCCCCCCTCGTCGTCCCATCCGGCCAGAAGAGCCTCTCCCAGATCCGTCCCGGGCGGGGCGGCCCCGCCGTGGAGGGCCTGCTCACTCCAGATGATCTTGCCGCGGGCGGTGTAGCGGGTGCCCCAGCGCTCGGCGAACTGCGCGACGAGGAACAGGCCGCGGCCGCCCTCGTCCGTGGCCTCGGCCCGGCGCAGGTGCGGGGAGGTGCTGGATCCGTCGGAGACCTCGCAGACCAGGCTGCGGTCGTACAGCAGCCTCACCCGGATGGGCTCGCTGCCGTAGCGGATGGCGTTGGTGATCAGCTCGCTGAGGATGAGTTCCGTGGTGAAGGCGATGTCCTCCAGACCCCAGTCCACCAGTCGGCGGGCGCAGGCGTTGCGCACCGGGGACACCGCCGCGGGGTCGGGGGACACGTCCCACTCGGCGATCCGCGCGGGGTCCAGCCGGCGGGTGCGGGCCACCAGCAGCGCGACGTCGTCGCTGGGCCTGGCGGGCAGCATCGCGTCGATCACCGCGGTGCAGGTTTCCTCCGGGGTGCGGGCGGGCCCGGCCAGGGCGGCGCGCAGCGCTGCCAGGCCCGCGTCCGGATCGCGGTCGCGGCTCTCGATCAGCCCGTCGGTGAAGAGTGCCAGCCGGGAGCCTTCGGGCAGGGGGAGCGTCATGGTGTCCATGGGCAGCCCCGCGCCCAGGCCCAGCGGCGGGGAGACGGGCACCTCGGGGAAGGACACGGATCCGTCGGGGCGGACCAGGGCGGGGCCCGGATGCCCGGCGGTGGCGGCGGTCACCTGCCCCGAGACGGGATCGTAGATGGCGCACAGGCAGGTGGCTCCGGTGATCCCCTGCCACTCCTGCTCGTCGGCGTCGATGTGGGCGACCAGCTCGTCCAGGTGGCTCAGGAGCTCGTCCGGGGGCAGGTCGAGGGTGGAGAAGTTGTACACGGCGGTGCGCAGGCGGCCCATGGTGGCGGCGGCGTGGAGACCGTGGCCGACGACGTCGCCGACCACCAGGGCCACCCGGGCGCCGGGCAGCGGGATCACGTCGAACCAGTCACCCCCCACCCCGGCCTGGGCGGCCAGATAGCGGTGCGCGACCTCGACGGCGGACTGCTCCGGTACGCCCCGGGGCAGCAGGCTGCGCTGCAGGGTGACGGCCATGGTGTGCTCGCGGGTGTAGCGGCGGGCATTGTCGACGGACAGCGCCGCCCGGGCGGTCAGCTCCTCGGCGAAGGACACGTCCTCCTCGTCGAACGGCGCGGAGTGCTGCCCCCGCCAGTAGCCGGCCATCCCCAGGACCACGCCCCGGGCCCGCAGGGGCACGACGATCAGGGAGTGGATGCCGCGCTCCAGGATCTGCCGGGCGTTGGCCTGGTTCTGGGAGCGCCAGCGGTGGGTGGCGGTCAGGTCCGCCTCCAGGACCGCGTGGCCGCCGGCCAGCCCGGCGGCCATGGGACCGGTGGGAGCGATCCGGATCGGCTCGCCGACGGGGGAGAGCGGGTGGTCGCCCTGAAGGCCGACGACGGCCGTGCGGCGCATCCCGGTGCTCGCCTCGGGCGGCTCCTCGCCGCGCAGCACCGGGTCCAGCAGGTCGACCGTGACCACGTCGGCGAACCGCGGGACCGCCACCTCCGCCAGCTCCTCCGCGGTGCGCTCCACGTTCAGCGTCGTTCCGACCTGCACCCCCGCGTCATAGAGCAGCTTCAGCCGCTCGCGGGCCACCTCGGCCCTGCCGGTGAGTGCCCGCAGCTCGGTGGTGTCCCGCAGCGTGACCACGGTCCCGGCCTGCCCGTAGGGGGTGGTGGGCCGGATGTTCACCGCCAGCAGCCGATCGGCTGCCATGTGCACCTCGTCGGTCGCGGAACGCCCCGATGCGATCGGACCGGCGATCCCCTCCTCCAGACCCAGGTCTTTGACGGGGAGCCCTTCCGCGTCCACCGGCAGGTCCAGCAGCCGCCGTGCCTCGTCATTGGCCAGCAGCAGCCGTCCGTCGCCGCCGACGATCAGAACGCCCTCTCGCACCGCGTGCAGCACCGCGTCGTGGTGCTCGTACATCCTCGTCATCTCGGCCGGCCCCAGGCCATGGGTCCGGCGCAGCAGCCGACGGCTCACCAGAGCCGTCCCGCCCGCGGACAGGGCGAGCACCCCTGCTGCGGTGCCGAGGACGACCGGCAGCTGCCGGTTCACCATGCTCTGGACGTTCTGGACGGTGACGGGGGAGGAGACGACGGCGATGACGGTGCCGTGGGAGTCCTTGACGGGTACCACGGAGACCACGGACCGCCCCAGGGACCCCTCGAACGTCTCGGTGAAGGACTTGCCGGCCGCCGCGCCGGCGAAGGGGCCGACGACGCGTTTCCCGAGCTGTGCCGGGTCGCTGTGGGCGACGGTGACCCCGTCGAGCGTGTACACGTTGATGCCGTCGACCCCGGCGATGTCACTGGCCGCCTGGGCGCTCGGCTGCAGCACGGCGCTCGGATGGGGGCCGCGCAGGGCCGCGACGATTCCCGGAGACTCCGCGAACGTTCCGGCGGCGGCGAGCGTACGGTGCCGGGCGTCCAGCATGGCGTCGCTCCTGGCCTGCACCACGAGGGCCACCACCGCGGCCGCCACGAGGAGCACCACGACGGCCAGCTGGAGGAGGAACACCTCACCGGCCACGCTGCGCGCGCTCAGCAGGGCGGACAGACGATGCGGCCGCCGCACCCTTGCCGTGGGGGGCTGGGCGCGCTCCTGATGCTCCTGACGGTCTCCTGAGCGGGGAGGCCGAGGGGGAGGGGAAGAGCTCGTGGTAGAGCGGAGCAGCCAACGCCGGAAAGGTCCTCCCAGGAGGTTGCTCATAGTCCATTCTCTAACCTCCGTGGGCCGTCGGCAGCGGGAGCGACGGTCGCCGGGCAGCAGCGATCCGCAGGCCCGTCCGCAGCCGCGGGGCGAGCAGCCCGACGGGAATCGCTCAGGGTGACCACCGGTTGCTCGGCGTGGCGGTTCGCGGGCTGCTGCTCGCCGGTGAGACCGGCGTTGCGGCAGTGGCCCGGGTTGGCCGGCGTGGATGATGTGCGCGGTGCGCGTTACACCCAGTGGGTTTCCCGAGGCAGCGGGGCGAGGGATGCAATCAGCGATGACCGAAGGAGGGCGGAAGCCGAACACGTTCCCGGTGGACCGGTCAGAGGGGTTCGGTGAGCGGTTGCTGGGTGTGCTGCTGGACCGGGCGCATGAGATGCCGCCGCAGTTGATCGCCCCGCTCGTCGCGGAGGAGGTGGCCAGGGTCGGCGGACGGGACCTCTCGATCCTCTTGCAGGACTACGAACAGATGCTGCCGCTGCCGGGCCGACGGCTGACAGTCGGTGACCCCGAACCGATCGAGGATTCCCCGGCCGGCGAGTCGTTCCTGAGCCGCGGAACGGTAGAGGTGACGCCCGTTCCGCAGGTCGAGGTGGCCGGAATCCCGGAACCCGCGTACAAGGCGGCCGGAGACAGTTTCGACTACGCCCTCAACGGCGACATCCTGCACGTGGCCGTGATCGACGCGATGGGCCACGGCCCGGACGCGGCGACCATGGCGACGGTGGCCATCGGATGATGCGGCTGAACATCGCCACGGGCCGGCTGCAACGACCACACTGCCGGTCGGCGTCGGCGGTGAGCAGCCGGTGGTCAGCGAGCGGACGCTGCGCCCCGGAGACCGGTTGCCGTGTTTCACCGACGGCTTGATCGAGGAACATCAAGCCGGCGGGGAGCAACTCTCTCCCACGCCCTGAAACAGGGGTGGGGCGGCGTCACCAGCGACGACGCGACCATCTTCCTCATCAAGTGGCGCGGGGCGACGCCGACCACCCTCGACTGAGCCGACAGCACAACACCTCCGGCCGGTGCGCACCCACGGCCCCTCCGCCTGGACGGACCGGTCAGAGTCCGTGTCGGTCAAGCGTGGCCATCAGCTTCCGCTTGCGCCTCTGGTCGGCGCGCAGGGCGGCCAGGTAGACGGCGAACTCGTCCTCGGTACCCAGTGTGCGGTGGCAGGCACGGGCGCTGAGCAGTAGTTCCGCGATGCGTTCGTACGTGCTGTCACCGGTCTGCTTGAGCAGGGGCTCGATCCAGCGCAGGTAGACGGTCAGCGCGTCGGTCGCCGGTCGCGGATCCCGTCGGCCGGGGCCAGCCACTGCCGCCGGTCTGCGTATCCGTCGCGGCGGCCTGCCAGGCGGCGTCGAGGTCGGCGTCGTCCATGAGCGCGTCGACCAGCGCTGAGCCGCAGTACCGATGGCGGCTGTCGGGCAGGGCGGCGGCCTTCAGCACCTCCAGGGCGCCCGCGCGCTCGGAGCCCTCCCAGGCGTCGGCCGCTCGGGCCGCCGTACGCAGATGCCGGTAGGCGGCCGAAGAGGGGCGTGCCGACAGCAGGTTCCGGCGGATCGCGACCACGTCGGCCACGCGGCCGCCCCGCGTGTACCGTTCGCAGACGAAGGTGACCAGCTCGTCGTCCGGACCCCGGTCGGACTCGGCCTCCCTCAGGCCCCGTTCGGCCCATTCCAGGGCCTCGCCCGCGCGTCCAACCGCCTCCAGCTCCTTGGCGATCACCAGGTGGGTGTGGCCGTTCGGGGCGAGGTCCGCCGCGTGGACCGCGACCAGTGCGTCCACACTTGCGCCGTCCGCCTTCAGGAGGCGCTCCATGAGGAGCCTCTCCGCCCACCCCTTGGGGTTGGCCCGCCAAGCGGCCACCACCAGTGCGCGAGCCCGGGCCATACCTAGCCGAGCCCCCGGTCGAAGGAGCGTGCACCCGCCAGCCGGCACAGGTCGTTCTCGGCGAAACCCAGAGCATGCGTCACGCCGTTCATCCAACCGGAACGGAACCGGCACGAGTCCTGGAAGACCTGGGGACGGCTGACCGGACATGCGAATCGTTGTAGTCTCCGGAGACCGCCCTTGACCTGCGTGAAGCAGGCAGGGAGCTGACATATCGGGAGTATTCGCATGCTTCGTACCATGTTCAAGTCCAAGATCCACCGGGCCACCGTCACGCAGGCCGATCTGCACTACGTCGGGTCCGTGACGATCGATGCCGATCTGCTCGACGCGGCCGATCTGCTGCCCGGGGAGTTGGTGCACATCGTGGACATCACCAACGGGGCGCGGCTGGAGACCTACGTCATCGAGGGCGAGCGGGGATCCGGGGTGATCGGGATCAACGGGGCCGCCGCGCACCTCGTGCATCCCGGGGACCTGGTGATCCTCATCAGCTACGCACAGGTCGAGGACGCGGAGGCACGGGTGTTGAAGCCCCGTGTCGTGCACGTCGACGGCGACAATCGCATCATCGAGCTGGGTGCGGATCCCTCCGCGCCGGTTCCGGGTACGGATCAGGAGCGCAGCCCCCACGCGGTGGCTGTCTGACGGAGTCTGAGGGGATCGGGGACCATGCCGGAAGCCAAGGCGATCGAGTTCAAGGACGAGCGGAAGGCCGGTCGGCTGCTCGCGGTCGAGGGCGGGGCGGTGGTCGGGTTCATCGCCTACTTCGTCCTCGCCGAGGCGCCGGGGGCGCTGGTGGCGGTGCACACCGTCGTCGAGCCGGGGCACGAGGGGCGCGGCATCGGCGGGGATCTGGTGAAGACCTTCTACGAGATCGCCGCCGCCGAGGGGGTGCCGGTGGTTCCGCTGTGTCCCTACGCCGCCGGCTGGGCCGCACGGCATCCCGAGCAGGCGCCCGAGGCCCCGGCCGAGGTGGTCGAGGCGGCGAAGCTCCAGCTGGAATCCGACCCGTCGCTGTGGTGACGGACCTGCTCCTGCTGCACACGTCGCCCGTGCACGTTCCGGTCTTCGAGGCGCTGCGCGACCGGGACCACCCCGGGGCCGTCCTACGGCACGTGGTGGTTCCGGAACTGCTCGACCGTGCCCGCGCGCAGGGCCCGGACGCGGTGGTTCCGGCGCTGCGCGGGCTGCTGGGCGACTCCGGCGGCGCGCCCGTGCTGGTCACGTGCTCGACGATCGGGGCCGTCGCGGAGTTCCTGGCTCCGGAGCTGGGCGTCCGGGTGCTCCGGGTGGACCGGCCGATGGCGGCCGCGGCGGTGCGTGCGGCGGTGCGTACGGGTGCGCGGATCGCCGTACTGGCGACCGTGGAGTCCACCTTCGCCCCGACCGAGGAGCTGCTGGCCGAGGAGGCCGCCGGGCGGACCGTGTCCGTCCGTACGCACCTGGTCGCCGGGGCCTGGGAGCGCTTCGAGGCCGGGGACACCGCCGGCTACCTCGGCCTCGTGGCCGAGGCCGCCGACGCCGTCACCGACGCGGACGTCATCGTGCTGGCCCAGGCCTCCATGGCCGACGCCGCGGCCCTGGTCACGACTCGGATCCCGGTGCTGGCCAGCCCTGGTCCCGGGCTGGCCGCAGCCCTGCACGGAGCCCCCGCCTGACCTGCGAATAATCGTTCCTTCGGGTGTAGATCAGCTGGCTATTGTCACTCCGTACTGATCGACATCTGGAGTGCGCATGCAGAGAAGAATTTCGGGCGCCGTCGCGCTGGCCCTGGCCGGTGGCCTGGCTGCGACCGGCGTGGTGGCGGGGGCCGGGGCGGCGTCGGCCGCGGGCGCCGGGGCCGTCGCGAGCGTCGCGGGGGCGGGGGAGACCCCCGTCGGCGCGCAGGCCTGGACCCGGGTGTCCAAGAAGTTCCCGAACCGCTCCTACTGGAACGCGGCCGAAGACCTCCGGGTCGGCAACGAGGGCCCCGCCCAGGGCGTGTCGCGCGCGTACCTCCGTCTGGACACCTCCGCCCTCAAGGGCGCGACGGTGTCCAAGGCGACCCTCCGGATCGGCAACACGGCGGCGGCGTCCTGCACGGCCAAGCCCGTCGAGCTGTGGAGCGTCGGGGCCGTCTCGGCCAAGACGACCTGGAAGAACCAGCCCGCCAAGGGCGTCAAGCTGGCCACGGTGAACGGAGCCAAGGGCCCCGAGGGCTGCGCGGCGGGTGACCTGGAATTCGAGGCTTCCGCGCTGATCAAGGAGGCGGCGGCGAAGAACCTCGCCACCGTCACCGTCGGTCTCTTCGCCTCCGACGAGTCCGACTCCTCGGCCTGGAAGCGCTTCGCCCCGGCGAGCGCCCGGCTGGAGACCACCGTGGCCCGTCCCGCGCCCCCGGTGATCAGCTCGCCCGAGTTCCCCGAGGCCGTGAACGGCGTGCCCGCCCAGACCGGCAAGGCCCGCACCCCGGGTACGTTCACGTTCGGCACGGGCGGCGCCACCAACATCGAGAAGATCGTCTACTGGTCGGAATCCGACCCCCGGCAGGTCACCGTCGCGCCCGGCGCCGGCGCCTCGATCACCCCGACCACCTCCGGCCCCCACACCATCTACGCCTACAGCGTCGACAAGGCCGGAAACCGCTCGGACCAGGCCACGTACCTCTTCTACGCCCTCGGCAACGGCGGGGTCCGCGACGCCGCCGGCGACCTGAACGGCGACGGCCTGCGGGACCTGTGGAGTCTGGACGCGGACGGCCGGCTGCGCTTCTCGGCGGGCCGCGGTGACGGCACCTTCGCCGCGCCCGTGGACGGCGGCGCGACCTTCGCCCCCGGCACCCGGATCGCCGCCGGCGGGGACTGGGGCGAGGACGGCTACAACGACCTCCTGGTCCTGGAGTACGACGAGAACCTGAAGGCCAAGCAGCTCCGGCTCTTCCCGAACGACGGCCTCGGCGTCGTCCGCCCGGTCGACAGCATCGAGCTGAGCGTCTTCTGCCCGGTCAAGGACCCCGACGCCGGGTGCGTCCGCGACGACGAGACGTGGACCGGCGACAACCACTGGTCCGACGCCGAGGACATCGCCGACGCGGGCGACTTCAACGGCGACGGCGACCCGGACCTGCTGGTCCGCCAGGGCGCGAAGCTCTGGGCCTACCCCGGCAGCCGCAGCGGCTACCTCGACATGGGCGGCAGCCCGGTCCTGGTCGGCGACGGCGGCTGGGACGCCGCGGCGGCCCTCGTCCCCGGCGACACCGACGGTGACGGCGTGGCGGACCTGTGGGTGCGCGACGACGCCACCGGCGACCTGTTCGCCGTGAAGGGGGTCAAGGGAGCGAACGGGCAGCTCGACCCCAAGAGCTGGGGGACCGGGAGCCGGGTCAAGATCGGCTCGGGCGTCGCCCGGTCGGCCTACCCGACCCTCCTCTCGGCGGGTGACCTCAACCGCGACGGCCTGGCGGACCTGGCCGCCGTGGGCGCCGACGGCAAGCTCGTCGTCTTCCGGGGCACCGCCGCCGGCATCGACGCGACCCCGGTCTCCGCGGGCTGATCCGGGGCGTGCGTACCCGGCGGGATCCGGGGAAGGTGGGGCGTATGGTGCGAAACGTAGAGCAGACGCAGCCGCCCGTACCCGGCCCGGATCCCGTCCCGGTGCCGGGCCCGGGTCCCGGGCCGAGCCCCTTCCCGGATCCCGAGCCCATGCCGCGGCCGGTGCCGCCCGAACCGGCGCCGGTGCCCGAGCCCGATCCGGTACCCCCGCCGCCCGGACCCGCGCCGCTTCCCCAGCCGGGCCCGCTGAGCTGAGCGTCGCGCGGGGGCGTTGAGGTGAGCGACACCGGGCCCGTTGAGTGAGCGACAGCGGGCCCGTTGAGGTGAGCGGCGCCCGGCCCCTTGAGTCGCCCGGCGCGCGGGCCCGGCCGCACGGGGCCCGGTGTGCGCCCCGTGTGCCGGGTGTGCGACGCCGGCCCGGCGCGGGTGTCCGTACGGCCGCCGAGCCCTGAGGGAACATCAACTTCCCCATGCGTGCGCCCTGTTGTGCCCCTTGTCATGAACTGATCGCAGCGTTAGGTTGTGCGGTTCCTGATGTCTTCAATGGGGGCTCCCATGGGTGTACGGGGCCGGCACCGCCGGTATCAGCCGAGCAGCATCAACCGGGCCTCATTGGCCGTCACCGCCGGTGGCGCCGGGATAGCGCTTCCTCTGATAGGCGCCGGCGTCGCCCACGGCGCCTCGGTGGACACCTGGAACAAGGTCGCGGCCTGCGAATCGACCAACAACTGGCACGTCAACTCCGGCAACGGCTACTACGGCGGGCTCCAGTTCAGCCAGAGCACCTGGCGCGCCTTCGGCGGCACCGCGTACGCCGCGCGGGCCGACTTGGCCACGAAGGACCAGCAGATCGCGGTCGCGGAGAAGGTCCTCAAGGGACAGGGCCCGCAGGCCTGGCCCGCCTGCGGCAAGCAGGCCGGACTCAGCCGCGGCGGCCCGGCGCCCACCGCGATCCCGCAGCAGAAGCAGCAGGCACAGCCGCAGAACCAGAGCCAGAGCCAGCAGGCGCAGCAGACACAGCCGCGGGTGCAGCAGGCCAAGGCACAGGCGCCGCCGAGCACGCCCCGCCCCACCAGCACCTCGGTGCTCCCGAACCCGTACGTCGTCGCACCCGGCGACTCGCTCTCCGCCATCGCCACGCAGCAACACGTCGAAGGCGGCTGGCAGGCGCTCTACGAGACCAACCGGGCCACCATCGGCGGCAACCCGAACATGATCTTCCCGGGCCAGCGGCTGACCCTGCGCGTCACCACGGCGCCGCCGACGCAGAACCCCGAGAAGCCGCCGCGCACCGCCGAGCCGGTCAAACCCGTGGCACCGGCGGCGCCCAAGCCGGAGCAGAGCAAGCCCGCCACCCCGAAGCCCACGCCCAAGCCCGAACAGAGCAAGCCCGCGCCGGCCAAGCCGGCCCCGGCCAAGCCCGCACCCGCCAAACCCGCCCCGCAGCCCGCCTCAGCGAAGCAGCAGCCGGCGGCCGGTGCCTTCTCCGCCCCCGTCGACGCCGGACTCGGCACGGCCTACCGCGTCGCGGGCTCCTCCTGGTCCAGCGGTTACCACACCGGCGTCGACTTCCCGGTGCCGACCGGCACCACCGTCAAGTCCGTGGGACCCGGCCAGGTCATCTCCGCCGGCTGGGCCGGGGCCTACGGCTACCAGGTCGTCATCAAGCACTCCGACGGCCGCTACTCCCAGTACGCGCACCTCTCCGCGCTCGGCGTCAAGGCCGGCCAGAAGGTCTCCGGAGGTCAGCGGATCGGCCGCTCCGGCTCCACCGGCAACACCACCGGACCGCACCTGCACTTCGAGATGCGTACCGGCCCCGGCTACGGGAGCGACATCGATCCGCTCACCTATCTCCGGGGGCACGGCGTCCGGATCTGACCCGCGCACGTGCGGCGGCACGGCCATCAGCAGGATCAGGCCGGCCGCCGCCACCGCGGCGCTCGCCAGCGCAGCCAGCGTGCCCACCGCCCCGTACCGGAAGCTCTCCTCGAAGAACGTCAGGCCCACCGCCGCCGCGACGACCGGGTTCACCACCGTCACCGTCGCCAGCGGCGCCGTCAGCCCCGCGCCCCGGTAGGCCGCCTGCGACAGCAGCAGCCCGCCGACCGCCAGGACCGCGATCGCCGCCAGCTCCGGCGACAGCGAACCCAGCGCACCCCACGAGTCCAGCCGGAAGTCCTCGGCCACCGACTTCGTGAACACCGAGGCCATGCCGAACGAGGTGCCCGCCGCCGCGGCCAGCAGCACGCTGCGCAGCACCGGCCGGCGCATCCGGTGCGCCGCCAGGAACAGCACGGCCACACCCGCCCCCGTCATGATCAGCAGCAGGCTCTGCTCGCCGCCCGCCAGCCCCTGCTCCGTCTCCCCGTCCCCGCCCGTCAGGGCCAGCAGTCCTGCCAGGCCCGCCGTGGCGAGCAGCGCCCCGCGCCAGGCCGCCGCGCCCGCCCGGCGCCGTACGAACACGGCCGCCAGCGGCAGCGCGAAGACGATGGTCAGCGCGCCCAGCGGCTGGACCAGGCTCAGCGGCCCGTACGCCAGCGCCACCACGTGCAGCAGCGCGCCGAGACCGTTCAGCCCCACCGCCGCCCACCACCCGGCCCGGTGCAGCGGGGCGTACGGGCGGTCCGGGGAGGTGGCGGCGACATGCTCCTGGACGATCGCCCCGCCGGCGTAGGCGAGCGCGGACACCAGGCACAGGACGACCGACAGGGCCAAGGCACTCATGGATCCCACAATGCCCCACTCACCTGCGCTATTCCTCCGTCCACAGGAGGTCACGAGTCATACTCCGGGCGTAGTACGGGAGGAGTGCCGAAGCACCCGCGAAGCGCTGCGCCAAGGCGCTCACGGCCCCGCGGGCCGCCCCCCAGAGTGACTCCGTACGCGCGGTACGTGAGGAGGCGGATCCGGGTTTGGTCCCGGGCGCGTCGGATCCGTACAATCGCCCTTTTGGGGACTTCCGCAGCAGGCGGACGCGGACGAGTGATCAAGGAACGGGCAGCGGCCATGACGGTGACCGAAGACA
The DNA here is from genome assembly GCF_026339935.1 of Streptomyces sp. NBC_01551. Lineage (NCBI taxonomy): Bacteria > Bacillati > Actinomycetota > Actinomycetes > Kitasatosporales > Streptomycetaceae > Streptomyces > Streptomyces sp. NBC_01551. The sequence continues at coordinate 6,154,600 of NZ_JAPEPX010000001.1, forward strand.
ACCACGTGACCGGGGACGACCAGGTCACCGGGGACGAGCACGCCTTCGGGCCGGGCATCGACCCCGAGCGGCTGGCCCTCGTCCTCAGCGTGATCGACGAGCTCGACAAGCTCGACGTCGACCACCCGGACGCCATCACCGTACGCCGCGCCACCGCCGGTCTCTACCGCACGGTCAAGCAGCGCCGCCGCCAGGAGCGCCGCGCCGCCAAGACCGCCAACGACAAGGCCGTCACCGAGGCGACCGCGACCGGCTCCGCCGAGCGCATCGACGACGAGACCCAGGGCAACGCCCTGACGACCGCCACCAAGGGCCCGATCGCCGGGATACTCCAGCGCCCCCGCTCCTGCTACATCTGCAAGACCCGCTACGTCGAGGTCGACGCCTTCTACCACCAGCTCTGCCAGGACTGCGCCGCCTTCAACCACGCGCGCCGCGACGCCCGCACCGACCTGACCGGCCGCCGCGCGCTGCTCACCGGCGGCCGCGCCAAGATCGGCATGTACATCGCGCTGCGGCTGCTGCGCGACGGCGCGCACACCACCATCACCACCCGCTTCCCGAACGACGCGATCCGCCGCTTCAAGGCGATGCCGGACAGCTCCGAGTGGCTGCACCGCCTGAAGATCGTCGGCATCGACCTGCGCGACCCGGCCCAGGTCGTCGCGCTCGCCGACTCGGTCGCCGCCGAGGGCCCGCTCGACATCCTGATCAACAACGCCGCGCAGACCGTCCGCCGCTCCCCGGGCGCCTACAGCGAGCTCGTCGCCGCCGAGAGCGCCCCGCTCCCGGCCGGCGAGCTGCCGAGCGCCGAGGTCATCGGCACCTTCGGCAGCGGCACCGTCGACCGCGTGGCCGCGTTGCCCAGCGGCCACGGCGAGAAGCTCAGCGCCCAGGACGTCACCGAGCTCGCCCTGGTCTCCGGCTCCGCCTCCCTGGAGCGCATCGCCGCCGGTACGGCCATCGACGCCGGCGGCCTGGTCCCGGACCTGCACGACACCAACAGCTGGATCCAGACGGTGTCCGAGGTGGACCCGATCGAGCTGCTCGAAGTGCAGCTCTGCAACTCCACCGCGCCCTTCATCCTGATCAGCAAGCTGCGCCCGGCGATGGCCGCGGCCGAGGCCGGCCGCCGCTACGTCGTCAACGTCTCCGCGATGGAGGGCGTGTTCAGCCGCGGCTACAAGGGCGCCGGGCACCCGCACACCAACATGGCGAAGGCCGCGCTGAACATGCTGACGCGCACCAGCGCCCAGGAGATGTTCCAGAAGGACCAGATCCTGATGACCGCCGTGGACACGGGCTGGATCACCGACGAGCGTCCGCACCCGGACAAGATCCGCCTCGCCGAGGAGGGCTTCCACGCCCCGCTCGACCTGGTGGACGGCGCCGCCCGGGTCTACGACCCGATCGTCCGCGGCGAGGCCGGCGAGGACCTGTACGGCGTCTTCCTCAAGGATTACGCGCCCGCCAACTGGTAGGCGGGCCCGCCACCGCGGCCGTGACGACAGCGCGCCCCGTTCCCTCTTCGCAGGGGCCGGGGCGCGTCGCCGTTCACGGCCGTTCGGCCGTACGGGTTCACGGCGTGCGCGCGTACGCCCCCGCCGCCACCAGCTCCAGTACCGGACGCCAGTCCTCCATCACGCCCGCGTCCAGTCCGACCACCTTGCCCGCGTCGTCGGCCTGGCGCAGGGTCACCGCGGCCTCCGCGTCCGGGTCGGCCGCGAACGCCCTGACCTCGTCCGGGCCCATCACCCCGCCCTGTGCCTCCAGGGTCAGCGCGCTCTGCGGGGACAGCGCCCGCGCCGGCTCCACGGCCGCCAGGTAGCGCTTGGCCGGCACGTGCAGCCGTACCAGCCGTGCCACCCGCTCGCCCAGGAGCCGGCGGATCGCCTCGGCCGCGTGGGCGGCGTGGCCCGCGTCGTCACCCGGAAGGAGCAGATGGCCCAGGTCGTGTACGAGGCCCGCGACCTGGAGTTCCTTGTCGGAGGGGTGCGAGCGGCGCAGCAGGGCCGCCGTCTGGAGTCCGTGGTCGTGAAGGTCGACCGGATCGCCGCTGCGGTCGGGGGTGTCCCAGGCGCCCCGGCAGGCGTGCAGCAGATCCATCAACTCGTCGATGCCGACGACCTCCGCCACCCTGGACCTTGCCACCGCAGTTCCTTCCGTTGCCCGCCCATCGCCCGCGTCTCGCCCGCGTGTCGCGGTCGAGCAGACCAGTCCGGACCGACCCGTCGTCGTACGAGTGACTGAACTCGGGGCGAAAAGAAGCGGTCCAGTGTGGATTTTACCGTTCCATCGAGCGGGGGTCCGCTCATATGTGTACTCTGAACCGCATGAGAGGCCCTACCCGGGCCCTCGCTCCACCAAGGCGCCACCGCGTCCTGAAACCTTTATTCCTGCCCGGCGCGGCGGTTTGCCCACCGGGTTACGCGACACAAAGGAGTGCGCGGTGACTGAAATGACGACGCCCGACCCGAAGCTGCTGGAGCACTCGACCGGACGAGCGAAGACCCGTTCGGACGAACTCGGCAGTCTGGAGGTGTGGGCCCGATCCGCCCCGATCCGCCTGGCGGGGTACGAGGACGACCTGGCGGAACCGCACATCCTGCCCGGCATCGACTGAAATCCCGGCAGCCCGTCCCGCGCCCCCGCGCCGACACAGCGGCGACGGGGGCCCGGCATGTGAGGAGCCCGCGACGACCGCGCGAAGCGCGCCGCGGGTTCCCGAACGGGCTAAGCCCTCAGCGTCATCGCGCAAAGCGATCAAGACTTCCGCCACCCCACGCCCCCGGGCAGGGTGAGCGGCATGAGACTGCTGATGCTGGGTGGAACCGAATTCGTCGGGCGCGCGATCACCGAAGACGCCCTGGGCCGGGGCTGGGAGGTGACCGTCTTCCACCGCGGCCACCACGCGCCCCCGCCCGGCACCACCGCCCTGCACGGGGATCGCACCACCCCCGGCGGCCTGGACGCCCTCGCCGAGGGGGAGTGGGACCTCGTCGTCGACACCTGGGGCGGCGCCCCCGCCGCCGTCCGCGACAGCGCCCGGCTGCTGGCCGGCCGCGCCGGGGGGTACGCGTACATCTCCAGCCGCTCGGTGTACGCCTACCCCGCCCCGGTGGGAATGGACGAGGGCGGGGCGCTCGTCGACGGCTCGCCCGACGCCGACACCCTCGCCTACGCCGAGGACAAGCGCGGCGGCGAGATCGCGGCCGTCGACGCCTTCGGCGAGCGCGCCCTGCTGGTCCGCGCCGGGCTCATCCTCGGCCCGTACGAGAACGTCGGCCGGCTGCCGTGGTGGCTGAACCGCGCCGCCCGCGGCGGCCCGATGCTCGCCCCCGGCCCCCGTGAGATGCCGCTCCAGTACATCGACGTACGCGACCTGGCGGCCTGGACGCTGGACGCCGCCGAGGCCGGGCTGGGCGGCCCGTACAACGTGGCCTCCTCCATCGGGCACGCCACGATGGGCACCCTCCTCGACGCCTGCGTGGCCGTCACCGGCGCCGTCGCCGAGCCGCGCTGGACCGACCCGGCCCGGATCGAGGAGGCCGGCGTACAGCCCTGGACCGAACTGCCGATCTGGATCCCCGCGGGCGAGGCGCACGACTACATGGCCGGCGGCGACGTCACCAAGGCGCACGCGGCGGGCCTGAAGTGCCGCCCGGTCGAGGAGACCGCGGCCGACACCTGGGCCTGGCTGCGCTCCCTCGGCGGCGTCGCCCCGCAGCGCCCCGACCGCCCCGCGCCCGGCATCGACGCCGAGCGGGAGGCCGCGCTACTCGGGCTCTGACCAGGCGGCCTCCGCGAGGCGGGTGGGCGGCATGTACTCGCGCAGCAGCGTGCGGTGCCACCACGCGCCCGTCTCGCGCAGCTCCCGCCAGGTGGTGAACCGGTAGCGGTACAGCCTCGCCCGCACGTACACCGGCGGGGCGTCCGGGAAGGGGTTGTGGCGCAGCAGCCGCAGCGTGTCCCGGTCGCCCGCCAGCAGCCGCTCCACGAACGGCCCGAACCAGTCCCGCGCGTAGCCGGGGGAGAGCGCCGCGAACCACATCAGCCAGTCCAGCCGCAGATGGTAGGGGGCGAACTGGCGCGGCATCCTGCGCACATCACCCGGCTTGCCCTTGAACTCGTACGCCTGCCAGGCACCGTCCTCGTGCGGCACCCGCTCCGCAGTGCCCTCGACCACCACCTCGTCACGGATGCGGCCCACCGTGCCGAAGGCCCCGTAGGTGTTGACGAGGTGCAGGGAGTCGAAGGAGCGGTTCATCACCTGGCGCCGCGAGACCATGTTCAGCACCGGATGCCGGCTCAGCACCAGCACCAGCACGGTCACCGCGCACACCAGGACCGCGTACCAGATCGGCGCCTGCCGGAAGGCGGCCTCGGGCGGCGGCCCCGCGAGCCCGGTGAAGTCCACCGCGGGCAGGGCCACCGTGATGGTGATCCAGTTCAGCCAGGCGAAGTTGCCCGACAGCACCAGCCACAGCTGCGTCGCGATGATGATCCCGGCGGCGTACGAGGCCACCGGCTGCGGAGTGAACAGCAGCACCGGGACCACCAGCTGCGTCACGTGGTTGGCCGCGCACTCCACCCGGTGCAGCCGTTTCGGCAGATGGTGGAAGAACCAGCTGAGCGGCCCCGGCATCGGCTGCGTCTCGTGGTGGTAGTAGAGGCAGGTCAGCCGCCGCCAGCAGGCGTCGCCCCGCATCTTGATCAGCCCCGCCCCGAACTCCACCCGGAAGGTCACCCAGCGCAGCAGCCACAGCACCAGCACCGGCGGCCCGACCCGGGCGTTGCCGAGGAAGACCGCCAGGAAGCCGACCTCCAGCAGCAGCGACTCCCAGCCGAAGGAGTACCAGGTCTGCCCCACGTTCACGATCGACAGGTAGAGCAGCCACAGCACCGCCCACATCCCCATCGCCGCGCCCAGCGGCACGGCGTCCCCGGCCCCCGCCGCGAGGGCCGCCGCCAGCAGCGCACCGGCCCAGGCGCAGCCCGCGAAGAGCCCGTCGGAGTAGCGCAGTTGGAACAGGCTCGGGGCGCTGCGGAACGGCACGTACCGCACGAAGTGCGGGACGGGCAGCATGCCGCGCGCCCCGATCAGGGCCCGGAACTGCAGGGCGGCCCCGATGAAGGCGAAGAGGTAGACCCCGGCGAGGGCCCGCTGGAAGACCAGCCGGCCCAGCCAGTAGCCCGGCGCCGTGAACCAGTCCATCCCCTCCAGTATCAGGCCGGTCGGGCGGCGGCGGCCAGCGTGCGCAGGCGGTGGCCGAGCCAGCGCGCGTACCGCAGCTGGAGGAAGGGGACCACCGGGCCCGCGAGCCGGGTGTACCAGCTCCCCGGGCGGCTGAAGGCGGTCACCTCGAACCAGACCGTGCCGTCCGGGTCGATGTCCACCATGAACGACTCCTCCCCGCACTCCGGGTGGCCGGCCAGCGTCCCGTACGCGAAACCGATCCGGCGGGGTTCGTACGCGGTCCAGATCACCTCGCACGGGGCGTCGATCCGCAGCGGCCCGAGGCCGATCCCGACCACGACCCGGCTGCCCGGACGGACGGCTCCGGCGTCGGCCCGGACCCGCATGCCCGAGGCCCGGTGCGCGTGGAAGGTGGTCACCGCGACCCCGGCGGCCTCGAAGGCGGCCCGGCCCCGCCCGATCCGGGTGCGGTGGCGCAGGTGGTTGTACCCGGCGGGCAGCGGCCGCTGCCGCGTCGCACCCCGGTCGGGGTAGTTGACGGTGTCACGGCCGGCGCTGATGAGGCGGGTCATGGCGTGATCTCCATTCGGTCGACGGTCAGCCGGCGCCAGGCCAGCACCGAGCACAGGGCGAAGCCGAGCGCGTTGCCGAGGCCGTGGGTGGCGGCCATCCAGGTCAGGGTGGGGTGCGTGATGCCGGTGGCCTCGCCGGCCGCCCACCACAGGGCGAGCAGCATGGTGGCCACCAGGACCGCGGCCGAGGTGGCGAGCAGCCCCCCGGTGGTGCGGTCGCGGGCGCCGGGCCGGATATCGCGCCAGGTCAGCAGCGCCACCGCCCACATCCCGGCGGTCAGCACCACCGCGCCCGCCAGCTCGGCCCAGTCGTCGACGAAGTAGCCGAGGAGCACGAGCAGGGTGCCGCCGGGGACGCTGTACGCGGCCCAGCGCGACAGCGTCGTACCGCCCGGCGCGGTCGTGGTGGCCCGGCAGACCAGGCCGGCGACCAGGGCGGCGGTGAATCCCGCGAAGTGGAAGTGGGGCACGGTGAGCGCCAGGATGTCGAGGTCGAAGCCGAAGAGCCGGTACCCGGCGCGCTCGGCGACCAGGGCGGCCGCGGCGATCGAGGGCGAGATCAGCGCGGTGAACACGGCGACCTCGGAAGGGGCGAGGGCGCGGGCGGCGGTACGGGTAGTGGTGCGGGCAGCGGCACGGCCCCCCTCGCCCGGAGCCCCGCGGCGGCCCCGCAGCAGCCGGGCCGGGGCCCGGGCCGCGAGGGCCAGGGCGGCCGCGGCGTACAGTGCGGCGAGCACGGTGGCCGGAATCCCGCGCGGCAGCCAGAGGCAGATCGCCCCGAGGGCGGCCGGCAGGGGCCAGAGCCGGGCGGTCCACCGCAGGCCGACCGGGTCGATCAGGCGGAGGCCGGCGGGGACGACGTAGAGCATGCCCACGGTGACGATCAGGTTCACCAGTACCGTCATCGTGGACTCCCCCCAATGCGCGGCCGAACGCCTTGAACGCGTTCAACTCACGGCGTGAGCCTACGGGCTCCCTTGAACATGTTCAAGACCGGGTCCGGGTCGCGGCGGAGCCGTCCCGGCGCTCCGGTTGCGGCCGCCCCCGACATACGGCAGACAAGAGGGAGGAACCGGGGCTGAAAGGGAGACTTACGTGCACGCACCGACACCTCCGACACCTCGTCAGGCGCCGCGTCGTCACGCACCGGCCCACACCGCCCTCTTCACCCTCGTCGGCCTGCTCGCGGCGGCCTGCGCGGGCCCGGAGGACTCCGGCGGAACCAAGGGGGCAGGCGCCGAGAGCCAGGAGGTCCACCTCCAGCCGGTCGCCTCGGCCGGCCCCGACCCCTTCACCGCCTCCTCCGCCACCCGCGAGTCCGCCCCCGTTCAGCCCCCGCTGCCCAACCCGACCGGCCAGGGCATCCGCACCGTCAACGCCGCCACCCCCGGCCTGTACGGCGGCACCCAACGGCTCGGCAGCTGCGACGTGGAACAGCAGCTGCGCTTCTTCTCCGAGGACAGCGCCAAGGCCCGCGCCTTCGCCGAGGCAGCCGACGTCGAGGAGGAGAAGATCCCCGACTTCCTGCGCGGCCTCACCCCGGTCGTGCTGCGCGCCGACACCCGCGTCACCAACCACGGCTTCCGCGACGGCCGCCCGGCCGGCTTCCAGTCCGTGCTCCAGGCGGGCACCGCCGTCCTCGTCGACGGCCACGGCATGCCCCGGGTCCGCTGCGCCTGCGGGAACCCGCTGCTCGCGCCGCGCGCCGCGAAGGGCTCCCCGGTCTACAAGGGCGACGCCTGGAACGGCTACCAGCCCAACCAGGTCGTGGTCATCGAGCCGACCATCCAGACCATCGAGAACCTGGTCATCGTCAACATCGCCAACAACACCTGGATCGAGCGCAAGAGCGGCGACGACGGCGCCCGGGACCGGATCCCGCAGGCGCCGCCCGCGTACGACCCGGCCGACGGGATCCCGGAAGGGGCCGCAACCTCGCCGTCCGACCCCTCGGGGCGGACCCGGCCGTGCGCCCCGCCGGCCGGCAACGGCCTGGAGCGGACCGCCCCGCCGTCCGGTCCCGCGAGCGGCTCCGGCGTACCGGGCCCCGAGCCCACGGACTGCCCGCCGAGCCCGTCCTCGCCGACGAGCCCGACGGGCCGGCCGCCGGGGACGCGGGACCTGCCGGACACGCCGAACGACCCGAATGCCCCGAACAACCCGAACAACCCGAACAACCCGAACACCCCGAGCACGCCGAGCACGCCGAACCTGCCGGACGGGCCGGGCGCCGCGCCCGCGGATCCGTCCGTACCGACGCAGCCGGTGCCCGACTGGACCCCGCCGAACGACGTCCCGCCCGACCTGGCGCCCCCGCAGGACCCCGGCGATCCGGGGCTCCAGCAGGCGCCCGACGGCTCCATGACGGTGCCGCCCGACCCGTACGACCCGGCGTACCCCTTCGACCCCTTCACCGTCCCGGAGCAGGACCCCGCCGCCACCGATCCGGGGGTATACCTGGAGAGCGCCTGACCCGCCCGTGTGTCATGGTGGATCGGTGCCGACCGCCGTATCGCTGCCGGACGACTGGCCCGCGCATCCGGACCGGTCGCTCTCGCTCAACCGCATGGGCAGTTTCGACTGGGACCTGACCACGGGGCTCATGCACATGGACGAGGCTGCCCTGGAGGTCTTCGACACGACCCCCGCCGAGTACGACGGACGACCCGAATCGCTGAGCCCGCGCGTCCCGCCCGCCGAGTCCACCCGGCTCGACGCGCTCGTCTCCAGCGCCCTCAAGAGCGGCCAGGACAGCTACGGCGCCTACTTCCGCATCCGCTGCCGCGACGGGCAGCTGCGCTGGACCCACACCCAGGGCCGCGTCATGCGCGGCGTCGACGGGCGCCCGCACCGGATCATCGGCATCGTCCGCGACGCCACCGAGGAGCTCAGCCACTCGGCGGAGCGGCTCGGCCTCGACGAGCAGCGGCGTCGCCAGACCTCGGTGGTCGAGAGCACCACCGCCGCCCTCGCGCACGCCCGGACCGTACGGGACGTCATCGACGTCATCGGCGACGCCCACGGACTGGAGCGGCTCGGCTCCATGGGCATGGTGATGGGCCTGGTCGAGGCGGGGCGGATCCACCTCGTGGCCGAGGGCCCGGAGGGCAGCTTCGTCCCCGGCACCCGGTACACCCGGATCGACGAGCAGTACCCGATGAGCGAGGTCGTGCGCTCGCTCCAGCCGCGCTTCCTCGACTCCGCGGCCGAGTTCGCCGCCGGGTACCCAGGGCTCTGGGCGAAGATCTCGCCGATGCGCATCTCCGCGGCCGCGTACCTGCCGCTGATCGCACAGGCCCGCCCGATCGGCGCGATCGGGCTGCTGTACCAGGACAAGGACGGCTTCACCCAGGACGAGCGGAACCTGCTGGTCGCGCTGGGCAGCAGCATCGCGCAGAGCCTGCAGCGCGCGATGCTGCTGGAGCAGGAGCACGACCTGGCGGAAGGCCTCCAGCAGGCGATGCTGCCGCGCCGCATCCCCTCCGTCCCCGGAGCGGAGATCGCGGTCCGCTACCGCTCCGCGCGGATGGGCCAGGACATCGGCGGCGACTGGTACGACGTCATCCCGCTGCCGGGCGGCCGGGTCGGGGCCGTCATCGGCGACGTCCAGGGCCACGACACGCACGCGGCGGCCGTGATGGGCCAGCTCCGGATCGTGCTGCGCGCCTACGCGGCCGAGGGGCACTCGCCGGCCACCGTGATGGCGCGGGCCTCGCTGTTCCTGCACGAGCTGGACACCGACCGCTTCGCCACCTGCACGTACGTGGAGACCGACCTGGCGACGGGCGTCCTGCAGGCGGTGCGGGCCGGGCACATCGACCCGCTGGTGCGGGGGGTCGACGGGAGCTGCCGGAGGCTGCTGGCGGAAGGCGGGATGCCGCTGGGGCTCTCGGCGGAGTTCGGCATGCTGGAGTACGCGGTCACGACGCTGGAACTGTTGCCGGGGGAAACGCTTCTCCTCTGTACCGACGGGCTGGTCGAACAGCCCGGCGCCGACCTCGACGACGGGATCGGGATCCTGACGGGGCTGATCCGCAACGGCCCGGAGGACCTCCAGCGGCTGGCGGACCGGCTGTGCGGGGTGGTCGACGACCGGGGCGGGGACGACGACATGGCACTGCTGTTGCTGCGCCGGGAGGCGGAACAGGCCGCGCCGGGCGGCGGGCGCCTGCAGCAGCACGTGGCCCCGGGCGACCCGGAGGCCCTGGTCGCGGCGCGGCACATGATCGGCGCGGCGGTGCGGGCGTGGGGGGCGCGGAGCCGGTCCGACGAGATCGAGCTGGTGGCGGACGAGCTGATCGTGAACGCCCTGATGCACACGGACGGCCCCGCCATCGTGACCCTCCGCGTCCTGACGGGCCCCCGCCGGGTGCTCCGCGTGGAGGTGGAGGACCGCTCCAGCGCCCTCCCGCGCCGCCGCGAGGCGGGCGACTCGGGCGTCTCGGGCCGCGGCCTGATGCTGGTGGACCGGCTGGCGGACGTCTGGGGCGTGGAGCCGCGCGGCAGCGGCAAATGCGTCTGGTGCGAATTCGTCATGGACTAGCCCGTCGCCTCAATCGCCGGCGGGCTGCGATGCGCGAGCGGCTCCCGCGCCGGTCCCACCCGGCCAAACGGGGCTCCGCCCCGGCCCCCGCGCCTCAATCGCCGGCGTGGCTGCGGTGTGTGCGGGCGGCCGCCGCGTCGCTGCGCCGGGCCGCACCAGGTTCCAGGGCTTCGCCCCGGGGGAGGGGCCGTCCGGCGGGGGCCGGGGAAGGGTTCGGGTCGCGCGCCGCTGGAGGCGTTGGCAGGCTGGGGGTGTGCCTGAGTTGCCGGAGGTCGAGGCGTTGAGGGAGTTCCTCGACGAGCAGTTGGACGGGCGGGTGGTCGAGCGGGTTCATCCGCTCGCCGTCAGCGTGCTGAAAACGTACGAGCCCCCACTCACCGCCCTCGAAGGGCAGACCGCCGGGCCCACGGCCCGCCACGGCAAGTTCCTCGCCCTCCACATCGGTGAGCTGTACCTCGTCACCCACCTCGCCCGCGCCGGCTGGCTCCGCTGGCAGGACGCCTTCCCCGCGCAGCCCCCGCGCCCCGGCAAGGGCCCGCTCGCGCTGCGCCTCGCACTGGAGGGCGGCGGCGGTTTCGACCTCACCGAGGCGGGGACGCAAAAGCGCCTCGCCGTGTACGTCGTCCGTGACCCGCAAGAGGTCCCCGGCATCGCTCGCCTCGGTCCCGACCCCCTCGCCGCCGGCTTCGACCGGGACGCCTTCGCCGCCCTCCTCGCCGGCGAGCGGCGCCAGATCAAGGGCGTGCTGCGCGACCAGAGCGTCATCGCCGGGATCGGCAACGCGTACAGCGACGAGATCCTGCACCGCGCCAAGGTCTCGCCGTTCAAGCTCGCCGCCTCCTTCGACGAGGACCAGGTGACCCACCTGTACGGCGCCGTCCAGGACACCCTCCGCGAGGCCGTCGCCCGCTCGCACGGGTTGGCCGCCGGACGGCTCAAGGCGGAGAAGAAAACCGGCATGCGCGTGCACGGCCGGGACGGCGAGCCCTGCCCGGTGTGTGGGGACACCGTCCGGTCGGTGTCGTTCGCGGACTCCTCCCTCCAGTACTGCCCCACCTGCCAGACCGGCGGGAAGCCGCTCGCCGACCGGAGGCTCTCGCGGCTCCTCAAGTGAACTCGTGGCTCGCAGCTCGCAGCGCGTGCCCAGTAGACTCCCCCTCATGGTCGAGGAGCAGCCGCAGCCGCCGCCCCGGCGGGAGGTCGTCACCGGGGTCCCCCGCGGCACCCGCCGCCGGCCGCCCGCGCACACCCCCGCCCGCTCGGAGATCTCCGAGCAGACCACCCTCGGCGCGACCTACGTCCGGGCCCTGATGCGCAGCCAGCTGCGGGCCGCCGCCGCGGCGCTGGCCACCCTGGCGCTCCTGGTCGCCGGGCTGCCGCTGGTCTTCGTCGTGGCGCCGCGCGGGGTGTCCGGCCCGCTGGTGTGGGTGGCCCTCGCGCTGGCCGTGTACCCGGTGATGTGGCTGATCGCCCGCTGGTACGTACGCCGTGCCGAAGCCAACGAGGCCGCCTTCACCGGCCTGGTGACCGATCCCGCGGAAGCCCCCCGCCTGTGAGCGCCCACGCGTCCCACCTCGACACGACGGCACGCGCCTACGACGCCATCGCCGTCCTCTACGCCGGCCTCTACCGCGACGGGCTCGGCCAACTGCCCCTGGACCGAGCGGTGATCTCCGCCTTCGCCGACCTCGCGCGGGCCGCCCACGCCGGGCCCGTCGCCGAGCTGGGGTGCGGTCCCGGACACGTGACGGCGCACCTGCGGGACCTGGGACTGGAGGCCTTCGGCGTCGACCTGTCGCCCGTGATGATCGGCCTGGCCCGCGAGGCCTTCCCCGGCCTGCGCTTCGAGGTCGGTTCGATGGACGCCCTGGACCTGCCCGACGGCGAACTCGGCGGCATCGTGTCCTGGTACTCCGTCATCCACACCCCGCCGACCGAACTACCCTCCTACTTCGCCGAGTTCTTCCGTGTCCTGACCCCGGGCGCTCCCCTCCTGCTCGCCTTCTTCGAGTCGGAGGGCGGGCCGGTCTCGGAGTTCGACCACAAGGTGACCGCGGCCTACCGGTGGCCGATCGACGAACTGGCGGGCCTGGCGCGGCAGGCCGGGTTCACCGAACTCGGCCGGATGCTGCGCGAGCCCGTCGAGGGCGAGCGGTTCCGCCGGGGGCACCTGCTGATGCGGCGGCCGTGACGCTCTAGAACAGGTGCATCGCCAAGTGGCCCAGGGGCAGGCCGAGCTGCCAGGCCGGGGTCCACACCCGCACGTTCTCGTCCAGTCCCGGCGGGGCGTCGTCGTCGGCGCCGTGGCGGCCCGGGTCGATGTTCGTGGCGAACAGTTCGGTGTGGTCCAGCCAGCGCCAGGCCGCCCGCGCCAGCTCCAGGTCGGGGTCCTCGCCCCGGCCGCGCTCGTGGGCCTCCTCGCCCAGTGCGAGGAACCGGGTGTGCACCCAGTCGCGCCAGGGGTGTCCGTAGGCCGTCAGCGACAGCCACTCGTCGAGCTGTGAGACCACCCGGATCCCGGAGAGCTCACCGGCCGCGTCGGAGAGGTAGATCGTGAGCGCGAGGGTGTCCCGTCCGGCACGGAACTCCAGGGTGCCGACCGGGATCAGCCGTCCCGTGCGCAGCAGTTCGTCGGCGATGTACTCCGCGTAGAGCCATGCCATGGGCACCGCTAGCCCGCCGTCACTGGTGCCGTTCATACCCTCGGGCTGCACCGTTCCACCTTCTCCCGCGCGTTCGAGCTTCCCGCCGTCAGCCCTGAGCCTTCCGCGAGCGGCTCGCGGAGCGGGGGATGTTTACTCAATTTGAACGGTCTGGTGCCGAATTTCATGCGCCATGCGTCCGGTCCGTGCGCATTCGGGGCGTTCGTTGAGTGTTTCGCGGTCGCGCTGCCGGGGAAACGAGCGGCGGCTCAGGCCCCGAGGCCGTACCCCTGGAGGCCCTTCTTCAGGGCGCGCAGGGCGTAGTACGTGCGGGACTTGACGGTTCCGGCCGGAATCCCGAGCTCGGCGGCCGCCTCGGCCACCGAACGGTCGCGGAAGTACACCTGCATCAGCACCTCCCGGTGTTCCTGCCCCAGGCTCCCGACGGCCCGCCGGACGTCGATCGCCGTCACCGACCCCGCCACCGCGTCCTCCGGCGCGGGGGCCTGCTCCAGGCCTTCCGGGTCCACCTCCTGCGGCCGCGACAGCCGGGCCCGGCGGGCGTCGATCGCGAGCCGCCGCGCCACCGTGAACAGCCAGGGCCGCATGGATTCGTGAGCGGTCGCCAGTACCTCCGGGTGCTGCCAGACCCGTACGAACGTCTCCTGTACGAGGTCCTCGGCGCGCTGGGAGTCCCCGGCGGTGAGGCCGAGCAGGAAACCGAACAGGGCCCGGCCGTGTTCGCGCTGGAGCGCGGCCAGTGCCTCCGGGTCCGTGCGCTGGAGGGTGGGGGAGAGCGGCACGAGGGGCTCCTTCCGTGATCCGTTCGGGGTCCGACGCACCCACCCTGACCTGCGCAACGCGACCCGGGAACCGTCCTGGCGGGCCGGTGCGCCGAGCGTCCGGGGTCGTCCGGTGGGCGGCCGCGCGGGGCGGTGAACGGTCGAACGGCGCGGCGAACGGCAGCGCGGCCATCGGGGTGGGACCGGCCGTTGGCGCGGCCCCGCTCCTTGACACGTGACGTCTCGTTCTGTGAATTCGGATGATCGGATAGTCGTACTAATTAGGGATGGCGCCATGACCAAGCGCACCCGGCAGGCCCTCGGGCTGCTGTCGGCCGTTCTGCTGTCCGCGCTCGCCGGCTGCTCCGCCGCGGGGGGACCGGGGAAGTCCGCGCCCGCACGCCTGGGGGAGTCGCCCGCCCCGGGGCCGTCCAGCGCCGCCGGGTCCACCGCGGCCCCCGCCGGACCCGCGAAGGGGTTCACCCTGGTCGCGAGCGGCGACGTACTGCCCCACCTCTCCGTCATCCGCCAGGCCGCGGCCGACGCGGACGGCGACGGATACGACTTCAGGCCGATGTTCTCCGGGGTCAAGCCGGTGGTCTCCGCCGCCGACCTGGCCCTGTGCCACATGGAGACCATCTACGGGGAGGAAGACGGGCCGTTCAGCGGCTACCCCGCGTTCGTCTCCCCGCCGCAGATCGCCGCCGGGCTCAAGGACGCCGGATACGACGGCTGCTCCACGGCCTCCAACCACACGCTGGACGACGGCGCCGAGGGGCTCAAGCGGACGCTCGACACCTTCGACAAGGTCGGCCTGAAGCACGCGGGTTCGGCCCGCACGGCAGCCGAGGCGGCCACGCCCACCCTGTACACGGCGGGCTCCGCGAAGGTCGCGCACCTCGCGTACACCTTCGACACGAACGGCTACCCGATGCCGGAGGGTCAGCCGTGGGCGGTCAACCTGATGCGGCAGGAGAAGATCGTCGCGGACGCGCGGGCCGCCCGGAAGGCGGGCGCGGACGTGGTCCTGGTCAGCGTGCACTGGGGCACCGAGTGGCAGACCGAGGCGGACGAGACGCAGCTCTCGCTCGGCAAGGCGCTGACCGCCTCGCAGAGCGGCGGCCGCCCCGACATCGACCTGATCCTCGGGACGCACGCGCACGTCCCACAGGCCTACGAGAAGGTCAACGGGACCTGGATCATCTACGGCATGGGCGACCAGGTCGCCGGCCAGATGTTCAACCACTCCGGCGCCGAGGACCCGCGCGGCGGCTACGGCTCCATCGGCCGCTTCACCTTCGCTCCGCCGGCCGCCGAGGGTGCGCGCTGGCAGGTCACCAAGGCGGAGTACGTCCCGCAGTGGATGGACCGCGGCGCGGGCCGGGTGGTCAACCTCTCCGACGGCCTCGCCCGCCACCCCGACCGCGAGGACTACGAGACCGCGAGCGAGGCCATCACCGAGGCCGTCCTCAGCCGCGGCGCGGCCAAGGACGGCCTGACGCTGGGCGAGTAACCCCGTCGTTCCCCGGGCGCCGGCCCGGCCCGGCAGGCGCGGTGGTCCGGGCCGGGAAGCGCCCGGGTCCGGCCCCCGTGTCGGCCGCGGGTGGAGGCCCGCCCGCGACCCGTTCGGCACGTCGGCCCCCTACGGCACCACCGTCACCGGCCAGCGGCCCGCCTTGACCAGGCGGACCGCCACCGAGCCCACGATCCGGTGCCCGGCCTGCTCCGAGGCGCCCACCACGACCGCGTCCGCGGTCAGTTCCTCCGCCGCGCTCACCAGCCCGGCGTACGGATCTCCGCGGAAGGTGTGGAACTCCCAGCGGACGTCGAAGATGCCCTTGAGCCGCTCCGCCGCCTCGCGGATCTCCGTCACGATCCCCGCCGCGATCTCCTCCGTGGCTCCCGCCACGGGCGCGCCCAGCGAGGCCCCGGCCGCCATCACCGGCTGGACGTACACCAGAGCCAGCAGCGCGTTCTGCCGCCGCGCCAGCCCCGCCGCGTACGCCGCCGCCCGCAGCGAGGACTCCGACCCGTCGATCCCGGCGAGGATCACCTTCGGGCCGTCCGTACCGCGTTCGAACCCCGTGTTCACATGCTCCGTCACACCCGCGAGGCTATCCGGCTCGGCGCGCGGACCGACGCCGCCCTCCCTACAGTGCGAACCATGAGTGTGACCGTGGAGCAGACGCGCGGAACGAGGAACCGCTTCCTGAACCGGGTGCCCGACGCGTTCGGCACGTTCTTCGCCGCCCTCGGCGTCCTCTGCGTCCTGCTGTCGGTCTCCCCGGCCCTGCGGCGGCTGCTGCGCCACGTCGTCCGCTTCCTCGACCTGTACACCGTCCCGGTCAGCGCGAACCTCGCGTACGCCGTGTTCCTCTTCCTGCTCGCCGCCGCCCTCGCCGCCTGCAAGAAGGTCGCCTGGTGGATCGTCGTCACCTATCTGGCCCTGCTGATCCTGGTCGACGTCCTGATCATCGCCGACGGGGACTACTGGGTCGGCTTCCCCTCCATGGCCATCTCGGTGGCGGCCCTCGTCATCCTGATCGCCGCCCGCGCCGAGTTCTACGCCGCCTCCCGCCCCGGCGCCCTCTGGCGGGCCCTGCTCGTCCTCGGTCTCGGCCTGCTCGCCGCCGTGTTCCTCGGCTGGGCCCTGGTCGCGCTGTTCCCCGGCACCCTGCCCAAGGGGCAGTGGCTGGACTGGGCCGCCAAGGAAGTCTTCGGCGGTCTCTTCTCGGACCGCGAGTTCGACGGCCGCCCGCCCCGCCCGCTGTCCTTCCTGTGCGGCCTCTTCGGCGCCCTCGCCCTGCTGAACGCCGCCGCCACCCTCTTCCGGTCCCAGCGGCTGACCGCCGCCCTGCACGGCGACGAGGAACCCCGCATCCGCGCCCTGCTCGGCGCCTACGGCCGCGGCGACTCCCTCGGCTACTTCGCGACCCGCCGCGACAAGGCCGTCGTCTTCGCCCCCAACGGCAAGGCCGGCGTCACCTACCGCGTCGAGGCCGGGGTCTGCCTGGCCAGCGGCGACCCCGTCGGCGACCCGGCCGCCTGGACGCCGGCCATCGACGCCTGGCTGGCCGTTGCCCGCCGCTACGGCTGGCAGCCCGCCGTCATGGGCGCCTCCGAGGAAGGAGCCACCGCGTACGCCCGCTCCGGGCTCGGCGCCCTCCAACTCGGCGACGAGGCGATCCTGCACGTGGCCCACTTCGACCTCGACGGCCGCGACATGCGCGTCACCCGTCAGGCCGTCAACCGGGTCAAGCGGGCCGGCGCCACCACTGTCATCCGCCGCCACAGCACCCTCACCGACGAGGAGATGCGGCACATCGTCGACCGGGCCGACACCTGGCGCGACACCGAGACCGAACGCGGCTTCTCCATGGCCCTGGACCGGCTCGGTGATCCCGCCGACGGGGACTGCCTGCTGGTCGAGGCCTTCGATGACAAAGGCACGCTGATCGCCCTGCTGTCCTTCGTCCCCTGGGGCAAGGACGGCATCTCCCTCGACCTGATGCGGCGTGACCGCGCCGCCCCCAACGGGGTCATGGAATTCATGGTCGCCCAGCTCTGCGCCGCCGCCCCCGGCCTGGGCGTGCGCCGGATCTCCCTCAACTTCGCCGTGTTCCGCTCCGCCTTCGAGGAGGGCGGCCGGATCGGCGCCGGCCCCGTCCTCAAGCTGTGGCGCCGGCTGCTGCTGTTCTTCTCCCGCTGGTGGCAGCTGGAGGCCCTGTACCGCTCGAACGTCAAGTACGGCCCCGAGTGGTACCCGCGCTTCCTCTGCTACCAGGACGCCGGCTCGCTCGCCCGGGTCAGCCTCGCCTCCGGCATCGCCGAGGGCTTCGTCTCCGTACCCAGCATGCGCAAGCTCTGGGGCAAGGGCCACGCCAAGGGTCTCACCGCACCCGTCACCACCGAGGGGCTGCCCTCCATCGACTCCCTCGGACTGGACCTCGTGGCGCAGGAGGGGGAAGGGGTACCGGCCGAGCGGCTGCCCGATCAGGTCCGGGTCCGGCACGACAAGCTGGAGCGGATCCGGGCCGCCGGCACCGACCCGTACCCCGTCGGCATCCCGCAGCGCACCCACACCGTGGCGCAGCTCAAAGCCGCCCACCCGGTGCACCCGCCGGGCGCCCGGACCGGCGAGGAGGTCACCCTCGCCGGGCGGGTGATGGTCGTACGGGACCTCGGCGGCGTCGTCTTCGCCGTCCTGCGCGACTGGTCCGGCGACGCGCAGCTGATGCTCACCCGCGACGAGTCGGGCGCCGCCGTACTGGACTCCTTCACCTCCCAGGTCGACTTCGGCGACCACGTGCTCGTGCGCGGGGAGGTCGGCGCCGGCAAGAGCGGCGAACTGTCCGTCGTGGTCCGCTCCTGGCAGCTCACCGGCAAGTGCCTGCGCCCGCTCCCGGACAAACGCAAGGGCCTCGCCGACCCGGAGGCCCGGGTCCGGCGCCGCTACCTCGACCTGGTCGCGAGCCCCGAGGCACGGGACGTCGTACGGGCCCGCTCGGCGGCCGTGCAGGCACTGCGCCAGGGGCTGCTGGACCGCGGCTACCTGGAGGTCGAGACCCCGATGCTCCAGCAGATCCACGGCGGGGCCAACGCCCGGCCGTTCCGCACCCACATCAACGCCTACGACCTCGACCTCTACCTGCGCATCGCCCCCGAGCTGTACCTCAAGCGGCTGTGCGTCGGCGGCATGGAGAAGGTCTTCGAGATGGGCCGCACCTTCCGCAACGAGGGCGTCTCCTACAAGCACAACCCCGAGTTCACGATGCTGGAGGCCTACCAGGCCTTCGCCGACTACGACGTGATGCTCGACCTGACGCGGGAGCTGATCCAGGGCGCGGCCACCGCCGCCTTCGGCTCGCCGATCGCCCACAAGGCCGGCCCCGACGGCAAGCTCGTCGTCCACGACATCTCCGGCATCTGGCCGGTCAAGACGATGTACGGGGCGATCGGCGAGGCCCTCGGCGAGGAGGTCGACGCCGACACCGCGGAACCGGTGCTGCGGCGGCTGTGCGACCGGGCGGGCGTGCCGCACGCGCCCGAGGACACCCGCGGTGACGTGGTGCTGGAGATGTACGAGCGGCTGGTCGAGGAGAAGACCAAGCTGCCCACCTTCTACAAGGACTTCCCCACGGACGTGTCCCCGCTGACCCGGCAGCACCGCAAGGACCCGCGGCTCGCCGAGCGCTGGGACCTGGTGGCCTTCGGCACCGAACTGGGCACCGCTTACTCGGAGCTCACCGATCCGGTCGAGCAGCGGCGCCGACTCACCGCGCAGTCGCTGCTGGCGGCGGGCGGCGACCCGGAGGCGATGGAGCTCGACAACGACTTCCTGGACGCGCTGGAGTACGCCATGCCGCCGACCGGCGGCCTGGGCATCGGCGTCGACCGGCTGGTCATGTTCCTCACGGGTCTGACGATCCGCGAGACGCTTCCGTTCCCGCTGGTGAGGCGCGGCTGAACGGGTGAGGGGGAGAAGGTGCGTCCGCGCCTCTCGACATCCGCGGGGATGTCGTTGATACGTAGTAATAATGAAAAACGACGAACCGACAGTAGGGCGGCGCGTGCTCCTGCGGACCGCCGTCTTCCTCGGAGTCGCCGCCGCCTCGGGACTGCTCTCCGGGGGCGAGACCGGCGGGCCCGGCACGGCTGGGACGACCGGCGTACCCGGCGCGCCCGGCGTACCCGCAGTCGCGGGCGGCGCCGGAGCCGCGGAGGCCGCCGGGCCGGGAGGGGGAGCGGCGGGAGCGGGCGGAGCGCCCGCGCTGAGCCTCCAGGGCCCACCCCGCACGGCGTACCGGCTGCAGCCCATGACCTCCGAGGCCCCCGTCCGCCCCGCCGCGGCGAAACCCGCCGTCCGCACCCGGCCCATCCTGGAACTGCCGGCCGGGACCTCCCCGGCCAGCGCCATGACCCTCACCTTCGACGACGGCCCCGACCCCCGCTACACGCCGGCCATCCTCGACACCCTCGCCCGGTACGGGGTGCGCGCCATGTTCTTCGTCTGCGGGGAGATGGCCACCGAACACCGGGACCTGCTGCGCCGGATGGTCGCCGAGGGCCATGTCATCGGCAACCACACCTGGACGCACCCGCTCATCCCCAAGCTCAGCCGGCCCGCCCTCGCCTCCGAGATCGGCCGCACGAGCGACGTCGTACACCAGACCATCGGAGAGGCCCCGCTGTGGTTCCGGGCGCCGTACGGGGCGTGGAACCGGGCCGCGTTCGAGATCGGCGCCGAACTGGGCATGGAGCCGCTCGCCTGGACCGTGGACACCCTGGACTGGAAGGAGCCCGGCACCCCCACCATCGTCTCCCGGGTCCTCAAGGGCGCCGGGCCCGGCGTGATCGTGCTGAACCACGACGCGGGCGGCAACCGCTCGCAGAGCGTCCAGGCGCTCAGCACGTACCTGCCCCAACTGATCGGGCGGGGCTACCGGATGACCCTGCCGACGCTGCCGCCCCGCTGAGGAGACGTTCCCCGGCGGGGCGGCCCGTGCCGTTTCACCCGAGGCCCCCGCGGGCCTCGGCGGGTCTCAGCGGGCCTGCACCATGCGGGCGAAGACCACCACGTTGCCGTCGTAGCCCTTCGCCTTCGAATAGCCGCCGCCACACGTGATCACCCGGAGTTCGGGGTGCCCGGTGTCCCCGTACACCCGGGCTCCGGGGAAGGACTCCTTCGAGAAGACCTCCACCCCGTACACCTCGAACACCGCCGTGCGCCCGTCGTACCGCTCCACCTCGATGTGGTTGCCCTTGCGCAGCGAGCCCAGCCCGTAGAAGACCGCCGGGCCCTGCGCGTTGTCCACGTGGCCCACGATCACCGCCGAGCCGCGCTGCCCCGGCGAGATGCCGTTGAGGTACCAGCCCGCCAGATTCGGGTCCTGCGGCGGCGGGGCGTCGATCCAGCCCTGCGCGTCCAGCCCGACGGTCATCACCGGCGCGTCCACCCGGATCGCCGGGATCCGCACGCGCTGCACCGACGAGTGCTCCAGCACCTCCATGTCCTGCGGCGGCTCGGGCGGATTCACCGGCAGCTGATCGGAGCTCACCGCGACCGCCGCCGCCGCGGCCGGCTGCGGCGGTCCGTCCTCCGCCGTCGCCCCGTTGCGCATCATGGCGAGGCCGCTGAGCATGACCAGCGCGAGCACACCCCAGGGGGAGCGTCTTCTCGGTTTCTGCTCGCCCTCGTCCTCGGTCATGGCTCTCCCTTCCCGACGCGGGGGTCCCGACCCGCGTTCCAGTCCCACCCCAGTACGCCCTTCCTCCCGCACGTTAAGGGCGTGCGGTCGGTCCGGCGATCGGGGAGGGGCGAACGGGTGGTGCGCCCGGTTGGGGTGCGCCCATCCAGGTATTCGTCACATAAATGCCTGACGGGTCGTGACCTGCGGATCCGTCAGGACACGCGGACGCGCTTCGGCGTGTCGCTCAACCGGGCGGCCCAAAGCCGGACATGCGCCGGTTGCGAGGCCCCCTGAGGGTTCGACGTGGGAGGCGTTCTCGTCGATCTTCCCGGGCGACCGCTCCGGGGCGCTTCCCGTTGGAGGTTCCACCATGCGTGTTCTTCGCGCCCTCGCCGTGGCCGCGGCGGCCTGCGCCGCCGTCGGCCTCAGTACTCCCCTCGCCACCGCCGACGCGGCGGGCGGGCCCCCGCCGGGCGTGGGCGCCCAGGGCGGCCCCCCACCGGCCCCCGGCCGCGGCGGGAACGGCTCCGGCAACGGGCCCAGCAACGTCACGGTCAACCCGTACTCCGTGCACCAGGGCGCCACCATGCAGGTCAGCGCCGCGGGCTGCGGCCACGGCGGCACCGTCTGGTCGCACGGCAACTTTCCGCAGACGAACCTGTCCGCCGGCTCCATCGGGTTCGCGACGGTGCGGATCTTCAACCACGCCTCGCCCGGCAATCACACGCTGTCCGTCAAGTGCCACGACAACAGCCTGGTCGCCACCCACCGCTTCACGATCCTGCGGGGCAACGGCGCCCAGGGCGGCATCGGCGGATCCATCGGCCCGTCCGCCGCCGAGACCGCCATCGGCGCGGGCCTCGTCGGTACGGCGGCCCTGGGCGCGGGCATCCACGTGATGCGCCGTCGTCGCCCGTCCGGTGCCACCGGCTGACCGGCCGACCTCCCCGGGCCCCGGAAACCGCCGGTCGCCCCGAGTCCTGGCCGGGGCTCGGGGCGACCGGCGATTGCGCTCAATGGCCGCGGCCGGTGCCGCGCCGCCGCACCACGAACGCCGTGGTGGCGGCCGCGGCGAGGAAGAACGCGGCGCCCGCGCCGAGTTCCAGGGGGTCCATGCCGGCCACGCTGCCGCCGAGCCCGCCGCGCACACCCAGTGAGGCACTCCCGGAGGCCGCCGGGGCGGCGCTGCGCGTGGGCCCGGTCGTGGAGTTGCGGGAGACGCCGACCGTGGAGCTGGTGGTGGGCGCGGCGGTGCCGCCGGCGATGGTGAGGTCGGCCGAGCCGGTCTCGCCGTTGCAGGTGAAGGAGACGGAGTACACGGCTCCGCGCCGGGCGTCCCGGTCGACGGTCACCCGTGCGGTCTGTCCGCGCGCGATGCTCACGGTGTCGAAGATCCCGGAGGAGGCCGTGGAGTAGGCGGCGTTGCAGCCGCTGACGGCAAGGACCGTCTGGCCGCCCGGGGCCACCGTGGAGGGGGTGATCGTGAAGCCGAACGAGGTGATCGGCTGCGCCTCGGCCGCGGTCGCGGCGGGCACGCCGAGAGCGCCGAGCGCCAGGGCGGCGCCCGTGGCGCCGGCGCTCAGCAGGGCTGTGGCGGAGCTGCGTATCGCACCCATGGTTGATTCTCCGGATCCCCGAGGAGCAGCCGCGGAACGGTTTCCGCACGTGGGAGGTCGTGCGCCTCGATGTCCGCCACGCTAGGTGCGGGTCCGGTGACCCGCGATCAGGAACGGGCGAATGGGGCATGCCCGTAGGCCGAACCGGGGACGGGAGGCCCGCCCCCGGTTTGGCGCACCGCCGGCCGAGGCTCAGTCGCCGAGGCCCAGATGCGGGAACTGGGCGAGGAAGGGCTCGGCGGTGGCCGAGATGCCCCGGCCGAACGGCGCGTCGAAGTCCCAGATCAGGAACAGCAAGAACGCGATCAGCGCACTGAACAGGCCCGCCAGCAGCAGCTCCCGGAAGGACCGCCTGATCTGCAGGGTGAAGATCAGGCCCACCGTCACCAGCGCCCCCGCGATCAGCCCGAACCAGACCACCCCCGGCATCGTCGCCCCCGCGCCCAGACCGCGGGCGCTGCGGGCGTCGTCCACCGCCGCGACCTGGTCGACCAGGGGCTGGTAGGCCTGCCCCTCGTGATCGGTCTGCGGGTCGTAGTCCGTGACATCGCGGCGGATACGTTCCAGCAGCTCCCCGCCCCGGTCCGTGAGGTTGCCGCTCTCCGCCATCTCCGTCCACTCCGTGCGCACCACGTGCGTCACGTACGCGTCGACGTCGGCCCGGATCTTCTTGCGGACCTCGGCCGGATAGACCTCGGAGCGGACGGAGATCTCGTGCAGGGCCTGTGCCTCCTGGCGCACGTACTCCTGGGCGGCGCCGCGGCCCTCCCAGACGCCCGCGATCGCCAGGCCCAGCACGATCGCGTAGATCACCCCGATCATCATCGTCATGTACTCGATGACGTCCGGGGTTTCGTTCGGATCGTCGTCCTCGCCGATCCGCCGGTGGTTGAAGAAGGCGATGGACAGTACGACGGCGCAGGCCGCGGCCATCGCGAGGGACAGGACGAGCCACTCCGACAAGGTCACTCCAAAACGGATCCGACGGTCGCTGACCGGTGGGCAGGCGGCGGGGCTAGCGCGGGCGCAGCGCGACGATCGCGAGCACCGCGGGAGCCGAGGTCAGCAAGGTGAAGGTCACGGGTGAGATGTGGTGCTCGACCGGCTTGCGGGCCGGCGCGCGGTACGACGGGCGGGCCACCGGCTTGGGCGGTGGCGGCGGGGTCGCCGCGGGGGGCGGGGGCGGCTGCGGTGCGGGTGGTGGCGGCGCCGGGGCCTTGTGGACGCGCGGCGGGGCCGGGGCCGGCTTCGGCCGGGCCGGTGCAGGCGGCTTCGGCGTGGGCTTCGGCGCCGGCTTGGGCGGGGGCGCCGGAGGTGGCGTCGGCTTGGGCGGCGGAGTCGGTTTCGGCGTGGGCTTCGGCGGCGTCGGTTTCGGGGTGGGGGTGGGCTTCGGCGCTGTGGGCGTCGGCGTCGGCGTCGGCTTCGGCGGACAGGGCGGGGGAGGCGGCGGCGGGCAGTGGTGACCGCCGTGATGGCCTCCGCCGTGACCGCCGCCGTGGCCGTTTCCATGACCGTTTCCGTGGCCGCCACCGTGATGTCCGCCACCCCGGCCGGCTCCGCCCCCGCCGCTGCCGGCGGCCGCGAACACCCTGACGGCGGCCGTTCCGTCACCGGAGTCGATCGTCGCGTAGGCGCAGCTGTCAGCCACCGCCGGCGAGGCGGCGAGCGCCGCCCACAGCAGGACCGGGACCGCCAGCAGGCGCCGGGTACAGGCTCTGTTCACCCGGGGAGCATGGGTCCGCGCGCGCCCGCGCACCCTCGGCTCGGCTCCGGTTCGCCTGAACGGGCGGAGTTGGGACCCTATGGGTTTGAGCCAGTCTTCGACGGGGTTTGGTCACGGGTCGGTCAATCCACAAACGGGATGTGTCGGATTCGCTCATACGGCGTGCGGGGTGCCGAACGTGCCTTTGATGTGTGACCAAGAACGGATCGCCAATTTCCGCTTTGGCTCGCTCCGTTGGTCAATGATCAGTACATTCGGCTCGGACAGGAGTCCGACCGGAGTCCGACCCGCCCGGACCACGGAAACACTACGGCTTGGAGACCCCGATGGAGCGCCCCGCCTGGGCCCCGCCAGGCATCGACATATCGGTGCCGAGCGTGTCCCGTATCTACGATTACTACCTGGGCGGCTCCCACAATTTCGAGGTCGACCGCCAGGCCGCCCGGCGCGCCATGGAATTCATGCCGGGCCTCCCCAAGATCATGCAGGCGAACCGGGCATTCATGCGCCGCGCCGTCCGCTACGCCGTGGACCAAGGCGTCACCCAGTTCCTCGACATCGGCTCCGGCATCCCCACCTTCGGCAACGTCCACGAGATCGCGCGGGCCGCCAGCCCCGAGGCCCGCGTGGTCTACGTCGACCACGACCCGGTCGCCGTCGCGCACAGCCGCGCCGTCCTGGCCGGAGACGAGCACGCCGACATCGTCGCCGCCGACCTGCGCAAGCCGCAGGACATCTTGGCCGCCCCCGAGGTCGCCGGACTCCTGGACCTCGGCCGCCCGGTCGCCCTGCTGCTCGTCGCCGTCCTGCACTTCCTGGAGGACTCGGACGACCCCTACGCCGCCGTCGCCGAGCTCCGCGACGCGCTCGCCCCGGGCAGCCTGCTGGTCCTCACCCACGCCTCCTACCAGGGGATCCCGCTGGCCCAGGAGGTCGCGGCCGGCACCGTCGGCGTCTACCGGGACATCCGCAACCCGCTCGTCATGCGCAGCGGCGAGGAGATCACCCGGTTCTTCGACGGGTTCGAGCTGGTCGCCCCCGGGGTCGTGGCCATGCCGAACTGGCGGCCCGACGGCGCCGAGGACCCGGCGGACAGTGAGGCGGCGGAAGACCCGTACGCCTTCTCCGGCTTCGGTGGTGTGGGGCGCAAGGCGTGAGACTCTCGGCCGCGGTGCCTCCCGGCACGCCGACCCCCGACCAGGATTGCGCGCTGGAGGACCGGATCGGAAGGTTCGCCACCATCTGGGGACGGGCCATCTTCCCCGTCACGGCGACCTCCCTGACCCGGCCCGAGTTCGAACTCCACCTGGTTCCGCTCACCCGGACGCTCGTCGACGCCCTGCACGCCCGGCCCTTCGACGCCTCCGTCGCCCAGCGCGTCGGCGCCGGACTCGTCGCCGTGCACTGCACCGACCCGGAGGCGCTGGCCGGCACCCTCGGCGTGGTCGAGTCGTACCTGGTGCTGTACTGCGGGCCGAACGGCTCCGACGCCGAGGGCACCGAGGAGTACCGCTCCCGGTGCGCCCGGCTCCAGCACGGCATCGCGGCGGGCTTCGCCCGGGCCCTGCGCGAGCGCACCCTGCGGGAGCAGGAGGCGATCGCCCGCTCCGCCCTGACCGCGCGCACCGACGCCCAGCAGGCGCTGCACGCCAGCGAGGCGCGCTTCCGCGCCGTCTTCGAGGGCGCGGCCATCGGCATCGGCATCGCCGACCTGGACGGCAACGTCCTGGAGGTCAACGACACCCTGCTCCAGATGTTCGGCGGCCTCGACGGCCACGTCCGCAGCCGCAACGTCAGCGAGTGGGGCCACCCCGACGACACCCCGCACGTCTGGCAGATGTACGCGGAACTCGTACGCGGGGAGCGCGAGCACTACCGCGTGGAGAAGCCGTACTACCGGCACGACGGCACCGTGCTCTGGACCAACCTGACGGTCTCGCTCCTGCGCGACGCCGAGGGCCGGCCGCAGTACCAGCTGGCCCTGATGGAGGACACCACCGAGCGCCGACTGCTGAACCTCCGGCTCCGCTACGAGGCCACGCACGACGCGCTGACAGGCCTTCCCAACCGGACGCTGTTCTTCGAACGCCTGGAGAAGGCCCTGGGCGGAGCGGGCGGCAGCCACTTCGGCTTGTGCTACCTGGACCTCGACGGGTTCAAGGCCGTCAACGACAGCCTCGGCCACTCGGCGGGCGACCGGCTGCTGGTGGAGGTCGCGGACCGGCTGCAGAGCTGCGCGACCGGCCCCGGCGAGGTGGTCGCCCGGCTCGGCGGCGACGAGTTCGTGGCGCTGACCACCGGAACCGACACGGACGAGAAGGCCACCGAGCTGGCGGTCCGCATCCTGTCGGCGCTGTCCACCCCCATCCGACTGGACGGCCGGGAGCTGACGGTCCGGGGCAGCATCGGCATCGTCGAGGGCCCGGCCGGGGTGCGCACCCCGGCGGAGGTGCTGCGCAGCGCCGACATCACGATGTACCGGGCCAAGGCGGCCGGCGGCAACCGCTTCGAGTTCGCCGACGCGGAGGCCGACGCCCGGGCCATCACCCGGCACGGCCTGACCAACGCCCTGCCCGCGGCGCTGGAACGCGGCGAGTTCTTCATCGAGTACCAGCCGCTGGTGCACATGCACGACGGCAGCGTGCACGGCGCGGAGGCCCTCGTCCGCTGGTCCCACCCGCAGTACGGGGTGCTCGGCCCGGACCGCTTCATCCCGCTCGCCGAACGGACCGGACTGATCGTGCCGCTCGGCCGCTGGGTCCTGGAGGAGGCGGTCCGCCAGGCCCGCAACTGGCAGCGCCAGCACGGCGGCTCCGCCCTGCGGATCAACGTCAACCTCTCGCCGACCCAACTGCACCACCCCGGCCTGGTCGCCGACACCCTGGCGGTGCTCGAGAACTCGGGCCTGGCCCCCGGCGCGCTGTGCCTGGAGGTCACCGAGTCGGCCCTGATAGGCGCGGACGACGAACTCCTGGAACCGCTGCGCCGGCTCGCCGCGCTCGGCGTGGACATCGCGCTCGACGACTTCGGCACCGGCTACTCGAACCTGGCCAACCTGCGACGCCTCCCGGTGAGCGTCCTGAAACTGGACCGCTCCTTCACCCGGGGGATGCAGCAGCAGCCGGCCGACCCCGTCGACGTCAAGATCGTGGAGGGCATCGTCGCCCTGGCCCACAGTCTCGAACTCGCCGTCACGGTCGAGGGCGTGGAGACCGGCGCCCAGGCGGCCCAGCTCCGCGCCCTGGGCTGTGACACCGCCCAGGGCTGGTACTACGCCCGCCCGGGGGCACCGGACCGCATCCACACCCTCTCCCTCTCGGACGCCGTCCCCACCCCCTGAACGCGGGGCCGGCCACCTCCCGGGGCCAGCCACCTCCCGGGCTGGCCCGGGTCAGGTCGGCCCGCGTCACATCGGCCTGGGTCGCCTCAACCCGGGGAGGGGCGGGCCCGCGTCGCCGCAGTCCGGGGAGAGGCGGCCCGCGTCGGGCCTGCCCCGGGGCAGGGCCCGCCCGCGTCAGTCCAGGCCCGCCTCCGTGCCCCGTCCGGGCTCCCGGACGGCCGCCAGCACCCGCTCGTAGCGCCGCGTCGTGTCGGCCAGGAGCTCGGCGGCCACAGGAAGCCGGTCCGCCTGGTACGCGTCGAGCGCCTCCTCCCCGGCCGGCCCGGTGAGGGCGGCGGCCAGCGCCCGGCCGAGGGCGGCCGCGTCCTGGATGCCGGTGTTCATGCCCAGCCCGCCGGCTATCGGGTGGACGTGCGCCGCGTCCCCCGCGAGGACCACCCGGCCCTCGCGTATCCGGGTGGCCATGCGGACGTTGACCCGCCAGGCGGAGAGCCAGCTGGGGTCCGCGAGCCGTATCCCCGGTATCCGGGCGTGCCGGTCGAAGAGCCGCTGGAAGCTCTCCAGCGACGGCGGCAACAACTCGCCCCGCTCGTCGGCCTCGGGCGAGGCCTGCAACTGGAACGTATCCGTCCCCGGCATCGGGCAGAGCAGTATCCCGCCCCCCTCCGACGTGAACCACTGGTGCCACACGTCGCGGCTGAGCCCCGGAGCCCTGACGTCCCCGATCACCATCGCCGGCTCCTGCTCGCCGCTCCCCTCGAACGGGATCCCGAGGAGCTTGCGGGTGCTGCTGCGCCCGCCATCGCACCCCGCGAGATAACGGGCCGCGATCACGGTGCCGTCCTCCAGCTCCGCGCGCACCCCGGCCGCGTCCTGGGAGATGCCGGCGAGCCGGGACTCGTACTCGACGCGCACGCCCAGCTCGGCCAGCCGGTCGCGCAGCACCTCCTCGATCTGCCACTGCCCCACCAGCACACCGCTGTCGCCGATGGCGGTGTCGTTGATGTGCTTCCCGTCGAAGTACTTGCGCAGCACCACCCGCGTCGTGCCCATGGCCACCACGCGATCGGCCACGCCGAGCTCTTCGAAGACGTCGAGGCTGCCCGGCCGGAGCCCCTTGCCGCGCGACTCGCGGTGCGGGGCGGAGCGCTGCTCGATCACCCGCACCGCTATGCCGCGGGCGGCCAGGTCACAGGCGAGCGTGAGTCCGGTGGGGCCGGAGCCGGTGATCAGTACGTCGGTCATCGGAGGGTCCTCTCATCAGGTCTATGACTCAAGGAAAGCGGCTCTCGACGAAAAACGCAACCCGGTTAAAAAAATAACTCGGTCACGATCCTGTGTTAGGCTATGCGCATGGAGAACACGACGGGTCTGCGCGAGAGCAAGAAGCTGCGTACGCGTCGCCAGCTGGCGGCCACGGCGCTGGAACTCTTCCTGGAACGGGGCTTCGACGCCGTCTCGGTGGCGGATGTCGCCGCCGCGGCCGAGATCTCCAAACCCACCCTGTTCCGGTACTTCCCGACGAAGGAGGACCTGGTCCTCGACCGGTTCGCCGACCACCAGGACGAGGCGGCGCGCGTCGTGCGCGAACGGCCCGCCGGGCAGACCCCGGTGGGGGCGGTGCGGGCGCACTTCCTCGCCGCCCTCGCGGAACGCGATCCGATCACGGGGATCAGCGACCACCCGAACGTGCTCGCCTTCGAACGGCTCGTCTACTCCACTGCCAGCCTGGACACCCGGCTCGCCCACTACACCGCCCGCGAGGTCGAGTTGCTCGCGGACGTGCTGGAGGTGGAGTCGGTCGAGCCGCTCACCGCCCGGCTGGCGGCCCTGCACCTGGTGGCGGTCCGCCATGAACTGGGCCGGGAGAACTGGCGCCGGATCGACTCCGGGCTGAGCGCCGACGAGGCCCACCCGGCCGCCGTCGCCGACGCGGAGCGGGCCTTCACCATGCTGGCCTCCGGCCTCGACCAGGCCCTGCCCATACGCCTGTCCTGACCACTGGGCCCCGCCCGGCCCCGCCCGGCCCGGCCCGGCCCCGCCCGGCCCGGCCCGGCCCCGCCCGGCCCGGCCCCGGCCGGCTCAGCCCAGCGGCGCCCGGCCCAGCGCCGCCCAGCGCCGCCCCGCCCGGCCCAGCGCCGATCGGCCGGGCCCGGGCCGCCCCAGCCCCGGTCGGCCAGGTCCGGGTCAGCCCAGCGCCGATCGGCCCGGCTCCGGCCGGCCGTGCCCGCCACCCGGCGGCGCGTGCGCACGGCCCCCGCCCGTCAGCCCACCAGGATCCGCTTGAGCTCGCGCGCCGCGCGCGGGGGAGCGACGTCCGTGCGGTGGGCCAGCGCGATGGTGCGGCGCAGCGGGGACCCCGCGAGCGGGGTGCTGCGCAGACCCGGGCCGGCGTGGTCGACGACCATGGCCGGGACCACCGCGATGCCCAGGCCCGCGCGGACGAAGCCGAGCACCGCGTCCATCTCCCCGCCCTCCACCGTGAACACCGGCTCGAAGCCCGCCGCCCGGCAGGCGGTCACGGTCAGGTCCCGCAGGTCGTAGCCATGGCGGAACATCACCATCGGCTCCTCGCGCAACGCCGAGATCGTGAGCGGCCCACCGCCCGCCGGAGGCGGCAAGTCCGCCGAGGAGACCACGACCAGGTCCTCCGTCAGCAACTCGACGGTGGTCAGCGCGGGCGCCGACGGCGGCAGCGGCAGCGCGATCAGCGCCAGGTCCAGAGCCCCGCGCGCCAGCTCCCGCACCAGGTCCAGCGACCCGCTCTCCTCGATCAGCAGCTCGATTCCCGGATGCGCGCGGTGAAAGTCCCGCAGCACGCCCGGCAGCAGACCCGTGCACACGCTCGGCGTGGCCCCCAGCCGCACCCGCCCGCGCCGCAGCTGCGCCAGCTCCTGCACCTCCAGCCGCGCGGTGTCCGCGTCCGCCAGGATCCGCCGCGCCAGCGGCAGGAGCGCCTCGCCCGCATCGGTGAGCGTGATGTTCCCCCGCGCCCGGCTGAACAGCTCCGCCCCCAGCTCCCGCTCCAGCGCCTTGATCTGTTGCGACAGCGAGGGCTGCGCCACGTGCACCCGCTGCGCCGCGCGCGTGAAGTGCTGGGTCTCGGCGACCGCCACGAAATACAGGAGCTGATGGAACTGCATTCCTCCAGCGTAGCGCGCATCATAGGGAGGCCCTATCGATATGAGCTCCATCATGTCTTGGACCTTTCAGGCCCTTGGTCCCTAGCGTGTTCGTCATGGCTCTGGCAACGCGGACGGGCCGACGGCCGTCCACCATGCGAACGCTCTGGGACTCCACCGTCGGCAAGAAGTCCGTCATGGCGGTATCCGGCGCGATCATGCTCGGCTACCTCGTCGCCCACATGTTCGGCAACCTGAAGATCTTCTTCGGGCCGGGCGACTTCAACGGCTACGCCCACTGGCTGCGCGCCATGGGAGCGCCGCTCCTGCACCACGAGTGGGCCCTGTGGATGGTCCGCATCGGCCTGATCGTCGCCGTCGTCGCGCACGGGGTATCCGCCTACCAGCTCAGCCGCCGCGACATCAAGGCGCGCCCCGTCAAGTACGCCCACAAGCGCCGCCGCGCCAGCTACGCCACCCGCACGATGCGCTGGGGCGGCATCATCCTCGCCCTCTTCATCGTCTGGCACCTGCTCGACCTGACCACGCTCACCGTCAACGAGCGCGCCTGGGCCGGCCACCCCTACGAGAACGTCCTCGCCACGTTCTCCACCTGGTACGGCAACACCATCTACATCGTGGCGATGGTCGCGGTCGGCCTGCACGTCCGGCACGGCTTCTGGAGCGCCGCCCAGACCCTCGGCGCGGGCAACGCCCGCCGCGACCGCACCCTGAAGTTCCTGGCCAACGCCCTGGCCCTCGTCCTCTTCGCGGGCTTCGTGTCCGTCCCCGTCGCCGTCATGACCGGAGTGGTGAGCTGACCATGAGCGATTACGCCAACTACGCCACCGGCGAGCCGGTCTCCGACACCAAGGCCCCCGAAGGCCCCATCGCCGAACGCTGGGACCGCCGCCGCTTCGAGGCCAAACTCGTCAACCCGGCCAACCGCCGCAAGCACACCGTGATCGTCGTCGGCACCGGCCTGGCCGGCGGGGCGGCCGGCGCCACCCTCGCCGAGCAGGGCTACCACGTCGTCCAGTTCTGCTACTCCGACTCCCCGCGCCGCGCCCACTCCATCGCCGCGCAGGGCGGCATCAACGCCGCCAAGAACTATCGCAACGACGGCGACTCGGTGCACCGCCTCTTCTACGACACCGTCAAGGGCGGCGACTTCCGCGCCCGCGAGTCCAACGTCCACCGCCTCGCGCAGATCTCCGTGGAGATCATCGACCAGTGCGTGGCCCAAGGCGTCCCCTTCGCCCGCGAGTACGGCGGCCTCCTCGACACCCGCTCCTTCGGCGGCGTCCAGGTCTCCCGCACCTTCTACGCCCGCGGCCAGACGGGCCAGCAGCTGCTGCTCGGCGCCTACCAGGCGCTGTCCCGGCAGATCGCCGCCGGCAACGTCGAGATGCACGCCCGCACCGAGATGCTCGACCTGATCACGGTCGACGGCGTGGCCCGCGGCATCGTCGCCCGCGATCTGATCACCGGCGAGATCTCCGCGTACTACGCGGACGCCGTCGTCCTCGCCTCCGGCGGCTACGGCAACGTCTTCTACCTCTCCACCAACGCCATGAACTCCAACGCGACCGCCGTCTGGCGGGCGCACCGGCGCGGCGCCTACTTCGCCAACCCGTGCTTCACCCAGATCCACCCCACCTGCATCCCGCGCACCGGCGACCACCAGTCCAAGCTCACCCTGATGAGCGAGTCCCTGCGCAACGACGGCCGCATCTGGGTCCCCAAGGCCAAGGGCGACACCCGCCCCGCCGCCGAGATCCCCGAGGCGGAGCGCGACTACTACCTGGAGCGGATCTACCCCTCCTTCGGCAACCTCGTGCCCCGCGACATCGCCTCCCGCGCCGCCAAGAACGTCTGCGACGAGGGCCGCGGAGTCGGCCCCGGCGGCCAGGGCGTGTACCTGGACTTCGCCGACGCCATCCGCCGCATGGGCCGCGACAAGGTCGCCGAGAAGTACGGCAACCTCTTCGAGATGTACGAGCGGATCACCGCGGAGAACCCGTACGAGGTCCCCATGCGGATCTACCCCGCCGTGCACTACACGATGGGCGGCCTATGGGTGGACTACGACCTCCAGACCACCGTCCCCGGCCTGTTCGCGATCGGCGAGGCCAACTTCTCCGACCACGGCGCCAACCGCCTCGGCGCGTCCG